>JAJPGW010000008.1 GCA_021325575.1 Gammaproteobacteria bacterium | reverse complement strand
TCCCGGCTGGAATTTTTCTTCCAGCGCTTTGAAAATTTTGAACCCCGTGGTCATTCCACTGGAAACCCAGCGATATTTTTTTAAGTGCGCTTCAAAGTCATCCATTTTTTTATTTTCTAATGCATATATTAAGTTAGTTGCTTTTTCTGGATCTTTAGCAATCAACTCTTCCAGATACAATTTCATTGTTATATCTTTCTTTCCATCAATCTTAACCGCTCGAGTAAAGTCAATAATCGGAGGTTTTGCATCAATTAATTTATTTAATCGATTGAACAGTGAATTCTCACCCGTTAATCCTTTTTGTGCATTAGCAACATAATCTACGTTGCTCACGATTTTTTTACGAATCACACCTGTTAAAAATGCGACAAATCCAATGAGAACTGTAGCAATCGGCACGGCACCTAGCGTGACCGCACTCAGGCCAACATAAGCCGCAACGGCGACTGCTGTCATCGCAAACGCACAAGCAGCCCAGGATTTAGCACTTCGGATATGATTATCTCGTTTTGCTTTTTCGATTAAGATTGATTTTCTAATTAAAATGGAGCGTTCTTGATAACGCTTAATTACGTCTGGTTGGGCTTTTTCGTCGAATGATATATGTAGGTTTTCTAATTTTTTTTCATTTACATTTAATTCTTTTTCTAATGACTTAATTCGTTTATCACACTTCTCGACTTCAGCAAGTTCCAAAGCACAACTGATTGCCATGCTCAAAGCAAATGAAAAACCCATTAAGCCTGTGATAGTCGACGCTGATAAGGCGAGCGTCGTGGGTGCATAAGTTCCTATCTGTGCGGTTATAGTAGCAGCAATTACTTGAACCGATGAAAAAATATTAGCGCCTGCCATTCCTTTTTCACCTTGTTTCCATTGACGCAATGCCAATCCCAAACCCATCACACCATCATAGTAATTCCAAAATGCACCTTGCGGTGAAGCGGAGGCTTCTAAATAAGGTTTGGCCGATTCTATCGGGCCTAAATTGACATTCGTAAGAAACGCGAGTCCTAAGCTAACAGCATTTAATATTAAATATAAAACAGTACTGGTTGAATCGGCTCTTTTAGCAAACATATTTAATTGCGGAGCAATCACTGTGCTAATTTTAGGATCAATGGTCCCCGCCAAAATCCCAGACCAATTAATTAAAGCATAATCACTGAATTTGTGCTGATGATTTTTTGCAATTGCCTCCGACATTTCAAAAATGTCTTCGAGCGTTTGTTTCAATTGATTGAATTGTACTTGATTGCCGTGCTTTATGAGGTCAACTTGTAATTTATTCCATTTTTTTTGTGTGATGTGAAACCGCTCTAAAATTTTTAAAAACTCAGGATCCATTTCAGAACCTGATTGATTACTTGATTGTAGTAACGGCGAGCTATCTGTTGCCATACTAGAGTTCTCTTGAGGTATTATTTTTATATTATAATTCATTTCCCTTAAGAGTTTATTAACTGGGAATTATAATAAAATCAATAGATTATTAATGATTCTTTATCTCCTGTCTAAAAAAATTTGGATTTGCTTCTGTTTTTGATTCCCCTTATGATGTTCGCCTGTTAACGCGTTGACAAGGAAATCAAGTGTGGCAATACGGAAATTAATCTTTTTTTTAATTGGCCTTTTGTCACTTTTTTATTTTGATATCGCTTACGCATCCCCTTGGGGCCTTAGTTATTCTTATCTTCTCATCTCCGATGATCCGAGCAACGTCAAAGGCTGGCGAGCGGCAGTCACTTATCAACCGGCAAATTTTAACTGGGAACATTTGCAAATCTATTTTGATGCGGGCTATGGATATTGGCGAACGAATTCAGCTACTTGCGAAAAACAACTTAGCACTTATTCTGTTGCACCCTATTTTCGATATTACTGGATAAAAACCTGTAAAATTTCGCCTTATGTTGAAGCGAGCATTGGACTTAGTTATCTCAGCAGAACCCGATTCGCGAGGAAAAATGACGGTGAGCACTTTGCCTTTCAAGATCAAATTGGGGTTGGGGCGGCGTTTGGTGCGGAACGGCGTTTTTATGCCACGTTAACTGGCATGCATTATTCGAATGGCTCGCTCAGTTCAAATAATTCAGGAATCACCATACCGTTGTTGTTAACAATAGGATATCGATTCTGATCAGAACCCGTCATTGCGAGCCCTGTTTTTCAGGGCGAAGCAATCTCCGAAAGATTGCTTCAGCGTAAAAAGCACGCTTCGCAATGACGGGCTATCCCAGAATGTTCTTGGTAGAATTTGCTCCATAGTTCCAGTAAACTTAGTCGCATGCGAAGAATACTCATAAAAGATCATGTCCAAGAAATTCAGTTGATCAAAAATCGGGCGATCATTGGCTTGGTCCTGATGTTTTTGCTGATTTTTTGTTTAATTGGACGTCTCGCTTATCTGCAGTTAGCTAAAAATGATTTGTACACCACTCTGTCGAAAAAAAACTGGCTGGACCTTGTACCTGTTGAACCAACTCGTGGTTTGATCTTTGATAGAAACGGCGTGGTGCTCGCGGAAAATATTCCCATTTTTAGTTTAGATGTGGTGCCAGATAAAATTGATAATATGGCCATGTTGTTATCTCAGATCACTAAAATCATTCCCTTAACCGATCTTGAAATCGCGCAATTTCAAAAACAATTAAAAGAACATCGCCGTTTTGATGAAATTCCTTTGAAAATGCGACTGACTGAAGATGAAGTCGCCACGTTTGCTGATCATCAGTATCAATTTCCTGGCGTGATCGTGAAAGCGCGTTTGATGCGGCATTATCCTTTTGGCGATAGTTTTACTCACGTTCTTGGCTATGTTGGACGAATTAATCCGCAGGAATTAGATGAAATTGATGTCGCCAATTACAGCGCCAGTAATTACATAGGAAAAACAGGCATCGAAAAATTTTACGAAGATGAATTACACGGCACCGTCGGTTATGAACAAGTGGAAAATGATGCAAGCGGCGAACCGGTACGCGTATTAAATCGCATTAAATCCGTTCCTGGCCAAAATGTTTATCTCACGCTCGATAGTAAATTACAGCAAGCCGTTGAAAAAGCACTCGACGGTCATCGCGGCGCAGTGGTTGCTATTCAGCCAAGCACCGGACAAATTCTCGCGATGGTGAGCGAACCCACTTACGATCCGAATATTTTTGTCACTGGCGTCAGCACACAGGATTACAAAACATTGCAAGATTCACTGGACCGCCCACTCTATGATCGAGCGTTGCGCGGGCTCTATCCATTAGGTTCAACCATTAAACCCTATTACGCTTTACAGGGTTTAAATACCGGGATCATTGATGAACATTTCTCTATTCAAGATCCAGGCTGGTTTCAATTAAAAAATAGCGACCATATTTTTCATGATCATAAAAAATATGGTCATGGTATTGTTAATGTAAGCAAAGCAATTATTACTTCCTGCGACACTTTTTTCTATGAACTTGCATCACGCATGGGAATAGAACGCATGGATCAAATTCTTAATCAGTTTGGTTTTGGTCAATTATCCGGAGTTGATTTAGAAGACGAATTACCGGGAAATGTTGCAACGCCCGAATGGAAACGCCGCGTTAAAGGCATGAACTGGTTTCCGGGTGACACAATTAATGCCGGAATTGGGCAAGGTTTTATGCAAGCAACACCGCTGCAACTTGCACAAGGTGTCGCAACGCTTGCTAATCGAGGTGTACGAATTACTCCACATTTATTGCTCGCACAGCAAGAACCTGGAAAAGCCATGATGTCGGAATCGGTCACAACGCCCTACAAAATTACGTTGAATAATAATCATTACTGGGACATCGTGATTACTGCGATGCAAGATGTCATCCGATCCGATTCCGGTACGGGTTATCGATTCGGAAGAGATGCGCCTTACACCGTTGCTGCTAAAACCGGAACCGTACAAGTCATCCGAAAAACCAATTATGAAAACGATCATGAAAATCAAGATAATTGGCCAGAACGATTGCGCGACCACTCTGTTTTTATCGCGTTTGCACCCGTTGAAAATCCCCAAATTGCTTTAGCGATTATTGTTGAAAACAGTAATCAAGCAAGCGTTATAGCTCGCAAAATTTTTGATTATTATCTCGTGGGACCACAAACCTTGAATGCTCCCGCACCGACGGATAAGACACAGGACACCAATCACGATATTATTGAGGGCACACCTTATGACGTTCAGTGATATCCTCAAACAAAAATTCAGTAACGAGCGCTCGCGCAGTATTTGGCAGAGTCTACATATCGATGTGCCTTTATTATTGGCGCTGATTTTATTAGTGCTGTTGGGATTGCTGATTTTGTATAGCGCCAGCGGTCAAAATAAAGATATTGTTCAACAACAAGGAATTCGGTTTGGCATTGCGGCGGCTGTGATGTTTGTCTTTGCGCAAATTCCCCCGCGCACTTATCAATTTTGGGCACTGCCGCTTTATCTGATCGGGCTGGTTTTATTAGTTGCCGTTTTAATTGTTGGACACATGGGTAATGGCGCACCGCGTTGGCTCAATCTTGGCTTTTTTAAATTTCAGCCGTCTGAATTAATGAAACTGGCGATCCCAATGTTTCTAGCTTGGCATTTTCATAAAATTCATTTGCCGCTTAAAATCCGCTCGGTCATTTTTGCTGGAATCATTATTTTTGTTCCCGCGATTCTTGCGGCAAAACAGCCGGATCTTGGCACTGGCGTCATCTTGATGGTTGCGGGCCTCAGCGTGCTGTTTTTAGCGGGGCTCAGTTTTCGTTTTATGGCTATCCTCACTTTCATTATTGCCTGCTGCACGCCGATTTTATGGTTTTTTATGCATAATTATCAAAGACAGCGGGTACTTACCTTTTTAAATCCGGAAAAAGATCCACTAGGAAATGGTTACCATATCATTCAATCCAAAATTGCCATTGGTTCCGGCGGCATGTTTGGAAAAGGCTGGCTGAATGGCACCCAATCGCACTTGCATTTTTTACCCGAACGCGCGACCGATTTTATTTTTGCGGTCAGTGGTGAAGAATTTGGTTTTGTTGGCAGTTCTATTCTCATTTTATTATTCATGATTATTATCGCTCGGGGACTCGTTATTACTATTAATGCGCAAGATACCTTTACTCGATTGCTCGCAGGTGGTCTCACGCTTACCTTTTTCTTTTCATTTTTTATTAACATGGGAATGGTCACTGGGATTCTGCCTGTCGTTGGCGTGCCACTGCCATTGATTAGTTATGGCGGTTCATCCATAGTGACGATGATGGCAAGTTTCGGTATTCTAATGTCTATTCAAACTCACAGAAAATTACTGGGAACATAGGGTATGAATATGTTAAGACGTTTATTGGTAGTTCTTTTAATTTTTTGCTGTCCTGTGGCTTTCGCAGATAATACGTTTACTAAACGCCATGACGTTCAGAATTTTATTAAATCCATGGTCAAAAAACATCATTTTAAAGAGAAAGAGTTAGTTGCCATTTTTAGTAAAGTAAAAGAGAGACCGCAAGTCCTTTCCAGTTTAAAAGCGCCGGCTGAACAAAAACCTTGGTACACCTACCAAATGCTATTAATTACGGAATGGCGCATTCGCGAAGGCGTTGCATTTTGGAACAAATATCAGGATGTGTTGGAGCGCGCTGAAAAAACCTATGGTGTCCCTGCTAGTATCATCGTTGCAACCATTGGTATTGAAACAAAATATGGAAAAAATACCGGTAATTATCCTGTTATCGATGCACTGACCAATATTGCCTTTGGCAACTCACCCCGTGCGCCCTTTTTTAGACATGAGTTAGAAGAATTTTTATTACTTTCACGTGAACAACATCTTGATCCGCTGAAAGTGATGGGATCTTATGCAGGTGCAATTGGGCAGCCGCAATTTATGCCCAGTAGCTATCGCCGCTATGCAATTAATTTTTCTGGCAGCGGCAAAATTGATTTATCGCATAATGTGCCCGATGTAATCGGCAGTATTGCCAATTATTATCGCCTCCATGGCTGGCAAACCAATGAACCCGTTACCATGCCTGCTTCCATCAATGGCGGTCGTTATCAAATTCGATTAACAAATACACACACCATTTCCAAACCCGAATTACTGGAAGCAGGTGCAACGCCGCTCTATTTCGATTATTCTAAATATAAGGTGATTCAATTGCAGGGGTATTATGGCCACGAATATTGGTTGGGTTATCACAATTTCGATGTCATTAAACAATATAATTCCAGTGACCTGTATGCCATGGCGGTATATCAATTGAGTTATTACATTGCAGCCCTTAAGGAGAAATCAAATAATGTTGCATGGATATAGCAATCGAAAAACAAACTGGATTTTATGGGGTTTGCTGTTATTTACTTTTACATTATTGAATGGTTGCTCCACCTTACATAAAAAAGACGGGCCGCCACCCTTTGATGTCGATGTTTCAAAAATTCCCAACGCGCAACCGAAATGCGAACATTTAGCGAAATATGGCAATATGCCCTGCTATCGAGTGGATGGCCGCTGTTATTATGTGATGCACACCGCTAAAAATTATGAAGAACGAGGGGTCGCCTCTTGGTATGGCACCAAATTCCATAAACAAAGAACGTCCAGCGGTGAACGCTATGACATGCTGGCGATGACAGCAGCACACCGCACCCTGCCTTTACCGACCTATGTAGAAGTGACCAATTTACGTAATGGCCGCAAAGTCATCGTTAAAGTCAATGATCGAGGGCCTTTTGCAGACAATCGAATTATTGATTTATCCTATGTCGCTGCCAAAAAACTCGGCATGGTGGGTCACGGTACAGCTTATGTCGATGTGAAAGCGATTGATCCTTGGGATGCGAATTTGCACAGAAATTTATGGGCGCATAATAAAACAAAAACCCATGTTTATGCGGCTGCTAAAAAACCTGCGGCACCTTCCTCAGTTTATTTACAAGTCGGTGCGTTTAAAAATCGACTTTATGCGGAACATCTGAAAGACCGTTTAGCTACATTAGTGACTTCACCCATTGAAATTACGCCACAAAATCAGGGCGGAGAATTATATCGCGTAAAAATTGGACCTTTTAAAGACATGATGAGTGCTGACACTATCCAGAAAAAATTAAGTGCTGCCGGCATTCGCTCGCACCACTCCAAGGTGTAAGGCATGCTTTATTGGTTGATTTCCATTTTGGGAATTATACTCACTATTTTTTTAGTGGTGGGTGTGCATGAATTCGGACATTTTCTAATAGCCCGCTTAGTTGGCGTGAAGGTCCTGCGATTCTCGATTGGTTTTGGTAAAGCCCTTTTTCGTCTGCATGATAAAAAAGGCACCGAATATGTAATCGCTGCGATTCCTCTGGGCGGTTATGTCAAAATGGTCGATGAAACCGAAGAAGAAGTTGCCAAAAAAGATTTGCCCTTCGCTTACAATCGACAACCTTTCTGGAAAAAATTAGCGATTGTCGCTGCCGGTCCTTTTTTTAATTTACTGTTTGCGTTTTTGATTTATTGTTCACTTTTTTTAATTGGATTTATCGGGATTGTTCCTATTATTGGACAAATCAAACCGGATTCGATTGCGGCGGAAGCCCACGTCAAACCGAATCAGGAAATTATTCGTATCAATGATGAAAAAACTCCGACTTGGACTTCGATTATTGTCAGTTTGTTGCAAAATGTTGGCGACAAAACTGAAATTACACTTACCACTAAAGAATTAAATTCAGCGAAAAATAATCAATATCAATTAAATCTAGCTCACTGGAAAGTTGATAATTTAAAACCGGATCCATTGGATAGTTTGGGTATCGTTCCGTATGAACCAAAAATTCCCGCGATGGTCGGGAAAATTTCTCGTCATTCGACTGCGCAAAATCTTCTAAAAACAAACGATAAAATTCTCGCCGTCAACAATCAAAAAATCATTGATTGGTATGACTTGCAAGAAATTATTGATAAAAATCCTTTGAAAAAACTGGATTTTAAAATTTTGCGAGATAAAAAAATAATGGTTATTCCCATTCCAGTGGGCTCTCAGCGCGATTTATTATTTCATCAACATGGATACATTGGTTTTTCTCCGCAATTTGAATGGCCGAAAATGCTTTTGCGTGCACAAAAATATAATCTAAGTGGATCCATTTCTCACGCCTGGTATGAAATTAAAATTTTTACTTATCTGAATTTTTTAGTGATTGGGAAATTACTGACGGGAAAAATTTCGTTTTCCAGTTTAGGCGGACCCATTACTATTTTTGAAAGTGCGGGCGTTGCATTGAATCATGGGTTTGTGCAGTTTTTTAGTTTTATCGCGTTTTTAAGCATTTCCATTGGATTAATTAATATTTTACCCATTCCTGGACTCGATGGCGGACATATTTTATTTCAACTGATCGAAGTGATTATTCGACGTCCTGTTCCACTGCGTTTTCAGATTTTATTTTATCGGTTGGGGTTCATATTTCTCTTACTTCTCATCACGCAAGCGTTGATTAATGATTTGCAGCGATTGTAAGTTCGTTGACAATTGATATTTAAGGGATTAGTCTAGCGATCTTCTCTAATATTCTCTCCTGCTTTTTTTCACGACTTCTGTTTTAAATACATTGATTTGGAGTTATAATTTATGAAAGCCAACAAGAATGAGGGTTCTATGGCCAGTAACGAAGCACGAATTTTAAAAATTGAAGTCAATCATATTAATTCGGCTTTGTTACGAATTGAAAAAAAATTAGATATGCTCGAATCCGACATGAAGCATCGCTTCGACAAAATTGAATCTAGCACTAGCCTAGGATTCAGAGATTTGCATAATCGACTCTGGTCCAATTTTTTATGGCTCATGACGATGATCATTGGCTTGGCCGGTCTTTTGGCTCACGCCCAGCACTGGATTTGATCCTGTTTGAAAAAGTCCAGGACTATCCGCATTTCCCCACAATCGCGCTGTTCGTCCGGTCGGGTGTCCAAGTTTTTCTGCTTCAATCAAAATACAAGCTTCTAATGCGCATTTATCCGCAAGAGCTGCTTTCGCAACAAAATTAGATCGGAATGCTTTAATTTTATTAGTATCAAGAATATATTGATATCCTGAAATAAAAGTTGCTACTTTTTGACTATAATTTTGAAATTTTGCGAGAGGCATTCTGACAAAGTCTACACCCATTTGTATTTCAGGCACTGTTAAAGCTTCTTTTCTAAAAAATTTTGCGACCGCATTGTCTTGTTTGTATTCCAACCGCAAAAATGTCCCGCCAGAAAGATTCGTCATTAATTTAGGCGTAATACCCATCTTACCTAAATATGCTTGCGTTTTCGCATCAAGCTGAGTATCTATCTCGGTAAGTCGATGAAAATCAAGCTTTTCATGACCATGGGCATTCATTTGATTTTGCTTCCACTCAAAACAAACCGGTTTGCCGGCAGAATCGCCTATCACAATAGGTCTAACCACTCTTTGTTCTTTAATATTATATTTTTTATTATTAGGAGCGATTAATAAATCAATCACGCCATTTTCGTCTTCTTTTTTTAAATGAATATTATTGACCACAAGCCACTCATTTTGGCCGACCAGAAAGAATATTTTTTCTTGAAATGCATCTTCAGGAATTGTGCCTTTATATTCAATGACGGGTACTGCATATTGCGACATCCTTCTCCATTCACAGTCATGCAAGGTTTTAGGATTAAATAAGAGCACGAGATCAGCCTTGCAACTTCCGAACTGCCAACCATTTTGTATACACCAGTCATTAAGAAGCTTACCGGAACCAACGACCTCCCCATCAGGACCAGTTTCTGTTTTCCCCTGCGGAACCCCTTGTAAGGCAATTAGATCTAAATTCAGTTTTTGGGTATCAATCACAGCAAGGGCTTGCTGTACACGTAATTCAGCTGCGCCATCGCGCTTCGCATCTGGCCCTGCAATATTCCAGGACAAAATTTTGACAGGGCATTCTGGGGTTGGAGTTATTTTAATTGGCGGATGGGGGAATAGAATTTGGTCAGTTTTTGACTCTGGTAATGCTGTTTGGGTTTGCATGTTTTTTTATCCTCGAATTGTTGTTGTTAATATAATGAGGAAAGATTAAGGAAATATTAAAAAATTACCCAATTAATTCTTGAAATTTGCAAATTTTATTTTTTTGGTCCCCTTCTCGCTGAGTTAGCTCTGAGTTTTTCGATTGTCATCTCTTCTCTCACTTCTTCAAATTTTCTGCTCGATTTTTTACGTCTTTTTTCTGGGATAGAATAAATGGTTTTTTGCTTTTCTTTTCGTTTATCATCAGAAATTTTTCGAGCAATCTTTGATTCTAGTGGCTTGATTTGCTCTTTCAATTTTGCAATTTTTTTGTGAATTTCTTCTTTATCAACTTTAGACTCTGCTTTTGGAAACAAACCTTGATTGCTCGTTTCTTTGCGTGAAGCCTGATTATTCCAAAATTCAATTTTTTGTTTAACCGATACTGTGTCTTGCGCGGCTAATTGTGCCTCTAATTGTGTTAATTCCTTTTTTAATGAGTTTAATTTTTGTTGGTCTTGTGATGTATCAGTTGATGCATTATTTTTTGCGGGAGTACCAGACTTTTCCGATTTCTCGTCGTCAGTAATAGTTTTAGATGGTCTTCTTGCTTCAATATTATCCCAATCTATTTCATCGTCTGAGCTATCCTTAGTGGATACAGCTTTTTTCTCCTCTTCCTGACTATAAACTGTAGCACTGGATTTTCTGGGCTGAACATTATCCCAATCAATCTCCTCTTCTGTAGCTGAACCTGGATCTGAAGAAGAAGCTGCTTTTTGATCTTCACCATAAACCGTTGCGCCTGATCTTCTTGCTTGAATATTATCCCAATCAATTTCATCTGAATCATGTTTCTCATCTGTTGATGCCTTAGCATCAGCATGTATTTTTTTTAAGGTACTAAGACTGCCTTTTTCTAGTGGTTTGACAGGTTTTTTTGGTAAAACTGGCTCAGTTGAAGTTTGGTCTGCTCGGACTTTATCGATTGTATCAATTATCTCGTCATATTCTTCTTCGCTTAACTGAGTTTGAGCTTTCTGCATGATTGAACTAATCTCATCCAAGATTCTATTTAATCTACCGTTAAGTTTATAAGACATCGCTAATTCTTTTACTTGTTTGTCTTCTGGTTCAATTTCAAAATCTTTTTGCATTTCTAAGCGACGGTATATCGGAGCAGTTTCATCCAGAATTTTTTCAAGCCGAAATGCAGCCTCTCTTAATTCATTTTTTAGGGTTTCAGATATATCAACCGATCGAACCGCATCTACTAATACGCCAATTGATTGATCAAGTGATAGGTATTTATCAACTAGTTCTATATTTCTAGATTCAGCCATAAATCACCTCATATCGTTACTTTTAGTATAGCAATCCAATTCTTTAGAAAACCTTAAATGGTCTTAAAAAAATTATCCTATTTATCAATCAATTAAGAATTTCTATTGACCATCGAGCGTTAATATGTAAAATTTTGACCTTAAAAACCCACTCAGGGGAGCCGAGCACTGCGGCTGAGAGGTCCTTTGAAGGACGACCCTAAAACCTGATCCAGGTCATACTGGCGTAGGAAGAGGTAAAGATGACCGCACCGACTATTTTTATTCGTCATGCCAATTTAGCGTATGATGGTATTCCCTTATTTCAAAATCTGAATCTCACGCTTTCTGCTGGAAAATGCACGACTTTATTGGGGCCAAGTGGTGTTGGAAAAAGTTCATTGTTGCGGATGATTGCGAATTTATCTTCGCCGAACACGACATTTTCTGGTGCAATTACCTCTGATAATCAATTGAGTCTTTCATCGCAAATTTCTTATATGGCGCAAACGGATTTACTTATGCCATGGCTCACTGTTCTGGATAATGTTTTATTGAGTGTTTATTTACAGAAAAAAAATAAGAAAAATGCTCTAACCTTTGCAAAAGACTTGCTTGAAAAAGTCGGGCTTCATCAGGATATGAATAAATACCCACGCGAATTATCAGGCGGCATGCGGCAGCGAACCGCTTTAGTCAGGACTTTTTTACAAGAAAAACCAGTTATTTTAATGGATGAACCCTTTAGCGCAGTGGATGCAATCACTCGTTTTCAATTACAAAATCTGGCGGCGGAATTATTTAAAAATAAAACGGTGTTTTTGATTACTCATGATCCGGTTGAGGCGCTGCGTTTAGGAGATGAAATTGTCATTTTGTCAGGACAACCGGCCGTGTTAGAAACGTTTGCGACATTGGATACACCGAGCCCGCGCGATCCTGCTGATCCTGTTTTTATCGCGCATCAAGCAAAATTATTTCATGCGTTAATGCGTGCGAAGGAAATAAGCCGATGAAATTGATTGCACGTGGATTACTGGTTTTTATCACGCTACTCTTAATCTGGGAGATGGTAGCAGTCTTGTTTCACTTACCCTCTTATATTTTGCCGACCCCTTTTGAAGTGATTAAAACCCTTTATTTTCAAAAAAATTTATTACTTCACGAAGCAATTCCCACAGTGACTGAAACACTTTGCGGATTAATCTTAGGAATTATTATCGGTTCATTTACCGCTATTTTGATGGCATTTGTGCGGCCGGTTTCCTATTGGTTATTGCCATCGCTCATTATTAGTCAGGCGATTCCAACTTTTGCAATTGCACCCTTGCTCGTCATCTGGTTTGGATACGGCATGGCTTCTAAAATTGTGACGACGATTATTATGTTGTTTTTTCCCATAACCAGTGCATTTTATGATGGATTAAAACAAACGGATTCTGGATTTTTGGATTTAGCCAAAACCATGCAAGCAAAAAAATCTCGAATTTTTTGGTTCATTCGCATTCCTGCAGCCCTTCCCCATCTTGCTTCCGGCATTCGTGTTGCGACTGTCATAGCGCCCATTGGTGCGATCATCGGCGAATGGGTTGGATCCAGTCATGGTTTAGGATTTTTGATGTTAAATGCTAATGCGCGCATGCAAATTGATCTTATGTTTGCAGCATTATTCGTCATTATGGCTTTTTCGTTATTGTTATATTTTGCAGTCAATCAACTTTTAAAATTTCTAATATTTTGGCAAGTGAAGGAATCCTCATGAAAAAAATTTTTGCGATACTGTTATTTTTATTTTTTACTAATTGTTATTCGGCGGAAACCCAAAAATTGACTGTGCTTTTGGATTGGTTTGCCAATCCCGATCACGCGCCGTTATTTGTCGCTGAACAGAAAGGATTTTTTAAAGCGGAAGGACTGGATGTTTCACTCATCGGTCCTGCTGATCCTTCTGATCCGCCAAAATTAGTTGCAGCGGGTAAAGCGGATATTGCGATTACCTATGAACCACAATTTCTGATGCAAGTGGATCAGGGATTGCCATTGGCCTTTCTTGGAAATTTAATTGATAGACCATTAACCTGTCTTGTCGTATTAAAATCTAGCCCAATCCAGAAGATGTCGGATTTAAAAAATAAAAAAATCGGCTCTAGCGGCGGCAGTGTGGACACTGCTCTATTGAAAATAATGCTTCAACATAACGGGGTTAATATTCACGATGTTGAAACTATTAATGTTCATTATAACTTAACGCAAAGTTTACTGTCACAAAAAGTCGATGCCGTCACCGGCATGATGCGGAATTTTGAATTGATTCAAATGGAATTAGCGGGACATCCGGGTCTGGCTTTTTTTCCGGAAGATAATGGTATTCCATCTTATAGTGAATTAATTTATGTGGTGAATAAAAATAAGTTAAATGATCCGCGATTTAAGGCATTTTTACTAGCTGTGAAACAGGCAACGGATTATTTACAGAAACATCCTGATGAATGCTGGGGTGAATTTGCAAAAAATCATCCTGAATTAAATAATGAATTGAATCGGCGCGCATGGTTTTTAACGGTTGCTTATTTTGCGAAAAATCCGGCAATGATCGATGATAAAAAACTCCTTGTGTTTACAAAATTTATGGCCGAAAATAAATTAATCCGCACTAAATAATTATCACCCATGCTACCCGAAACACCCGTCATCCTGAGCGCAGCGAAGGATCTTTTCAAATTTGAGCAGATCCTTCGCTTCGCTCAGGATGACAGCTGACCTCTCATTTAATAGGATCGAACACCTAAGGTGCTACTCCTGATCTATTTTCAGGAGCCGACGGTGCTGTACCCGCTTCTGGAGAGGCGGCTGGTGCGCTAGGCTTGGTACCATTTTGTCTTTTTAGATATCTTGGTAAGGGTTGTTTTGGTGGCTGTCGATTATCCCCATCTTTTACCGGCATACCTGGTTGCTCCTCAGCAGCTTGCGATGAATCCAATACCAATCTTGCCGTCATCGCTGCAGTCGAAGATTTTGTTGTACGAAAACGTTTATCTGTTCTCTCCAATTCTTTAAAATATTCTTCCAGTTCTGGGGTTCGTTTAGGACCTTTAGGAAAGACCGCTTCGACCGCCCGCTTAAACTCTCTCACCTCTTTTGCTTTTTCTGCATTTTTATCCTCAGCAATAGCCTTCAGCCGCGTATGAAGCTCATCTCGGTAAAAAGAAACGGTGTGTTTAGGATTGGGTTTTAAATTTGTAACAGGAAACTTCAATGTTAAAGAAGGAACAGGAGTAAGTTTATAATCTCCTGTATGTTCTCCATCTTTCACCTCTGTGGCATGTAACAATTGGCCGCCGACGAGCCCTTCGCCTGTTTTAAAGGTAAGATGTAACTCTTTGGCTTGGTTTTTTCTGGGAACCATCAAAATGGGTTGCTTGAGTCCATATTGAAATTCTGCTAAATCAATCGCATTATTATCTAGAGCTTGTCCATGTTCATCAGTCACTTGAAAAGCTAATTGGAGGTTATTACCCATCGTAGTAATGGCTGTTTCAACTTGATCTGCTAAGACATCTGCACTTTCTACTATTTGTTCAGGTTTGAGTCCTCTATTTTGCAAATTTTCTTGTTTGCCTACCGCTCGTAAATAAACCTGGGTATTGGGACCATCGCCTAGTTTAGCTTTGATTGTTTCTGAGACAGCTTTAGTAAAAGAACCCTTAACGGATTGTTCACCGACCAGCACTATCACTTTAGTAAGAATATCCGGGTCACTTTCTTTTTTATCTTGCTCCATTTGCTTGATCGCAGCAGTTACATCGCAGCCAGCAGAACTAGGGGTTTCTCTTGTTAACTGCTTAGCTAAAAATTCGTTTAACTCGCCCTTTTTCCCTCTTAAACTGGAACCCACAGGTACAGTTTGAGCTTTCGTCCTTGTGCTTGGAAGTTGGAGTTGGCCGTTTTTAATCAGTGCTACTTGAGTTGCAGGATTTTGTCTCGCTGTGACGGTCAATGCTCTATTTATCGAATCCATGACTTTTGATGATGCAATTGACGGATCAACAACAAGAATAATTTTTTGTCGCTTATCGAATCTTGAACAAGGTATGAGCTCCATATTGAGCAATGCATGTGAAGCATCAAATGGATGGGCAGCGATCTCACAGGTTAACGTCATATCGATATTGCGGTGTTGAATTTTAGGATCGACAGTCGCAACATAAGATTCTAACCTTTCGGTTAGCGCTTTTTTTGCAGCAAGATCTGCGACTCGCATATTAAGTTGTAATTTACTTATTTCTGTTGTTTCAGCTTGCGCAGGAACTTTAACTTCATGAGCGACAGCCAATTGTGATACCCGCTCATAAGGAGGTAATTGTCGTAAACTTTGGCTTGGGAGGTTCATGGTAAACAAAACCGTCTTTGCCTGTCCTTCAAGTTTAACTGCTTCTTTATCTGCAGTAGGCGGCATATTTTCCTTACCTTCAACTGGGGCAGAAAGAGACAATGCAGTTTTTGCATCCGCGTTTTCAGGTTTTTCTACTGTAGGATCAGGTAATAATTTTTTGGGAACATCTACAAATGTACCTTTCAGCGTTTGCGACAAGGATTCATTAGCTTCGATATGATCACCCGATTGACGAAAAGCCACGTGCATGCCTTCGCTGTAAAAATCAAAAGGATTCAGCGTTTCTTGAACGCCATGCTCATTTTCGTACTGAGCTTCCGTTTTTAACTGAGCATCCAAGCCATTTGCATTGATCACTAATTTTTGTGATTTTGGGTGATAAACACTTAGTAAGGGGGTTTGATCTGTTAATTGATAATCGATTAAATCGTCCGGTGATTCTTGAGCATCTTGCGCAGCTTTTTCTACAGCTAATCTACTTTGAGGATCCAGCACATGTGCCACAATACAATAATCTACAGGTGGATTTTGCGTTCCATATTCTGCCTGAGCAGCACTCAAAGTTTTTTGTAATAAAAATTTTTGTTTATCCAGTTCCATCGTTTGATATTCGGCTCGACCTAAAATTTTAGGAATCTTGCCACTTTTTGAGCGCACTGTTCGCATCATTTCTTCTGGAGACAAACCTTTTGGTAGAGTGACTGCACTATAAAGCAAATAAAAAGGAAACTTAGGCTGCTTCACAATGGTTTTTTGTTCTTGTGGTGGTTGTTGTGAAAGAGACAGCACAGTTGTGTCTTTAGGATCTTCCTTCCTATCTCCTTCTTGTCCTGAAGTGGGCTCTAATGATAATGAAACATTTTCTTTAGTTGGTTCGCTTAAATCAGAATCATTAGAATGCGTTGCTAATTGATATAAAGAAACGCTATTTGTATCTGCAACTATTTGACTAAATGTCAGTGATGGACCTGGAAGCAATTTAGCGACTTTAGGGCCTTGATTTGTACTAGCGGCCTCTTGCAAAACAACCGTCGTACCAATCGTTTCCTGAAGCAAAGCCTCGCCTCGATCATGATCGCTATAAAATAATAATGAATTCAAATCCAGATCTTTTACAAAGTTTGTTACATATGTTTTTAATTGATCTTCTGAGGAGGGTAATTTACTTGCGGCTTCTGTTTTTGGGAATAAATAAAGTTTTCGATTTGATTTTTCTCTCCTGTCTCCCCTTTCACCACTGGTTGTCCAATTTAAAATACCTGCCAATCTGATATGCTGATATAAATCTTTGCATTTCGGAAATCTTTTCTGGAAACTTTCTTGTAGAGCTCTTGTTTTTAAAATTTCTTGCAGCTTACCAGGTAGTGATCTTTCTTCATCTTTCCACTCACCTTTCTCTTTAAACTGCAGTTCATTATATTGCTCCTCAAAATAAACTCTTTCAGATGCTTTGTTAAGCTCTCTTTCTGACATTGGTTGGCCATTATGAGCTTCACGAATTCTTTGATCTACCCAAACCTTTCTGGCGGATACAAAAGATGCAGCTTGTGCCTCAACCCAAGCGTCTTTTTCTTTTAAACGAACTTTTTCTAATTCTTCTCCTAACCATACATTTAATTCTCCCTGAACAACATAATCGCCTCTTACTCGCACTTCTTTAGGACCATCTTTTTGTTGCACAGTAAAATCTGCTATTTCAAAAATGGCAACATAAGCTTGCAATCCGGATTCGGCTGCAGCTGCCTTATTATCAACAACCATTGTCTGTAGTTTTGGTAGTTGTTTTGCATCACCGGGCTCCGCAACTGTGTCAATGCGTGTTGTAAATTGTTTAACATGAATTTGATTGGCTTCGAAAGCGACTTTATGTAATTGTCCGCTGACAGGTAAATCTCTTAAATCATGGTCTACTCTTGATCGGTGGAACTGTACTTCTGCAAAAGCTTGTTCAGCAATGTCCTGAACTAATAATTTCTGATCATCTGCAAGAGCCACTTCCTCTGAGGGGTTGTGCAGGAAATGTGCAAAAATGAATCTATTATTCATAAAATCCTCGTTTTTAAAAAATTGATCAATATTAACACTATAAATTTTGAAAAACTATCTTTTTTAAAAAAATGTATACTATCTCGCATGACTTAACCTAAAGGACCCCCCATGATTCTTATTGCCATTACTATCGGGATATTATTGATCGGAATTTTTATCGCCTATCGACAAAGCCGGCAGCAGGATAACTGGGTACGGCTCGAAGAACGTTTAAAAATGGCAGAAAATCAGAATCAATCCATGCTGCAGAATGTCATGGAAAAATTAAATGAAGCCCGCATTCAGCAATTAAATGCCTTTGGCGAGCATCGCGCACGTTTTGATGAACATCAAATTAATTCCTTGAAAATTTTGCAAGATACTTTACAAAAAGGCGTGCAAGATACACGATTTAGCGTTAAAGAAGCGCTCACTGATTATGCGAATGAAATGAGTAAACGTGTTGACAGTCTCACGCAAACTACAGATCTCCGATTAAAAGAAATTAATCAACAAGTCGAAAAAAGATTAGCGGCTGGATTTGAAAAAACCACTGAAACCTTTACTGATGTTATTAAACGATTAGCACTCATTGATGCGGCACAGAAAAAAATTACGGAATTATCCACCAATGTGGTGAGCCTGCAGGAAATATTAAATGACAGGCGATCGCGAGGCACATTTGGCGAAGTGCAATTGGCTGCGTTAATTCGTAATGTGATACCAGAACAGCATTTTTCTTTTCAGCATACATTAAGCAACGATAAAAGAGTGGATTGCATGCTGTTATTACCAGAACCCACGGGAAATATTGCGATCGATGCTAAATTTCCACTCGAAACATTTAGACAATTGATTGATCCTTCACTTTCTGAAGTTGAAAAAAAACCATTAGAGCAACAATTTCGAAATGACATTAAAAAACATATTCAGGATATTTCAGAAAAATATATTATTCCCGGCGAAACAGCAGATGGTGCAGTGATGTTTATCCCTGCAGAAAGTGTCTTTGCCGAAATTCATTCGCATTTTCCGGATTTAGTGGATATTGCTCATCGTTCAAAAGTCTGGATGGTGTCGCCGACGACCATGATGGCGATTTTAACTACGGCGCGTGCCGTGTTAAAAGATGCAGCGACGCGCAAGCAAATACACATTATTCAAAAACATCTACACATGCTATCGAATGATTTTGAACGCTTTCAAAAACGGATGGATAAATTGGCAACTCATATTGCTCAAGCGCATACGGATGTTGAGGATGTGCATACATCGGCGAGGAAGATTTCCCAGCGGTTTGGGCAGATTGAAAAGGTGGAGTTGGAGAATCATCAGATGCTTCTGGATTCTCCGGAAACTGAGGAATAAACTGTTTCTCCGTCATTGCCCTCTACCGCTCTTAAAAAATCCAAGTATAATCCCCTTTTTACAATAAGAAGGTATCACTATGGGATTCTTACAAGGCAAAAAAGCACTGATCGTAGGACTGGCAAGCGACAGATCCATTGCACATGGTATTGGCGATGCAATGCACCGTGAAGGCGCAGAACTCGCCCTCACCTATCAAAACGACAAGTTAAAAAGCCGTGTCGAAGAAATGGGCAAAAATTGGAATGCGAAGACGATTATTCCATGCGATGTCAGTATTGATGATGATATTACCAATTTGTTCAAAGAACTCGGAAAAGTCTGGGATGGCTTGGACATTATCGTCCATTCGGTCGCCTATGCCCCAGCTGATCAATTAGAAGGCGATTATTTAAATGCAGTGAACCGTGAAGGTTTCCGGATTGCTCATGATATTAGCTCATACAGTTTTGCCGCCTTAGCACGAGCTGGCGAAAAAATGATGGAAGGACGCAATGGCGCATTACTGACCATGACTTATCTTGGTGCTGAACGCGCAGTCCCCTTCTATAACGTAATGGGCTTAGCCAAAGCGAGCCTGGAGGCGAATGTTCGATACCTGGCCCAAAGCTTAGGACCCAAAAATATCCGCGTGAACGGCGTTTCTGCAGGCCCGATTCGGACCCTTGCTGCATCCGGAATTAAAAATTTCCGTAAAATGCTGGCCTTCAATGAATCCATTGCGCCGTTGCGAAAAAATGTTACAACTGATGAAGTTGGTAATGTTGCGGCATTTTTATGTTCTGATTTGGCTTCGGGTATTACGGGCGAGATTGTTCATGTGGATGCGGGGTTTCATGCGATAGCTGCAATGAATTTGGGAGTGGAAGCTTAAGCCGTCCTTTTTCATCGCGTCATCCGGAGTGCTGACATCCTGAGCGAAGCGAAGGATCTGCTCAAATTTGAAAAGATCCTTTGCTTCGCTCAGGATGACGACTTCGCTCAGGGTCTACAAAAATTATGAACCACTTAATTCATCAAATGCTTTCAATGCATCAGCTGCATAGACCGCCGATGGTCCACCGCCCATATAGACTGACATGCTTAAGGTTTCCAACAATTCCGCACGCGTCGCACCCAGTTTAATTAAAGCTTGCATATGAAGTCCGATGCAACCATCACAACGAGCGGCCACTGCTAAGGCAACCGCAATTAATTCTTTGGTTTTTTTATCGAGCGCGCCATCCTTGGTCGCAGCTTGCGCGAGCGCACTAAATCCACTCATGACATCTGGAATTTCTTTACGAAGTTTTGCAAGGGCTGAATTACTGTCTTGAATAATATCTTTGTACAATTTGGTCATGATTTTCTCCAAAAAAAAGAAAAAATTGTACCATAAGACCAACTCATTCAAGCTGGGAAAATAAAAAGAAAAAATATTACCAATTCCGATTATGACTTCCAGCATGGCGTGCACGAATGCTAGCTTCCGCTTTTGCACGGGTACTGGAATGAGCGATAACACGCCAAGTGCCGTGTTCGTTTTTTAAAATCGGAAACCCTTTGGTTTTGGTTTTTCTGCCGACTTTGTAAGGCATACAGACCTCCCCATTATTTCGATCTGGATTTTGCTGCTTTTTTTGGAACTTTCATGCCTTTTTTACGCGCTTTGGAAAGAGCAATTGCCACCGCTTGTTTTCGACTCTTGACCGGTTTCAGTTTACGACCACTGTGCGCTTTCCCTTTTTTGAACTGACGCATTTCTTTTTCAACTTCTTTTTGTGTACCTTTTCCATATTTTCTGGCCATAAATACCTCCTATTCGTTATCTTTTTATTATACTACGTTGATAAAAGCTATAATCGATTGATTATAGTAATCTTTTACTTCCAAATAATATGAACTATACTTTATTATATGATAATTTTTGGGGGACCCATGTTGTCTCAAGCAATAAGTATTGAAGAATGGTTAAAAGCACCTGATGCAAAATCCGACTCTCCCAATAATAATGATCGAGAAAAAGTATTACGCAAAGTATTAAATGCTCGTCCCCTAGAGAAAGTTAAAGCCGTTTTTGAAGACCCATCCAAAATCCAGCGCTTACTCGGCATAATCAATAAACATCAATTAACAACTTTCACCTCGAAAGGTCCAGACCGAGAAGAAACCATTGGTTATATCGTAGACCACCTATTAAATCATGAACAAAACGAAAAATATAAAAAAGAATTTTTTGATTTTTGTCAAAAAGAAGAAAAAGCAACTGATCCTGAAATGCATGAAACATACCGAGCTGGAATGGTTGAATTAAATCGTAAACAATATGTTTATCAGCAATATCATACCGTATTGCACGCACTCGAAATGCGCAATGATTGTCAAAGACTCTTAGAAAAAATGATGAAGGATTCGGGCTTTCCGAAAATCAATAGAACGCTTTTTTCAGAAATTGTCGGCATGATTGCGGCTTATCATGATATCGTCCAGATGGAAGGACAATATCAAAATGAAAAACAAAGTGCTGATGCCTTTTGTAGAGACTTTGGTGCTTATTTTAAAGCGAAAGGACTTTCAGAAGCCGCATTAAAATATATTGCTGACAAACTGATTATTGAAGGAACGCTGCTTAGCATTTCCTTTACACCGCCGCAACATACTGCATTACACCGAATAATTTGCGATGTGGATCAAGCCTTTTTTCCTGGGTCCCACGAAAGCAAGGAAGCAAAAGTGATGGATGTTGCAACTTGTGCGCTCAGTAATTTTGATATCAATCGCGCAAATAGCAAAGAAAATGATGTGAAAGAATTCCCCGACGAGATGAAAAGAACACTGCTCGATGAACTTGTTCCCAAATTACCGCCAGAAAGAAAAGATTTTAACCCTGAAGCATTCTTCCCTGTTTTTCAAGTATTAATTGGACAAAATATCAGAATGATGGCCGATGGAGGCATGAGGAGTTTTAAAACAGCTTCCGATCTCGCCCTATTGCAAAAAGCATTTGATCTTG
Source organism: Gammaproteobacteria bacterium (assembly GCA_021325575.1). Taxonomy (GTDB): domain Bacteria; phylum Pseudomonadota; class Gammaproteobacteria; order DSM-16500; family DSM-16500; genus JAJPGW01. The sequence goes on along the minus strand of JAJPGW010000008.1, from coordinate 20,374 downwards.
CACGATTTGCAGCACTTTATCCAGGTTCAAAAGAAATCCAAAATGAATATCAACAATTTATCGAGAAAAATTTAACATTTTTCAGAGAGAAAATGAATTTTGGTGGCCAAATTGCTTTTGCAACAGGCGTTAACAGTGCAGAAGCCGTAGAAACCATGAAAGTATTTAAGTTTGAAAAAGCGGCGGAACAGTTCCAAGGTGATATGCGAACGAATAACGCATGGGGAGACCATGCCGTCATGGCAAAAGCCTTATCGGATGCCTTACCTCCACCCAATACAACTGTCACCGACCCATCGAAACTTGCCAAGGTTTATGGAGCGCTCATTTTTGCTGCTGCCAACCAAAAAGGTTTAGATTATTTAGCAGAAGATGAATTCTTATTAAGAAAAATATATCAAGATTATTATGGTAAAGCGCTTCCCTCTGTTTTATCCAAAGGCGATGCGAAATATTATGCCATTTTACATATGTCTGTCGAAATGTCAGTTGCTCATGTACCAGAAAATACCGATCCTGCTTATATCCAAACAAACACCTTGAAGCCACCCTATGCATCCAAAGACAATCCTGAAAAATTAAAAGAATTAGCGGAATTAATGTCAAAAGCAGAATCCGAATATGCACAATATAGACCGAAGGCAAAAAAATTAGGATTACCCGAAATGGGCCTACTTCATCATACAGCGGCTGTTACCGATACTACTGTCGCTCTTGCAGCATCATCTCAGGATGAACCGAAAAACAAAATGTAAGGGACGTGATGATTTATTCACTAAAAAAATTAATTACCAGCTTAATCATTATTTTATTTGCAACCACTCCAGCCTTCGCAACTGAAAAATTAATTTTTTCGCTAGATCTCATCCGTCATGGCGATCGAACGCCGATTGAGTCAATTCCTAATTCACCCATTCAATTCAAAGAAGGCTTAGGCCAATTAACTCAAAAAGGCGTCCATCAAGAAATCGCGTTGGGTAAAAACATGCGACAGCAATATGTTTATCGCTATCATCTGCTACCGGAAAAATATAATCCTGATACGATGTATGTACGATCGACTGATATGAGTCGCACGATTCTAAGCGCTGATGCTTTTTTAATGGGTTTATATCCACCTGCCAAACGATCCCCTTATGATCGTCCAATCCCAATTCATGTTGTTGCGCTCGACCGTGACAAATTGTTGGTGAGCAAGCCTAAAAAAAATATTTTTTCCTTGGTGTATCTCTATTATTTATATCAGAAGAATTGGCATGAAATGTCACCACCCGAGAGCAAACTAGACTATTGGAGTAAGCAAACGGGCATACCCATCACTAACTTTAAAAAACTCGGTCAATTAGCCGATAATTTATATATTCGAGAATTAAATCATATCCCGTTACCAAACGGAATCAGCAATGAAGATGCCAACGAAATTATTTCATTAGATGAACGGGTGATGCTAAAAGCCTTTGAAGTGAAACAAATTACGGATCCTATGGGTGAAGAATTTCTAAAAACCGTTAAAAATTATTTTGATGAAGCAGTTCATCATTCATCGAGTTTAAAATATGTTTTGTTGTCAGGCCATGATAGCTCGATCATGAGTGTTATGAATACACTGGATTCACCGCTAGACAAAGCACCGCCTTATGCTTCTCGGGTTAACTTTTCACTTTTTGAAGAAAATAACCAGTATTACGTTAAAATTACTTATAATAATAAACCCATTTATATTCGTAAATGTGGCAGTGAGCGTTGTTCACTTCTCCAATTTGAAAAATTATTGTCATGCTGAGGATTGGTGTATCTGACACCCCACGTCATTGCGAGGAGCAAAGCGACGTGGGATGATGGGGACACAGATTTACTTTGTTTTTTTCACATGCGGCAAAACAGCCCTTGGGCTCACGACTTCTTCAATACCCTGATCAAGTTCAAATCCTTCTTTACCCGCTCGCGGACCCGTCTCATCGCAGCACCATAATTGGGCATTTTTGGCGATTCTCACTTTCAAGGGATGTTTAAGTCCTCGTGATTTTTTTTCAGATTTTGTCACAACTGTCAGTGTATGACCTTTATTAAATTTCTGAGTGGATACAGCAGTTACAAACCGGCCAAGAACAATTTCATCTTCTTTTGCATCATATAGCTTAGATTTCACGATCATCGCCAGAACTTCTTTTTTATTTAATCTAAAAAAAGTATTCGGGTTTTTAGTATTTAAGCGATAATAAACATTGCCCTGACCATCTTCGATAACCATTTGTTTTTGCTCTACCGGTTTGTCTGTCGTTTCGAGAGGAAGAATAAATGGTTGTCTGTTACGTTTGACCACTCCTACTTTTTTAGGTTCTTCTGGAAATTCCGATTGAGTCGCATGCGTTCGTACCGGCGTTAATTTTTTAACCTCTCCTAATTCTTTTTTTCGTTTCTCATAATATTCCCGGATAAAACGATCCCCTTTTGCTCGCAGGAATTCATCCAAAGAACTGAGATCTGCAGACATTTTAACTTCGTGAACGGGAAACGGATTAATTCTGGAAATAAGCACAGCAAATGCGATAAAAATAAGGGAGAGCCATGCCTTAACTACTGTATCTTTGACATCTGCTTCATCCGCCGCCCACGGCAACTTTAAAAGCTGATATAACAATACCGGAACCAGCGCAACTGCCAAATAATTACCGGAGGCATTAAAATTAAAATGATAGACAGATTCACAAAACGATTTTTTATCCTGGGCTTCCTTAATTAATTTACCCCAAGCGGTTTTTGATTTCATTTGCAAATCAGGGCGGTCAAGTAAATGAAATGCATTATGTCTGCCAATCTGAAGGACTGAAATTGCACCTTGAAGATTTTTTTCTTTGACTGCTTTATCAATTAATTCGCTACGGAAATATTCAAGAATATCTTCTGACTTTTGTCTTTTTATAAAATGTACGCATTCTTCTATTAGATCTTTTTTTAATGTGACCAGACTGAATTTTAATCGCATCGACTCTAATTCTTTGTGGATGACACAATCTAATGTTTGATGGAACAGTCTTTTAACAAAACCCACGACTTCAAGTTCTTCTTTATCTTCCGGCGTAAGTCCCAGCAAATGTAAATGAACAGCAAAGACTTTCGCCAGAGTTTTAGGCAAATCGCTGAGTGATTTTGTTTGACGAGCGTGACTCATAAGATTATTTCAGTGATTAAAAGGGGTTAGTTTACCTAATTATTCTTAAGAGAATATTAACTAATCGACGAAGATAATATTATAATGTATTGATTAATATATTGTTTTTATCACTTTCAGGATGTGTGCAAATTTAGTATAATACCCCAACTTAAAAAACGTGGGGAAGAAAAATGAAAATCTTAAGTTTATTACTAAGCACTTTTTTATTGTTAAGCGCTAATCTGTATGCAACCACATCGATTCCGCTTTTTTCATCATTAATGCCCAAAAGTCGCATGCCTTTTGTTTATGGTGGTCAAGATATTTCGCGCACTATCATGGCAAACGCAAATGTTGCGCTCGTGAGCGAAGAAACCATTACAGTTTAACCTTGACACTTGGATTGGGGATCACAGCCAAGCGAAGGATCTCGGCTAATTTGGGAAGATCCTTCGCTGCGCTCAGGATGACAAGAGACTTTAATTTTCAGTGCTAATCTTAGCTTGCTTGATAAGACTTTGCTTATAGAGTTCGTATTCCATCAAACCCTGAGTATTCTGGATTTGTTCGCCATAAACATGGTATTGATTTTCATTGGTCACGGATCCGGTGCGGACGCCTTTTAAGGCAATGACAGCATAGCCATTTTCTGTTTTGGTCATGGCATAGGTCGGTTTAGGATCGGGTCTTGGGGCTTCAAAAGCGGCGACGACAATGGCAGGATTGGCCTTGTTCGATTGTCTTCCGATGAATCCAAGGGATTTCCAGCTGAGTTGATATTGTTTTGCAAGATCGGTTGGGTTTTCGCCCGATTGTAATTTTTGATTAATTTCGGTGGCGAGTTTTGCAGTTTTCTCTTCGATTGCGGCGGATTTCAAAGTATTAATAATGTCTGCACGTACGCTCTCTAAAGGTTTTAATGAAGCAGGCGTGTGATTTTTAATGCGTAACACGATGGCTGTATCTTCGGAAATCGGAATCACGTCACTGTTGTTTTGTTGATTTAACACATCATTGGTGAAAGCCGCTTCTCGCACTTTTGTTTCGGACGAAATATCGTTTCCGCCCTTCTCTTTTGAAAATAAACCGGTGGTCTTAACGGGCAAATCTAGCGTTTCAGAGGCGTTCTGTAATGATTCAGGATGCTCGTAGGTCAGATTGGATAATTGATTACGGACATCGGCGAACTTTTCGTCCGCTTGTTGTTTTTGAACGGCTTCTTTGACTTTTGTTTTGGCTTCGGCAAAAGATTGGACGACGGGATCTTTGCGATCCATTAATTTGAAGATGATAAATCCTTCGCTGGTTTGGATAGGGGTTGTGACATCGCCTTTTGCCTTCAATTCCTGAATGGGTTTTTGTAATTCTTCAGGAATTTGCATTGCAGAAACCCAGCCATTCAGTTTTTGTGGGGTTTTTTCTAATGAAAATTCTTTTTGAAGTGCGGTAACATCAGCACCTGATTTAGCTTTTTCATAAACTGAATTGGCTTTTTGTTCAGCGGATTTTATTTCATCGGCTGTCGCATTGGCTGCCACTGGAACTAATAAACTGTCTAGTTTCCACTGAGCCGGTGTGGAAAACGAACTGGTATTTTCGTTGTAATAAGCTTTGAGCGCATCGTCAGTTGGATTGATTTCTTTCATTAAGTCTTTTGAAGAAAGTTCCAGATATTCAACGCTCACGAGTTCTGGAGTCTTAAATTCGTCTTGGTGCTGGTCATAATACGCTTTGATATCATCATTCGAAATTTCAGTGGTCGTTTTGACCGGTTGGATCAAGGCATAATCCACATCGCGTTCTTGATTAACGAGCGCCAATGAAGTTGTCACCTCATTGGGTAACGCAAATGAGCTAAAAATAATTCCTAAACGCGGCTGATCAATCAAAAGGCTCGTTGCAATTAAATCAATAAAGTCGTTCGGATTATATAAGGCCCGTTCGATGATTTGCTGGAAGCGCGCCGGTGAAAATTGGCCATTAACTTGAAATTCAGGCAGGCTTGTCAAAAAATTATCGATCTGGTTTGAGGAAACTCGATACTTTTCCGACAACGAAGCTTGTTTTAATACTTGCAGATCAATCAACGATTGTAATGCATCATGCTTGATGTTGGCTTCAACATCGGTCGGTAATTGGGGTGTGCGCAGTTGCATTTGCATCTGCCGGCGGAGCCGTTCATAAGAGGCAGCAAATTGATTTTTGGTGATTTCAACACCATTAACGTTGGCAACAATATTGGTACCGCCGCCTTCGCCTGAGATATAACTATGAATGCCCCACAAAGCGAACGAGAGGATGAGAATGGAGATAATGACTCCGGCTATCCAGCCTTGTGTATGATCACGAATGCTCTGCAGCATAGTTGATGCACTTTATTCCAATATTTTTTTAAATGGCGGAGTGGACGGGACTCGAACCCGCGACCCCCGGCGTGACAGGCCGGTATTCTAACCAACTGAACTACCACTCCTACTAAACACATGGTGGGTGCTGAGGGGATCGAACCCCCGACCCTCGCCTTGTAAGGGCGACGCTCTCCCAGCTGAGCTAAGCACCCGCGTTGCTGTTTTAAGCGGTTTCTTCTTTTTTGACAGCTTCTTTTAATGCCTTTCCTGCTTTGAATCCGACGACTTTTGCGGCGCGGATACTGATTTCTTCACCGGTTTGAGGATTGCGGCCTTTGCGGGCTGCGCGCTCTTTAACGACGAAAGTACCAAAATTGACCAACACTACGGGTTCGTCTTTTTTTAATGAGTCAGCAATCGCATCTAGCAATGCACCTAAAGCACGTTCTGCAGAAGCCTTGGTCACTTCAGCTCGTTCTGCAATCAGTTCAACTAACTCTGCTCTATTCATATGTCCCCTACTCTGTCTGTCCGTAATAAAATTTTTGAAGTGAGATTTATAAAACAGCGGGCAATCTATGTCAAGCAATGTTTAAGAAAGATTTTTTTATTTATTTGATTGACAAAAAGGGTATTTTGGCACGTCATTGCGAGCTGTCGTTAGACGGCGAAGCAATCTTTATGAGATTGCTTCGTCGCAAAAAACGCTCCTCGCAATGACAGATTAATGCGCCCTATCTCGTTCGCCCTTGTCCTTTGGGACTTTTTTGTGGGCGGCGGCAATCACCGGTTTAATTTTCTTGTGCTTGTGCTTGCCCGGTAAACGCTCTGGATAACCGCGTAAAGCATGCGTCAAGACTTCGTCGATCCAGCGGACTGGTTTGATATCCAGATCTTTTTTGATGTTGTCTGGAATTTCTTTCAAGTCCTTCATGTTTTCTTCTGGGATCAAGATGTGCTTGATATTGCCGCGATGGGCTGCAAGGAGTTTTTCCTTGATGCCACCCACTGGCAATACTTCGCCACGCAAGGTGATTTCGCCCGTCATCGCGGTATCTGCACGGACTGGAATTTGTGTCAGCATAGATACCAATGCTGTGCACATACCGATACCAGCAGATGGACCATCTTTCGGGGTTGCACCTTCCGGTACGTGGATATGAATATCATGCTTGTCAAAAAAGTTCTTCGGAATGCCAAGGAATGGCGCACGTGAGCGAACCACGGTCATAGCCGCTTGGATGGATTCCTGCATGACGTCACCCAACTGACCGGTGGAGGTGGTTTTACCTTTACCTGGAACAGTCATGGCTTCAATTGTTAATAATTCACCGCCCACTTCTGTCCAGGCAAGACCTTTGACTTGACCAATTTGATCTTTTTCGTGCGCAACATCGTAGCGGAACCGTTTGACGCCCAAATAATGTTCGAGATCACTGACTTGGAGACGAGTGGTTTTCTTGTGTTTTTCTGTCAACATCACTTCTTTGACAAATTTACGGCAAATTTTTGAAATTTCACGTTCTAAATTTCGAACGCCCGCTTCACGCGTGTAATGACGCACCATGTATTGTACGACATCTTTAGAAATTTCCAGTTCAGATTCCTTGATACCACTTTGTTTTAACTGTTTGGGAATCAAGTGCCGCAATGCAATATTAATTTTTTCATCTTCGGTGTAACCTGGAATACGGATAATTTCCATACGATCGCGCAAGGCTGGCGGAATTTCCAAGGTATTCGCTGTTGCGACAAACATCACATCAGAAAGATCGTAATCCACTTCCAGATAATGATCGTTAAACGCATGGTTTTGTTCGGGATCTAACACTTCCAATAAGGCAGAAGCCGGATCACCGCGAAAATCCATGGCCATTTTATCAATTTCATCCAAGAGGAAAAAAGGATTATTCACAGTGGATTTTGCAATTTTCTGGATAATTTTGCCTGGCATCGCGCCAATATAAGTGCGGCGATGACCACGAATTTCAGCTTCATCACGTATGCCACCGAGTGACATGCGAATAAACTCACGACCGGTTGCATGAGCAATGGATTCACCTAAAGAAGTTTTACCAACCCCTGGAGGTCCAACCAAGCATAAAATAGGGCCTTTGAGTTTTTTCACACGTTTTTGCACAGCAAGATATTCCAGAATGCGTTCTTTGACTTCTTTCAAGCCGTAATGTTCTTCTTCAAGAATTTTTTCAGCATCCGTCAAGCTTGCACGTAGTTTAGAATTTTTGGCCCATGGCAAAGAAAGCATCCAATCCAGATAATTTCTGGAAACGGTCGCTTCAGCGGCCATCGGTGACATCATTTTTAATTTGTTTAATTCAGTGCGGCATTTGGCTTTGGCTTCTTCGGTCATGCCGACTGTTTCGATTTTTTTCGCGAGCGCTTCAATTTCGTTGGGGACTTCTTCGAGTTCGCCCAATTCTTTTTGGATCGCTTTCATTTGTTCATTTAAATAATATTCGCGCTGGGTTTTTTCCATTTGACGTTTGACGCGGCCGCGGATTTTCTTTTCGACTTGCAAAAGATCGATCTCGGATTCCATGAGTGCAACGAGTTTTTCTAATCGTTTTTGCAGATCTAGAATTTCTAGCGTTTTTTGTTTTTCATCTAATTTAATCGATAAGTGGGCAGCGATAGTATCTGCAAGACGAGAGCCATCTTCGATTGCGAGTACCGATGCCAAAATTTCAGTTGGAATTTTGCGGTTTAATTTAACATATTGTTCGAATTGCGATTTCAGCGAGCGAATCAAAATTTCCACTTCACGGGACCCAATATTGGTATCTTCCATGAGTTCCGCATCAGCCAGAAAATAATCTTTGTCAGTTAGAAAACGAATGATTTGAGCGCGTTTGACGCCTTCAATCAAAACTTTGACCGTGCCGTCAGGTAATTTTAAAAGTTGTAAGACGGTTGCAAGTGTACCAACGCGATAAAGACTGTCTTCGCTGGGTTGATCTTCGGAAGGATTTTTTTGCGTGGCAACCAGAATTTGCTTGTCTGCCGCCATCGCGACTTCGAGCGCTTTGATCGACCGCTCGCGCCCAACAAATAACGGAACGACCATGAAAGGATAAACAACCACATCACGCAATGGTAAAACCGGAACTCCCAGAATATTTTTTTCAACAAGATTAGTAGTCATAATCGATTCCCCTATTAAATGAGTTCCACACTAAAAATCAAGCTGAATCGGTTACAGCTTGTTCCTGGTTTTCATACATGATTATGGGTTTTGATTCTCCTTTAATGGTTGCTTCATCAACAATGACTTTTGAGACATTATGTAACGATGGAAGTTCATACATGGTATCTAACAAAACCTTTTCGAGAATCGAACGTAATCCGCGGGCGCCGGTTTTTTTCTCGACACAGCGTTCTGCAATGACTTGCAATGCTTGATCGCGCACTTCTAATGCCGCATGTTCCATTTCAAATAATTTACGATATTGTTTGATTAATGCATTTTTGGGTTCCGTTAGAATTTTGACGAGTGCATCTTTATCTAATTCCTGCAGAACAGCGACGACGGGCAATCGGCCAATTAATTCTGGAATTAAACCATATTTAATTAAATCAGAAGGCTCAACGTCTCGTAATAATTGATCAATATTTTTGGAATCATCTTTGCCGTGAATTTCGGCCTGGAAACCAATGCCGGCTTTTTCGGTACGAGAGCGAATCGCTTTTTCCAATCCATCGAATGCACCGCCGCAGATAAATAAAATATTTTTGGTATCCACTTGAATGAATTCTTGCTGTGGATGTTTGCGTCCACCTTGTGGTGGAACGGCAGCAATGGTTCCTTCGATTAATTTTAATAAGGCTTGTTGCACGCCTTCGCCAGAAACATCGCGCGTAATCGATGGATTTTCGGATTTACGGGAAATTTTATCGATTTCATCGATGTAAACAATACCGGTTTGTGCTTTGGCAACATCATAATTACATTTTTGTAATAACTTTTGAATAATGTTTTCGACGTCTTCACCGACATAACCGGCTTCGGTTAGTGTGGTCGCATCGGCAATCACAAACGGTACGTTTAATAAACGGGCCAGCGTTTCTGCGAGCAGCGTTTTACCGCTACCGGTCGGGCCGATTAATAAAATATTACTTTTGTTAAGTTCGATATCGTCTTTATTTTCTGATTTATTGCGTAAGCGTTTGTAATGATTATAAACCGCTACAGCCAAGGTTTTTTTCGCGTACGATTGACCCACGACATATTCATCGAGTGTCGTACGAATCTCACTGGGTGTTGGAAGCTTAGGCAACACATCCGTCGCTGCGGGTGCTGCCTGTTTTTCGTCATTGATAATTTCATTGCATAGGGTAACGCATTCATCACAGACGTAAACCGATGGGCCCGCAATTAATTTGCGAACTTCATGCTGGCTCTTGCCGCAGAATGAACAATGCAGCACTTTATCTTTGCCGCCGCCGCTACTTTGGTTTGCACCCATTACACCTACCTCAAAAATTAACGATGTTCTTACTTAAATGGTGACACTTTTTTAAATTTCAAGCTACTTTTCTTTTTTACTTAAACTGGTCTTGCGATGTTCTAGGATTTTATCGATCAACCCATATCCCAATGCCCTTTCAGCACTCATGAAATTATCGCGGTCTGTATCTTTCGCGATCACATCTTCGGGTTGGCCGGTGTGTTTTGCCAAAATTTCATTGAGACGTTTGCGGATTTTTAAGGTTTCTTCCGCGTGAATCGCAATATCCGAGGCCTGGCCTTGAATGCCGCCTAACGGTTGATGGATCATCACTCGCGCATTGGGTAAGCAATAACGTTTTCCCGCAGCACCGCCCGCTAATAATAAAGCGCCCATACTGGCAGCCTGTCCAATACACATGGTGCTGACGTCGGGTTTGATAAACTGCATCGTGTCATAAATCGCAAGACCTGCAGTCACCACACCACCGGGTGAATTAATATAGAGTGAAATATCCTTGTCTGGATTTTCTGACTCTAAAAACAATAATTGCGCGACGACTAAGTTCGCCACGTAATCATCGATCTGCCCGACTAAAAACACCACCCGATCTTTTAAAAGACGGGAAAAAATATCAAAAGACCGCTCGCCCCGCGCTGTTTGTTCGACAACAATCGGTACTAAAGTAGAATTTCTCATTGAACGTTTCCTTTTGGTTTGCTTCCTTAAATCCCTGACTGATTGTTGCCGGCTAACTCACTATAGCTCAGCATTTTTTCAGTCACTTGCACTGCTTCAAGCAATTTTTCCATCACTTGTTCTTCTAGAACCTGCATTTCGATTTCAGCACGCGCACGTTTATTGGTGGAATACCAGGAGCTGACTTCAGCAGGATTTTCATACGAAGATGCAACGGCCTCAATGAATTTTTGGACGCGATCTTTATCAGGCTGAATGTTGTGTTTCTTCATCAACTCACCTAATAACAAGCCTAATGTGACATTGCGTTTGGCTGCATCATTAAACATAGCATTTTCTGCTTCCGTATGCGAATGTTCTGTGCCTTTATGATGAGGATGTAATTCATCATGAATGCGGTGTGCTTCGCGTTCAATCATCGCCTTCGGAATGTCGATTGGATTTTGTTCCAATAATTTATTGAAAACGGATGTCTTTAATTTGGTTTTGATGAGACGATCCAGTTCGCGTTCCAAGTTTCGGCGCACTTCTGCTTTTAAGTCGTCAACCAAACCGGTTTTAATTCCTAATTGTTTAACAAACGCTTCATCCACTTCTGGAATTTTAGGTTCTTTGATATTAATGACTTTGATCGCAAAATCAGCCACTTTGCCTGCTACTTCTTTTGAAAAATAACTTTCAGGGAAAGTCACCTGAATAACTTTTTCTTCGCCGGAAGTCATGCCGAGAATGCCTTCTTCGAATCCTGGGACCATCATTTTGCTGCCGAGTACGATTGGGTAATCGTGAGCTTCGCCACCTTGGAAAACAACACCGTCGATCGAGCCGCGGAAATCAATGACGACTTGGTCTTTATCTTGTGCTGCACGTGTGACCTTGATCCATTTCGTATGTTGTTGACGCAAATGTTCAATCACTTTGGTGATATCTTCATCTTGAATGGTCGCCATTTGTTTTTCGAGTGTTTTCACGTCGAAATGAACATTTTCAACTGAAGGTAAAATTTCAAATGTAGCAACAAATTCGAGTGGCTGGCCAGCCAAAACCGTTTTAGGTTCGACCACGGGTGTGCCAACGACATTTAATTTTTCTTGATCGATCGCAGAATATAACGAAGTCTGAATGACTTCACTCAACGCTTGCTGGCGTGCTGAGTCACCAAATTTTTGTTTGATCACGTCCAAGGGGATTTTGCCCTGGCGAAAACCGTTCACTTTGGCTGTTTTCGATAGTTTCGAAAGGCAGCGATCATATACTTCATCAAACTTTTCGCTTGGAACAACAACCGTAACGCGACGTTCTATCTTGCTGGGTGCCTCAACAGTGACTTGCATAGTTACCTCAATAAACAGATTTCCATAAGTATAAAAAAAGACTTCCCCTATATATTCAATGACTTATATAAAAGGAAGCACTTTAATGCCTATTATATAATGCCTGCTAAACTTTTTCCAATAATGTAAACAGATATTAGAATCAGAGCAGCGAGCAAGGGCTTGCCGCCAATGACCTGATAGCCCCCAGCCAGGCTCTTACGATATCGGCCAGACCAGGCCATTAAAGCCGGCAATAAGATAAGTAAGATGACGCAATAGATCCCCGCATAGCTTAAAGCGGCAATAAACGCGCCTGGATAAAAAAGCACGACCAATAAAGGCGGCAAAAAGGTCAGCAGTCCAATTAAAAAAGTAAACCTACCCTCTTTTTTAATTTTTAAGCCATCGGCCAAAAAATCAAATAAACTCAATGCCACTCCTAAAAAAGAGGTCGCAAGACAGATCGAAGTAAAGACCGTTGCAAAATTGGTAATTGCTTGTCGCCGCAAAAGCGAACTTAACGAATTCACAAAATCCGTGGTCGATTGATTGGAATGCAACATCGCCATTAATCCATGATTTCCTTCGCGTGGAATCACACCCATGATGGCAATGTCCCATAAAATATAACAAAAAAGTGGAATGAGACTGCCAATTAAAATCGCCAGATGTAATTTTTTAATATCATCCTGAAAATAATGACGTAAACTCGGCACAATTGTTGCAAATCCAAATGAAGTAATCGCAACGGTAATACTCGCCGTCATATAATTAAATTGGCCGCTATTTAATTTTATGAGGGAAACATTCGGAAAAATCAGCGCGATTAATAAAATAAACGCACCTAATTTTAAAAACATGAGTGTGCGATTCACCATGTCAACCGAACGTACACCCTGGATGACAATGACGCCTAAAACACTCGCAAACAAAATCGAAGAAGTCCATTGAGGCAATGAAAGATGAAAGGTGCTCAATAAATTTTTTAAAAAACCACCACCGCCTGCAATATAAGCGGCCAGCAGAGAATACAACAACAATAAATAAGTGACCCAGGCGACCGCCTGTCCACTTTTACCCAGCGTTGCTTTCGCCATCGAGATCATATTGCTATCGCTAGGCAACCAGAGATTCACTTCTAAAATTAAAAAAGCGCTCGCAGTCATCACTAACCAACAGCAAAATAACAATAAAGATGAGTCAACGAATCCGGTTTGCGATGTCGCGATCGGCAATGCGAGCATGCCACCGCCAATGGAGGTTCCAACAATTAATAAAATACTGCCTAATAGTTTTGCGTTCATGTTCTTTCTCTTTTCATGATTTATGGAATTATTGCTTGTAAAAACTGGAATAAATTATCTGCCTTGGGGCAGATAAAAATAAGAAAAATAGCAATGAACTACAGCGTCAATGTATGGCGTTGTGGAAATCGCTTGGTTTTGACTTTGCCGCTTCATGAGAACACCTATTTGGTGCTTAAAAAATAACAACATTGGCCAAAATTGTCAAACCCTTATTTCCAAGAAGATTTCCCTCTATTGAATGATTATGTTTTTTATCGAATAATGGATCGACTCTGAAGTAAAGGAATAGTCTATGTTAATGACAGCGATGGTTTTTTTTGGTTTAGCAATTGTAATCGGTTTAATGATGTTAATGTATGTGTTAGCGAGTCGCAGTGTTCCGCGTATTTTATCCTTCACTCATGGGCCCTTAGCCGTTATTGGATTAGTGCTTTTAATTATTTACTCCTATCTGAACACAAGTCCTATGATGGCTGTTATTGCTTTATTCGTGCTTGTAGCGCTAGGTGGTTTAACACTTTTTTACAAAGACATAACTGGAAAACCATTACCAAAATGGTTGGCACTGGTTCATGGATTTATTGCAATTGGTACGTTTTTCTATCTTGTGACTATCGCGGTCTCGGCTGCACAATAAATTCTGATGCTCCTGCTTCGGTGGGAGATTTTTTTTATTTGTGATTGACACTTCCAAGCAGACTCCGTAAAGTTCAATTCGCGTTGTAACAGGTAATGGGAAGTAATAACGCTGCCCCCGCAACGGTAAGCATTGTCTTAAAAATTTGTTATGTCACTGTGTTAAAACATGGGAAGACTGACAAGATAGAAAAAATGCCAGCCCGGAGACCAACCTCTTACAAATTTACCATTTGTAGCGGAGGGCTAATACGGTATGCGCTGGATTTTTGTTGTATTTCTATTTTTTTGTATCAACGCGTTTGGATCAATTACTGTTCCAGAGATTATCGTTACGCCCACAAAATTTTCTGATACGAATTTAAGTCAGGGTCAGCAAACGATTATCACTGAACAAGAGATGACTGAAACAGGCGCCACTTCACTCTCTGAATTATTACAGGAAACAGGTGGTGTTCAGCTGCAGGATACCACCGGCAATAACAGTCAAGTGTTATTAAGTATGCGGGGTTTTGGTGCGAATGCTAGCAGCAATACTTTACTGTTAATTAATGGCATTCCCATTACGAATCCCGATCTTGCGCCACCGGATCTTAATGCGATTCCTTTTCATGAAATCAAAGCAGTGGAAATTACCTCAGGGAGTGAAAGCGTTCTCTACGGCGATCAAGCCGTAGGTGGAACTATTAATATCCTTACAAAAGAAAGTTCAGATGAAAAAATAGCTATCACCTGCGCTGGCGGTAGTTATGATGCACGTAATTGTTATGCATCATTCAATCCCGTGTTTCGCGATTTAAAACTTAATTTTAATTTATTAAAAAATGTGACTAGCAATTATCGAGTGCATAATGACTATAATCAAAATCTTTTCTCGGGAAATATTTTGTATCCTTATTCGCGAGGACATTTGCATTTTGATTATCAAATTGCGAATGAAAACATGCAATATCCAGGCGCATTGACTGCCGCCGAAGTCCAGCAAAACCGACGACAAGCGAGCAATGATACAGATTTTTTTCGTGATTGGAATGGCAGTTATCATTTGCAAGGTGAGCAAGAAATTAATTCTAACTGGCTTTTAGACGGCGACTTGTCGAGACGAGAAATGCACGGTGATGGCGTTTTGACTTCGCCTTTTAATCAATTTCGGGTAATTCATTTTTTTAAGCCTGAATTAAAAGGGCAATTTGGCGAGATAAAATCCGTTAGCGGCATGGAGTTGGAGAACGATCATTATCATTTGAGCAGTTTATTTGGGATTACTGATAATTCAGAGCAAAAATATGGGATTTATACTTTATTGAATATTCCCTATAACAATCGCTTGGCATTTTCTGCCGGTGTGCGAGGCGCTGAAGAAGATGGACGATTGGTTTCGAGTGATGTAATGACGACACTGAATCGTGCCGCGGCTACAACACTGGGCGCAAGTTATTTTTTAAAACCCAATCTAAAAATTTTTGTGCGAGCTGCGGGTAATTATCGATTTCCCAAAGCCGATGAAAACGCATTAATCGCGGACAATGCTGCACCTCTAAAAACTCAGCGCGGCATTTCATATGAAACAGGAACTGTTTGGGATGAACGAAATTTTTTGACGAAATTTTCTGTTTATCAATTGGATTTACGCGATGAAATCCAGTTTAATCCTTTACAAACACCTGAAGCACCTTTTGGCTCAAATGAAAATTTACCACCCACAACAAGAACAGGATTTACCCTTTCTGAAAAATATCACGCGACAGAAAAAATCACCGTCGATGGCCAATATAATTATGTGAACGCCCGATTTCAAAATGGTTTTTTTGCGGGAAATCGCATTCCGCTGGTCTCAGAAAATATCGCTCGCGGCGGGATACATTATCGATTTGCAGAACACTGGAGCCTTTATCCCGAAGCAATTTATACTGGTAATCAATACGCAGCGAATGACAACGCGAATATTGGCGGCAAAATCGGCGGTTACACCGTTTACAATTTCAGCGTGCAATATTATTTTAAACAGTTTACGTTTTCATTTCGATTAAATAATATTTTTAATAAGTATTATTATTTTTATACGGTGCTAGAACCCGAACCAAATGGATTATTTTTCTACCCTGCCCCCGGCAGAAATTTTTTATTAACATTAAAGTATGCATTTGTATGACAAAGAATTATTTTTGGTTTTCATTTTTAGGGCATTTTTTAATGTTGATGCCGTTTTTTTTATTTTTTTCGACGGAAATAAATAAACAAACGGTAATGTCAGTGAAGTCTTATATTTATAGTGGGAAGGCTATACAGCATTCTGTCTTAAAAAAATTAATTCAGAAAGAACCTAGCCCGCTTCCTGCTCATTCTTTTTCAGCGATGAATTTATCTCAGAAAAAAAATCCCAACGACACGCTTTTAGCATTACTCCATAACGCAATCGCAGCCCAGGAAGTCTATCCTGCAATTTCAGAGGAATTGCATCAATCAGGAACCGTCAAAATCGGTTTCATCCTCAAGCCGAATGGTGAACTTTCTGACATCACTTTATTACAATCCAGCGGCTTCGATAGCATCGACCAAGCCGCACTAGACGCAGCCCATGCCGCATCCCCCATTCATGACGTAGATCATTATTTAAAAAATCCAGAAAAAACATCTCTAGACATTCTATTTAAGCTATAACCAAGAACGAAGGAATCCCCAACCCCTCAAGCAGCAGGGTCTTGGGTTTTATTTTTGAAAATGCATTCCACCTAATTATCTTACGCGCACACCCGCAAAATATCGGCACGAAAAAATTGGCCAACGCAAACCCCTGTTAAGGTGCTCAGCACAATATCAACCTGATAAAAACGAAACTTTAGTTCGAAGCCAATGGTAAAAAAGAATCACTAACAACACCAAGGCATTTTCAAAAATAAAACCCAAGACCCTGATGCCATTCTCATACTGCGAAAGGAGAGACTCGAACTCTCACGGGTTACCCCACTGGAACCTAAATCCAGCGCGTCTACCAATTCCGCCACATTCGCAAGTAGCCTATCATAACAATAACGATAGTGATTGCAATCCTCTTAACCGCGTTTCATTGGCACTTGAATATCGGTAGGATAGTCATAAGCCGCGCCATCCGCCATATCAACGCCCGCACCAATCACACCGCCAAATAAGGCATTTCCAAAGGCCATGGCTTTGGTCGATGATTTAATATCTTTTTCCATCACATGGTAACCTGGTTTTGAACAACTGACTTTTAGATCGTTATAGCTGCGATGTACAGTTACGCTGCCTGGGGTGCTTGGGATATACCATTTACCTTTATCATTTTCCATGGAACAAGAAGCGCCAGCGACAGGAGTCGTATTCACAGAAACGGATTGATTTTCGCCGCTTACAATCGATGCACAGCTAGACATTAAAATGGGTAATGCGCAGATGGGAACTAACAATAATTTTTTCATTTCATACTCTCTTTTTGATTATTAAAACACCTCCTTATGAACTTTCCTGGTTGCGAATTATACACAATCTGATGACATAGCCAAATAAAAAATGGCCGACTACGCAAATTTGACTTTGAGCCCCCCAATCTGGGATCATCAAAGTATCCAGCGGGAGGTTAATAAATGGACATATTACCCACCACGATCGTTCAATTTGATATGGCAGCCCATACTTATAAAAAAATTTCGTTGGATGAACTCTCGTTGGATCTGGATAAAAATATTATTTATTGGGTCCATGTCGATTTAAACGCAGCCGCTGATTTAGAAAAAATCGCAAAAAAATTATCACTCCCTGATAATATTTTAGAATTGTGCGAAGAAGAAAAAATTATTCCCCTTTTAATTGAAAATAACGATTCGATCGCCGTGCAAGTCGAATGTTTGCAATCGGATCAGCTGATTGACCACGATATCGCTTTCACTAATTTTATTTTTTTCTTAACTTCACAATTTTGTTTTACGGCCACTTCAGAACCAACGCCCGCACTGAAAGAATTTGAAAGCAGTTATCCAAAATATGTGAACTATGCAGAAACGCCCTGTTTTATTTTATTTTTAATTTTAGACAACGCGATTAATGATTTTTCCAGATTATTATATGATTTTGAACTCATCGCAGATTTGATTGATATTACCATCCGCGAACAACAAGATGCCGTTTACAGCGAAGTCATGAGCCGCAAAAAACAAGTCATGAAATTACAACATCAGATCGCGGGCATTCGCGATATTTTAATGCGAATATCGGGTAAAAAAATTCCCGTGATCTCCGATGCGTGCCGCACATCACTTGGAAATTTACTGGATCATAGCAAAATTGTTTTTAATGAAGCTGTCGCCATTCGAGATAACTTAAGAAATACTCTCGATCAAATGGATAATGCTTTAATGCAAAAAATGAATAAAACCATGAGAGTCCTGACGGCATTTGTTGCGATATTTTTACCATTAAGTTTGATTGCCGGTATTTATGGGATGAATTTTGTCTGGATACCTGAATTGCATTGGAAATTTGGATACTTTTGGGCGCTGGGGCTTATGATAGCATTGGGCTTGGGATTATATTTAATATTTAAAAAAATGGAATGGTTCTAACGAAAAAGGAGCTCAACATGACAAGCTTGCCGATCCGTAATCAACAAGAAGATCACCTGCTCACGCCAAAAAATTCTGTGCTGATTATAATTGATTATCAACCGATTCAAGTCACATCCGTCGCTTCAATGGATCGCAGAACGTTAGTAACCAATATTGTAGCTGTCGCAAAAATTGCAAAACTTTATGAAATTCCCATCATACTTTCAACCGTCAATGTTAGAAACAATGAAAATCAAATGACAATCCATCAACTAAAAGAAGTGTTGGGAGATTTAAAAGAAATTGATCGCACCACCATCAACGCTTGGGAAGATCGCGAATTTTTGCATGCCGTTAAAGAGACAAAACGCAAAAAATTAATTATGACTGCGCTTTGGACCGAAGCTTGTCTGAGCTTTCCTGTGCTAGATGCTTTACGCGAAAATTACGAGGTCTATCCTGTTGTTGATGCTGTAGGCGGCACCTCTCTTGAAGCGCATGAAACGGCTTTAAAACGTATGATGCAAGCCGGTGCTAAACTGATTTCCTGGCCTCAACTTATCTGTGAATTACAGAGAGATTGGGTGCGTACTGAAACTAAAAAATCGTTTGCGGAGATCTTGTTTGCGGTTGAGGGGCATTAACGAAAAAAAATGTCACCAAGCGCGCAAAAAGCGGTCGCCAATAAAATAAAAAAATTATTGGCAAAAAAGCCACTAAGCCGAAGCATTTCTATTTTCATCATTATTAGAGATAAGAATTGCCATCGATGCGGTGGTTTTGAATATCCATCCGTAAATTAATGCAGTTGCTATTTTTGGCGTTTAACGAGTTTTTCTAGCTCAATTAATTGAGCTTTTATATACGGTTCAATATCATCATTTTCATACTTATCATCAATAGTATCTATATCTACAATTAATCGAAATTTTTGAGAATCTTTCCTAAGCCAAATAAACCATTTGGTTGGTTCTTTTGGGTTCTGCAATATTTCCAATATTTGTATCTCTTTTAATAATTCGCGTTTCCGCATAGATTCTTCAAAATCTTTTTGGAATCTATCTGCATATTTGAATGGTTCATTCTTTATATTTTCATAAAGAACAGCTGGAGAAATATCAGCACCATTTTCCCAGCAAATTGTTCCTATTTCTGGATTAATTCTGACGCGAGCAAAAAAATTTTTATCTTTCAGCGGTGCAAAAACCCCTTCAAACGGAACCAGTTCTGCAACATCAATATCACCCTCTACACCATTCTCGAATTTTAAATGTAATTGATAGTCTTTCAGAACTTTGACTTCAATTACATCTACAAGTGTGTAATTCATATTTATTCCAATGGCCGTATGGGTTTCAAAGTTTGTAATTCTTTGGCTAATTCCCAATCTTCAATCAGCTCATTTTGATGCTGACTAGCCCATTCTATCACAAGACCAAAAACCTTTGGCGGTAATTTGCCTTTTAACAATGCTAGATCTTTAATTGAAATGGCTGCCTTGTATTGATTATAACGCACATGAAAATGCGGTGGATTATGTTCCTGATAATACATAGCAATAATAATACCTAAGAAACGACAAATTTCAGGCATAATTTATCCTTTTAAAAAATAGATTTTGATTTGAAAGTGAAGGTTTTGATAATGGGCCGTGTAGGGATCGAACCTACGACCTATTGATTAAGAGTCAACTGCTCTACCAACTGAGCTAACGGCCCTGGGTGAAGATGGGGTGAACGACGGGGCTCGAACCCGCGACAACCGGAATCACAATCCGGGGCTCTACCAACTGAGCTACGTCCACCATGAACGATTGATTTGGCGCGCCTGGCAGGATTCGAACCTGCTACCCCCGGCTTAGAAGGCCGGTGCTCTATCCGAATGAG
>JAJPGW010000007.1 GCA_021325575.1 Gammaproteobacteria bacterium | reverse complement strand
TCTCCGTATCACCTGTTTCAGTCAACCCGAACCCAGCCCGTCCAATAAATTCATCTGACTCAAGATCAAAGAGTAAAAAACATGGCAATCCTTTTTCTTCATAGGCAGCGATAAATCGTTTGATCATCGCTTCTGTTTTTACACGATCTCTTGTACCATCTGGAAAAAATTGTTTAACAGCCGGATCACTCTCTAATTCTTCCAAATAAAGAATATCTCCCACATCGAGAAGACGAAGTTTTAATCGTTTTGTTTGTAATAAGTAATTAGTCATTGCTAAGTCTATTCAAAGATAAAGAACGATCTCTCGAATACCAAAAACTCATTATACCCTACCTAAAGCTGAGATCAGACCCCTAGTGAAAAATTTCTACCATATGAGGTATCATTAATAAGAGCAAAAATTTATTGAGATATTGGATAGCCAGATGAGAGGTCCAAATGAGAACTAAGTTAAAATATCCCGTTACTATCCGTCCTTTAACTAAAGAGGAAGGCGGTGGCTATTTAGTAGAATTTCCCGATTTGCCAGGATGCCTAGCAGATGGCGAAACAGTCGAAGAAGCATTAAATGAAGCTGAGTCAGCAATGAAATCTTGGATTGAAACCGCAAAAAGTTTTGGCGATCCTATTCCTGAACCAGGAATCTCAACAAAATACAGCGGCCAATGGCGTTTGCGGGTTCCAAAAAGTTTACATGCAGCACTTACCTTGAGGGCAAAATCAGAAGGTGTGAGTCTCAATACCTTAGCAGCTGTGTTGTTAGCTGAAGGTCTTGAACATCGGTTTCATGTTAAAAATAAATTATCGGAATCCGATTCAGCGATTCGTTAAAGGTGTATAGGGTGATGCCTTATCATCACTGAGCAGTAAAACCACCATCAATAATTAATTCGCTTCCAGTCATAAAACTTGAGGCATCGGAAGCTAAGAATAATATGGCATTCGCAATTTCTTGCGGTTCTGCTACCCTGCCTAACGGGGTAGATTCAGCAATTTTTTTCCAAGCGCCTTCTAATCCACCCATTTGATTTACAAAATCACTCCATGTCGGTCCTTTTTCAAACATAGGTGTTGCCACCGCTCCAGGGTGAATGGAATTAACACGAATATTATTTCGTGCTTGTGCGCATTCAAGCGCTACCGCTTTCGTAAACAAGCGCACACCGCCTTTGCTAGTGCAATAGGCTGCCGCAGTAGGCGAACCAACAATGCCAGAAGCAGAAGATACATTAACAATACTTCCACCATTATTTTTTTGCATCAGAGGAATAGCATGCTTTGTTCCTAAAAAAACGCCATCCAGATTAATAGCCATTAAGCGGCGCCAATCTTCTAATGATAATTCCGTTATTGAACCGCCAAATGCAATGCCTGCATTATTAACGAGTATATTTAGTCTGCTATGATTTTCTTGAACAAACTTATATACATTTACCCATGATGATTCATCGGTCACATCTAGTTTTATAAAATCCGCAACAAATCCTTTTGCAGAAATTTCACTGGCGACTTCTTTACCTAGCTTCTCATTAATATCAGCAACAATAACAATGGCACCTTCTTGAGCGAAAAGATTCGCACAAGCACGGCCAATACCACTACCAGCTCCTGTTATGATGGCTACTTTATTTTTAATATTTACAGCAGAGGAAACCTTTGAATGATTAAAACTAATATTGGTCGACATATAAGCTCCAGTTATTTATAAAATGGTCATTAACTAAATTCGTTAAAAAATGAGAGCTTTATATGCGCATTGGCTGATTACCTCAAAATTATACGGGTTCAAATATAATAAATTCTTGCTCGTTCAGTCAATCGAACTTCTGCTTGCGGGAAAGTGGGAAAACATCGTTTTTTACACTGAAGCCCAACTTCATTTGTTTAAATCAAATCCTAGAATACCCTCATAGCCCTCTTCTGCTATATTTACGATAGCATTTTTAGCAGGCAACGCAACAGGATTTCTAAAGAAATTATCCAAGCTTTCTTGATCTAAAAAATCAATAGAAACTCCATGCGAAATCTTATCAGAAAAAATATCCGCATTTTTATTATCGTGAAAATGACATGCACCAGCAATCATTCCTAATATTCCGGGTAATTTATTTTTTAAATCCGAGACTAAATGCATAGCATTTTCAACACCTTGCGTTGAGACAGTTGGTTTCACTTTAAAAAGAATAGTATGTCTAATCATAAAAATTTCCTCCTCAGAAACTCTATTAATCATACACCATGCTATAATTAATATTATTAATGTAATTAATATTTGACATTAGTTATATGAATATATCAAATTTGAATTTTAATCTATTAAAAGCGTTAAATGCCCTGCTCACTGAACAAAATGTTTCAAGAGCAGGCATAAAGCTTGGCATTACTCAGTCAGCCATGAGTATTGCCCTTAAACAATTGCGTGAAATATATCAAGATGATTTATTAGTTCGTGGACAACGCGGACAAATGTCAATGACGACATTCGGAAAATCACTCATTCCAGCTGTGAGACAAGCATTACAATCGATAGAAACAGCGTTTATTACACCTGTATCTTTTAATCAAAAAGTAACATCAAGAATATTTCATATTGGCATGTCAGATTATCTTGCCTTAGTTTTAATGCCCAAATTAATGCAATTTGTGACTCAATCAGCTCCCAATATTAAAATTGTGCAACATGCAATTAATTATCTCGATAGTACCAAACCTTTTGAAGAAACCACTCTGGATATAGCAATTGGGCAATTTAGTGAAGCCCCGCCAAATTTAAAAGTAACAAGTCTGTTTACTGACAATGGTGTCATAGCGGCTGATAAATCTCATCCTCTTTTTAAAAAAAACAAAATAACCCTAAAGGAATATGCGCGATATCCGCAGGTTTTTGTCTCTCTTGAAAATCGCCCAGACCAAAATGGGTTAATTGGATTTATTGAAACACAAGGATGCAGATTAAATGTGGCTCTTATGACCCCGCATACTGTTATTGCTTTACAAGCATTGCCTCGCACTCTGCTTATCTCAAATGTAGTGGAACATCTGGCTAATCCATTCGTTAAAATGCTAGGTTTAGCTATTCATCAACCCCCTTATGATGTACCCAAATATCATGCTCAAATGTATTGGCATGCTCGAGATCAAAATGATCCTGGTCATCAGTGGTTGAGAGAAATCATAAAGAAAATTTCGAAAATGGTATAAACAATTGGAAAATGTGGGCCGGGTAATTACAAAAGTTATTGGGGTCAAATCCGGCTATCGGTCTTGAATAGCGATTGTTTATAGTTGAGAGACCGAAAGCCGGATTTGACCCCGTTTTTTCATCACCACGTAAATAGTGTATTTTATTGTCAGTTCAATATTTTATGAATATATAATTTACATCTGAGCATCAGAGTCATTCTAACGCGAGATCTTAAACAAATAACAACAACGCCTGATGATATAATAAAAAATGTCTAAAGATTTTCGAAACACTAAATCATCTTAATTTAAAAGATGGAATCACGGGTATATTTAATTTTGAGGTGGTTATCTATGCGGCCTCGATATCTAACTAAATCAAAGTTTAAACTAGCCATGGAATGCCCAACAAAGCTGTTTTATATTGATAAACCAGAATTTGCGAATTTAAAATCAGAAGACTCTTTTTTGATGGCGTTAGCAGAAGGAGGGTTTCAAGTAGGAGAGTTAGCAAAGTATTACTATCCAGGTGGTATTACAATAGATACACTTGATGTTGAACAAGCCATCAATGAAACCACTCAATTATTACAACAAAGGCAAATTATTATTTTTGAAGCAGCAATCCGTTATCAGAATCTATTTATACGCGCCGATATATTAATCAAAGAAGACAATCATATTACTCTTATTGAAGTGAAATCAAAGTCAATTGACAGTAAAGATAAATCAACTTTTTTTAATAAAACTGGATCCATAAAAAATGATTGGAAAAGCTACATTCTAGACGTTGCATTTCAAAAATTTGTTTTATTGAATGCATTTCCAGACATGAGAATTTCTTCATATTTAATGTTGGTAGATAAAAATGCTGAGTGCCCTACAGATGGATTAAACCAAAAATTCCGAATTTCAAAGGATAAAGATAACAGAGTAAAAATTATTGTTTCAAATACGATTAGCGATGAAGATTTATCACATAAAATTTTAATTAAAATTAATATAGACAATGAAATAAATTTTATTTTTAACAACGAAAGATATCGCGACACTCAAACTTTTTCACAATATGTATTTTATTTAGCTGAAAACTATTGCAACGACATTAAAATAAAACCTAAACTTGGAAAAATTTGTAAGACATGCGAATTTAAAACCCCACCAAATATCATACCAAACAATCTAAAAAGCGGGTTTAAAGAATGCTGGAAACAAGAATGTTCGCTCACAGAAGACGACCTTAATCACCCTACTGTTTTGGACATCTGGAACTTACGCAAAATAGATCAATTAATCGAAGGTGGTGTATTTAGACCTGAGCAAATAAACGAAGATGACATCAATCCGAAACATGATGGCAAGCCCGGCTGGTCTTCAAGTGAGCGTCAGTGGGTGCAAATTCTAAAGATAAAGCAGAAAAATAATGATATAGCACTAGATCGTGAAAATTTAAAAAATGAACTAAATAGCTGCGTATATCCTTTACATTTCATAGATTTTGAAACAACAATGACAGCAATACCTTTCAACAAGGGAGAACATCCATATCAAGGATTAGCATTTCAATTTTCTCATCATCTTTTGCATTCAAATGGAGATGTGGAACATTTTGGGCAGTTTCTCAATAATGAAATTGGAAAAAATCCAAATCTAAATTTTATCAGAGCCTTAAAAAGCGACCTAGAAAATGATAAAGGAACTATATTTCGATATGCGTCTCATGAGAATACTTATCTCAATATGATTTATCATCAAATCAAGACGTCTAAAGAGTTAATTGAAGATAGTGAACAACTCCTATCCTTCATTAAATCAATTAGTAAATCGAATATAGATAGCATAGAAAAATGGAATGGCGAACGAAACATGGTAGACCTATGTGAATTAGTAAAAAGATTTTATTTCGATCCTATGACAAATGGTTCTAATTCGATCAAACATATTTTTCCAGCAATATTAAATAGATCATTATTTTTAAAAGAGAAATATGGCAAACCAATTTATGGCGCTGTAAATGGTATTCGAAGCTTAAATTTCAAGGATTGGCAGTGGATAAAAAATATAAATGGTAAAATAGTTGACCCTTATACCCTATTGCCAAAGCTATTCCAAGATATTGATATTGAAGAGGAAAAAATAGAGCTCTTATTTAATGATGATAGCTTGAAAGAAGGCGGATCAGCTTCAATTGCATATGCTCGAATGCAATTTAGCGAAATGAGCGCAATAGAACGTCAAGAATTAACTCAAGCCTTGCTGAAATATTGTGAACTAGACACTTTGGCTATGGTTATGATCGTTGAAGCTTGGCAAGATATGCTAAAGGATTAACCTTTTACTTTTTGCCTATTTAAAGAGGGAAACTTTTTAATTATGAATGCGATCTCCTCATTCAATTTTAAGACTCTTCGGCAAGCCAAAAATTCAGCTGAATATAATTTGTATAAAGCTGCACTTGAGTGGGATTTGATAGATCCTATTCTGATAGAAAGTAAAGATGATTTGCGCTCTGAGCAAACATGGCGTGATCTGTTAACTCCCTATCATCATCAGATTAATAATCTAATCACATTTTGTCGCCGTCTTCCTGTAACTCTTATAGCTGATGAGGTTGGCTTGGGTAAAACCATCACGGCTGGATTGATCATTAGCGAACTTATTTCTCGAGGACGAATATCTAGGATTTTAGTTGTTTGCCCAAAAATTCTAATGCCTCAGTGGCATGAAGAATTAGACAAAAAATTTGGTATACAAGCACAGATTGTTATAGGCAATGAGCTTAATAATATAAAAATGACAGATGAAAAAAATGTCATTATTACGACATATGCCTCTGCGCGTTTATATTTCGACACAATTGCTAATGCTGGATTTGAAATGCTAGTGCTAGACGAAGCACACAAGCTTCGTAATCTATACGGAGTACCTATTCCACCGCAGGTTGCAATTCGATTTCGGCAGGCATTGGAGGATCGTTTATTTAAATATATTCTTATGCTTACCGCTACACCGGTGCAAAATCGTCTATGGGATATTTACTCGTTAATAGATTTGCTAACCGTAGCTCGAGGACACGTTAATCCATTTGGCACCCCAGGGATGTTTGCCAAGAATTATATATTTGATAATTATAATCAGGCGCGCCGTTTAAGACCTGAAATGCAAGATGAGTTTCGCTCTATTGTTTATGGATACATGTCTCGAGTAAGAAGAGTTGAAGTCAATCTTCTCTTTCCAGAAAGAATCGTAAAACTTCACAAGGTCATCCCTACCCCGGAAGAAATCGAACTACTTCGTAAAATTGCCGAGCCAATACAAAAACTACATCCGTTTGCCCAGGTTTCACTACTTCAAGCGATTGTTAGTAGTCCTGAAGCTTTAGCTAGGGAATTAGAAAATATGGCTGAAAATGGAAGTGTTTCAGCAGAGTTGGCTATTCAAGTCAGAGCTATTGTAAACAAAATTACAAACTGCGCAAAACTAAATGGCTTAGATTCACTGATAAATAATTTACAAAAAGAGCAACCCGATAAATGGAGAGCAGTGATCTTTACAGGACGTAGAGAAACGCAAACTAAGATTGAAATATATCTTCAACAAAAAGGAATTGGTTGCGGAATTATAAATGGAGACTCCAGTGTTCGAAATCAAGAAACTATTACAAGATTTTGGGAGGAACCAACCAAAATACATGTTATCGTTTCTACAGAAGCGGGGTCTGAAGGTATCAACCTTCAAATAGCTAATGTCTTAGTAAATTATGATTTGCCTTGGAATCCCATGGTAGTTGAACAACGCATAGGTCGAATGCAACGATTAGCATCAAAACATGCTAGTGTATGTGTTTTTAATATAGTTTTAAAAGATACTTTCGAAGAAAAAATTGTTGGAAGACTAATGGCAAAACTGCAAATGGTTTCGCATGCTGTCGGTGATATAGAAGCACTCCTGCCAATGGAAGATGACTCTGAGAGCTTTGAAGAAAAAATCCGTAAATTAGCAATTGCGTCTTTAGCCGGAAAAAATATTAATCAAGCCATCATCCAAGAAGAAAAAAATATTTTAGACGCAAAGATTGAACTTGAAAATCAAGAAAAACATATTAATGAGCTATTAGGAGGAATGAATGAAATCATAGATAACAGGCCCCGATGTCCAAAACTCGATTTGCCTCACAAATCAATGGATGCCAAAAATTTTGCAATTACTTCATTAGAATATTTTGGTGCAAAACTTTCACAACACTCATCAGGAATATTCAATCTTGAAAAAGACGGACAAACTAATTTAATTTGTTTCGATGATATAAAAAATAACCTGACGAAATCAGTTGTGATTTACAAGCCAGGTTCAGCCGCATTCGAACGCCTTGTCAATCAAATTACTAATTTCGGATTACATAAGGTTCAAGATATTGATCAAAACATTGAATCAGAAACTCAGAAAATCGCGGAAAATTGGGCTAAAGTTTTTGAAGGGGCGTTAACTTCATCTTCGTTTAAACATGTATTGCGAAGATTTTCAGGAAACGTTCTTTTACGTTTGCGTATCACGGTCGCATATGATAGTTACGAACGATTAGTTGAAGTAGGATGTCTCCCAATAGATGCGGACATGACATTCAAACTTAATGATTTAGAACCGCTTGAAAGTAGCATAAATGATGTTAGCACCCTTCGATTATCAGTAAATCACTTAACAATAAATGCAATGAAAGATAAATCTGTTTCTGATTTTTGCCATTTTTATGCTGAGAGATTGTCAGATGAAATCAAGTCTGTTGGTGAAAATAATATTATGAGAAAAAAACTCGAAGATGATTTTACACCACGCATTGAAGTTTCGGTAGTTGGAATTGAAGGTATATTATATCGTGAGATCGAACTTAGCGTTGATTATAACATTAACTCAAATCTTAGTTATAAAAGTTCTTTAACAATAATTCCATCATCCGGGGAAATAATAAATCAGCCAAAAATGGAAATCTGTAGTTTTAGTGGGAAAATAGTACCATCCGATTGTTTAACCAAATGTGCTATTAGCAATAAAATCGTATTAACTGAATTACTCGTTAAATCAGAAGTAAGTGGACGAATGGCTCTACCTGAATATACCGCTATTTGTTCTTTAACTGGCAAACGTGTTCTATCTGATGAAGTTGAAAAATCAGCAATAACAGGAAAGATTATTGCTTCGAAATTTCTAAAAACATCGGCGTTAAGTGGAAAGCGGGCTGAACCTGAATTTTTTGGCAAGTGCGAATTCACTTCTTGTGATGTTTTTGAAAATGAACTTGCCGTCAGCCAAATCTCAGGAAAACATTACCGGGTAGATGAGAAAGAAATCTCTGCTGTCTCAGGAAAATCAGGTCACAAACAAGAATTTATTTATTGTGCCATTACTAATCAGTCATTACTTAATAATGAGACTGAAAGATGTGAAGTGACTGGAAAGTTGGTGATGCCTGGCTTATTAGAATTATGCGAGGTATCCGGGAAGAAAGTCTTGCCATCAGAATTAATGATTTCTGCGGTGTCAGGTAAAAAAGCACTAAAAAAATATTTTATTATCAGCAGCATTTCTAACGCCCAACTTCTTGAAGAAGAAGCTATTCGATCATCCACCGGAAAATTTTGTTCTCCTATTGAATCTCGAATATGTTTCTGGAGCGGCCAGAAATACCATCCCGATGATATGCGAATTTGTCAAATGTCAGGATTACAAATGCATTTTAGCTTTATTGCACCAGGTAAGAACTATTCGGAAGTATTACATGATCTCATGATAGGGATCCGTAGAAAATCAGACAAGTATGAATTATGGAATGATATTGCATCAAATATTTCGAAAATTCAAAATCAAAAACATTTCAAGGTGGAGGCAGCGGAGTTATCTCTGGATGGAAAAAAACTAGCTATTTGTCTCCAACATCAGAGTTGGTTTGGATTGAAAATTCGATACGAAGGATTATTTTATTCTTTAACAGAAAATACAATTGTTGGTCGACCTGTATCTATTAAGAGAACAAAGAAAATAAGATTAGGATAAAACAAGCATCAATCTCTTATTATGCATCCACATTCACTCAATTAGAAAATAAGAACCTCTTTACCAATGTTATTATTGATGAAGCATTTGTAATTCTGACAAAAAAATTCTTCTCAGAAGAGAGTCCGCAAAATACAACTGCTCTTTTTCGTCGGGCGCTAATGAAACTTTGTTCCCATGCACCAAATGTGACCTTAGCTTATACAGCTCAGGAAATTTAATTAAAAAATCTTTTCTTTCTTGATGATTTCTTGCAAGCTGATATGCGCATCTATTACTTAACTTAAGGGTTGATTTTTCAGAGTCTGAATCGCCCACAACAGCTTCAATTGCAATACATTTTAAAATAAATTTAAAAGTCTCATTTTCATTAATTTCCGAATTAAACGCCCATTCCAAACCCGCTAAAATTTTATTTTTGTCTTTCTTATTCGAATCATCAAGCAACAAGCTAAATGATTTACACAAAAGATTAATTTTGGACTTTATCTCGGCTTGCGATATTTCAGGGTTTAATTCAATCCCGTTAATAAAATCGGTTTCATTTTTCTCAAGTGTTAAGGGGGTTTTATTCTCGTTGTTTTTATCGATAAAATAATCGCTTAATGGATCAAGTGCAGAAGCAAGATCACTGAATAATCCACCCTGGCGCCGAAAATTAGAGGTATCAACATAATTTTTATTTAAAGAAAAAAGAGAATGGCATATCCCCAAATAGATTAGCTGTTTAAAAATTGAAAATGGTTTTTCAAAATTTTTATAGCTCAAGTAACCAACATGATCAATATAAACGCTCAATGAATATTCTTTTTTTTCTGCGCTTCCAGTTTTCTTTTCAATCAAATCTGCTAAAAGAGTCGATCCAAATAAACCAGTTGGTTTTGGTTGTCGAAGATTATCAAATTTTAAACATATCTGTTTACCAATTTTCATCTCCAGTGGCTCTGAAAAAAATACACTCGGCAAATGAAAATGAACAGAATATTTTCTAGGTAGAGATTCAAAATATTTAGTTATCTCTAATTCAATGCTACCCATTTCTTCGTTTGAAAAAATCTCGGCTAAAGTTTGAGCTTGACCAATAACTTGATCTAATGTAACACCGGATTTCATTTTATCATTTAAATGGTTCGATAAGATAACATATAGAAATGTTGTAGTATCAATTTTAGAGATAAATTCGCTCTTACATGCAAAAAGCTTCTCAGCTAATTCCAACAATCCTTGAATGGGTATACCATGGCTCTCATCAACAATGGATTCCTTAAATAATCCCGATTGTTTCACTATTTTAGAAATGTCTTGGTTATTGATGTTACTCATATAATGAGATGTATCACCCCTCGCGATATCTTGCCGCATGAGCAGCAAGACCTATTTAGGAACGTTTAGAGGAACGTCTAGAATTTCACAGCTCGGTTCCCTTTTTAATTTTGATTGCAACTCATTGTTTCTACTAATGCCGACGCGCAGAATCGAACTGCGGACCTACTGATTACGAATCAGTTGCTCTACCAACTGAGCTACGTCGGCTTGGGTGGGAATCTTAGGGCAAAAGGGAGTTTAAAGCAATATTATCCATTATTGGAACTGTGCGAGAACCTCCTGGAATAGGTCCGGGTTATGGAACCTTGGCGTTCAAAGGTGGGTTTGTCGGATTTTTTATCCCCACAGCAGAAACAACTGTACCAGGAGGATTTTATGGGGGTTAGTTTTTGCAAATCCAAGTCATCGTTAGAAATAGAAATCGTGAAACTTAACAAAGTTTCAACCTCTGTAGGTGAGCGATCATCAAATCGTTGTTGGACACTGACTTTATCACGAGACAACTTTAATTTCTCTGCAATTAGACTTTGAATTTCATCATTATCATCATATTTCGCATGAGTGATCGTGCAATAAAAACAACTCTCATTATTTTTCCATTGCAAATCACTGAGCTCGACATCTTTATTTTTGAAACTTGAATAATTCGCATTTAACACTTGTCTAATTTTATCTAAATTCTTTCTCTGCATAAAAACTCCTTGCAAAAAATTTTTTTAAAAAAAATATTGCATCTTCCAAAAAATCGCGTTATAAATCTCACTGCAAACTTTCACGTAACACATCCCTTTTTTCAAAAACACTTTTTCAAAAAAAACTAACTCATCCCCGGAGAAAAAAATGAAGCTTTCTATTCAGAATGGTTTTACGCTGATTGAATTAATGATTGTGGTAGCAATTATTGGAATTTTGGCCACCATTGCGATCCCATCCTATCAAAATTATACCAAACGTGCACGTTTTACAGAGGTTGTTGCAGCGACTGCTCCATTTAAAACAGCGGTTTCGCTCGCATTACAACAAGGTGATCCGATAGCTGAAATTACGAATGGCACGGATGGGGTTCCTGCAGCGCCTTCTGCAACTAAAAATCTTGCGAGCCTTAAAGTCGACAAAGGCATTATTACTGCGACGGGCACTGATATTGTAAACAATGCGACGTATATCCTGACACCCAACCAGGATGGCAGCGCCTGGACAGTTGATGGCACTTGCCTCACCCAAGGATTATGTAGTGCGTAACTTACGTCTCGATGCGGAGCCTATTCAATTAGCAGATCAATTGATTCAGCACGCACTCACCCTTTCTTCATCCGATATTCATATTGAGCCTTATGAAAAAAATTGCCGGATCCGTTATCGACAAGATGGTCTGCTGCAAAAAATCGCGGAGATTCCAGCCCATCAAGCATCCGGTTTAATTACGCGACTCAAAGTCATGGCCAAAATGGATATCGCCGAGCGTCGACTTCCACAAGACGGACGTTTTCAATTGGAAAAAATTGATGTGCGCATGAATACCTGCCCCACTCTTTATGGTGAGAAGGCGGTGCTGCGATTATTGGATACAACCAACATTTCTCTCGATATTGATTCACTTGGATTGCATGAAAATCAGAAAAAAATATTTCTGAAAACTATTACGCGTCCGCAAGGATTGATTTTGGTAACAGGCCCAACAGGCAGCGGCAAAACTGTCACCCTGTATTCAGCACTGAATTTTTTAAATAAAATTGAGAAAAATATTTCAACGGTCGAAGATCCCGTAGAAATTGAATTACCTGGGATTAATCAAGTTAACATTAATCCCAAAATTAATTTAACGTTCTCTCAAGTTTTGCGAACTTTTTTGCGTCAAGATCCGGATATTATTATGGTCGGCGAAATTCGCGATGCGGAAACCGCAAAAATTGCCGTTCAAGCGGCACAAACTGGACATCTTGTATTTTCCACGCTTCACACCAATAGCGCGATTGAAACATTAAATCGTCTGCAATCACTGAATATCGCACCTTATAATATTATTCATTCGATTTCATTGATTATTTCTCAACGATTAATTAGAAAATCCTCTATCAATGGCTATCTAGGCAGAATGGCTATTTTTGAATTATTAACTTTATCTGATAATTTATCTGAATTAATTTTACAAAATGCAAATACCGCCACCCTGCTTTCGCAAGCAAAAAATGAAGGGTTTTCTACCCTCTATGAAAACGGCCTAAAAAAAGTTTCCGAAGGCCTCACCACCTTAACTGAATTACATCGGGTGATTCAACCATGAAATTCCTCCAAAAAATTTCAGCATTGGACATCGCCATTTTTTTCCGGCAATTAGCCACTTTGACTACAGCCGGCATACCCATTATTCAAAGCTTTGAAATTATAAAACGCAGTCAGGAAAAAATCCCTTTAAAAAAATTAATCCACTCCGTTAAAAACGAAATTGAAGAAGGACAAAACCTGGTCCATTCTTTTAAAAAATTTCCCGATTTTTTTGATCACTTAACGTGTCATCTTATTCATGTTGGAGAGCAAACCGGAAAAATTGACACTATTTTTCAACGCATCGCACATTACAAAGAAAAATCATTAGCGTTAAAAAAACAAATTAAGCGCGCTATTTTTTATCCGGCACTGGTTTTTATGATTTCGAGTATTATTTCAATTCTGATGCTCACTTGTGTAGTCCCACGATTTGCGGAATTGTTTCGCGAAATGCATGGCTCATTGCCTTATTTTACAAAACTGGTGATTACCCTTTCTGACCTTTGTTGTCATAATCTGTGGCTGGGCATTTTTCCTATTATTTTGGTTATTTTTTTTAGTATGGCCCTAAAAAAATCTATCCAGTTAAAACAACAAATCGATCAGCTTTTAATTCACATACCCGTTATAGGCAATGCGATCAAAAAAATTATCCTCGCGCGATTATCCCGAAGCCTTGCCATCACCTTTGCAGCAGGCGTGCCTTTGACAGATGCCTTGAAAATTGTTGCGACAGCCTGCGGCAATTCTCTTTTTACCAAACAGTTTATGATTTTAAGGTCCCGGATTATTTCCGGCGAACAATTGCATCATGCCATGCAATCTTTAACGCTTTTTCCCATCATGCTGGTCCAAATGATCAAGATCGGCGAAGAATCAGGCACATTAGACCAAATGTTAGAAAAAATTGCCGATTTATATGAATCCGATATTGAACAAATGGTGGCATTATTGAGCCAATTGTTGGAACCCTTGATTATGGTCATTCTTGGTGTTTTAATCGGGGGATTAGTAATCGCGATGTATTTGCCTATTTTCAAATTAGGGACGGTGATTTAATGGAAATTATCCAGTTTTTTTCTGAAAACACCGATATTTTTTTATTCACGATCGCGGCTTTTTCGCTGCTGGTCGGCAGTTTTTTAAATGTCGTGATTTATCGCTTGCCGCAAATGCTCATGAATGAATGGGGCCAGGAATGCCGTGAGTATCTCGGGCTGAAACCTTTATCGCCAGAAGAAAAAGAAAAATTAAATCTTTATCTTCCTATGTCGCATTGTACCCATTGTAAAAAACGCTTAAAGCCCTGGCACAATATTCCGGTTCTGAGCTATCTCGTTTTAAAAGGCAAATGCGCTTATTGCAAAGCTAGAATTTCGTTGCGCTACCCGTTGGTTGAAATTATCTGCTGTATCGCTTCTGTTTATGTCGCTTGGCGATTTGGATTTTCAGCCCAGACACTCGCCGGGCTGATTCTAACCTGGACGATTATCTGTCTCACGTTTATTGATTTAGATCATCATCTCCTGCCGGATCATCTGACTTTCTTTTTGTTATGGATGGGATTGCTATTTAGCATCCTTCCCGTTTTTGCAACGAGCCGCGATGCTATTCTCGGCGCCGTTTCGGGCTATATAATTTTTGCTATCGTTCAAGAGTCATTTAAATTAGTGACGGGCAAAGTGGGCATGGGGCAAGGCGATTTTAAATTTCTGGCAGCACTTGGCGCTTACCTTGGCTGGCAGCAATTACCCATCATTATTTTGCTCGCCTCCATTATTGGTTTGATTTTCGGTGTGATCCAAATGACGCTCAAAAAACAATTTAAAAGTGTTCCCATTCCGTTCGGTCCCTATCTCGCGCTCGCGGGTTGGATCAGCATGATGTGGGGCAATGAAATTCTCTCTATTTATTTAACTAAATTTATGTGAATAAAATTATGCTCGTGATTGGATTAACAGGCGGTATCGGCAGCGGCAAATCAACGGTTGCTAAATTATTTATCGAACGCGGCGTCACCGTCATCGATAGCGACAAATTGGCACGCGATGTGGTATTGCCCGGACAAGCCGCTCTTAAACAGGTCGCAGAAAAATTCGGTTCCGCAGTGATGAAACCCGACGGCACACTAGATCGCAATGCCTTGCGCAAAATCATTTTTGAAGATGAAAACAGCAGGAATTGGCTAGAACAACTCTTACATCCCCTGATCCGTGCTGAGATGAAAAAACAAATTAAAAATGCTAACCCGCCTTATTGCATTATTATGATCCCCTTGTTACTGGAAACAGAAAACAACCCCTTGATTGATCGAATTTTGGTCGTTGATTCGGCTGAGGCTGATCAAATAAAGCGCACGCAAAAACGAGACAATGCCACCGAAGAGGAAGTCAAATCCATTATCAAAACCCAAGTCAGCCGAACCAAGCGATTATCAGCCGCCGACGATGTCATTGAAAACAGCGGTTCAATCAGTGATTTAATCCCCCAAATCGACCGATTACACGGATTTTATTCCGCCCTATCACAAAAATCGGTAATAAAATGAAGCAGTTCTTGAAAAGACATGGTATTATTAAATAATCACTACTATTTTGATTCGATATAAACATGACTGATAACGTAATAACTTATGAACAGCCTCTTAACGAGTTAGTTCGTGTTTGCTTGCGTTTAGAGCAGCTGTTTCAGCATATCGATCATCTGATGACGGACACCTCGACCTTGGGGACCCAAAATCTAATCATTTCGATTATCAATTTATTAAATGTATTAGACCGCCCCGATTTAAAAGCAAAACTCGCCAAAGAACTCACACACCACATTGCCCTGCTCAGCCGTCTTGAAAATACGCCCGAGATCGATCAAAAAAAATTATCCCAACTCTTAAAACAGCTGGACGAATTATCCCGCTATTTTATCGAGAGCAACGGCAAAATCGGTCAAAACTTACGAGAAATTGAATTATTCAATAATCTCCGCCTGCATTTGGCAACACCGGGCGGTGGTTGCTGTTTTGATATTCCGGTTTATCATTATTGGCTGCAATTACCGACACAACAACGTCAAGCGTCCATCAAAACCTGGATGCAAGAATTTAATAATATCCGTCTTGCGATCAAACTGAATTTACAATTGATTCGCGAAGGCACCAAAGTCCAACCCAAAACCGCCGAAAAAGGTTTTTATCAAGAATTACTCGATCCGCAAATTAATCTACGTTTGATTCGTGTTGCGGTACCGCATGATGTCACGGCATTCCCGGAAATCAGCGTCAGCCGTCATTTTGTCGGTGTCCGATTTTTTATTCCAAATATTCATGAACGGCCCACGCAATACACTCACAATTTACCGTTCTGGCTGTCTTATTGCACCTCGTGAGTTTTTCCATGCCGATAACGAAAAAAGATATCACCTGTCCTACTTGCAATAAAAAAAATACCTGGCGTGACGATAATCCATCCCGCCCTTTTTGTTCTGAACGCTGCAAACTAATCGATTTAGGCGAATGGGCCGATGAAAAACACAGAATTCCAACTGATGAGAAACCGCCGGAAAACGATTTACATTAACTAAAAATGAGGACGGCTTATGCAAAGAAATTGGAAACAGATTGTTAGGAAATTATGCGACGCTCAAGAAATGATGCGTCAGGCGAAAAGCAATTACGATGAAAAAAAAGAGTTTAAGGATTCCAAAAATTTACAAAACGCATTCCTCGCAAACAAAGAGGCTATAAGAGGCTATAAAAAATCATGCGATGCAGCCTTGTATCATTTGCAGGAAGCAAAAGATAATGAGGCATCCCATTTTCAAGAATTAGAATTTCATCTCAAAGTATTAGCAAATGCTTTACGACAACAAGAAGATTATGAAGCTGCAGATAACTATGTTGCCCTTTCAAATGAATGTGGAACCTTTGCTTCGGGAAAAATGACTAAAGCATTCACACCTTTTCCTGGTTTAAAGATAACGGCCACACGTGAACAAAAAACACAACAAGCAGACAAAGGTAGTACTAAAGCAGTTCTGCAGGTCACTGGAACAGGAAATGGCGCTAAAACTGTATTTGTAGTAAGTCGAGGTGATGATCCGCTATTTCGATCCCCAGATTCAAAAACGCAACCTGCTGCCGGCAAATCCAATCGAGAGCCCGCCGTCAGTTTGAATAATACCTCGCCGACGGGTGAGAGTCGTGTTTACAGTTTTCTTGACCCGCGTTTTTTACAAGCGCTTGTAACTCCTCGAGCTCCTGCCACACCAGAAAGACCGAAAAGCGCCACCTTTGGAAGATCAAATAGCTCCACTAGTTCTTAAAACAGTTCATAGCTAATTACCCGCTAGAGGAAACAATCTAGCGGGATAGTCATATTCCTATTTTCCATGAAATTCATTTGACCTAGAAGTTCTCCTTGTAGTATTTTGCCGGCAATTTAAGGAGAATCCTAATGTTACGAAGAACATTATTTACAGCAGGAAGAACCGGGGTAAGATTCGCGACCCGCTCGTTACAATCGAATTTACCGAAACTATCAGGAACAGCACCTCGATCCTTTCTAACTGGAAGCAATCTTTTTAAAGCCGGATTAGCCGCCGGCACCGTATTTCTCGGAAAGTCTGTCATGGAAAAAGAACTGATTGAGGAAAAAGCTTTACTGGATGAAGCACAAAAACTCGATGCGAAAGATGAATTTCAGGCAAGACGGCTGCAATTTCTTTTTCCAAAAGATGCGGCGGGAAATCCACTGGTTTATCTGAATGGCAATTCATTAGGTTTACCACCTTATCATGCTGCAGAATCTGTTGCTGCTGAAATGAAAGATTGGGCTGAAAAAGGAGTGCGTGGACATTTTGATAAAGGAAAACCTTGGCTCACCTACGCCGAACTGGTTTCGCCAGGTCTCGCACGATTAGTGGGTGCAAAACCCACTGAAGTCGTTGCTATGGGATCACTCACCTCCAACTTGAATGCAGCACTCGTTTCTTTTTATCGTCCGACCAAAGAGCGTTATAAAGTCATTCGTTTGGGTGAAGCGTTTGGTTCGGATCGTTATGCAGTGGATTCACAAATTCAACAACGTCTCACTACGATTAAAGAATTTTCGCCTGATTCCAAAGCATTTGATGCAAAAGACGCCGTGGTTGAAATTAAACCGAAGCCAGGCCAACACACGCTCACCACACAACAAATCATTGACATGATTAATCAACACGGTGATAAAACATCCGTAGTATTGATTGAAGGTGTGCATTATTTATCGGGACAATGTTTTGATTTGAAAGCAATTGCTGAAGCCGCGCACAAAAAAGGCTGTAAAATGGGTGTGGATTTAGCGCATTCCGTTGGGAATGTATTTCCAACTTTACATGAAGATGGTATCGATTTTGCTGTCTGGTGCAATTACAAATATGTTAATGCAGGGCCTGGTGCGATTGGTGGCTTGTTTGTTCATGAAAAACATCATCAAGATCCGACTATGCCAATATTAGCAGGTTGGTGGGGCCATAATAAAAGTGTGCGATTTAATATGGCATCGGATTATGCTGCTATTCCAACAGCAGAAAAATGGCAGCAAAGTAATCCGCCGATTTGGCAATTGGCATCACTTCAAGCGTCGCTCGATATTTTTGAAAATGTCGATCTTAAAAAATTACGTGAAAAAAGCATCCGACTCACCAATCACATGGAAAGATTAATTCGTAACATGCTGCCAGATGATGTGGAAATCATCACCCCGAGCAATCCCGATGAACGCGGAAGTCAGCTTTCATTAAAAGTAAAAGCCGGCGCCCACGCATCGGTAGAAGAATGGATGCATAAAAAAGGGATTATCTGCGATTCGCGCGGCGAAATCATTCGAGTCGCTCCGGCTGCGTTGTATAACACGCATGAGGATGTGACGAAGTTTGTGATTGAGCTTAGGAATTTTTGCTTGGCACATCGGCTGGGGGAAGAACACGATCATGAACGAGAGGGGGAAATATTTCGGATGAGATAAGAAATTTATCACCCAGACCTGCGGGCGCGGAAAAGCACCCGCAACGCAAAAAGCGCGTAAGATGAATTCCTAAGAATTGCAAAG
The DNA here is from genome assembly GCA_021325575.1 of Gammaproteobacteria bacterium. Classification (GTDB taxonomy): domain Bacteria; phylum Pseudomonadota; class Gammaproteobacteria; order DSM-16500; family DSM-16500; genus JAJPGW01. The sequence goes on along the minus strand of JAJPGW010000007.1, from coordinate 265,221 downwards.
CTTTTTCAAAATCGCTCGATTCCCTTCCGGAAATGGATATTGATTCAATTGATCCAAAGAAACCCATCGAATTTGCTGCCCTTCAGCACCGTTTGGTTCGCCTGAATATTCACTGATTCGCCAAATATCAAGTAATACCGTTCGATCCGGATAAGCATGCGTGATTTGAAACCAGGAATCCGCTGAATTAATTTTGATTCCAATTTCCTCCTGAAATTCTCGGACCAAGGCATCAAAAACGTTTTCACCTGCTTCAACTTTACCGCCCGGAAATTCCCATAAACCCGGACAATATTTGTGGGCAGGTCGTTCTGCGATTAGTACTTCATTTTTTGTATTAAATAAAATACCAACCGCAACGTGAATCAAGAAAAGTTACCGTGACATTGTTTGTATTTTTTGCCAGAACCGCAAGGACAAGGATCGTTGCGTCCCACTTTCGTGCCGATGCGCACCACCGGTTCTGATTTTTGCGGACGTTCTTCATCCATGACCGCAACTTCGTCGGATTCTGATAATCCGGACGTTTCGGCATGTTGGTACTGCATATTAGAATTCAACACCTGACGGCGTTCGGATTCCATTTGTAAAACGTCTTCTTCTTGTTGCACTTCAAATTTGGACAATGTCGAAATCACTTCATAATTAATTTTGTCTAACAACGCGACAAATAATTCAAAGGATTCGCGCTTGTATTCCTGTTTCGGATTTTTTTGCGCATACCCTCGTAAATGAATTCCCTGCCGCAGATAATCCATTGCGGCGAGATGTTCGCGCCACAAGGTATCCAGTGTTTGCAACATAATCGCTTTTTCAAATTGACGAACCGCGGGCGCACCGGCTTTGTTTTCTTTTTCCTGATAGCTTTCTTTTAATTTTGCATGAATGCGTTCGCGTAAAGTTTCTTCGTGTAAGTTTTCGTCTTTATCCAACCATTCACGAATGGGTAAACGCAAATTAAAATCGTTCGCAAGTTGCTGTTCCAATCCTGGCACATCCCATTGTTCTTCGAGACTGTGCGGTGGAATATAAATATCAATCATGGCTTCCAAAACAGAATGACGAATGGTATTGATCATCTCAGCGATATCTTCTGCTGCTAACAATTCGTCACGTTGACTGTAAATCACTTTGCGCTGTTCATTAGCGACATCATCGTATTCTAACAATTGTTTACGGATATCGAAGTTGTGCGCTTCTACTTTGCGTTGTGCGTTTTCGATGCTGTTGGTTAATAAACGCGATTCGAGCGCAACACCCTGTTCCATACCGATACGTTTCATTAATCCCGTTAACCGTTCGCCACCGAAAATGCGTAATAAATTATCTTGTAAAGAAAGATAAAAACGCGATTTGCCGGGATCCCCTTGACGACCGGAACGACCGCGTAATTGATTGTCGATTCGACGCGATTCGTGGCGTTCGGTGCCCAATACATAAAGACCACCCGCTTGAATCACTTGATCGTGGCGTTTTTGCCAGTCTGCTTTGTGTTTTGCAATTTCTTCGGGGCTGGCATTTTCGAGATTTTTTAAATCGGCTTCAAGGTTACCGCCTAACACAATGTCAGTACCACGGCCTGCCATATTGGTTGCAATGGTCACCGTACCTGGACGCCCTGCTTCTGCAATAATTTGCGCTTCTTGTTCGTGGAATTTTGCATTTAAGACCTGGTGCGGAATATTTTCACGTTTTAAAAGACCGGATAAATACTCGGAGGTTTCGATGGATGCGGTGCCCACTAAAATCGGCTGACCTGCTGCGCGAGATTTTTTAATGTCTTCGATGATCGCTGTAAATTTTTCATCGGTGGACATATAAACTAAATCGGGTTGATCATTACGGACCATGGGTTTATTCGTTGGCAGCACAATCACTTCTAAACCGTAAATTTGCTGGAATTCATATGCTTCTGTATCCGCGGTTCCCGTCATGCCGGATAATTTATTGTAGATGCGGAAATAATTCTGGAATGTAATCGATGCGAGTGTTTGATTTTCTTGTCGGATTTTAACGTTTTCTTTCGCTTCAATCGCTTGATGCAATCCATCCGACCAACGTCTGCCTTGCATGGTGCGGCCAGTATGCTCATCGACAATCACGACTTCACCATTTTGTACGATATAATCCACATCGCGATGAAATAAAGCGTGCGCGCGCAAGGCGGCATTCATGTGATGCATGAGCATGATGTTGTTTGCATCGTATAAGCTTTCGTTTTCTTTTAAGAGACCGGCTTTAGTAAACATGTCTTCGACATGTTGATGGCCTTCTTCGGATAAAAAGGCTTGTTTGGTTTTTTCATCGATTGAATAATCGCCAGGGCCTTCTTTCGATTCTTGTTTTTTCAATTGCGGAATAAGTTTGTTAATTGCAATATACATTTCGGTGCTGTCTTCCGCCGCACCCGAAATAATCAAAGGGGTGCGCGCTTCGTCGATCAGGATCGAATCGACTTCATCGACGATGGCATAATTTAAAGGACGTTGGACTTTTTCCCCTATACTAAACGCCATGTTATCGCGTAGATAATCGAAACCAAATTCGTTATTGGTACCGTAGGTAATATCCGCCGCGTAAGCTTTTTGTTTTTCCTGAGGATGCATATTGGGCAGGATGACGCCGACCGACATACCTAAAAACGCATAAATAGGCCCCATCCAAGCCGCGTCACGTTTAGCGAGGTAATCATTGACCGTGACGATATGGACGCCCTTGCCTGATAAGGCGTTCAGATAAGCCGCAAGCGTTGCCACCAAGGTTTTACCCTCACCGGTGCGCATTTCAGCGATATTGCCGCCATGCAAAATCATGCCGCCAATTAACTGCACATCAAAATGGCGCATATTGAGGGTGCGTTTACCGACTTCGCGAACCACAGCAAAGGCTTCTGGCAATAAATTGTCCAGAGTTTCGCCCTGCTGGACGCGGGTTTTAAATTCTTCGGTTTTGGCTTTTAATTGGTCGTCGGTCAGGTTCTGGATTTCCGGTTCAAGCGCATTGATTTTTTCAACGACTTTCCAGAAATTGCGTATAACACGTTGATTACGGCTACCAAAGATTCGAGTAATTAGGCTATTTAACATAAGGATAAGTGCATCTTTTATATTGGAAAAATAGGTGAAAGCATCGCTTACTTTCAGCGAAAAGTCAAATGGGATCCGCAAAAAACGAACCATCGATTTCGGTACCCCACGATGGTATGATTTTTTCATGCCAAACCATATTTTAAAACAGGATAATAAAGCGCTCCAGACCCTTCTCGGCCGGGTCAATCAGTTAAAAGAATGGAACCGCTTATTTGCTGAGTATCTCGAACCCGAAATCGCCAAACACTGTGAAATCGTGAATTATGAAAAAAATTGTTTTATTGTGATTGTTGAAAATGGCAGTTATGCAACCCAGCTTAGATTTCAAATTCCGGATTTAATGGCTAAGCTGAAACAACACCCTCAGTGGGTGAAACTCTCCGGCATTATCTGCAAAACCCGACCCAAGCACACCCTCGCCTCAAACTCCCGCAGCCGTACCAAGACCTATTTGACACAAAAAACCGCAAAAAGTATTCTGGATTCCGCACAAAGCGTCAAAGATGAAAAAATACGTACCCGTTTGCAGAAAATCGCTGGGTATACTTCTAAAAAATAACTTAATCAGGATGATTGCCTATGTTACGAAAACCATTAACGCGTGAGGGATTAAAACAACTTAACCAAGAAGCCGCAAGAACCACTTCTCAGCCCTTAGCTCAAATTGAAGACGCCAAAGAAAGTAATCTGTTTCAGGAAATACGAGATCTGCTTGATCAAATTGATGAGTGCATTAAAATTTTAAGTGCCAAACTTCCCCAAGAAAATCAAGCTTATTCACATCTAGCATGGCTTGTTCCGGCTTCTGCTGAATTATTGCGGCCTCTTACTTTAGTCCTTGAGCGTAGCGCGCAATATCTTTTGATTACCGCGGCACCAGCAGGATCGGTATCCCTTTTTGTGGTTGGATCGATTTTTTTTGCGGGATATTCAGAAGAATATTTTGAGCAACTTGAAGCTGAAGTGGCCAAAATCGATGGCTCGCAACCATATCAACAGTTTGTTGAGGCATTAAGAACAGCCAGAGATCATCAAGTAGAAGAAATGAAAATGGATACCTCTTCGGATGAGTCAACTCAATTTACGCAGCAAGAACAGGCGCTACTCACCCGAACCGCTGAAAAATTCGGAGGATTTAAAACAGCTCCAGAAAAACCCTATTTAGATCCAACTTTGCAAACGCATCCAGAAGACCCCAGTATTCTCACTCAACCGGTTTCGATTTATCAACAATTAGCTTTTTTCAAGACCGCGAAAGCGGCAGTGACGGATTTGCAAACGGATTTGACGAGGAAAGCGTTGTGTGGGCAGAGAGTGACTTTGTAAAGAACTTTTGTCATGCCAGCGAAAGCTGGCATGACAAACAAGGTTAACCTTCAAACGCCAAGATCGGTTTAGCATAGGAAATCGGTGCCGTTGCGCGGTCATCGAAGGTGACATATTCCCAAGCATTTTGAGTAGCGAGTAACTTGCAAAGTAATTTGTTATTCAACGCGTGGCCTGATTTATGACCATTGAAAGCACCAATCAAGCTGGAGCCTAATAAATATAAATCGCCAACAGCATCCAGAATTTTGTGTTTTACAAATTCATCTTCGTAACGTAGGCCTTCTTCGTTTAACACGCGGAATTCATCAACCGCAACCGCATTATCCAAACTCGCGCCGCGCGCTAAATTCATGGCACGTAATTTTTCGAAATCGGCTTTAAATCCAAACGTACGAGCACGGCTGACTTCTTTGACATACGAAGTGCTAGAAAAATCCAGCGTCGCGGACTTGCTATGCATTTTGAAAACGGGGTGATCAAATTCAATGGTAAATGTCACTTTGAAACCTTCGAATGGTTCGAAGGAAGCCCATTTATCACCGTCTTTCACCATCATCTTGCGTTTAATGCGAATAAAACGTTTAGGGACGTTTTGTTCCTTAATGCCAGCAGACTGGACCAAGAAAACAAATGGGCCTGCGCTGCCATCCATAATTGGAATTTCAGACGCAGTCACATCCACATAAGCATTATCAATGCCTAATCCGGCAAATGCAGAGAGCAAGTGTTCAACAGTTGAAACACGCACGCCATTTTTCACCAAGCAAGTGCAAAGCGCGGTATCTCCGACGTTTTCGGCTAATGCTGGGATTTCAACTACGGGATCTAAGTCGGTGCGTTGGAAAATAATACCGGTATTGGGTGGAGCTGGGCGAAGGGTCAGTTCAGCACGTTCACCGCCATGTAAGGTAATTCCTGTCGCCTTAATGACGTTCTTTAAGGTTCGTTGTCTAATCATTCCGCAGTTTCACTCTCGTTACTATAATGCTCGCAATGTTAACATAGGTAGAATGTTTTTTGAAATTAATAATTTACTGTGCCCACCTGGTATTTCCCCTTAATTTAAGGGGAAAACCAGGAGGTGTGGAAAAAAATTAATCACAATTAAGCATCGACCTCTTCTTTTCGACGTAAAAAGGCCGGAATATCTAGATAATCTAATTCCTGCGATGCATCCATCACAGCCGGTTTTGGTGCGACAAACGAAGGCGCATGCGCAGCCGCTTGGCTTGCGTGACGTCGCATGACAGCAGGTTTTTCCAGATGTTGATAATCAACCGAACCATCAGGACGGGTGGAATCCAATAATTTGTTGTGCGAGCTGCCCATAGGAGTTTGTTTTCGGCCAAGACCCGTTACAATGACCGTCACGCGAATTTCATCGCGGAGATCTGGATCAATAACGGTCCCCACTACAACCGTTGCGCTATCCGAAGTAATGCTCTTAATCGCATCGCCCACTTCTTCGAACTCACCAATGGACATATCTAATCCAGCAGTAATGTTCACCAATACGCCTTTAGCGCCATTCAGATCAACATCTTCCAATAATGGACTTGAAATCGCCGCTTCAGCAGCAAAACGTGCACGATTTTCACCGGAAGCAACACCGGTACCCATCATGGCCATGCCCATTTCGGACATAACAGTCCGAACGTCGGCAAAATCCACGTTTATTAAACCAGGACGCGTGATCAATTCAGCAATGCCCTGCACTGCTCCGCGCAATACATCATTGGCCGCTTTAAATGCATTGACCAGTGAAACGTTTTTGCCAAGCACCGACAATAATTTGTTATTCGGGATAGTAATCAATGAATCCACATGCTGACTTAAGTTAGCAATCCCCGAATCGGCCACTTGCATACGCACTTTGCCTTCGAAAGAAAAAGGTTTAGTGGTAACAGCAACCGTCAAAATACCTAATTCTTTAGCCACTTGCGCAACAATCGGAGCCGCTCCCGTTCCGGTACCACCACCCATTCCTGCTGTGATGAAAACCATATCTGCTCCACTGATCGCCGCTTTAATGCGATCGCGATCTTCTTCGGCGGAACGACGACCAATTTCAGGATTGGCACCCGCACCTAAACCGCGTGTAATACTTTCGCCTAATTGAATAATGGTGTGAGCAGAAGAATTTTTTAATGCTTGCGCATCCGTATTCGCACAAATAAATTCGACGCCTTCAATCTTGTGCGCCATCATGTGTTCAACCGCATTACCACCACCGCCGCCGACACCCACCACTTTGATCACTGCATTTTGGGTATTTGTATCTGCCAGTTCAAACATGTGACGACTCCTTTAAAAAATTCAAACCTTAAAAATTACCTTGAAACCAACCGCGCATTCTGCCCCACAAGCCTTTTAAATTGGATTGCGTTAAGGGATCTACTTGGACATCACGTTGTTGCATACCATAAAGCAACAATCCGACACCGGTTGCATAAACGGGATTATTGATGACTTCGGTCATGCCGGTGATATGTTGCGGGACGCCTAAACGCACTGGAATTTTGAAAACGCGTTCAGCGAGTTCCACCGCGCCTTCCACTTTCGAGGCACCCCCGGTCAACACAATGCCGGCTGAAATTAAATCTTCTAATCCGCTGCGGCGAATTTCAGCAGCCACCAGATTAAAAAGTTCTTCGTAACGCGCTTCAACAATTTCAGCCAATGCGCGTCTTGAAATATGACGGCCCTGACGATCGCCGACCGTTGGAATATCAATCATTTGATTGCTATCCGTTAAATCCTGTAATGCACAAGCGTATTTTAATTTAATGTCTTCCGCATTTCGTGACGGTGTGCGTAATGCAATGGCAATATCATTGGTCACTTGATCGCCTGCAATTGGAATCACCGCGGTATGTCGAATCGCACCATCGGTAAAAATCGCAATATCGGTCGTGCCGCCGCCGATATCAATCATGCAGACGCCTAATTCTTTTTCATCTTCGGTCAAAATCGAGTGACTGGATGCAAATTGTTCGAGCACCACATCGCTCGCATTCAAGCCGCAGCGCTTTAAGCATTTCACAATATTTTGAGCTGCACTGACTGCGCCTGTCACGATATGGACTTTCGCTTCTAGTCTGACGCCCGCCATTCCAATCGGTTCTCGTATGGAATCTTGGCTATCAATGATATATTCCTGGGGAAGCACATGGAGAATTTTTTGATCGGCAGGAATCGCCACCGCTTTCGCCGCATCAATCACGCGATCCACATCCATTTGAGTCACTTCGCGATCACGGATGGCGACAATTCCGTGGGAGTTAATGCTTCGGATATGACTGCCTGCAATACCTGTGTAAGCAGAATAAATCTGGCATCCGGCCATTTTTTCTGCTTCTTCGACAGAGCGTTGAATCGACTGGACCGTGGATTCAATATTCACCACGACGCCCCGCTTTAAACCTTGCGAAGGATGGGAACCCACTCCCACAATATTTAATTTATCACCGTTGACTTCGCCTACTATGGTCACAACTTTCGATGTGCCAATATCAATTCCTACCATCAAATCTTTATTTGGCTTCTTTGCCATATTCAATCGCCCTTTTGTTACGAAACTGTTTTCCATCGTACCGCTAACCCATTCGGATAACGCAAATCGATATACTCGACATCCGCATATCGGTTACCAATTATTTTGGGGTACACTTTCACAAAATGACTGACGCGAGTCAAGACATCTTTGTATCCGGCGCTGACTTTTATACCGTTATCACAAGTTAACGCCCAAGAATTTTCATGCGTCAATTCCAAGGTTGCAATTTTAAAATGCAGCGGGGCCAACAGGCTATTTAATTTTTTGTAATACGCCATAATTTGCATGTGTTGATCTTCGGGTCCGAGCAATTGCGGCAAGCCATCCGGATAACTCGCAGGATCTGGACTAAAAAGGTCCCCATTCGAACTCATGAGACTCGAATTATTCCAGCGGGCCATCGGAATTTTTTCGATCACTGTAATCACGACCTGATTTGGCCAAACGCGCTGCACCACCGCATTCGCAATCCAGGGTGATTGTAATAACTGGTCTTTAATGGAATCGACATCCACCCCAAAAAAACCGCGATTCACGAGCGGCATCAGCGATTGTTGCAAGGATTTTTGGTCGGCATGTTGAATGCCAAATACTTTGACTTCCTGAATGGGAAAATAGGTTTTAATCTTGGATGAAACAAGACAAGCGCTAACAATAAAAATAATGAAAAGAAAAATTTTGGCAGAAAGCGTTAAGTAAGAACGAAAATTTTCAGCGTCACGTTTCCTTGCTCTGCTTATGATCATCCTAGTCCCTCGTCAGGTCACTTAGCTTTCCCCATGATACAGACTTCCATGATTAAACGCACGTCTTGTTGTTTCTGGACAGTTTCTTGAACATGCAAAATCAAGGCTTCGATATCCGCCGCTTTTGCGGTTCCATCATTGATGATAAAGTTTGCGTGCTTTTCTGACACATAAGCGCCGCCGATGGCCATTTTTTTTAAACCGCACTGTTCAATCAGGCGCGCCGCATAATTTCCTTGAGGATTTCTAAAAACAGAACCGCAATTGGGTAAGCCTGTTGGCTGGGCGGCATTTCTTTTTTCTAAGAGATTTTTGATATTGGCCAATAATTTATTTTTGTCACCAGCTTCTAAAGTAAAATGACCCGCAATAAAGGATTCCGCTTCTGGCAGTTTGACATGCCGGTAACTGACTTCAAAATCGGCCGCGGGCCTGACTTGAATGTCGCCTGCCCGATTAATGGTTTCGACTGCGTGAACGCGTTGCCAGGTTTCTCCGCCATAACAGCCTGCATTCATGGTGAGTGCACCGCCTACTGTTCCAGGAATGCCTGCCATGAATTCAAGCCCCGCCAAACCCAAACGCGCGGTGTATCGTGCAATTTGCGCGCAGGAAACACCTGCTTCTGCGCGGACCATATTGGATTGGAGCGGTGTAATATTATGAAGTGCACCTTGCGTGATAATGACCGCACCATCAAGCCCACCGTCACGGATTAACACGTTACTGCCTAATCCTAACCAAGTAACGGGCACATCCAGAGGCAAATGTTTTAAAAATTCCGCGACATCGTCGACATCCGCTGGAATAAAAACCAAATCAGCTGGTCCCCCGACACGCCAGGAAGTGTAATCCGCTAACGGTTGCCGCTCCATGAGCCGACCGCGCAATTTTCCTAATTGAGGAGACGCCAATAACATTAATGAGCCTCACTAATGGTTTGCGGTACTGATTCACGCAATGCAGTAGCCGCCAAATGAGAGGCCAATGCACCTATATTCCCTGCGCCTTGCATTAATAAAACATCACCATCGCGCAATTCTTCTTGTAAAATTTTCGCTAATTGCACATGTTGATCGACAAAAACCGGTTTAATTTTATTGAGATCAGCAATCGCTTTGGCAAGTGTTGCACCATCCGCCCCTTCAATAAAATCTTCACCCGCTGAATACACATCCAGTAATAACAACGCATCCGGACGCGATAAGACATCTCGAAAATCATCAAAAAGATCATGGGTACGTGTATAACGATGCGGTTGATAAACCATGACGAGCCTGCGCTCAGGCCAACTTTGACGCGCTGCTTGCAAAGTCACCGCAATTTCACGTGGATGATGACCATAGTCATCAATCAACGTCACGTTACCGCCTTTTTGTAATTCAAAATTGCCATAAATTTGAAAACGTCGGCCAATGCCTGCAAATTTTTCCAGTGCGCGCTGGATGGCAGCATCAGAAATTTTTAATTCGGTCGCAATAGCAATGGCAGCCAATGAATTTAAAACATTATGCGTACCGGGCAAATTAAGTGTTATTTTCAAATCTTTATTATTCGGTCGTTTAACCGTAAAAAGAGTTTGGAGTCCCTGATAGACGATATCTTTTGCAATAAAATCCGCATCGTCAGTGAATCCATAAGTCACAATCGGTCGCGAAATTTGCGGCAAGATTTGTCTAACCACCGGATCATCCACACACATCACTGCCAAACCATAAAAGGGCAATTGATGTAAAAATTCCACAAACGCATGACACAATTCGTTAAAGTCATTGTGATACGTTCCCATGTGATCGGCATCAATGTTTGTTACCACCGAAATCATGGGTTTTAAATATAAAAACGAAGCATCACTTTCATCGGCTTCAGCAACCAGATAACGTCCTGTGCCTAATCGTGCATTACTGCCCGCACTATTCAGTCGACCACCAATCACAAACGTGGGGTCGACACCTTCTTCGGTTAAAATACTCGCGACTAAACTGGTTGTCGTCGTTTTGCCATGCGTGCCTGCAATCGCAATCCCATAACGAAAGCGCATGATCTCGCCTAACATTTCTGCGCGCGGAACAATGGGGATTCTTAATTCACGTGCTTTGACTAATTCGACGTTATTCATATCGACTGCAGAGGACCGAACGATCACATCCACGTCTTTAATATTCTCGGCACTGTGATTTTTATAAATTTCAGCGCCAAATGAACGCAGACGTTTTGTCAAGGCATTATCGGCCAAATCCGATCCGGATACGCGATAGCCTTGGCTTAATAGAACTTCTGCGATTCCCGCCATACCCACGCCACCAACCCCTACAAAGTGGATATGCTTGATACGACCCATTTCAAATGTCCAACTCAATGGCAAATCTCCTCACACACTTTTAATACATGTTCCGTGGCGTCCATTTTACGCGAATTATAGGCAGATTGCGCCATGAAAAAACACTTTTCGCGTTTAGAATTAAAATCTCGTAACACCTCGGCCAATCGATCAGCGGTCAAGTCCCCTTGCTGAATCAAAAGCGCCGCCTGATTTTTTACCATAAAGCCAGCATTGGCGGTTTGATGATCGTCAACGGCATGTGGAAAAGGAACCAGAATAGCACCAAGCCCAGCCGCACAAAGTTCTGCGACAGTCAAAGCACCTGCCCGGCATAAAACCAAGTCAGCCCATTGATAGGCTTTATCCATCGCAGTAATAAATGGCTTGATCTCGCCCTTCACGTTTTCTTTGGCATAAAATTGTTCAGTTTCGGCAAAATGTTTTTCGCCTGTTTGATGCAAAACGTCAGGACGCTCTTGTGGTGATAATTTCGCCAGCGCTTTCGGCACCAGTTCATTAATGGCTGCCGCTCCTAAACTTCCGCCAATGACTAATAAGTGCAAAGGACGCGCAGCATCAAATTGATCTTTTGAACGCGGCAGCTGAAAAATTTCCGCTCGTACTGGATTGCCCGTGGTAATCACATTGGTGCGCTTTGAAAAAGTATCAGGAAAACCTTCCAGAATTTTACGAGCAAGCAAAGCTAACCATTTGTTGGTCATACCAGGTTTAGCATTTTGTTCGTGAATCACTAAAGGAACTCTTAAAATAAAACTGGCAATGCCACCCGGCCCACTCACAAATCCACCCATCCCCAAAACAACGTCGGGTTTTAAGCGATGAATGATTTTTATCGCCTGAAAAATCGCGAGTGTTAGTGTAAATGGCGCAAGCAATAAATTTTTTAATTTTTTTCCGCGCAACCCACTGATGGAAATAAAATGCAGCGGAATTCCTGCATTCGGGACCAATTTTGCTTCTAACCCTTTTTGTGTTCCCAGCCAGTTGACTTCAACACCTTGTTCCCGCAATTTTTTAGCAACAGCAAGACCCGGGAAAACATGCCCGCCCGTTCCACCTGCCATGATCAATACACTGCGTAATTTAGCCATCGCGCAAACCCATCAACATCATGCGATTCTCATAATCAATTCGCAATAATAATGCGATTACAATACAACAAATAATCATACTGCTGCCACCATAACTCACCAAAGGCAAGGTTAATCCTTTGGTCGGCAACAGTCCTGAATTCACCCCAACGCTGACGATAAACTGAATTGCAATCCACAGCCCTAATCCATAAGCAACAAATCCTGAAAAATGCTTACCCAGTTTTTGCGCTTGTTTACCGATATAAAAAATTCGGAGAACCAACAAAATAAAAAGGACCATCACGACCAACATTCCAATTAACCCCAGCTCTTCTGCAATCACGGCAAATAAAAAATCGGTATGCGCTTCAGGCAGATAGAAAAGTTTTTGTATGCTTTTTCCTAAGCCAACACCAAAAACACCACCTCGACCAAATGCAATCAACGATTGAGTTAACTGATAACCACTATCAAAAGGATGAGCCCAAGGATTTAAAAAAGTCGTTAATCGCTGCATGCGATAAGGTTCTGAGATGGCAATCACCGACATCGCAATTAACACCACCAGAAATAATAAGGCAAAATGTCGAATTTTCATGCCACCTAAAAACATCATGCCAAGGGCTGTGGCCATAATCACTACGGTTGCACCAAAGTCAGGTTCTTTTATTAATAGCACCGAAATCACCGCTAACACGCCTAACGGTTTCAGAAATCCTTTGAGTTCAGTGGTAATTTCATTGTGCCGCCGGACTAAATAACCGGCGAGATAGATTACAACAACAAATTTCGCCAATTCAGAAACCTGGATCCGAAAAAAACTAATGCCTATCCAGCGCGAACTGCCATTCACGGAATGCCCTATCCCCGGCAGCAACACTAATGCCAGCATTACCATAATCGCTAGTAATAACGCCCAACCAATTTTTTCCCAAATGGCCACTTCAAATTGAATGATAATAAAACCGAGACTAACGCCCATGCCGATAAAAATTAATTGGCGATAAAAATAATAAAACGGTTCGTGTAATTGACGATCTGAGACTTCGATCGAAGCAGAAGCCACCATCAGCAACCCAAATCCAATTAAACTTAAAACAAGAATAATGAGCCAGCGATCATACGGGGCGGGAGGAACCATGGGACGCCTGGAAGAAGAGGATTTAAACATAAGGCCTTATAAATCTTTAATGCCAATTAAGCACCGTCATTGCGAGCCCTGCTTTTTAGGGCGAAGCAATCTCCAAAAGATTGCTTTAGCGTAAAAAACACGCTTCGCAATGACGTCTGTGTCATTCGTTTATAAATCTTGTACCAACTCCGCAAATACTTCTCCACGATGTTCAAAATTATTAAACATATCGAGACTGGCACACGCAGGCGATAATAATACACTATCACCCGCTGTTGCGATTTCATTGGCAGTAAAAATCGCTTCCTGCATACTTTTGGCGAAACGAATATCCACTCGATCGCCTAATACATCAGCTAAAATCGGTGCCGCTTCACCAATCAATACCACGGTTTTGACATATTTTTCAACTGAGGGGACTAACGGCGAAAAATCCGCATTTTTGCCAACGCCGCCGGCGATCAGAATTAATTTGCCCTGAATTTCTGGCCCTAACCCTTCGAGCGCTGCAAGGGTTGCACCCACATTAGTGCCTTTCGAATCGTTATACCACATCACACCATTGCGTTCGCGGACCAACTGACAACGGTGCGGCAAGCCTTTAAATTCTATCAACGTTTGTAACATGGGTTCAAAAGGCAAACCAAAGCCATAACCAATCGCCAAGGAAGCCAGCGCATTCGCTTGATAATGCCGCCCCAAAATAGGCAGATCACTGACTGGCATTAATATCTGTTTTTGGAAAGCAAGATAAGTGCCATTGCCTTTTTGCAATAAACCAAATTCATTCTCTTTCGGTTCCTGCAAAGTAAAATAAAGTCTTTTTTTCACGGATTCATCACGGCATTCGGTTAAAGGATCCTCGTGATTGCTCACCGCCACGTCACAATGGGAATAAATATGTTGTTTGGCTAAACAATATTCTTCAAGACTGCCGTAACGATCCATGTGATCCGGCGTTACATTTAAAACCGTTGCGACTTTAGGCGCGAGACTATAAGTGGTTTCTAACTGAAAACTGGATAATTCCAGCACATACAAATCCGGCGCAGGCGTTCTCAATAAATCCAGCGCAGGCGTACCTAAATTGCCGCCCACTTGAACACGTTTTCCGGCGGCAGCAGCCATTTTACCCACCAAGGTAGTCACCGTACTTTTTGCATTAGTACCAGTAATAGCGATGACCGGTGCGTTCACTGCTTGGGCAAATAATTCGATATCCCCCACAACAGTGACACCTTTTGCCATTTGCGCGGCGATGGCGGGTTCCTGAATTGAAACGCCAGGACTCACGATCAATTGGGTTGCCCTATCCAATAATTGCTGATCGAGCTGGCCGGTCACCACTTGCACATCAGGAAATAAATTTTTAAATTCGGCAAGATTGCCTGGATTTTGCCGTGTATCCATCGCAGCAAAAGGCAACCCTTTCTGACGTAAATACCGTGCACAAGAAATTCCCGTTGCACCCAAGCCAATAATAATATTTAAGTCTCTCGCCACTTTTTGTTCCTTAGCGCAGTTTAAGCGTTGCTAAACCACACAAAACCAATACAAAAGTAATAATCCAGAATCGAACAATCACTCGCGGCTCTGGCCAGCCTTTTAATTCAAAATGATGATGAATAGGTGCCATTTTAAAAATTCGCCGTCCGGTTAGTTTAAAAGATCCGACTTGTAAAATCACGGACACCGTTTCCAGAACGAATACGCCGCCCATTAAAAATAAAACTAATTCCTGACGGACGATGACCGCTACGATGCCTAATGCGGCACCTAACGCCAAAGCGCCAATATCACCCATAAAAACTTGCGCCGGATAAGTATTAAACCAGAGGAACCCTAACCCTGCGCCAACTAGAGCGCCACAAAAAATCGCAATTTCACCTGCGCCAGGGACATAAGGAATTTCGAGATAAACTGAAAAATGCGAATTCCCCGTCGTGTAAGCAAAAATACCCAAAGCGCCCGCAACCATCACCGCCGGCAAAATAGCGAGACCATCTAAACCATCTGTTAGATTCACGGCATTACTGGTTCCCACCACTACAAAATACGTGAGCAGAATAAAAAACGGACCCAGTTGCATCGTCAGATTTTTAAAAAAGGGAATCACGAGCGCGGTTTCAGCTGGAACACTCGCGGTAAAATAAAGATAAAACGCCGCCCCTAACGCCACAATCGATTGAAATAAATATTTTCGTCTTGCCGATAATCCACGAGGATTTTTTAAAAATAATTTTAAATAATCATCCCACCAGCCAATGGCACCAAAAGACAATGTCACAATGAGTGCGAGCCAGATATAACGATTAGTTAAATCACCCCATAATAAAGTACTCAGCGCAATCGCAATTAAAACCAATGCGCCACCCATCGTGGGCGTGCCAGCCTTGGAAAGATGTGATTGCGGGCCATCGTTTCTGACCACTTGTCCGACTTTATGCAGACTTAAGCGGCGAATCATGGTGGGCCCAATAATGAGAGCGATTAATAACGCGGTCAGCGTACTTAAAATAATACGCAAAGTGATATAAGAAAAAACATGGAATACATGTAAATATTTAGCTAACCATTCACAGAGCCAAACGAGCATAGATCTTTCCTTGCATTGCACCCAATCTCGTCATTGCGAGGCCTGTTTTTTAGGCCGAAGCAATCTTTTAGAGATTGCTTCGGCGTAAAGAGCACGCCTCGCAATGACGAAACATATTTTACGTAGTATACCTCGCGAAAACCGCAAGTCCACATTTCTTCACTTCTTCCACATCGCTAAAGGGAATTTTTTTATCGCCAATAATTTGATAGGTTTCTGCGCCTTTTCCAGCGATTAATACACAATCGCCTCCTTTGGCATGATGAATGCTATCTTGAATCGCGCGTGAACGATCGGTCTGGACCGTGACTTTTTTCGGATCCTTAAAACCGACCATAATATCGGCAACAATTTTATCGGGATCTTCTGTTCGGGGATTATCATTGGTAACCCAAATCCGATCGGCATATTGTTCAGCAATTTTTGCCATCAGCGGACGTTTACCTCGATCGCGATCGCCGCCGCAACCAAAAACGCAAAATAATTTACCTTTGCAATGCTGACGCAAGGCAATTAACACTTTTTCCAGAGAATCCGGTGAGTGAGCATAATCCACCGCGACCAACGGTTTAGTATTACCGCCAAACGTTTGCAATCGTCCTGGCACAGGCATGAGATGCGTCAACGCAGTCAGTGCATGGGTAAATGAAATATCCGAAAGACACAATGTCGTTAATACGGCTAGCACATTGCTTAAATTAAATTTGCCGATCAGCGGCACATGCAAATCCCCGCGCCCCCAGGGTGTGACAACATGCGCATGAATGCCGGCTAAACTCACTTGAATTTGTTCCGCATAGACATCACAGTGTTGCGAAATACTGTATGTAAAAATATTTTTGCGATTCAGCGTTTTGACTAATTCTCTGCCGTATTCATCATCGATATTTATTACAGCATTTTTGCTTACCGCTGGATCAAATAATTTTCGTTTAGCCGCTGCGTACGCTTCCATTGTGCCATGATAATCCAAATGGTCGCGCGTTAAATTGGTAAATATACCGATATCAAATTCAATACCATTGGTTCTGCCTTGATCCAAACTATGAGATGAGACTTCCATTGCGACCATTTTTATTTTTTTCTTCACAAATTCATTGAATAAACCATGTAACACAATGGGATCCGGTGTCGTCAAATTGCCGGGTTTAATTTCGCCATAAATTCCATTGCCTAATGTTCCAATAATTCCACAGGGAATATTGCATTGCGCGAGCGCTTGTCCCAAAAAATACGTACAAGAAGTTTTGCCATTCGTGCCCGTCACGCCAATAATTTTTAATTTTTTTGCAGGATTGCCATAAAATTTTTCTGCGATATCGCCGATGCGTTCTGCCAAATGATCGACGGGTAAAATCGGAACTTGATGTTCGGTTTGAACATGCGTGCTTTGAGTATCCACATCCGCTAAAACCGCATGCGCGCCGTTTTTTATCGCATCATTAATAAATTGTCGGCCATCTAATTGCGTTCCCTTGCACGCAAAAAATAAATCGCCCGGTTTCACCTGACGACTATCGAGCGACAAACCTGAAATTTCAGGGTCCGCATAAAGCGGCGTATCATAAAGATGGTAAATCAGCTGCGATAATTTTGTCATGATCGTTTATTCCATTGTTTTTTGCTTCCACATCATCCGGTGGAATGTTTAAAATTCGGAGCGTGCCCTGCATAATATTTTTGAAAATAGGTGCAGACACATCACCCCCATAATAAAGTTTGCCCGATGGATCGTGAAGCACAACAGCAACGACAATTTGAGGATGCGTTGCGGGTGCAATCCCTACAAAAGAAGACATATGATGGTGGAGTTCGTAGCCATGGGGCCCAACTAATCGCGCCGTTCCTGTTTTACCCGCAACATGGTAACCGGGTATCCGTGCTGAACGCGCTGTACCATCTTTTCCCGTGGTGACTGTTTCCAAAAGCGTTAATATTTCTTTGCACAATTTGGATTTAATAACTTGCTTGCCTTTAGGCGGCGCATCAATTTTTTCGAGTGAAACAGGAATTTTTACGCCATCATTGGCAATCACAGAATAAGCTTCTGCAAGTTGCAGCGGCGTAACAGAAATTCCATAACCAAATGCGAGCGTCGCTAACGTAAAAGGCGGCCAGTTATCTCGTTTGACCAATGTGCCAGAACGCTCACCCGGAAATCCAATACCCGTTTCTGCACCAAATCCCACTCGATTTAAAAAATCCCATAAAAGATTGGGCGGAATACTTAAAATCATTTTGGTGATACCCACGTTACTGGATACTTCGAGAATTTGTTCGACCGTCATTGGGCCTTTGCGATGTTCATCTCTAACCAGGTGATGGCCGACATTCAACCAGCCGGGATTGGTATCAATTACCGTGTCTGGTTTAAAGAGCCCGCTATCTAATGAGGCTGCAACACTAAACGCTTTGATCGTAGAACCCGGTTCAAAGGTATCCGTGACTGCACGATTACGCAATGCTTCACGATCCGTAATGACGTGATTGTTTGGATTAAACGAAGGATAGTTCACCATCGCTAACACTTCACCGGTTTTAACATCCAAAACGACAACCGAACCTGAGCTCGCGCTATATTTTTTTACCCCATCCAGCAATTCACGATACGCGAGATATTGAATCCGATGGTTCAGAGAAAGCACTAAATCGCTGCCTGATCGCTGTTTTTGTAATGATTGGACATCCATGATCACTCTGCCCAACCGATCTTTAAATACCACTTTTTTGCCGGGCACACCTGCAAGCGCTTGGTTGTAAGCCAATTCCAACCCTTCCTGACCTTCGTCATCCACGTTGGTAAATCCAACGACATGAGCGGCCACTTCACCTTCTGGATAAAAACGTTTATAGCCCAATTGTTCATAAACACCCGGAATTGCAAGCGCTTTTATTTTTGCAGCGACTTCCGGCGATAAATCCCGTTTAATGTAAATAAATTCGCGATTTTTATTTTTGTAATGTTCAAGAGGTAATTGAATGTCCGATTTTTTCATTTTCAATATTTGACTTAATGCCAAAATATTTTTTGATGTCATGGAAAATTCTTTGGGATTAATCCAAATCGAATAAACAGAAGTGCTGATCGCAAGCGGATAGCCATCGCGATCGCTGATCATCCCCCGAAAGGCAGGAATCGTCACAATGCGCAATGCGCGTGCGTTACCTTTTTCCAGAAGAAAATCGCGTTTGATAACGGTGAGATCAATGAGACGGAGTAAGAGGGTTAAAACAATTAAAAGAATAAAAATAATGAGTAAATAAAAACGCCACGCAATAAATGCAGTTTTAGGTAAATGGGCACTTCGCACTTTTTTTCATTCCTAAGGATCGACGATCACCAGTGATTTTCCTTCTGGGACCACCATTCCTAATTTATCACTTGCAACTTGTTGCACTCTCGCCTGCATGATCCAGGTACTTTTTTCCAGCAATAACTGGCCCCATTGTATATGCAGATGATCACGTTCTGCCAGTGTTTGTTGCAAACCGGCATTCAGGCTGCGAGTGGTATTAGTAACATACACCATACTCAGCGCTGACATGAGCACAGCAAGAATCAAGAGGTAGCGACCAAACTGGACTTTCGAGATCAAAACCGAAAGGAGCCAGGTGCGTGACACGGTACTTTGACTAAACAAACGGGCTGCAGCGTTCATGGTAGTTTCTCCGCAATTCGTAAAACCGCACTTCTGGAACGAGGATTGGCAGCAATTTCGGCTGCACCCGGTTTTAACGCGCGGCCGATGCGTTTCATTTTCGGCTTAACGCGTTCATGTTTTACCGGTAAACCTGCAGGAAATTGTTCGCCCCGCTCCAGGTCATGAATAAAATGTTTTACCAAACGATCTTCTAAGGAATGAAAACTAATCACTAACAAACGGCCCCCTACTTTTAAAGCGTTTAAACTGGAATTTAAAACTTGGCTAATGTCATCAAGCTCATGGTTGATGGCAATTCGGATGGCTTGAAAACTCCGAGTTGCCGGGTTTTTTCCTTTTTCCCATGCGGGATTGGCTGCCGCAACGATTTTGGCTAATTGCGTGGTTGTGGTAATTGGAGTCAGTTCACGTGCAGCGACAATAGCGCGCGCAATGCGGCGCGAATAGCGCTCTTCACCAAACTCCCATAAGACCTTTGCTAACTCTGGCTCTGAAACCGAACTAAGCCAAGTTGCGGCATCCATGCCCTTCGAATGATCCATGCGCATATCCAGTTTGCCTTCGCGCAAAAAACTGAATCCGCGATCCGGATCATCTAATTGGGGAGAAGAAACACCCAAATCCAGCAAAATCCCATCGATTTTGCCAAATAAGTTTTGCTCTTTTAAAAAGGTTTCGAGTTCTGCAAAAGAGCCTTGTTGAATTTTAAAATTCGGATAATTGGAAAAGTGTTGTCGTGCATAGCGAATGGCTTCGGGATCTTTGTCCATCGCAAACAGAAAACCGCTTGAATTTAATTGATTTAAAATCGTCTGGCTGTGACCCCCGCGACCAAAAGTGGCATCCACATAAAAACCATCCGGTTTAATAGCAAGGTTTTCAATCACCTCTGCCAATAACACCGGTTGATGTTGAATCATTTTTTCTTCCATTCGGCATGCCACCATAATCAATCCATTTTTACAATGACAGTGTTTTCACTTCGTCGGGAAGACTGCCGTCACTGCTGGATTCTTCATCCAGCCATTGACCACGTCGTTCCTGCCAGTGATCTTCATCCCAGATTTCAAATTTTTTACCTTGTCCGACTAACATAATTTTTTTATTTAATCCTGCGTATTCGCGTAATAACGGCGGTAACAAAATACGGCCATTGCCATCAAGTTCCGTTTCGGTGGCATGCCCTATCAGTAATCGTTGAATGCGGCGGGCCGCGGGATTAAAGCTCGGAAGCGCAGCTAATTTATTTTCGATGTCTTCCCATGCGCCGAGCGGATAAAGCAGTAAGCAGCGTTCTTCGGTATCGATTGTCATGACGATATGCCCATGACTTTGGTTTTTTAAACAGTCACGGTATCGGGTAGGCATGGCTATCCTACCTTTCGCATCAATGTTGATCCCGTTGACGCCTCGAAACATTTAATTAGTCTCCTGAAATGCCTCTGAACCTTCATAACGCATTCCCTCAACCGAGAATATACCACAATTTCCCACAATAAACCACTTTTTACCACAAAAAAGTTAAATGGATTCGAATTGTTGGGAATTTACCCACCCCGCTCATCAATTTAGGTGATCGCTTAATGATATGATAGTATTTAACATAGCTAACTTTATATGCATTTTCTTGGGGTTTGTATATGAGTAAGGCAAGACTGCCGCGCGGCGCAATTAATTTACCTAATCAAAAATCATTGGTTCCTGACTCTGATGGATTAAAAGCATTTTATCTATTAATTGCTAAAGCCGCTGCTGGCGAAATCGGCCTCCCCCAGCAGCCATTTACGATCTTCAAAAGAATGTTGCGTAGTTTTTTATTCAGTGATCCCACAAAAGAACAAACCTGGGAAGGCACAGTAAGCAACCTCGCTTTTCAATTGAAAACGTTATTAGAAAAAAAATTTTTTGCTTCTGAACAAGAAGTTGAATTAAAGGTAGAAAATCTAGAAGGTCAGATTGAAACAAATCAAACTGTTGTAGTGAATATTGCTGCAATTTCACAAGAATTACATACAGAACTCGATAGAGTACGTAAATTAAAAAAAGAGCAAGACGAAATTGAATCAAAGCTACGTACCCTAGAAAGTAAGAATGTTACAAATCAAACCGCAGAAGAGAAAGCTGCTGCAAAACAAGAACTGCAAATACGACTTGATACAATACGTAAATCAAAAGGAGAAAATTACCTTCGTGATCAAGTAAACGATGACGAACACTTCCGTCGCGACATTGATCGAATCGATCAGCAATTAATGAGACAAGGTATGAGTGTGAAACAAAACCTACCTTATCTAATGCGTAGCGGCGGAGGAGTTACCGATTTAAAGTTACAAGAAGTCGATGCAAGCGAGCGAAAAACCCAACTCGGCAATCAGCAGCAATATCGGGATCAAATTGTAAGAATACAAGAAAATCTTAAACAAATACCTCCTGAAGAAAAAGAAAGAGCCAATATAGTTAAATTAAATTTAGTAAAGACATTAAAAGATTATGCCAAACTAATCGCAAAAAGCGATCCGCCCCAAAGCATCGAGCGTTATGAACAGGCGATTCAAGTTTTTAATGAGCTCCCCGCTAACTTACAAGCTCAAAATAAAAAAATTCTAGTCGGAATACAAAAAAAATTAGCGTTCGTCTATAAAAATCAAGCCATCACTGCTGCCAATGATTACACAAAAGAACCTCTAAAAATGTATTCAGATGCAGCCAAATTAAATTTTAATAAAGCCATTCAAGTATTAAATGCCATTAAGCCACAAACAAAAAAAGTCAAAGCTGAATTAATAGATGTTTACTATCATTTTGGAATTTACTTACTTCGCGGCGAAAAATTATTTAAAGAAGGGATGGAAAAAATTCATGTTGCCAATGCAATTTCCAAAACATTACCTGTCAATTTTCTTTTATTTTCAGGAAAAGGGGATCAATTGGCCATCTATGAAAAAGCTATCAAACAAGGAATTGCTGATCATATTCTTGCGTGTCTAAAAAATAAAAAATTTCCTGAAGCATTCGAAGCCATTCGAGAATTTAATAGTAATTTTCCTCATCTCAAGCCAGAGCATCAAGACATATCTTTGGAAAATATTCGTGCCATAGCTTTCGAATTAAAATCGAATGGCGATTCAATCCAAGATGAACAAAAGGAATTTAAAACAGTCACTGATCAATATCTGCATGCATTAATGCTGCTGCAGCAAATCCCTGAGAAAAGTCTCACTCAATCTGATAGAGATATGCTCACTGAGCTCGGTCATAAACAATTAAATTTTGCAGTGCAATTGAGATTGGTTGCGCGTCAGAATCTTGCCGACGAAGTTAAACAAGGCCACCCCAATTTTCAGGCTGCTATACAAATTTTTCAACAAATTAATCCCGATCATATAAAAGATAAAACCATGTTTTATAAAAATTATCTGAGCACATTAAACGATTATGCCAAAAGCTGTTATGATCATCAGGATTATGCTATGGCACGGGAACTATGGGGTCATGCAATTCAAGTTTTTCGTCAATGGGGAATTTCACCCGATAGAAGTTTCGAAAACTATAAACGTTCTTTGCAATTCTGCATTGATAAATTAGCGCCGCAAGCTTCTTTTTTATTTAAACCACAGAAAGATGAAGAACCCGGTGTTAATCCTCCAACAATAAAAATTGATAGCACGGTAACACCCGGCGGGGAACCGTCTACTACTACCCCCAAAAAGACCTCATAAAAAAATAATTTTGTGTTTAGCATCATCTCATCTAAAATAATAGCTATTATTAAAAATTTTCTAGCCAGCAGCATCTATACTGCCGTAAGCACCAGCAATTATTTAAGGAGATTGTGTAAGATGAAAATATGGACATCAATCAAAGTTAGCCTATTGATAACAATTTTATTCTTTTGTACTCAGATATTCGCTCAAGAACCCGATTGGCAACAACAAAACGCAGATTTAGCAGCAGAAAAAGCAGATACTGCCAAGAAAAATGCTGAAACCGAATCCATTAATGCGGATACAGCGGCACAGAATGCGAATACAGCAGAACAAAACGCAAATACCTCAGCACGAAATGCAAATACTGCAGAACAAAACGCAAATACTTTATCAAAAATAGTAACGCCCGTGCCAGCTCCAAAAGAGGTGAAACCCGCCCCAACAGGATTTGTTAATTGTTTTGTGGTGCAGGCAGGATGGGTTAATAACGTCTGGGTTCCAGAACATCGTGTATGCAAATACAGCCCTTCTCAAGAAGGCGTAGCTTGGGTTGAAGGTTATTGGGCTTGTACCACATACAAAACGATAGAACACAGAAAAGATGAATGCACAAACTGGGACTGGAAGCCAGGCCATTGGGTTAAAACATTTGAAGTTTATTAAAATCTTGATAAGGGGTTATAAAATATAACCCCTTATTTAATTATTAAATCCTACCTAAAAGAAATAATATCAACAAAATAATTAATATCGTTCCGACGAGCCCGCTTGGAGCATATCCCCAATTTCTGCTATGAGGCCACGCTGGGATTACACCGATTAATATCAGGATGAGTACAATGATTAAAATAGTGCCTAATGACATAAAATCTCCTTATTAAACTCTGAATCTTTCCATATTTCACATGCAGCAGCTCAATGTATCACATTTTTAAAAAAAATAGCCAACCGATAAGCCGGGTTCTGTCGTGGACAGTCATTTATCTGGGATGTTTGTCGCCAAACACCTCAAGCGACCTACCCGAGCTTAAGTGCGGGTCGCACTTTTCTTGATAAATCAAGATAAGCTCCTATTTGGTCTTGCTCCAGGTGGGGTTTGCCGTGCCGCCCTTGTTACCAATGACGCGGTGCGCTCTTACCGCACCTTTTCACCCTTTCCTGCCGAAGCGGCGTCAGCCGCATAGGCGGGTGGTCTAATTCTCTGTGGCACTTTCCGTAAGTTTACACTTCCCAGGTGTTACCTGGCACCTTACCCTTGGAGCCCGGACTTTCCTCCACCGAATAATCGGCAGCGACTGTCTCGGCTGGCTGGGTTAAGAATAGCGCATTTTGGGGGTTTAAAGTAGTATTTTGGCGGATTTATTTCTAAGGCTTGCGTCTGGAACTAGGATTATCTTTTTTATTGACATCTTGATTGATAGCCTCAATTTCATCTAATGCGGAGTCTATTAGACGAGCTTTTTCAACGGCTTGATTAATAGAACGCATATAGTCAATCACTGGTTTAATCATCTGCAGTAATTCTTCTCTGGACTCCATTCCCAAACTCAAACGAATTAACTTCAAATCCTTATTTTCTATGACTAAATAAGTAGTATAACCATATCCAAATCCGATTCGATGTGGAATACCTACCGTCTCAAAAATAGATTTTATTGAAGATAAAACTCCTTCCACTGCATCTTTGCAAACGCAACCATCTAGTTTTAAAACTAAAAAACTCCAGGAATTATGATATAAATCTTCGGTATAAGGCTGACAAACAGATAAAAATTGATTTTGTGTTGGCATGATTCCCTGCTCTGTTAAATGAGCATGAGTTATTCGAGCTCGATCTTTTAAATGATGACCAAAATTCACGGCAGCATCAACTGCAAACTTAACAAAATGAGTAAGCATTTGCACGGTTGGATCATGCAGTTCGAAACCACCAAAATAATTTTTTCTTTGTTTCATTTTGTTCAATTCAGGAAATTCCGCATCATGAGAAAAAATTGAAGTAATGGCACAAGGAAATTTATCTAATCCAGCAAACAAATATTTACTACTATGAATACAGACAACAGCAAGCGTGCCAGCCGTAATAGCATCTTCATGCATCATCATTAAAAAGGATAGCCGCGTATCAAAACTACTTGCTGTCATATCAATGATAACAATCAAGCGTTTCGCTTTATTTAAAGCTTTACGCAATTCTAATTGTCTCGTAATGGCTCCCTCAACGTCTCTTGATCCATACTGAGGGTGGGATAACGACGGATTCTGTTCAAATGAACAAAGCATGATATCCACGATTCCTTCATCAAATTTGACGACTTCCGATTTCGAATCATCGACAGAAATGCAAACATCCTCATTTTCTTTTTTGATGACACCTAAACCCGTAAAGATATTTCGAAACAAACGCATAAATTCGAAATAGGCATTTTTTTCGATAAATATTCTAAATTGTTTTTGTTCTTTCATTTCATCCAATGCGGCAAAAATGACATTACTGCCTGCATGCATGCCACAGGATGTCAGCAAAAGAGCTGGCGTTTGTTTCTCATCCAAACAATTAGCGGTTCGATAGAATGTTTGTAACGACTCTGAAACTTCTTCTGCAGCATAAGGTTTTCCCAGCATTTTTAATAAAATGATTTCGTCAAAGGCATAACCTATCCAAACAAAAAATTCAAACTTATGTTGTTGACGTTCCAGTGCATTTTTTAAAATAAATCCTAATCGTCTTAATGCAGCAAGAAATTGTTGTTTACTTTCCGCATCATCTGGAATACCTAAATTGCTTAATAAATCTTTTAAAAGACCTAAATAAAATAAACTACGCTGATCGTGACAGTGTGATTTGTAATGATTTAAAATTTTATGCGGGTCATATTCCGCCGCCTGAAAAAAATCCATCAACTCATTTTTACATTCGGCATTGGCATTAAATTGTTTTAATGGGGCATCTGCGGCTACAGTCAATAACATTTCTTTATTTTGAAATAATCCATAACATTCTAAAAATTTAGCGCCTTCTAAAGCTGCCTCTTGATCTTTATTGACCGAAAAGGTGAGAAAGCCCGTCGATCTTCCTTTAAATGTTGTACGATGAAAACCTCTGATTTCTTTCTTTTTTGAGAAACAATCCATGATGGGTTCATCCTGTACTAAAGCTCCAAATCCATACGCCTCATGATGAACAAAAACTTGATTACCTAATAAATGAGTTTGCCCCACCTTCTTTGCATCGAGTGATCTTGTATATTCATCAATAAAATAGGATCCTCCAATACCTAATTGAGCGCTATGAGTACGTCCATAATCTAGCCACAATACCTTGCATAATAACTGCAATTTAGGATTCTCTGAGTCTTTCTTCTCGAGATATGGAGCTGTATCGGCTAAACGATTTGATCTAATCGTTTGATGAATTTTTTGAAGGTTGGCACGATGCATATACTTTTTAGTCTAAAAGGATAATTAGATTTGGGTATATTTTATACTAAAAAACAGGGTTTGTCAGTTTAATTATCCGTACTTAGCTCATATAAACCGCTTACGCCAAATAAAAAATCAAGACCGTTAACGCCCCCACTACCGCAAAATCCAGGCCAAATGGAATGAGATTAGTTCCGCCTCCAAATGTTCCAAGGTAGGAAATCACAGACAGTAAAATCAAATAGGGAATCAACCACCAGGAAGATTTCAGTTGTTCTGACCAGACATTATTTTTTTCTTTAAAACAATGATAGGCATAAAACACAAATCCAATCGCGAGTGCAATCATCATTTTGTAAACCGTTTGCCAGCCCGTCCAAAATATTAATAAATTGCAGATGTAAAATGCGACAAAGGCAATGATTTTTGCCATCGGAAGATGAAACGGTCGAATGATATCGGGTTCTTTTCTGCGGAGTACCATTAATGAAATGGGGCCTATAATATAAGAAACAATAATACAGGAAATCACAAATCCAACGAGTTTTTGCCAACCCGGAAATGGGAAAAATAATAAAAGGCCGACAAAATAATTCAGTAAAATACCGCGAATGGGCACGCCGTGTTTGGTAAGTTTTTTTAAACTTTCGGGTAAAAAGCCAATTTCACTCAACCCATAACTGATTCGCGCAGTGGATGCCGTATAAATATAAGCAGTTCCAAAAGGTGAAATAATCGCATCGGCATAAATCACCATGACAAACCAAGTTAATCCCATGGCCATCATGATGCCGCTAAAGGGACCGCTGTCACCTAAGTAATGTAATTTACCCCATCCTTCAGCAATCGAGTGTGGCTGGATCGAACCAATAAAAGCAATCTGGAGCAGCGTGTATAAAACCGTACAAAAAACCATAGAGCCAATCAGAGCAAGCGGAATATTTCGATGCGGATCTTTTGTTTCACCGGCTAATTGCAAAATCGTATTCGAACCCAGAAAAGAATAAATCACACCACCCAATGGTAATGCCGCAAAAATCCCATGCCAACCATAAGGCGCAAAACCCGATCCTGGATAATCGAAATTTTTTATTTGAAAATTCCAGCCAATCAAAATAATTATCGTCAATATGGGCACGATCAATTTGATGGCAGTAATAAAATTATTTGAGCGACTAAAAAAACGCGCGCCATAAAAATTTAACACGCACATGAGCAGCATAATTAATGCTGCAATAAACATGCCGAAATAAGTCAGAACGTGCGATCCTTTTGTCGACAATACCAATCCGGGAATATAGTTTGCTGCATACTGTAATAATCCCATGGTTTCAACAGGTGCTACCGCCACACTGGAAATCCAAACCATCCAGCCAATCATAAAACTCATTAGGGGGCCATGGCTTTTTTGTGCAAATTGAATGAGGCCGCCGGCAACGGGGAACGTGGTCCCCAATTCAGCAAACGTGAGCGCAATCAGGATCATCAACAATCCGCCGATCAACCAAGAAATGATGGCAGCAGGTCCTGAAATTTGCGCCGCATAAAGAGGCCCGAATAACCAACCGGATCCAATGACACTACCAATACCCGCAAATAATAAGCCCCAAGGGCCGATCGCTCGTTGAAATTCCATAACGATTCCGTCATTGATGATGAAGCATTAACAATAGCTTATTTTTGCGATTTAAAGTAGTATTTCGAGTAAGTTTTTAAGGGTTTTTTTAATGAGAATTTTATTTTTATGTCATCGCGAAACTGATGTCAAAATCGGCGGCCTTGCCGAATTTTTGCATTTTTTGCCGATTTCATTAAAAAAACAAAACATTGAAAGCATCATTTATACCGCATCGGATTCCGAGGAATCACATCGATTGCTGGAAAATGGCGTGAAATGGTATTCCGGCCCTTTTGCGAAACCTGCTTTATTCACTTCTAGAAAAAAACTCACGCCACTTTTTAAATTATGCGAACGTGAAAAAATCGATTTAATTCATGCCCAGGGACTTTATCGCAGCGGTTATATCGCGCTTCAAATCCGGAAAAAATTGGGAATTCCTTACGTTATTACCAGTCACAGCGATATTTTGACGAACAATTCAGATCGAATGAAGCGACGCACAGTCCAAAAGCGTTGCCTGACCATTTTGCGACACGCCTCACTCACGACCCATCTGACGCCCTTCATGGAAGATGCCTCGCACAATATTTTAAATACTCAAGAAAAAAGTAAAATCATTGGCAATGGGATTGATATGGCCAGCTGGAAACCTTTTTCTGAATCTTCAGAAAAAAATTATTTATTCGCAATCGGCCGGCTCGAAAAAGAAAAAGGGTTTCACATTTTAATCGAAGCCTATGCGGAATTACGAAAAAAAGGCGTAAAAACATCCTTGATGATTGCTGGAACCGGTTCATACGAATCTGAATTACAAACTTTTGCAAAAAAATTAAATCTAACGGTTGTGACAAATTGTCAGGATTTCGCTCACATTCCTGAAGACTCCGTAATTTTTACCGGTTATGTGCGCGGCGAAAGCAAAATGAAATTAATGTCTGAAGCAAAAATGATTCTCTTTGCAACCCAACCCGCATGGGAAGAGCCCTTTGGAATTGTCCAAATCGAAGCGATGGCGGCGGGGAAACCTTTGATTTCGAGCGATACCAAAGCCACACGTTTTCTTCAGGAGTCGGGTTTACAAGCCCATCTTGTTCCCGCAGAAAAAAGCTCAGCCTGGGCCGACAAAATGGCGGAACTCTTTCATGATTGGGATCTCAGAAAAAAAATGGGCAAAACAAATGCGAGTCATGCGGAAAAATTTGATTGGACGAATGCGGCGATGCATTATGCTAGTGCGTATCGTTCTGCAATCAACAAAGCATTCTAAGCGCAAACGCATCTCCCATCGAAAAGCACCCCTCACCCGCAACGCAAAAAACGCGTTGCGACCTCTCCCACAAGGGGAGAGGTGATCCCGGATTCATCAACGCAGAATATTTTTCACCTCTCCCCTTGTGGGAGAGGTCGGCGCGCGAAGCGCGACGGGTGAGGGGTGCTTTTGGACGGTAAGCCACTGGCAATTAATCTCGTTTCAGTAGCAATGCCCTTTCATACAAATCATTTTTTCGGGCACCTGTAATTTCAGCCGCCGCTTCCACGGCTTTTTTTAAAGGTAAATATTCTAAAAGTATTTTTAAAATTTTTTCAGATTCTTCACTAGAAATGGTTTTTTCAGCGCCTTCAACTAATAAAACAAATTCACCGCGCTGTTGGTTCGCGTCTTTTTCAGCCCATTCTAATAATTTTTTTAATGGTGCTCCGAAAATCGTTTCAAATTTTTTCGTCAGCTCTCGTGCGATCACGGCTTTTCGTTCATCGCCAAATACTTTTTTTAAGTCATTTAAAACATCCAAAATCCGATGCGGGGCTTCATAAAAAATAATCGTTCGTGATTCAGTCACCAATTCCTGTAAACGATCCGTTCTCGCTTTGGTTTTTATGGGTAAAAAACCTTCAAACACGAATCGATCGGTGGGTAGACCTGAAGCACTTAATGCTGCAATCAGTGCAGAGGGACCTGGAATGGGCACTACTTTAAAACCGGCTTCACGTGCTTCACGAACCAGAAAATAACCCGGATCGCTAATCAATGGCGTTCCTGCATCACTGATTAATGCGATTGCTTTGCCTTCTGACAAATGACCCAATAAAGTCACCGTCCTTTCCCGCTCATTAAAATCATGGAGTGAAATCAAAGAAGTTGTTATACCATAGCTGTTCAATAATGGAGCACTGTGGCGAGTGTCTTCCGCCGCAATTAAATTGACCGATTTTAATACATCTATCGCCCTTAAAGTAATATCTTGAATATTACCCATTGGCGTCGCAACAATGTATAATACGCCCTGGTTATTTATGTTCATACAATAAAATGTCACCCATTATGCTAAAAAATATCTTTATTACATCTATTATTTTTCTATCATTGGTTGTCACCAGTTGTGCTGGTACGACTGGATTTATGTCGAATAGCAGCTATTCACCCGATGATATCACAACCACACGCGCCGCTTTGACGGAGGATGCGTTCTGGCAAGGCAATACCAACACGATTTGGGACCGATTGCAACACATCCCAACGCATGAATTGGCGAGTGCGTCTACTCCATCTAATCCAGAGCGCGCAGCTTGGATCAAGCTTGCGATAATCAGCAAAAAATATAACAGCAACTCACACGATCTCGTGCAACAGTTAGCCGCTTGGCGTTCTGAAAATCCTAACCATCCTGCGAATAATTTATTTTCCAGCAATGGCACACTCACTGCGATCGCCGATGATCACACGCCGCGTCATATTGCATTATTGTTGCCGTTGCAAGGACCGATGGGTGCAAACGGTCATGCAGTACGAAATGGTTTTTTAAGCGCTTATTACCAGACGCTCGCTAAAACACACGTGCAACAGACGATTTCATTTTTTGATACCAGCGGCAATCAAAATATTGCGGCACTCTATCAACAAGCGGTTTCTGAAGGCGCCGATGTTATTGTGGGTCCCCTCACCAAAGAAGATGTACAAAATCTCGTAAATTCAGGCAGTATTCGCGTTCCGACACTCGCGTTAAATTATACAGAGGGTTCCTTGCCAACGAATTTTTACGAATTTGGTTTATCACCGGTCGATGAAATTCAACAAGTCGCGGATAAAGCCTGGAGCAGAGGACGTTCACACGCAATCATTATCGCGCCTGATAATGCTTGGGGACATCGCATGGGCGGCAATTTAACGTCGCGCTGGCAGTCTTTGGGTGGTGGCGTGACGGACACACTTTTCTTTAATCAAAACACGGATTACAACCAAGCGATCGCGAGTTTATTGCACGTCAATCCGGTCGAAGACAATCGCAAAAAATCCGAAAAAGAAACCAACAAAACACTACTCGAAAAACAACGTCGCCAAGATTTTGACGTGATTTTCTTATTAGCAGAACCAAACAGCGCACGTCAAATTGTGCCCTTATTACGTTATTATTATGCATCGGATATTCCAGTTTATTCCACATCTGTTATTTATTCCGGATCACCGAATCCACAAAAAGATTCTGATTTGAATGGCGTGATTTTTGCCGATATTCCCTGGCTTTTAAAATCCTCGCACAACAACGGACGTTTATATGCCGTTGGACGTGATGCCTATGCGATTAGTCGAGAATTGCCGCGTTTAACGACACTCCCTTATTTTCCACTGTACGGTGCGACAGGCGCTTTGACCTTGTCTTCTTCGCATCAAATTTATCGTCGATTACCGATGGCAGAAATACACAATGGACACCCTTGAAATAGGAAAACAAGCTGAGCTTCGCGCTTGCTCGATTTTAGAGGCAAATGGATTAAAATTATTAGCACGCAATTATCATTCGCCTTTTGGTGAAATTGATTTGATTATGCGAGATCAGGAAGAAGTGGTTTTTGTGGAAGTGCGTGAAAGAAGCCCTTCTGATTTTGCTTCTGCTTTGGAGAGTGTCACAAAAGCCAAGCAGCGAAAAATTATTAAAACAGCCATGCATTATTTACAAAAATTACAGTGGTTTGATAAAGTTCACTGCCGCTTTGATGTCGTGGCATTTGATGATGATAAAACTGAATGGGTAAAGGACGCTTTCCGTGTTGAATACTAAAGATCCCGAGATCATGACTAGTTTACTCGAACGCATAAAATATAATTTTAGCGAAAGCATTCAGACTAAAATTAATGCGGCAGATGCTATTTTGCCTGAAGTCACTGTGGCTGCTGAAAAAGTCGTGCAATGCCTGTTAGATGGGCACAAAATTTTAAGTTGCGGCAATGGCGGTTCGGCCTGCGATGCGATGCATTTTTCTTCTGAAATGTTGAACCGGTACAAACATGAGCGCCCTAGCCTGCCGGCCATTGCATTAACTGCTGACATGCCGACTTTGACCTCCATTGCCAATGATTCAAATTACAATGAAATTTTTGCAAAACAGATTCGCGCGTTAGGTCATGAAAATGATATTTTGCTCGCGATTTCAACCAGCGGCAATTCACCTAATGTTTTGAATGCCATTAAGGCTGCTCACGATCGCAGAATGATTGTAGTTGCCTTAACCGGTTATGATGGTGGTAAAATACCTTCCATTTTACGAGATGAAGATATTGAAATTCGCGTGCCTGCCTATGATACGGCACGAATACAAGAAACACATTTACTGGTGATTCATTGCATTTGTGATGTCGTGGATTTCCAACTTTTTGGTTCTGGAGAAATCAGTTCATGAAAAATTTACTAGCGATTATTTTACTTTCTTTTAGTCTACAAGGTTGTATTTTTGTGGCAGGCGCTGCGGCTGGCGCTGCCTGCGTTGGCGCGGTTTATGACCATCGCAAAATTGAACAAATCATGCAAGACCAGACCATCACAAATCAACTTTCAGATAAATATAAAAAAGATTCTGAACTGGGCTCGGATGACGATCACATTGATGTCACGACCTTTAATCAAGTCGTCTTACTGACCGGCCAAACAACCGATGCGGATCTTAGGACACGCGCTGAAAACATGGCACGAAGCACCGATGGCGTCAAACGCGTTTACAATCAAATTGCCGTCAAAGGCCCAACGTCTTCCTTAACGCGCGCGAGCGACACTTGGATTACCACAAAAATTAAAACGCAAATGCTTGCAACCAATGGTTTAAAATCCAGTACCATCAAAGTGGTAACAGAAAATGGCACCGTGTATTTAATGGGTATTGTCTCGCATGAACAGGCTGACATTGCGGTGGATATCGCGCGTCAAGTGTCAGGCGTTCAGCGAGTTGTGAAAATTTTTCAATATCGGGATTAACACAAGGATAAAATGAACAACAGGACGTTTTTTTTAATTGTCATGATGACAGTGTTGCTCACGGGTTGTGTGACTGGCGCCGGCGTTGCAAGTTCCGGCGCTCAAGCGGTTTATGACCGACATAGCTTGCAACGAAAATTAAACGACCGTTATATTTGCATGCAAGCCTATCACAAAATTTTTAACGGATCTGATCAATATAAAAATGACAATATTTCAGTTGCAACGTTTCATGGTGAAGTATTATTAACGGGTGAAGTTTCTGATAAAGAAAAGCGTGACAAACTCACTGAAATAGTGAAAACTATCCCCGACGTACAAACGGTCTATAACAAAACTACCCTTTCAACACCTTCTTCACCCCTTACCCGCGTTAGCGACAGTTGGATTACCACCAAACTTGAAACACAATTTCTAGCAGACAATGAAGTTGATCCGGATTTGATAAAAGTCGTCACCGAAAATGGAGTTGTTTATTTAATGGGCATTGTGCCGCCCGAACAAGCCGAGGAAGCGGCTGCGCTCGCAAAAGACACTGCGGGCGTACAAGATGTGGTCAAACTTTTTTCTTATATTCGAATCAGCAAATCTTAAATTAGCTATTTTAGGAGATACGCATGATTCATTCTCAATGAATAAAGTTAAACTAGTAGTTCTATTAATTTACTTTTGTTATAATTTCTAACTAATTTCGTAATATATGGGATTTTTTAATATGCCCGAAACAACAATAATTATAGGTGGCGGCGACGGAGGGATGTTTGCAGCGCTCGAAGAAGCTAGTCGCGGCCGTAAAGTCATCTTAAAAGAAATGAAACCCCGACTCGGTGAAGGCACTTCTAACGGATCAGCCTGTCGACTTAATTTTGGATTACATTATCCAAAGCCAAAAATGGGAGATAATTCAAAGACTGCAGGAAGCAGCACTAAAACTACAGAAAAATGCATACAAGAAAGTGTGAAGTTTGTTCGCGCCTTGGCTACGCTGGTCACCGAGCAAAAAACTGCGACACCTAAGGGTCCTAAACCATACGAACAATTTTTTTTAGATGAAGGGGATCCCAAACTCGATCACTTGCGTGATTGCAACTATTACTTACACTATGAATCAGAATCAACCCCTGAAGATGTCCAAGAAATCTGTCGCGACATGGTCGCTGAATACAAACGATTATGTGATAAAGATCCTGAAAACCAAGTTTTTGGTCCACCTGATAAATTATTCCGAGTACTTGATCAATCAGAGCTTCCTGATAAAGCTATCTATGGCGTTCAGATCGCGGAACGTTTTATTAATTGGCCGAAAGTATGCTCAAGACTAAAACGTAAAATTGATAAAAACCCTAATATCACTGTCCATTATTGCCAAGAAGTTATAGCAATTGAACCTCCGACTGATGAGAATGGCTATCAACTTGTAATACGTGATGCACAAACTAAAGGACTATTACCCAAAGAAAGTGCTCAGATTGTTATTAACGCTAGCTGGCAAAGCATTGATATGCTGAACGAAACCGCGGGCGATCGTTACATACCCCATAGCAAGACGAAACGTCTGAAAATGATGCCAGAAGGCGATACCCCAGAAGAATATCATTTTCAAAAATCGGGGGTCTGGGTTCATGGACCCTATGCTGTTTATACCAATCTCGGAGATGGTAAAGGCCTTGTCACAGCGGAGACTGTCATCAATTTAGACGCAACCACCGATAAAGAAATTTCTGAGAAAGCTAAAGAAATGCTCGAAGAAAAATTTAAACAAACAGAAAACCCCGCTCTATTATCTCAGGCAGCTTTTGCTGCAGCCGGTAAGTTTTTTAAAAACATGGAAAAGACAAAGTACAATAGACTTCGAACGGGTATCGTGATTACCCCGGGTAATGCAGTTACCGAAGATGGAAAACCCAATCTAAAATTTGACAGCCCGATTAGAGACAGAAATTATTCCGGCGATAAACGGGTATTTCTCGGTTTACAAACCGCCGAAACCGTAAAATTAACTCACGCACCGGGTATTGCTCAAAAGAATAGTGATTGTATTGATCGTGACAAGCCTCTTCGAGAACATTTACCCGAGATAATTAATGGCCTTTTAGCAGAAGTGAAAATTACACCTTCAAGTGCAAAAAAATTAACTCAACAATCTTTGCTACAATCAGAAGACAAAACCTCACCAAAACTTACACAAAAAAACATCATGAGAAAACTCCTGTGGCTGCAATCGCGTTATCTTGAAGGCAGAGATCTTAAGGATATCAAAGAAACCATCCCTACCATGCTTGGCGAAACCATAAAAAGGAAAGCCGCTGTCGTTTCTGATATTCCAGCACATGCGGCCAAATTTGAAGCCAAAATTTCCAAGCCTGATGCCCAATGGAGAAAAGAAGATAAAGTTCGCGAAGACAAGAATTATGCTTACCTCGTTGATTTAGCCAAAGATCAAAAACTTTTCAAAAAGAAACCGGTTGAGTCAAAAGCTCTTACCCCTCCTAACTCTGTGACTGATGAACCTCAACACAAAAACAGTAATGGGGTTGCTTGACTTGAAACATAATAAAAAAAAACTAAATCAGGCAGAAAAGCCTGATTTAGCCAATAATGAATACACTAAATCAAAAATTTATCTCGATTATATCGTCAATAATTTGCCACATTATATCTTCTGGAAGGATACTAATTCCGTTTTTCAAGGCTGCAACCAAAAATTTGCAGAAAGCGTAGGACTTCGCTGCCCGAATGACATCATCGGCAAAACCGATTACGACATGCCCTGGAAACTAGAAGAAAGTGATGCTTATATTGCTGACGATAAAGCCATTATGGAAAGTGGTGAGGGCAAATTAAACTACGAAGAACACCAAAGCAATGCCGACGGCACTGAGCGAATCATGTTAGTTAGTAAAGTCCCAATGTATGATAATGATAACAATATCACCGGCGTACTCGGCATCTATACCGATATTACTCCGCGAAAAAAAATGGAACAAGAACTCATTAAATCAAAACAAGCCGCAGAAGCCGCGAGCATGGCGAAAACTCAATTTTTAGCGATGATGGGTCATGAGTTTAGATTACCGTTAACGGGTATTATTAGCACGGCCAATATGTTAGTCGAAACTGATATTTCGCTGGATGAATCCCGCGAACTCGGCAAAATCATCGAACAATCCGGCTCCCATCTTCTTTCCACAATTAATAATATTTTAGATTATGCTAAGTTGGACGTTAGAAAATACCAACTGGCTTTGGAAGAATTAAATTTAAAAGCCTTAATCGAAGAAATCTGCGCGATGTTTGATGCAAGCGCTCGTGAAAAAAATATTTCATTAGAAATTAATTATGACGAATCAATCCCATCACTCATCCTAAGTGACACGCGCATTTTACGTCATATCATTAACAATCTAATCAGTAATGGAATTAAATACACGGAAAAAGGCAAAGTGACCATTACGGTCACGGAATGCAAAAAACGTTTGAACGCAACGCAACTTAAAATTTCCGTTCAAGATACCGGCATGGGTATCCCGAAATCCAAACTAAAATATATTTTTGATCGTTTTTATCAAGTTGAAAATACTTATACCAAAAAATACAGCCGAAATGGCACCGGTTTAGGTCTTTCGATTGTAAAAAAACTTGTATCACTTTTAAATAGCGAAATCAAAGTAACATCCACTCTCAACAAAGGTTCAACTTTTTATTTTGTTGCTGATTTTCCATTAACAAAAAAAAGTTTAAAAACAAAAACAGGGAAACGTCGTGAGAAAGATTCTATTAGTTGAAGATGATGCTGTTGTACAACGCGTGCATCAAATGATGTTAACGAAACTGGGCTGTCAGGTTGATATTGCAGCCAACGGCATCATTGCGCTCGAAAAAGCAAAAAATAATGCGGATTATAATATTATTTTTGTAGATATTGGTTTACCGGATATTTCAGGTTTTGATCTCATCAAACAATTAAAAGATGTTGATACGGTCAAAACACAAACCATACCCATTATCGCACTCACAGGTTATGCAGGTCAGGAAGAACGACAAACCTGTCTTGAAGCCGGCGCTATTGATATTGCATACAAACCCATTATTACTAGTGCACTGCGAGCTTTACTGGATCGCTATCACACCATTCCCGCATGATTACCTTACGTGATGTCATCCTTCGTCGTGGTCCGCACATTTTATTGCAAAATGTGAACTGGACTATTTTTCACAAACAACGAATTGGTGTCATTGGTGCGAATGGTGCTGGAAAAACCAGTCTTTTTTCAGTGATTCTGGGTGAACTCGGCGTTGATGCAGGCGAAATTGAAATCCCGCCCAAATTGCGCTTTGCGCATGTAGCTCAGGAAACACCCGGAATTGAAAAATCTGCGATAGATTTTGTGCTTGATGGCGATAGTGAATTACGTACGCTCGAAGCAAAATTATTAGAAGCAGAACAAGATAACGATGGCACGCTCATTGCCAAACTACATGCGCGCATGGGTGAAATCGATGCGTATACAGCCAATGCCCGCGCCGCACAATTATTGAGTGGTTTAGGCTTTAGTCACGCAGAACAACAAAAGCAGATCAAAGAATTTTCCGGCGGCTGGCGTGTGCGCTTAAATCTTGCAAAAGCGCTCATGTGTCGCTCAGATATTTTATTATTAGATGAACCAACTAACCACTTAGATCTCGACGCCGTCATTTGGCTTGAAAATTGGTTAATCAAATACCCTGGTACCCTGCTTTTGATTTCACATGATCGAGAATTTTTGGATCATGTCGTTGACCACATTGTGCATCTTGAGCATCAGGAATTAAAACTTTATTCAGGAAATTATTCTTCTTTCGAAAAACAACGCGCCGCGCAAATTCTGGTACAACAAGCAGCGTACGAAAAACAACAAAAGCACATTGCCCATTTGCAAAGTTTTGTCGATCGATTTAAGGCAAAAGCAAGCAAAGCACGCCAAGCCCAAAGCCGCATGAAAGCGATTGAAAAAATGGAATTGATTGATGCCGTGCAAATTGATTCTGCTTTTCATTTTTCGTTTAAAGAACCGGACAAATGCCCTACTCCATTAGTTAAATTAGAGGATGCCATTGTCGCCTATGGTGATCACATTGTTTTAACTGACCTCAATTTCAGTATTGGACCTAAAGAAAGAATGGCGCTCTTAGGCCCAAATGGCGCCGGCAAATCCAGCTTGATCAAACTGATCGCGGGGGAAATTGCCCCCGCCACCGGCATGCGCGAAACTAACAATGGCACCAAAATTGGTTATTTCGCGCAACACCAGGTAGATCATTTGCAACTGGATGAATCACCCTTGCAGCATTTAAAAGACATTGCTGAAAATACTAAAGAACAAGTGCTGCGAACTTTTCTCGGCAGTTTTGGTTTCGTCGGCAATCGCGTCATGGAATCTGTAAACAATTTTTCAGGCGGCGAAAAATCGCGTCTTGCGCTTGCTTTGATTGTTTGGCAAAAACCTAATTTGCTCTTGTTAGATGAACCGACCAACCACTTAGATATGGACATGCGTCATGCGTTGAGTTTAGCGTTGCAAGATTATCAAGGCGCCATGATACTGGTTTCTCACGATCGATTTTTGGTAAAAACCACTGTCGATCAACTCCTATTAGTCGCCAATGGCAAACTCACCCCCTTCGATGGCGATCTCGATGACTATGAAAAATGGTTAACTAAATTTCGTAAAGAAGAAAATATCACCGCAGAAAAACCAACTGTTTCTAAAAAATCACAACGGCAGGAAGACGCAAAACAACGCGAACTCAGAAAACCCTATATCGAAAAAATCAAATCCCACGAAGATGCCATTAAAAAATTGGAACAAGAATTAAATGCAATTGAAAAAAATCTGGCTGATACTGAAATTTACGATGAGAAAAATAAAAAATCGCTACAAGAATTATTATTGAAACAATCCGAAATTAAAAAGAAAATTCAATCAGAAGAGGAACTCTGGCTAAAAGCCATCAGTGATCTCGAAAAATTATAATCGTCATTGCGAGCCCTCGCGCAGCGAGGGCGAAGCAATCTTTAAAAAGATTGCTTCGCCCGTAAAAAGCACGGGCTCGCAATGACGCAAGGTATGTGACTTATCGTAGTTGCTGCCTCTCATGAGTAATCAACGCCCCATATAAAACAATTAACCACACGAGATATATCCAGATCAAAAAGATCGGAACAGTAGCCAGCGCGCCATAGATCAATGCATAGGAGGGAAATTTTATAATATAAAAGGCAAATCCAATCTTAGACATTTCAAATAAAATCGCCGCAATCAACCCACCAAAAAAGGCATCCCGCCATTTCACACGAACACTTGGGATCGCAGCATAAAAAAGACTAAACATTACCGTATTAATGACAATCGGAACCGCTGAAATTAAAAGGGATTTGATTGCCAAATACGTGACTGCTTTCGAAAACCAGGAAATAGAAAACAAATAAGAACTAATCACGATACTGAGTCCGATAAATATCGGTGCAATCAATAACATCAACCAATACACTAACCAGGAAAAATACCGTTTTCTTTTATCGCTGCCCTGCCAAATATGATTAATCGCGTTTTCAATAGTCACAATCTGTAACGTAGTCGTAATAAATAAAATGAGAATACCCATTTTGGACATAGTCGTGGCTTGTCGAATAAAACTTTCAAGATAATGCTGAATGACACCGCTCGATGTCGGGATAAAATTCAGCATGATATAGCTTTGAGCAAGACCAACGTATTTTGCGAAAATAGGAAAAATCGAAATAATTGAAAGAACGACAGTCAGCAATGGAACAATCGTTAACAAGGTAACAAAGGCCAAGGCCGAAGCATGATAGGTATAATGTTCTTTGTAGAGCCGCCTAGCGGCAATCCAGCCTATTTTAACTCCCTTCCATATGGGCTTAATCAATGTGGCTACTCTACCAACTTAAGATGCGACGGTCGTTTTTTAGCATCATTTTTTGTGCCAGAGGGTTTAGGATTTTCTTCCATCTCAACTTGATCCCAGCCCGTTGCACCACCTTCTTCTTCGAAATCAAAAAACATGCCCTGACCGTTTTCTTGCGCATAAACCGCGAGCACCGATTTAATCGGTGCAGAAATAATATGAACAATACCTGAAAAAGAAGCCCTGAACTCGACGAATTCATTACCAATTTTAAAATCGCGTACGGCTTCCGGCGAGACATTTAAAGTAATCTGACCATCTTCAATATAATCAACCGGGACTTTGGCACGCGGATAAAGCGCATTGACTACTAAAAATGGCGTGCATTTACTATCAACAATCCATTCATAAAATGCACGAATAAGATAAGGTTTATTGGATAACATCGAAGTTTCCCTGAATTTAAGCTGTTTCAGCTTTAGCTTTTCTTAAATCCTGTTCTGCTTCCGTCAAACTTGCCTGGAATGAATCCCGGGCAAAAACGCGTTCAGCATATTTGTGAATCGCTTTGGTTTCTGGCGGTAAAGTAATTCCCCAGCTTGGTAAACGCCATAAAATTGGCGCAATACAGCAATCCACTAACGAAAATTCTTCGTTCAGGAAATACGGTGAGTTATTGAATAATGGAGCGAGTTTGATTAAATAATTTTTGAGATCTTTCGCTGCATTTTGAGCGGTTTCAGCTTTGCCTTTTTCGATTTTGCGGACTAATTCACCCCATTCTTTGTCGATGCGGTAAATCATTAAACGGGTTTTTGCGCGCGCAACTGGATAAACAGGCATTAATGGCGGATGAGGAAACCGTTCATCGAGATATTCCATGATGATGTTGGAATCATAAAGCACCAGTTCGCGATCAACCAAGGTAGGAACAGATCCATACGGATTTAACTCATAGAGATCTTCCATTTTATCGTTAGTATCAGCGTTGATAACATCGACTGAAACTCCTTTTTCCGCGAGCACAATCCGGACGCGATGGCTGTGAATATCCGTCGTTCCCGAATAAAGTGTCATAATAGATCGTTTGTTAGCAATGATAGCCATTTATAATTCCTCAAAACTACTGGGGGACTAGGATTCGAACCTAGGTTAACGGAGCCAGAGTCCGCTGTCCTACCACTAGACGATCCCCCATGAACGCGACTATTCTGCGAAAAGCGCAGAATAATCTCCGTTTAAATGCATGAATATTAACGCTTGGAGTATTGAGTGCCTTTACGGGCTTTGTGTAGACCGTATTTTTTACGCTCAACTTCACGCGCATCTCGAGTTAAATAGCCTGCTTTGCGTAGTAATTTCCGGAGTGAACCTTCACCACTGGAGTCGCCACCGGTTTCTTCTTCGTATTGTAATAATGCACGTGCAATACCTAAACGAATCGCACCTGCCTGACCGTTAATACCACCACCATTGACGTTAACGGTGATATCAAATTTACCTATCATATTCGTCACATCTAACGGCTGACGAACAATCATGCGTGAGGTTTTACGGCCAAAATATTGGTCCAGGGTATTGTTATTAATAACAATATTGCCTTGGCCTGACACTAACCGAACTCGTGCGGTCGATGTTTTACGACGGCCAGTACCACAGTAAGCTTGTTGTTTTGCTGTTGCCATGAAATTATTCCGTATCTAATTCAAGTTTTTGGGGTTGTTGCGCTGCATGAGGATGCTCTGTGCCCGCGTAAACTTTTAATTTGCCATACATTGCCCGACCTAATGGGGTTTTGGGCAACATGCCTTTAACGGCAATTTCTATGACTTTACGCGAATCTTTCGCTAACAACTTTTCAAAGGTTACGGCTTTGATACCGCCTGGATAACCTGAGTGGCTATAGTATACCTTATCTTGAGCTTTTTTGCCGGTGACTTTTACCTTATCTGAGTTAATAACGATAATAAAATCGCCGGTATCCACATTTGGGGTATATTCAGGCTTGTGCTTGCCGCGTAATCGTCTGGCGATTTCGGTGGCTAAACGGCCCAGGGTTTTTCCGGAAGCATCAACCATATACCAGTTGTGCGTTGCTGTTTCATTCGTTGCATTATACGTTTTCATTTGACTCCGACTCCGAGGAGTTGTATTTGGGAAAAAGAGGGGGAATTTTATAGTAAGCCCTTAAAACAAGCAAGAAAAATTCGTGGCCCAAAACTTAAACTATCGCCAAAAAAGACTATAAATCATCACTACTAGGATAAAAAACGTGATGATCACAAAAAACCCTTCTTTTCTTTCCATAAACAGAAAAAGGGTAAAAAATACCCTTAAAACCTGGGTCATCACGAGGATAAATAACCCCCATTCAATCACATGTTCAGGGGTAAATTTAAAAAACTCCCCCCATTGAAAATGAGGCACCTGAAAGGCCCCATATTGAATAAACTGCAGCCCATTCTCCATTAAATACCAGGACCCGCCCAGGGCAACGATAAACACGGAAAGCCAAAGTCCCCAGCGCATAATTAACCCTATCCAAAGCTCATCTATTTTCATATGCCCCCCGTCAATGCTTTATAAAGCA
The DNA here is from genome assembly GCA_021325575.1 of Gammaproteobacteria bacterium. Lineage (GTDB taxonomy): Bacteria > Pseudomonadota > Gammaproteobacteria > DSM-16500 > DSM-16500 > JAJPGW01. Next base: position 222,198 of record JAJPGW010000007.1, on the reverse strand, counting down.
TCTCAACCCCTAGGAGCAGGATAATAATGCTGAAAAAAAGCCTCAAACCCCGACTTTTGGCCCGGACCAGTATTTTTGCCCCAAATAGAGCCCCAATAGCCACCCCTATTAAAACAGGAAAAATAATGCCTGGCACAATATAACCATCCTTAAAATAAACCCCCATACTAACAGCCGCAGTAATGCCAATAATGAAATTACTCGTAGAAGTCGAGACTTTATAAGGCAATCGCATCATCTGATCCATGGCCAAGACTTTTAAGGCCCCCGCCCCAATTCCCAATAATCCAGCAAGCGCACCGGCAATGGTCATAATACCCAATGCTTCCGGTACGCCATGCACCGAATAATCTTGGACCCCGTCCGCTGTTTTATAACTACCCGCCAGCCGCAAGCGATCCGCCCATAAATGTGAAGGCTGGTTCACATCGATTTTTTCATTTCTTCGCAAGCTAAAATAGGCAGACGCAAAAAGAAAAAGCGCAAATAACACGGCAATTAACTTTGGAGAAACAAAAGCAACAAGCAGCGCGCCGATCAGTGCACCAATGACAGCACCCACTTCCAAAAACATCCCAATCCGAATATTGGTAAAACCTTCTTTTAAATAAGCCGCAGCAGCACCCGATGATGTCGCAATCACAGAAATGAGCGACGCCCCCATCGCATAATGAATATCAATGTGAAAAAGCAGCACTAAAACCGGAATCAGCACAATCCCACCGCCTAATCCGGTTAGTGAACCAACAAGACCTGCAGTAAAAGACGCTAACAATAACAAGAACGAAAACACGAGAATTGTCAAAATTAATTCCTTCTAAAAAAGCCTTTTCCACTGCAATGAAATAAAAATAGCGTGATTCGCGCTGTTTTTAAAGATTTTTCTCGCATTTTTTTTAAAATATGATATTGTGATCAGTGCATTTATTGACTTTAAGGGGAAATATACGATGGCTGCAAAAAAAGCTAAAAGGAAAACCATGAAGAGAAAATCGGCGACAAAGATGGCAAAGCCGGTCGTTAAAAAAATGCCTAATGTGAAAGATCCATTATCAAAAGGCGCGATGATCAAAGCACTGGTTGACATGACCGGTCATGCTAAAAAAGATATCGTAGCAACACTGGATTCTTTAAATTCTCTGATCGAAATGCACATTCGATCACGCGGTCCTGGCAAGTTTGTATTACCCGGCATCTTGAAAATCAACGTGGTAAAAAAACCTGCCCGCGCAGCACGCAAAGGTATCAATCCTTTCACGGGTGAAGAAGTGATGTTCAAAGCTAAACCCGCTATGCGCGTTGTTAAGATCAAAGCGCTGAAAAAACTCAAAGAAGTCGCTGCTTAAATTCCAAAACTCACTCCCTGGCTGGTACTGAAGCAGGGAGTGGGATTTTTTCCCTCTTCCCTTTCCTGAATGATTTTTCTTGAACACGAAGCTAAAAAAAACAAAGTAAAAATTAATACCTACATTGTCAATTTACTTAAAAAACACGCCGAACTTAATATAAATCATAGGTTCCCTACCTATCACGATCTCGATGCATTGGCAGGAACTTGGAGCGCTCAAGAAGCAACACTATTCCTAAAAAATATTTCTGATATTTGAAGAAAATTGATCTGACACTACATCAATACTTGATTCAACCTATTTTACCATTGAAAATTTCCCCAAAAAGCATTATTTTAACCAATCAATTTTAAATGATAATTATTTGCGCAAATATTATTGGGCTATTTCTTTTCCTTTTTAATATTTTCTTAAGATGCAAAAGAGATAATGCAATCTAAATTACAAAACATGAGGTGGACGATGAACGGACGGTCAGAACAAGAATTAAATCAAGTTGTTGAAAAAGTAATTGCAGGCTTAGATTTTATTGATGGTTTCTTTCATCGAGTCGAAGAAGATAAAAAACCTACGAATCCCCCCACTTACTTGAAAGATGATTTACTTCTTATCTTTCAACAATTAGAAAAACAAAAAGAATTAAATCGACAACTCAATAAACCCGGCGTTCAACAAGATCTAAAAATAGTTCATGAAACCATTATAAAACAAATAAATAAATGGTTAGTCAGTTTTAAAAATCACGAAACCAACTTTTTACAATTGTTAATCTGTTTTCCGCCTGAATATCAAAATCCATTTTTATTCCATTTAAGAACTGCTATTGCATCAAATGAACTGTCGCTCGGGAATGACCCAGACGGTAAACCTGTGAAGCTTGATTCAGTGCCATTACAAACTGACTATGACGCTTACGCTAGGCTTAACGAGATACATAGAAATTGGTATACAAGAGCATTTTTAGTTCTCTTAGGACAGCAACCCGATGCAACTTCGCGACGAGCTTTATTATACAGCTATTCAATTGAAGTATTGCAACAAGTTTTTAGCGCAACTGAACTCAAAGCCCACCTTCAAAACTCAAAACTACCCGTCAAAACCGTTCGCGAGATAGCTGTTGATATTTACACACGTATAAGCCAGGATTTAGTATGCGAATTTTCAAATCCACGCGCAATTGATCGCTGGTGTTTTTGCCAATCACAACTAAAAAAGATTTCTCAAATTAAAAATGTTGAGGATGCCGTAACTTGCTTTGAAGCTATTAGTGTAATAACAAAAATACCTAGATTTCAAGGTAAAGAGACTCCGGCAGATACATTTCACTATTATGGAGAACCAGAAAACGCGAACACGTTTGCCAATTTAGCTGATCTTTTAAAAGATCTGGATAGCGCAAACAAATTATTAGTTCTAAAACGGTTCAACAAACTGGATCCACTCTATTTTGCACATCTAATCCAGGGTGTCACGCTCGATATGAGCTTGGAAAGGAAACAGGACGGTACTGATCCGCAAAAAAAACTCCAGGCCCTGCTTGACTTGTTCAAAACCGAAAACGAAAAAAGAGAATGTTTAGCTCTATGCCTCGCTTCGATGGGGAGAGAAAAAGAAGTAGTACACTTTGATAATGATCATTTATCTAAACTTATCCCTGATTTCTTTCATTTATCTATGCTGCTAGACGCTCTACCTAACAATGACGCTCTACTTTACAACATGGAGCGAGTTAATTTGCTCTCATTCCTTGGCGAAGATTTTATATTAACAATTGCACAAGGGTTGAACTTTGAGCAATTTTCCCCGTTTTATAAATTATTAAAAGAGGCTTTTGGAAATTCCCCTGATTTTCTTCAACGAGTTGTCGGTCAATTTGCTGTGGATTTTTTAGCAGCCGATGGCAACCAGACAAAACCAACGCTTGCACGTTTATCCAAACATAAAAAAGATCCCTATTATCCTGATGTATTAGCTGCAGTATCAACATTAACTACTGGTACTGAACAAGCAAAAGCAAGACTTACTGTTTTACAAACACGCAAGAGTACTGCTGCCGCTTCGTCTAATTTAGCTGGCAACCCAACCAGCCAACCGGATGCTAAAACTGAAGAAAAAACAGCAGAAGATGATGCTAAACCAACCAGCCCTTTAGACCCCATCTTACAAAAACTTGCAGAAGAACGAGCATTAAATTTTGACTTAAAACTCGAGCAACAAGATAAAATCAAAAAAATCCAGGCCATTCATGATGACATTATTGAAAAAATAAATTTAATTATCAAAAAAATGAAATCGGTCGAAGATTTTCAATTCAATTTATTAATACTATTGAAAAATGTCCCAATTGAATATCAATATCAGTTTATGTCTCATTTTATCGAGGCTAGAATGTTTTTGCCCATTCCAACAAATGCAGAAGATTTGACATTGTATACGCGGGAATTATTTGCCTTATTAGAAATCCAGGCAGATACGGATGCTCGAAGAAAAATATTAGCTGGTTTTTCTCGAGAATCCTTGCAAGCGATTTTTTCCCAAGAATCCCTCCCCGCTTGTTTACCCGGATCAGTCATTTCATGGGACGCGTTATATGATGTTTATAAATCACTTGCAGAACAACTAGGCAACGATCAGCTTCAAGATTTTCCAAAAAAATCAGCGATTGAACGCTGGTGTTTCTACCAATACTGCTTGAAATCACAACCTGATCTCATGAGAGAAGCAGACGCAGATAAAGCCTTCAAGGCGCTTCTACCTTCACATGATAGAAAAGAAGATCAACTTGTCAGCCAAAAATTCCGACAAGAATTTGCAAACACGGTTGAAGGCTTAAAAAATACGTTAAATAATCTTGATACGCATAATCAATTCGTTTTACTGCAATATTTTAGCGAACAAGATCCGTTTTATGTTGCGAATTTATTTCATGCAGCCAAGCCAACTGACCAGACAGAACGAAAAATGCCAAATGGAACAGAACAAAAGGCAGATTTTTCAGATAAACCTGCAGAGCGTCAAAAAGATCTCACAAGCGTGCTTGAAATCTTCAAGACTGATCAAACCAAAGCAGGATTTTTAATTTATTGGCTTGAGTCACAATCAGAAGTCATTGGGGCTGAGATGGCCAAGATGGCCCCAGTCCAAAAATCGCGTAGCTCGACCGTATTGGATAAAAAAGGAAATGATACTCCCGAGCTCGAGTTATCATTATGGCAATTTAGGGAAAATATCAATGCTTGTACCCAGTTAGCCAACGAATTACGACAAAAATCGCCGAACGCATTAAACAATGCGATAGCGGCATTCCCTGAGCTGTCCAGAAGAACTGTTCCAACGACTTTCCAATCGATGGAACAAACAATCATCCAAAAAATCGAAAAAGAAGGGTTAGACGGACTTTTTGCCGTGTTACGAAACCCCTATCCTAAAAATAAAATCGATATTCTGAAAAAAATCGATCCTGCAAAATTGCGGCAAATTGTCACAAATTATGAGGATTTTTCAAAATTATTAGAAATGATAGCAAGTAAAAAAGACAAAAACCAACGAATTGGATTCCTGCAATTATTAGGTCAAGATCATATAAAATGTCTCTTTGAAACATGCAAATCCTCGACTTATTACGAATTTGCTTATTTTACTGCATTATTGCAAGAAGCTTTTCCATCAGAACGGACTTTACATTACGCAACTGCCACAAAACTGACATCCAATTATTTAGATGCAAACCCAAACCTGCAAAGTGTTTCGGAAGAATTGAGGCGATTGTCAACAACAGAAATGTCTTTTGATGTTCAAACGGGAAAATCCACACCGCATCCGGCCTACACCCGTTTTCTTTCTCGCTTAGCTTCGCGTGGAGTAAACCCTCCAACATTGAATGCTAATGGAGTTGACGAAACACCAAAACTCGCCGATGCGGAGGCTGATCAAGTCATTTCGGCATTAGATAAAAATGGCTTAAGGTGATGCGATCCAAACCATAGAACCATTAACCTCGTCATTGCGAGGCCTGTTTTGCAGACCGAAGCAATCTCCCAAAGATTGCTTCGACCGTGAAAAACACAGTCTCGCAATGACGGCTTTTCTCACTCTTAACACTTCGGAGTAATAATGATCAATAAATCCAGACTTTATGTAATTGTTGTGTTCACACTCATTCTCTGCCCTCTTCTTGCTTTAGCAAACCCAAAAGTAAAAACCAATCTAAAATCCATCAATGCCATCCTGATAGACAATAAGGTCAATTACACGCTATACGCCGGAACTAATGGCAATGGGCTTTTTGTTTCGAAAGATTCGGGGGCCAGTTGGCAGCAAAGCAATGCCGTAATGGGGACGCTCGCAATCATTAATGCACTCGCAGAAGATAAAGACGGGAATATTTATGTCGGCACGCCGACGGGAGTTTTTAAAAGCGATAACACAGGCACGAACTGGTCGCAATTTTTATCGACTACTTCCATTAACAGCATGTTTGTTGATAAAACCAATACGATTTATGTTGGCAGCACAATCAGCGGCGTAATGTATAAATCAGCTGATGAAGGTGCAACTTGGCATGATATCAGCGCGAAAAATATTTCGCATGCCATCATTGGATTTGTCATGGACAACAAAAATAATCTTTATGCTGCGACCAATGGTGATGGAATTTTAAAATCTGGCGATGCCGGTGCCAATTGGACTGCAATCAATACGGGCTTACCTCTTTTAACAATCAGCGATATAAAAACAAATAAGGATAATTCCGGTTTATATGTTGTGGTCGCTGGCAAAGGAATTTATGACTCAACGGATGGTATAACTTGGTCATTATTGTCAGATAATCCAAGCGTCACTAGTATTTTTATCGACAGTAATAATTATATTTATTCTGGAACCGATGGCAAAGGTATTTTGCGCACGACGGATAACAAAAATTGGCTGCCATCAAATAATAATTTAGGCGATATCACACAAAGTACTATTTTAAATTTTAATAGCGACACGTTTAATAATTTATATGTTGGAACACTGAATAAAGCAGGAAATTCCGCAAACATTTTTAGAATGCTGGGGAATCCTGCCTGGTCACAATCTAATGTTGGTTTACCGGATAATACGTATTTTACGAGTTTCGCATTAGATCACACAGATAATAGTATTTTAGCCGGCGACTGGGACCATCCTAATATTTTTAAATTGACACATAGCGATGGAAAAAGTACTTGGTCCTTAATCAATAGCACAGGCGTTAATGATTTATTAATTAATAATAATGGATATTATTTAACAAATGATTCCGGCACATTCAATTCACTCGATAAAGGGTTAACGTGGCAACCCATCAACACCGGTTTACCGAAACAGTCTGGAATTCAACCCTTACATTCTGACAATCAAAATAATATTTATGTAGGTCTGACTTGTGAAGGCGTTTTTCAATTTGATAACAATGCAAAAAACTGGTCGCGTCTCGGAGATCAATTGCCGACTTGCGAATGGCTGCGCGATTTCGCAGTGGACAACGACAAATCAGTTTACACAACAACGGAAGCTGGCATCTATAAATTAACGCAAGGTCAAGGCAGCTGGACTCGTGTCAATTCTGACATAACCGGTTTCGCAAAAATCGCCATTGATCAATTCGGAAATATTTATGCCGGTGGTTATGATCCTCGCGCTCTTTTTAAATCTTCCGACAAAGGTGCAACTTGGGTGCGCTCCCTGCCCTTAGATGAAATCGAATCCATTGCATCCATTGCTATCGATCAAAATGGTGATATTTATGTCGGGACTGCTGGCATCAGCAATGGTCCTTACCGTTCATCCGACCAAGGAAAAACTTGGGTCTCAATTAATAATGGATTTAGTCAATACGCTAATGAATTAGACAAACTCATTATTGATAATGATGGCGATCTTTATGGTGCTAACTCTGGCTTAGGTGTTGCGCGATTAACAATCGGCTGGAAAAAAATATTTTAATGTTTCGGCTGCATTCTTTGATGCGAGCGGCTAAAAGACCGCTCGCAACTATCTCTTACCACATTGCTTAACAGCTTTCTGTGACTCGGCAGGATCTGGAAGCCGCAATAGAGTTATTTTTTTATCGATTGCAGATTTCAATGGTCCAGAATCAAAAATGCGTACTCCTCCCTGGCAGTCCAAAGCGTCTCTAATTCTTTGTAATTGATTAATTTGTTCTTCCGTTTCAGCAACCGGAATCCCGAGTTTCGACTTAACGACTCGTTTTAAATTTTTATAAAAATCGATTACCTTAAGAATCGGACCCCCTTGACATTCTCGACGATTAACTTCTTCAGCCTCACGTAATAAAAATACAATCGTATTATAAATATCGATTAAAAATTCACTATAGGGGTTTTGAATGGCGTCTTGCACATATTGTTTTAGTTGAAAGTTTTCATCTTGCGCCTTCCTCTCAAATTCTTGCGCCCCATTTTCAAAGCAATCTTTTTCTCTAGGATCTTTCAATTCGGCAATCGGTGCACGATAAGGTCTGAGGCTCGGTTGCTCTGAAAGTTTTGCTTCAGAAAATAAAGTGCAATAAGAAGTGATGCAACTAAACAAACCAGCCGTTGTGAATGGCGGAATCGGTGGAAACCAAGCTTGAAGATTTTTTAGCGGGCGCATATTTTTGTCTTCAAGCACTAACGTTTCTCGTTTTGGAGAGATATCGTGTGGAACTTCCCAACAAGTCAGCGTTAAATCAACACAACCTGCTACATCACGAACAAATTTTTCGAGTACACTTTTTGGCGCAGCAGCTGGCACTAAATCTATGTTGGTTAAATCTAGCCATCTTAAATTACGATGTTGTTGAATTGCCGTTGCAAACAATGCAAACATCTTCTCAACATCAAAATCTTTTCTCGGTGCAGACGCTTTTCTAATTACCAAATTTGGGAGTCTTAATACTCTGAGTTCGGCCGGTAATGTTTGCAAAAATTCAAAAAAATGTCGTGTATAATGAGAAATCAATAGCTTGTTGATAAAAAGATATTCGATCTTTAAATCTTTGCCGACGAGTTTCAAAACATTTTCTACTACGTTTTTATGATATAAGTGAACAATTGGATCGAGGTGAAGCTCTCTTAAATGTGGATTGGTGATGGGTTTATACCCTATTTCATATTGAAGACAATCAAAATTTTCCACAGTATAAACTTTTAAGACGCGAAGGTGTTTGTTCGCATTCACGCAATCCACAAAATTTTCAAATAATTTGATGGATTCATTTTGATATTCTTCTTCATGATAACCAGAATCTTTTATTTGTCGTCCAAACTGGCAATTCATGATTGACCATTGAGAAATCCTTGGATTCGAAGCTGCGGCTTCCAAAATAACTTTCATATCATTGCGATACTTAGCAGAAAAACCAAACCTTGCAGGTTTAATTTGATGGGTTATAAATTTACAATTCTCTAACACCAACACATAAGAACCACCATCCTTTTGCTCACTCTTAGTACCAGCTTCTCGAATATGCTTGCACATACGCGCAATCGCTTGTTCCGATTCCGTGCCATCCAGCATGATTCTTAAAAGTATAGGTGCAGGCTGCGCGGAGCCCAAAGCGGGTCGTAATGATGCAACTGCCATAATTTTACCCATTTGAAATGATATCATCTTACCAAAAATGGTTGTTAAGATCAAATTTTGTTCTTGCAGCAATTAGTTTGCTTATTTAAGAAAACGTTAAGGATTATTCATTACACTTTTTTATTTTTACAAGGTAAACACAAATGGCACAAATTAGAACAATTCGAGATTTGACTCGCGAACCAACCAATGCTGGCGGAAATCATTCAAATCAAGATCAAGCGCGGGACAAACTATTTTCTGAAAAAGAACAATTAACAATTATATTAATTTCTGCCTATCAAAAAGTTGTTAGCAATGAATTAAAAGCAGCCGAGATTGAATTAGCAAATGGTATCGCCCTTGCGAAAAAATTTGAAATACTTAAAGATGCAGCTGTTAACAGCTTATCTGCATGCCAAACCAAATTAAAGCAAGATAAAGAAACACTCTTGCAATGCCTAATCACTGAAATTGCACGATACGATGCGCATCCGGAAAAATCATCTGATTTTACTCAAGGATTGGAACTAGAGACACAGCTTGAATTAGTGCATCAATTCAAAAAACAATTGCAATTGAAAAGAATGCAAGATTTAGCGAGAGAAGAAAAATTAAAAAAATCTCATACTGGGACAAATACTCCTGAACATGAAACTCATACCCAAGATTTATATCATGAATTTTCAGAAGTTGCGGCTCCTGTTTTAGAATCAAAATTATTGAAAACATTATATACTTTGGAAATGGTGAATAGATTTGACTCCGATAAAAAAGCAGAGGGTGTTTACGGAACATTTAAAAAAGAAAAAGATACTCTTGCGCTCATTTTATCGAATGCTCGGGAACAATTTCTCGCAGGAAAACTGGAAAATGTTCGATCATTATTAACTTCTGCTGAAAGAGATGTTGCGCGATTTGCAGTAATGCGCGATTACTCACTCCAGACATTGCTTAATTTTAGAAGTTATCTTGCGTTATATGAGTACGACAAAACCCAAGCAACACAACAGCACTATGGCAATTTAATGCTTTCAGAAATTGCATTATATAATCCTTTTCATCCCGCGCTTAGATCACATGAAAACATTGCATTTTGTTTGCAAGTTTTACAAGAAAATGTTCAGAACACTGGAATGCACGGTGATCCTGAAAAACCCTCCTACAATCTCCTGCTTGCTGTTCCACGTCTTTTGATGAGCCAGGCCATTCAAACGCTTCAAATTCGAAAAGAAGTCGCTCGCCATCCTGGCCGAGATAACGAACAAAAAGCCAATACGGGATTAGGTACTCTTGCTGGCTTGATGACTAAATTAGCTGGGAATGGACAAACGCATACGCCTGCTAAAAAGGAACAAAAAGCAGCGCCAGGAGATGTCTCTTCCATTCTCGAGGCGGTTGATGCAGCAATTAGAAAACAACAATTTGGTGAAGTTCATACTTTAATGAGCGGAGCACTGCTTGAATGCAAATCCGATACGGCGAAACGAGATCAATTAACAGCGGAATTTATTGCTCGGTATTATGATTTTAAAAATTCATTAAATACACTAAAACCAGAGAAATTTGAGACGCTGCTGGGAATTGAGCCTCAACCCGTAGCCACTCCTGTGCCGCAAAATCTCGATGGTGAAAATGGATTGGGTTTATCGCGGCCGTTTCGGTAGCAGTTTTTTTAAGTGCCGCAATAAAGCATTCGTCATTGCGAGCCGCGTTTTCTGCGGCGAAGCAATCTCTCAAAAGATTGCTTCACCCGTAAAAAACACGGTCTCGCAATGACAATGGTGTTGGAGTTTTATAATAAATTGATCTTAGCCGCACAAATAAAATCATTTTCGGATAAACCATCAATCGCATGCGTCGAGTAATTGACTACGCAATAATTAAAACCGACTGACAAATCCGGATGATGATTTTCTTGATTGGCAATCCAGGCAATTGCATTTACAAATGCCATCGTCTTGTAAAAATTTTTGAATTCAAATCGTCGAGAGATTTTTTTATTATCGTTATTTAATTCCCAACCTGGGATTTTTTTTAATAATTCGGCAATCTTATCTTTCGTCAATGGCGGCACACCCGCTTCGCAGGCCATACAGCGTTTTTCTTGGAGTTCGGTCATAATAGTCCTCTCGCACTCGGTAGTCATCCCAAAATTCTACTCTTAATACGATAAAAAGCCCAGTTTTAATCAGTCCATAATCTTTTAAACTATGATAGGATATAAGGCGAACAAATCCTAAGGATAGGCAATGTCCAACCGTTCGCTCGAAAAACTTTTTTCGCCTAAATCAATTGCTGTGATTGGCGCCAGTGATAAACGGAATTCTGTTGGCAGAAAAATTTTTAAAAATTTATTACACGAAAAATTCAAAGGCAAAGTCTACGCGGTTAATCCAAAGCATAAAAAAGTCCAAGGACAACGAAGCTACCCTTCTGTTAAAGCGATAACGGGAAACATTGATTTGGCCGTGGTCGCAGCCCCCGCAAAAGCCGTTCCACAAATTATCAAAGAATGCGGTGAAAAAAATATTCATGCTGTCATCGTTTTATCCTCTGGATTTAGCGAAACCGGCCCAGAAGGAAAAGCACTAGAAAATCAGATGTTGCAGTTTGCCGAAGAATTTCAAATCAGCATCATAGGCCCCAATTGTTTAGGCGTCATGCGTCCGTGTCATCACATGAATGCCACATTTGATAATAATGTTGCCTATCCTGGCTCAATGGCGTTAGTTTCACAATCCGGAGCATTGAGTGCCGGCATTTTAGATTGGGCAATGAATAAAAAAATCGGCTTTTCAGCTATCGTGTCTCTTGGAAATTGTGCTAATACGGATTTTGGCGACATACTGGATTATCTAGCGCATGATCCGCACACCAACAGTATTTTGCTTTATATCGAGGGCATAAAAAAACCCAAACAATTTATTAGCGCGCTGCGCGCCGCAGCAAGAATAAAACCTGTCATTGTCATTAAATCTGGGAAAAATAAAGCAGGATCCAGAGCAGCGTTATCTCATACCGGCGTATTAATCGGCGATGACGATGTATTTGATACCGCATTACATCGGGCGGGCGCTGTTCGCGTAGCACAAATTGAAGATTTATTTTCCGCCTCGGAAATATTAACCAGCGCCAAAAAAGTCACTGGCAACCGATTAATTATTATTACCAATGGAGGCGGCGCCGGTGTAATGGCAGCTGATCGCGCGTCTGAGTTAAATATTGAATTAGCCGAATTAACTGAACCCATGGTCAACGCATTAGATAAAGTATTGCCCAGCCAATGGTCACATCAAAATCCCATCGACATTATTGGGGATGCGACACCAGAAAGATATCATACTGTTCTTGATATTTGTAATAAAGATGAAAATATCGATGGGATTTTGACTCTGCTGGTTCCGGTTGCAATGTCCGATCCACTCACCGTTGCCAAAACCGTTATCCGGGATTCCAAAAAATTTAAAAAAATTATTTTTGCCAGTTGGTTGGGTGAAAAACAAGTTAAATCTTCCTGGAAATTGTTTGCAAAAAATCATATACCCAATTTCGCTACACCTGAAAAAGCGGTCGAAGCGTTTTCTTATCTTGCAGATTATCATCACAACCAAACATTATTAATGCAAAAGCCCGCGCCATACTCTGATAAATTTAAGCCTGATATTTCTGCTGCGAAAAAACTTTTTAATGAAATTTTATCAAATAATCGCTTTATGCTAACCACTTTTGAATCCAAAAAAATATTAAAATATTTTGGCATTCCTGTCACAGAAACGATTGAGGCTGAAACAGTTGAAGAAGCCGTAAATGCTGCAAAATCCATTGGTTTCCCAGTCGTCATGAAAATCAATTCACCGAGTATTTTACATAAATCAAAGGTAGGCGGTGTTTTTACGCAACTTAAAACAGAAAAGGAAGTTCGCGACTCATTTAAAACTCTAATAAACAATATTAAAAACCAAAATTTACACGCCGACATTTTAGGAGTTACCATTGAACCGCAATATCCAAATATATTTGACCGCGAAATCATGGTTGGGATGGTACACGATAGGGTTTTTGGCCCTGTTATCAGTTTTGGCGCAGGCGGCACTTTAGTTGAAATCATTCAAGACAAAGCATTGGCATTACCGCCCTTAAATTATTTTATTGCTGATGAATTAATTTCAAAAGCGCGCATCTTAAAACCTGCTAGTAAATTTGTCACGTTATCACCAGACCAGAAAAAAAATATAATTGACATTTTATTACGTGTTTCTGAAATGATTTGTGAATTTCCGCAAATCAAAGAAATGGATATCAATCCGTTTATTTTGAATGAACATGGGATGATTGCAGTTGACGCGCGCTTTGTGATTCAAAAACCGGAATCAGAAAAACCTTATAGTCATCTCGTAATTCAATAATGCTTCTAATAGAGTCTAAACAATGGCAGAAATTCGCCGAGTTTTCGTGCTTCGCGGATTAAGGCAATCAGGTCAATCTGCGTCAACTGATAAAGCGTGTCAAAATCATTTAGCACGAAATAAATCGGTTGCATGATATCGATACGATACGGTGTTCGTAACGCTTCGAGTGCATCGAATTTTTTTCGTTGCGGGATTTCGCTTTCGATGCAGTAAATGGTTTCTTCTTTTGATGATAAAATGCCACCACCGTAGGCGCGCAATCCTTTTTTAGTTTGGATCAAGCCGAATTCAATCGTAAACCAATATAATCGCGCTAACATCACGCGATCTTCTGGGCTCGCGCTTAATCCTAGTTTGCCATAAAGTTCTGTAAAATCCGCATAAGCTTTATTAGTGAGCAAAGGACAATGACCGAAGGTTTCATGAAAAATATCGGGTTCTTGTAGATAATCTAAATCTTCTTTGCGGCGAATAAAAGTTGCGGCGGGAAATTTTTTGTTAGCTAATAAATTAAAAAATTTATCAAATGGAATTAGAGCCGGTACAGGTTCTAATGACCAGCCCGTCGCTTTTTGCAAAACGGCCGAGACTTCGTGACATTGCGGAATGCGGTCTTTTGAAAAATTTAATAATTCCAGGCCATGCAGATATTCATCGCATGCGCGCTTTTCGACAATGGGGTATTGGCGAGTGATTAATTCGTGCCAGATTTTATTTTCATCTGAGGTGTAGGCGGCATTGCCGTGTTCATCAACTGGATGGGATTTGTAAGAAGTATGCTGGTACGACATGATACCTTCCTCGCATTGATAATATGAACGCTAGGACTTCACTAGTTCTTCTCTCACCACAACAGCTAACTCATTCGCCAGCTGCTGCACGCGATATTCATCCTTACCTTCAACCATGACTCGCACCAATGGTTCAGTACCAGAACGGCGCAACAAGACTCGGCCAGTCCCAGCAAGCTCTTTTTCGATGTATTTCAAAAATTCCAAAATGCGGGGTTTGTGGTTAGGGTCCGTGTTTTCTGTTACTTTGACATTCACTAGCACTTGGGGATATTTATTCAAGCCTTTGGTCAGTTCTTTTAAACTTAATTTGGTTTGCCGCATGACGGACAAGACTTGTAACGCTGTAACGATGCCATCACCCGTCGTAATCTGGTCCGAACACAGAATATGTCCTGACGGTTCACCCCCGATATGCCAATGGTTTTTATGTAACTCACTCATAATGTGACGATCACCCACCGGCACTCGCGTGAACGGTATATGCAATTCATTCATTGCATATTCAAACCCAAAATTCGTCATGACCGTTCCGACCACACCGCCTTTTAATAATCCGGTTTGATGACGATGTTTGACGATGATATAAAGCAACTCATCGCCATCTAAAATTGTGCCATCGTGATCAACAAACACTACGCGATCACCATCACCGTCAAGCGCAATACCTAAATCGGCGTTTTCTTTTAAAACATGGCGACGTAAAATTTCTGGATGGGTTGCGCCGCAATCCAGATTAATATTCAGGCCATTAGGTTCAACACCAATTTCGATTACTTCGGCACCTAGTTCACTGAATACATTAGGCGCAATATGATAGGCCGCGCCGTTCGCGCAATCGACGACGATTTTCAAGCCATTTAATGTAATTTCAGAGCTGACCGTGCTTTTACAAAATTCAATATAACGTCCTGGGGCATCGTTGACGCGCACCGCTTTACCGAGTTCAGCCGAATCCACGGTCGTCATGGCTTTTTCGATTTGATCTTCGATTGCGAGTTCCAATTCATCGGGCAATTTGGTTCCCATCGCAGAAAAGAATTTGATCCCATTATCATAGTAGGGATTATGAGAAGCGCTGATTACAATACCCGCCTGAGCACGCAAGGTACGTGTGAGATAAGCAATCGCAGGCGTTGGCATGGGGCCTAATAAATGCGTGTTGACACCGGCAGCGGACAAGCCTGCTTCGAGCACCGATTCAAACATATAGCCTGAAATGCGCGTGTCTTTCCCGATTAATACTTTACCGTGACCACCTTGACGGGCAAGCACGACTCCTACCGCCCAGCCTAATTTTAAAATAAATTCGGCATTGATTGGCCAAACACCGACGTGCCCCCGTATGCCGTCGGTGCCAAAATATTTTCGTAAAATAGGTTTAGGTTGATCAGATGCTTTGATCATGTGCGGAGTTGAGTCCTGGGTTTTCATTAGTTGTTGTCACCGTAAATTTATTGCTTTCTTTATTGCCTGGATTTGATTGATTATCATTCCATCCTTGCGGCTCCCGCACGGGTTTGCCCGCCATGATATCTTGGATTTGATCAACATCAATCGTTTCGAATTTCATTAAGGCTTGTGCCATGATGTGTAATTTTTCGAGATTTTCTTTTAGGATTTTTTCGGCACGTTTGTAATTGCGATCAATGATTTCATGAACTTCTTGATCGATGATGCCAAACGTGGTTTCAGAAATTTCTTTGTGACGCGTGACCGCGTGACCTAAAAAGACTTCCTGTTCATTTTCACCAAAGGTGAGCGGGCCTAATTTGGTGGACAAGCCCCATTTGGTGACCATGCTGCGAGCCAATTCAGTTGCTTTCTGGATGTCATTGGATGCACCCGTTGTTACTTTATTCGGCCCGAAAATTAATTCTTCGGCTAAACGGCCACCAAACAGACTGGAAATTTTGCTTTCCAGATGTTCCTTGGTGTAACTGTAGCGATCGGCTTCGGGTAAAAACATAGTGACACCTAACGCCCTGCCGCGGGGAATAATAGTGACCTTGTGAACGGGATCATGTTCAGGCACGTTTAATCCGACGATCGCATGACCAGCTTCATGATAAGCCGTTAATTTTTTCTCGGATTCAGACATCACCATCGAACGACGTTCTGCGCCCATGATGACTTTATCTTTTGCTCGTTCAAATTCGATCATGCCAACGGATTTTTTATTGGCACGTGCAGCAAATAACGCCGCTTCATTCACAATGTTGGCTAAATCAGCACCTGAAAAACCAGGCGTACCCCGCGCGATCACAGCAGGATTGACATCATCATTCAATGGAACTTTGCGCATATGCACACGCAAGATTTGTTCTCGGCCGCGAACATCGGGCAGTGAGACAACAACTTGTCGATCAAAACGGCCTGGGCGTAATAATGCATTGTCTAACACATCAGGTCTATTGGTGGCTGCAATCACAATGACACCTTCGTTGCCTTGGAAACCATCCATTTCGACCAGCAACTGATTAAGCGTTTGTTCGCGTTCATCATGACCACCACCTAAGCCCGCACCGCGATGACGACCGACTGCATCAATTTCATCGATGAAAATAATGCAAGGCGCTTGTTTTTTCGCTTGTTCAAACATGTCGCGCACACGGGATGCACCGACACCAACAAACATTTCGACGAAATCAGAACCTGAAATCGTAAAGAAAGGGACTTTCGCTTCACCGGCAACGGCTTTCGCAAGTAATGTTTTACCCGTTCCAGGCGGGCCGACTAGCAACACGCCTTGTGGGATTTTGCCGCCGAGTTTTTGAAATTTACCTGGATCGCGAAGAAAATCGACTAATTCTTTGACTTCTTCTTTTGCCTCTTCGACACCTGCTACATCAGCAAAAGTAATCTTGACTTGATCTTCGCCGAGCAATCTCGCACGAGAGCGCCCAAATGAAAATGCACCGCCCCGCCCTGCGCCCGTTTGCTGCCGCAAGACATAAATCCAGATGCCGAAAATGATAATCCACGGTAACAAACCGATGAGATGCATGAGCAAGCCCGGTTGGTCAGGTGCTTTACCTTTTACGACGACGTTTTTATCCAATAATTCTTTTAAAAGTTGCGGATCTTGCGCCATCGGCAAATAGGTTGCAAAAACTTTATTGTTCTGCATGACGCCGGTCACATCTTGATCGGTGATCGTAACGGTACTGACGTTGCCCTGTCGAACTTCACTTAAAAAATTGGAGTAACTGATTTTTTCTTCGGGTTCGCGGCGTGGTCCAAAAATATTGAAAACGGAAACCAAAATGATTCCGGCCACCAGCCATAAAAGTATTGTTTTAATCGTATCATTCACCGTGCGGACCCCTTTCAAAGGCTATCGATAGGATGTATTGCGCTATACATTAATCATACCTGAATTTTATTTTAAACCCAAACCAAGAATATAGATTTCCGGTGATCGTCCGCGCGAAGCTTTGGGCTTGCGAATGACCACTTTTTTAAAATGCGTACGGATTGTTTTTAAAAACTGGTCAAATTCCGTACCCTGAAACAATTTGACTAAAAATCCACCGTTTTCTGGTAAAATTTTAAGCGCAAAATCCAGCGCTAGTTCAGCCAAATACATCGAGCGCGGTTGATCTACGCTGTTCTGGCCACTCATATTCGGCGCCATGTCTGAGAGGACCCAGTTCACCTCAGTATCGCCTAAGCGTTCGATGAGTGCATTGAGACAAGTCTCATCAGTGAAGTCGCCCTGAATGAAATCGACGCCTGGTATCGGGTCCATGGGCAGAATATCCAATGCGAATACTTTGCCTTTTGGTCCCACATATTCGGTCACTAATTGCGACCAACCACCGGGAGCGGCACCGAGATCCACAACCACCATGCCGGGTTTAAATAATTTATCCCGCTCCTGCAATTCCAGTAATTTATATACGGCACGCGAACGGTAACCGGCCTGCTGCGCCTGTTTGACGTAGGTATCAGAAAAATGTTCTTTCAACCAGCGGCGGCTACTCTTGCTCATTAAAGGTGTTCAACCTCGACAATTTCGTAACTCAACGCGCCTTCTGGGGTTTGCACTTCGACTACATCGCCGACAAATTTTCCGATTATGGCGCGCGCGATCGGTGATGTGACTGAAATCATTTTTTGTTTTACGTCCGCTTCATCCTCACCCACAATTTTGTATGTCATGGTTTCTTCGGTCTTGACGTTTAACAAACTCACCGTAGTGCCAAAAATCACTTTGTCGGTATTTTCGATTTGTGTCACATCGATGACTTGTGCGGTCGATAATTTGCTTTCAATTTCTTGAATCCGGCCTTCCACAAAACTTTGTTGTTCACGGGCAGCATGATATTCCGCGTTTTCTTTTAAATCACCGTGTGCGCGGGCTTCGGCAATCGCATTAATAATGCGAGGACGCTCGACGTTTTTTAACTGGTTTAATTCCTGTCGCAATTTTTCGGCACCGATCACGGTCATGGGGACTTTTCGCATCATGTTTATTTCTCCAAACTTTAAAACTTCATATCTTCAAAAAATTTTTTGACCCGAGCAAACCAGGAAGAGGATTGTGGGCTGTGATTGGTTTTATCTTTTTGCAGTTCTTTTTCTAGTTCTCGTAATAATTCTTTTTGTTTGTGACTGAGATTGACAGGGGTTTCAACCAGAACTTTACACAATAAATCTCCTTTGGTTCCACCACGGACAGGCGGTGCGCCCATGCCTCGCATGCGGAAGACTTTACCGGTTTGCGTTTCGGCTGGGATTTTTAATTTTGCTCGACCATCGAGTGTTGGTACATCCAGTTCGCCACCCAGTATTGCTGTGATAAAACTGATTGGCACTTCACAATGCAAATTGACGCCATCCCGCTCGAAAATAGGATGTTGTTTTACACTAATTTGCACATATAAATCACCGGGCGGTGCGCCTTGTTCGCCGGCTTCGCCTTCACCATTCAATCGGATGCGATCGCCGTTATCCACACCGGGTGGAATTTTCACGGATAATTTTTTGCTTTGTTTACGGCGGCCTTTGCCGTGACAAGCGCTGCAAGGATCCGAAATGACTTTACCTTTGCCGCGACACGTAGGACACATTTGTTGGACGGAAAAAAATCCCTGCTGAATACGGACCTGACCGTAACCACCACAGTCTTTACAAGTCACTGGTGATGAGCCTTTTTTGGCACCACTCCCATTGCACTCATCGCAGGCGATGAGAGTTGGGATGGTTAATTCGATAGTTTTTCCGAATACGGCTTCTTCGAGTGAAATATCAAGATTATAGCGAAGGTCGGAACCACGTTGCGGCCCCGCGCGTCCACCCCCAAAAATATCTCCGAAAATATCGCCGAAAATATCACTGAAATTCATACCGCCCATGCCGCCGGGGCCACCGAAACCACCCATACCATCGGCACTGTGACCGAACTGATCGTAGGCTGCGCGTCTGCGGCTATCGGATAACACTTCGTAAGCTTCGCGCGCTTCTTTGAAATTTTCTTCAGCGACTTTATCATTCGGATTGCGATCAGGATGGAGTTTCATGGCAAGACGGCGAAAAGATTTTTTGATTTCTTCTTCGCTGGCATTGCGGGATACGCCTAATATTTCGTAATAGTCTCGTTTTGACATGATTGTTATCACTTTAGTCTTAAAAAAAATAGCTGTCATTGCGAGGAGTGCTTTTTACGACGAAGCAATCTCTTTGGGAGATTGCTTCGACCCTAGAAAGCAGGGTCTCGCAATGACGGGTTTGCCTATTATTTATTGTTTCTTATCATCCTTCACTTCTTCAAACTCCGCATCCACCACATTTTCTTTCTTTTCACCTTGTGGTTGTTCGGTTTGACCTGATGTTGGACCTGCACCGGGCGGTTGTTGTTGCTGTGAAGCATACAATTTTTCAGCCATTTTTGCAGAAGCATCGGTCAGCGCTTTCGTTTTTGCTTCGATCGCATCTTTATCATTGCCTTTTAACGTTTCTTTCAAGGCATCAACCGCTTGCTCGATATTTTTGCGCTCATCCGGTGTTACTTTGTCACCAGCTTCGCTTAATGATTTGGTGACGGCATGGATCATGTTATCAGCCTGATTGCGCGCGCCGACTAATTCGTGGAATTTTTTATCTTCCGCGGCATGCGCTTCAGCGTCTTTCACCATGTTTTTCACTTCTTCTTCGGTCAAACCGCTGGATGCTTTGATCACGATCGATTGGGCTTTACCGGTTGCTTTATCTTTTGCAGACACATGTAAAATACCATTCGCATCGATATCAAATGTCACTTCGATTTGCGGCATGCCGCGTGGTGCTGGCGGAATGTCGGTTAAATCAAAACGGCCGAGTGATTTATTGCCCGATGCCATTTCACGTTCGCCTTGCAGAACATGCACGGTCACTGCAGTTTGATTGTCGCCTGCGGTCGAAAAAGTTTGCGTGGCTTTGGTTGGGATCGTGGTATTTTTTTCGATGAGTTTGGTCATCACACCACCTAAGGTTTCAATACCTAAAGATAATGGCGTCACATCGAGTAACAACACGTCTTTTACGGAACCTCCTAATACCGCACCTTGAATCGCAGCACCGACAGCAACGGCTTCATCCGGATTCACGTCACGGCGTGGTTCTTTGCCAAATAATTTTTTGACGGTTTCTTGAACCAGCGGCATACGGGTTTGACCGCCGACTAAAATCACGTCTTCGATTTGTCCTGCATCTAATCCCGCATCTTTTAATGCAGTTTTGCAAGGTTCGATCGTGCGTTGAATTAAATCTTCGACTAACGATTCCAATTTCGCGCGAGTAATTTTGATATTTAAGTGTTTAGGACCACTCGCATCCGCGGTGATATAAGGCAAGTTCACTTCGGTTTGTTGAGTAGAAGATAATTCAATTTTTGCTTTTTCCGCTGCTTCTTTTAAGCGTTGCAATGCCAGCGGATCATTTCGCAAATTGATACCCGACGATTTTTTAAATTCATCGACCAGATAATTAATGATGCGTAAATCAAAATCTTCACCACCTAAGAACGTGTCACCGTTTGTGGATAACACTTCGAATTGATGTTCTTTGTCGACTTCTGCAATTTCAATAATGGAAATATCAAAAGTACCACCACCGAGATCGTACACGGCAATTTTGCGATCGCCGGGTTTTTTATCCATACCAAATGCGAGTGCAGCAGCCGTTGGCTCATTGATAATACGTTTCACATCTAAACCCGCAATGCGTCCTGCGTCTTTGGTTGCCTGACGTTGTGAATCATTAAAATAGGCAGGAACCGTGATCACAGCTTCGGTGACCGGATGACCGAGATAATCTTCTGCGGTTTTTTTCATTTTCATTAAAACATAAGCCGACACTTGTTGTGGGGCTAATTTTTTATTGCCCAATACCTCAACCCAAGCATCGCCATTGTCGGCACGAACGATTTTGTACGGCACAATTTCCATGTCTTTTTTGACGACATCTTCGTCATAACGGCGACCAATTAAGCGTTTTGCTGCATAAATGGTATTAGCAGGGTTCGTGACCGCCTGACGTTTTGCAGGTTGACCGACCAATACTTCACCATTATCCAAAAAAGCCACGACAGAAGGTGTCGTGCGCTCGCCTTCGGCATTCTCAATGACGCGGACTTTGTCGCCTTCCATCACTGCTACGCAGGAATTTGTTGTACCTAAGTCTATACCAATAATCTTACCGGCCATATTATTCTCCAATTATCATCAATAACTTATATATAGGGGCGATTTTCTGTTTTTCAACCCGGTTTTGAAACAACAACCAACGCTGGACGAACCAAGCGATTGTTCAATAAATAGCCTTTTTGTAGTACATTCAATACCGTATTTGGCGGAACTGTAGAATCCACTTGGGTCGAGACGGCCTGATGTAATTCAGGGTTAAAAGGCTGGGTCAAAGGGTCGATTTGCTGAATATTAAACTTTTCCAGGACGCCATACAGCATTTTCAGGGTGAGATTCACGCCCTCCAAGACACTATGCTGATGGTCTTCATGCAAACTGGTGGAACGCTCCAAACTATCAATGACGGGTAATAATTCCGTGATAAATTTTTCTAGGGCATATTTATGCGCATTTTCTACATCACGTTGTGCGCGACGCTGCATATTTTCCGTTTCAGCTTGCGTGCGTAACAAACGGTCCCAGTATTGCGTGGCTTTTTCTTCGGCTTCAGTTAATTTATTTTGCAAATCCACGTAAGACGGATGTTCCAATAATTCAGTCGGGATATTGCTCTCATCAATATCAGAATGCTTTTCTTTGTGATCTTTGGTCACTTGATCTCTCCTGTCACTTATTAACATCGGTTAATATGGGGCCTATTATCCCTGATTCAAGGCGGCTGACAATAATTTTGCTGTTACATCGACGGCTGAAATGACGCGATCATAAGGCATACGAGTTGGCCCAATAATGCCTAAGCTTCCCACGAGTTCACCATCAATTGCATAAGAAGTCGTAACTACGCTGCAATTATTCAAGGCTTCACAGCGGGATTCTTTACCGATAAAAATCTGAATGCCTTCTGCATCCAGTGAATAATCTAGCAACTGCAAAATTTGTTGTTTTTGCGTAAATGCCTCAAAAAGCGCGCGCAAACGATCGACGTTGGCTTCTTTGTTTACCATGTGATTTTGGCCGGCAATGATATAATCCTGGCTTGCCTTATTTTTTTCAGAAAAAGCTTTATTTGCAATATCAATCGCCGTTTGCAATAACGATGCCATATCATCGCGATCGTTTTGCATGGCTTGTAATAATTCTTTGCGCGCGGTTAATAAATCTTTTCCCGCATAATGCGCATTTAAAAAATTCGCGGCTTGCTGCAATTCACTGTGGGAGTAAGTTTTTTCCGTGTAAATCACGCGATTTTCCACTTCGCGATTATTTAACACTAAAATCACTAAAACACGATTGCCCGACAAGGGCAAAAATTCCACTTGCCGCAATTCAAATCGATTGCGTCGCGGTAGCGTTACAATGCCAATCATTTGGGTAATCGTAGACAATAATGACGAAGCCGATTGCACCAAAGTCGATGTGTTTTGATCAGGATCAAAGGTATTTTTCAACGTATCAATCGATGATTGATCCAGGGGTTTAACCGTTAACAAACTATCCACAAAAAAACGATAACCCAATTCGGTTGGAATACGGCCTGCAGATGTGTGTGGTGACGTTAAAAAACCACTATCTTCAAGATCCGCTAAAATATTGCGGACGGACGCCGAGCTCAAACCCAGACGGTATTCTTCGGCCAGGGTTTTAGACCCGACAGGACTTCCATCCTGGATATAGCGTTCAACCAGGAGTTTTAAAACCTGTTGAGCCCTTTGATTGACAGCGATTTCACTCATATTTTCGAAACCCTATGGTGCAGGACGTTAATATAACATAAAATTTTACCATACTTGATAAAAGGATGATGCATGGCTGCTTTCAAAAAAATCGGGATCATTGGCCGGGTCAAAACCCCCGGCGTCAAAGAAACCGTTCTAGCGCTGGTGAATTATTTACAGGGTTTAAAACAATCACTCATGATTGAAAGGGAAACCGCTGAATTATTGCCCTCACCCTCATTGCCTATTATCACGCGAGAAGAATTAGGCAAAAACTGTGATCTCGTCATTGTGGTCGGCGGTGATGGCAGTTTGATTAATGCAGCACATGCAGTCGTGGATTATGAAACGCCTGTTTTAGGGATTAATCGCGGCAGTCTCGGTTTTTTAACGGATATTCTTCCAAAACACCTTGAGAAAATAAAAGATATTCTTGAGGGAAAATACACTATCGAAAAACGTTTTTTACTGACATCCCGAATCGAACTTCACGATAAAAAAATCGGTGAAGATGATGCGCTGAATGAAGTCGCGATGATTCCCGATGCCGTTCCTCATATGGTAGAATTTGAAATCTATATCGACGACAAATTTGTCTGTAGCCAAGATTCCGATGGTTTAATTGTCGCGACCCCCACGGGTTCCACAGCCTATGCCCTCTCCGGTGGCGGCCCTATTTTGCATCCCCAGTTGGATGCGATCGTATTAGTCCCCATGTTTCCCCATAGTTTGAATAACCGGCCTATTGTGATTGAGGGCGACCGCGAGATACGGATCATTATTTCACCACACAACCAGACCTCGCCACGCCTGAGTTCCGATGGCCGTGACTATATAACCACCCCACCGGGCAGCCATATTATTATCCGAAAGAAGGCTAAAAAATTACATCTGATCCATCCGCTGGATTATAATTATTATGAGGCACTAAGAAGTAAGCTGCACTGGGGGAAAAAATTAAATTACACGGAATAACAAGAACATGCTGACCCACATAAAAATTAGCAACCTCGTCACTATTCAGGAACTGAATCTTGAGTTCCAACCGGGTACCACCATCATCACCGGTGAAACGGGCGCTGGAAAATCGATTTTAATTGATGCCATTGAATTAGCGCTCGGCGAACGATCAACACCTGAAATGATTCGGCAAGGCCAGGAAAAAGCTGAGATTGCTTTGTCTTTTGATATCACACATTGTCCCGAAGCGCGCGCCTGGTTAAAAAATTATGAACTCGACAATGAGCATGGTGAGTGCATTATTCGCCGCACCATCAACAAAGATGGGCGTTCGCGTTGTTTTATTAATTCTATGCCGACAACCTTGCAACCCTTGCGAACTTTCAGTGAACTTTTAATTAATATTCATGGGCAACATGAACATCAAGCGTTATTAAAATCGCATTTGCAGCGCGAAATGTTAGATCGTTATGCGGGACATACAACCTTAGTGGATGCTGTGCACACGCTTGCCGAAGAATGGCAAACCTTATCGCGTGAAATTTATGCCTTGCAAAAATTATCGGATGATCGAGAAAAACGCGGTGAATTTTTAAAATTTCAATTGCAGGAACTTGAAGCCCTGCATTTGACACCCGATGAATTTCAAGCGCTGGATTTGGAGCATAAACAATTAGCTCATTCGGATGAATTATTACAAAATATTACTAAAGCGCTTCAGACACTTGCGGAAAATGAAGAATTCAATGTGCTGCATGCACTGCAACAAACCCTGCAATCACTTGAAACGGTACAACGAGTTGATCCGAAAATTTCGACTTGGATCGAAGCGATCAAAAACATTATTATTCAAGCAAGCGACACCGAAGATGAATTACGACGTTATCTCGAAACCGCACA
This sequence comes from Gammaproteobacteria bacterium, assembly GCA_021325575.1. Classification (GTDB taxonomy): domain Bacteria; phylum Pseudomonadota; class Gammaproteobacteria; order DSM-16500; family DSM-16500; genus JAJPGW01. The sequence goes on along the minus strand of JAJPGW010000007.1, from coordinate 196,853 downwards.
ACTTGATCCAGAACGCTTGCAATATGTCGAACAACGCATCAGTGTTTTATTCGATTTAGCTCGAAAACACAAAGTGGCACCGAATGAACTTTTTGATCATTACCAAAAATTATCACAAGAATTTTCAGAACTTGAAAAAAGTGACAGTCGTCTTTCTGAATTACAACAAAAACTGGAAGCGCTGGAAAAACATTATCACGAGGTGGCGCACAAACTTAGCCAAAGCCGCTTGAAAGCCGCGAAAAAATTAGCGGATGAAATTACCGCAACCATTCATGAATTGGGATTGCCGCACGGTGAATTTCATATTTTATTTGAAATGGAGGATTTTTCTCATCCTTCGCCGCATGGGATGGAGAATATTATTTTTGAAATTAAAACCAATGCTGGACAAGAATTACAACCGCTTGCAAAAATTGCATCAGGCGGCGAATTGTCTCGTATTAGCTTAGCGATTCATCTTGCAACAGCTGAACAGCATACAATTCCGATTTTAATTTTTGATGAAGTGGATGTCGGAATCGGTGGCGGTATTGCGGAAGTCGTTGGCAAACAAATTCGTAAATTAGGCAAAACGCATCAGGTTTTTTGTGTGACGCATGCACCGCAAGTTGCAGCGCAAGGTCATCATCATTTGCGCGTCGAAAAGACTACGAAAAAAGATATTACCTACACTGAAATTCAACCTTTATCCGCCTCCGAAAAAGTAACCGAACTCGCACGCATGTTAGGCGGCATGGAAATCACGCAAAAAACGCTGGATCATGCGCGGGAGATGCTGGAAAAAGCGGATGCGGTGTTGAAAGAAGCCAATAGTTGACTGTCATTGCGAGAACGTGCTTTTTACGGTCGAAGCAATCTTTTTCAGATTGCTTCGTCGCAAAAAGCGCTCCTCGCAATGACAAGCCATTTTCTTCGTCATTGCGAGGCACGAAGTGCCGAAGCAATCTCTTGAACTTGCTTCGCCCCATATGTGGCTCGCAAAGACAGCTCTTTTTCTTCTTGAAAAAACCTATTTTATAGATTAAACTTTGTTCAATTTAATCGAGCGAGAAGCTAATATGGCCAATAACAGAATCCCAGGACTAACACCAGAAGAAGCCAATAAAGTTGTTACCTATCTAAATGCCCAAAAAAATCCAGCCCCAGCCAATGACAAAGTGCGACAAAGATATTGTTGGTCGGTTTTCACCCCTACGCGAGATGTTCAAAAATTTGAAGCGGGCAAATGTTCTGTACAATATTATGCGCCAATGGTGCTTCACTTAGGACGAGGAAAAACGACTCCTTTTCATCATTATTTCACTGTTCAAAAATTTCGGATTCTCATAACACAACTAGAAGCCAATGCAGAAAAATCTTCTGAAGATTCCATTATGACAACTGGCGACAGTTATACAGTTATATCCCGTCAGACAATATTGAATCAACTCAAACGAGAAGCAGAAGAATATTATAAAAAACAAACAGAACAAAAAGCTCAACCACCCTGTCAAGTTTTTGAAGTTGAAAAAAGCACAATGCAATCTGTGCAAACATACTATCGGGATGAAAATTTAAAATTGATTAATTTTGTTGAGCAACAATTTGGCCCACAAATTCTTAAGGCTGTTTTTGGAATTACTGTTGCTGAACAAAAAGGTGCGGAAACCCAGCAGCGAGAAGATTTTAACTTTGAAGTAATCGAAGCGCTCTGGAACATCGTTAAATTTAGACAAAATCCGCCAATCAGCAGTCGTAACCACAATACAGAAATGATTCAATTAGTAAGCGAAACAACGGGTACACCACGGGGAGTTGCTAAACTAATAGTAGAATATAATTCTGGATTAGAAACTCTTGAATGGAAAGCGGCGAATTATAGAGAAGCATGCTTACTTTATTTGCAAATTACAGGTGCTTTAACGGGAAAAGTGAATCCTGAAATAATTCTCGGCTTTATTGAACAACCCAAAGGAAATACTATCGTAATGACCCTAGGGCCTTTATTAGCCAAAGAAAATGCAGCAGTTGGGGAAGAAGTAGCGACCCAGGAAGTGACAACTGAAGAAGTGACCTTTGGAAGAGGTAGAGCGCGCAGAGACACCTAAATTAGCGATGTCAAAGCGCGCAACTTGCATCAAGCGACATGCGTTTCAGACTTTCGCAATAGTTCTTTTTTGTGATTGCGCTTAGCGGATTCTGCATTCACTGGCGAGCGAATTTCCATTAGTTTTTTGCCATCTTTAATCACATATAACTGACATTCTGTTAAAATCAATTGCGAATAAAAACTCTGCTGATCAGCGGCAACCACACCCTGCTGGTCCGTATAAGAGGTCATCACTTGTATCATGGCGGGTGACAAATCACATTCTTGGCCATGGAGCAATTTTGGATTTTTAAGATCCTCTGGAGTCGCATTGGTTGTCTCAGTCGTTGTCGGGGTTAGATTATCGGTTTTTTCGGGTGGTTTTTCTTTTAGGCGTTTATCATCTTCTTGATAAAACATTCTATTCAAATGACATTTGCCATTGATCATACCGCCGATTTCATCGGTTTCGATGTCACCGTAGCCAGAGGCCATTAAAGGATTCAATTGTTTGACAACAAATTTGCCGGCGCTGCAGGTTTTTAGACTTTCTACGAATTTTCTTTGTTCTTCTTCATAGTCGATTTTTTTTTCTGTTGTAGTGGTTTTAACAGTTGTGATTTCTGTTGCAGGTTCTGAGATTATCACAGCCTGTGATCCGGGCGGCGTAAATCCCGGAATAGTAATTTGGGTTGCATCCGCTGCAAAAATACCGGGGGAAACTATGCTCGCTATCACGCCTGCAAACAATTTTTTTAGCATTTTTATTCCTTTTGGCAATCTCCACAAATTCCATAAATATTTAAACTGTGATCGGTAATCGTATAACCTGCATTGCGCGCAACGTGTTCTTGACGTTCTTCAATCACCCTGTCGACAAACTCTTCCACATGTCCGCACTTCACGCACACTAAATGATCGTGATGGTGACCATGGTCTAATTCAAAAATGGAATGGCCACCTTCGAAATTATGGCGAATGACTAGCCCTGCTTCTTCGAACTGAGTGAGCACGCGATAAACCGTGGCGAGACCAATGTCTTCACCCGATTTTGATAGAATATGATAGACATCTTCTGCGCTCAAATGGTGCTCTTTGGCATTTTCCAGTATTTGCAGGATTTTCATGCGCGGCAGTGTTACTTTTAATCCGGCTTGTTTTAGATGGGTGTCTTTCAATGTTATTTCCTCAAAATATCAGAGATAATATACCAAAATTCGCGAGAATCAGTTACTATCTACCCCACTTTATCACCTTATAATAATAAGAGGACGGCATTCATGAAAAAACTACTGATTTTATTATTAGTCAGCTTACTAACAAGCTGCTCCTGGGTCCATAGAATGGACATTGAACAAGGCAATATTATTACGCCTGATATGCTTTGCCGCTTGCATGTGGGCATGACCAAGACCCAAGTAAAAGACCTGATGGGCACACCCATGGTGATGAATACTTTTACCAATAATCACGAAGAATACGTCTACACCTTCAAACCCGGCGGCAAACAAACTTGCGAAAAATATGTCCTGCTCCAATTCGATCGCGGTGGACGATTAAGACATATTGATACCAGCGGAAATATCTGAGGTTAAGTCAGTCACCGATTTCCTTTTTTTCTCGGGTACATCCTGAGATCCCGAGTCCTGCCGACATTTTATTTGTCGCTTGTGTGGCATCAAGGTCATAATTGAAATTTTATTTCTTTGCGCGCTTCCGTCTAATTTCCTTGGGATCAATCAATAATTCCCGATAAATTTCGATGCGATCGCCTTCCCGGGGATAATCCGTTAATTTTTTTTGTTTACTGAAAATTCCGACTTTTTGTTTGTTAAGATCGATTTCAGGAAAAATAGTTAAAATACCAGATTGCAGAATAATTTCCTCAATCGTTAGATCTTCACTGACTTCCATCGGAATAATAATCTGACGATAAGTAGCAGCATACGCGACTTCAATTTTGATCGTATTAGCGGGTACCATAGACTTCCACAGCCCGTTTCGAAAACGCATCCACTAAAGAATTCGCAATATGATTAAAAATCGGTTGAAAAAACCGATCCATGAAATTCCCCGTCAATTCAAATTCGAGTTCCATCTGGATTTTGCAGCCATGTTCGCCGAGTGGAGTGAAAAGCCAGTGTCCTTCGAGGTGTTTAAACGGTCCATGCACTAACGTGATATCAATCCGTTCGTAAGGCGTTAAATGATCGCGCGTGGTAAAACTTTTATGGATCCCAGACCAAACAATATCCAGGGTCGCTTCCACATGGGTTTCATCCCGGCTACTAACGTGACTTTGATGGCACCAGGGCAAAAAGCGAGGATAATCCTCGACATTATTCACCAATTCAAACATTTGGCGGCAAGTGTATGGGACCAATGATGTTCTAACGATAGTGGTCATTATTTTAAGTTTCTCTATTCTATTTTAAAATTAACAGTATAGTATTATACTTCCACCCCATGAAACAGAAACAAAAATCTGATCAAACAATTGCTGTCAATCGCAAAGCCCATCATGAATATAGCATCGAAGAGCGATTTGAGGCAGGCCTTGCTTTATTAGGCTGGGAAGTGAAAAGTTTGCGCGCCGGCAAAGTCCAGCTCGATCAAGCTTATGTCATTATAAAACGCGGCGAAGCCTGGCTTTTTGGGGGATTAATCACGCCCCTGCAAACGGCTTCCACCCATCGTGAAACAGATCCCCAGCGCACGCGTAAGCTGTTATTGCACGCGCGCGAAATCGCAAAATTAATCGGCCATGTCGAACGCAAAGGCTATACCCTGATTCCTTTAAAACTATACTGGAAAAATAATCGTGTTAAACTGGAAATAGCCCTCGCCAAGGGCAAAAAATTGCACGACAAACGTGCCGCTGAAAAAGACCGTGACTGGCAACGGCAAAAACAACGTTTAGGAAAAGAAATTTAATGTTTAATACTTTATTTAAGCCTTTTCATATTAATGCCTCATTTGATGATATAGCCGGCAATGATGGCATTGGGCGCTATATTTTTCTGACGGGTTCCGATGGTCGCGCGAAGCAAATTGCAGAACATTTTACGGATGTAGAAGTCAAACATCACGAGCGCGAGCATAATTTATATCTCGGCAATTTAAAAAGTGACGGCAAAAAAATCGCGGTTGCATCCATTGCAACTGGCATGGGTTGTCCGAGCGCTGAAATTATTTTGCATGAATTATATAATTTGGGCGCGAAACGTTTTTTACGAATTGGCACGGCTGGCACTTTGCAACCCTCTTTGATTCGTACCGGTGAACTCGTCAATGTGCAAGCCTCTGTTCGCGATGAGGGAACCACACGGCATTATGCACCCATTGAATTGCCCGCAATTGCCTCTTTGGAATTTATCACTTCCATTTTAGTCGCCGCCGAAAAATTGGGTATGACCGATGTGCACACGGGTATTGTGCATTGCAAAAGCTCGTTATACGCACGAGAACTCGCCGCAGGACCCCAGGCGCCTGATAATCAAAAATACATGGATTTACTCGCACAATCGGGTGTACTTGCTACCGAGATGGAAACGGCTACTCTTTTTATTCAATCACAACTTTATAATTATCAACTCATGCAAGAAGGCACCGAACCTCAACATCGGGTGCTCGCTGGCGCGATTTTAGCGGTTATTGGGACTATTGATCATCTGGAAATAAGCCAGGCTGCGACGGATGCGATCAATAATGCTATTTCGCTTGCGCTGGAGACGGTGAAAATTCTTGCGGTTCAAGAGCTTATTGAAACAAATTAACTCAAAATCCAGATCTGTTATAATTGTATTATCCTTTAGGGTAATCATTTATGTTCGATAAAAAAACTAGCGAACTATCATGGGACCCCTGGTCCAAGACCATGGGAAAACTCATCGAAGAAATGCTGCAAGAAAAACCGAATCCGCAGACTGTCTATCAGTTTTCACAACGACTTTTTCCAGACAGATTATCTTGGCGACCTAAAGATTTACAGCTCGTCAAAAATAAGATTGCAGAAATAACACAAAAAGAAGCAAAAGAAAAATTAACTGCTTCGGAAGAATTTTTTTTAGGCAAATATGCTCATCTTATTGAAGATAATAGAGCATCAGGAAGGACCCGCTATCAGAAAGCGATTGATAAAGGCGGCGGACTCCACGCAACCGTTGGCTTAGGAATTAGTTTAGTAGTAGATCGTGACGTTACAGAACAAGACAAGCAACGTGGGTTAACTATGCTCACGGAAGCAGCAGAAAAAGGTGATGCAGAAGCTGAATCGTTTTTAGGTTCACGCTACTTGTATGGTCTAGGTGTGGCTCAGAATATCGATAAAGGAATATCTTTTATCAAATCTGCCGCTGAGGAAAAACATCCTGGATCACTCCGTGACTTAGCATTAGCATATTCTCCTGATTATAAAGACGACCGTGGTGTCCAAAGAAATGAGGGTGAAGCGCTAAAATTCTATATGGAAGCAGCTTTACAAGGTGATCCTACCTCATTAAGAACAGTAGGCAACATGTATTACAGCGGCACCTCATTGGTAAAAAAAGATGAAGCAAAAGCTACTGAATTTTTCAGAAAAGCGATAGAGAATGGCAGCGATATAAGTCACACAGGGCTAAAAGAATTATGTAAAAATTCTTCGCAACCTGAAAAGATGGATCCTACGATCATTTATCACGCTGCATTAGCATTTAGTGTAGCATCACGAGATCATGAGAAATTATCTACTATTAATAACGCATTCGCTTGGTTATCAACAAACGAACCAGAGTTATTTGATGCATTATGTGCAAAAGACCTTGCAAAAGATCCGGATTTTTGGGATCGGTTTGAACCGCTATTAGGTGAGAATGCTGAACTTGTTAAAGCGCGTCAAGCCAATCAGAGAAATCGAGATCAAATGGTGGCTGAGGCTCTTACACAGTTTGGTATTTCAAAAGAGTCTGTTCGCTTAACCCAGGAATATGATAGACCTGGAATGTTTAGAAGGGAGAAAAAAGCAGAAGCCAAAGCAGAACCGTCTCAGCCCCCAACTCAAAAACCATCTGGCTTACTTGACCGAATCTCAAGTTGGCTAAAAAAACCTTGAAAATTCTTGAGGTTCAATGGCTTATGGAGTAATATTTTAGTCCTTTTTTAGCTATAATTGAAACTGGGGGCGACCTGGTTTCGACGTGGGTTACAAAGCTTAAGGGGCATGTCGAGGATGTAGCTGACCTCGTAAAAAACGTTACAAAACACATAGTTGCCACATTAATCGCAACTTTGCTTGCAGCACTTGGTCTCCGCCGTCGTAAAGTCGCTAACGACTTCGCGTTCGCTGGTGACGTTGCTGCCGCTGCCTAATTAGGTAGCAAGAGCACCTCTCACCGGCCGTGCTTGTACAGCCGGCGTTTAGGAAACTAAACGATGAGGGGTCATATCATACAAGCTCGTGGTGCGATCTGTCCGAGATCAAACTACTAAATTTCACAGGACTCGCCGTTTAGTTCCCTGCCCATCGGGCACTAAACCGCTAAAACCAATGATGTGGCTAAACATGTAGTCCTAAGGGTCGCGGATTTACGGACGCGGGTTCAATTCCCGCCGCCTCCACCAGCCTTCGCTAAAGCTTCGGCTCGGCAAGCCGAAGAACTTTTTCGAAGTCGTAATACTCAGTACTTCTCATCACCTCAAGAATGCACCCCGAAGCTTTAGCTAAGGCCGATCGCGCCGTAGCAGCCGCAGGCTACGAAGGCGGACCAGCCTTCGCTAAAGCTTCGGCTCGGCAAGCCGAAGAACTTTTTCGAAGTCGAAAAACTCTATATTTCCCATCACCTCAAGAATTCACCCCAAAGCTTGAACTAGGACCGATCGCGCCGTAGCAGCCGCAGGCTGCGAAGCGGACACGCCCTTAAACACTTATAACCCTCTAACGAAGAAAAAATAAGGAAAACCCATGTACGTCTACATCCTAAAATCCAAATACAACCCCACCCGCCACTACACCGGCCTCACTTCAAACCTAAAACGCCGGCTCCAAGAACATAACACAGGCAAAAGCACTCATACATCTAAATACCGCCCATGGATAATAAAAAACGCCATCTGGTTTGAAAACCCTGAAAAAGCTGCAGCTTTTGAAAAATATTTAAAAACGGGGTCTGGAAGAGCTCTTGCGATGAATCATTTTTAGGGATTTATCAATATCAAAAGAAAAAAACCACAAAGTTTAGGCTCAAGTATTCAAAACGTTTGAAGCAATACTCTTACCTTACGACCAAAAATAAAAAATTCAGTTGTGATGAAATTCAACCTAAATTTCATCGAAGTGATGGCATCTTGCATCACGTCATTTTCAAGGAAATCAATCTAAAATAGGATATGTTTTTTCCATAAATCGAATTAAAACAGATTTTATATTCATTCCTTGCATCACATTGAATCCTTGTGATGCAGAAGTGATGCGCGTATTTATTAGAGCTATGAAGTTAAAATACATTAATAAGTTGGAAAAAAAGATAAAAAAACTTACATATCGCATAAATTGTATTAGTTCCGACTTAATCTGACAAATCTCTTGATAACCGGATTTAATCCATAACCCTTAAACTACTCTGAGCACCGCAGAAACTAATTTTTCACCAAGATACTTAAAGAGACTATTATCTTCCAATCCGGATTTATTACCCTCAAAAACCAGCTTTCCTATCGTTTTTCCAACAGCAATTTCCCAAGCAATGGGTTTACCAACAATATGCATAATATCGTTTCTAATTTGTTTTAAATCAAAATTTTTTCTATCATAGCCACCATCCTTAAACGCCAACATCACTGCATAGTGAGGATGGGTAGAATTTGAAGAAATCCAAACATCAATTCGTTGCACCATTGAATCCCAATCTAAATCTAACATAGTAAGCACTTCATCTGACAACAAAAGATTTTCAGCAGCTCTGCACTCTAGCTTAAATCTCTTAACCACACCCAGATCATCTATATTGCTATCGCCATCATCCCTATCTCGCAAAGAGAAGGCTTGAGCATCATCATATACGCTTTTTATAATTTGATTTACATCCTGCTCATACTGAGTCATTTGAGCTTCACCATCTGTTGAGCATGGGTATAATTTTAATTTCTTAGTAGATGACCGTACAGCATGTTGCCAAATTCTTTCATCGTCTTCACCTTCAACTAACAATATCGGAGAGCGATTAAATAAACTCGACAATGGATGCGCTCCGAATACCGGAAGTATTTTTCTGTACTCATCAGATATATTTTTAAAATTTAATTCTTTCTGCCCATGAGAAACAAATTCAATGCACATCCCATCATAGTCTTCAAGCGAGCCAAGTATAGCTGTACTGTGCGTTGCCAAAATGATAATTGCATTTTTCTTTTCAACAAGATCACACAAAAACTTACACAACCTTGATTGGAGATCAGGATGCAAATGGACATCTGGCTCATCAAGAAAAAGAATATTTAACTTTGATACATCGCACTCCTTTTCAAATACAAGACACTCGATGCCTAATGATATAAGCTCAGACTCACCACTGCTAATTAACTCCGGTTTTATTTCTTCACTAGAACCTTTTTTATATATTTTAAAAAGAGTTCCGTCTCTTCTAATTTCAATATTATCCAAAAGTCCATTTATTTTGTTAAAATACAGATCAAAAGTATACGAGTGATCGTCTCTTAGTGCCGTATCAGTTTCCATTTCGCGATAAAATAATAATTCTAGGTTTCTGAATTGCGCGACGCTTTGCTCACGGAAGTTTGACAACTGATTTGTTCTTCTAGTTGAAAATATCCACTGCTCATTATTAGCAATAGTATTATCAATGCCCGGATCATACGTTAATTTACCACCCCGCTCCGGAGTTATATATTTTATTTTACCAAACTCGTTGTTCGCTGATACATGTTGTTCGACTTTTTTTAAGAGTGTGCTTTTCCCACAGCCATTTTTACCCAAGATAACATTAATTTTTCCCAAATTATTTAGAGTGTAGCCATTTGCGCCTGCTATATTCATTTTAAATTACCTTTATACTGACGTTACGCATCGTTCATGGTAACTTGACCGTTCATTAGCATGGGCAACAACCAATCTCTTAGTTCAATTAGCATTTCATTTTCAATTTTATTTGTAGCTATTTTTTTATTTGAAGCCAAGATATTAATACCAAATTTTTTAATTATCGATCCAGGTGGTTTTAAATACATTAAACGTGAAATATCATCTGGATAAACATGTGGCTGCGCAGACCCTCTTGCCTGTTTAAATATATACCCTTGAATTGTCTTCAAATAGCCTAATATCAACAAAGTCTCTGCATCACTTGAGCCCCTAATAGTAATGCAATCAGAGGCAAAAATAGGCTCACGCCAAAAATTAATATATCCTGCGCTTGCGCCCGAACCACTCACAGTTATAGTGTTTTCTTTGCAATTAGCTTCTGAGTGAAAATATGAAAACTCAATACCTGCTGCAACCACCTTCACCGCACCCTTTTCAGATGTTTTTTTCGTTATAAGCTCCCCTTTTTTTACTTGTGCATACTCACCTAATTTACCAACTACCCAACCCGCAGGAATTTCACGCTTAAGCGCTTCGTTATAGACCATTTTACCGCCCGAAGACTTGTAGGGTTTGCCGTTGGCATCAGGGAAGTCGAATTGTACAAACCAATAATCATAAATGAGCTTGGCCATAGCTTCTAGCTCAGCATTGATTTTGTTGTTTAATTCTATTTTTGCATCTAAATTAGATAAGACTCTCGCTATTTCAAATTGATCGACCAGCCTATTAGGCAACATAATGGGGAAGTACTTAATATCGTTAGAATTTAAGTTCTTTCTGACCCCTGACGATAAGCTTCTAAGTTGGTTATATTGATTTTTCAAGAAGTAATAGACGTACTCATAGTGAGCTTTTTTTTCATCAACGACAATATTACAACATGCTTGATTTGTGGTTACCTCATTTTTTAGAATTGAAAGGTTACCTCTTGTTCTTCCCTCACCGTACATGGCGATAGATATAGTATTTGGAGGGTTAACTTTCAATGTTGTTTTTTCTAACGCGGCTTTAGAAATTTTCTCATTTGAATCATAAATATGCTTAATCCCAAGCTGCTCGGTTTTCACCCAAGGGATATCTGGTGACTCCCAAAACTCAGGATTAGAACGGAGCGGAGTAAGCCCACTTGAAATCTTTATGGATATATCCATTAAACGTGACTTATTCATACCTTAATCTTCCAAAGCTCTTTAATATATCCTCTTCGATCTTCGAAGATTCAGAAAATAATTGGTTTAAATTCGACTCAAATAGATCGAGTTTTTCTTCAAACTCAGATTGGGTTATTCTATTGGACTCAATCCTCACGTCAAAATACTGACCCGCGCTTAACGAATAATTTTTCGCTGAAATATTCTCATAACTCACCACTACCGAAAAATCTTCAATAGCCTCTTTATTATTAAAGGTTTTAATTATCTGATCTTCTTCTGTATGACTAAGCACAGTTTTTTGGTTTTTACCATCTTTGATAGTTTCACCAAGATTTGAAGCATCTATTAATACTACGTCCTGCTGATTCGTCTTATCGATAAATAATATCGATACGTTGGTGCCGGTATTCGCAAAGATGTTTGATGGCATACTAATTACCCCCGACAGCATTTTTTCATCCACTAATTTCTGCCTAATTTTTTTCTCGATACCACTTTGGGCAGTAATAAAACCTGTCGGAACAACAACGGCAGCCCTCCCCCTATCTTTCAGCGAATAAATAATATGTTGTAAAAACATTAAATAAATCGCCATAGACTCTTTTTTCTTAGCAGGCACTTTAGGTACACCGGCAAAAAAGCGCTCATGGTTTTCTTTGCTTTCTAGGTCTTTAGAATAATCGGAAAAATCAAGTTTAAAGGGTGGATTGGAGACGATGTAGTCAAATTTTTCTAGCTCACCGTTTTCTTTTTTGTGGTATGGCTCCAATATAGTATTGCCCTTAATAATATTATGTATGGAATGTACTAAATTATTAAGGATCAGGTTCAACCGCAATAAACTCGATGATTTCTGAGAAATATCTTGTGAATAGATGGTACATTTGTCTTCGCCTATCTGATGCGCGAGGTTCATTAACAATGTACCTGAACCTGCGGACGGATCGTAACAAGTGACATTTTTTACGTTGCCTTTTTGTTCTTTTGGCACTAAACAACGCGCCATGATTTTGGCCACCGCATGCGGAGTAAAGTATTCAGCATATTTTCCACCACTGTTAGTATTGTAGTCTTTAATGAGATATTCAAAAATAGTGGCGTAAAAGTCAAACTTCTCGTTAAAGATGTGCTCAAAGCTAAAGCCTGTGAGCTTATTCACAATAGCTCTACAAAAATCATCACGCTTGTCGATCACGTATTTACTTAGGTTTTCAAATAAGACGATTTTTTCACCGCCATCAGTGAGCACTGAGAAGATATCGCTATTATCACGTGCAATATCAACCAAGGTGGCATCGAAAATATCGGCAAAGTTTGGTTCGTTTTGCTTGGCAAAGAGCGTCGAAATAAAATGGTCTGAACTGATGCGCGCGGTGCTTTCGCTTAACTGCATCATTAGCATTTCATATTCATCTTTACTTAAGGCTTTAAGTGCTTTTTCCCAATTTTCTGCTTTGCTGATTTTTTCGTCTAATTGTTTAATTTCATAGACGAATTTATCATTCAGGAATTTATACAAAAATATCTGTGTGATGATTTTAAACTCATTGCCGTCATTACCTAAGCCATAGTTGGCACAAACACTTTTTAGATCGTCGATAAGCTTTTTGATTTGCTGTGTAAATTGTTGTGTTGTCATTATTACATACTCTAAATAAATAGCCTGAAAACAGGCTGAAAGCTTGGTTATAGGCCAGCCGCTCGCCCGTAGTATTCGTTCATATATTCTTTCACGATTAAACCGTTGATGCGTTTAGTTGCATCAGCGGTCAAAGGAATATGTTGTTTATTTTTAAATTGATCGACAATAATTCGCATAACCATTTTTTCAACAAAGTTTTCGTTTTCTAACACTTTTGAATTTTGTTGTATTTGGTTATCTATCTCTATCTTTAAGCCTTTTAGGGCATCAAAGAGTTTACTTTCGCTATCAGTTAAGGGATCTTTTTCCATTAAGCGTTTGTGCAAACGGGCATATTTTTCGTCGTTATCATATTTGGCTCTTAATAGCTGATTTTTACGTTCCAGCTCTTTGGCTCGATTATATATATCGTTTAGCGCTTTAATGTTGCTCTCCATCTGTTCTTTGGTAACTTCGCTTAAATTTTTCTTTTTAAATAAGCGCTCAAGTTCTTCCTTTAGTGAAATAAACTCGGGGTCTTGCTGGTCGAAATTATCGCCCAAACCTTCACGTGTTCGCTGAAGGATATCTTTTAGTTCATCAGCTAGAATCATCTCTTCTTCGTTTACTTTGGTAAATGCGAAGATAACATCTTCTAGGGCAACATTAAGCAAGCTTGAAGCATCAACATTATTTTCCAATGCCTCTTTCGTATTGATAAGAGCAAGGCGTCTATCAGCCTCTCTCGATAAGACATTGAGAGTCTTAAAATCTAGCCTTTCAAGCATTTCAAAATCGCCGGACAAACGGATCAGGTTATAGAGACTCTTGGCGTTGTTTAATGCCTTTGTGATTTTTAACATTTCGCTGCGAGAATTAATTTGTGTAATTTGATCCGAGAATATTTCGGCATTAGTGGTATCAAAATTAAACAACACCTCTTTGATTTCTTGTATTTCTTTTAGGATTTCTTCTTGTGATTTAAATAGATTGCTATAGTGCTCTATTTCATCACCTAGTTCAGACTGTAATTCTCTAAAATAGTCTTTATTAGTTTTTTCAAATTCACTTTCTATGTCAGCAAAATCTACAACATAGCCGTAGTTAAAATTATGGTAGGGGCGATTTACACGAGTGAGTGCTTGCAACAGGTTGTGGGCTTTAATTACGCGTCCCATGTAGAGCTTTTTAAGACGCGGCGCATCGAAACCAGTGAGCAGCATATTAAATACAAACAAGAAGTCGATTTTGCCTTCTTTGAAGTTTTCAACTAACTGTTTGCGCTCATCTTTGGTACCGACATCGTGCAGAATAACGGCTGCGCTAGTAACTTTGCTGTTTTGTTTATTCTTGTCATTATATGTGGTGCTTGGTTCCGCGACTTTAAGGTAGCGTGTTGGGGGCCCTTCTACTACCGTCGGGTTAGCATATTTTGCTTGAAAGATGTCATACATCATTTTAGCTTGTTCGGAAGAATCACAAACCACGATACCGCCTATAGTATTGTCATTCATGGATATACGTGCTCGCTCAAAATCTTTAATAATGTAATCAAGCATTGGCTCAACAAATTTTCTGTGGGCGTACACCAGTTTTTTATTACCGCTCCCTTTTAGAATTTCAGTCTCTTCATAAATAGCTGCAAGTGTTTTCTGCAAATTGAACTTATAACTGGTTTCAATATCTTCGCGAATTAAACGCAGGGTGTAGCCATCTTTAATGGATGCATTGTAGTAATACTTGTGTATATAGCCACCAAACAAGGATTTAGAATTATATTCCTCGCCCAATAATGGAGTACCAGTCAAGCCAATCTTAATTGCATTACGATCGGCTTGCTCCAAGTTAGCTAGAAAACTCCCTTTTGGATCGTAACTACGGTGCACTTCATCTAAGAAAAATACACGCTGAATATTTAGGTTGTAGTCACCGTTTTTAATAACATTTGGGTCATCTTCAAATTTTTGGATATTGACGACAGTGATTTCAGCTTTGCCACTATTATTGTGTATGGCGACGGGTTTTTTGATGTCTTTCGCAAAATCTTCTCGCGAATCGATATTATGTACTATTAATCCACGAGCCTTAAACTCTCGTCCTGCTTGAATAAGCAAGTCGAGTCTATCAACAATAAAGTAAAACTTGGTGATGACGTTTTTATTTTGAAAGTAGTTTGAGAGGTATTTAACATTGTAGTAAGCCAGTGCAGTTTTACCACTACCTTGGGTATGCCAGATAATACCTTTTTTAACACCCTCTTCGAGCTTTTGTTCTATCGCTTTAGTGGCAAAAATTTGCGGATAGCGCATGATGTGCTTTTGTAGACCTGAACTCTCTTTGACATAAGCCAGACCGAATTCAAGTAAAAAAGCAAAACGTTCACGTTGGAATAGCGAGGTACAAATACGGTTTGTGGGTGTTTCTGGGAGTTTATTTTTAGCAAACTCTGGCGACTGTTTTATGGTTAGTAGGTTATTATCTTTAAGTATGGCAGTTTCTTCGTCATCACTTACAATAGAAAGCAAGGTATCTAAGTCAAACTTCTGTTCTTCTCGGAAATAGTTAAATGCAGGTTTTTGATAGGACGCAGTCGCGTAAAATGCTCCCTCAATAGGCATAGGCGAGCTATCGTCATACTCCATGTTATTGGAGAACACCATTATTTGAGTGAGGTTAACAAATTTTCTAAATTTCTTGTTTTGAAAACGAGTTTGTACGCGTTTCTGTTCTGCCAAAATCCCGTCACGGTTATTTGGCCGCTTAACTTCTATAAATACCAGCGGCATCCCATTAATCAATAGAATAATATCTGGTCGAAATTCCTCATCGTCATTTTTATAGGGTAACTCAGTAACAACATTAAAAGTGTTATTATTAAAATTTTCGAAATCAATGAGGCGTACACCGGATTTATCTGTGAGCTTTTCATAGAAGACTTTGCCTAGGTCTTCATTTTCAAGTGTAAGCGACACATCAGAGAGGTATTGCTTTGCTTCTAGATCATTTAGCGTAGGATTGATGCGCTTGATGCTTTGGAGAAAGATATCGTTAAAAATGTTCGTTGATTCATCCCATGTAACTTTTGGATCTTTTAGGGATAGGTAACTATAACCCAAACGCATCAGATGCAGGATTGTAGGTATTTTTACCCGTGAATCTTCATTAAACTTCATCTCTTAAAGCATCCGTTATACACAATGCCACTTTTTATTAAAATTGCTAAAGGTCCGGTAATCTGGCATTGGCATGGCCAACAATTACACTAAAATGTCTCTAGAAATATAGGGCTGTATTATTACATTTTTTTCATTCTGACACCATTATACACAGCGGCCCCGGCCCCAGTTATAGTTTTAATGCTATAGCCTCCATTGATACAACACATTCTAACTCAACTATCTGAATGAATAATAAAAAATGCCCTCATATGGTTATTATTATATAACTGTTATTTAATATAATATATATAATACAATAAGTTAAATAACTTATATGTCTTAAATTGACGCTAGTTATTTATATGCTATAATTTATTATATGTCCTAATTTGACGATAATATGATGCGTGTAAAATACTCAGAAAGCGTAGAATACAAAGCCCTTAATCGCTTAAAAGCGATTCGAGGTAGCGCTGTATTACGCAAAGATTTTGACGGCCTTGGCTCCTATCGACAAATAAGCCGCGCCATAAATAAACTTATTGAAGAAAAAAAACTGGTAAAGATAGGCACCGGTATTTATGCTAAGGCTTACCTCTCAAAATACTCCTCAACTCCTCTTATCAAAAACGGCGCAGATTCAACTCTCAGAGCAGCTTTAAAACGTCTAGGCGTAGCCTATGAACCAGGCAGTGCAGAAAAGGCATATAACGAGGGCAAAACAACGCAAGTACCGGCTCGCAATATCGTTAGACTAAAAAGCCGCTGCCGTCGTCGTATTGGATATAAAAATAGTGAATTAATTTTTGAGAAAAATATCAATGCTAAATAAAAAAGATTTACGCGATCTCATCGAAACAACTCTATTAAACATCAAGCTGACGGGTGCGGTTGTTGAAAAAGATTATTATGTAACTCAAGTCATTCATGCTCTTTCAGGCATCCAAAATGAATATTTTCGCCTAGTATTTGCAGGCGGCACTTGTCTAGCCAAAGCACACCGAATTGTCGACCGCATGTCAGAAGATATCGATTTCAAAATTCAAATTAAAAATAATCAAAATTTTAGCCGGTCTCGCTTAATTAAAGAATTAAAAGAATTTCGCGAACAAATTAAATCATCACTTGTCATCACAGGTCTTGCAACTATTGAAAATGTTGCACGCAATGAAGGGAAGTATCAACGCGTCGTTTTAAAATATCCACACACTTATCCAATCAGCCCAACATTAAGACCTGATCTTTTGCTTGAATTTACGCTTTCAGATATTCGCATCTCTACTGAAGATTTATCTGTTAAAACGATTATTGAAGATGTTCAACAAGAAGTAACGCTATTTACACCTCCTCAAACTCCTTGTATCTCTGTAGATGAAACAGCGATTGAAAAATGGGTTGGACTTACTCGGCGAGTTATTGCTATTGAAAGAAAGTATCATCCCGATGATAGCGCGCTAGTGCGTCACATTTTCGATTTAAATTCTATTGTAAAAGCCAACAAAATTAATACGAACTTTTTTACATTAGCTCAAGACATCGTTATTAATGATGCCAAACAATTCAAAAATCAACATCCAGAATATTCAGCAAATCCACGCGCTGAAATTCAGGAATCTTTAGCGTTATTAAGAAATAAACCCATCTGGAAAGAACATTACCAAACATTTTTAACGGAAATGGTGTACGATTCTTCTGCTCCGATTGCCTATGAAGAAGCGATCGCCATCATTGAAGACCTTAGCACAAAGGTAATTAATTCCCTGCCCTATTCACCAAGCTAAATTCGAGTCGGTGACAAAACGTCACCGACTGAAATACGTTTTTATTCTCAAATATAAAGAATCGAACCGATTACATTTTGTAAGCGGTTGGGCAAAAAAATCCATTCCATATTCTAGAATATGGAATGCCTTAAATTGTCCATATTTGGCGATAAGCAAATACCAACTCTGAGATGGTTACAAAATGTAACCGACTGAATCCGTAATTTGAAACGATGACAACATGTCACCAGTTGAAATTTGCCACCAAAATCCATTCGCAATTCGCGAATCACGAATGTAAAATGTTCGTTGCTCGCAAACAGAAAACACTGTGGGACGCGGGTTCGATTGATTTTCAAGTACCAAATTTTATGGGGTACAAGTCGGGGTATCGACTACCTCCTGAAAAAATAAATACTTCAATTAATCAAATTACTAATTCAAGTATTCAATCCCCGCCGCCCCCAAATTCTGATTCAAAAACATCCAAAAGGCCTTGAATATAAGGCCTTTTTTATCGCTAAATTCACTCCAAAATGGACAAAGGAACACGGAGAACGAATCTTAATTCGCCTCGAACAAAACGTCTTCCCTTGGATTGGGAGACGTCAGCTGGAAATTTTTTTGTTTGCTTGCTAAATATTTTTTCCATTAATCTTTTGTTCTAACTCGCGTATAACTCCGATTAATTCATCAAATGACTGCGGGGCCTCGGAAAACATACCCGCCATTCGCATTTCGTCAAAATCAGCCCTTAGGCTGTTTATCTCATCCGCGTTGGGAACCAACTTAAATTGGCCTTCAAGGCAATGATCATACTTAGCATAACCAGCCCTAAAAAACGCTTTCTTATGCAAGACCACATCTTCTAACAAACCCCGATCTAGCAATGCATCTTGTCCTACCCAGCTATTCGATAATTTTGCCAAATCATACCAATGACGCGACAACCGTTCAGGTTTATTATTCAATCTGCCACGATGACATTCGACATGTATCAGCGTTGCCTTTTCCCAAAAAGTTCTCAATGGTGAAAGTACTTTGACTTGAGCTACGGGAAACGTCATATCTTTCATCTCGTCACTAAGTATAGTTTTTATAACGCACATCTCATTTGGTTCCGTACTATTACGCCCGCCAAACTCTACAAACACATTTTTTTGTAGGTAATTAGATTCATCCTCAAATAATGACTGATAGTACACACGTAACTGTTCGCCATCCTCGCTTAACTCAAACTTAAAAAATTTACTGGGAAATTTATCTTTAGCGCTCGCCTCAAGAAAAGGTAGCACCGTATTTTTTGTATATTGAACAACCTCACTTTTTAAATAATCGCTTAATTTATCAAGAGCACTTCTGCTGATTGGTTTGGTTAAATCTGTTGCCGGTGAAAAATGGCGATAATCAATAGTTACATCCACATCTTCAGAGAACCGATTGATTAAGCCATAAGCTTTAGAAAGTGATGTACCCCCTTTAAATGCCATTGGTATAGGGAGCGTAAATAACTCTTGAAGCACCCAACAAATCCAAATATCTTTTTCTAAAATATATGGCTTAATATTTAGCCGCGGTTCTGCACCTGTCAAAATCGCATGTTGAACATCATCAGATAACTCAAAAAAATTATTAGGCATTTTTATTTTCTCTTTGATATTGATTAAACGCTTCAACCATCCAAGCAGGCATTTGTTCCATATGCTTACATAATTCTGTAAATTCCTCTGGCTTTAATCGTTGCTTTATCTTCCCGATTACTTCTGCGTTAACTTGGCTTTTACCTAAATACCATAATGCCGAAATAACCAAACAAGTGGTGGTACCAGGCTTTACTAATTTGCTCGGACTAATGTGCTTAAGTGTGATTTCTAACTTGCCGACTTTTATGCGACGAGTATTACCGGTCGTATAAAAAATAGTTTGCATTGGCACTTGGGTGCTAAGATTCAATCTATGAATAGCTTCAGCGCCATGTACAGCAATCACCTCGCCTGTTTGTTTTGTTATCGCCTTAACTACCTCTTCTGAACCAGGTAGCACCTTACCCAAATATGGAACCTCTTTTGGACGGACATAGATACCACGCGTTGCGCGCATAATCTCACCCGCTTTTACAAGACGCGACAATACTTGGCGAACATTGGCATATGAAACCTCCCCTCTAATCGAGCTCACAGCAAATGGCTTGCCTCTAGGCATCCTATTTACTTGATTTTTAACTAATTCTAATTCTTTCATTAAATTAACCTCTATATATGTCACAAATTATATCATTATTTGTGACAAAATTCATGGCATATCGCAACGTTTGTAGTAAGACCCACCGTCTTTAAGAATCCCTTAAGACATAGCTGATAGACTTCCCCACTCTCAAAATAGAAAACTATATGAATTCCACAACCAACCCCGAACTGAAATCCACCCAACCCCTAACCAATCCGGGTAACCTCTTAGCATCACTCCCCGGCGCTATACAAGCCTATTACACCAGCTTTCTTAAATCCCTAGATTCAAAATTCGAAAAATGCGATTTACTACGCGAAGTCCCGTCTCATAGCACAGTCCGCATTTTAGACCTAGGCTGTGGCAAAGCTGAGCCCATTCTATCGCTCGCAAAAATTGCACTTAAAAGAGGAATACGTTTTCACTATTTTGGCGTAGATATTAATAAAAAAATGATTGCCAGTAATCAAGCCATTTTTAGCGCACTAAACAATACTCTATCCCAATCAAAAAGTGGCACGATCCATTTTATTGCTGGAGACGCCACACAATATAAAACACTCCCTATGATTGGTGATTTAGCAAATCAATTCGATTTAATTTTATATAGACAACCTAATGTGTTAGCAGAATTTGATGTTGTTAAAAAATTGAATGAAGCGATCGCTTATTTTTTAAATCGAGAAACAGGACGAGTATTTTTTTCTTGTTACACGCAACATGAATTTTTTCTGACCCACAAAATGCTCAACATACAACTGCCATTAGGTGGATTGAATCAACATTCTTATTGGCCATCACGTTTATGCATGGGAGATGAGAGCTTTAAGATAACAAGGACAGTTGAAAACATGGATGCCATTTCCGCCGAGAACAGTACAGAGCTATACCCTGAGATAACACCACTTGACGATAAAACGCTACTCTATTCCCCTGACTGTTATTACGTGTCCTACACTCCTCGCAAGCTAATCGAAGCATTCAAAGCTTCCAGTCTCTCGACACAAAGATCCGGAGACGGACAAATCACCGCATTGATATTAGCGCGACTTCATGACCAACATCCAAATCACCCCTCTTTTTCCAGGGAAATGCGATCGCAAGTTAATCATGAAGTAACTGCCCTACAACAATTCACCCAAAAATCGCACGCACCGAGTTTTTGGAAACGTAACAGATGCAGAATAGCTAGCTTAGCTGTTGCAGGAATTGCTGTTGGTGTAACCCTTGTTTCGACTGGTTTTTTATTTAAAGCAAGGTAACGGGGTCAAATCCGGCTATTGGCTAATATATAAAAAAAACCAATTGCCGAATTTGATCTGCAATGCAGTTTATCAACGAGTAAGCGGCTCACTTGGTTTTTTTAATTTTATCGGTATTAATCCATTGTTTCCTACTTTTGCAATAGCCGCATAACATTTACCATAATCAACTCCATGAATAACAGCATCTAGCATGGTTTGATTACCCGTTGGCGCTCTGGTATCTGCTTTTAAACGATAAACTTGATTCGGCTGAGGAATAAAATAAGCATCCACATCACAATAGGTATTTCCCTCAGTAATGCTGACGGTAAATATAAAAGGCTCATTTGCATTAATCTGAACTTGTTTGTTTAGCTGTTTTGTACCAAGTTCTTGTCCATAAACCAATTGCATTCCACTATCCCAAATTTTTTGAGCCGTCGATGCATGGGTATCTTTAGCATAAATATTCATAGCCATATCAGCCGTTGATGGGGCCTCAATCAAAAGTGTCGATTTTTCAGCAGAATTGACCGCGTACAACTTGTGATCAAGCGTCGCACATCCCTGTAATAAAAAACAAAACCCGATAGAAATAATTAATATATTAATAATTTTCATAGAACTCTCTTTATTTTAAGTAAAAAAACAGCTGAATAATATCAAAATAAATTACCGATGCGGACACCCCGGCCAACAGCACGGCCGACGCTTCCCCGCTTTCAAATCATTACACGCTCTTTCAATTCGCCGATTGCGCGTTTCTGTTTTTTTTGCAGAAATAACCCAACAAATCCATTCGTTACGCGCAAGCAATGTAATACTGTCCCATGCGGTTTTGGCAGCGGGCATTGAAATTAGCGCCTTCTGCAAATCGCGTGGGATTTTATGAATCATGCTTGCAACTTTTTCTTTTTTCATAATAATGATTTTTAAGTTATGGCTGGGTCATTAAGGGATCAAGTAAACATTTCAAAAGGCTTCCATTGACTCATTCTCGCGTTTAAAACACAGACCACTTACCTTCGAGGTCAGATCATAAATTATCTAATCATGAAAAATGATAATTTACACCCAATCGTATGGTTCCAGTCGATAAAGAAAGCGCTGTATTAGCCACCGCACTTCCCCAAAGCGCAGGAGGTGAGACAGATTGATTGATTTGCGCAAGCGTAGCTGAGCCATTCAAATTACTCAAATTATAATAAGCGTATTCAAGACTTGCGCTCCAATTCGGCTTAAATAACCATTCTATTCCAGCACCCAGCGTCCAACCCGTGAGTGTGCTATTAAAATTATTTTGAGTCGCAATCCCTGGAAAAACGGCAGGGCCTAATGATTCTTGAGCGGTCCAAGTGGTATTTAATGTAACGTTACCATAGGCAAAACCTCCGGTGGCATATATTAAAAAAGTGGGATAGAACAAGTATCCAAGGCGAGCACGCACCGAACCCAGATAATTAATTTTTTGTTTAACAGACAAAGACCCAATATAATTTTCGCTAAAATCAACCAAATCAACTGATTTTTGCAGACTATAAGTATTATTTGAATTTGTTAAACCATCGAAATCCATACTGAGACCAAACAAAACATTGTTGCAAAGTTGATAGTTATAACCAACTTGCGCTCCGTCTATGAATCCATTTGGACGAAGCGAAAAACTATTATTGGCAATTTGCGCTAGTGCATTGGCAATATCACCTGCACCCGACGGAAATGTTGGATTGATAAAACTAGGTGAGCCAGTCGTTGTAACTTGATTTGTTTGAGATTGCCAATAGCCAGCGTTTCCGCCAAGATAAAATCCACTCCAATTGGGCGCTTGGTTAATCGTCCTCACGCTCGCAGAAAATATACTATTGCTATAAAAAAAAGTGACAGCGACTAGCGAAGTTAGCACAATTTTTTTCATAATCCTTTAAAACTCCTTTTTTCATCCTAAAATTGTGCTAAAAATTGCGGAACACTCATTTGTGTCCCCGGTAAATTATTATAATAAGGATCGCCTGGGTTAACCGGAATCATATATGACCAGTGAATTAAACCATTCACACCGTTTTGTCCACTATTCATTTGCATGGTGAAAGTACATTGGCCGCTGCTTTTTACTTCCAAAACACCTGTGCCCGAAACCAGATCCGTGCTGGCGCTTGTACCCGAATAAAAAGTGATAAGCACTTTGCCTTCTGATGTAACAGAACCAATTAAATATTTTTGAGATAAAATACTATTATTAATAGCCGTATAAGACTGTCCAGCAAAATATCCTTGATTATAAGTAGAAAAAACCCACACGGTCTGATCAACCGCAGAAGTCACCGTCGCATTGTTATAAAGATAAGAAAGTAATGTTTCTGGAGGAACGACCCAGGTCGTATTTTTAAAACAGTATTCATAGATATCAGATGATTTTAATTTTTTAGGAAGTTTGAAATGAGAAATGCTTTGGCCATCGATTGCATATGCTGTAGATAATAAATTTGATACTACGATAGCAATTAATATCTTATATTTCATTTATTATCCTCAGAGAATTAGGTTGAAAATTTATTTAACATATTTACTAAACTGAGGTCAAGTCTTTGTCTGATAGTGAGCTCCCTATCCTCAAATTATTTGCGAACCCTAACAATTTCCTGGGAATAAGAACACGACAGATCTTCTTGCCCCACCTGATCAACGATAAGATTAATTATCGGCGGTGGTAAAAGCATTAACATGGTTGGCAATCCAGTAGACTTTGATAGCAATGCTTTTTTATAGGCTTTGTATCTTTCAGCATGTCTAAGATTGGCTATCGTATATTCATGCGGAGTACCGAAAGAAGTATTCGTACCTTTATAACAAAACAGAAACTGGTCATTAGGCATAAGCTGTACCTCTACCTTAAAAGCAGGGGATATTGAAAATAATTTATTATTTAAATTGTCCCAGACACAAAACAGATTATCAGCTTTACAAAGCATAGTATGGCCATCGGTGAACGCGTGTAAAAAGGTACATCCTGTCAATTGGTAATCCGCTTCCATTCTCTGAACAAGCGCTTTATCTGATGGGAGTACCGGCGGATCGTAAAGATCTTCTCCCGTTTGTTCCTTCACCTGCTTACGGAATGTTTCTCTATCAGATGTATCGGTACCCATTTCATACCAGTCTCCATGAGTGCCATCTTCTTTCCAAATTAAATATTGGGGTACAAACGGAGGAGAATTTCTCGGTCTCATACTAGCTGGTTTATTTGGTACTAATAAATTTCCCGATTGGAGTGGCTGAGGAGTGCCATATTTGAGACTCTCAGCGATTCGCATTTTTACTATTAAAGGATCTTTAGACTCAAAATCAAATTGACGTTTCTCGCTAGTTACTGCATCTTTTTGGTCCCTCGGAACAGCACCAGAAGCCGCTGCATTTAAAGCGATAGCTTTGGCGTGCTTTGCTAGGATATCAGATTGGTTCTTTGCAGATAATTTATCCCAATCACTCTGGGATTTGCCATAAAATTCTTGGATTTCACGAGACAAACTAGTATAAGGTATTTTTTTTTGACTAGAGGAAAACATAATAGGTCTCCAAAAAGATTCCCCTAAAATAGCACATAAAACATTAAGGAATTATTAACGCATCAGAGTAGTTCGTTTGTCGAAATTTTTTTAAATTTAAACAATATCTTATGAATTATTGACCCAAACCATTTTTTAATGCAGGATGAATCATGCCAATCAAACTATTAAGTCGGATTCTTTTAATATGTCTTATCATCACCTCTAAGTCATCTCTGCAATTTCTTTAATGATCTGACGTAACCAAAGATGTCCTTGATCGTTATCAAAGCGCTTGTGCCATGCTTGAGAAATGATGACAGTCGGAATTTTAAAAGGTGGTTTTTGGATTGTTAATTTGAGGGTTTTTTTAAGGGCAATCCCAAGTCGTTTTGGCACAGTTGCAATATAGGATGTTTGGGGTAACGCAAAAAGTGCAGCAAGCATGTGAGGAACTGCTATTACGATATCACGAGTGACATTAAATTCTTGCAGGCTTAAATCAGTGACCGTTCGCGTATTTTCATCTTGATATGCAATGGCTAAATGTTTTGCCGAAAGATAATTTTTCAACGTTAAATTTTTCATTAAAGGATGATTGCCGCGGGCTACACAAACCGCTTCTTCCGCAAATAATTCTTCTGAATTAATAGCAGGCGAATCTAATTGATTAATGCCGATTCCAAGGTCAATTTTTCCCTCAAGAAAAACCGTTGGATCAGATAAGGTATTCATATGGATTAATTTAAAAGAGATATTGGGTGCTCGCAAAGCCAATTTTTCAGCCAAATGGCTTAGAAAAACAAATTCACCATAATCTGAAATACCAATGCGAAATAACCGTTTAGTATTTTTTGGATCGAAAGGTTCTCTATTGATAACGGTTTCTTCTATTTTATCTAAAATATTTTTAATTTTGGGAGAAAGATCTTCTGCCAGCGGTGTTAATTTCATTTTATTACCGCTTCGAACCAGCAATTTATCATTAAATAACTGCCGCAATTGCGTAAGCGAGTTACTCATTGCAGGTTGGGTAATAAAAATTTTATCCGCAGCTCGGCTGACATTTTGCTCGGATAACAAAGCATCTAATGCAATTAAAAGATTTAAGTTTATTTTTTTGATATTCATAATATGAATAGTATACATAAAGTATATAAATTTCACAAATGCGCTAACACTGCCTAAACTTTGATTATTCAAACGAGGGTAGTTTTATGATGCGTAAGTCATTGTTTCAAGAGAATAAATCTAAATTTCAGTTTCGATTTTTTTCAGGGTGTTGCCGTAATAGAAAAAAAGATATCTTAGCGGCTCATAAAGCAGTAATAAAAGGAGATGCAAGCGATTTGCTTCGAATGTTGAAATTCATAGATCCCAATGATCGTTTACAACCCGGAGATTTCACTTTACTACATCGGGCTGTCATCTCCACGAATCCGGGAAAGCTTGAAACAATGCTTCCGATAATTGAGTTATTATTGGACCAGGGCGCTGATCCCAATGAAATATATCATCGTGGGAAATCTATTTTCAGTCCTTTGCACTCTGCTACACGAAGAGCATTGCCAGAAGTGGTTAAAGTATTATTGAATGCGGGCGCGAACAGTACTTTTGAAAATGAGAAAGGAAAGACTGCGCTCTATTATGCAGAGTTAAATAATAGTGATCGAAGGGAACCAATTGTTTCATTATTAAAACAAGAACCAAAATCCTCTGGGATTTCAGTTCTCTCTTCTTGAGTATACTCGAGGTAATACAAGCAGTATAATAATCGCCACTTATGATTTCAGGGAAAACAAATGAAAACGATAAACATCCCCCAAAATTACGAACACACCTCTCCTGCTGGCGCAGAAGTCAGAGTATTGTTAACCAATCAACATGGCGGAATTGCACATTGCACATTGAAAAATAAAAAAATCTCTAAGGTAGTTCGACACAAAACAGTCAGTGAATTTTGGCATGTGTTATCGGGAAAAGGTGCGATTTGGCGAAGAAACGAAACGGGCGCATCGATTACTCCGCTCGAAGCAGGCATTACGATCGATATTCCGCTGGGCTCTGATTTTCAATATCGAAGTGATGATGGCGATTTGGTTTTTATTTGCGTGACTATGCCGCCGTGGCCCCGATCAGATGAAGTGAGTTATGTTGAAAAAGGAGCATGGGAGCCTTCTCAATCTGAATGAAAAAATATGATGATCTTTTTAAATGGGCAGCAAATGTTTTAATCGCTAATGGTTATGTCCTGGTGCAATCGCCCGAAGTCGTTACGGAAACACCGTGGTCTACTGTTATTCGATTTTCAACTTCGAATCATGATTTATATTTAAAACAAACTCCACCCTCTCTTTTTTTAGAATCGAAAATTTTGCAATTTTTATCGACTAAATTGCATGCAAGTGTGCCAGAAGTGGTAGCAAGCAATGAAAAATTAAATTGCTTTTTAATGAAAGATGCGGGAATTTCACTGCGGAAATATTTAAAAGATGAATTTCAACCGGAATTAATGGATCAAGCGGTTAAACAATTTAGCGCTATTCAACGATCAACGGAGAAATTTTCAGAAACTTTATTTGAGCTTGGGGTACCGGATTGGCGATTAAATAAATTACCTGATGTTTTTAATGAACTTCTTAATCAAAAAGAATTCTTAAAAAAAGAAGGTTTAACCGATCAAGAACTCAAATTAGTTAAGGGTTCAAGTCAACATTTTTCAGAAGACTGCGCGTTGTTGGCAGAGCATCAAATTCCAGCAACCATTGTTCAACCTGATTTTCATACTAATAATATTTTGTTTGATGCCAAAAAACAAAAAATGACATTTATTGACTTAGGCGAAATAGTGATTTCCCACCCCTTTATTTCTTTACAAAATTTTCTTGATCAAGCCATCACACATCACGGGATAAATGAACAAGATGAGATTTATAATAAACTCCTCGATATTTGTTTTGAAAGTTGGCCTGAAATAGAAACCAAAAATCAGTTATTAGTGATTTTTATGCTAATTAAAAAAATATGGCCAATTTATTCTGCACTCGGCCATTATCGATTAATGATGAGCGTGGATTTAAACTATTTTAAATCCTATTATTCAGATAGACCCAACCGGATTGCGGGATATCTCAGAGAATATTTAGTTATTTCAGGAAAACAATGATGTACGCCCTATTTTTAAAAGGTTTAATCATTGGATTTGCCATCGCCGCACCCGTCGGCCCGATTGGCGTTCTCTGCATTCAGCGCTCTTTGCATAATGGCTTCAAAATTGGATTAATGACAGGTCTCGGTGCCGCGCTAGCCGATGGCGTTTATGGCTTAATTGCTGGATTTGGATTAACAGCGATCTCCTCTTTTTTAATTTCTTATCAATTTTGGGTTAGATTAATCGGTGGTTTGTTTTTAATTTACATCGGCATCAAAACATTATTAACCCCACCAACTACTGAAAGAAAAGCACAGCCTGATAAATCAGCGTTGCATGCCTTCGTTACAACTTTTTTTCTGACCTTAACAAATCCTGCAACCATTTTATCATTTATCGCTGTATTTGCTGGTTTAGGATTAGGAACCGTGAACACAGATTATGGTCATGCAGTGGTTCTGGTATCTGGAATAATACTGGGGTCAGCAGTCTGGTGGATTTTATTATCCGGGGGCGTTGCTTTTATTTTACATCACAAAGTGCCGCCTAGTTTTATGCGAATTATTAATGTAATATCGGGACTGATAATTTTAGTGTTTGGAATACTGGCAATGGTTTATCGATAAATTGCCTTTTACCAAATTACATAACTTAAAATTCTCTATTACCTCATCTTAAAACCTTTTTATCACTTTATTTATAAAATTCAACCCAGTAGCCAAATTCAAATCATAGTCTTAATTATTACATTCTTGACAAACTAACCTTTGAGGTTATAATATATGAAAGATACTGAAAAACCAAATTACAGTTTAGAAGAAATAAAATTAACTTTTAATACAATTGAAAAATTAAATATGACCTTTTCATCCATGCATGGTCAATATAAGTTAGGCTTTAGTGATCAGGAAGTTGTGGATGCTATTCAGGCATTAACACCCTCTGATTTTTATAAATCCATGCCGCCGAATCATAAAAGTTATTTTGCTTGGCATGATGTTTACAAGCCAACATTTAATAATATTGATTTGTATATCAAATTTCAGGTCGATAAAAGAGGTGAAATGATCATCTCATTTAAAGCGAGGTAACCCAATATGGATAAAAATAAAATTGAAGTTGAACATTGCCCTTTCTGCGGCACCAATTCTTATTATCACCAAACCAAATCAATGACATTACAATATAAATCGATTCCTATTACTGTAAAACAACCTGGATTTTGGTGTGATAATTGCGGAGAAGGTGTGATTGGTGGTGCCGATCGCAAAACAACTCAAAAAGAATTACAAGCTCTACGCGCAGAAATAGATGGTTTACTTACTCCCGATAAAATAAAAAAAATTCGTGAAAAATTAAAATTAACACAGTTAAACGCATCGGAAATTTTTGGTGGAGGAGTCAATGCATTTAGTCGTTATGAACGCGGTGAAACACCGATACCAAAACCGCTGAGCCAATTATTAATTATATTAAAAAATCATCCAAATCTTCTCGAGGAAATCAACTAGCGGAAAGATCCCCAATAATAAACAAACCAAAACTTGAAATTCGAAGTCCAATCCGGCAATTATTTTTTTTTATTTTATCTAATTACCGGATTTGAACCCATTGCCTTCATTGTACACTAGGCTCAGCATTTGTTAATGCATCCATTTCTTGATTTATAAATGGATTAAATTCTAAATCATTCAAATCATCGCCATCAATTTTTTTAATTATTTTTACTACTACGGTTGCGGGATACGCCAAAATCACTGTATATGAAATTTTCAGAAAAAAAGACCAGAAAATTAATTGAGGCAACCTGGATAATTCTAAATGTCCATATAATACAAGCCAAATATTGAGTGACGAGTAAATTGCTTCTCCAATTGAAGACGAGCCCACGCTTCGTAACCAAAAATATTTTCCTCGAGTTAATATTTTCCATTTTGTTAATAATCGTATATTTACGTTAATACTGATAAAGTAGATAATTAATGTACTTAGCTCAATCCAGATTAAATGGCCTAATATCAGATTGAATGATTCCTGAGAACACCAACCTGGAGGCGAAGGAAGATGAATTACTATATAAACTAAACTATTAAAGAATAATTGAATTATGTAGCCAGTCCAAATCATTTTCCAACATACTTTTGGCCCATACACTTCTGCGACAATATCATTTAAAATAAACCATAATGGAAAAACGAAAGTTGCACCAGTTGTATATCCGTATCCCATTTCGATATTTTTATAAACCAACAAATCGGAAAAAATCATCACGCTCATATAAGCCATGGTAAGCGGGATTATGCATTGAATAGATTTCTGGGTTTTCATTTTTGGTTACTCATTATTGTTATTTAGTAATGAATTCAATGCATTTCCTTCCAGACGGTAAATTCGCCATTCAGCCAATTTCTTAGCTCCAATTTTATTATAAAACTGAGTTGCAATTGAATTTGACTCAAGGACCGACCAATCGATACGGCAACAATCTTGTTTTATTGCTAATGCGGCTAGATGACTCATTAAATTCTGCGCTATTCCTTGATGCCGAAATTCTGGCAAGACGAACAAATCAATTAAATAAAGCGCGGGCTTTCCATATAATGTTGAAAAATTATAACAAAACATTGCATAGCTCACGGGCTCTTGATCAATACAACCAAGGATCACTTCAGCATAAATTTTTGAACCAAATAAATATTTAGAAAGTAGTTCTTCAGTCACAACTAACTTATTTAACGATTTGTTTTTTTCAGCTAATTGTTTAATAAAATTTAAAATGTCAGGAACATCCGTTTTATCAGCTGCGCGAATTTTAAATATTTTTTTCATAATCTGCACCAATTGCTCAAAAGTAGTATATTCTTAACGTATTATTACTGATTTTTAACTCGTCCTTTCTTGAGAATGTTCATATCCTGCAATATAACTTACGCTACTGATATCATCTTTACTCATATTTTTTATTATGCTTTTATCTAAAATGATCTGGGAAGCACTTTTTATAATTATTTGATCTTTATTTTTAATTTTAAATTTCATTTTATTACATGCGTCAGAAAATTCTTGCAGAATAATTTTATATTTTGGTTTTTTTAATTGCTGGCATGCTAAATACGTAATAGCTCTTATATCCTTTTTCGAGAACCCTTCTAGCAATTGATCTGCAGCAACAATTTCTTCTGGTGTCGCTTCAAAAATTGACGATTTTCCAATGACTTGTATTAATAATTTTGACTTCCCATGTGAATCTTGCTAATTTCAACAATTCGATAGATATTTTGCTCTGATTGGATTTGCTCTTGATATTTTTTCATAAAAAAAACGAATTGTTCAAATAAAGATAATATTTTGTAACGCATGCCATTTTCCTTGTTTTATATCCAATGATTTATTCTTGAGTTAATTAATGTTCTTAATTTGTCCTTTTTCGAATTATTCATTTTATATTGATACAAATAATCACTCAATGGCTTCAATAAATTCTTTCTGTATAAATCAGCGATCGTCTAAAAGTTGCACATGCTTAATACCTGCTTTCGCTTGGCATACTTTTTCGCCAAGCGATCTCAGGAATGCGCCGAACAAGTTATTCTTTAAATTTCATTTAACAATAAAGAAAAAGCTTGCTGGTCTTTCTCGCGCATTTCAAGTAATTTTTTTACCAGAATTTCTGTGACATCAGGTTTTAATTGTAAATATAAATCAACAATTTTAGCCCAGGAGGTTGCGCAAAATGAATGCTTCATTCCACCTGCAGCATCATAGATTACATCAAATGGAATCCGCGTAGAATTAGCAATTCCTTCCAATGTATATTCTCCTGTTTGAATAATTTCGTTAATAATAAATTGAATAATTTTGGTATCCATCAAATAATACTCCATCAAATAATTCTTGTTATTTTGATTCATTTTATTCTTTAATAAGTCAGAAAATAATTGATATAAATGATTTAATAAAAACACTTTCAAAAATTTTCGAATGATGCAAGTAATCGATATTTAAAACCACTAAGCCCCGACCTGGATAAGTATAAAATGACATCATTAGAAGATGGTGACAAGATCTTGAGCGTTGTAATACAAGCGAGAAGGAATTGCGAAGATTAGTTTTACATTAGTGAAACTTGTGGATTGATGGCATCTGACCTCTTTTTCTAATTTTAATTTATTTGA
This sequence comes from Gammaproteobacteria bacterium, assembly GCA_021325575.1. Classification (GTDB taxonomy): domain Bacteria; phylum Pseudomonadota; class Gammaproteobacteria; order DSM-16500; family DSM-16500; genus JAJPGW01. The sequence continues at coordinate 164,668 of JAJPGW010000007.1, read as the reverse complement.
AAAAGCCTGCGCATTATAATTCTTTGCTCAGCCACGCATAATTTATCATTTGTTAAACTGCAATATAATTTTCTTTTCCACAACTGCATCATTAATTGTTTTTTATCATTGATCTTAGTATTTGGAATATTGCCATCAACATCGAGGTCTTGAATGATAGGATTTTCTTTCAGAGCTTGAATACCCTCAGCACCAATATGATTGTTGCTTACATCTAACTGTATAATAGTTTGGGTTTTTGCCAAGGCAAAAGCACCGGGATTATGTATATTATTATTAGATAATTGAAGGGAATAAAGTGTATTGGATTCTGCTAATTTTGCAGCACCAGAGTCACTAATTTGATTATTACTCATATCAAGAAATTGAAAAGGACTATTCGCTATTGCAATAGCACCTTCTGGGCCAATATTGTTATCAGCGAGGGATAAGCCAGTTAAATTTAAATTGGCTAAACTCATAGCTCCTGTGTCAGTAATTTGATTTTTATCTGCAGATAAGACGGTTAAGCCAGGTAACTTTGAGATTGAAATAATGCCATCATCACCTATTTGATTATTTCCTATCATGAGGTCCTGGATACTTGGCGCTTGAGAAAGAATTTTTGCTCCTTCTGGCCCAATATGATTATTTTCTACATTCAGGACCACAATGCGCTTATTTTGAGTGAGAGCACTCATGGATGTTGCGCTGAGATTGTTACCGGCCGTTTCTAATCTGTCTATTGAATGATTCGGAGCTAAAAGCGCTGCTCCTTGATCGCCAATGTTGGTATAAGATATATCAAGATAATGAAGATGAGTATTATTCGCAAAAGCAGTTAAGCTCTTTTCGTCTAGTTTTGAATGTACGATATGTAATTCTAGTAAGGTTTTGCTTTGGGCTAACTCAAATGCACCTTTTTCAGAAATTTGATTGTCATCTAACCAAAGAGATCGTTTATTTTTTAATGCAATTGCTCCGGTATCATCGATATGATTATTTGTTAAATCAACGGTATTTAATTTTGCATTTTGCGCTAAAGCCAATGCGCCTGCTGATGTTATCTGGTTGTCATCTGCGCGAAGCGTTGTCAGGTTTGGATTAGAAGCAATTGCAGTGATTCCTTGATCCCCAATCTTATTATGACCAAGATCAAAATATTGAATGGAATCGACGGATACTAATAATGAAGCACCTTGATCAGATATTTGATTATCATCAAGAGAAAGCGCTGTTATTTCAGGATGGGTTTTAATAAATTTGACAATTGCTGGAACATCTTCATCTGTAATCTTGCAACTCCACAACCATAAAAAACTGCCATCCACATGGCGGTCGATCTCTTGAATGCATTGATTGTCATGAGTTGTTAAAGCAGAGGTCCATGTTGCATATAAACTGATTACTAATACTATGCACAATTTGATTATAGATTTCATTTTGTTTACCTTGATCAAATAATTGTATGGATTTTATGTGCAATATAGATTTCTGTAAATATTTATTAAAATGGAAAAAATCAGTTGCAGCGTAATTTTTGTCAATTTTCTTCAATCTGGTCGATTGATTCATCAATCAATGAAACAATCTCATTCCAAAATAACTAGTTTATTAAATCAGAAAAAATGCAAAATTTCGTGGAGCGTAAATTCACTTAAACTTTGAATCTTACGAGCTTCGGATGGGAAATCTAATTTGGCAGTGACGCCATTCGGAATGACAAGACATCGTATTTTTGCTGCTATTGCTGCAGCTGCGCCACTTGGCGAATCTTCGATAGCAATTGTTTTTTCAGGTGAGATCCCTAGTCGCTTTAATGTTAATAAATAAATTTCAGGATTCGGCTTTACTGTTTTGACATCTTCTCGAGTTACAATTTCGTCAAAGTATTTTAGCAAAGCGGTTCTCTCAAGATGACTTTCCACCCAATATCTTGGCGAGCTTGAAGCAATTGCTATTTTCATTCCTAAATTTTTTGCTGCAATCAACCAATCGACTACACCAGCAAGCGGTTGCAAATCAGCTATTAATGTTTTTAATTTGGCTCTTCTGCGTAGAGTTAAGGCATGCGCATCAATTTGGGTTCCAATTAATTTTTCTAAATACAAAATCGGATCAAAATTTTCATCATCCGTGCCAATTCGTTTGTGCCAATGCTCAAGGGGTAAAATACAATTGTATTCATTATAAACAAATTGCCAAGCGGCTAACTCTGTTTGCTCCGTGTCAAGAATGGTGCCATCAAAATCAAAAATTATGCCATTCATGGTAAGCCTCGCATATGGGTTAGTGAATGATCTTCATCTACACTAGTGTTCTCATCTTCTTGTTCAGCCGCCATATTCAAACGAATATCTACCAGCACTTTTTTCATCCCTTCTAAAAAAACCAAAGGTCGATTAGGCTTCAACTTATCATCAAAAATCAATTGCTGAGGTAAGTTTTCAAATAATGCCTTTACTGTAGAATTTTCCCAAAATTCATCGGGGAATAATTCGGGATTTTTTCGTATATCATCCAATTCATGAAACAATTTAAATATCTTATTATATTCATCATGCTGCTCTATGATAGCCACTCTATCATCTTCTTCAAGTCTGCGTTCTAAAATACCCCACAATGCTAAGTGGATTGGATTAGATGCACCATCTTCTAATAGTGGCTTTGTAGCTAAAAATGCTTTTTTAGTGGCAGCGATTATTTCATCCGTTATTAACTCATTATGTTTAGCAAAGAAACCAATTAATTTTTCGAGATTTTGTTTCTTTAATTTATTAGTCAGTTCTTTGTCGTCACCCGCGATCAGTTTTAGTAATAACGTTTGCTGCATTTTGATAAGAACATCTTTTTTATCAGGAAATAATTGTTGAAGTTCCACAACCGCTAAATCATTATCACTAATAGCAGCTTGAACAAAAAACATAAGATTATTCTTTTCCTTACCGAACAACAATATGAATAATTCAGCTGGATTAAAGAGTTTTTTGTACTCTTCAATTAATAATGCTCTAGATTGATCATCCTGATTATTGGCCATAAAATGCAAGGGAGTACGGTCGTACGAATCAACAGCCGCTAGTAGTTGTTTTGTAAATTCGGGATCCTGCATTTCATGGATAAATTTAAAATATATTTTCAGTCGCAACGGTTCACCGTATTGCGCAACAAAATGTAATTCGTTTTTATTTCTGTTATGTTTTTGAACTAAAAACTGTTTTCGCTCAGTAGGATTAAATTGAACTAATAAACGAACATTTGAAGTATAGGAAACCGGATGCCCATATTGTCTCCATAATAATAGAGCATGAAAATTTAAATTCAAGGGACCATAGATAACAAGATTTAAATTGGCCTGATCAGCTATAAAATTAGCATAATATTGAACTTTAAATGGATAATCGTGTTGAAGTGCAAATGCACTTGTTGTCGTATCACCGTAAATTTCAGCGCGCGATTTTGTAATCGCTTTTACTAAAGCATGATCTCCCATGCGTACATAAACTGCATAAGCATATAAAGAAGGGTCTTCTTGATGTAAAGTTCTTACTAAATTAACTGCTTGCTCGCGGCAAGCTCCAATACCTGCTTGAACTGTCATTTCATACTGTTTCTCGATATTGGATGCTAGCATTTCCTCGTGTAATCGAATAAATTTTTCAACCGTGTCTTGTTTGACTTCTTTCCTCTCCAGATCTAAGCAAGCACTTCTCATCTTTTCTCTTGCCAGTTTAATCATTAGTTCAACTTCCTGGCGTTTTTTTTCAATTTTATTACGCAGTCTCTCTCTTGTGATGGGATCTTTATTTTCAGGTACGAATGGACTGGTAGATGATTTTAATGTGGGCGTTTTATTCATTGCAGTAACTACAGTCGTTAATGCATTTTTTAATTCGGAGTCGTTCTCACAAATGGATTTATATTCCGTTAAAACAGCTTCAGTTTTTAAAAGCTTAGGAAATTTATCAGGATTTTTTTCCATTTGCTCTGCGAGCAGAGTAAAAATTTTAGCTTTTTCCTGACTGTGGGGATTCAAATTATAATATTCAAGAGGACGTTTGCCTTCATTGGTAACCGCTTTTGCAGCAGCGACTGCAGTCTTTTCTCCTAATGCTTTTAATAATATTTGAACCACCGCTGCTGAATTGTGGCGAGCTGCATAGTGCAAAGGTAACCAACCTTTTTCGCAAGGCGCATTTAATAGCGCTGGATTTTCTTTCACGAATTCAATAACCAGTAAAAAAATAGTGGTATCGCCGATCTCTGCCGCTAAATGGACTATGTTACGTCGACAATCAGGATGAGGTTCTAATAATTGCTGTCTGAACTGCTCTATTTTCAATAACTTGGCAGCGTCGGCAAACTTTTTCATTTCGAGAAGCCGTCGAAAACGAACAATAGCCGGGGCATTTTCGATTTCTGCGAGTTTGTTTTCTAGGTGCGGCATGGGAATTTCTTACAAAATGAAGTTCCTGTATTTTATATGCTGAAGCTTAAGATATTATTAAAAAAATTTTCTTCAGTACTTAAAAAATGCTAATATTATCTAATTTTCAGAATTAATGGGAACTCTATTCTGCGTACTTTTATCATCCGAGCCCGCAAAGGAACGACCCGCTTCGAACGGATTCGATCTAGTGTTGGCACTCGCGAACATTTCGAAGTTGTCGCTCACACTGTTATTAATGCTTTTTTCTTATCGAATGATTTTCGTGAGGATGTCGAAGTTTTTATTATTCTCGATAGCTCAGAAGATTTTCCTCGCACCCTTCGTTTATCCGGTAGCGAAGGATTATCCATTGGCGGATTTCACGAAGAAGCCGTATTTGAATTAGTCGAAACAGCTCTAAAAGAAAGCCCCAATTTACAAAAAGATGAAACTAAAATAATTGCGCCTGGATTACAAATCAGCGGTTTTGGTTTTGAAAAATTAATTACCCAACTTCATGAAACGCGCCCTATATACTTACTTGATCCCAAAGGCGAAGACATCCGAACCACATCGATGAAACCTAATCCGGTTTTTATTCTAAGCGATCATCTTGCCATGCCCAAAAATATCATAAAATCATTAAAACGCCGCGGGGTTGAATCGATTAGCTTATGCAAAAAAATGCTATTTGCTTCTCAATGCGTTGTAATTTTAAATTATGAATTGGATCGTTCCTGAGGTCCCTATAAACCCAAACTTAAGGAGTTAAGCGATATGGATATTTCAAAATTTCTCGCCAAAGTGATCGGTCTCTATCTCGTGATTGTCAGCATCGCGATGTTTGTCGATCTGAATCAATTTATGTTTTCAGTGAACAGTTTAATTAATAATGGGCCATTAATGTTTATTGCTGGATTTTTTACCCTTATTTTAGGCGTATTACTGGTCGTCAGCCACAATCGCTGGGTGTGGAATTGGCGCGTTATTATTACGGTGATTGCTTGGCTCACGTTGATAAAAGGCGCGAGCATTATTCTCTATCCAATTTTTATTGATAAAATGACGCTATTATTTCTGCAGAATATGAATGCGGCTTATGTCGCTGCAGGTATTGATTTTTTACTGGGTGGTTTACTTTGTTATTTTGGTTTCAAGCGATAAGGGGAATGATCCCTAACGTCTTTGCGAGTCGTCGCTAGACGGCGAAGCAATCTTTCAAAGATTGCTTCGTCGCTTTGCTCCTTGCAATGACGAATTAATCGGAAACCGCTTGCAGATCGCTTAATTCTTTCTTGAGCTCTTCAATTTTGTTCGCGCGGCACATTTTAACCGTATTAGGATCCAGATTTACACCTTTCACTGTTTTTCCTAAAAGAATTGGATTCATGCAATCGAACCAGAAGCGCTTGTCTTCGGATTTTCTCGCATACCCTGCTGCAAAACAGGCCTTAACAACGTCGGCACAGGGGCCTTTTCGATCTGACATATCGTCAGCCGCTAATACATGTTGCATGGAAAATACAGCGCTGATTGCAATCACTAAATGAATTTTTCGCATCAAAAACTCCTTAATCTAATAAATTCCCCAGTCAGTATATCGTATTTAATCAAAAGGCCCAACAAATACAGCCAAAATAGTAATGAGGAGTTCTAGTTTTTTATCACCCACGAACTTTCTCCTTATACATTCTGGGCTCTTTGTATTGCCAATACCAAATTGTCATAATCATAAGATTCATCAAATCTAACATTGTTGATGTAAAAGGCAGGCGTTCCATTCACCCCGCTGCGAACTCCGCCTAAAAAATCTTGCTTAATTTTTTCTTCAAAGGTGGAAGACTGAAGAGAATTCATAAGATCTGGGACCGGCAATTGCAATTTCTGTGTCAGCTCTACCAACAAGTCTTGGCCTAAATTGGCCTGATTTTCAAAAAGCAAATCATGCATTTCCCAAAAACGATTATGTTTTGCAGCAAATTCGGCGGTTTCAGCGGCCATTTCTGCAAATTGATGAATTTCTGTGAGTGGAAAATTTCGAAAAACAAATCTTAACTGGGAGCCAAAATGTTCCTGTACTCGCTTAATGATGGGATAGGCTTGTCCACAATAGGGACATTGAAAATCGCCATATTCAACCAAAGTAATTCGCGCATTATTATTTCCTTGAATATGATCCTTATTGCTCACTGGAACCTTTAACAGGGCGGCCATATTTTTCTCCTATTTCGGTAATGCGGATAAGGCTTCAAGAATGCCATCGGCTCCTGGATTTTCTCCAACAGGAGATAGATAACTCCAGGTGACAATTCCATTTTTATCAATTACAAACAGGGAACGTTCACAAATTCCTTCTTTTGCACGAAAGGAACCATATTTTTTTGCAACGTTGCCCTTAGGCTCAAAATCCGAAAGTAAACAAAAATGTAAATGGCGACTTTCTGAAAATGCGTTATGACACCACACACCATCCACTGAAATTCCCAGTAATTCTGCATTAAATTTTCGAAATTCTGGCAGGATTTGATTGTAGAGAGCCATTTGATCACTGCAAACGGGACTCCAGTCAGCAGGATAAAAAGCAATAATAACGGGTTTTCCGCGCAGCTCGGATAACGAAAGGGTTTGATCGGCGGTCACAGGAAGTGTGAAATCAGGGGCTTGTGTGCCAGGCGTGATAACATTTCCCATCGGAGTAATCTCCACAAGAATATTATTTATTTTAACATAAAAATAAGATTAAGATTTTCGAAAAAATAGGGAATTATTAGGAGAGAAATTGGCATCCTCAACTGATAATGGCTCATCATTGATAAATAAATTTTCCTCAATCTGATTAGATTTAAAAACTGAATTCGTTGATAACGATTTTTGTTGATCCGGACTTTGTTTATTAATAAATTCACAATTAATGAATAAGTTAGCAGTATTTTCTTCATTCGATAACGCTAGAAGATGAAGCCTATCATGCTCTAACGCTTCAATAATTTGATCGATCGAATGACAGTATTTGAATGCAGGGGCATTGATCTTGAATCCACTACCTGGCAGATCTCTGAGATACATGACGATATATAGATAAAAAATCCCAAAATCATCATTGAACTGATGCTTTTTTTTCTGGAAATCCGTGACTAAGCTCGCGAGGCCAAAATCAATAAATTTAATTTTAAGTGATCCATCTTGGTCTTTTAAAAAAACATTTCTCCCGTGCAGATCTCCGTGAACGACTTTATAATGCAAATTCTTAAGCGCTTTCGCAAGGGCAAGCAATGCATTCATCACCAGGAGGGGATTTTTTGAATTCAACGCAACAAATTCTTCAAATTGCACGCCGGAAATAACTGGCATCAACATTCTTGCTTGTTTCTGATTGGCTTTATCATAGAAAATACAGAACTTGGCGGGCTTATCAGGATGAACTTCGTTCCAACAAACCACTTCATGTTCTTCTAAATGAGCACCCATTTTGACCCCGATGGGTTTACCATGAGGTCCGACAAATTTTCTGAAAATAGCTTGCGGTTGATCTTTTGGTGCGTAATATCTTTTATTAGCCTCGGAAAAATAAATAAACGATTCCCCTTTGGTATCGTGAGCATAGTTCGCCGCTAACACCGTTTCAGCCACACGTTTAATTTCTGGATGAGGCCGATTAAAAAAGGCATTACGTTTGTCATTACTTTTTTTAAATTCTATGATAGCCATAACAATACTCTGTCTAGATTGGGATATTCTACAAAAAAAACCTTAAGAATTGCTTAAATGATGGTTTTTTCCTTAAAAATCAGGCAAAATAGACCCACTTTAAGAATAGGTGTAACATGACAACTCTCACCCCGGAACTCTCTGAACTCGGCAAAAAAGCCACCTACGATTCGCAATATAACCCCGACAAACTTTTCCCTATTCCGCGCAAAGCCAATCGCGATGAAATCGGCGTCCCTGATCCATTGCCTTTTTTTGGATATGATCTCTGGAATCATTACGAAGTCAGTTGGCTAAATCAAAAAGGCAAACCCATTGTCGCTCTCGCAGAAATTATTTATGGATGCGATACCCATAGCATTATCGAATCAAAATCGCTGAAACTTTATTTTAATTCATTTAATAATACCCCATTTCAAAATGAAAAAATGCTTGAAGCGATTATTAAAAAAGACATCGAATTACGCATTGGTGGTACTGTTCACGTTAAAATTATTCCGCTGGATAAAATCCGTGACGACAAAATTTTTGCCGGGTTTTCAGGTGAATGCATCGATCATTTAGATATTGAATGCACAACCTATTCTGTCGATAAATCATTGTTGAAAGTTGAAAACACTATCGTTCAGGAAACTTTATTTTCCAATTTGCTTAAAGCTAATTGCTTAGTCACTCATCAACCTGACTGGGCTAGCGTGCAAATTTCTTATAAAGGCAAAAAACTGAATCGTGAAAATTTACTGAAATATCTCGTTTCTTTCAGAAATCACAATGAATTTCACGAACAGTGCATCGAAAGAATTTTTATGGATATTCTGCAAATCTGTAAACCAGAAGAATTAACCGTTTATGGACGATTCACTCGTCGCGGCGGACTTGATATTAATCCTTATCGTTCTACCAAAAAAACCATTGAAAATATTCAAAATTTGCGATTATTCAGGCAATAACTCGTCGTCCCGCGCTTTATGCGCGGGACCCGGTAACTTTAAAAACGCCCCCTATCGCTACTTTTTTCATGTAAGATAAAAGTAACCATGGAGGGTTTTCTGCATGAAAGCAAAAATTGTCTATTGCCTAGTGGTTTTATTCTCAGTGCTTTTTTTCAATCCCACTTTCGCAAGCGATACGATGAACATCCCGATTCTTTGCTATCATAATTTTAATCCTGTAAAACCTGGCAGTATGAATTTAACGCCAGCGAAATTTGAGTCACAATTACAATGGTTACTGAATAATGGCTTTACCGTTATTCCCCTCAAAGAAGCGGTGGAATATCTACAAGGAAAACGCGAGAGTTTACCCGCGAAATCAGTCGTGATCACTGTCGATGACGGCTGGCAATCCGCTTATGTCTATCTCGCACCCATTGTGAAAAAATATAAAATTCCAGTCACTTTATTTATTTATCCTGAAACCATTTCACACGGTAAAAATGCATTGACTTGGGAAGAATTAAAAGAACTGCAAAAAACCGGGCTTTTTGATGTCGAAGGCCACACTTATTCTCATCCGAATTTTAAAATTGAAAAAAGACATCTTTCCGCTGCGGTGTATCAAAAATTTGTAGAAAAAGAATTAGCCGGATCGAAAAAAATTCTGGAAGAAAAACTGGGTACCCCTATCACCCTTTTAGCTTGGCCATATGGAATTTATGATAAATATCTGGAAGATCAAGCCGCTAAAGCGGGTTACACCATGGCATTCTCTATCGATGCACGCGAGGCCAATAAAAACTTTAGACCGATGGCTCAGCCTCGATTTATGATTGTCGATGGCTTAACCGTAAAACGGTTCCAGGCCATTGCCAATGGGGCAATTACTAAGTCTAAAATAACGAGTGCGGCCCGTTGAATTGACGGGGTTATTGTGCCAGGTGAACGTGGGTCAAGAGAAAAGCAAAATAGATCGAGATAAAAGTGAGCACGCCATAACCCGCTTTGAAGAGATAATCCATGATGCGGTCGTAAAGGCCTTTTTTGCGGTCGCCAATCATTCCTAGTTTGATTTCGATAGCAACGACTCGTCTATCCAAAGATGCCAATTGATCTTTGACTTCCGATCTGAACTCTTGGAATTCAACATGCATCTCATGTCTCAGATCATTGATTTTCTCAATGACTCTATCCATTGCCCTGCCTGCAGCCATATCCACCTTCATATCAACTAAATCAGATTGTAATTGAAATAAATCTTTAGCATAATTTTGATTCATTGAATGCTCCATTGCAATAGAAAAAAGTAATTTTTATTGAATTTCAAAAAAAGCGAGATGAGAAAGATGATAACAACAAGAAGAATGCAAAATTAACATTAATGAAATAATTAGACAAGAATTTTTAACATTATGAGCAAAGCATTTACTAAAGAGTCTGACAACGAAAACGAGCCTGAAAAACCTGAAAATTTATCAGTTAGTGGTAAAAATTATGTTACCCCTTCCGGTTTCGCTGCTTTACAAAATGAATTACGTCAGTTGTTAAGTGAAGAACGTCCAAAAGTCGTAGACGCCGTCAGCTGGGCCGCCAAAAATGGCGATCGTTCTGAAAATGGCGATTATATTTACGGCAAACGAAGGCTACGTGAAATTGATCGCCGCGTCCGTTATTTAACAAAACGGATTGATCAGGCTGAAATTGTTGATCCCAAATTACAAAAAAATCTGACGAAAATTTATTTTGGTGCAACCGTCACTTATGAACAGGAAGATGGCAGCGAATCAACTGTTAAAATTGTGGGGATTGATGAAGCAGATATCGCTAAAAATAAAATTAGCTGGATTTCCCCAGTTGCCAAAGCCCTGATGAAAGCAGAGGTAGATGACATCGTGACACTTCGCACACCCAACGGTGAAGAAAAACTAACAATTCTTGCGATTAAATACCTGTCGGACTAGAAACCAATTTAACCATCCAAAAATTATTTTGAATTTAGAGATTCCGACTGAAGTTTTTGATACAAAAATTCAGGAGCCAAATCGAGTCCGTTATCCCAAACAATGGTATCAGCTTCTACTTTAAATTTTTTGAATTTTTCGATATCTGAAAGTTCAGAAAATAATGGTCGATGGTCTTTTTTGATGATTGATTCGAGATCAATTATGCCTTCTTTTTGGTTATTGAAAACCAGGTAAATTTTATAATGATCGATATAGCGAGCTTTTACTACATGAATCATAGCTGACCTCAGATCAATGGTTGAATTTTCGTATATTTACCTGTTTTAATAAGACTTTCCCAATTCATCTTTAATTCTATTTTATGAATCTCGGCCCATTCTATTACCAATCCTAACACGCGGGGTGGTAAATGACCGTCTATCATAGCTAATCTTTCAATGTCTATTATAGCTCTAAATTGCTCATATTGTACGTGAAAATGTGGCGGATTATGATCATTAAAACATGTAAATAATTATTCCAAAAAAACGACTGATTTCTGGCATAAGATGTCCTTTCGATTTATGAAATATAGAATAGCTCTTGTTTAAAATTGAAAAAATTGCGATGATAGTAATTGACTGGTGAATGAAAATAAGCGAATTAACAAAACTATTTTAATATCCAACTATGATATTGTCTATTTATTCATACTGAATTTCTGATTACACACAGATTTATCCGTTTATCAACTTCTGAAAATTGAGAAAAAAATATGAATCAACTCGAAAACGAACTTAGCTTTTTTGCCAAAGCCGCACCTCTGCTTTTGGTATTATTTATTGACGGCATGGGTTTGGGCCTGGTTTTCCCCATTTTAAACGGGTTGATTTTTGATCCGCGCAGTGGATTTTTAACTGACTCAGCACAAACACCGATGATGCATTATGTCATTTACGGCGGCATTGTTGGCACTTTCATGTTGTGCTGGTTTTTTGGTGCGGCGGTCTTAGGCGATTTATCTGATAAAATCGGTCGAAAAAAATGCCTGGTCATTTGCCTAGTGGGCGCATTTTTAAGTTATCTGGTTTCGGCTGTTGCTGTCGTGTTTAATAGTTTATTTTTATTAATTTTGGGAAGAATCATTTCCGGTTTGACGGCTGGGAGTCAGCCGATTGCTCAAGCGGCCATTATTGATATCAGCCGAGAAGAACATAAAACACGGAATATTGGTTATATTCTTCTGGTACTATCGCTGGGATTTGTGTTTGGTCCTTTGTTAGGTGGCATTCTCTCGAATAATCACATTGTTCCCTGGTTTACTTTTGCAACTCCATTTTATTTTGCGTCGATCATTTCTTTTCTCAACATTATTTTACTATTGACCTTGTTCAAAGAAACATTTATTTCAAAAAATACCACGTTTAAAATCGATCCTTATCAAGCGATTCATATTTTTGTTTCCGCATTTGAAACGAAAAATGTGAGATCACTTTCTTTTATTTATGCCATTTTTATTTTTGGTTGGGGAAGTTTTTATTCATTTATTGCTCTTTATTTACTTAAAATTTTTAATTACACGCCAACTGAGATTAGTGTTTACATGGCCGTGATGGGAATTGGATTTGGGATTGGTAATGGATATCTCTCTAATTTTTTTGCTAAGCGATTTGCCTTAAAAAATATTTTCATTTGGACGACACTGATTACAGCGATACTGGCATTAGCGATCGTCATTTTTAAAAATATTATTTTTGACTGGCTCATCATTGCTCCACTGGCTACCCTTATTTCCTGCGCTTATGCCGCCATCTTGACGCAATTTTCCAATCAAGTGGATGCTAACTCGCAAGGATGGGTCATGGGAGTCACAGGCTCCGTCATGGCTTTTGTGTTTGGATTAAATGGAGTTGCTGTGGGATTGATCGCGGGTTATAACGCTATTTTGCCGTTGTATATTGCTGCGGTGAGTTTGATATTGTCAGTGACTGCAATGGGTATGCTTCATAAAAACATTAATTAATCCAATTGAGCCAAATTACACAATCGGATATAGTAATTTTTTTAAAGGAGATTTTTATGAAGGACAAATTAATCCAAACCGCGATCGCGAGCATCATTACCTTAACCGCCACCAACGCTTTAACCACATCCGCCTATGCAGAGGATGCAAAAAACCTAGAAAAATGCTACGGCATTGTCAAAGCGGGCATGAATGATTGCGCTACCGCCAAATCATCTTGCGCGGGCTCTTCCACCAAAGATAAACAAAAAGATGCTTATCTTTTACTACCCAAAGGCGCTTGCGATAAAATCGTGGGTGGCAGCTTAAAACCGATTTCTTGAGAGGGTAACAAAAATGAAAAAAATTTCGCAATGGCTAGTGGTGATTTTGACGCTATTTTTTTCAGTCAGTTTATTTGCTGAAGATTACACGTTTGATCCGAATCACACTTATGTACTTTGGCATGCTAATCATTTTGGTTTTTCGGAGTTATCAGGGAAATGGTTGGCGTCGGGGACATTGAAAATCGATGAAAAAAATCCGGAAAACAGCCAAGTCAATGTGACGATTAAGGTTGCTGGTCTTTCAACTGCCATCAAGGAGCTGGATAATCATCTTAAGGGTATTTTATTTTTTAACGTAAAAAAATATCCAGACGCGACCTTTGTCAGTGATAAAGTCACTGTCACGGGCGATAATACAGCAAAAGTCCATGGCACATTGACCGTTCATGGGGTATCTAAACCTATCACACTGGATATCAAACTCAATAAAAAAGGCATGAACCTCATTACTGAAAAAGAGACCCTCGGATTTAGCGGCAAAACCTCGTTAAAGCGTTCTGATTTCGGGATCAAGACCCTAGTACCCGAAGTCGGCGATGATATTACCATCGAGATTGAAGCCGAGGCCGGTAAATCAAAAATGTTATAGCTTGTGCTATTTTTGCATGGTAGACTGTTTATGTTTTTCAATTTATTGCTAAAGGAGTAGCGTTATGGAATCTAAGAAAGTTATTGGCTTCACCCTGGCAACTGCAGCAGCAATCGCATTTGCTACGGCACCTATCACATCCACTGTTGCAAAAGCGGCAACAAAGAAAATGCCTTGCTACGGCGTCAATTCCTGCAAAGGCCATTCTCAATGCAAAACCGCTAAAAACTCATGCAAAGGCAAGAATTCCTGCAAAGGCCAAGGCATGATGATGAAAACACCTGCTCAATGTAAAAAAATGGGCGGCAGCATGGATCAACCAGCGTAATTCATTTTTTCATGAAAGAGTGCGCAGCAATGCGCACTCGCTCTCCTCGCAATTCGGTTAATCTATGAAATCTGATCTTAAAAAACCTCATCTTGGATTCGGCTTAGGGTTACGCACTGATCATTATCAAACCATTTTAAATGAAAAGCCTAAAGTGGATTGGTTCGAAATTCTGACTGAAAATTACATGGTGCCGGGCGGCCAACCGCTTTTTTTTCTGGATAAAATCCGTGAACTATATCCAATGGTCATGCATGGCGTATCGTTATCCATTGGAAGCACCGATCCTTTGGATCAAACTTATTTATCAGAACTGAAAAACCTTGCAAAACGCATCGAACCCAAATGGATTTCAGATCATCTTTGCTGGACGGGGATTCATGGAAAAAATAGTCATGATTTATTGCCGCTGCCTTATACTGAGGAAGCAATCCATCATATTGCTAGCAGGATCAGCGAAGTGCAAGATTATTTAGGCCAACGAATTTTAATTGAAAACGTTTCGAGTTATCTCACCTATCAGCAATCGATGATGACAGAATGGGATTTTTTAAGTGAAATTGCAAAACGCGCTGATTGTCTGATTTTGTTAGATATCAATAATATTTATGTCAGCAGCATCAATCATGAGTTTAATGCCATCGATTATTTAAAAGGAATGCCAGCAGAACGCGTCTATCAAATTCATTTGGCCGGTCACAGCAATATGGGTGATTATATCATTGATACCCATGATCATGATGTCATTGATCCGGTCTGGGACCTTTATGCGGAAACCATTCGTTTGATGGGACCTGTTTCGACCATGATTGAGCGAGATGATAACATTCCGGAACTCTCGGAAATTTTAATCGAATTAAATCACGCACGCGCTATTGAAAAATCCATACGAGAAAAATCCCATGAAAAATTTATTGCCCTTGCAGAATAAATTTCAGGATTATTTATTAAATTTGCGCGATGATTTCAAAAAAGATATCGTCGGTACCGAAAGAGTTTCAACCGAAACACGTCTTGGTATTTATCGCGATGCCTATCGAATCAGATTGCATGATGCCCTGGCTGCAAATTTTCCCATATTAAAAATTTATCTGGGTGATGAACAATTTGAAGAATTAGCTTTTGATTATCTCGCTGAGTACCCTTCTCACTTCAGATCGATTCGCTGGTTTGGAGATCACTTATCGCCTTTTTTAAGCCAGCAGGAAAAATATAAAGCGTTTCCGTTTTTATCTGAATTGGCTCAATTTGAATGGACACAAACACTGGTATTTGACGCAAAAAACAGCGAGATTTTACAACTAGAAGAACTGGGCCTGATTCCACCTGAATCCTGGGGCAGCATGACATTTGAATTGCACCCTTCTGTCCATCGTTTAACTTTTTCGTGGAATGTTCCGCCCATTTGGCAAGCGTTAAGTGATGAAACCACCCCACCCGAACCGATTCAAACGCCCAATACAGCCTGGATTTTGTGGCGTCAGGAATTGGTGACGCACTTTTGTTCTCTTTCCGAGGAGGAAGCCTTCGGTCTTGATGCACTCATGAAAGGCAATTCATTTGAAAAAATATGCGAAGGACTTTGCCAATGGGTCGAGGAAGATCAAGCCGCGATGAAGGCAGCGTCATTATTAAAAGGATGGATTCTGGCAGGGCTGATTGCCAAAGTGGCGTGGGTGAAGCCCTAATATCAGTGGGCTGTAAACCGCCCGAATTTATTTCAATGTCATCTTAGGGGGGTCAAATAATTTTAGTATTTTTTGATCTTCAGGCTTTAATTGAGCCCGCCATTGTTTATAAAAGTGCTGATGCAACAAAGCCTGTTCTTCCGGTTTAAATTCCTTAAAATGGTCACAAAAATGATTGGAAATTTTCGCTTGGTGAGCTTTGCCAAATTCGAGATAATGCTTCAACATAAAATTTTCGACCGATCTCACATGATTTACCAAAAATTGTTGAATGCGTATCCGATGATGATTTGAAAATTTGTTATAACGATTAAACAGAAAAAGTAATATTTTGTCTTGCAGCTCATCTGAACTATGTTGAAATTCGTCGAAAAAAAATTTCAGAATGTTATCGCGCTCTTTTCTCTCAAATGTTGCATAATTTTTAAAGTAATAATCAAAAATATCACTTGGGTCAGGAATCTCTTTTTTCACTTCAGGCGCAGATTTTTGTGGTGAATAAAAAAAACTAGATAAATACACTGCCCCTTGTTTAATTTTCCTAGCGCCAAACATGTTAGCCTCTCAAAAACACGTTCTTAATAAACTCGATTCAAGAGTAAGACCCGGTCCAAATGCACAACTAAAAATTGTTTTAGAGTCTGAATTTTTTTCAAGTTTCTTCCAAATGTCGCTTAAAACAAATAATATCGTTGCAGAAGACATATTCCCGAATTTTTTTAACACCTCGTATGAATGATGATTATCTTCCACTGATATATTCAGAGCTTTTTCACAAGCCTGCAGAATTTTAAGACCACCCGGATGAATGGCAAAATAATCGATTTCGCTCACATCAATATTATTTTTTGTTAATAAAATTTTAAAAAAATCCGCTATCCCACTTTCAATCAGATCCGGAACATAAGAACTCAAAACAATATCAAATCCAGAATCTCCCACATGCCAGCACATATCTTTATCACCCTGCGGCATCAGATCACAATAAAAATCATCTAAAATAAAATGGCCTTTTTTTTCCGGATTTAATTGCACCAATGCTGCCGCCGCGCCATCTGCAAAAATGGCATTGGAAATAATATTGTCTAGATCCATTTTTTTCTGAAAATGCAAAGTACAAAGTTCGACACAAACGATTAAGACTGTGGCTGTAGGCTCCGCATGGCAAATTGAATTTGCTAACTTCAACGCATTAAATGCGCCATAACATCCCATAAAATTAATGGCAGACCGTTTAGTACTGGAATTTAATTGCAATTCCCGCACAATTTCAATATCAAGACCCGGCGCATACATACCGGTGCAACTGACGGTAATAAGATGAGTTATATTTTTCAAATCAAAATTTTCGAGTGTTGCCACACAATTTTCAATTGATTGCAGTGCAAGTTTCAGCGCATTTTCTTGATAAAGTTTCATGCGTTTTGAAGTGGATGGAAAATCTTCATTGACATCATTTGGAAAAAATTCAAATTCGCCGGGATTTTTGCAATAGTCCGGCAATACACTATGGCGGTACTCAATACCCGTGGATTTGTAGACGTTCCTTAACAACCGTTTTTCGGCAGGGGACAAGTCAAACCCCTGACAGACCATTTCGGCTACGTCTTTTTGATGGCGTTTATAGCCTGGATTGGCGGTCCCTATTGAAATAATCGCAGCCATAAACTCATCCCTGAATTGATGAGACATGATAAACCGTTCAAAATATGATATAAAGCTTTTTTAAAAATGACAGAATACCCCATGAAAACACTAACCAGTCACGAAAAACAGGAATTAAAAGGCAAGGCACACAAATTGAAGCCTATCGTTATTATTGGTAATAATGGCCTAACAGAGAATGTGAAGATAGAAATCGACCGTGGTTTGACCGACCATGAATTAATTAAAATCCGGATTAATGCCGCCGATCGCGATGAGCGGAGGGCTTTATTCGAGGAAATTTGCCAAGGCGCATCGGCTGATGCGATACAGTTAATTGGCAATATTGCTATTATTTATCGAAAAAATGAGGACTAGCAACATCCAGATTAACCCAGGAAATTTGCATGCAAAGAAGTCAATCGATATCTGATTTTTCAGAAAAAACAGATACTATTCCCCTTTCTGAATTGTCCCATGACACGGCAATAAAAGCCTTAACAAATAGCTTAATCGCCTGCAGCACGAATGCTGTAACAACCACCGTATATGATATTAAAAAAAATGAAACCATCGCACTCAATGTCAATCCGGTCAGAACCGTCGCCCTTCCTGACGGCAGAAGTTATGCTGCGGTCACTGTTAATCATATTCAACTACAAAGCGACGAAGCTAAAGCTGTCTCTTATCCATTAGTCTATGAGCATGATATTTCTCGTATGTTAATCAATGCTAAAGCTTCTGCTGATGGTCGCTATCTTGCAGCGCTTGTTAATACAACACAACGTGGCATCATTTTTTTATTGGATATCGAAGCGGGCCGTCTTCAGCCAATTTCATGTCCTGGCACTTTTTTTGAGAATCTCTTTTTTTCATCCTCAGGATGTTTGTTGCTCGTTGGTCAGATTGCACATTTGCACAACGGAGAAAAGACTGGATTATATTTAGTTGATCCACAGAAACCCACACCATTAGTTGAATTTACGAGCGTTGGCGATCCGCTTGGTCTCTCTGTCTCTGAAAAAACCGACGCTTTAATCAATCAATCGGGAATAAACACAGTCGTCGAACAGGTGGTAGAATGGAATGACCGATACTGTTTAACACAACATGGTTACCTTCATTATCCTCATGACCCGGGCTCCGCTCTCGCTCTTTGGAAAATGACTGAAGGCCATCAGTTAACGGCGGTGGAATTTAAACATCAAGAAAAATTAACTTACCCTGCTTTAGTCGATAGAAAAAATTCACCCAACCCCAGCGTTGAAAAAGTTGGAATGAATTCATTTATTTTTTCTCAGGGTGGTCACATAAAAATGCTCATGATCGACGCCCAAGGACAAATTCAAACCGTAACCGGTTTTGCTCCCAAAAATAGCCGATGGGTCGTTTTTCCCGATGGCCGAGTGGGATTTTATGGCGGCGAAAATCCAGCTAGTGAGCTAGTTATTCATACTTTCAGACACATCCAGCAGGAACGGCAAGCGCAACTGGATCAATTTGTTGATCAACATCTTGCACCTACACTTGGAGGGATTCTCCCCAGAGGGGTCTTGAAGGTGACTGCGGGTTATTACAGCCTGTTTCAGGCTCCCTTACCGACCGCATCAGCGATTCAAACTAGCCAACTCTTGGATTATCTGCCTAGTGTTGCAGTGTAAAATCGTGACAAACAAACATCTGACCGATTATAATAATACTTGATGAGCAGGTAGAGAATTTCTCATGGAGCAAGGTCTTCGAAAATTATTTTCGATTGTTTTAGTATTTTTGATATTTATTTCATCTGCAATCGCAGATGAAATTCCCGTCACAGGGACCGACACGCCATCCAAATTTGATGTCCGTTTTACTAAATTATTACGTCATTGGCATGTACCAGGCGCCACCGTTGCGATTGTCAAAAATGGCAAAATTATTGCGACTCGGGGTTATGGCTGGTCTTCTTTAAATCCTAAAGTCAAAATGCAGCCTGATACGACTTTTCGCATTGCCAGCGTTTCAAAAACCATTACGACCGTTGCCGTTTTAAAACTGGTCCAGGAAAAACGGCTACAACTGAATGATCGGGTGTTTGATATTTTAGATGATTTAACACCCTTGCATGGCCGAACCAATTCCCATCTCGATCAAATCACCGTACGCGACTTATTGAACATGTCATCAGGTTGGTACACTTCAAACGGACATCTTGATCCCATGTTTGGACCTTGGCCGCAACATGCCATCACAGAATTAAATGGTAATACCCCACCGACTTGCATCGATGCCACTCGTTTAATGATGGGACATCGATTTGGATTTAAACCCGGCACGCAATTTTCTTATTCCAATTTAAACTATTGCATGTTGGGATTAATTGTCAGCAAAGTGACGCAAAATAATTACTCGCCTTCCAGTTATATTTCGTTTGTGCAAAATAAAATTTTACAGCCATCGGGTATGAACAATACGAGAATCGGTAGCACTTCCTATTTCAATCGAAATTTTATGGAAACCCACTATTTTAATTCAATGCCCGGCAAAACCAATGTAGATGGCTTGCCCTACAGTAATAGCGCGATTATCGAAAAAAATTATGCGGATGGCGGATGGACTTCTTCTGCTTTAGATCTGGCGAGATTTTTGCAATCGTTATCGGATTACAAAATTTTATCTCAACCTACGCTTCGCACCATGTTAAGTCGGCCGACTTTTATGACCAAGCCTTATCATTATTTTTCCATGGGATGGACGGTTAAAAAAATCAATGGGCATTGGTATTGGAGCAAGCATGGAAGTTTCACGGGGACCACTGCTCAAATCATTCAAAAAGATGATGGAACTTCGTATGTTGCATTGTTTAATACGGAACCGCCGAGTAAAGTGATGTTTTTTAGGCAGGTGCAAAAGGTTTTGATTTCGGGGTAATAAGAAGGTCATTGCGAGGCCTGCTTTTTAGGTCGAAGCAATCTTTTGGAGATTGCTTCGTCGCCTGCGGCTCCTCGCAATGACACTAAGGCATTATTCAATAAACGTCACTTTCCCTGTTTCAACATCTTGCATCGCGCCAACAATTTTTACATTGCCAGAATTCACAAGATCATTGATGACTTTGCTTTTCGCTTTGATTTCTGCAATAAGGTCTTTCACATTTTGTTTCGCAATTTCATTCACCATATTGGTATCATTGCAGTCCAGTTTGCCTTGATGGGCTTTTTTGACAGCGGCGACAGCTGGATTAATTTTATCTAGTAATTGAGTCAAATTACCCATTTGTACTCCGGCACAAGCGCCAGCCACTGCACCACAACGAGTATGCCCCATGACCACAATTAATTTAGAGCCAATGACTTTGGTCGCAAACTCCATACCACCCAATTGGTCAGCATCCAAAACAGGACCTGCCAATCGTACAGAAAAGACATCGCCAATACCTTGATCAAAAAGCAATTCAGGTGAACCACGTGAATCCATACAACTTAAAATAACAGCAAAAGGATATTGTCCTTTTGTGCCAGTTAATTTAGCTTGTGCTACGAGATCACGGTTTTTCCCGGTGCCATTCACAAATCGAGCATTTCCATCTTTCAACATTTGTAAGGCTTTATCTGCGGTCATGTCTTTTTGAGATTCACTGGTTTGCGTATAAATCCACGTGTCCCCTTTTAAATCATCCGCAAAAACATTGGTACTAGAAGAAAGAATCGCTAATGCACCGACAAAAGATAACAAACAAACTGACATTTTTGGCTTCATGAACAATACTCCGTTATTTAGGTCCAGATTTATCATACTATTTTCCGAAGCTCAGATCCAAGTAAGTTTTGTCCGCTCTACATGGATGGCGGCCCTTATGTCGGTTTAGGTCTTGGTTAGAAGGATTCCAGATAAATCGTAACATCAAGTAACCATTAAAAAACCCGCGGCATTGCGCCGCGGGGATACCACTCTTAATTGATTATATTGCGCAGGTGGAGCGAGGAGCACTTTGGGCTTCTGGTGCTGGTGCTTGACCTTCGACTGTTGCTTGAGATTGTGGAACAGCTGTCGCCGCTTGTTTTAAACGTGCTCGGTAAGCTTCGAGAGCTGCGGCTGCGCGTTTACTTTTTTCTGCTGCTTTATCTGCTGCACGTTTACTTTTTTCTGCTGCTTTATTTACTGTTACTTCTACTTCACCTGTCTTTAAATTGATATTTGCTAAATTCCCTGATTGGTGTTTTTCTTCTTTTGCTTTTTTTGCAGCGGTTAATCTCTCAAGTTTTCCTTTTTCACGCTCAAAATGTTTTGTTTTCAATTTTAAATCAAATTCTTTATCTTTTAGTTGAAGCTTTTTCAGGGTTTCTCGGGTAGATGCATCAATCTTAACTGATGATTTTGCATTGGGGTCAGCTTTTAATCCTTTGGCAACAACTGGAGCAAAACGTCCAATCGCCTCATTAATAGTATCTCGTTGTTTGTTACGAGCTTCTACCTTTTGTGAAAGTGCTTGGCTCTTTTGGGATAGTGCGACGGCTTCTTGTTTTTTTTGTTCTAATTTAACTTCTGTTACGACTTCTTTTTTGGATTCTTGCTTATTAGGTTGACTTTGTTTAACTGATTCTGCAATTAATTTCTGTTTAGCAGCTCTTTTATCTAAAATTTCCTTACTTTTTGCTAATGCTGCTGCTGCCGCTTCCGCCTTTATTGTGTCTTCTGACTTTCCGAAGAGAAGATCTCTCAATATCATAAATTAACTCCTTTAATTAATTAAATCCAACTGTCCGATTATAAAAAAAGAAGCTTAAGATTAACTTAAGGACAGCACGAAAGTTCGTGTGAATCAGAAGCAGAAAAAAGAAATATGGCAATTTTTTGCAAAAAAAATCACGAAAACAAATAACCAAACGATAAGAGATATAAAATATTAAAACCATCGTTTGGTGTGGCTAAGCTCGCATTGGAATAATGGACCATACGTAAGTTGACATCAAAGCAATGAATTTCAGTCCCTAATCCTAAATTAATTTGCGCCGCCATGTGACTGCCTTGGGTATTTGTTCCTAAACGCTGTTTTGATAAATAAGCAGGGCCTAAAGAGGCTAAGAAATAAGGAGAATAAACAGGTTGCACGCGCATTGGATACAAACGCAAATTTAAATCGACCGACGCGGTCGTCACATTATTGTTGGCCGGGGCATTGGAATGCCACTGACCTAATGCACCACCAACGCTCCAATAAGTCCAACAGGTGTGGCGCAAGGGAATAATATCCCCTGAAAGCAAAAATCCAGAGTTGTTATAATGCACATTGTTGGGATCATGCGAATAACCGTAACCCAATTGAACGGAGTGATCCCAGGCATAAGAAGGCACGGCAAAAAAAGTCAGAAAAAAAACTGAAATAATCACGAGAAGATTAGTGTTTTTCATCAGTATCTCCATCCATTAACAATTTATAACGCGACCCGTCACGAAGAATCAAGGACTTTTTTAAAATTCTGTATTTTATTTCACTCTTCTTCATCAATTTGGATACTAAATGTTGTAAAGGCGGAAGTTGTTATTTTAAAGAGTAATTTGCTAATATCAACCCATGGCTAAAATTAAACATTTTTTTTCAGGGATTACGAAAAATACCATCCTGCTTGCGTTCGCCAGTCTTTTTTCCGATATCTCAACTGAAATGCTCTACCCCATTTTGCCAATCTACTTAACTCAATTAAAAGCCGGCGGTAGCATTATCGGATTGATTGAAGGCATTGGACAGGCCACACAAAATATTATTCAGGGTGTTTCCGGATGGCTTGCTGATCGAATCGAAAAAAGAAAAGGCATTGCATTATTCGGTTATTTTTTTGCAGCCCTGGCAAAACCATTAATGGGAATGGCAAGCGCTTGGGAAGGCGTGTTAGGCGGTCGCTTCTTAGATCGCTTCAGCACCGGTGTACGCTCTGCTCCACGCGATGCATTGATTGCAGGTTCAGTGAGCAAAGAACATCGCGGAAAAGCGTTTGGACTTGAAGGCATTGGCGACAATTTAGGCGCGTTTTTAGGACCGATTTTAGCCGTATTTTTGATTTTTTTTATCGGAGTAACTCTTCGTCATATTTTTTATTGGGCAGTGATTCCGGGTTTGCTTGCCTTTTTGATGATTTTACTTGTCAAAGAAAAAACGGTTGAAGTGCCTTTGAAATCCAAGCTGGAATTTAATCTTCAGGAATTTCCCAAAAAATATTGGCACTATTTATTCGTCACGGCTTTATTTGGAATCGGCAATTCTAGCAATGCTTTTTTGATTTTACAAACACGAGCGATTGGTGTTTCGCTTTTCACAACCATTTTGATCTATGCAGGATTTAATCTGGTTGCAGCGATCATCTCATATCCTGCAGGTTATCTTTCGGATCAATTTGGCAAAAAAAATATTTTACTCGTGGGATTTTTGATATTTTTTATTGTTTATGCTGGGTTTGCTTTATCGCAAAATATTTTTTTAATTGGGATTCTTTTTATTTTTTATGGATTATTTCAAGGGATTTTTCGTTCAGCAGGTAAAGCACTCGCACTCGAGTTCGTTCCTGACAGACTCCATGCAAGCGGCATCGGGTGGTATTCAGCGACAATTGGTTTATTACAATTGTTCGCGAGCATCATTGGAGGATTACTCTGGGATCACATTGGGCATCAGGCAGTATTTGTGTACGGCGCTGTTTTTTCAGTGATTGGGACGCTGATGCTTTATTTTGTTTTATAAAGTCATGTCAAACAATACCGCGCAGTTGCAATTCGCTTATTAATTGATGCTGCTCCAGCAAATGCAATGTTTGAAATTGTAATCGCTCAGCAACACGAATGTTATCTTCATTATCATCAATAAAAAGCGTATTGTTTGGAATCAATTGGCTATCAGACATTACATATTCAAAAATCCGCTTATCGGGTTTGCTCAATCCGACTTCGTAAGAATAATAAACCTTATGGAATAAATGTTTTAAATCGGGCACCGAATAATCACGGGCCAATATAGTATTGATGGCTTTAATGTGCAGCGAATTCGTATTGCTTAATGCATAGATAGGAAATTGTTTTTTTAATTTTTGCAAAAGCAAAATAGTCTCAGACGGAACACCCTTGATCATCGCATCCCAAGCATACCTGACAGAGTGATCTTCTGAAATCTCAAGCAATTGTTTGAATTGCGCAATAAACTCATCTTCTGAAATATTTCCGATATCGAAATTGTAGACAATATTGTTATGAAACAATTTTTCGATCGGGGCTTTGCAGATTTTTTTAAATTCCCTGATCGTGATATCCGAATCGATATCGACGATGACGCGGCCTAGGTCAAATATAATATTTTCGATGGTCATGATTGCTATTCTCGCTTATTTCTATATAAAATCAATACAATTTTAATTAGGGCAAATTTATGTTTGATATGAAAATTCCAGAACTCAAAAATATTTTGTTTACCACCACCCTTTCCGTCCGAATTTACGATGTGAATTACGGCAATCATTTAGGCCATGATTCGCTGATTTCGCTCCTGCATGAGGCGAGAATGCGGTTTTTAAAAAGCATGGGATATAGTGAAATTGATATTCAGCAAGTGGGGATTTTAATCACTTCCTTAGCGGTAAATTATCTTAGCGAAGCGTTTTTTGCGGATAATTTAGTGATTAATATTGGTATAGGAGAAAAAACTCGTACCAGTCTTGAATTGTTATATCAAGTTATTAACGAAAATTCGAAAAAAATCGTTGCCAATGCTATAACGACTATCACTTTTTATGATTATAGAAATAAAAAAGTGAGTAAGATCCCGGAAGAGTTCATGGTTAGGGTTGATTCCTAATGTAGCCCCTGCCAGGATTGATAAACAATACTATTTTGCTGAAAATTCGCATCCGTCAAAGGAATATCGCCATCCAGCTCCCAAATCATAAGCCCTGCTAAATTATTTTGTTTCGCCCACTGGGATTTATAAAAAGCTGATTGGCCATCATCAAAACTCAGGAACCAATTGAGGGTTTTGTCATATCCCCAAGGTGTTTTTGCAAGAGATCCGAGGCCTTGGGTTTGCATGGGAACATAAGTCAAACTAGGACCAAAATTAAAACCGTTCCAACAATAAGTATTATCTTTAATACATTTGTAATCCGTCGTGCCGCCAGAACCGGATTCACCCGCAGGTTGATCTGCAGCCAGTGTCAAATACAATCCCTTGTTGTCATCGGTCACCGGTAAAGCCGTTTTTTCAATTCGTGTATAGGCGGGGATCCCGATTACCATTTTTTTTGCTGGCACTCCTACTTTTTGATAAGCAGCAACCGCATCGATCACATTGTAGTGATTTAAAAGATCGCCTTGATAATGATGTTCTGTTTGCATTTCAGAATGAAAATCAGAAATATTATCGGGTGGGGTTTGTGACAAATCAAATTGACCGTGTAAATCATAAGTCATTAAATCAACGGTATCGACTGCATTTGCGACTTGCGACCAATCGCCGCCATTTGCGGTAAATTCAGCCACTTTATCAGGCCCTGCAAATACAGCTGTCGTTAATTTATAAAAATTCGGATTGTCTTTCGGCTGAATTTTGGTTAAATCTGTTCGTATGTCTTGCAATAATTGCTGGTAACCTTTGGCCCGCGCCGGTGTTAATTTCATTGCTTCAGAAGTGCCAGGTTGAATTGCAATCCATTCATAATCAATATCAATGCCATTAAATCCCAGCGTTTGAAGGGTATTCACCATGTTATCGGCGAGCGTTTGAATCAAAGCAGGATTTTCTTGATCGAAAATGGCAGCTAAATCATACGAAGGATAACTTTGAGAAGCTGCATCACCCCAGCCACCAAAAGAGACAACCATATTTAAATAGGGATATTGTTGTTTAAAAGTATCAAATGCCGGGACATAATATTGATCGTGATTAATATCAACAAAATTCAACGCCGCCGTTTTATTATCAATTTTTGCCACATCATAAAAAATCGTATTTAAATGTTGAATGGGAATTTGATTCGGCATTAACATATTTTTGGGATTTTGTGTGTAATGATAATTGGCCCAATCAGTATAATAAGCACCCAATATTTTTCCTGGCACCGGATCATTGCATTGTGCGCCCTGACAGGAATTTTGCAATGGCACTTGAATTTCGGAACCATTTTGCAATGTCACTTTAAGATTAAACGGCAAGCGATAATAAAGCGGAATCCCGTTTACAGATTTTTGTTCATGCGCAATTGGAATTTGCGTGAGTGTGACTGAACCATTGGCTGGAATCGTGGTAAACGTTCCTTTGCTATAGGGCGATTCGGTTGAAAATGCATAACTAAAATCAAAATCAGAAATTTTTTGCGGCACCGCTCCCGTTTGTGGATGAAAAATCGTTCCGTATAATTGACTGGTATCCAGTGAATCGTAATTCGTTTCGAATTGTAATTTTGTGATAACAATAGGTGTAGCGCTCGAATTATAAATCGTCAGGGTATTCGCCCAGCCTGGTTGTGATTGATTGAAATCGGTATTGCTGTAGCTAAGAAAATTATTATTTGATGCAAAAACGGACGTGCTACAAATAAATAAAGCCATGAAAAAAATTTTCTGCATAAATTCCTCGTTTATAATTTCTTTTTGTATGCCTTTTAGGCGATTAGTTTTTTATTGTTTTTTCGAATAAATAATTATTTTTCGCATCCCAATTAATGTCCCACGTCATCACATTCGTTAATGTGGGATAGGATTCCGTCGGCGTATAAGTGTCGCACTGAGTTGAGGTCTGCAGACAAGTTAATGCTTTTTTCACGATCGTCGGGTCAAGATACCCGCCGCCTGCTGCATTTTGTGTGGCAGGCAATCCTGCTGCGTACAACACTTCTGGATTAGGAATTCCCATTTTTTTCCAAGTTTGGATCGTGCTATCCGCATTCGACACAATAAAATCTTCTGAACCTTGAGAATAACAAGGACTGCCCGGTTTATAACTTGGCATGCAACCCGAATTATAAAGTTGAACTTGCACAAGATCGATGACGCCCGCGCGAATTAATGAATCATATTTGCCATTGGGGAAAACTTGCCAATAGACATCCAATGTTTCAGGCGCAATCGTAATAAATAAATTTTTGCCCTGCGCTGCCAAATCCTGTTTCATTTTTTTCGTGGCATCTTGCAAGTAACTTGCATTTGCGCTCGTTAAACCATTTTCTAAATCGTAATCTAACCCATCAAAACCATAGCTAGTCATGATCGGCTCAAGCGTTGCAATAAAATTATTTTCTTCGGTCGTATTATTAATTTGATAATAACTATTTTGTCCACCCAGTGATAATAAAACTTTGACACCATTTTTTTGTAAGATTTTAATATCATTTTTAAAAATAGTCACACCATCCTTCATCGTGGAATACGGTGGACCTTGCAGGGTAAAACTGACCGTACCATCAGCTGACATGTCAGCGAATGCGACTGTGACGATATTATAGCCTGCTGGAATATCCGTTAATTTCACAGGGGTTTCTGCGGGATTTGTGAAGTTTTGCCAATAGCCGATTAAATTGTTCGAGGCAAAGACATTGATGCAAAATAAAAGCGAAATAATAAAAACAATTTTTGTAATAACTTTCATGGTTTCCTCGTTTTTTAAATGATGATCCCGCAGCGAACTGCGGGATTTTTTTTTAGTTTAGTTCAATCACAAATATCAGGACGTCTTGCTAATGTCGGCGCGCCTGAATTTGCCTTCGGAGAAACAGCTTCTGCCGTTTCTGCTTTTTTCGGTGCAAATTGTCTCATCCATTCCTGGTTACCTTGCTCTGCAAATGCCTCTCTTGCAGATGCGGTCATTGGGAACAAAGGACTCAGAAGATCAAATACTTTTTGATCGGGTTTACGTTCTAGAACCGTACCTTTGTTAGCTAAGTATTCTTTTCGAACCCGAGCATTTGCCTCATCGGTATCTTTATACACTTCTGCCTTACTTTGCATTTGCAATACAAATACGGTGTCTTCTGGCGTTAATTTTTGTTCAGCAATCGCTGCGTCATACACAGCCGTTTCGGTTTTATCCGTTGTTAAATGCTGCACGTACAAGGGTAACCCTTGTAACTTTAATGGATTTTTTTGGTCTTGAACTAATTTCGACTCAGCCCCTAAATTACAATCCAAATGAATTTCATTGGTGTTACTGACCAAAATCAGTTTTGCTATCTCTAATTTTTTTAATTCAGCTATTTGAGAAATTAAAACTTTTGGATCGCCAAGCATTGCATTCCAGGCAGCATCAAATTTTGTATTAAAATCCAATTGTTGTGCCGTATCAAAACCGGATATATCTATCCCTAATACTTTAGCCATTTCAGCACGAAATTGCGGCGCTTTAATTTTTCCTGCTTTGAAACTTTTAATAACGGGATCGGCATTCTTTTTTAATTGGGCAAGCTCTGCAAGTTCATAGGGTTTATTTTTACGATAAGACACTCCTAGCGCAACCAACGCCTTAAACGTCTTACTATCATCCAATTCCTGCAAAAGTCCGATATTGACAACCACATTTTTTTTTCTTGTGTCCATTTTAAATCCCTCTTAAATTAGTTAAAAACCTACCTATTATAGAAAATATTGTTATTAAAATATACATTTATACTAAAAAATGATAGGATATTGAACATATTTAGCACAAAAAACGAGGAAAAACATGCAACGCACTAAACAAATTTCGCCTGAACTCTTTAAACTAAAAGCCGATGCGCTAGCCCAAGTTTCAGATGAAGCCCTTGATATAATCATTAAAGAACTTACTGCGGTGCTCAATGTCGAAACCGTACCAAATTTGGAAAAAACAATTCGACTGCTAGCAGACCGATGTGAACAATCTAGCGGTGCAAACCAGCAACAACATGTTAAAGAAGTGGCAGAAGTGTTAACCGGGATTCTTGAAAAAATAGAATACCCTAACATGGGTAGAGTTACAGATGTTTTAGCTGACTTTGTTGAAAAAATTGAATACTACGCAGGCACAATGCAGGAAAAAGTTGGTTGTTTAAGACAATTTGCCGATCGATTAAATCCAGATGCAAAAGCTCACTCAGAATTAAAAGATTCTCCACTGACAAGCAATCTATCTCCTCTAATAAAAGACATTCTTTTAGAACTTGCCTACATTCACCTAGCGGATAACGGATATACTCCCCGAAAAGTATTAGAGATGAGCAAAAAACAAGGAAACTCCGATGAGGGTCCTAAGAAAGAATTCAAGCAAGTACAAAATCCGCTTGTCCGAAATAAAATAAGAAGCAAAACACTTCAATTCATGTCAGTTCAATTATATCAAGATTTTCTTGTAAAAATTGCAGAGGTTTTAGCAGATAACAATCCAGGCGCAAACCATTCTAAATTGGCGCAGATTTTTAAATTTTTGCGCGCTGTTATATCTCAGCCCAACCCAGGTGATGCTCTAAAGGAATTAGAACCTCGTCTTGCAGAACAACAACCCGAAATTCATAAAATATTATTTAAAACATTAAAAAATGATAAAAGACTAATTGACTATTTAATTCTGAGAATCAATGATCATATTGAAAATACTCAAGATTATTACACTAGTGAACAGCCCGACTATCAATATAAAGAAGCCGTTCTAGAAGCTTATATTGCAAACATCCAACACCCGTTAATAAAAGACTTAATAATCGAAATGGGATGTTTCTTATCGGATGATTTAGACCAACAAATTCTTGAGTTACATAAAAAACAAATAATTGACGACTGTAAATTTGACTTTGATAGAAGCATTAATGCTGATCCAGTAGTAGAAGTCGCACGGCAGACGCCAAAATTATTTTCAAATCTTCGGCACGAAATGAAGGGCATTCAAACTGGCCTTGATAACGAACACAAATTGAATAAATTGGATAAGTTCAAAGCGATTCACGCAGAAATTCTCAATAAACAAAAAGCTCAGCTATCGAGAGTCAAAGAATTAAAAGAAAAACTTCATAGATTTCCCGCGCCCGAAAAAGGTGACCTTGAGGACCTTGAATATCAAGATTTATGTGAGATTTGGAAACAGGAAAAAAACCAATTAGAGGGCGAATTAAAATCGATCGAATCCGAAATCCATTTATCCAAACTCGATGAAATTTATCAAGGCGATGTCAACTTAGCATTTACTCATTTAGTTAAAGAGATTGAAAAACTTCCTAATGATCAAGAACTGATTGAATGCACCAGCCAACTAAATGCAGCCATAGCGAAAGAAAATGAAGATTTAAATAGCATTATTAACGCTGGAATACAAAGCCTATTAAAAAAAGCAGCTGATTTTGTTGCGGATAAAAAAGTTGATTTTTTTGATTCACAAATTCACGAAAAAATTAATCGACATTTGAGTCTTGATATTCAAACGTTACAAATCAGAATTCGTGATCTGAAACAAGCAGCCGATCAACGAATTCGAGCTGTTTTTGATAAGTTAAAAAAAGATATCCATGATAATGTTCGTGCATCCGCTCTTTTTAATATGCTTAATTTAATTTTTAATGATCAAGGAAAGATAGAAGAAGTACAAGCGCGTCAAAAAAGTGTTGATGAGATGCTCGATGAGTTTCATAGCAAAATAAATATTCGAAGTGTTTCTACTAATAAAAAAGTTAAAAAAGAAGTTTTAAAACCTCAATCACTCGCTGAAGAGCTGGACGAACTCGAAGCTAAAGAACCCGAAAAACCTAAAGAGCCGGAAAGACCTAAAACACCTGAAATACCCAAAGTGCCTGAAAAACCAAAAACACCTCCCAAACCGGAAGTAAAAGCGACGAACCCGAGTACTCTTCGTAATACACTGCGATCAGATCCGCTTCCCCAACGTTTTTCCGCCGATTTTGAAGACGACAATGAATCGCAATTAAGAGTACTTGAGGCAGATTGTTTATATCAAGAATATCGGGTTCAAGCGTTACATGAGCAATTAACAAAGAAATTTAAAACGGTTGTTTTGCCTCTTATACAAAAAAAGGCGCAAGAATCGAAAATAACCGCAAAACCAAAAAAATCAGGAAAACCGACCCATCAGGAAAGAGCAGCTGATTTTATTGATAAAGCGTATAGCGCGCGATCGATTGATGAATTAAACCTATTTTTTGGTGATTTCCTAAAAGGTATCGGTGACAAAAGAACTCAATTAGCTGTTAAACCTACAAATGAAAATCAATTCGTCTTAAATGAAACCCGAGAACAATATGTTCTTTTTGCCTCATTCCTTTATTCCGACTTATCTGAATATTACAAATTGCTCCAAATTATGATGGGGAATATTATTAATTTTCAAACAATTAATATAAAAGCTCCCAATGCCAAACAACAATTAGTCAAATATCAAGCTGAACTTTTAAGTTGTAGAGAACGAATTGAATATTGCGCTCAAGCTATTTTTGAATATCTGAAAAGACATGCAGGACTTGAATGGACATCGCTAGATTGGAATTTTGTGCTGCACAATTTTAGAGAAGTATCTGCCGAGAAATTTCGTCACGATGCAAGATATCTGGCAAAAGAATTTCATGAAATTTGTCAGGTAGCTTATGCACCATTCGATAAAAAGGAAAATCAAACGCCAAAACCAGTCATACTCTGTCAAGAAGTTTTAGATGGTCTTACTAAAATTGAAAATGAATCCCCTCATGTAAAACGACGGACGGCATCGGAGCTAATTAAACAATTACCAAAAAGCCTAAAATTGGAATTAAGCTTGGATATTGATAGTGATATCGATGAAATATATCTCGATTACAAACATCCTCTTGAACAGCGCCGGGTAGAATTACTATCTCGAGCTCGTTATGCTCTACTGCGATTAATTCATTCCCCGGAAAAATCAGAACTGAAATCAGCCATTACTCATTTCCAGAAAAAAATGCGCGATATTTTTGACCTCGATGTACAAAATCCTGGTTGTGATATTGAGTTAAAACGATTTGAAGTCGAAATTCACAAATTAGTTTTAGTACTACCTGCGATGCGGTTTTGCAAACAATTTGCTGAGAACACCATTATCGGGTCGTGGTTGACTTGTTACTTTGAATTACCGCCTTACTGTACGCCAGAAAAAAAACAAGAAAAGCCAAAAACCCAATCTACCGTCAAACTGGCTACTTTAGAGCCTGACCATACCCGTCAGCACCCGTTGTTTGAAGGTGAAAAACTTACTTTTTTAAATCAAATTTTCAAATTTATTATTACTTACCCAAAGAGAGAAGAAAATGCTTTTGCTCTTGAACCCTTTAATAAAATCTTCAGAATGGCTCGGGAAGTATTTAATGCGGGCCCAAACCAATACAATAATTTGGTCAATCTGCAACATCACTTTGAAATTGAAAAAGAACGATTAAATCTCTTAAATCTTTTTGATACTTATATCAAAGTCAATTCAGCCACTCCCGGGATAGCTAAATTTCAAGCTTGGATGGTTCAGCTCTCAAAATTTGATTTTGCGATGAGCGATACTACTCATTTATTACGAGCTTTAAACGATGCCTTCAAGGCTTATGTTGCTTCCATTGGCACAGTAGATCAACCAGTCTGTCTAAAAAAACTCGCGGCATTATTTGAAATTTTGCCGTTTGTAGAGAAACAGTCGAGCGCAAAGCTATATGATCATACCGTGAATATCGCTCTGGCTAAATGGACAAATCAATTGATGAAGCAAAATGAACAAAAATCAATTGATGTAGAAATTTCTCATTTCAATGAATTTAAAAAAATGATTGAAAAATATTTCTTGTCCCCCGAAAATTTTAGTAGAGCAGAAACGGTTTTTCAATCATTGGGGGATGAAAAATTCTCTTCTCAGTTAATCGAAAAAATAAAATTTCAACAAAATATGGTTTTACAACTTTTTATCGCCAGAGAAGATCACCCAAAAAACGAATCTGAATTTATACTAGCAAGGGAACGATTATCCTTTTTGAAAAAAGCATTTGAGTTGATTTTTGCAGTCGCTAAATTGACTCAACCTAAACGTGATATTCTGATCAAAGCAGTAAAGCAATGGATTTCTCAATCAGATCAATGTAAAGACATGGAATCGTTCACCCCACTACAGAACGCACTAAGCAAAATGCGGGCAGAACATTTTTATATTTTTGAACCAAGAATGTTCTTAAGAGCTGCTAGCCGAGTAAGTGATAGCAAAACCCTCGAAGCTACAGCTAACGTTTCAAGGCTAGCTCAATAGCTTGTTCTTACGCGCCTTCAGCGCTACGTTTTTTCTGTTGTCTTGTCCTAGGGTTGCAGGATTATTATAGCAGTTTATTGAGCACTTTTTTGCATTCCTCGCCCTCTAGATGGCTGAGCAACAGCCCCTGCTGCGCTCTCATAAGTATCGCCAACCGCTGGCTGTACCACAGAAAATCTAGGCACTTGGGCTTCAAGTCCCTTTACTTGACTCTGTAGCAATGGAATTGGCCTCGATAATAATTGTTCGCCCTGCAATGGTGGTTGTTGTTTGGCGTCAAACATAGATAAATCCACCACCGAAGCTGGTTTTGCTCCAAACTTAGGGGCTTCTTTGTTTCTCGGAATTAATAGAGTTGGATCAGGACATTTCTGTTGTAAATAATGTATATTAGAATCTCTTTCTGCTTCATCATATCCCCAAATCCGCGAAAGAACGCCCTGTCTTTGAACTCCAAGCTCGTCCAAGAATACCTGTAACGCTTGGTGTGGCAATGTGACTGATTTCCCTACTCGTTTCCCTTGCTCCATAAGAACATCAACCAACGTTTGTTTATTAACGGGTGATTTTGCTGTCAGAATTGCATGATAAATATCATCCCCCAATTCATGCTTAATAAATTTCAGAAAACCTCTTAATTTATGTAATTCATTTTCTTGTAGTTTAAGGGCGAAACCACATAACCATCCAGCCAAAAATACCAGGGTGGCTTTTTCCATCTGCTTATCTTGTAAAAAACCGTGAAGTAAGCAGTGGATCATTTTTTTATTTTTTTCATCATGACAATTTCTCGCTAAAATATTCAGCGCGAGAGACATGATTGACGACTGATCTGAACCTCCAAAACAAGCCGTCAGAGTAAACCATCTTACACCCATATTTAATTTATTTAAAACGGGCATCACTAAAAGAATAATTTCGGCTGCTTTTTCTGGGTTTTGTAAGGCGTGGCAAAGCAAAACAGAAATTTTCTCAAAAGAAATCGTGTTAGTTTCTAATAATCCGCGCAGACAAGCTTGATTATCGGCCTCAGTAAAATCAAAACGTATAAAAATTTTCAGGTTATCATATTCAGCAAGAATCATTTCCAAAATGTGATCTTTAATACGATCTAACACTTCTGGAATATTTTTTGTAAACTCAGCAAACCATTTGCGTGTTTCATCTTTTTTGTATTTTCTTAACACTTTATAAAATTCTATAAGCTGTTTATTATTCTTAACGCATTCCGCCAACAGTAAACTAAAAAAGAGATGATGCATCATTTCTTCAACTGCCGCATGAAAATCTTTAGTTTTCAATAAAAGAGCGAAAAGCTCTGGACCATTCAATTGCTGAAGCGGGGTTTCCGTTTTCGACGCGGGTCGATATTCAGTATAACACTCATCCTCTTTCTTCATTGCTTGAACTTGCGTCGTCTGATCGTTCCTTTTCTCTGCAGTAAATATGTCTAAGGCAGTTAGGACAAACATTCTAATATATTTACTATTCGAAATAGCTATATGTTGAACAAGGGGTTTTTTTGGATCAACTGTTTCTCGGCTACGCGCTTCGGCCATGATGGTATTTGCAAGCATTCTAAGTTCTGCAAAAGTTTCTTTGTATTCGTTGCCCGGATCAAGTTTGATTCCATCAAAACCATACTCTGTCATAAGATCTGCTACTGTCATGACTCTGGGAATGGGTTGCGCTTCAAGAGCTGTTTGGTCTTTATTGTCTTTTGGTGGTTCCAAAGTCAAACTTTGGGTTGGACGTAACATATTTTTATCCTCATTTTGAATGCATAATTATACTAATTTTTAGTAAAATGTACAGAAATAAAGCAAAACTAAGGGATATTGCGACGCAATAACTTCTTCTGGCCTACCGCTTTTTTATTTATCAACCGTTGTTGGACAGAAGCAAAAGTCGGCTTGGTTTTCTTGCGTTTTTTAGGAGGAATAGCAGCTCTTTTTATATAATCTATCAAGCGGTTAAGGGCGTCTCTTTTATTTTGATCCTGGGTGCGGTGCTGGCTGGCCTTGATAATGACCTCACCCTGGGTCGTGATCTTTTTCCCCAAAATTTCAATTAGGCGAGCCCGCACATCTTCTGAAAGAGAAGGCGAACGCAGCACATCAAACCGCAATTGCACGGCCGTTGCTACTTTATTCACATTCTGGCCACCCGGGCCCTGGGAAGTGATAAACGTGTAGTGAAGCTCTGCTTCATTCAATGAAATAGTCTGGGTGATCTCAATCATTCCGCACTCCATTGGTTTCATCTCTATGTTATTATACGCCCGAAATTCAGAGGAAAATATAATTGATACAAAATCCCGAAACACCTTATGCCCATCTTGACCCGGGAATGATTTTGGATGCCATCGAAAGCATTCATTTTAAATGTTCTGGGAGTTTGCTTGCATTAAATAGTTATGAAAATCGTGTTTATCAAATTGGCATAGAAGATGAAGCGCCGATTATTGCGAAATTTTATCGTCCCAATCGCTGGACAGATGCGGCTATTTTGGAAGAGCATCAATTTGCTCAGGAATTAATGAGTCTAGAAATTCCTGTTATTGCTCCCCTCGTCATCAATCAAAAAACATTGCATCATTTTCGTGAATTTCGTTTCGCTGTTTTCCCGCGAAAAGGTGGACGCGCGCTTGAGCTCGATAATTATGAACAGGTTGAATGGATGGGGCGGTTCGTAGGACGCTTGCATGCAGTGAGTGCAACCCGTACATTTAAACATCGCATGAAAATTGATATTGAACATTATGGTTATATTCCCTATCAATTTTTAATGAAAAATCATTTTATTCCAGAACATTTACAAACAAATTATGCGTTTGTAGTTGAAGCCATTTTAAAAAAAATTGCAGAAATTTTTAAAAGTATTGAACCCGTGCGTTTAATCCGCTTGCACGGTGATTGTCACGCAGGAAATGTGTTGTGGAATGCAGAAGGTCCGCAAATTGTTGATCTCGATGATTGCTTAACTGGACCTGCGATTCAAGATATTTGGATGCTCTTGTCAGGCGATCAAGATCATGTTCATTATCAATTGGAACAAATCCTCGAGGGTTATCAACAATTTTTTGATTTTAATTATCGGGAATTAAAATTAATTGAGCCACTGCGGACTTTGCGCATGATCATGTATTCAGGCTGGCTCGCCGCACGCTGGAATGATCCGGCGTTTCATGTCAGTTTTCCATGGTTTAATACCGGATTTTATTGGCAGGAACAGTTGCAGCATTTGAATGAACAATTGCAGTTGCTGATGCAAATTGAAACTTGACTTTATTTTGCGTTGGAGTAGTTTAATTATAAAATTTTTATGGAGTTTTTTATGTTACAAATTTATGGAACACCTTTATCCTCCCCTACTAACAAAGTACGCTATGTTGCGAATTATTTAGGAATTCCCTATGATTTTCATCGCGTGAACTTAGCGGCGGGCGAACAACGCAAACCTGAATTTATGAAAATAAATCCGTTAGGGAAAATTCCTGCGATTCAGGACGAGGGTTTTACGCTTGCTGAAAGCAATGCGATTATTCGTTATTTAGCTACCAAAAATAATTCGAACCTGTACCCGACAGACTTACAACAGCGCGCGCTAGTCGATCAATGGATTGATTATTCTTCCCAACATGTGACGACCGCATTGGGTCGAATTATGTTTAATACGTATTTTTATAAATTGACTGGCGGCACAGTAGATGAGCGATCACTCGAAGATGGTCGAAAATTTATAAATCAATATTTACCAGTGCTCGAACAACAACTAACTCAAAACACGTTTATTGCTGGCAAAACGCTGACGCTAGCTGATTTTGTTTTAATTTCAGCTTTAGATGTTACCGAACTCTGTCAAGTAGATCTGTCGTCTTATGCGCACATCGTTGCATGGCGCAAAAAAATGATGGCAGAAAAATGTTATCAATCACTCCATGAAAGTTATACAGTGACTTTTAAAACCATCATGGAAAAACTAAACACTGCGCGAGTATAAACATGGCAATTTGGCATAGCGAAATTACTTTAGATGCGCTCGAAAAACGCGGCAAAAATTCTATGGTGGAATTACTCTCCATCGAATTTATCGAAATTGGTGATGATTTTATGGTAGCGAAAATGCCGGTTGATAATCGCACGCGGCAACCGATTGGGATTATGCATGGTGGCGCATCCTGCGTATTGGCTGAAACAATTGGCAGTACGGCTGGCAATTGTTGCGTTGATATCACGAAGCAATATTGTGTTGGACTGGATATTAATACCAATCATATTCGATCAATTCGCGAGGGGTTTGTGATTGGGACGGCGAAACCTTTTCATCTGGGAAAAACGACTCAAGTTTGGGGCATTGAAATTGTGAATGAGAAAAAACAATTAATTTCGGTGAATCGGTTGACGCTGGCGGTTTTGACGAGGTGATTTGCTTTGCTCAGGATGACAGTGTAGTTGGGTCAGGATGGCAGCGTCGTGATAGGCCGCTTGCCGGTCCATAAAAAGAAGGATTCCGCTGCTTGTTCAATCAACATGCCCATACCATTTGCAACCATTGCATTCGTTTTTTCTTTTGCCCACTTTAAAAGTTCACTCTCACCGTGATATTTTAAATCGTAACATAAACTGTTTTTAGTTAATTTTAATTTTTCTAAATTGAGATCGCTGCCCACTGTTCCATCGATGACTAGATCAAAAATATTTTCAGACATATCTTCGAAAGAAAAAACAGGGCCAAATTGAGAAAATTCTTTTGCCAGTTTTTCAGCTTTCAAAACAGTGCGATTTAAAATAAAAATTTTTTTAGGCGATTGCTGCAAAAGGGGAAATAAAATTCCACGCACCGCACCCCCAGCGCCCAAGATCAAAATATTTTTACCCGCAAGTGAAAAATTTCTATTTTGAGTAATGTCTCTGATTAAACCAATTCCATCGGTGTTGTCGCCGAGGATTTCATTTTCAGAAAAAAGAAAAGTATTCACAGCGCCTGCAATTTTTGCACGATCAGTTAATTTTGTTGCGATATGACAAGCTTCTTCTTTAAACGGCGCTGTGATATTCATGCCGTGGCCGTGATTTTTTTTGAAATGGAGGACGGTTTCGGCAAAGCGATCTAATGGCGCTTCGATGCGATCATAATTGATCGTTATTCCTAGATCATGAGCAAAATGCTGATGGATTTGGGG
Organism: Gammaproteobacteria bacterium; assembly: GCA_021325575.1. GTDB lineage: Bacteria > Pseudomonadota > Gammaproteobacteria > DSM-16500 > DSM-16500 > JAJPGW01. The sequence goes on along the minus strand of JAJPGW010000007.1, from coordinate 125,687 downwards.
AGATAGGCTGTGGGCTATGGGGTTGCCGATGATGGCGAGGTTGTGCATGTTTTTTCCTTTGTTAAATGATGTGCTGGGATTTAGCGCCCCCTCACCCGCCGCGCTGTGCGCGGCGACCTCTCCCACAAGGGGAGAGGTGAAAATTGTGATATACTAATTTTATATGAAAAATCGGGAGATCCACCATGAAACGATTCTCCGTGTTTTTTCTCCTGTTCCTGTTGTTTTCACCTTGCACTTTTTCTGCTACAACTTTTTTAACCGGTCACGAATTACTGGAATACTGCCAAAGCACTCTCGATGTTCTTGATTATAATTTTGGCCGCGTGCAAATGGAAACAGAATATCATCTCGGATCCAACTCAGGAAAATGTCAGGGATATATTATCGGCGTTAACGAAACCCTTTCCAAAAAACATTATTGCGTGCCATCCAATTACAATATGTTGGAGACTGCATCCGTCGTCGTAAAATATTTAAAAGACCATCCGCAAGAATTAAATTGCCCAGCGTCATTGCTAATTGCGCGCGCATATCAAAAATATTTTCCCTGTGGTTAAAAAAGGCCTGTTTTAACAGGCCTGAGATCACTATTCGTCCGCATTTCTTCCAAGACGCATAAACTTGTGCTCTCCTCCTTGACCACTTTCAACATCAGCATCTTCTCTGGCTGCATTGGCAGCGGGTGTTTCTCTAACACCTAGCTGTGGCTGCTGTTGTATTTCAACAGCCGGTGCGGCAGCTCTTCCCCTGCGTCGACAGAGTATAACTCCTGCGCATAATAACAGTGATAAACCTCCCAGTATGCCCAATGCCCATATCTGCCCTTCGTTAAAATCCCATGTGGCATCCTTCGCAGGCCCATTACCAAACATTCTAAAACCCATAATACACCCTCCTATTTATTATTAAAGTTAACTAACCCTGCCAGTATATAAATACTTAGATTAAGAAAATATTAAAAAAACAAATAAATACTTGGCGATAATTTAATCATTATTTTATAATTTACCACTTTACAACTCAATGAGGATATTAAAAATGAAAGGTAGACCAAAGCCAGATAAGCTAGAAAAAAATCGTGAGTCAGCTCAAAATTATAGAAAACGAAAAGCCAACGACCTTTATAAGATATGTGAAATAATTGAAAGCCATCGATCAGAATTAGAAAAAATTTCCGAAGACTTTTCTCCTGAATTTTTTGATATGGTAGCTCGTCAAAAACCTAATAAAAAACCAGAGGACGATAAATCCTTCCAAAAGAAAAGACTCAGACGCCGAAATCATCCGGCTGAGTCCGAACCACCAAAAATGCTTACGAGAAGCGGTGAAAAAAAACAAGAATCCACTGCAGCGGTCAAAGTAGAGCAACCTAACCGCAAAAAAAGAAAAACAAATCATGCTGCGCAACAACCAGAGGTACAGTCATCTGGTCATGAAACAATCCCTGAACAAAAACAAACTATCAGCAATCCATTGCAACAACCCGCCGACGCATCTGCTGAAGATCATAAACCAATGGAAGTGATCCCTCAGACAAATCAAGTTCAAATGCCAGCACAACAATCGAATGCTCATCTTGCACACACAGGAATGCGAATGCCGGCTCAAGTCATTCAACAAGCGCAATCCCTGCCACTGCCCCCAGGCATGCAACAACACCAATCCCTGATACCCATGTCGCAGGCACAAATACAGTTGTTATTGATGCAATATCAAGCTACTCAGCCGAGTTCTAATTCGGCTTCGAGTTCCAATTCGAATTCAGGCCCTCTTCTGCCTGATTTTCAGCCGACGCAGCCACTGCAATTACCAGTACCTCGGGGCTATGCTCCACTTTCCCTTTTACCGCCACCGCCACTACCAGGTCTGGGTGGATTAGGAGGCGGGTTAGCATCTCCTACACCTACACCTACATCTGCAGAGGATGAATTTGTCCGTAGTCTTCTTAGATCTAATCCAGGTCCTGCACAACAGTAAACGCCGTCCCGCGAAAGCGGTAACCTATTGAAAGATCCCCGCTTTCGCGGGGATGATGGTTATTCCTATTTAAGTCATTGATCCGCCCTACCTGGCTAACCTTAAGATTGTATTAAATTAGTACAAAAAAAGTACAATTTATTACTTTGGATTATGCCCAAGTAATGGCATAATGGACCTCAATTGAATAATTACAATTCAGCTCGTAGAATCAAGAAGCTAGCATTTTAATCAAGTAAAAAACTGTTTAATCAATAAGTTATAAATCAGTTTTAAAACAAATACATACACAATGAGGTAACCGCAACATGCGATTCAGATATTTATTGTTTTTTGTTTCATTGTTAAGTTTGGTCGGCTGGGGGCCTTTTTTATTGACTTCAGCAAACTATCAACAAGTTCCGGGATCCGAAAACTGGATCAGCCAGGAAGTCCAAGCCATTAGTGCTAAGGCTTCTAACTTGGATAAAAACGTTTTAAAGCTGAGTTTAATGGCTTATCAAAAAGCGCAACAACAAGGCATTACTCAGAAAGGCATATTAACTGTTATCGACTATTCCAGACCTTCGACTGAAAAACGTCTCTGGGTCATCGACGTCGTTAATAACAAAGTATTATTTAATACTTATGTCGCCCACGGCAAAAATAGCGGTGAATTGAATTCGACCTCGTTTTCAAATAAACCCAATAGCTTAAAATCCAGCTTTGGGGTATTTGTGACGGACACCACTTATACTGGCCATGATGGTTATTCATTGCATATCCGCGGATTAGAGCACGGAATTAATGACAATGTTTATAGCCGCAGCGTGATTTTCCACGGCGCAGCCTACGTCAGCGAAGCTTATGCTAGAGCACGAGGCATGATGGGCCGTAGCTGGGGTTGTATGGCAGTTGGTTTTGATGTGATTCATCCGTTGATCAATACCATTAAAGATAAGACTTTGGTATTTGCTTATTATCCTGATCAGAATTGGTTGAAGACATCGAAGTTTTTAGCTTAGAAAAAAAGTCCCCGCTTTCGCGGGGACAGTCTTTTAGTAAGGTTTCACAATCACTCTCGTTCCTACATCCGCAAAATTATATCGAATCCATTGTGCATCACTGTAGTGCAACCGCACACAACCATGGCTCACATTGCCTTCCAATACTTCGGATGAAGCATGCAAACTATAGTTGTTATGGAAGAACATACAAAAAGCCATCGGCGCACCCCCTTTACCAAGCGGATAACGTGTCGATTTGCAATCGGGCCCACCTAAAGAAGAAATCCTAAAGCTGCCGCTGCTGGTTTTGCAAGGACGGTGAATATCAGGACACCATTTACCACCTGCCGTTGCAAGTCCTGCTTTGACCAATGAACCATCCGGATCATACGCTGCCCAAGTATGCACATTTGGATCAACGATAATCGTTTTTTCATGAGTCGCAATATGAGAAGGCACACGAGATTCATAATTGGAACGAGGCTGCCCGCAACTATTGTATCGGCAGGTTAAATCAGCCAGACGCGTATCAGAAGCAGGTATCATGCTCGACGAGTTAGTCGTCGAGCATGAGCACAACGTTAAAAAAGAAGCTAAACACAACAACAATGTACTTATAGTTTTCATGGCAACCACTCCTTTTGTACATTTTATAGTCTTATTTTAACGCGAAAGAAATCTTTTAATCTCAGAAAGGTTGCTTTGAATGGGCTTGACTAACAAAGGAATTGATCAACGAATCAATCGTTGTGTTATTTTTGAGCGAAAACAATTTACCAAATTAACTATTTTTTTAACAAAATCGATAAAATGGGAACTATCGTGAATTGCGCCGTTCGATAGGTCTTGGAAGAATAATGGTAGCTTCCTTGGCATTTGGAAATTCTTGCTTAACAAATTTATTAAAAAAATCGGTTGCAGCTTTGGATTCAGCAGGGGACATTTCCGCTTTTTTATCCGTTTTAGAATTTTTTGAACGGACTGGCAAATTGATTGATAATCGTTTGAATACTTTTCTCGCTGACATCTTCTATTCCCTTTTTAAAAAAACCCGTAGATTCTAAATCCAAAACCTTAAGAAATGCTTAAGACACCAAAATATAAATCAGTTGTATCCTGAAAAATTCGGCTTAGAATTTAACTGTTCTTACAATACGAGGTTTACTATGAAGTGGTTAAAAATGTGTCTTGTTACAGCAGCGGCTTTATTAACCTTTAATGTGTGTGAGGCGAGTCACGTGATTGTGGCAAGTGGTTTCTATGCGCCAAGCGTCATGTGGGTACCTGCGCACTGGAACCGTCATGGCTTTTGGGTTCCTGGGCACTATGTTCAATACGCTGGAATGATGCCTGGTCCTTATGTGATGGTCGTCCATCATCGACACCACTGTTGGGGTCCGGTTTATTAATCAGGGCGCTTTAAAAGCATACGAATAATCTTCCCGCGTCCAACGGCCCGGTTAAATTCACTAAAAATAATATAAATTAAAAAAGTGAGAAATAACCAGATTTGACCGGACCAGAAGAGCGGTGAAGATAATTCGTGCGATACGTATTGGAAGGCTAACGCGAACGACCCATGCTTCATGCGCAGTTCAATTAAATTGTCCGCAACACTCACCAAAAAAATCACCGTCGCAAAAATGAAAAATTTCCATGAGATATTGTAAATCAACGGTTTTTTTGGAAATGCATTAATAAACGGCAACGCATCGACAATCAAAATAATTTTTCCCGCCGCAAGCGCCATAATCGTTACGCTGAGATAACTTAAATAGCGCGGAGAACCAGGCCGAAGCGATAAACCAATCGTAAAAAAAATCAAATTAAATGCGATGCAAAAATAAATAATTGCCGGAATGACCAGCAAAATTTCTTCCTTGATGAATTTTAAAATCCCTTTCATGTGAATGTTATTCGCGTCCTATTCCGTAGTATTCAAATTCAGCGTCTTTAATTTGTTGCGGATCATATTGATTACGCCCATCCAGAATAATATGCCGTTTCATTAATTTTTTCATGACGGATAAATCGGGATAACAAAATGATTTCCATTCTGTCACGAGAACTAACGCATCAACATCTTTTACTGCTTCATATTGATGATCGGAAAGATGTAATTTGCCGGATTTAAACCAGTCTTTTGGCAGCATTTCACGTGCAACAGGCATTGCAACGGGATCATACGCTTGGACTTTAGCATTGTGCGTCAATAATTTTTCGAGCAGAACCAAAGAGGATGCTTCCCGCATATCATCCGTGCCCGGTTTGAATGATAATCCCCAAACACCGATTTTGATATCTGACAAATCTTCGCCGAAAATTTTGAAGATTTTTTCGGGTAAAACATGTTTTTGATGATGATTTCTTTCTTCGACGGCGCGCAACACATAAGGATTCACATCATGATTTTCAGCCATTTTGATGAGCGCTTTGACATCTTTTGGGAAACAAGAACCGCCGTACCCACAACCCGGATAAATAAAAGAATTGCCGATACGAGAATCTGCACCAATACCAATTCGCACATTGTCAACATCAACACCCATGCGATCACACAGCACAGACATTTCATTCATGAAAGAAATCTTAGTCGCAAGCATCGCGTTCGCGACATATTTTGTCATTTCCGCATCTTTAATATTCATGAAATAAATGCGTTCTGGATTACGCAAAATCGGTTTATATAATTCCAACATGATATTTTTCGCATTTTTGGAATTAAGGCCGACGATAATACGATCAGGCTGCATAAAATCATCTATGGCCGCGCCCTCGCGTAAAAATTCGGGATTGCTGACAATATCAAATTTGATCTTGAGTTTTCGTTTTTTTAATTCGGTTTTGATAATTTCTTCGACTTGATCGGCGACACCGACAGGTACTGTGGATTTATCGACTACTACGCAATAATGTTTGATATACGAACCAATATTTCGTGCCGCTTCCAACACAAATTGCATATCCGCCGAACCGTCTTTATCACTCGGTGTTCCAACTGCAATAAAAATCACTTGGGGTTCTGCGCCGGAATCTTTTAATGAGGTCGCAAAATGCAGGCGTTTGTTATTGAGGTTGGAAATCACCATGGATTCCAGGCCCGGTTCATAGATCGGCAAAATCCCTTTTTTCAAATTAGCGATTTTCTGTTTGTTCACATCAATACAAGTAACTTGATTGCCAAGCTCAGCAAAACAAGCACTGGTGACCAACCCGACATACCCCGCTCCAATTACCGTGATATTCACAGCAAAGACCTCCTAATGCACTTTAAAAATTACGACTTTATCGCCGCGTTTGTTGGAAAATTCCTGGACCTTTTGGCCCAGTTTTTTGAAATCCATGGAATCCTGTTTATTGACCCGTAAGGCTACATAATCATAGTGTTTTAAATGGGAATTCGCAAAAATATTTTCATTGGAATAGGCTTTTGATTTCTCAAAAATCGCATTGCCAAAATGGCCTGAATAATACATTACCTGATAATCATTGCTATAAAGGCTTGCTTTTGCTGGAACATTTTGAGCTAACCAGTCACCTGCATCTCGAATGTATTGTTTGGAATAGCCAAAATCAAAAATGCCGCCGAGGGACCAGAGGATCATAAAAAATAGGACTAAAATCACTGGCCATTTGGTTTTTTTGGCGATCGAAAAGAAATAATCCAAGGCAAAAGGCGCCCATAACATCAAAGTCAATGAAAGTGCCATTAAATACCGTTTCGACAAAAACATATTTTCGGCAAGGAAAATGGCGGTCACAACAACATTGATAAAAGCGTATGCCCAAAGTACCCAATGATCACTTTTTTCTGCGCGTAATAATTTTTTGCTCCAGGCAAAAATCACGAGAAAACTGTAAATCAATGAAAGATTACCAATGACACTGATAAAATACCAAACGACCAGCACTAACCCCAAAATCATCGCAGCATCATGCACGGCATACTGGCTTAAAACCTGTTGTCCGATAATATTTGCATTCGCGTGAAAACGATCAGCGATCATTTGATAGCTGTTAAATAATTGAAATTTGACTTCGTGCAAACGACCGAAATTTTCTGTTTGATGCGCATGAAAAATTAAAAAAGCGGCGCCAAATGCTATTATTGCAAGCGTCAACGCATTGAGCGTTAAATAGGATCGGATCCGCGAAATAAATTTTTTATCTGGATAAAACAAAACAAGCAGCGGCAGTGCAATAAGAAAAATAATTCCCTCAACCCGAAACAATGCAGCAATGATGATCGCACTACTCCACCCTAATGCATGAATTAGCTTATATCCTCGGAAATACTGCAATAAAAATAACACCGATACTAAATAAAACGCCCAAAATCCATGATCCCGAATAATATAAACCCGCACATCGTTAAATTCATGGGCTAATAAAATAACTAATGCTGCACACCATAAAATGCGTTTCGATGGCTGCAAAAATTGGACGATACGAATAAAAGTCAAAACTGAAATCAGTGAAAATAATCCATCGAGCACATCAGCCGAATGCAAAAATGAAAGCGAAGTAAGATGAGCAAAACCAAAAATCAACGCGGAATAAAAAGGCCACTTAGCCTGATCACACACATGCATCGCGGTATCCAAGCCTAAATTCATGGAAGCCGCACTTTGCAAATAACAAATCGCATCGGGATTAATGACCGATTCTTTGAGAGAAGACCAAATAGATAAAATAATACTGATGAAACCCGCAAAAAAATAAACGCGGTTTTTAGAAAGCATTAATCCAGGCATGCTGCAAAACCTTGCAAACTGCGCTTGAAATCATCTGCCAACTCAGGATGTTTTAATGCGTAAGCGAGCGTTGCTTCGAGATAACCTAATTTATTGCCGCAATCGTAGCGTTTGCCTTCAAATTGGTACGCAAACACTTTTTCCTGAACTAATAATTTGGCAATCGCATCGGTTAATTGCAATTCGCCACCTGAACCGCGCGCCGTATTTTCCAGCAATGAAAAAATCGCCGGCGTTAAAATATAGCGCCCGACTACGCCATAACTGGAAGGTGCAACTTCTGGTTGGGGCTTTTCCACAATTCCTCTTAACTCAGCGAGGGGCATAGCAGCAGGATCGACATCCACGACGCCATATTTTTTAGTTTCAGAACGAGGGATTTGTTGGACTGCAATCACGCTGGAATTATTTTGAACAGCTTTGGTTACCATCTGCTGCAAACAAGGATTCGCGCCACCATCAATCAAGTCATCCGCCAGCAAAACAGCGAATGGTTCATTCATGACCAATTGCTTGGCGCACAAAACAGCATGGCCAAGGCCCTGAGGCGACTTCTGGCGGATATAAGCAGACGACACGCCATCTGGCAAAATATCGCGCACAATTTCTAAGAGTTCAAATTTGCCACGCTCCAATAAATTGGATTCCAGCTCAAAATTGGAGTCAAAATGGTCTTCGATCGCGCGTTTACTGCTGGAGGTCACGAAAATGAGCTCAGTGATACCGGCCGCAATCGCTTCTTCGACTGCGTATTGAATCAAAGGCTTATCCACGATAGGCATCATTTCTTTGGGATTGGCTTTGGTCGCAGGCAAAAAGCGCGTACCCAAACCCGCCACCGGAAATACCGCCTTGGTGATTTTCATTTCTGACATAGCTAACCCTTAAAATTGGTTGAATATTATCATATTTATGAGTTGAAAATATATTGTTTTGGTATAATCTTTGGCTAGACTCAAATGAGAATTCCATGCGCAAAAACATTTTAATTTTCGGCCATAGTTTTGGGCCTCAATTTATTGATATCAATAACCAATACACAGACGTTTTTGATAAAAATCAATTCGAGGTAACGGTCGTTTATTTAACGGGTGAACCTGATGAAGCCATACGGCAAAAGCACACCGCTGATGAGGTCATTTTTTTAAATTCACCTAAAAAATCCATTCGCCATTTAAAAATGTCCGTGATTAAAAAAATGCTGACGCTCTGCCGCAAAAAAAACTTCGCCCGCATTATTTGTCATCGTTACAAACCGAGTTATATCATGATGTGGGTCGCGCAATTTATTAAGCTGCCACCCTGTTTTTTTGTCATGCATGAATTGAATACGCTTTCTTCTTTTGCCAGAAAAATGACAGTTGCTGTACTCGCCCGGGAGACCATGTTTTTTGCAGGCGTTTCCGATGCAGTACGAGATGATATTCGCCGCTCGATTTGGCGAGTACCTGCAGAACGCGTCATCACCTTGCACAATATGATTGATGTCGAAAAAACCGAATCTCAACTACTTGAAAAAAATGCTGCGCGCAAACATTTGAATTTATCTGCGGACGATTTTCTATTCGGCAACATGGGCCGTCTCGTTAAAAATAAAGACCAGGAAACACTAATACGCGCATTTGCAAAAATCAAACCCGCCTGCCCTCGCGCCAAATTAGTCATCGTCGGCAAAGGCGAACTGGAAACTTTTTTAAAAAATCTCGCTCAAGAGCTTCATGTTGCCTCCGATGTTATTTTTACTGGATTTTTACAAGATAGTTTTCGATATATGAAAGCATTCGATGCTTATATTTCATCTTCTTCACAAGAAGCGTTTGGCCGCGTACTTCTCGAAGCAATGATTGCCGAAATTCCCATTATCGCAACCGCCGTGCATGGTGTTCCTGAAGTGGTTGGCAATGCAGGTCCCCTAATTCCTGCTAAAAATCCTGAAAAATTAGCCACAGAAATGCTTAACGCTTATCAATCCTCTAGCGAAACCTTACAGCACTGGGGCAAGGTGGGTTATCTGCGCGCCAAACAGACTTTTTCCCATCAAAAATTCATGGAAATTTTCTGGCAATTGCCCGTTAATCAATCGATTTAATTCGGATTCTCACCACCTAATTCGATGTAATAAGGTGCCGACTGGCTGCCATCACCACCGCCAATGCTGCAACGTTCACCATTGGTGACTACTGCGGTGTAGCATCCATTTGAGGCTGTGCAACGACAGGAAAATACCAATTCACATTCTGCTTGAGCCACTTGTATTGGAATAATAGGATACTTGTGTGCAATATGGACTTCTCCAGCACGAATGCTTTCATCCGCCGCAGTAAAAGTATTGGTATAAACGATGGGTGAAATACCGCCGCTAATTTTTTCATCGCTGTGCAAAGTAGAATCCACATTAAAATTTTCTGATTCAAGATAAAAACCAAAATTATTTTGATTGAATTTTTCGCCATTGATGAATTGAAAATATTGGGTGAAATCAAGGCAATTCGGAACTTGATGGGTTAATTGCTTTTTTTTCCCATGGATAAAATTAGACTCGGATGTATCGGCAAAAACTGCGCCCGCCAATATGAAAATAAACAGACCGATTAGGATCTTTTTCATAAAACTACCTCGTTTTAGCACTATTTATAAGATCTATTATACACTACTCAATTCGGCATTCATCCGTGAGGCTTGCCAGGCATGCGCAATAATCGTAGGAAGATCCGCATATTTGGGCTGCCAATTTAATTCTGCTATCGCGAGAGAAGGATCCGCGACGAGAATGGTAGGGTCACCTTCGCGTCGCTCTGCATTTTCAGTTTTGATATCACATTTTGTGACTTCTCGCGCACAATCAATGACTTGTCGAATGGAAAAACCATGGCCGGTACCCAGGTTATAAGAATTACTTTTTTTGCCCTGCATCAATGCCTGCAGCGCAAGTAAATGTGCCTCGCAAAGATCCATTACATGCACGTAATCGCGAATGCAAGTACCATCTGGAGTGGGATAATCGGTACCAAAAATATTAATGGCGGAACGTTTACCGCTCGCGACTTCTAAAATAACTGGAATTAAATGGGTTTCTGGTTCATGCCATTCACCTAACTTTCCATTGGGATGAGCGCCGGCCGCATTAAAATAGCGTAGCGTCATAAAACGAAAATCCGGATAAGCACGCGTATAATCCTGCAGGATTTTTTCGACCATCAATTTGCTGCTGCCATAGGCATTCACAGGACTTTGTGGATGATCTTCATTCATCGGGGTATAACGCGGTTCACCAAACACCGCAGCCGTGGAAGAAAAAATAAATTGGTTCACGCCATGTTTTAACATCGCCTGCAATAATTTGAGCGTGCCTGCGACATTATTCAAATAATATTTTGCGGGATTTTTTACGGATTCATTCACTTGAATAAACGCTGCAAAATGCATCACCGCTTGAATTTTATGTTTAGTAAAAATCGTTTCCAACACATTGTCATCGGCCATATCGCCCATCACAAATTCAGCGTCTTTCACCGCATGTCGATGGCCCGTGCTCAAATCATCAAGCACAATGGGATCAAACCCCGCATCCTGCAAAACTGCCACCATATGCGAACCGATATATCCTGCACCGCCGACAACTAGAATTTTTTTAGTATGCATTTTTATTCACAAACCCCTGAAAAAAAGTAAGAAAAATAATTTTTAAATCAAACAGCAACGACCAATTTTCGATGTAATACAAATCATATTCAATGCGTTTTTCCAAACTGGTATCGCCACGCCATCCATTCACTTGCGCCCATCCGGTGATGCCCGCTTTGACCAGATGTTTTTGCATGTAGCGCGGAATCTGGTTTTTAAATTGATCGACAAAAACCAACCGCTCAGGTCTTGGGCCGACAATCGACATATCGCCCCGCAGAACATTAATAAATTGCGGTAATTCATCTAAACTGGTTTTGCGGAGAAAAAGGCCGACCTTTGTCGCGCGATTTTCACCTGCTTTTGCCCATACGGGGCCTGTTTTCTCTTCGGCATTGACCGGCATGGTCCTGAATTTTAACATTTCAAATTCATGGCCATTAAAACTCACGCGCTTTTGCCGATAAAAAATCGGACCCTTAGAACTCAGTTTGACTGCGATTGCAATTAACATCATCAAAGGACTAATCAATAATAAAATCAACGCCGCTAATAGTCTATCTTCGATTGCTTTAATGACTCTGTTCATGCCAATCATTGGCGTCGAACGAATATTCAACACAGGAAAACCTGCAAAATCATTCACGGAATGATTTAACAAATCCATGCCAAACACATCCAGCATCAATCGCGTGGTAATCGTATCGTGACGCAGTTCGTGCAAAATTTCTTTGACGCGATTTTCTGCTCTTAGTGGCAAAGCAAGCCAGATTTCATCGACCAGATTTTTTTTCGAGGTTAAATAAGCGCTGATATTTTTAGGTGTTTGAATAATGGGAATGCCATGAATTTCATTCGGTTTACGCTGTGCATTATCATCAAAAATTTCGACAACCCGAATGCCCGTCCAAAGCGCCTGTTGCACGGTATCAACCAAGCGCAGACCTAATTCACCCGCACCCATAATGATCACGCGCCGTTCATTCCAACCATGTGCACGCATCAATCGCAAAATAATCAGTAAATGGGCACGAAATATAATCAGTAAAATAAACGAAAACGCCGACCAGCCAATAAACCATTCACGAGAATATTGCTCACCGGTTTTAGTTAAAAAAGCGAGGCCTGCAAGCATAATTAAAACGGTGCCGATGGCGCGAATGAGGTTATGAATATTTTTCCAGATGCCTTTGATTCGACCGGATTCGTAAATATGAAAAAAGGGGAAAACCAACAGGGTCAATAAGCCGGCAGCCAATACGGCCGTCACATAACGAGAAGGCATGGCGACCAAGCCAAATTTATAATAAAAAGCGGCCCAGCCGGATAAGGCGATTGCGAGAATATCCACTACACGCATGATGAGCGATAAGACTTGGGAATATTCTTTTAAAAGGCCTTTGGGTAACATCATCTACTCGTTCTAATGAACCTTCATTTATGCTATTCTTGCGAATACACCATTTTATTGAATTTAACCGCTTTTGACAAAGCAAAACATATGAAAATTGCAATTATTTGTGATTGGTTAGTGACTTACGCGGGTTCTGAGCGGGTTTTGGCCGAAATACTTACCTGTTATCCCGAGGCAGACCTCTTTGCGGTTGTCGATTTTCTGCCGGCAGGCCATCGCGGATTTATTAAAAATAAGCCAGTCACCACGACTTTTATCCAACAGTTACCCTTTGCGAAAAAATATTATCGCCAATACCTGCCCTGGATGCCGCTTGCGATCGAACAGCTGGATGTGTCGAATTACGATCTGATTATTTCCAGTTCTCATGCTGTTGCCAAAGGGGTTATTACTGGACCCAATCAGCTTCATGTGAGCTATGTGCATTCGCCTATGCGTTATGCTTGGGACTTGCAGCACCAATATTTACAGGAATCCGGATTGGATCGCGGGATTAAAGGCTTTATCGCCAAAAAAATCCTGCACAAAATGCGCATCTGGGACCAACGCACAGCCAATGGCGTCGATCACTATCTCGCAAATTCAAATTATATTGCGCGACGTATTGAAAAAATTTATCGCCGGGATGCTGAAGTGGTTTATCCACCCGTCGATATTCATCGTTTTACTCCGAAAAATGATAAAGAAAATTTTTATCTCACTGCTTCGCGTTTTGTACCGTATAAAAAAATCGATTTGATCGTCGAAACATTTTCAACCATGCCGGACAAAAAATTAATTGTGGTAGGTACAGGGCCCGATTTTAATAAAATAAAATCGCAAGCTGCAAGCCATGTGGAGTTACTGGGTTATCAACCCGATGAAAAACTCATTGATTTAATGCAGCGCGCGAAAGCGTTTGTTTTTGCGGCCGAAGAAGATTTTGGAATTACTCCGTTGGAAGCGCAAAGCTGTGGTACACCGGTGATTGCATTTGGCAAAGGCGGCACACTGGAAACGATGCGCGGACTAGATCAGGAAAATCCGACAGCCGTATTTTTTGCTGAACAAACGGTTTCTAGCTTAACGGATGCAATTAAAAAATTCGAAGCAAACGCGAACCACTTAACCCCTGAAAATTGCCGAAAAAATGCAGAACGATTTGCGCCAGAACTTTTTCAGCAAAAATTCAAAAAAATCATTTCAGAAAAAACGAGTGGTGTATGCGCATAGGATTAAGCTGCACCACCATCGAGCCTTTATTAAGCGACGGCAAAATTGACGGGATTGGGACTTATACGAAAAATTTGTATGATGAAATTTCTCGGGCTCATTCATCCCTCGTGCCCGTGTCTTTTCCGAATCAAAAAAATTCTGTCGCTCAGTTACCGAATAGTCAGCTTTTTCCTTTTTCATACACGCGTGAGACCATCGCATCATTGATTAATCCTTATCGGGCGTTAGATTCTCATTTGTCCCGAATTGATTTATTTCATGCAACAGACCACATGATTCCAAAATTAAAAAAAATTCCACTGGTTGCGACGCTGCATGATGCTTTGATGTTCAAATTTCCAGAATGGTTTTTAAATACGCGCTTTCCGCGCTTAAAAAAATGGGCACGTGCTTCCACTTTGCGCTGGCCGACGCATTTTATTACCGTGTCACATTCAATGGTAAAAGAGTTAGTCGAATATTGCGGCATTCCAGAAAATAAAATCACTGCTATTTATAATGGTATCTCCCCATTTTGGTTTGAAACGGTAGCGTTTGAAGAAAAACAACGCGTTTTACAAAAATTTTCTCTCACCAAAAAATTTATTTTATTCACAAGCACCCTGCATCCGAAAAAAAATCTTCCCCGCCTAATTCGCGCTTATCTAAAATTACCCAAAGATATGCGTGATGAATTTCAATTAATCGTAGTCGGCCGCCAAGGCTGGGGCACCGAAGAAAGCATGCAAACGATTCAACAATTAGAATCATCTGGAAACGGCCGCTGGCTAGATTATGTTTCACTCGAAGAACTGCGCGCTTTATTTCAAAGCGCGAGTGTTTATGCACACCCATCATTGCATGAAGGTTTTGGCCTGACATTATTGCAAGCGTTTGCTTCAGGGACACCTGTTTTGACTTCCAACATCACGGCCATGCCAGAAATTGCCAACGACGCAGGGCTCTTGGTTGACCCCTACAGTGAAGATGCTATCCACGATGGATTACAAAAAGTATTGCTCGATTCAACCCTGCGCGAGAAATTGATCGCAAAAGGCAGCGCACGAGTTAAAGAATTCAGCTGGGAAAAATGCGCACGCGAAACCTTAAACGTTTATTCCAATATTGAGTGATTTTCAGTTATAGAAAAATTACGGTTTAAAAACATGAAGCTGTAATTCTTGAATGCTTTTAAAAGAAAAGGAATCTGCGGATTGAAAGGACTATGCCAGCAAAAATTGTCATGCGATCCATTCAGTGGGACTATATTTGCATTCACTAATCGTGCACGCACATCTGTTAAATTACTTGTTTATGATGCAAGCGGAGAAAATAATTGGTGTTACAAATTTACCTATGGAAGAAAGCTATTTTAAGATTTAAACACAGTTATATGAACCGACTTATGACAATATCAATATGGACCAGGGAGCATGGCCATACTCCCTGGTCCACACGCTGTGAATATCGGCTATTAGTTAGGTTCTATGCTGGTTTGCTGAAAAAAACACTATTGCTTGTACACCCCTTAATATATCATTAAGAATGCTGTGGTTAATGGAATTGACCATCATATTTTATAGGATTTATATATATGGATACGCTTCAGTCTTTCTTTGAAAAACAGTATTCCCTATTTCCTGATAAAGTATGTTTAATCTGCGATCGTACAGAAACAACTTATAGATCTATTGAGGAATCAGCTAATCAACTGGCTAACTGGTTAATTGAGCAAGGCACAAAGCCTGATGATATTATTGGGGTGCTCATTGATCGTTCTACTGACTTATATATTATCATGCTTGGAATTCTCAAGGCAGGCGCAGTCTATCTTCCGATTGATTCTGGATACCCTCATGAGAGAATTGAATATATTTTAGAAGACACTCAAATATCCTTGTTATTAACCAATAAAAATTACAAGGATATTAATTTTCCTGCTGATAAAATGATAAATTATGAAAGTATTAAACCGGATTTATTAACGAAATCTAAAGAGAAGCCATCTGTTCCAACACTTACACCAGATAACTTATGTTTTGTCATATATACCTCAGGTACGACGGGTACGCCTAAAGGGATCGCTATTAGTCATGCCGCACTCTGCAACTATGTGCAATCTGCTCTACAAATATATGGCGTAACTGATCAAGATCGTATTTACCAAGGTTTTACCATTGGATTTGATGCATCAATGGAAGAAATATGGTTAGCATTTGCTAGTGGAGGAGTTTTAATTACCTCTTCAGCGCAAGCAGTGCAAGAAGGCGGAGCGTTAGCAGAGTTTTTAAACTTCAATAAGATAACCGTTTTCTCAACGGTTCCTACTATGCTTGCTATGTTAGAGTCGTCGCTTCCTAGTTTACGGATATTAATTTTAGGTGGGGAGATAGCTTCTGGGTGGCTAATAACCAGCTGGATACGCCCGGGTCTAAGAATATTCAATACCTATGGACCGGCTGAAGCTACTATTATCTCAACTTATTATGAATGCAAAGCTAATAAAGAAGTAACCATTGGAAAACCTATACCAAATTGTGAAATATTTATTTTGGATGATCAATTAAAACCTGTGGATCAAGGCGAGAGGGGTGAAATATGTATCGCAGGAGCTGGATTAGCCAGAGGCTATATTAACAAGCCTGAGCTTACCGATGAAAAATTTATTCTTTATCCACAAGATATGTCCAAACGTATCTATCGGACAGGCGATATCGGTCGGATTAATGACGATGGAAATATTGAGTACATCACGCGCGAAGATGACCAAGTTAAATTGCGTGGCTTCCGGGTTGAGCCTCAAGAAATCGAAAATGAAGTCAGAAGTTTAGCCGGTGTTCGTGATACCGCGGTTGTTGTGAAAGAGTTAACTGAAGACTTGGAGTCATTAATTTGTTATGTGGTATTGAAAGATAAATCTCCTCTTACGACCCTCGAAATTCAAAAAAAATTACGTAAAAAATTGCCCCGATATATGATCCCTTCAATCTTCATGATTCTTCCCAGTTTTCCTAAAATGCGTAACGGCAAAATCGATAAAAAATTATTGCCGACGCCAGAGCTTAACGACATAAAGAAAACCTTTGATTATAGCGAACCAACAACAAGTTCTGAAAAAAAGATTACAACCATATGGGAAAAAATATTAGGCATGTCTCCTATATCGATTAATTCAGATTTTTTTGGCGAATTAGGTGGACATTCCTTAGCTGCGGCAAAGGTGATTTCAGAGATGCGTTTACAGCATAAAGAAATGAGCAATGCGTCGCTTTTAGATATATTTGAAAATTCAACGATAGAGCAACTTGCAAAAAAAATTGATGATTTCAAAGAGTCAAAAGATGCTGACGATTCCGAGTCAGGTCCATATTTAGGTCCGAAAAATATTATCGATAAAGTGCAGTATTACATTTGCGTTTTTTTCCAAGCGCTGGTTTCGTTGGTGCTCGTTACTATTTCCCCGTGGCATTTTTTGATAATTATGCTTATCTCAGTAACCTTCACATACAATTATTACGCGATCTTAACCGGTGAACAATTAGCACTGTTTTTTCTTGCATTTTTCTTCTTATTAGAACCGAGTCTTATATTGTTTGGCATAGTAATGAAATGGCTTTTATTGGGAAAAATAAAACCCGGCGAATATAAAGTATGGTCATTTTATTATATGCGCTGGTGGATCGTGAATCAGGTACAAGATTTAGCGCCGATAGATCACTTGGTTGGTAGTCCATTTATTACATTTTACTGTAGATTGATGGGTGCTAAAATTGGTAAAAATTGTTATATCGGCACTGATGTATTTAATGCATTTGATCTATTTAGCATGGGAGACAATTCCAGTCTTGGCGCAGATGTCATTGTGTCGGGATATAAAATTGAAAACGGATGGCTCAAAATAGGCTCTATCAAAATCGGAGATAATTGCTTTGTAGGAACAAATTCAGTTCTAAGTATCAATACGGAACTTAAAAATGGCAGTAAATTAGGCGAACATTCTTTATTGGCAATGGGTCAAACAATACCTGAAGGGGAAAGCTTAATTGGCTCACCTGCACGCTCGGGTGAAGTCGAACTTCCAGACACCGATAATAAGATATCGTCCAACAGCATTATTAAAAATTTCCTGCATGGTATTTGCCAGTATTTGCTTTTGATGTTGATTGAAGTTGTCTACATTACTTCGGTCACCCCGGGCATTATATTGATAGTGTATTATTGTTACATAACTGGCGAATATATTAATTGCCTGTGGGCAGTGCCGTTATCGGCCTTTATGTTTATGTTTTTCTTCTTTTTGCAAATATTTTTCTTAAAAAAGATTTTTAGACCGCTTAAAAAAGGCGATTATTCATTAAAAAGTTATGGCTATTTAAAAATATGGTTTTGCGAGCGATTAATGGGTCTCAGTTTAGGAACCATGGAAAGTCTATATGGCACTGTATTTACAGCAAGTTGGTTTCGCTTGTTGGGCGCTAAAATTGGTAAAAAGTCTGAAATAGCAACTTTAAATTTTAGCCTTCCCGATATGCTAAATATTGGGCAGGAGTGTTTTGTTGGCGATGGAGCGATCCTGGCTCCTGCGAGAGTTTATAACGGGTATATTAGGCTGCAACCCGTATATCTAGGTAATCGTGTGTTTATTGGCAATGGTGCTCTTATTCCTCAGCATACGAAATTAAATAACAATTGCTTGATTGCGTGTGCTTCAACAACTCCTGCCGACATTGTTGCAAGTAATTCAAGTTGGATAGGTACTCCAGCCATGTTTCTACCGCGACTTAATTTAAGTACGTCATATCCGGAAACCAAGACATATGAGCCAACTAGAGGTTCGCTGGTGACAAGAGGAATCATTGAATTTTTTAAGATATTTTTACCGCCCATTTGTCTGTACGGCATTCTTTCGTTAGATGTTATAGCGTTTGTTACATTAAATAATGCTTACTCTCTATTAGTGGCAATATTAATATTTCCATTTTGTTCAATTACATTTGTTATGAGCGAAGTTTTTCTTATCATCCTGCTTAAGTGGCTATTAATCGGAAATTATAAAAATGTTACTACGCCAATGTACAGTTCGTTTGTTTATCGTAGTGAGTTTTTTACTTCACTTTATGACCATGTCATGGTGCCATTTTTATTAGAAACATTACTAGGAACACCGTTTTTAAGTTTTTTCCTTCGTATGCTTGGCGCTAAGATTGGCAAATATACAGTCATTAACTCCACCTATATTTCAGAATTTGATTTAGTGGAAATTGGTGATGGAACATGTATCAATAAGGACTCCACGATACAATCACACTTGTTCGAAGATAGAGTTTTTCAAACAGGTACTATAAAGATTGGAGAGGGTTGTACGATCGGTGATCGGTCAATTTTGCTGTATGATACCGTCATGCAAAGTTACTCAACTTTAGGCGATTTATCTCTTCTGATGAAAGGTGAAATTTTATATAAATCATCAGAGTGGGGAGGTATACCAGCTGAAAGAATATATCGATCAAAAATTAGTGGTCATTTTAAGAAATATTAGAGAATATTAATTGATAGGGTGTTATTTTTCAGATTTTTATGTAGGGAATGAGGTACAGCATGAAGCAATGGATAGCATTTTGTGGCATTTTATTGATAAGTATTTCCTATACATATGGATTTTGTTCCGTTGCTAAATTGAATAATAAGTTATGCGCCTTAGGAGATAACTTAGATACCGCAGAAAAATTAGCTATCAACAGTCAGTATGAAGAAGCAGCTTCCATTTATCAATGTTATCTTCTTAACCATCCTAAAGAGAAACAAGTTTATATTGATTATGTTGATTCATTAAGAGCTTTTGGAAATTATAATGAAGCAATGGCTGTATTAAATAGATATCAATATTTGTTTGGTCCAGATTACGATTATCAAAAATCAAAAGCGCGTTTATTTGCAGATGCGGGATTCTATGATAGTGCGTTACAGTTGAATAATCCTCTCATTATAAAATCTCCTACTGATAGCTATCTAATGGCTACACAAGCAAGCGCTCTCTTTCAGGCAGGGAGAAGAACCGAAGGATTGGGAGAGCTGCATAAACTTATTAAAACTGATCCAAAATCAGATGATATTGATTATTTGAAAATACTAATTGAGCCACCACTTCAATCCAGCATTAGTATTGGAACTCGCTTTCAGGACTTAACTCAAGCTACAGATCCAATGTACATCCCACCTTCAGCACAATATATTCATCAAAATGATTCAGTGACAATTTATAGAGCTCCTATTGAGATGCAATATTATTTTAATGCCAATACGAGCTTATTATTTTCAGGATTAGGCGAATCGCTATCTGCCGATCCCAATAGTGATTTAGTTACAAATACAGGCAAATCCCGCATTAGTGATCAAGAGTATTTAATTGGTATTGATAGCTTTATTACGCCGCGCGTTGAATTACAGGGTTTATTAGGAGATATTGCTATCAGTAATGGCAAAAACCGACCAGCTGTCTATCTTGCAAGTAAAATGGCCCCAAATGAAAATTGGAAAATCTCATTTGGTGCTGTGCATGATCTTTATAGACCTATAGATTTGACTAATGGATCGCCTCTTGCAGTTTCTCTAGCAATTATGGAAACGGGAGGAAGGTTCCATGCCAACTACAAATCAAGCTTAGAGTCCACAATCGATTTGGATTTTAGAGTAAGTCACTTAAGCGATAATAATAAATATGCTAGATTAGATTTTGAACCCGGCATGATTATATTCAATACTAATAGAACTAACCTTATGCTGGGGCTGAATGCAGAACTGTTATCTTTTAATAAGGATCCTGATGATGGATATTATGCTCCAAGTTTGTTTCAGCTGTATGAAATAATAGGATTGTATAACATCAATGTGACACCCACGTTTTATATTGAGTTGTATGCTGGTGGCGGTGTATCAAAAGATAATTCCTCCCATTTAGGACCAGCGGGAGATGTAGGGATCGAAACGAAATATACACTCTATAAAAATATTGATTTATCGGGTGAAGTTGATTATTTGGGAAGAACCATTAATCCATTTTATAGTGAATTCAGAGGATCAGTTAGTCTAACTTTACGATTTGCATAATAAAAAGAATAAGAAAAACGACGTAAGCACGAATAGAATTTGTGCTCACGTCCTTAGGAAAATAAACGCTTTAACAGCCAGCTGCGATCTCATTTATCTTTGCGTACCATTCCCTATCGGTATAATTTTCTTTATCCTTTGCTAGCGCACTGAGTTTAGGTGCAGCACAAATGCAGATTTTTGAGTATGTTTGTTTATTCGCTGAATTAATGTTTGGATTAACAATGCTCCAAATATCATTACAAGAAGATTTGATTTTATCTTCAGTTAAATTTGATAAACCTTGATCGGCGCCTATATTATCCATCGTTAAGTATAATGCTGTACGTGACATGCAAATTGCTTCCGTTTCGGGAGATCCTGCATTTGTACCCAGAGGTTGACTCGCAACACAGTCACAATATTTTTGCCCAAAATCTCTGAATGTGACTTCATCAGCGGTGTTATCAACCTTGGTCATCCAGGTTTTTTCACAGGATGCTCTAAATGATTCCTTGGCTGAGAGCGGTGAGTCTTGGGCCTGAGCAAAGCAAGGTAGTAAGGCAATTGTTAGTGGGAGTGTTTGTATAAATTTATTTAACCACATATTTAAAATCCTTTTGAAGGTTCGGGAAAAATCATTCCTATTACTCGCTGATTAAGTATAAAGTTTATATGATTTAACATAAGAAGCCCCGACTTTTTTTGTTCTTTTGTCGTAATTTCTTCTAAACGGTGAAAATTCGACTAAGAGTCATGGTGACGTAGTTTGCCTTGATATTTAGTTGTCATATTTCATTTTGCTAATGCCGCCGCTTCTGGGTGAGATGCTGGCCAAGGTCGTGTCCTTACAGCAACACCTGCAACGACCACCTCGTATGATATCTAATTGCTTTTGTACGGCTAATTTGGATTTCGATTCCATACCAATTCGAGAAATTGAAAAATATATCTACCCTTTAAAGAATTCAGCTGGGAAAAATGCGCACGCGAAACCTTAAACGTTTATTCCAATATTCAGTGATTTTTTAGTTAACGACTGCCTCGTATGATATCTAATTGCTTTCGTACAGATAATTTAGATTGCATACCAAATAGAGGATCGACTTTACGCGAGCATTCTTTCTGCGCAGGCAATAAAATGCCTTTCACTTTGCCATGATAAAGAATGATTATTTTTTCCTGCCTTTATCCTGCGCTCTTGGCTTGTCAAACGAGCTTAGGAATCATCTTGGTATTTAAGAATTCCTTAATCTTGATTGTGTTATAATTGGTCATATTTTTTTATTAGATATAACAACGAGGTATACATGCAAAGCTCCATTTATGCAACTGAGCTAACCACTTTTAGCCCTGAAGCCAAAGATCCCATTCAACTGGTTGAAAATGAATTACCTGAGCTAATTCGAAAAGCCGAAGGCGATGACTTTGAAGCAGCCATAATGACACAAATTCAGGATTTAACCAAAGCACTTAAGGAACAAAAAGGCACACCAGTAACTGACTGTTTGCTTAAAATAAATAAACCCTTTGATGCATTTATGCAACAAATCAAAGACCGCTTAAAGCATGGCGATGCATTTATCGCTTTGATTCATAAAAAATTTAGAAATGAATTAATTGAGCTATTAAAAACGGAAGCTGCTGATCAGTATCTGACCTATGTGGGTCCCATTCATGGAATTGAATTGGACTGGCATAGCCTTTGTAAAAAAACGCAGATTTCTTTACGTGAAGCATTAGAAGACAAACAAAACGGAAGCATTCGGGATGCTATTGCAAAAGCACCTCAACTTCTTAAAAAAACCCTAATTGAAAAAAGATTATTAAATGCTTCAGAAAACCCTCTTCCTAAATTTGATTTAAGCAACAATTTTGCTACGTTAAAGAGCTATGAAGTTAATCATGGTCCCGGTAAGTATAGGGATAGTTCGATGGCACATTTCGAGAAATTGAAAAATATATTTGCCCTCATTGAATCCGACGAGACAATTAAAAAACCAATGAATTGTGTGATTTGCTAAGCAGAAAGCTCGGTCGTTTTTAGAGAATCTAAAACCGGCCGGGCCACTTCATAGGTTTGCCGTAAGCCGTCTTTAAGTGAAATTGTTTTTTTCCAGCCTAGATTGTTAAGTCGAGTGCTATCTAATAATTTGCGTGGGGTACCATCGGGCTTGTTTGCATCGTGAATAATTTGGCCCTGAAATCCGACGACTTCTGCAATTAATTTAGCAAGTTCATGGATCGTGACCTCTTCGCCCGAACCAATATTCAACATGTCACGATAACCCGTTTTTTTCATGATAAATAAACAGGCCGATGCCATATCATCGACATGCAAAAATTCGCGTTTAGGGGTTCCCGTGCCCCAAATGGTCACACTCTCGGCACCCGACATTTTAGCTTCATGAAATTTTCGTAATAATGCCGGTAAAACATGTGAATTTTTTAAATCATAATTATCATTCGGACCATATAAATTAGTCGGCATCACCGAAATAAAATCCGTGCCATATTGAGCATTATAAGCTTCACATAATTTGATGCCGGCAATCTTGGCAACCGCATAGGGTTCATTAGTCTGTTCTAAAGGGCCGGATAATAAATATTCTTCGCGCATGGGTTGCGGGCAATTGCGTGGATAAATGCAGGAGCTGCCTAAAAATAAGAGTCGTTTTACCCCAAAACGTCTGGCTGCTTCAATCACATTGTTTTGCACCATGAGGTTTTCATAAATAAATTCACCGCGATAGGTATTATTGGCATAAATACCACCGACTTTGGCTGCGGCCAAAAAGACATATTCGGGTCTTTCCTCGGCAAAAAAGGTATTCACGGCAGACTGATCAATTAACTCAAGTTCGGCATGACTGCGGCAAAGAAGGTTAGCATACCCTTCTTTTTCCAGTGCGCGTTGGATCGCAGACCCAACAAGTCCCCTGTGTCCCGCGATATAGATTTTGGCTGTCTTTTCCATGGCGGGTAGTTTATATGACCCGGGAGTAGAAAAAAAGCAGCAAATTCAGTATCATCCTCCTTTTCTTCCATGCTTTAGGTTGCCCATCATGCGTATCGCGGTTGATCTTACTCCGGTTTTGCCAAATGGTGCCAATGGTGGTGCTAAAATCGTTGCATTTCAATTGGTTAAACATTTGGCGGAACTTGCCCCTCATTATCAATTTTTATTGCTGGGTACAACGCAAAATATCGCTGAATTAGAGCAACTTAAAGCACCTAATATCCAGATTATGAATACAACCGGTCAAACGACCCCACAAAAAAGAAACCTGCTCAAACGCATTTTAAATAAACTATTGCCAGTCCAGATTACTTTAAGACTGAATTATTCTTTGAAGAAAATAAAACAATGGATGAAGCGGAAGCCTAAAAACAAACTGGCTGATTTACTTTTTTGCCCTTTTACCGGTGTCAATTTTAAAGAACGCGGTACACCTGTTATCACCATCGTGCATGATTTACAGTTTAAGACGTATCCCTATTTTTTTAGCATTGAAGATCGCTTCGAACGCCGCAAAAATTTCGAAGACACTTATCAATCTTCCGATAAAATTATCTGTGTGTCGGATTACGTCAATCACACTGTTATATTACATAGCGGTCTTAAACCCAACTTGGTTAAAACCATCCATACACGATTAGCGCACCGTTTGCCGGACATTGATCCTACCCTCGCAAATGATTTACTGAAGCGCCTCAAGTTATCTAACGAAGGTTATTTGCTTTTTCCCGCGAATTTTTGGGTCCACAAAAATCATCAGATGTTGTTGACGGCATTCAGCATTTATCGACAAAAATATCAGGGTCATCTCAAATTAGTTTGCACGGGCGCTGATAATCCCCACAAAACTTTTTTATTAGCTACCGTTAAAAAAATGGGTTTAGCCGACGTGATTTCGATGCCGGGATTTTTAACGGATCAAGAATTTGCTGCTTTATTAAAACACTGCAAAGCGGTGATTTTTCCATCGCTTTATGAAGGTTTTGGCATGCCGGTGCTTGAAGCAATGGCTGCCGGCAAACCCGTTTTGTGCAGCAACGTAACGAGCTTGCCGGAAGTTGCCTGCAATGCTGCCTTATTATTTGATCCAAGAAAACCGGATGAAATCGCAGACGCCATTCATCGCATTGAAACTGAAAATGACTTAGTCAAAAAATTGATAGAGCGCGGCAAAGAACGCATTGCCACCTTCGGCACAGAAAAAGACATGGCAAACGATTATCTCGCCGAAATCAATCATGTTTTAAATGAGAAAAGGACTTCTGCATGACACTTTCTATTTCTGTCATCACCCCTTCTTTCAATCAGGGACAATTTATTGAACGCACGATTCAAAGCGTTTTGTCGCAAGATATTCCTGACCTTGAGTACACAGTGATCGATGGCGGAAGCACCGATAATACCGTCGACATTTTAAAAAAATATCAAACAAAATTGCGTTGGGTTTCTGAAAAAGATCGCGGCCAAGCCCACGCCGTAAATAAAGGGCTGCAAGCAACGCATGGCGATATTATTGGCTGGCTGAATTCTGATGATATTTATTATCCGCATGCACTGAAAAGCATTAAACATATTTTTGAAAAACATGACAATATCGATATTATTTATGGGAATGCTTATCATATTGATTCAAACGATAACATTCTCGAAACATATTACACCGAGACCTGGGACAAAGAACTGTTAAAAGATGTCTGCTTTCTCTGCCAACCTGCAGTGTTTTTTCGCCGGCGCCTTATCGACCAATTTGGCATGCTGAATGAAAAGTTACATTACTGCATGGATTATGAATACTGGCTGCGCCTTGCGCTAAACAACGTCAAATTTTATTTTGTTCCACATATTTTAGCAGGCTCTCGCTTGCATGCTGACACCAAAACACTCGGCAGTCGCGTCAAAGTGCACAAAGAAATTAATGACATGATGAAATTACATCTGAAATACGTTCCCGATCGTTGGCTTAAAAATTACGGTCATGCGATGGCAGAAACGACCACCTACAAAAATAAACTGGATTTTGAAAAAACCGTTTTGGCTCACACGGTATTAGCATCCGTCAAATGGAATAAAAAAATTACCAAAGATATGCTGCGCAGCATTTTGGGCCTTTCACGAAAATATTTTCAAAAAACATTTTTAGGAAAGCAGCCCTCATGAAAATTGGTTTCGACATCAGCCAAACTGGACCTGCGAAAGCCGGCTGCGGATATTTTGCAAGCAATCTGATTGCCCATTTAACGCAAGTGGATCATTCAAATCAGTATGCGCTGCTTCCCACCTTTGGCGACCATTTTTGGGATAAAAATTATAAAAAAACATTTAAGACGCCTTTAGCCAATTTCCAACGTGAATTTCACCATCGATCATTATCGCAAGCGCAAACTTTTTGGCGCGGAAATTCAGATGCAATTGAAAAACAATTTAGCGGGCTTGATATTTTGCATTGCAATAATTTTTTCTGTCCGCCAAAATTAAAAACGCCGCGATTGGTTTATACATTATACGATCTCAGTTTTATTGAATATCCTGATTGCATGACGGAACATAATCGCATCGCGAGTTTTGACGGCGTTTTCAAGGCGAGCTTAAATGCTGACCTTATTCTCGCAATCTCGGAATATACGCGCGAACATTTTTTGAAAACGTTTCCTTATTTTCCAGCCGAACGCATTAAAATTTTGCATCCTGCTAGCCGGTTTACAAATGCAACCCAAATTATTCAACCGAGCAAATTTAACTTTTTAACAACCAAACAATTCTGGCTAAATGTCGGAACCATCGAGCCACGCAAAAACATTAAACGATTATTGTCAGTTTATGCAAAATTAAAAAAGCAAAATCCCGATACGTATCCCCTCGTACTCGCAGGCAAGCAGGGCTGGATGGAAAAAATTGATTTGGTCATCAATGAACTGGGCATTTCAAAAGATGTTCATGTGTTAGGTTATGTGAGCGACGAAGAGTTGCAATGGCTTTATCAAAACTGTTTTTGTCTTGTGTACCCATCTCTTTTTGAAGGATTTGGTTTGCCGGTTCTTGAAGCGATGACGCTCGGCGCTCCGGTGATTTCATCTAAAATCAGCTCGATTCCAGAAATTACAGGCAATAGTGCTCTTTTAATTCAGCCGCAAGAGGAAAATGAATTGCTTTATGCGATGCAAATAATGAGTTCTGATCAATCCCTTCGAGAAAAACTAATTAAAGAAGGCAGTGAACAGGCAATGCAATTTTCTTGGCAAAAATCCGCGAATTTACTCTTGAATTTCTATCAAGAAGTTCTTAGTCTGCCTCATCGCGATTCGGACTCTTTATGAAAAAAACCGCATTCATCACAGGCATTACCGGACAAGATGGCTTCTATCTCACTGAACTCTTGCTTCAGAAAAATTATCGCGTGATTGGATTTAGCAATAATGTTGATTCGTCAGAATTGAATCCTCAAGTTGAATATATTCAGGGTGATTTGGCTGATGCCGATTCGCTTTTTGCAGCCATTCAAAAAAGCCAACCCGATGAAATTTACAATTTAGCGTCACAATCCTATCCCAGCGAATCCTGGAAACGCGCCCTTGAAACCATGCAAATTAATGGCTTAAGCGCGCACCATTTATTTGAAATCGTCCGCACCATTAAACCCAATTGCCGAATTTATCAGGCTTCTTCTTCTGAAATGTATGGAGCGATCCACGAATCGCCACAAACCGAAAAAACACCTTTCAATCCAATTAATCCGTATGCTGCCGCAAAATTATATGCGCATCACATTGCGGGCATTTACCGCAAAACTTACAACTTATTTATTAGCTGCGGAATTTTATTTAATCATGAAAGTAGCAAACGTCCCCCGCACTTTATCACGCAAAAAGTGACTTATGCGGCAGCCTGCATCAAATTGGGCTTGCTGAATTCACCCCTTTTAAATGAACAACGAGAACCTATCGTCAAAAATGGCATTCTGCAAATTGGCAATCTCGACGCCTGTCGCGATTGGGGCTTTGCCGGCGATTACGTGCGAGCGATGTGGCTCATGCTGCAACAGCCAAAAGCCGATGATTTCGTCATTGGCACAGGAATTGGTCACCGTGTTCGCGATCTTTGCGAAATTGCTTTTGCTTATGTCAATCTGGATTGGCAAAAACACGTCAAAGTCGACCCGCGTTTTCAGCGGCCGGCTGAAACCGGTGACACCATTGCCGATGCCAGCAAAGCAAAAAATACTTTAGGCTGGGAACCCGAAATCCCTTTTGCCGAACTCATACAACAAATGGTCGAGACGCATCTTGTCGCTTTGTCTCAGGATATCGTGAAATGTTAGATACGGTTTTTGCCACAGTTTTTGTTTTTATCATTCTGTCATTGATTGGCTTAGGCCCCGCGTTACTTTTTTTTAAAAGAAATTTTTCAACCGCCGTCATGACTGCACCCGTTTTTGGGTTTATGTTAACAACCATTGTGACAACTTATTTAGTGTTATGGGATTTTCCGATCAATCAATGGGCCAGCGCTTGGATGATAGCAGGGATCGTACTTAGCGCGCTCATTACTTTTTTTTCTGCTAAAAAAATCGTTTTTGAAAAATCCGTTTTGTCTTTCTATTGTATGGGCTGGTGCCTCACGACACTGATTATTTTATTGCCCGTGATGCTTTACGGTTTATCCTTCACCGTTTTGCGCGGCAATGGCACGGATACTTTTAATTATCTTACAACCGCAGGCTACCTCGGCCACGAACATTATTCGATGGCACACCGAGCGACACTGCCTGAATTAATCAACAAACAACCCGCCTATCTTTATATCAAAGATTTACTGATACAGCGTTGGTCAACCCCGGCATTACTTAGCTTCAGCGCCCAAATTGCCCATATTTCGCCGTTACGTTTTGAATACGGTTTTACCGCCTTATTTTTTATGATGGCATTCGGTGCTGCACTGCAATTAATGCTCAACTTATCCTTCTCATTGCGTTTTGCTTTACTGATCGCATTGGCCATTTGTGTCGGATTCTGGGCGCAATTTGTCATGGACATTCGCGCCATGTCACAAATTAGCAGCATCCCTTGTTTTTTATTATTTGCTTTGCAATTAAGTGAACTTGAAAATCATCCGCAAGATTTTTTAAAACAATTTGGTTTAGGCATGACAGCAGCTGTTCTCGCGCTCTCTTACGTAGAGTTATTGCCATTGGTGATTCTCGGGACGCTTTTATTTTTTACTAAAACACTCTGGAACCAAAAAAATACCCTAAAATCTCTTATTCAAAAATATGGATTTTCCCTTCTCATTTTTGCAGCTATCCTGTTGCCAATTTTTTCAAGCTATTTACTGAATTTTTTAATTTCTCAATCAGGCTATGCATTAACCGCTAAAAATTCCTGGGACCGCGCGTATTTTTTCTGGTTGTATCATCATTCACTGGTTGGGTTCTGGGGTTTTTCTTTTGTGGCGTTTTTCTTCCACCCTTTTTGGTTTTTAAATTTGCCGCTCGTGCTTTTAAGCGCGACCTTGTCGTTAATTTTTATTTATTCGCTAATAAAAATGATTTTCACGAAAAAAATATCGAGTCCTTCCGCTCAAATTATCACGGCTTTTTTGCTCGCATCCATTATCGAATTTTCGTTTTTACTCTTAAAAGACCAGAAATGGGCCGCTGGCAAAGCACTTTCGTATGGTTATCCGTTTTTATTAACTTTTATTTCAGCCGCTGGATTAATTTATGTGCCGCAATGGATTCGTAATCGTTCTGTCATTGCAATCGCGAAATATTCGGTCCTGACATTTTTAATCCTTCAAATCGGGTTGGGCGTCTTTCGCGTCGGTTTCGGCGATAGGATTTATCCGCGTTATATTGGGTTCCATGGCGAATATAATCAACATGATTGGAATATTGACCCCTTAACCGACGGATTAAAGCAAAATCATATTCATACCGTGGGATTGGCCTTACCGAATTACTGGTCCGCCAAATACTTTGCGCTCGCCTGGGGTTGGGATTATGAACTTTATGACCTCACCAACGTCTTAACAGGCGATCATGTCATTCAACGTGATCCCCCCGCCTATCAGATCGTGCTAAAAACAGACCCTATTGTTAAACAAGCCAAAATTCTTGCTGAAAATCATGAATTTGCTTTGATTCGTCGCTAGAATATAATTTTATGTTTCCTGCCAGGCAAAACCCAAGTATTATTAGCAGTTGATTTTTATTATTAGAAAGGATAAGGAAGGGATCTATGCAAACTGATTTTTTATTTACCTCAGAATCTGTCTCGGAAGGCCATCCCGATAAAATTGCGGACCAGATATCCGATGCAGTGCTCGATGCTATTTTAGAACAAGACCGCCATGCGCGTGTGGCTTGTGAAACCTTTGTGAAAACCGGCATGGTATTAGTCGGCGGTGAAGTCACGACATCGGCCTGGGTCGATATCGAACAAATTGCCCGCAATGTGGTAAGAGACATTGGCTACAACAGTTCAGAAATGGGATTCGATTGGGAATCTTGCGCTGTTATGTCTGCGATCGGCAAACAATCTCAGGATATTGCGCAAGGCGTTGACCGTGAAAATAAAGAAAATCAGGGTGCAGGCGACCAAGGCTTGATGTTCGGTTATGCGACCAATGAAACCAAAGGATTGATGCCCGCTCCGATTTTTTATGCGCATGAATTAATGAAACAACAAGCGAAACTCCGCAAAAATGGCAAATTAGTCTGGCTACGCCCGGATGCTAAAAGTCAGATTACGTTTCATTATGTGAATGGCAAACCGGTTGGTATTAAGACCGTTGTATTATCCACACAACATCATCCTGATATTAGCCATTCTGATTTAGTTGAAGCCGTCATCGAAGAAATTATTAAACCTGTTTTACCTGAACAATGGATCAATAAAGACACCAAATTCTTAGTCAATCCTACCGGGCGTTTTGTTATCGGCGGCCCATTAGGTGATTGCGGCTTAACAGGACGCAAAATCATTGTTGATACTTACGGCGGTATGGCACGTCACGGCGGCGGTTGTTTTTCCGGTAAAGATCCCTCAAAAGTGGATCGTTCAGCGGCTTATGCTTGCCGGTATGTTGCGAAAAATATTGTTGCAGCAGGGCTCGCTGATCGTTGCGAAATCCAGATTTCTTATGCGATTGGTGTTGCAGAACCCACTTCCATTCATGTTGAAACATTTGGTACCGGTAAATTACCCAATAATGAAATCATTGATCTCATCCGCGACAATTTTGATTTACGCCCGTACGGCATTATCAAAATGCTGGATTTAATCAAACCGATGTATCGACAAACCGCAGCTTATGGTCACTTTGGTCGCGACGATTTGAATTTGAGTTGGGAAAAGACCGATAAAGTGAAATCATTATGTGAAACCGCTTAATTAATTGCGTCATTGCGAGGCGCGAAGCGCCGAAGCAATCTCCTCGAGATTGCTTCGGCCTAAAAAACAGGCCTCGCAATGACGAGAGGGCAAATTGTCATGAAGAAAGGAGCATCACCAATGTACGCACAAGAAATTACAAAAACCACCGATTTTAAAGTAGCCGATATGAGCCTTGCTGATTGGGGCCGAAAAGAAATCCGCATCGCCGAAACCGAAATGCCAGGCCTGATGGCCGTTCGCGAAATGTATTCCGGCAAACAACCGTTAAAAGGCGCACGCATTGTCGGTTGCTTGCACATGACCATTCAAACCGCTGTGTTAATTGAAACACTGGTTGCATTGGGCGCGGAAGTTCGCTGGTCCTCCTGCAATATTTTTTCGACACAAGATCATGCAGCGGCTGCTATTGCTGCAGCTGGCATTCCTGTTTTTGCTTGGAAAGGCGAAACCGAAGAAGAATACTGGTGGTGCGTAGAACAATCCATCAAAGGCCCAAACAATTGGATGCCGAATATGATTTTGGATGACGGCGGTGATTTGACGCTCGTGTTACACGAAAAACATCCTGAATTATTAAAAAATATTAAAGGCCTGACCGAAGAAACCACAACCGGCGTACACAGACTTTATGAAATGCACAAAGTCGGAAAATTAAAAGTCCCAGCGATCAATGTGAATGATTCTGTCACCAAATCCAAATTCGACAATTTATATGGCTGCCGCGAATCGTTAGTCGATGGCATCAAACGTGCAACCGACGTGATGATTGCTGGCAAAATCGCCGTTGTTTGCGGTTATGGCGATGTGGGCAAAGGCTGCGCGCAATCCCTGCGTGGATTAGGCGCAACCGTTTGGATCACTGAAATCGACCCTATTTGCGCTCTGCAAGCCGCGATGGAAGGTTATCGCGTTGTTACCATGGATGAAGCGGCAGCTCTCGGCAATATTTTTGTGACCGCGACCGGCAATTGCAATGTGATCACCCACGACCACATGTTAAAAATGAAAGATCAAACCATTGTTTGCAACATTGGCCATTTTGATTCTGAAATTGATGTTGCGTCTTTACGCCAATACAAATGGGAAAACATTAAACCCCAAGTGGACCATGTTATTTTCTCCAATGGCAAACGCATTATTTTGCTGGCGGAAGGCCGCTTAGTGAATTTAGGTTGCGCAACGGGTCACCCCAGTTTCGTGATGTCCAACTCATTTACCAATCAAGTGCTAGCACAAATTGAATTGTTCCAACATTCAGATAAATACCCGGTGGGTGTTTATGTGCTGCCGAAAAAATTGGATGAAATGGTTGCGCGTTTGCATTTGAAAAAATTGGGCGTGCATTTGACGGAACTTACCAAGGAACAGGCAACTTATCTTAATGTGTCCGTCGATGGACCGTTCAAGCCGGAACATTATAGATATTAATTTACACATAGCTGAGCGCATCGCTAAGAACACGTCATTGCGAGGAGCGCTTTTTGCGCCGAAGCAATCTCTCGAGATTGCTTCGGCCTCAAAAACAGGCCTCGCAATGACGTGAGACAAAGTTATGCCGCAAACAACTCTTCAAGACTATCTAAAATCCGAACTCACAAAACGCATCCTGCTCCTCGACGGCGGCATGGGCACCATGATTCAAGCGTATCATTTAAAAGAAGAAGACTTTCGCGGAACACGTTTTAAAGATTTTTCTCATCACTTACGCGGCAACAATGATTTGTTGAGCATTACCCAACCGCACATCATCAAAGAAATTCACACAAGCTATCTCGAAGCCGGCGCAGATTTCATTGAAACCAATACGTTTAATTCAACGCGCATTTCTCAAGCGGATTATCATCTGGAAGACCTCGCTTACGAATTAAATTTTGCTGCGGCAAAACTCGCAAAAGAAGTGACCGCTGCCATTACCAAAAAAACACCGGAAAAACCCCGTTTTGTTATCGGGATTTTAGGACCGACTAACCGTACCGCATCCCTCTCGCCGGATGTAAACGATCCGGGTTTTAGAAATGTTTTTTTTGATGAGCTTGTTGCATCTTACACCGAAGCTGTCAGTGGCTTAGTCGATGGCGGTGCTGATGTGCTCATGATTGAAACCATTTTTGATACTTTAAATTGCAAAGCGGCCATTTTTGCTGTGCAAAAATATTTTGACGATCACAAAATTTCTCTGCCACTCATGATTTCAGGCACGATTACAGATGCGAGTGGCCGCACTTTATCGGGTCAGACGACAGAAGCCTTTTGGAATTCTGTGCGTCACGCAGAACCGCTTGCTATCGGATTAAATTGCGCATTGGGTGCAGAAGCGCTCCGACCCCACATTCAGGAATTATCTAAAATTGCTGGAACCTTTGTCAGCGCACATCCCAACGCAGGACTTCCAAATGCATTTGGAAAATACGATGAGCAACCAGAAAAAACCGCAGCATTACTCGAAGAATTTGCCGACAGTGGTTTTATCAACATCGTAGGCGGCTGTTGCGGCACAACGCCCGCACACATTAAAGCCATCGCTGAAAAAATGAAAAATAAACCCCCGCGTGTGGTACCCGAACTTCCCGTCGCTTGTCATTTAAGCGGATTAGAACCCCTCACCCTCGATGATAATTCGTTATTCGTCAATGTCGGTGAACGAACTAACGTGACAGGTTCCACCAAATTTGCCGAATTAATCCGCAATGACAATTACACAAAAGCATTAGATGTCGCGCGCGAACAAGTCATTAATGGCGCACAAATCATTGACGTGAACATGGACGAAGGCATGCTTGATGCCGAAGCGGCCATGAAAAAGTTTTTATTTCTAATTGCATCGGAACCGGATATTGCACGCATTCCAGTTATGATCGATTCATCGAAGTGGTCAGTGATCGAATCAGGATTAAAATGCTTGCAGGGTAAATGCATTATCAATTCCATCAGCTTAAAAGACGGCGAACCCGCTTTTTTAGAAAAAGCTCTATTAGCAAAACGCTATGGCGCAGCCATTGTAGTCATGGCTTTCGATGAACAAGGCCAAGCTGATACGGAAAATCGCAAAGTCGAAATTTGCGCCCGTTCTTATCATTTATTGCGTGAAAAATTAAATTTTCCGCCTGAAGATATTATTTTTGATCCGAATATTTTTGCGGTTGCAACCGGCATCGATGAACACAATAATTACGCGCTCGATTTTATCAATGCGACGCGTCGAATTAAAAAAGAATTGCCGCATGTCATGATTAGTGGCGGCGTCAGCAATGTGTCATTTGCTTTTCGCGGCAATAATCCCGTTCGTGAAGCCATTCACGCTGTTTTTCTCTATCACGCGATTCATGCCGGCATGGACATGGGGATTGTAAACGCGGGCAATCTCGCGATTTACGAAGATATCCCAAAAAATTTATTAGAATTAGTCGAAGATGTGATTTTAAATCGCAGACCCGATGCGACCGATCGCCTCCTCGAAGCGGCAAATACTTTTAAAGGTCAGGCTAAAGCCAAAACCGAAGATTTAAGCTGGCGCGAAAAACCCGTGACTGAACGATTATCGTATGCGCTAGTCAATGGTATTAATGCTTTCATTATCGAAGACACCGAAGAAGCCCGCACCACTTTAAAAAGCCCGCTGCAAGTCATCGAAGGCCCACTCATGGATGGCATGAACATTGTGGGTGATTTATTCGGTGAAGGAAAAATGTTTTTACCCCAAGTGGTAAAAAGTGCGCGCGTCATGAAACAAGCGGTTGCACATTTGATTCCTTATTTAGAAGCTGAAAAAGCCGGCACTCAACAACACAAAGGCAAAATTTTATTAGCGACCGTCAAAGGCGATGTGCACGATATCGGTAAAAATATTGTCGGGGTCGTGTTGCGTTGCAACAATTATGACGTAATTGATTTAGGCGTGATGGTCCCTTGTGAAAAAATTCTCGAAATCGCCCGCAAAGAAAACGTCGATATCATCGGCTTAAGCGGCTTGATCACCCCTTCTCTCGAAGAAATGACGCATGTTGCAGAAGAAATGCAACGTCAGCATTTTACCGTGCCATTATTAATTGGTGGCGCGACGACTTCACGGGCACACACCGCCATTAAAATTGAGCCGCATTATTCTGAAGCAACGGTGCATGTGGTTGATGCTTCACGGGCTGTGAATGTCGCGAGCCAATTATTGGGACAGAACAAACCCGAATTCGTACAAAAAACCCGCGAAGAATATCAAAAATTACGCGAACGTCATCAAAACAAAAAATCTGAAAATGAATTTATTTCATTAGAAGAAGCCCGCAACAATAAATTTACTTGTGATTGGAAAAATTATTCTCCGCCTAAACCGTCTTTTTTAGGAATAAAAACTTTTAAAAATTATCCCCTGGAAAAATTAATCGAAACCATCGATTGGTCGCCCTTTTTCCAAACTTGGGAATTGGCGGGCAGTTACCCCGGTATTTTAAAAGATCCTGTGATCGGCGACGCTGCGCGCAATTTATTTCATGATGCTGAAATCATGTTGAAAAAAATCGTTGCAGAAAAATGGCTGGAAGCACAAGCGGTTATTGGCTTTTTCCCCGCGAACAGTGTTGATGATGACATTGAAGTTTATACCGATGAAAATCGAGATCGGGTGCTGTGTAAATTCCACATGCTGCGACAACAAACCAAAAAACCACAAAATAAATCTAATTTGTGCCTTTCTGACTTTATTGCACCAAAATCGTCGGGCAAAGCAGACTATATTGGTGGATTTGCAGTGACTGCAGGAATGGGTCTGGATAAAAAAGTCGCTCAATTTGAAAAAAATCACGATGAATACAACAGTATTCTACTCAAAGCGTTAGCTGATCGATTAGCCGAAAGTTTTGCAGAACACATGCATTTAAAAGTACGCAAAGAATTCTGGGGCTATGCCGTCAATGAAAATTTATCTAATGATGATCTAATTGCGGAAAAATATGCAGGCATAAGACCGGCACCCGGCTACCCTGCCTGCCCTGATCACACCGAAAAGCCCATTCTATTTTCATTGTTGAATGCAGAAAAAAATGCGAATATTATTCTAACCGAAAATTTTGCCATGCTGCCTGCATCATCAGTCAGTGGTTTTTATTTTTCACATCCGAATTCTCAGTATTTTGGTATTGGCAAAATCAATTACGATCAAATTATGGATTATGCGAAACGCAAAAAAATGGATTTACCGATTGCCAAACGTTGGCTGGCAACGCATTTGCATGAATAGGAAAATACAATGAAACAAAAACCTGTGATAAGTTTTGAATTTTTTCCGCCAAAAACGCCTGAAGGCTTGGCGAAATTGATGCAAACTGCACAAAAGCTTCAAGAGTTTTCACCTGAATTTTTTTCAGTGACCTTTGGCGCCGGCGGATCCACTCGCGAAGGCACGTTGGAAACCGTTCGACAATTACAAGAAAAAACCAAAACAGCGGTAGCACCTCATCTTGCTTGCATGGGCTGCACCGAAGCAGAACTCACTGACATCATCAAACACTATAAAAAAATGGGCTTAAAACGCATCGTCGCCTTACGCGGCGATTTACCTTCCGGCATGGGCCATAGCGGCGAATTAAAATATGCGTATGAATTAGTTCAATTAATTCGAAAAACGGCTGACGATCATTTTCACATCGAAGTTGCAGCTTATCCTGAATTCCATCCGCAAGCCAAAAGTGCGCACGATGATATTTTGCACTTTAAAAATAAAGTCGAAGCCGGCGCGAATAGCGCGATCACTCAATATTTTTTTAACGCGGATGCTTATTTCCATTTCCGTGACGAATGCGCAAAACAGGGAATTTTAATTCCCATTGTGCCAGGCATTATGCCCATCACTCTATTTTCCAAATTAGTGCGTTTTTCAGATAGTTGCGGCGCCGAGATCCCACGTTGGATACGCAAAAAATGCGAAACCTACCATGACGATGCCGACTCGATTCGTGAATTTGGCATTGAAATCGTGCATTCCCTCTGCGATCGTCTACTTGAAGGCGGAGCCCCTGGATTGCATTTTTATACATTAAATCAAGCAGATATGAGCGCCATTCTGATTCCAAGGTTATCTAAACGCTTTACTAAATAACGCATTATTTGTACAATAATGTAACTTTTGTAAAACTCAGGGTCAGAAACCGTGTTTAGCGCAAATCAAAAATCGACTCCATGTCCGCTATTAACCTCTCACAGTTATCATTCACAGGTCGTTCTTTCAGCTACTGTTGTAGCTGAAACCGGGGCAAAACAAACCGTCAGGGTTGTCAATGTCAAGAATCATACTGTTCTTGATGAAACCACCTGGGAAAGGACTCCCCTCCAATTGCTTGCGCGTCCCGGTTTTCCCGATGAATTGATTGTTGTGATGGAAGCTTATTTAAATCAACCTTCTGCTTTTTATATCATCAATTACAAAACAAAAACAAAAGAAACTCATCCTTTTGATTTCAACGGACTATTATCCTATAGCCCGCTTAATGGGGGGATTATTGCAGGCAAATCAAAAACCAATCCGCATGATGTTTCTATTTATGAACTGGCATCGCGAAAAGTAGTCGATACGATAAGTTATCCTGAATTTTTTAAGGTTTTACGCTTATGCTTTTTAAAGCCTGATTTTTTATTAATCACTACCGAAGCGGCTTTTCCCGAGTGCGCTACTCAGTTTCGTGTGGATACCTATCAAATAATACCTGGAAATAAAATTTCTCATCAAATCACAGGAGAATTTTTTGAAGACATCATTGGCATTTTTGGGCATCTGCGAAATAATCATTGCTTGACCATAAAGAGAGGGTCCGAGAATCCAAAATTGGAAATGCGAGAGATGAAAGATCAGCAATTAACAAGTCCTAAAGTAGTTCTTGATAATATGACTGATATGACCACTTTATTTTCCGTTGCTGCCTTATCCAGTGGCAATTTCTATATTTATCATAATAAAAAACTTTGCCGCGTGACGCCACCCGATAACAAAGTTGAAGAGTTGATGGAACTACCAACTTGTGAGGCATTGATTGCAGCGTCTCCGGGTAAATTATTAATTCGCCAAAAGGAAGGTTGGTCTATGCTTGATGTCGAATATTCTCAAACTTTTGCTCTGGCGCGTTTTTTTGTGCATCAAATTACTGAAATACCCATTGGACCTAGCGGAGTCATGGTTGAGTACTTTGATCCAGAACAAGTTGAAGAGATTGCCAGCTTATCAATCAAACGATAAGAGTATTGTGATCGCCCAATTATTTGTGGTAATTTTTGTTAACTAACCTCAAGGAGATCTACCATGGAATGCGTCTGCAACCAATGCGGTATGGGTGTCAAAGGATTAACCTGCGCCAAATGCAATACCCCCCTCGTTAATGACAAGATCACCAAAGGTAACGACAAAATCCAAGTCGCCAAATGCCCAAAAGGCTGCGGCATGATCAAATCCCCGATGTGTTGTAATCATGATATGGTTTGTAAGTAAATCGAATATCAGCTACCATACGCACAAAAATTAATCGGGAACGAGTATGTCCAATTTTTCATCAGATGTGCAATTATCTGTCATTGTGCCAGTGTACAAAGAAGCCGAGAACATCAAACCTTTTTTAGAACGCACTGAAAAAATGCTGACTGCGATGAAAGTGACTTACGAAATTCTCTTTTGTCTGGACCCGTCCCCCGATAACACTGCTGAAGTCATCGAACAAGAAATTGAACGCAATTCCCGCATTAAACTCCTACTCTTTTCACGACGTTTTGGCCAACCGGCTGCGACCATGGCGGGTATTTTGCATTGCACGGGACAACAATGCGTCGTCATCGATGTGGATTTACAAGACCCACCGGAATTGATCCAGGTCATGTCACAAAAATTACAAGAAGGCTACGAAGTCGTTTACGCCAAACGCCGATCACGCAAAGGCGAAACCTGGATGAAACGATTGGTTTCCTATCTCGGCTATAAAGTCATTAATAAATTAAGCGATGTGCAAATCCCAAAAAATACCGGCGATTTCCGCATCATGACAAGACGCGTCATCGAAGAATTACGCCGACTCAATGAATCACACGGATTTTTACGTGGATTAGTGGCGTATGTTGGATTCAAACAAGCTTTTATTGAATATGATCGCGATGAACGCTTTGCAGGAAAAGGCAATTACAATCGCTTCACCGGCTCCTTAAAAATCGGTTTAAATGGCTTAATTAGTTTTAGCAGTCACCCACTGCAAATGATGTCTATCGCCGGCGCGTCCATCGCGGGTTTCAGCTTTTTATTAGGCGCCTGGTATGTTTTACAAAAATTATTGGGCTTTGCGTTAACGCCTGGTCTTTCAACGACAGTATTAGTGGTGACATTTTTTTCAGGCATCCAATTACTCTGTTTAGGCTTGATGGGAGAATACATCGGCCGCATTTATGATGAAGTAAAACGACGTCCATTATTTATCGTCGATCGGTTTGTGACGAAACAGCCAGAAAAATCCGCAGAAAGAGAAAGCGCTCATGCTCCGCAATAACTGGCAACGACACAAATCATTTATTATTTTTTTAATAGTGGGCACACTGACTTCGGGTTTGTATTTTGGTTCATTTTACATTTTCTGGAATCTTTTGCAGATCAATTACACTGTTGCCGTTAGCATCGCTTATATTCTCGGATTAATTTTTCATTTTAATGCAAATCGTCGCTTCACCTTTAACAGTCACGGTGATTTTTTCATGCAACACATCACGCGCTATCTCATGATGACCGCGCTCAATTATCTGGTCACGATTGCAATTGTGCATCTCATTGTTGTCAGTGGTTTTTCACCTTACTGCGGCATGATTGTCGCGATTGCAGTCAATATTATTTTAACTTATCTCATTTCACGATTTTGGGTATTTAACATAGCAAAAGCATAGCGAGGGGCAACGTGCGTTATTTTATCACCGGCTGCGCGGGATTTATTGGCAGCAATTTAACAGATCGATTATTGAAAGCAGGTCATGAAGTCATTGGGTTTGATAATTTTTCTACTGGATTAGACGCTTTTTTGGAAGAGGCAAAAAAATCGCCGAATTTCACTTTAATCAAAAATGATTTGCTTGATCGCGACGCCGTCAAAAATGCCATGAAGAATGTGGATGCTGTATTTCATTTGGCAGCGAATGCGGATGTCCGTTTTGGAACAAATCATCCGCACAAAGATTTAGAACAAAATGCGATTGCGACTTTTCATGTTCTTGAAGCGATGCGCGCAAACAATGTGAAAAAAATTGCGTTTGCATCAACGGGTTCCATTTATGGCGAAGCTGAAATGATTCCAACGCCGGAGCATGCACCCTTTCCAGTGCAAACATCCCTTTATGGCGCATCAAAACTGGCTGCCGAAGGATTAATTCAAGCGTACGCTGAGGGTTTTCATTTTCAAGGCTATATTTTTCGCTTTGTTTCCATTTTAGGTGAACGTTATACCCACGGTCATGTTTTCGATTTTTATAAACAATTATTGAAAAATCCTCAAAAATTATCTGTTTTAGGTAACGGCAAACAACGTAAATCTTATCTCTATATTCAAGATTGCATCGATGCGATGTTATTTGCGATGGAAAATGCAAAAGATAAAGTGAATATTTTTAATTTAGGTACCGATGAATATTGCGAAGTGAACGATTCCATCGGCTGGATTTGTGATTATCTGAAACTGAATCCAGAAAAAACTTATACCGGCGGCAACAAAGGTTGGATTGGCGATAATCCTTTTATTTTCCTGGATTGCGCGAAAATTCGTGCGCTCGGCTGGAAACCCAAATTAACCATTCAACAAGGAATTACCCAAACGATTCAGTATCTCCATTCGAATCCCTGGGTACTCGAGGAAAGAGCATGAAAATTGCCGTTATTGGATTATATCACCTGGGTTGTGTGACAGCCGCTTGCATGGCGGATGCGGGGCACGAAGTGCTCGGTTTTGATCCTGATCCCGAACAGATTGATGCACTTCGTCAAAATAAAACGCCGATTTTTGAGCCGGGATTAGATGATCTTTTATTAAAAAATACCCGCACTAAAAAACTGAATTATTCATCGGATCCGCGTGACATTTCACAATCGGATATACTCTGGATTACGTTTGACACACCGGTTGATGAAAACGATGTGGCGGATGTCGAATCTGTTCTGTCACAAGTAAAAAAACTGCTACCCTTCGCAAAACATAATGCACTGCTATTAATTTCTTCACAAATTCCAGTAGGCACAACTCGTAAATTACAAGAATTTTGTGTGAATCATTTTCCTGAAAAAAATATTTTCTTTGGCTACAGCCCAGAAAATTTACGACTGGGTAATGCCATTAAAACGTTCACACAACCCGACCGGGTTATTGTCGGAATCGATGATGCATCAGAAAAATCACGGATTCAGCAATTATTTCATCCCTTAACCGATCATATTATCTGGATGTCCATTGAATCGGCCGAAATGACAAAACATGCGTTAAATGCCTTTCTCGCAACGTCCGTTGTTTTTATCAATGAGCTTTCGTCACTTTGTGAACGAGTCGGCGCTAATGCACGAGAAGTCGAACAAGGATTAAAAAGTGAATTACGCATTGGCAAAAAAGCCTATTTACGTCCCGGCAATGCCATCGGCGGCGGCACGTTACTGCGTGATGTGGGTTACCTCATTCAACTCGGTGAACAGAAAAATTATCAGACTAATTTATTTTCGGCCGTGCTCGAAAGCAACCATTATCATAAACAGTGGACACAACGAAAACTGACCGAAATGATAAAGAATTTTGCCAATAAAAAAATAACGGCATTGGGATTAACTTATAAAGCAGGCACAGATAGCCTGCGCCGATCGACGACGATCGAACTTTGTCAGTGGTTAAATCAACAAGGCGCGCGTGTGCATGCTTATGATCCCGTGCTTGCAACGCTTCCGGATGATTTAACCCAAGTGATTAAATTGGAAAATTCACTGAATTCTGCGATTCAACAAAGTGATGCCGTCTTAATTTCAACTGAATGGCCAGAATTTTCAACACTGACTACTCAAGATATTTTAACACTGGCCAATACACCTTTAGTCATTGATCCCAGCGGATTTCTCGCTGAAAAATTAAGTCACGATCCGCGCATTCAATATATTAGTGTCGGAGGAACCATATGAAATTAGCTGGACGAACCGCCATCATCACCGGCGCAAGCCAAGGCTTAGGATTTGAAATCGCCAAAAAATTTGTTTCAGAAGGTGCAAATATCATGATCTGTGCACGCGATGAAAAAAAATTGCGTGAAGCACAAAAAGAACTGGCTCGAATTGCGGGTAACGCTCAGCAAGTGCATGCACAAGCCACTGATATTTCAAAAAGCGAAGAAGTTGAGAATCTCGCCAAAGCAACGCTTGCCGCTTTTGGAAAAATCGATATTTTGGTTGCTAACGCTGCGATTCACGGTACAAAAGGACCCATCGATCAAGTCGACTGGGATGAATGGAGCCATGCCATCGATATCAATTTAAAAGGCACTGTTTTACAGTGTCGCGCTGTATTACCCCACTTTAAACAGAAAAAATACGGCAAGATCATTATTTTATCCGGCGGCGGCGCAACCAAACCCATGCCAAATTTAAGTGCTTATGCGGCATCTAAAGCAGGCATTGTTCGATTTGCCGAAACGTTGGCCGAAGAAGTGAAATCGTTTAACATCGACGTGAACTCCGTTGCTCCCGGTGCGATGAATACCCGATTATTGGATGAAATTCTTGAAGCTGGCCCTGAAAAAGTGGGAAATGATTATTATCAGCAAGCCATCAAACAAAAAAACCAGGGCGGTACAGCATTAAGTGTCGGCGCAGAATTATGTCACTTTTTAGCCTCTGCTGAAAGTGATGGTGTCACCGGAAAATTAATCAGCGCGGTCTGGGACCCTTGGAAAAGTTTGCCTAATAAATTAAATGAATTAAAAAATTCGGATATCTATACCTTACGCCGAATCGTGCCTGAAGACCGCGGCAAAAATTGGGGTGAAGCATGAATATCGGTATCATCGGCTGCGGCCTCATCGGACAAAAACGCGCGAAAACATTAAACAATTCTCGTCTGGTTATTTGCGCCGATACCATCCAAGAAAAAGCAGAATCGCTTGCGAACCGACATACAGGATGCATTGCTACCACGAACTGGCACGATGTGATTAATCATCCGGATGTGCAAATGGTCATTATCGCGACTTTGCACGCAACACTTGCAGAAATGGGATTAGCTGCGATTCGTGCTGGAAAACACATTCTCGTTGAAAAACCAGCAGGCCGTAAAGCAGAAGAAATCACACCACTCATTCAAGAAGCGGCAAAAAATAAAGTACTCGCCCGCGTTGGATTTAATCATCGTTATCATCGCGCTTTCCAAAAAGCCCGCGAACTCATAGACCAAGGTGAATTAGGCGAACTCATGTTCGTGCGCGCACGTTACGGTCACGGTGGTCGCATTGGTTATGACAAAGAATGGCGCGCTCAACCTGCCCTCTCCGGCGGCGGCGAACTGATTGATCAAGGCGTTCATTTAATCGATCTTGCTCGCTGGTTCTTAGGTGATTTCAGCGAAGTCGACGGCTCAGCGCATACGTTTTATTGGAACATGCCCGTCGATGACAATGGTTTTTTATTATTAAAAACACCCAAAAAACAAGTCGCGTTCTTGCACGCAAGCTGCACCGAATGGAAAAATTTATTTTCTTTCGAAATTTATGGTCGCACGGGAAAAATTGACATTCAAGGTCTCGGCGGCAGTTACGGAACCGAACGCATTACTTTTTATAAAATGCGACCTGAAATGGGACCACCAGAAACTTATAGTTGGGAATTTCCCATGGAAGATAATTCCTGGGAAGTGGAATTAACCGAATTCATGCAAGATATCGAAAAAAATCGTCAACCGGCGGCCAATCTTCATGATGCACACGCCGCATTATCTATCGTCGAAAAAATTTATCGGGAGTCGGGCTTATGATTATTGTTCGCAGTCCTTTACGCATTTCACTGGGCGGAGGCGGCACTGACCTGCCCTCTTACTATCGCGATCATACGGGTTTTTTAATCGCGGCTGCGATTGATAAATATGTTTATATCACGCTGCACCAAACCTTCGTGCAAGAACTCATTATTAAATATTCCAAACTGGAACGCG
Source organism: Gammaproteobacteria bacterium (assembly GCA_021325575.1). Lineage (GTDB taxonomy): Bacteria > Pseudomonadota > Gammaproteobacteria > DSM-16500 > DSM-16500 > JAJPGW01. The sequence goes on along the minus strand of JAJPGW010000007.1, from coordinate 81,070 downwards.
TGACCGATATTCACGACGTTGAGCATCCGATTATTCGCGAAGCGTTAAAACACGTGCAAGTCACAGCACCGCATCTTGAAATCACCAGTATGGCGGATATTCCATCCGGCACTGGCTTAGGCTCTTCTGGAAGTTTCACAACAGCGTTATTAAAAGCACTGCATACCTTACAGAAAAATTTAATTCATCCAAAAGAATTGGCCGAAGAAGCCTGTCACATCGAATTAAATTTATTAAAAGAACCCATTGGCAAACAGGATCAATACATCGCAGCTTACGGCGGTATCACCTGTTTTCGTTTTCAGCCCAATGATCAAGTGGAAGCATGGCCTTTAAAAATCGATCAGGAAACATTATTTAATCTTGAAGATAATTTATTATTATTTTTTACGGGATATTCACGTTCTGCTTCCAACATCCTGAAAGAACAAGATGTAAAAAGCAAAGAAAAAGATTCTGCCATGATTGAAAATTTGCACTTCATTAAAGATTTAGGTTTCAAAAGCAAAGACGCGCTAGAAAAAGGTGACTTGCACGAATTTGCCGAACTCATGAACGTGCATTGGGAACATAAAAAACGCCGATCAGGAAATATGAGCAACAACAACATTGATAATTGGTACGAATTAGCCAGAAAAAACGGCGCCCTCGGCGGCAAAATGATAGGCGCGGGCGGCGGCGGATTTTTAATGTTTTACACCGATGACAAAATTAAATTACGTCATGCGATGAGGCAAGCCGGATTACAAGAAGTCCGTTTTCGATTTGATTTTTCTGGCACACAGGTCATTGCACAATCATGAATAATCCGTTATTTCCAGTGGTCATTTTAGCAGGCGGTCTTGCGACTCGATTGCGTCCGATGACAGAAACGATTCCGAAATCACTGGTTGATATTAATGGTGAGCCGTTCATCGCGCATCAATTGCGTTTACTGAAAAAAAATCACATCCATAAAATTATTTTATGTTTGGGTTATCTGGGTGAACAAGTCATTAAATATTTAGACGAGAACAAAAATTTCGGTTTGGATATTCAATTTTCGTTTGATGGCGATAAATTACTTGGCACTGCAGGCGCAATTAAAAAAACGCTTTCGCGACTGGATGATCATTTTTTTGTTTTATATGGTGATTCTTATCTACCCTGCGATTATGCCGCGGTTCAAAACACTTTTTTGCAAAAAAACAAACTGGCGCTGATGACGGTTTTCAAAAATCAGGGCCAATGGGACAAAAGCAACGTTGAATTTCGCGATGGCAATATTATGCGTTATAGCAAAGATTTTCAAACCGCGGCCATGCATTATATTGATTACGGCCTAGGTATTTTTAACAAAAAAGCATTTGACGCTATTCCAGAAAATACTGTTTTTGATCTTGCTAATCTTTATCAACACCTTTTAAACCAACACGAACTCGCAGCACATGAAGTGTCCGAACGATTCTATGAAGCCGGATCGTTTAGCGGCATTGATGAGCTGGGATATTATTTAACGTCTTAAAATAGGAGCCACTATGGATTTTATTAAACAATTTTTAGCCGAAGCCAATCAAATTATCGCCGGATTGGATAAATCCCAAATTGAAAAAGCCGTGAATCTCATCAAAGAAACACGCGATCAGGAAGGGCGACTTTTTATTTTGGGCGTTGGTGGCAGTGCTGCGAATGCGTCTCATGCCGTCAATGATTTTCGTAAAATTGTAGGCATCGAATCCTATGCACCCACTGATAACGTATCAGAACTCACCGCGCGCACCAATGATGAAGGTTGGTCGACCATTTTTGCAAAATGGCTTGAAACCAGTCGTTTAAAATCCAACGATTTAATATTGGTTTTATCCGTTGGCGGCGGCAATTTAGAAAAAAATGTTAGCCCCAATTTAGTTTCTGCTTTGCAATACGCTCAGGAAGTGGGTGCTAAAGTGTTGGGGATTGTTGGTCGTGATGGTGGTTTTACGGCAAAAGTCGCCGACGCTTGCGTTATTATCCCAACACCGAATCCTGAAAACACCACCCCCCATGCGGAAGCATTTCAGGCGGTGGTTTGGCATTTATTGGTTTCGCATCCCAAATTAAAAATTCAGCAAACCAAATGGGAATCGGTCAAGTGAAGCGCGCTATTTTCTTAGATCGGGACGGGGTGTTAAACCAAGCTGTGATTAAAAACGGCAAACCCTATCCGCCCGCATCTGTTCAGGAATTGATCATACCGGAAGGTGTACAAAAAGCGCTATCCGCATTAAAATTGTCAGGCTTTTTATTAATTGGGGCAACGAACCAGCCTGATGTTGCCAGAGGCACCACCGATAAAGCGACCGTCGAAGCCATCAATGCAGCTTTAATGGCCGCCCTGCCGCTGGATGATATCCGTATTTGTTATCACGATGATAAAGATCACTGTGAATGCCGAAAGCCTTATCCAGGCCTCTTAGTGGATGCTGCGGCTGAACTTGGAATTGATCTGCACCAAAGTTATATGATTGGCGATCGCTGGAAAGACATCGAAGCCGGTCAAAGGGCCGGTTGCCGGACCATCTGGTTAAACCAGGGGTATGATGAAAAAAAACCGGATGAACCGGATTTTATTGCTCACAATATGAGTGAGGCGGCGAATTGGATTTTGGGCTGAACCAAAAAAAATTTATTGAGGAACCAACAAATGAAAAAACCATCTGAACTCGTCACCAAAATCTTCGCTGACGGCGCTGATAAAAACGGCATGTTAGAAATGTATCGAAATCCTTTAATTAAAGGATTCACGACCAATCCAACGCTCATGAACAAAGCAGGCATCACAAATTACGAAGCATTTGCACGGGATATTTTAAATCACATTCCCGACCGTCCGATTTCTTTTGAAGTTTTTTCCGATGATTTTAACGAAATGTATTGCCAGGCATTAAAAATCGCGAGCTGGGGCAGCAATGTCTATGTCAAAATTCCAGTGAGCAATACTCATGGCGAACCCTCTTATGATTTGATCCGTCAATTAGCCAAATCCGGCGTAAAGCAAAATGTCACCGCTCTCATGACACTGGCTCAAGTGCGCGATGTCACCGCCGCACTGTCTGACGGCCCTGCTGCTTGCGTTTCTGTTTTTGCCGGCCGCATTGCAGACACAGGATTGGATCCGATGGGAATTATGACGGCTTCTATGGAATTATTACGCCCCTATCCACAACTCGAATTAATCTGGGCAAGTCCACGTGAGTTATTAAATATTTATCAAGCGGACCAAATTGGTTGCCACATTATTACGGTGACCAATGATATTATTAAAAAATTATCGAACGTTGGAAAAAACCTCGACGAATTCTCCCTCGAAACCGTAAAAATGTTTCGTGATGATGCGGTCAAAGCCGGATTTACTCTTGAAATTGAAAAAGTGGAAATGGGTGCTTAATGTCAAAAATTGCGTTAATTACAGGTATTACCGGTCAAGATGGTGCTTATCTTGCTGAATTTTTATTAGCAAAAGGTTACATTGTCCATGGCATCAAACGGCGTTCTTCGCTTTTTAATACCGCACGCATTGATCATTTGTATCAAGATCCGCATGTGAAAAATCGCCGTTTGTTTTTGCATTACGGCGACATGACGGATTCGACCTGTTTGATTCGCATTATTCAAGAAGCGCAACCGGATGAGATTTATAATTTAGCCGCGCAAAGCCATGTGGCCGTTTCTTTCGAGGAACCCGAATATACGGCCAATGCCGATGCGCTCGGCGCATTACGGATTTTAGAAGCCATCCGCATTTTAAAATTGGAAAAGAAAACGAAATTTTATCAGGCTTCCACTTCTGAATTATATGGTTTAGTGCAAGAAGTCCCACAAAAAGAAACGACCCCATTTTATCCGCGCTCGCCTTACGCAGTTGCAAAATTATATGCTTACTGGATCACAGTAAATTATCGTGAAGCCTATGGAATGTATGCCTGCAATGGCATTTTATTCAATCATGAATCGCCGTTGCGCGGTGAAACCTTTGTCAGCCGAAAAATTACGCGCGCGCTCACCCGAATTAAATTGGGTTTGCAAGATTGCTTATACATGGGAAACCTCAATGCAAAACGCGATTGGGGCCATGCAAAAGATTACATTGAAATGCAATGGTTGATGTTGCAGCAAGCCATTCCCGAAGATTTTGTGATTGCAACGGGCAGACAATACAGCGTACGCGATTTTATTAATGCTGCTGCGAACGAATTGAATATGAAATTGCGCTGGGAAGGAAAAGAGATTGATGAAAAAGCCTTTGACGAAAAAGGCCAGTGTATCGTTGCTGTTGATCCACGCTATTTTCGTCCCGCAGAAGTCGAATCCTTGCTAGGCGATGCCAGCAAAGCGCATAAAAAATTAGGCTGGAAACCGCGCATTAGTTTCCAAGCGTTAGTCTCTGAAATGGTGCAAACGGATTTACGAGCAACTGAACGCGATGCCTTGGTCAAACAAAATGGATTTGAAGTGTTTGATTTTCAGGAATAGTTCTTTGTAATTCGTCATTCCCTCCGAAAAGCACCCCTCACCCGCAACGCAAAAAGCGCGTTGCGACCTCTCCCACAAGGGGAGAGGTGATCCTGGGAATATCAACGCAAAATGCTCCTCACCTCTCCCCTTGTGGGAGAGGTCGACGCGCGAAGCGCGGCGGGTGAGGGGTGCTTTTCGGTGGCAAAACTCGATATAAAATATGGCTCGATCTAACAACCACTAAGGGCTATAATTTCAAAATAATACTTTCAGGAAGATTTCGCCCCTAATGGACCAATTTATTATTTATCTCGTATTATTTTCCATTATCGTTTTTTTAGGCCAGTTTTTTCAAAAATCCACCATCCCACTGGCGTTAATTCTGGTCATGTTCGGCATGCTTTTAAGTTTTGTGCCGATCTTTCCGGAAGTAAAATTAAATTCCGCGGTCGTCCTTAATTTTTTTCTGCCCTTACTGGTTTATGAAATAGGCGCTTTCAGTTCATGGCGCGATCTCAAAAAGCAAATGCGGCCAATTGCATTATTATCCATTGGTCATGTCATTTTTATTACGATTTTAGTCGCGATTGTGGTTCATACCATGATTCCACAAATGGGGTGGCCTTTGGCGTTTGTATTAGGAAGCATTATTTCGCCACCTGATGATGTCGCGATTGTTTCTATTGCTGAAAAAATTCGCATTCCCGAGCGCATTTTCTTAATCCTCGAAGGTGAAGGAATGTTTAATGATGCGGCCGCTTTAACGATCTTTCGATTTTCACTGCTTGCTGCTTTAACCAATCAATTTGCAATGACACATGCCGTGGTTTCTTTCACTACCATGGTGGTAGGCGAAACGATCTATGGATTACTAGTCGGACTTGTCCTTGGAAAAATTCGTGAAAAAATTTCAAATACGTCTTTGCATGTCATCGCATCCGTCATTACACCCTTTGTAGCCTATCTTCCCGTTGTCGAATTCGGCGGTACTGGAATTCTGGCGACCGCCATGGCGGGATTTGTGATTGGAAATAAATTCACACTGCGATTTACACCAGAATATCGTTTAATTGCATTATCAATCTGGCCTACTTTTGCTTTTGCCATTCAGAGTCTTATCTTTTTATTAGTTGGCTTAGATTTCCGATCGACGCTTTCACGTATTTCATCGATTCCACTTTCAAATTTGCTGCTGTATGTTTTTGCCGTCACATTTGCCGTAGTTGTTGGCCGATTTATCTGGGTTTATGGGGCATTGATTTTTTTACCGCGATTTTTATTACCCTATTTACGGAAAAAAGATCCGTATCCGCCATGGCAATACCCTTTTATTATTTCATGGGCTGGAATTCGCGGCGGAATCTCACTTGCAGCAGCACTGGCTATTCCTGTATTTGCCTTAAAAATTGATGGTGTCGATGCGAGAGATTTGCTAATTTTTATCGTCTTTAGCATTATTTTTGTGACACTGATTCTGCAAGGGTTGTCGCTGCCCTTTTTAATAAAAAAAATGGGGATTGATAAAATCGGCGAATCTGAAAGATATACTGAGCATCTCACCGAATTACAAGCTAGAGTACAAATGGTAGTCGCGGCATTAAATTGGCTTGAAAGACAAATTCAAAAATTTCAGAATAACAAGGAAATTTTAGCAAAAATTTCTTCCCATTTTCGTGAATATCAAGAATTAAAAAAACATCTCGAAGCAAGAATTGCCGATCATGATGGTAAAAAAATTCATGACGAACAGGCGGAACTCAAAAAAGATTTATCTTTTTTAATTAAAGTGATCGAAATTGAAAAGGCAGAGCTTGCTAAACTCTGGCAGGAAGAAAAAATTAATTTAAGAACGCGAAACAAATTAATAGCGACGCTGGATCATCAAGTGCAGCGGCATTTGATTTGAGCTTCCAAAAACACCTTTTAAATGAATGGTAGCAATAAACAGGAACGTAATCCTTTGAAAAAGCCATTCCAGTAAATTGCTGAAATGAACATATTTTTTAGCACTTGAATCAAGTAACGGGGATTCGGCAATCGGCAAGATGTTTTTTCTCTCGTTTTCATGACCGCTTCATTCAAAAGCCATCGCGCAGGCACCATTCCGAATTTTTCTTTTAACATCTCCATCGCTTCTTGATTTGCTCGCATGGGAGCACTCAAGGTTTTTGTTTCAGGATAGAGGCGAGAGCCTGCCAAGATTTTTTCTAGATAAAAAAATCGTGCACCATATAACGCTGTCCGCAGCCAATATTCATAATCCATGCAAAAATTTAAATCTTCATTTAACAATCCATATTGTTCGATCACTCGTCGACGAAAAAAAACAGCGGGCTGCGAGATAAAACAAGTTTGTCTGAATTTTTTTAAATTCCATTTTTGCGTCGGATAGGCTTCTAAAACTAAATCATTTTGATCAATGTGATTCGCTTTGCCGTAGACAATATCAATTTCAGGATTTTTTTCAAAGAAATCCAAAACGGTTTTTAACGCGTCCGGATAATAAATATCATCTGAATTGAGCCAACCGATAATTTCACCGCGCGTCATTTGCAAGCCTTTGTTCACAGCGTGCGCCTGACCCCGATCTTTTTCAGAAATAAAAGTTAATTGCGACGAATATTTTTTTAAAATGTCCACTGTTTCATCGGAACTCCCGCCATCCATCACAATGTATTCCAAATCGGGAATCGACTGGGACAACACGCTCAACAAAGTGCGTTCGATGTATTTACCTTGATTGAATGATGGCGTAACAATGGAAATACGCATTAAACGGGGGCCTCGGTACGCCCATACACATCTTCGAATCGGACAATATCATCTTCACCTAAATAATGGCCGGATTGGACTTCGATTAATTCCAGATTTTCTGAAGTGTGATTGGTCAGTCGATGTTTAACGCCAAGCGGGATATAAGTGGATTCATTTTGTTTCACCGTAAACACTTCTTCACCGCGCGTGACGGTCGCTGTGCCTTTCACAACAATCCAGTGTTCCGAACGATGATGATGCATTTGCAGTGACAAACTGGCGCCCGGTTTCACGGTGATGCGCTTCACTTGAAACGTGTCGGATTTATCGATGGATTCATAACTGCCCCAGGGACGATAAACACGGCGATGTAAATCGGTTTCCGAACGGTTTTGATCTTTGAGTTTTTCAACCATTTTTTTCACGGCTTGGGCATTGTTTTTGTGGGCGACCAACACTGCGTCAGCCGTTTCAATCACAATGTGATCTTCTACCCCCACCACCGCTAACATACGACTTTCGGCACGGAGATAAGAATTGGTGACTTGCTCTGTCACGACATCACCTTGTGTGACGTTGCCTTTATCATCCGCAGTTTGTACTTCCCACAATGCAGACCAAGAGCCTACATCACTCCAATCTGCTGTCAGCGGAATTAACACAGCATCGTTTGTTTTTTCCATCACAGCATAATCGATAGAAATACTCGGACAATTTGCAAAAAGTTTTGGATCCAAACGAATGAAATCTAAATCGCGGGTTTCTGCGGCTACTGTTTTTTCGCATGAGGCTAAAATATCCGGTGCGTATTTTTTTAATTCTTCGAGATAGCGTGATGCACGGAACATAAACATGCCGCTGTTCCAATAATATTGGCCTGATGCGACATAAGATTCCGCAGTCGCTAAATCGGGTTTCTCAATAAATTTTTCAACCAGATGACCATCGGTTTTGATATATCCATACCCTGTTTCAGGACTGGTCGGCTTCACACCGAATGTAACAAGCTTTCCTGATTCAGCAAAACGCGTCGCATCTGCAACCGTTGCTAAAAAATGATTGGAATCTTGAATAATATGATCTGCCGGCAAAACTAACAAAATAGGATCCGCCTGATTTTTCAACGCATGCAATGCAGCAATCGCAACCGCCGGCGCGGTGTTTTTTCCCATGGGTTCTAAAATAATATTCGCTTGATTGATTTCTATTTCTTGTAATTGTTCTGCTACTAAAAAACGATGTTCCTGATTACAAATGACGATGGGTGAAATGGTTCTGGCAAGCGATTCAACACGCAGAAGGGTGTTTTGCAGCATCGTGTGCGCACCGACTAACGGCAGAAGTTGTTTTGGATAGGCACTACGGGACAACGGCCATAAGCGACTTCCAGTTCCACCCGCTAAAATCACAGGAACAATCATTTTCATCTCCTCAATAAAAAAGGGCATTTGCATGCCCTTTTTTTATTAAAATATCAATTAAACGGTTAATTGATCTTCCATATCTTTCATGTTTTTGTCGTTCATTTTCTTGAAGCCTTTCACTTGTTTCAAGTCATCAAGAGATTTGAAATCGCCATGTTTTTTACGGAAGTTAACAATTGCTTTCGCTCTTGCGTTGGTCATGCCTTTCACTTTCATCAAGTCTTTAGCGGTTGCGGTGTTGATGTTCACTTTTGCATCAGTCGCATCCGTGGTTGCAGTTGTTGTGGTGTTTTCAGCTGTGGTGGTAGCTGCTGGTGCATTAGCCGCAGGTGCGTTAGTCGCGTCAGCTGCAAAAACAACCGTAGCCAAACCCATTGCAGCAACAGCCGCAATCATTGAACGATAAAAAGACATTGTGGTACTCCTTAAAAATTGAAAAACTAAAATTTGTTATTGTTTGTCTATTCGTACGCAGTTCATCTCGCACGAAAGAACAGGAACCAGATTAATATTTGTTCAATATTAATCAGCTTCGTGATCTCCGTCGACATGATTTTTTTCCTACCCCAGAGAAGGGGCATTTCCTGACTTTACCAGTGATATATAATTTATCTCATGGTTTCAGTCAAGAGAATATTACTGATTTACATAAAAAAATCCATTTTCGCGTCTCTCCATTTATTTGAACTGTCGTTCGCAGAATGTTACACTTTTCAGAAATTTTGCATTCTCTAGGGATATGGCCATGCTGCGTAAACAATTATTCAAAACATTCGCTTTCTGTTCTGCATTAATATTAAGCAGTTCGATTTTTGCGGCGACATCGAACACAGTAATTCCCATTCCTACCCAACCTCAAGCCGCTGTTGTGGCGCCGGCGGCTCCCAACTTGGACGCAAAAGGTTATATTTTGATCGACGCATATAGCGGCAAAATTTTGGCTGAAAAAAACGCGGACCAACGACTCGCTCCCGCCAGTTTGACCAAATTAATGACAATGTATGTCATCTCCAGCGCCATTCGGAATGGTACTATCCACCTGGATGACAAAGTCCGCATCAGCAGCAAAGCCTGGAAAACCGGCGGCTCCCGCATGTTCGTGAAAGTCAATGATGAAGTGCCAGTCCGCAACTTATTAGAAGGCATTGTGGTGGCCTCCGGCAATGACGCCAGTGTCGCCATGGCAGAATACCTGGCAGGCACAGAAGACGCCTTTGCCAGCATGATGAATGCAGCCGCCAAATCGATTGGCATGAATAACAGCCATTTCGTAGACAGTAATGGCCTGCCCAATCCAAACCATTATTCAACACCTCGCGATCTTGCCTTGCTCGCGCAAGCCATCATTAAAAATTTCCCCGAAGATTATCGCTTATATTCAGAAAAATGGCTGACCTATAACGGCATCCGCCAACCCAATCGCAATCGTTTATTGTGGCGTTATGAATATGCCGACGGCTTAAAAACCGGCCATACCGATGAAGCGGGATATTGCTTGGTGGCATCGGCCTTAAAAGACGGCACACGCTTAGTTAGCGTGGTGATGGGCTCACCCAGTGATTTAGTCCGCACCGAAGAATCCATTCGATTACTGACTTTTGGTTATCGATTCTTTGAAACCCATAAACTTTACAACGGCCGTACGGCACTGACTGAAGTCCGCGTCTGGAAGGGACAAAACAAACAATCCGCCATCGGATTGGATGATGATCTTTATGTCACGATGCCAGCCGGACAATACAAAAATATTCACGCTGAGATTAATTTAAATGAACCGGTCAAAGCACCGATTACAAAAGGTCAAACCATTGGAACACTCAGAGTAACCCTCAACAATCAAGTGTTGATGGAAAAACCCTTAGTTGCTATGGCTGATAATGCCAAAGGGGGATTTTTTGCGAATTTGGCTGATTCCGTTAACTACGGTTTTCATAAATTATTTACTAAATCCACCGAGAAAGTGAACAATGGCTGATGCTGGCACTAACCAACCCGTCCTGACTTTTCCTTGTGAATTTGTCATCAAAGTCTTTGGTGTCGCATCCAACGAATTTGAAGTGGCCGTCATGACGATTATTCGCAATCATGTCACGGATTTACGAGAAGATGCCTTTCGTACTCGTCCTAGCAAGGACAACAAATATCTTGCGATCACTGTCACGATCAATGCTACCAGTCGGGAACAACTAGATTCTATTTATCGTGACTTAAGCGCTAATTCGCTAGTCTTGATGGCAATATGAAAAATACTGTTATCATTCGGCCATTAAAAAAAATCGATTACGAAACTTGCTGGCGCGAGATGCAGAATTTTACTAATACGCGCACTGAAGAAACGACAGATGAAATTTGGCTGATTGAACATCCACCGGTTTTCACCCAGGGACAAAATGGCAAGCCTGAACATCTTTTAAATCCAGGAAACATCCCTGTGATCAAAGTCGATCGTGGCGGCCAAGTGACTTATCACGGGCCAGGTCAATTAGTGGCATATACTTTAATTGATCTTAAGCGCAAAAAATTTAATATTCGGCAATTAGTCACCCTGCTCGAACAATCCGTCATCGATGTGCTGTCGGACTATCAAATTCAGGCAGAAGCAAGGCGCGATGCGCCGGGCATTTATGTGGATCAGGCAAAAATCTGCTCGATTGGTCTGCGCATTCGCCGCGGTTGCTCCTATCACGGATTGGCATTTAATATCGCAATGGATCTGGAACCTTTTTCCAGAATTAATCCTTGCGGGTATGCCAAACTCAAAATGACCCAATTGTCCGACCTCAGTCATACCGCTGAATTTAAAGAAGTCATCCCGAAATTAACCCATTATCTTAGCAAAAATCTGGGGTATAATACGGGCATTCAAAAGTAGGAACAAAAAGAGCACTATGAATACCAAACAACGCGGCGCGGAAAAATTAGCACGTATCCCCATTAAAATTGAACCGACCGTTTCACCGCTTCGAAAACCGGATTGGATACGCATCCGCATTCCAACTACCCCTGCTGTTGCCAATTTAAAAAAAATCCTGCGCGAAAATAAATTAGTTACCGTCTGCGAAGAAGCCTCCTGCCCTAACCTCTCAGAATGTTTTAGCCATGGCACGGCGACTTTCATGATCATGGGTGACAAATGCACTCGTCGCTGCAGTTTTTGCGATGTGGCGCATGGGCGACCGGATCCTTTGGATGTGAATGAGCCGATGAATCTTGCGAATACCATTGCACAAATGGGTTTACGTTATGTCGTTATTACGTCAGTCGATCGCGATGATTTACGCGATGGCGGCGCCGGCCACTTTGTAAATTGTCTTAAAGCGATTCGGGAAAAAAATCCGACCATCACGATTGAAACACTGGTTCCTGATTATCGTGGTCGCATGGACATTGCACTCGATGAAACGGCACGCGAATTACCGGATGTTTTCAATCACAATATCGAAACCGTTCCCCGTTTGTATAAACAAGCACGACCCGGTTCCGATTATGCGCACTCATTAAAATTATTGCAGCAATTTAAAATGCGCTTTCCAACTATTCCAACCAAATCCGGTTTGATGTTGGGATTGGGTGAAATGGATGACGAAATTAAACAAACCTTACTGGATTTGCGTGCCCATGATGTCGATATGTTGACACTCGGACAATATTTGCAACCGAGTAAATTTCATATGCCCGTTGGGCGCTATATTACACCCGAACAATTTGCTTCATTAGCCGAATTTGCCAAAGAAATTGGGTTCAAAAATGTTGCGAGCGGCCCACTGGTCAGATCGTCTTATCATGCTGACAAACAGGCGGCAGGAGAAGAGGTAGCTTAAAAAGGACGGTATGAACGATATTATTTCGCCGATACTTCAATGGATCAATGCTCATCCCCATCTCGCGGGAATTGCGACATTTATTATTTCTGCCGCCGAATCGGTCGCGATCATTGGGACCATTGTGCCGGGTTCTGTGATGATGACAGCCATTGGCGCACTGGCAGGCGCAGGCGTCATGCCTTTGTGGTCCACGATTCTGTGGGCCATCTTAGGGGCAATCGTTGGCGATGGCATTAGTTATTGGATTGGGCATAAATTTAAAAAAAATCTGCATCAAATCTGGCCTTTCCGCACACATCCCAATTTTCTCCTTTCTGGCGAAGCATTTTTTCATAAATACGGTGCCATGAGTGTTTTTATCGGACGATTTGTAGGACCGGTTCGCGCATTAGTACCCCTGGTTGCAGGAATGTTAGGCATGAAGCCGCTGCGATTTTATATTTCGAATATCACTTCTGCGATCGCCTGGGCACCGGCTTATATGTTGCCTGGAATTGCGCTAGGTGCCGCATCGCTTGAATTACCGCCGGATATTGCAGGACATGTGCTGCTCATGTTCTTGTTGATAACGTTGTTTATCATTTTGTGCATCTGGACGCTTTATAAATTATTCTTTTTGATCAGCGACCGAGTAAACCAATCATTGACGTCGCTCTGGAAACATTTACATTCTTCCCGATTTTTTTCACCTATCACCTCTGGTTTAAAGCACCATGATTCGAGAAAAACGTATGGGCAACTGACACTCACTTTCTATTTAATTATTATCAGTGCTATTTTTGTATATCTTGCGATTTACGTGCGCGCAGTCGGTTCAGACGCGATTTTTATTAACCAAGTTTTTCTGCATTTCTTTAGAAGCATCCGAACACCGGTGGGTGATGTGATAATGTTACACATTACCTTTTTGGGCGAAACCGCGGTTATTGTTCCCGTTGCTTGCGTTGTGTTCCTTTGGTTAGCCTGGAAAAAACGCTTTCATACGGCAGTGCATATTTTAGCATTAATGATTCTCACGGTGATTTTGGCTGAATTTTTCAAACATTCTATTAATTCAGCGCGACCCTTCGGCATTGCAGTGCCCCCAACCAGCCCTTCGTTTCCGAGCGGTCACACGATAAATGGCATGGTTTTTTATCTCGGTTTTATTCTGCTTTTTGTAAAAGCCTTAGGCCACCGTTTTTATCGCAGCTTGTATTTTTTAGCTGGCTTGTTAGTTGCTGCAATTGGAATTTCTCGGATTTATCTCAATGCGCACTGGTTTACCGATGTGATCGGCGGCGTTTTATTGGGTGCCGCGATTCTCATGATTATTGTGATTTCCTACAACCGAAAATCAGAAAAAAATATTCCGCCGTCCGGATTATTTTATACCTTCATCATATCCTTATTGATTATTTATTCTATTTTTTCATGGCATAATTCGCAAAAATTAACAGCACGTTATCAGCAAATTGATTGGCCCGTTTACACCATCACCCAACAAACCTGGTGGAACCATCTCGGCAATAAAGTGCCGATGTATCGATTAAACCGTTTTGGATTAGAAACGCAAGTATTGAATATTCAATGGATAGGCAATCTGGATACCATTCAACAATTATTATTAAAAAATGGTTGGGAAATTCCGCCCAGCCAAGATTGGGTCTCGGTCTTACGTCGCATTAGTGATATTGATAGCGCTGAACACTTGCCGTTGGTTTCACCGCTTTATCTTGATAAAAATCCCGTATTAGTCCTGATTAAACAGCAGAGCGGCAACAAAAAATTAATTGTACTGCGATTATGGGAATCGAATATTACCATTGCGAATAGCAATAAACCGTTATGGGTGGGGACCGTTGAAATGGTACCGCGCACTTTTAACTGGTTATTTCAACATAAACCGAATGATGTGAATCTCAATGTCAATTTAGTCATGCCGAAAACAACGGATAATGATCAGGTCAAAGAAATCACCGTCATCAACAATCACAAACGTCACGTTCGCAATGAAACCATGTTATTAATCAAACCAAAGGAATAGTAAATGCTGTCGGATATTACACTGCAGTTGGTCGTCTTTTCTTCAAAAGCGCTGATTTTATTAATCATGATTTTGCTGCTTGTCGCAGGCATACTCGCCCTTTTTTCACGCGGTAAAGAAAAAGTGACCGGACGAGTATCAATTAAAAATCTCAATGAAAAATATTCAGAATTGACTGAATTTGTCATGAATGAAATTTTGACGAAAAAGCAACTTAAGAAATTTTTGAAAGAAAAAAAATTATCTGACAAAGCGAAAAAAGAGTTAGCCGAACATGAAAAGCAGAAAAAAGTGTTTGTATTAACTTTTAATGGCGACATGAAAGCCTCTGCCGTTTGCGGATTACGCAATGAAGTGGATGCGATTGTGAGTGCAGCAACCACGGAAGATGAAGTGGTGGTGCGATTAGATAGCGCCGGCGGCATGGTGCATGCCTATGGATTGGCCGCAGCGCAGTTACAACGTTTACGTAATCACAATATTATGCTGACCGTTACCGTTGATAAAATTGCTGCGAGCGGTGGTTATCTCATGGCAAGTGTTGCAAATAAAATTTTAGCGGCGCCCTTTGCGATCATTGGTTCGATTGGCGTTATTGTTCAGTTACCTAATTTTCATCGATATTTAAAAGATAAGCACATCGATTTTGAACAATTGACGGCAGGCAATTTCAAACGGACGCTCACCTTATTTGGTCAAAACACCGAAGCAGGCCGTGAAAAATTGCAAGAAGAAATCGAAGATATTCATGATCAATTCAAAGGCGTGATTAAAACTCACCGACCCCAGTTGGATATCGATAAAGTTGCTACCGGCGAACATTGGCTAGGCGCGCAAGCGTTGGATTTAAAATTAGTGGACGAGCTCATGACTAGCGATGATTATTTGATGGCGCAAAGTAAAATTGCGAATGTTTATGAAGTTTGCTATCAGCCGAAAAAATCGTTGGGGAGTAAATTATTTTCTGCGATGGGGAATTTGAAATATCAGTTGTTTGAGAAGCCGTTTATTTCCTAACTTCCCTAACGTCGTCCCGCGGCTTGTCCGCGGGACGATTATCATGTATCGCGGCGAAATGGCGATGGTGTGCGCTTACCACTCTTGTCTTGACCTTCTGGATTGGGTGAAGGTGTCTGCGAACGATCACCAGCAGTCGCACCCGATGTTTTAGCTATCCCTGCTTTCGAATCAGGTGACGGCGTTCTTGTCACGGTGAGCCGATGCGCTCCTGCTGCTGCACGAAGTCCATCTGCGATCGCCCTCGCAATAGGCTCTGTTTCTTTGCCCACTCCAACACTATATACATTCCTAACTTTGTTCCATGCATCGACTTTTCTTGCAAATCCGATATCAGAACCTTGAGTTTGTTCTACATCAGCTTTTACCCTTGCAATAATATCAGCTGGGGTTCTATTGCTTTGTTTTAACCATTGATCGAAATCCTGCTTGAGTACAGTTATATTTTGTTCTTTATGTTTATCAAGAAAGTCAGTCAGCTTTTTATCATAATACTTTTGTGCTTTTGCCTGAGATTCAGCCGTATCGAGCGTCATACTTCCCATCATTTCCGTAACTAATTTCATGCTAGCTAAACCAACTTCACCTTTTAATGCTGCATCTCTACCAACACTTCCAACAATATTTGCCAGAAAAGAATTTAGAATAGCTCTAGTATCAATTTGTTCCGGTTTCGCATCAAATAACTCAGCAACCTCTTTTTTCACTTTTCCGGTTACAGGGTTGATCAACGATTCACAACCAAATTCAATCGCTTTATCAATTAATTGTTGTGCTTGTTTGTATTCTGGAAGTTTGACTTTATCATCCGCTTTCATTTCAATTAAACGGGTACTGTATTCTTGAAAATCAAATTTACCGGAATTACCCTGAGGAATTACTTTCCCAATTTGGTCAAACAGATCTGAAAATTCTTTAAATTTTTGTTGATCCATGAGAGGTGGCAAATCATCTAAAATTCTGCATTTTAAGCCCTGATATTTCGCATCAGCTAGTTTTTCTTTCCCATTAACAATCGCTTGATCAATGACTTTTCTAGCTGTAGTCATTTGTTCCACTGTAAATTCTGGAGTAAGTGATACCTTCACTTCTTCTTGCGGTATCATTTTCCGAACTTTCAAGGTGCTGTTCGATAAAGTTTGTTTTTTTGGTTCATTGAGTTGTTTCAATTTCGCTTGAATTGCTGCTGCTTTGTCATACTGCTTGTTGGCGCTTAATTCTGAATCTAGTTTCTGCCAAAATTTCAGTCGAGTGTTGAGCTCATCCTCTTTTAATTCTTTTAAATCATTATCTATGATGGCCGGAATGTCTTTTACCTCTTTTAATTCTACTCGCAATCGACAAGAATCATTTCGTTTTTGAACTTCATTATAGTGACCCATTCCTTCTCTAATAGCGTTTGCCTGAAACTCTAAACCCTCCTTTCCCAATTTAGTTGCCAACTCAAACCAAAACTGTAATCTGGCATCACTTTCTTCTTTTTTTTCTGATGTTTCTAAATCTTCTATGACTAGTTTTTTAATAGTTTCGGGAGTTTGTTGTCTCACAAACAAGTTATCATTTTCATTTAGATATTGACGTACCTGTTCTCGACAAAAAAGTTCAGGAATGCCTGATCCATGTTTTGTTCCTTCATATGCAAATGTAAGTATTTTTTTGACAGCTCGTTTTGCAACTTGATGTTCTTTTGAACGAAGCACAGAGCCTGCATCACCCAGCGGTCCCATTACATTGTCCATATAAGAACTTAATAATTCAGCAGGACTTATCGTGCTCTTTATCCCTAACATTTCAATTACTTCTTTTTTGCAGCCACCTGTTTTTGGATCCACTAAAGAGGCAACTCCAATCTTTGCAATTTTTTCTACTATTTCACGAGCCTTTTGCATTTCAGGTGCTTTAGACATATCTTCCATTTCGCTCAGTTTTTGAAAATAATCTCCTTCTTGTTGTAAATCCCCTGTTTCTTTACCAATTTTTGTTGCGATCAAAGCATAAAGTTCTGTGACAAGACTAGATAATTCCTGCCAATTTTTTTCATCGACTAACGGTGGGAAAGCATTAAAGACTCGACCTGTCTCATGTGAGGGAGCAGACATTTTTCTTTTTGCTTCTTCACTTCCTTGAGTTAAAACCGATTTTGCTTTTGTCAATTGTTGCATTGTTAACATAAGTCCTCACATCAACCTTTTGGTTTTAAATGAGTTTCTTAATTCTATTATAGCTGAGATATACAATTTATTTTTTTGATTAAAAAAGTATATTTTTCAATAAGTTATGTTTTTTAAATGGGATAATATAGTTCAAATAGAATACAAAATACTGATGTCGGGAATAATTATGATCTAGTTACCGATATCCCTGAATAGACAAAAATAAACCCCAGCTTTAAAATGAACTGTCTAGACAACTCTACACGGAGCCGTAAACATGAAAAATTTTTTGGTAAATTGCCTTGTTCTTGTTCTCAGTATTTCTTTGGTGTCCTGCTCCACTAATACACGTAATCAAAATACCGCGGTCGGAGCTGTAACAGGCGGCGCAGTGGGCGGCTTAGCTGGTAGCCTTGTTGGTGCTGGCACGGGTCAAGCGGTGGCAATTGGCGCAGGGATCGTTGCAGGTGCATTAATTGGTGGTTATATCGGCAGCAGAATGGATAGCTCGGATAACACCCAAATGTATGGCGCGATGAATAAACCGGTCAACCATCCGACAACATGGAAAAACTCCAGAAGTGGCGGAACCTACACCATGGTCCCAACCAGTAAGATGATGACCGTCAATGGCAACCCAAACTGCCGTCGTTATCATACGACTGCTGTGATGGGCGGCAAAACAGAGACCACCAATGGTATCGCATGCTTACAATCGGATGGTACCTGGCGCGCTGTTCGCTAATTATCTGCATCACAAAAAGGCTAATCATTTTGATTGGTCTTTTTCTTTTTCAGTGATAAAAAATTCAACCGCTACTATCGCATGTGTATAATTATTAATCAAAATCTTTTTTTCTGCAGTTGCATGATTCTTCAAAAAAAATTTTCAAAACTGGTTTTTATTTCAAAAGTAATCAGCAAGTTACAAACGATGTGATTCTTTTTTTTACGCGAATTTAAATCCTTTATAATAAATATCGTAAATGTAAAAAAACCTCGAGGAGGAATACTTATGTTGAAAAAATTATTAATCGTGTTAGCTTCAATATCAGTTGCTATGCCACTGATGTTAGCTTCAGGTTCAGCTTTTAGCTGTTGTCACAAAACTTGCTATCAAGAATCAAGCTGCTACAAACCCGTCAGCTCCTTTTGCAATAAATGCAGCCGTGGCGGTGTTCGTTGCGGTCGTTGCGTGACAGATGGCAAATTAGCATGCCGAGTCGTCCATAATCTCCGTAACAATTTGTCGATCGGTGATACCGCTATTCGTGTAACAGCTCATGGTCATCGTGTTTGCTTAAGTGGTCGCGTTGGCACCCCTATGCAACGTTATTTGGCAGATGAAATTGCCCGAAATACGTGTGGCACAGGTTTAGTTGTTGACAGCATGATCATTGCACAACCGTAATAAAAAGCTAAAAAGAGGGGCTTCGTGCCCCTCTTTTTTTTATTATCCAAAAATAATTCCGATCACCATATATCGCGGTTCTTTTAAATATTGTCCTACGTTATTAACCGGTGAAATGGCGCTTGCGGCAGCAACCGCTTCGTTATCTAAGACTTCTGTTCCACTGGATTTGACGAGTTGCACATCCGTTACCTGACCATCTGGGTGCACGACAAAACCGATCACTGAAATGCCTCGCACGTTAAAATCAATGGCGGCTTTTGGATACAATAAATGTTTGGTGAGCGCTTTGCCTAACAGTGTTAGGAGCGGTCGCGGTTCATGGTCTTCGCCGATCAGATGCACGGGGTCTTCGGGTTTTGATAGATTGGTCGGCAATAATTGAGTGAGATGTTTTACCTCTTTTTTGACGGATTTTTTAATTCCTAACTTGGAAACCTCTTCATTTTTTTCTGGGGCGGGTGGTTCAAACGTCGCAGGATTACTTTCCTGATAGGCATAAGCTGGGATTTCCAACGACGGCGATTTTTTATCCGGTATATAAGGCGGTAAAAAAACAATATTGGCGGCAAAGGTCAGAAAAATCAGTATATGCAAACACAGTGCTAATAAAAAAAGCAAAAAACGATATGTGGAAAGAGGTTTTGCAAGTTTCATTCACGTGCCATGGGTGATAAAAGACTAGTTTATCATCTTTTTTTGAGGAGGGGTGACATCGTCGTCGCGCGGCTAGTTCACGGGATCCAGAGAACGGGGTCTCCGAATTGGGTCCCGCGGATCAGCCGCGGGACGACGGGACAATTTATCGATTAATCCCCAACAATTCCACTTTAAAAATCAACGTCTCATTCGGCCCAATCGTTGGCGGAGCGCCTTGCTCACCATAAGCTAATGAAGCGGGCACATAAAGTTCCCATACTGAACCAACTTTCATAAGCTGCAATGCTTCCACCCAACCTGGAATCACAGCAGTCACTGGAAAAGAAGCGGGTTGACCGCGTTTGTAAGAACTATCAAATTCCGTACCATTAATTAATTTGCCGGCATATTGCACGCTCACAACATCCGTCGCAGCAGGTGTTGGACCTGTACCCTGCTTGATAACTTTATATTGCAAACCATCCGGCAATGTCACAACGCCAGGTTTGGTTTTATTTGCTTTTAAAAAAGCATCGCCAATTTGCTTATTTTTCATAGCAGCCTCGTCGGCAAAAAGGGTAATTGAGAATAGGGTAAAAATAAAAAATAACAGGGTTGAAATGACTTGCTTGGAAGTTTTTTTCATAGCATCGGATTCCTTTTTGAGACGCTTATTAACATAGAGCCTTGATTATAGGGATGAATATTTTGAAGCGCAAGATGCATTTCTCTTAAGATTTCCTTAAGGTTTATTTGATACGCTCGATAAGTCAATTAAATTTTTTTACTGGTGTTAAAAAATGTTAACCACGACGCAACTCATAGCTCAAAAGATCGAAGCGCCTGCTTCGCTCTTGAGTTGCGCTCAACTTTTTTCACTCTCCTATCGTCTTCATTTTATTATGAGTATGTTTCGCTGCTAGTCCACTAGCAGCGATCATACTATCTCTGGCGAGAGTTCACGCAACCATTTTTTGTTTCAAATTTTAAATTTTATTTAAATTTATTTATCTTATTTTTTAAGAGGAGATGTGTTATGGCTACGCCAAAAATTTTGTTATTGTTAGGTGCTGCTACATTGAATTTATGTGAGGCGGCGAATGCTACGTTGGAATTAATTAATCCACAAAATGTAGCGTATAACCCACCCACGCCGACACCGACACCGGCCAAATGCTACAACGCTACGGAAGAGCCAAAGGTTGAAATTCCGTGTCCAGATGTACCCGGATGGGCGGTAGGCACCATCGTCGCAGTTGCAGCAGCGTGTGCTGTGGGCGCGGGTGTTGTTGGTTACTTCGGAAGAAGGGCTTATAACGCCTGGAATCAAAATGTTGAATTACAACCGCTGGCAGATAATGCCCCTGTTGTAACTACGAATGGGCCCGGTGGTTATGGAGCAACAGCAGTATGATGGAAAATAAAAAATAAGCGAGCTCGAAGGATGATCTAGACATCCTTTGACTCGCCTATTTTAAGCTAATCTGAGAGAACGTTCATCGTCACGAACCAGTTCAGATTGCGATGCACTGTTGCATTCAGCTACTTTTTCTAAAGCACGTTTTTCAAAACAAATTTCCGGATCAACCGTTAAATGCAAATTAAATCCTCGGTGAACGGGAAAAGGCGTTTCGCGCACATCCTGTTTTTTATCTCTGTCTTCTGCAGATGAATGTTGGCGTTCCACTCGGCCGCCTTTTATTTTTATGACATATTGATCTGAAACTGCTTTAACAACTTGTTTTGCTTCATCCATCGCAAAAATATTGCCAGGACAAAGACGTCTGCCAAAACCAAAGGGGAAAAATTTCGAAGAATCAGGACGAATGATTTCACCTAAGTTTAACCAAAGTGTTTTGTTACCAAATTGCACTTCAACTCGCTGTGTTTTATCTTTACTTTCGGTTTCGACTTTTAACACTTTGCCTTTGCCGTAACGATGATGATGAATTTCTCTACCCGCTTGATATTGATCTGGATCCACAATCCAACGTTTTGGATCAAATTTTTGCGCATTAGGATACACTTCTTCATTGCGATGCATGACCCATTGTGAAACTACCACGAGATCGCCCGGAGTTAATTGCACTGATTGTTTTTGACCGGGACCAAAATTCACGGTCAATTTTTTTGGAAGCCCCGGTTTTGGTTTTACTTGAGTGCTAGGATCAACAATTTCATCTTTCATATCTGGCACTGGCGGATATAAACGTAATACTTCTAAAATAACCGCTTCAGCGAGAATATCACCTTCCGGTGTGCCTTTCTTCCGATGCAATTCATCCTGAATTTCAGGATATTCGCCTAAGACCAATAATGCGAATCCAATTAATTTTTCAGTGGTTTCATGACCCAATGCGAATATTTGGATGACTTCATTGACGATGTCGGCATCGTAAATGCGCCTTCTTTGTTCTTCGTGAAAATCCATTCCAGCTTTTTCTTCTGGTTCATTTCCTTGTTGTTTTTTTCTATGTCGCTCAATTTCTTCGTCAGCCAAGGTTTTACTGATTGCATTTTCAGTATTTAAAATATGGTCTTCGTTAGCTCTTAATATTTTTAATGTTTCTTCTCGGCCTAATTTTATTAATTCCTTTACAGATTTTCCAGCGAGCGGGCTTTTGTCTTCTGTTTTTTTAGCTGAAAAAAAACGTTTTACCTTACCAAATGCAGGTAAAAGATTCGCGGGATCAGAAAGCACATCCATGGATTTTTCTATAATCGGTGTAATTCGCCGTTTGATTGCATCATCAAAATTGGCAAATCCGAGTTTTGCTTTGCCAATTGCATCCATGGCAACACACATAGCAAAATCTTTCGCTTTAAAATATTCGCCGGTTTTTGCAGCTTTCTGAACATACTCTGCAACGATTGCTTCGGTGCGCTCGGAATCGCGAAGATGTCGGTGCAACAAATAATTATAATTATCGCGGGATTTTTTCCATTCGGGTGAATCAACTGGATGATCCATTAACGATTCACCGATTACTTGACGAAAAGATTGCGTAACATCATAACCTGCAGTGTAATCAACCCCATCAATCAAAATTTGTTTCACAATCGCAGGATCTTTCACCATGAGGACTAGCTTACTATCAGTGAGAGAGGTTTTTACCCAAAAATAACTAAGACCCGCCGTTCCTGCTTTTCCTGCTGCGCGATCCACTACAGGCCCCGTTCCATGTTCCAGCACATCAAACAATTCACCGAAAATACGATTGCCATCTATTTTGGGGACTGTAGGATATTTTTCGCCCGTCACTCGTACTGGCATTTTGGAATAAACGCGCGTTCCCACATGATGCATCTCGGTCAACAATTTATCGCCATAAAATTTCGCGGCATCTCCGACACCTTTCAGAT
This sequence comes from Gammaproteobacteria bacterium, assembly GCA_021325575.1. GTDB lineage: Bacteria > Pseudomonadota > Gammaproteobacteria > DSM-16500 > DSM-16500 > JAJPGW01. The sequence continues at coordinate 57,986 of JAJPGW010000007.1, read as the reverse complement.
AGTGACGAGCCGTTGCTATTTTTTGCGGTAACTCATCGATTTTTAGAACCGTTTTGGCTTGAGAAAAAAAACCGGAAACCGAATTAAATAATGAAAATGTGCTGCTCACAGAAGAGTCCCTTATGAAAAGATAAAAAAATATAGCGAATGGTGAAAATTAGGTCAAGGACTTATTTTGCATACTCATTTAAATTAAAAGGAGTTTCTGCGTCTTTGTGGTCGCAAATTATTTCCTAGATTTGCAACTTCAGGTGGCGAGATGACATAATGACCAATCAATTTTTTTACCCCTCGAGGTAACATCGAAAGATGGGCGTTCAACAACGAAAACATATTATCAGAAAATTTACCCACCTCTCTTTTGATTACATCAGAGCCTTCATCTTCTATATGCTGCATAATGGTAATTTTATTGACCCCGATTTCGCGATAGGGATCAGCGCCCCTTTGGAGCAATGTTCTTAGAATAAAAGTGGAATTTCTTTCGGATGCGAGGGCAAGAGGTGTAAGCATCTCTGTATTACCTTGGTCAACATCCGCTTTTGCTTCGAGCAATCGATCTACTATCTCATATTCTTGTGCATTGATTGCTTCGACCAATGGTGTATTGCCACTCTTAGCTGCCACATTCACATCAATTCCGGGAGTTGTCAGCAATAGTTCGACCATTGGCAAGTGCCTTTGACTTACCGCATAGTGGAGCGGGGTTATTTTATCCCCATCGGATTGATTGACTGATGCACCTGCCTTTATTAAGGTTTGCGCCGTATCCACAAACCCACAGGCAGCTGCAATAGTCAATGCTGGCATTCCAGCGTGCAGAGATTGTTTGACATTGATGGTTTTGAGAACATCATTAAGTACCCCAGTCTGATGAAACTCAATAGCTAAATAGCAAACTTCTCCCGGGGTAGGCCTAGTTAAATCATATAATTTTGAAAAACTATCCAGAAAAGGCTGGGCTAATTCCATCGGAAGACGCTGTAATGCTTTATGGATTCTCTCAAGTACAGTATATATCATTGATAAAGCTTGATTTTGGACGATAAGCGCATTGAAACGATCAATATTCCCTGCATCAATGCAACAGATTAATTGCTGAATGTGTAGATCAACATCGCCGTTGGATTTTTTTTTAACTTGTCTCTCGGGTGTTTCTATCGATAAAGTTGGATAGTTTTTACCCTTGCGTGCGCGAATAAGTGACACAATTTGCCTCGTTTTGTAATTTTAGGCCATAATTTTAATGGATATATTTTGATCAGTCAAGGATAGATATAGGGATTTCGTCTCGTTTAGGCTTATAATTGGCAAAATTCAGACTGATTATAAAATTATGAAACTATGCCCCTGCTCCTCCGGAAAGAATTTTGCTGATTGCTGCGAACCCTTTATTAGAGGTGATTCCTTACCTGAAACGCCTGAAAAACTGATGCGTTCTCGGTATACCGCTTATTCGCTTGCCAATATGGATTATATCGCTCGCACGATGCAAGGCGTTCCATTAGAAAATTTTGATAAAGAAAATGCAGAAAAATGGGCGAAAAGTGTGGAATGGCAAAAATTAAAAGTTTTGAATGCTTCAGTTGAACCACCGCATGGTTTCGTTGAATTTATGGTTTATTATTCTGACAATGGGAAGAATCAAATACTCCATGAAAAAAGTGAATTTTTGCTGGTAAATGATCGTTGGTATTATGTGGATGGTGAGACGCCTAAAATTGGGCGGAATGATTTGTGTCCTTGTGGGAGTCAGAAAAAATTTAAAAAATGTTGTGGATTGTAATTGTTAACCCAAACAAACTAGCTCTTAATAAGTAAAAAATTTTATTGGTAAAATTTTTTCATATCGATTGAAATCTTTATCTGATGTAAAAATTAACATTTTGTAATTAGCTGCAAGTGCGCAAATTAAAAAATCTGTATGCGATCCTTGAATGCCCCTTTTTCGACAGAGATTAAAAAAAGAAGCGGCTTGTTCATAGTCTTTGGAATCGATGGGTAAATCGGGAAAGGCTGCTAGTTGGGTTTTTAATGTTGTAAATTGATCAGATGATGAAATACCGGAAAGTATTTCTTGACGGATTGGGCCAATCATTTGCACTCGAAAATCATTGATGAGATTAATTAGATGTTCTGTTACATCATTATTTTGGGGATTGGTTCGGCGCAATGCCAAAGACCAGATGCAGGTATCTACAATGACTTTCATTATTATTTTTCACGATGTTGTTTATAGTTATAATCCGATTTATAATCAATTTTTCCAAATAATTCAATTAGTTGTTGCTGTTTGTGACGTTGAATATATTCTTTTAAAGCCGTAGTGACTGCTTCTTTTTTGGTATGATGATGCCCAACGGCAACGGCTTCGTTTATTAAATTATCATTAATAGCTAAATTAGTGGCCATATCTCGATCCTCCTATTATTTTATTTTACACATTGCAATGTGTAAAATCAAGTGTAAAACCGATTGATATAACCTTAAGCCAATCTCTGCCATTTCCTGCTCCTCGTCCTTGTCTAGTTTTTATGTTACGCGCTTCCAGCGCTTACTTTTTTGGTTAATCATTCATACCCAGGCCTACGGGCGCCAAAAACGCGCCCTTAGCCTGGGCTATTCTCTATCGGCCTTCGGCCTGAAAGCTTTATATTTAAGACTTTCTTAAGATTTTTTTTGATATAATGGTTTTCGTACAAGAGATGACATTCCTCTTTTAACCGCCTCCAAGGCTAATGATGTCTACCTAACTTCTTGAAAAAAGAAGCATGTAGACACATAAGCGATCTGCAAAAACTCTACTACTTCTGATTTCAAGTTTAAAAATTAACAATCAGAGGTGAGCTATGAGTCAATCACGTAATCAATCTTATAAAGACATGTTACAGGGACTTGGTATTCTAGTCGGTGTGCCTTATGCAGTGCTGGCTGCAGTTCATCTATCAACAGAGAATATTACATCGATTCCCTTTATTGGAAAAACACTCGCGGCTTGTTTGCCCTTAGGTTTTTATCAATTTTCAGCGCCCATTTTTATTATTGGCACATTCGCAAATTATTATTCTAATTTGGGTTCAGCGATTGATGCAATTTTAAAAAAAGAACTTAGTGCAAAAAACGCAGGACATGTCACTGGGGCCATTTTTGGGACGGTCTTAACGGGTACGTTTATTTATTTTAATCAGACGACGCCGGCTGCGGCATTTTCTTTGCCTTTTGGTGCTGATACTAATGTTGCGAATACATTATTAATATTAAATGCGCCGCTTTATGTTGCAGGGGCGTGTTCTAATATTTTTTCGCACTTATTTGAGGGAACCAAAAATACAGCTGTCGGTACGAAAAAGATCGTCGGTAAATTTTCTTCGGGAGTAAAAACACTTTGCACTTCCGCTTATTCTTGGTTTAGTCAGTGTCGAACCAAATCAGGAGAAGAAACTAACTCAGTGCAAATTGAGCAGAAAAAGGATTCTACTTTGTCTGTTTAATTCAGCCATTTTTCGTCATTGCGAGGCCTGTTTTTTAGGCCGAAGCAATCTTCTGGAGATTGCTTCGCAGCAAAAACGCTGCTCGCAATGACAACTCTTTGGCATCATCCTTGCCGATTTGGATTTGGACTTGGGCTGGGCCCTCCTGATTTTGCGCCTAATTCTGCTGCTTCTTTTTTTGAGCTCGTGATGCGGGAGGCAAGATCTTTGACGGCATTCACAAATCGACTCCAGGCTGAGGGTGATTCTTTTGGTTTTTCCCCTGGAGACACTTCTTGCCTTACTTCATCCATTTTTTGTTTTACTTGAGCGATTGCTACCGCATTATCGACTTTCTTAAATTCAAGACCAATGATTTTTTTCGCAGATTGAGCGGCTTCTGAAGGGAGAGTGACTGTTTCTCCCTTTTCATTTTTTCCTTTTTTAGTATAGAGCGATTCTTTGTAAGCTTTCATGGCTCCACTTTCAGCATAGGCAATACCGCTTTGAATCACCCCTCCCATTTTAGGACTATCGCTTTTATCTTTTGGAACAATCCCCAGATCCGGACGAATTTCGCCTTTTGCAGTATAAGCACGCGATTTATTCAATTGAAAAGCTTTGCCTGCGGCTTGCAGTTCTGCCATGAGGCCGTGACTTCTGACTGCTTCACTTGCCATTACATCACTGGATTCTTTCTGAATTTTTTTCATATCGACGGGTCCTAAAACTTCTTGTTCTTTAGTACGTCTTTGAACTTCAAATAGGTAAGCAGCGTTCCAATCGGCCTGTCGTCTAGCAACCATATCAGGAACAGACGCTCTTGAACTTAGAGATTCCGCTACTTCCTGATTAAGATTAATAATGCCAACTTCAAGTTTTCGTTTTTCGGCTTCATTCGTTACTACGCCCTCTTTGTTGATTATCCCCAGTTTTGTGGCCATGGCTTTGAAAACATCTTCCCAATTTGAATCCGTTGCATCGAGAAAGGCGCTTTTTGCTTTGCTTAACGCATCTCGCCAGAGGGAACCGTGTGTTTTCTTTTCTGTTTTTAATTGAGTATTGATCTCCTCGCCTTCTTTTTCGAGCGCATCCAGTTCTTTGGCAAGAATATCAAGCCTGGTTGCAGCGGTTGCCAGCGTTCTTTGACGTTCTTCTGGGATAGCCTGTTTGGGTTGGTTAGGGTCAGCGGGACCCGCCTGTTGATTAGCGGCTTCTTTTAATCTATCCGATTGTTCCTGAATTTTTTCTCTAAGCTCGGCGATCATGTTAAGCATCATTTGTTTAGCTTCAGCAGCTTCCGTATCCGCAATCACCTGCAATGCATTAAAAAATTCTTTTTTCTCTTCTTCTTTTTTGTCGTAGTCTTTTTTATTATAAAATTGCGTTTCATCAAATTTCATTTGATCGAATTGTTTTTGTTGTTCAGCTTCTTTTTTTTGAGTTTCTTCTTTAGCGAATTCAATTTTTTCGATCAAATCATTTTTTACCGCGAAATCACGGAATAATTCTTTTGGAATAGTGCTAGGATCATCGCACGCAAAGGTGGGTTTAATGATTGTGGCAACTTCTGTTGATTCAGCCATAGTGCTCCAAGATTGTTGTTTTAACAGCTTATTTTTTTATTATAGCCAATTTAGCTTAAGGTAATTTTATTATTTATTTACAATAAGTTATACAGGTGTCCATTCTTTATAAATCTTTGATCATAAATTGTTATGTAAATGATTTTTTGAACTAATCCTTCCAGTGGATGCCCATATATTGTACTATACTGGACACACAAAACGAGTAATAGAGAGAACTATAATCATGAACGGTCGTGAACAAGATAAACAAGCGTCGGATGCAAAAGATGCTTCTAATTCAGGTAATGCTCCAGTCATTCCAGCCAAGAAAACCCTAGCCGAAATGGCGGCTAATACAGGATTTTGTTATCCGGGTTTACCTTACCTGGATCGTCTCCATTGGAGTCCTAGACTTGAATTATTTGTATTTTATTACCCCAAAAAAGCGCTCGATATAGTTTCCAATGTGAACTCCCGACTAATTGGCGGTAAAGTGAGAAAAAAAGGAGACGGTCATACTCGCACCGTAAAGAAAAAAGGGGTCTCAGGAGTAAAACTAATCACCAGGTATACAAACAACCATTTTGCTTTACTCGCACATGAGGCAGGCGCTGTCCCTGCTTTTCAAGCACCAAATGATTTTTTAAAAATTTATCCAGAACAATTTCCGCAAGAAGAAATCGAAGAATTCAAAATAAAAAGAAAATTGGGTGATAGAGAAGATAAATCGCTAGCGGAAGCCGCTGAAAAACTGATGGCACCCCAAAAAGATAAGCCGTTGAAATTTTTAATTTGCGGTTATACGGGTATTCATGCAGTACCTGAGGATAAAGAAACAGCACAATCAGAATCAGCCCCGATGGAGGAAAACGAGACTCTAATAACAAAACCGAAAAAAGGAAAGAAACGCCGCAAAAAAGTACAACAATCGCAACCTCTTCAAGATGAAACGGCCGTAGAATTGCCTCAGCCTCCTGAACCTACTCCGGAACTCCCTGCTGTTGCTGTTGCTCCTGTTCCAATGGAAGAAAAGACAATGCAAGATCAAACTCCGATGGAACTTGCGGCGTCCAAAAAAACTAGAAAAAGAGAAAGGAACCGCAACCAACTCTTTCAACCTGTTGGAAATGGTAAACAGATATCCGGTCAAAAACGAAAACTGGGAGAAATTTTGGATGACCAACTTGAAACACAGACTGCTCCCAAAAAAAAGAAACCAGGCTTCCCACACAATTTATTTGGCAAGCGAATTATCTCTATCCAATATCAGCAACCTGAGAAAAAAGAACATTTTAATGAAAAATTATTTATGCATTATTTGAAACAAAATCCCATGTATTGGCACCATCAGAATGGATATGGAATGAAACTTGCTACTAATGAAATCGCGCAAACAATGCAAGCGTTTCTCACCAAGGAAGCGGCAAAAGCAAGACTGCCAATTCAGTTCTTTTCTATTAACAATGCAGTTTTTGTTACGATGAATGACATCCAAGAAGGTGATGCGCTCGAGCATTCAAAAGCGGCGTATCTACGGTTGCAGCAATTCATTAAGAGTACCGAACCTTTTCTTGCTCCGGGATTTGCGCCACGATTATAAAAAAACATTGAAATATCAGGAAATCCAATGATAATAACAGAATTCAGAATGGGTATAAATAAATGATGACGCAGTTTTTTACGCTTGGATTTTTGATGTTATTTTCAGCCATGCTGCCCGGCCCTGATTTTGCACTCGTGACCAAGAACACGCTTTTGCACTCACGTCGGGCGGGTATTATGACTTCATTTGGTATAGGCAATGCCGTTTTGATTCATATTTCTTATTGCGCGCTGGGTCTTGCCCTGGTAATTTCCCAATCGATTGTTATTTTTAATATTATTAAATATATCGGCGCGATTTATTTATTTTATCTCGGAATAAAATGTTTATTTGCCAAGAATACAGCCGAGAACCACGATCCCAGTTCAGATCATTTTAAAAAAACGGCGATGAGCGATTTGACTGCTTTTAGACAAGGATTTTTATGCAACGTGCTGAACCCTAAGGCCAGTTTATTTTTTCTGGCTGTTTTTACTCTCATTATCAAACCAGACACCCCACGCTTTCTTGAAATTCTATTTATTGTTGAAATGTATGTGATCGTGAATGCCTGGTTTTGCAGCTTGACAGTTCTGTTATCGCATCCAAGAGTTTTATTAGGCCTTAACAAAATTGAAAAATACATTTCAAAAGCATTGGGACTCTTTTTGATTGGATTCGGGATTGCTTTGGTTTTTTTGAAACAATAGCTCACATCACGGAACATTCTATTCCGAACGACTTGCATTCTGAAAGAATGATTGAAATCGCATCTCTCGGACTATTGCCATCCTGGGTGCTCTCTACAATTCTTTGAAAACTTTTTTCATCGACGTTATCAAGCGAGCTTTCCGAAATTTGCTTATAAATTTCAAAATATTTTTCTGACATCAAAACCAATCGCGCCAATTTCTCATTTCGAAAAAGATGAACAATATGCGGATATTCCAGCATATCACAAACACGAAGCAAATCGGTTTGATTTAAGACTTTATCCCGGAGCAATTCAAATGCGCAACCGGCAAAAATTTCTCCGATAACAACAGTGTGCGGCAATAATTTCATTTGCCCAATCATATTTTCACTGACGGTCAGGAAATTAAATAAATAAGGATCCGCCAGAAATTGATCGGTGATTAATTTTTCCTGATAAGCACGGACAAATTTTTCCTGTTGCAATGCCTTTTTAAAATGCTGCATTTGCATTCGCCAATCAATGGTCGCGCCACTCTGCAAATTGTCGCTAAAGATTTTTTCCATTTTTTCGCGATAGCGAGCCATTACAGCGTGATTGAGCTTACAAAAAAATCGGCTGGGCGAGTGATTCATCAATAGGGCAACACGCTGGAATTTATGACAATTAAAATTTGGGTTTGGAGAGAGTAATTTATTATACTGAGACCAAAATGATTGGCTCTGAGTGAATTTAAACCATAAAAAACACACATTGCCAGCATTACCAATATCTTTTATCGACAAAAATAATAAAACAGAATCAACAATTGCCTCCGTTTTTAATGTTTGTTTGGCTTCGATTTGTTTGGCTTTGAGTGATTTGTTGAACTTCTGTTTTTCTAGGTCTTTTCTTATTCCTAATCTTAACATGGTGTTTTTCGATTTCCATCAATGGTTGGTGAGCTATTATAACTGAAGTCATTCACTCCTACGAATATCTTTCATATTTAGTTTCAAAATATAATGCGGCACAGGATGCCATGCTGCAATGAATTCCCCCATCATTGTGAAGCCTGCTTTTTGATACACGTGGATGGCTCTTTTATTTTTTTGTTCGGGGTCAATAAATACTTCTGAAATATCTTTAAATTGGCTTAATAAAAATTCTTTGATAACCGTAGTCGCCAATCCCTTTCCAACATAATCTTTATCGCCTATAAAAATATCCAGCGTAATCGCTAGACCATCGGTTTCACAATATTTGGAATATTCATTCGGTGTGTCTCGAAAAATATTGGAACTAAGCAGATAAACAAACGGTTTATCACCCTCGAAACCAACCCAGTGTTGAGTGATTTTCATTTTGCGATCAATCTCATGACCTGCCGCTGTATATTGAAAAAATTTTTCCAGGCCTGTTAATGTATTTTGCAATCCTTGACCATGAATCCATTCCCTAATGTAATCCTGCTGCAACCAATGATGAATAAGCTCTCGCTGAGATTCAACAGCGGGTTTAAATCGAAAGTGGGCTGATGATGTAGTCATTTCTGGAGCCTATTCTTCTGATCGATGTTAATATTATAATACAATTTTCAGTGAGGCTATGATGAGAATCCTTCACACCATGCTAAGAGTCCGACATCTTGAAAAATCTTTGGAATTTTATACGAATGTATTAGGCATGAAATTATTACGCAAAGAAGATTTTCCCGCCGGAAAATTTACCCTAGCTTTTGTGGGTTTTGACAACGAATCGGACCAGGCAGTCTTGGAATTAACTTACAATTGGGATGTACATCAATATGATCTTGGCACGGCCTTCGGACATATTGCGATTGAAGTCCCTGATGTTTATAAAGCTTGTGATGAAATCCGAGCGAAAGGTGGGAAAATTAAGCGCGAAGCGGGCCCCATGAAAGGCGGGTCTACGGTGATTGCTTTTGTAGAAGATCCAGATGGATATTCGATCGAATTGCTGGCGCCAAAATGAATCTATGATGATGCAGTAGAAACAACCTCTACAGTTATGTGCTTTTTTGCCATATCATAAGTGATTGATTATTAAAAAAATCTGGCGTCCCCAAGGGGATTCGAACCCCTGTTACCGCCGTGAAAGGGCGATGTCCTAGGCCTCTAGACGATGGGGACATTTTGGTTAAAATGTCGTCTTGGTGGAGCTAGCCGGGATCGAACCGGCGACCTCTTGCATGCCATGCAAGCGCTCTCCCAGCTGAGCTATAGCCCCGCTGCTACACCGAAGAGCTGCGATTCTAGGGAGCTCACCTAAGTTTGTCAACTTATCTTTTCTGAGAGTTAAGATCCGCAGCAAATGAATCTACGCCAGCCGGTTTTTGGAGGTGACACGACGGCCTGAGTGTCATTTGTGGTATTAGAACTCGGATGATTACCCTGGGTTTTAAATAGTCCCGTATCACTTGAGGCACCCGTGTTTGCTGATAAGGGAACTTCTACTAACTGAGTTGGGGCATCAGATGCAGGTGCATTATTTAATGTTGTCATCTCAGTATTCTGAGGTTTATCAAAAACGCTACTAAGCACCGCTCGATATTGCTCTGCCGATAATTGTGGAACCTGAGGTAATGGTTCCCCACCACTACTAGAACCCGCCGAACTGGTTTTTGCAAGATCAGGAGCAGGACTGGTGGGACGTGAATTGAGTTGGCCTGAAGATGAAGAGCGATGCATAAAAGATCTCCATAATGAAAAATTCATTCTTTCAGGAAAAACTTAAGGAAATATTAACTACTTATTAATACTTTGATCCCCGCAAGGCTCGGCCTATTCTAGCAGTGCGGCTCTCACTAATTGACAATTCATTGTCCATTTGGATTCCCTCAGAATTGGGATAACGAGTGGACGTAAAGAGCTTGAGCCCACTGTGATCACAACCCCATTTATGAATTTTTTGGAAGAGTTCTAAATTAGATTCAAAATCTTTGTTCCAATAACAATCTCTCAATCTGGCAGCGAATTTTTCACGTTCCGTCTCTTTTTCTAATTTAAAAATGGTACGTTCGCTCACATACAAAGCACGATAAATTCTGTTATAGGCCAACTCTTTTTTTGGTTTTTCTTCGAGCCTTCGTATCTCTTCTTGTTCTCTCTTGCGTTTTTCTGCTTCCTGTAGAAGTTTAAGTTGTTCTAATCTTCTAAGCTCTGCTTCTTGCTTAAGCTTTAACTGTTCTTGCCGTAGTTTTTCTTCTGCTTCTCTGCGCTGTTTTTCTTGTTCTTGTCGAAGTTTATCGGCTTCTTGCTGAAGTCTTAGTTGTTCTTGTCGATGTTTTTCCTCTATTATTCGACGTGCATTTTCCGCTTGAATCAATTTTTCTGCTTCTGCTTTTATATTTAAAAAAATCTTGGGTTTTAAATCAGGTTGATACAAATATTTTTGGAATTGTAATTTAGCAAAATGGAGAATTTGATGTTCAATTTGAAAATAATCAGGTTTCTTTGTTGCTTTTATTCCTTTAGTGATTGAAATTGTCACGGGCTTATGAAATAAATCCATTATTTTCTCTATTTCTAGGAATGATTCTGGCATTGCATAAAGTAAATAAAGATAGGGATCACGAAGGTTTTCATTTAAATTTAAAATTTTATGAATCACTTCCAAAATGCCTGTATTAATCCATTCAGGCCGCAGCATGCGTTTAAATTGTGGATGCTCGAATAAAAACTCAAAATCATTTTTTAAAATTTGTTTAACTTGATCTGAAAATTCTTTCGAAAAATGGCCATGAAGATAACCTTCAATTAAACAGTAAAATTGCAGGGATTCGTGTTCGGTAAATTGGCCTTCATTATCATCACCATCTAAATACACTTCTAACTCATATTCATCTTCTTTACAAAGTGCTGCCATTTCTCTTAAAGCCTTTTGCGCGAGATGAGAACGCTCCTCTCGAGATTCTTTTTCCAAAAGTTTTAGCAATTGAATTTTTTTACTCAAAACATAATTATATTGATAACGTACTCCTTTCACGTTATCTTCAACTAAGACTTCATGCCCCCAACCAACTTTCGCTTCATCTTCTGATCCGATGACTGTTATTCGACGAGGAATACTCTTATCATGAGTTGCGATTTGATTTACCAAGCGATCACAAAAAGCTAATTCTTTTTCATCACCTCTTCGGCCGCCATAACAAGACAAATTTTTGACTTTTAAATGCTGGTCTTTGGGACATGCTTGTACCACGAATTTTGCTAACATCTCGGGCGTGAAACCCCATTTTAGATGAAGATCAACCGAATCGCCCGTTTTACTCCCATGTGAATTTAGCAAAATAACATCTTGTTCATCCTGAAAATCCGCTAAAAATTCTTTTACAGAATCGGCTTTAGGACCTTGTAATTGTAAAAACTCGATTAATTCCTCGCGGGTTTTTATACAAACATGTTTAACATTTTCAGCTGTGCATTTCAGGCGATAATTATCGAGAATTTGCTTATCGTCAGTCCACTCCCCAAGACTCAATAAAAGAGCGCGACGATAAGGTGTTTTCCATTCTGCAGCGGCTAATAGTGCATTTTCTTGTTCCTGATCTTTGATTTCTGATACGAGGACATTGGTAAGTAATTGCGGCCGAGGTTGTCGCTCACGATGTGGACGATAGCCTAGTTTTTCTCTGTTTTTCTTTGCTTTTCTTGCTTCCTCGCGTTGTTTTTTTCGTAACATAGGTGATTACCAAAGCTGAATGAAATAAATAGTTCATTATAAAAACTAAAGATTAAGGAAAACTTAATAGGTGTGGTTAATAAATGATCAAGCACCTTTCCTTGTGAAATCCATTTGTCCTCTCTATAATTTCGAAATCATGAAAATATCAAATAAATTCAATTATCCCACCGCAGCCGATCTACTCAATGCGCTTGCGACTAAAAAAATCTCATCTTCTGAATTAACGGAAGCGGCCATTGCTCGAATTGAAAAAGAAGACAAAAAAATTAACGCAGTCGTAGTCCGAGATTTCGATCGCGCACGTAAAGCGGCACTGGCAGCAGATGCGGCGATTGCTCGTGGGGAGGCTGGTCCATTGCTTGGAATCCCGATCACTGTCAAAGAATCTTTTAGCGTCAAAGGACTTGCCACAACCTGGGGCAATCCAGAATTTAAAAATTGGATGCCTGAAGAGGATTCATTAGTGGTTGCGCGTTTAAAAAAAGCGGGCGCGATAATTCTCGGAAAAACCAATGTGCCCTCGATGCTGGATGATTGGCAAACTTATAATGATTTATTTGGTACCACCCATAACCCATGGAATACAAAATTAACGTCGGGTGGATCTTCGGGTGGCTCTGCTGCGGCCCTTGCGATGGGTTATGTGTCTTTGGAATTAGGTTCGGATCTCGCAGGATCATTGCGCATCCCCGCACATTTTTGCGGTGTGTGTTCGCATAATCCGAGTTTTGATTTGGTGCCATTGCGTGGATCAGGTCCGCCGATGGCGCCGCCGTATTCGGGTCGAGTTGATTTTGTTGTAGCGGGGCCTATGGCACGCACTGCGGCTGATCTTGAAATTGGTTTAAGAGCAATTGCAGGTCCTGATGAAAAACTCGAAGGCGCGGGCTATCAACTTTCACTGCCGCCGGTTAAACAAAAATCGTTACGCGATTTTCGCGTGCTTTTATTGGATGAGCATCCGCTTTATCCCACGGCGGTATCGATCAAAGAAGCGCAAAATAATTTAGCTGAAAAATTGAAAAAAGCAGGTGTGGATATTCAACGTACCAGCAAAGATCTACCGGATCTTGCCAAAATCGCAAAAAATTATTCGTTGTTATTGGGCGCTTGGTATTCTGCTTTGATGACACAAGCAGATTACGAACAATCTCAAATAAAATTTAAAAAAATTCCCTCAGACGATGATAGTTTAGGAACGCATTTTTTTCGCGGGATGATCATGAATCACCGCGACTGGATACTTGCCACGCGGTTGCGCGAGATTTTACGGCTGAAATGGCGAAATCTTTATAATCAATTTGATGTGGTACTCTGCCCTGTTTCCCCGACTACCGCGTTTCCACATGATCATTCGGAAAAACAAAGTAAACGCAAATTGGAAATTGATGGCGTCCTGCATCCTTATTCTAATCAATATATTTGGGTGTGTAATTCGACGTTGTTTGGGTTGCCGTCGACTGTGATTCCAATGGGTCTGACAAAAGAAAATTTGCCCGTTGGTGTGCAAATAATCGGTGATTTTATGCAAGATCTTACGACACTTGGCTTTGCGAAATTATTAGAACAAGAAATTGGCGGCTTTGTGTCGCCGCCAATTTAATTAACTAAATTTATTCGATAAACGAGCCAGTACTTTTTCACGGCCCAATAATTCCAACGTCACATCGATTGGCGGCGAAATCGTATCACCCGTTGTTGCCACTCGCAGAGGTTGTGCAACTTTACCCAACTTCAATCCCAATTTTTCAGCAACAGTCACAACAACACCATGAATGGCTTCTTTATTCCAATCTTTTAGCGCAGAAAATCCTTCGCGAATTTCGGATAACGCAGGCAACACATCCGCTGTAATATTTTTTTGAACCGCTTCGTCGTTATATTTTATATCTTCGTAAAAAATTTTACTTTTTTCCGCCATTTCTTTTAACGTTTTCGCTCGTTCAGCTTGCGCTTTAACAATTTCAACTAATGCAGGCCCTTTGGAAAGATCAACACCCAGTTTATCCATATGCCATTTTAATTCTGCAGCAACTCGCTCTGGGTCACTGGTTTTAATGTAATGCTGATTCAGCCAAGTTAATTTTTCTGGATTAAACGCCGCAGGCGCTTTATTAATTCCTTTGATATCAAATAATTTGATTAACTCATCCATCGAAAAAATTTCCTGATCGCCATACGACCAGCCTAATCGCACTAAATAATTTAACAACGCTTCCGGCAAAAAGCCTTCTTCGCGATATTGCATCACACCGACAGCTCCATGGCGTTTTGATAAACGTTTCCCATCGCTTCCTAAAATCATAGAAACATGCGCATATTGCGGCGGAGTCGCACCGAGTGCGCGCAAGATATTAATTTGGCGCGGTGTATTATTAATATGATCATCACCCCGAATCACGTGAGTAATTTTCATGTCCCAGTCATCAACCACGACGGTAAAATTATAAGTTGGCGTGCCATCGCTACGCGCAATAATCAAATCATCTAATTCCGTATTGCTAAACGTTAATTTCCCACGAATTAAATCATCAAATTCAACCACACCCTCTTCTGGATTTTTAAACCGAATGACAAACGGACCTTCACCCGGTTCTGTACGATGACGACAAAAACCATCATAACGCGGCTTTTCTTTACGCGCCGTTTGTTCTTCACGTAATTTTTCAAGACGCTCTTTGGAACAATAACAGCGATAAGCTTTGCCTTCTTTTAATAATTGTTCTGCAACTTCCCGATAACGATCAAAGCGCTTAGTTTGATAATACGGACCTTCATCATAATTCAACTTCAACCAATCCATAGCGTCTAAAATCGCCTGCACAGATTCTTGCGTTGAGCGTTCCAAATCGGTATCTTCAATCCGCAAAATAAATTTGCCCTGGGTCTTTTTCGCATATAACCAGCAATATAAAGCCGTGCGCGCACCACCAATATGTAAATACCCCGTAGGACTAGGGGCAAACCGCGTAATAACCATAAATTTCCCATAATAAGTAATAACGTGATTAAATAGATTTATCGTTTTTTCGATATAGAGACGGGGTGGCATGGTAGAGTTTTTTTCGTGCGAGCACGAAAAAAAACTCTACCATGACAGGACCCCGACATTTTATTAAATCGAAAAAACGATAAGTCTATTTAATCACTCCACCAAAGTATAGATTGACCACCCACCCGAACACAAATAAAATTACACCCTATTTTCAGTATTTGCGGGCGATTAGCTCAGCGGGAGAGCACTGCCTTCACACGGCAGGGGCCACTGGTTCGATCCCAGTATCGCCCACCAATGACACTCAATAAAACTCATGAATAAACAAGAGCTTAAACACATAATCGTAGGCATGTCCGGAGGTGTCGATTCTTCCGTTGCCGCCCTATTGCTTAAAAAAGCCGGCCACCATGTGGAAGGCGTCTTCATGAAAAACTGGGAAGAGGATGATACCGATAACTTTTGCCCTGCGGCAAGAGATATGGCCGATGCCCGAGCCGTCTGTGATGATCTGCAAATACCCTTCCACAGCATAAATTTCGCATCCGAATATTGGCAACATGTATTCAGCCATTTTTTAACAGAATATCGCGCTGGCCGAACCCCGAATCCTGATATTTTGTGTAACCGCGAAATTAAATTTAAGGCCTTTTTGCAGTATGCAAAACAGCGTGGCGCCGATTGCATTGCAACCGGCCATTATGCACGAAAATCGGCTGATAATGAGTTACTGAAAGGATTAGATTCCAATAAAGACCAGAGTTATTTTCTGCATGCTTTAACCAAAGAACAAATCGCACAAAGCCTTTTCCCCGTCGGCGAATTAAAAAAAGAAACCGTACGCAAAATCGCAGCCGAAGCTGGCTTTAAAAATCATGCGAAAAAAGACAGTACCGGTATTTGTTTTATTGGTGAGCGAAAATTTAAAACGTTTTTAAATGATTATTTACCAGCAAAACCGGGGGAAATTCAAACGCCCGAAGGCAAGGTTTTAGGCCAGCATGACGGCTTAATGTTTCACACGATCGGTCAGCGTCAGGGTTTAAAAATTGGCGGCGTAAAAAATTCCGCCGAATCGCCTTGGTATGTAGTTGCAAAAAACATCGAAAAAAATGCGTTAATTGTCGCGCAAGGTGATGAACATCCTTTGCTGTACGCAAAAGCACTTATCGCAAAAGACCTGCACTGGATCAAAGCAATGCCTGAATTTCCTCTGCGCGCTTTCGCAAAAACCCGTTACCGTCAAAAAGACCAGGCATGCACGATACATCCATTGCCTGAAAATCAGTATAAAATAATCTTCGATCAACCCCAGCGTGCCGTGACGCCAGGACAATCCGTTGTGATTTATCTGGATGAAGTCTGTTTGGGTGGTGGAATTATTGTTCGAGGAGAAAACGAACTTGCAGGATAAATTATATAAAACCACGCTCGCCCTCGCTGGCATTATTCAATCGGTGACATTAGTGCGTGAACTCGCCCAAACCGGCAAATTAAATGAAGCCGCGTTTCAAGCGAGTATTCACAGTATTTTTCAAACAGAACCGCAAGATGTTTCTATGGTTTATGGCAACATCAGTGATGTTAAAGTGGGACTCGAAAAATTAGTCCAGATGTTTTCACTGGGGATCAAAGCATCCCGCCCGCTGATGCGAATTGCTTTTTCACTGCTGCATATTCAAAAAAAGGTGGCGCGTTCCCGCAAAATTTCAAATGAACTGACTGAACGTCTGCAGAAAATTAAAAAACAGGTGGATTATTTTCATCTGGTGCATCCAACCGTTATCAATAATCTTGCGGATGCGTATCTAACTGCTATTAGCACATTTCATTTTAGAATTATCATCTGGGGCCACCAGCGTTCGCTAAGCGTCACTGAAAACATGGATAAAATCCGCGCCCTGCTACTTGCCGGTGTCCGATCGGCATTTTTATGGCGGCAAATGGGCGGTTCCCGCTTCCAGATTTTATTTGCCCGTGCAAAAATAAAAGCCATGGCGGAAAAAATTTTAGCCGAGATCGCACTGAACGAGGTAAAATAGAATTAGGGCTTAGATGTTTAACTGATAAGGATGCACATGACCATTTCAACGCTCACCGCGATTTCGCCTCTCGAGGGCCGCTATCAAGAAAAAGTAGCCGATTTACGTCCCATTTTCAGTGAATATGGTTTGATTCGTTTTCGTGTGCTGATCGAAATTGGCTGGTTTGAATTTTTAGCCGAGCACGGTCATCTGCCTGAACTACCCCATTTAAGCGTCCATGCCCAGGATATGTTGAATGCCATCGTGAAGAATTTTTCCGAACAAGATGCGCTCAGGGTCAAACATATCGAAAGCGGCATCAATCATGATGTGAAAGCCGTCGAATATTTTATTAAAGAACGCATTCAAGGCAATGCTGAACTAGCTAAAGTCATGGAATTTATCCATTTCGGCTGTACCTCCGAAGATATTAACAATCTTGCTTATGCGTTGATGTTGGATACGGCACGAAAACAAGTGATTTTACCTGCGCTCGATGAATTAGTTGGATTATTAAAAAACTTTTCGCACGAATACGCAAACACACCCATGATGGCTCGCACCCATGGTCAACCCGCGACCCCCACCACCGTCGGTAAAGAATTTGCGAATGTACTCGCTCGTTTGCAACGTCAAATTGAACAACTGACCGCGACACCGATTTTTGGAAAATTAAATGGCGCATCGGGAAATTATAATGCGTTACTGACAGCCTATCCCGACATTGATTGGCAAACCCTTAGCAAAAATTTCATTACTAAATTAGGCCTCACCTGGAACCCTTACACCACACAAATTGAACCACACGATTTCCTCTCAGAATTTTTTGCTATTTTAGTGCGTATCAATACTATCCTCATTGATTTTAATCGTGATAATTGGGGTTACATCTCGCTAAATTATTTCAAACTAAAATCGTTCAGCAATGAAGTAGGCTCATCTGCCATGCCCCACAAAGTCAATCCCATTGATTTTGAAAATGCCGAAGGCAATCTCGGAATTGCTAACGCACTCCTAGAGCATATGATTTTGAAATTGCCGATTTCCCGCTGGCAGCGTGATCTTTCCGATTCAACCGTGTTACGTAATATCGGTGTTGCGATTGCCCATTCTATTTTAGCGTATCAATCGACCAACAAAGGACTTTCCAAAATTGCGCCTGATTTTGAAAAATTAGAAGCGGATCTTGATCAACACTGGGAAATTTTAGCAGAACCCATTCAAACGGTTTTACGCCGTCACGGCATTGATCAGCCTTATGAAAAATTAAAATCATTCACTCGCGGGCACAAAATTACTAAAAAAATATTACACGAATTTATTATGCAACAGGATTTGCCTGAAAATGTGAAACAGCAATTAATAAAATTAACACCGGGAAAATACATCGGATACGCTGCTGACTTAGCAAAACGGATTTAAAATGACTGCGATTCCTAGTCCATTGTTTGATACATTAGAAAATGTGCAAGAAACTTATGACTCCGTCATTAAGCACCTGCAATCGCTGACTGTGCCCAATATTGAAAATGAATATAAACTCTGCCTGGAATTTTTAAAAAGTTACGGCAATTCCAAAGATACTTTTACCGCTTACCGACGCGAAGTAGAACGCTTGTTACAATGGGCTTGGTTAATTGCAAAAAAACCGCTGAAAGCAATATCCCGCAATGAAATCCGCGATTATCTGCAATTTGTAAATGATCCGCCTAAAACCTGGATTGCGATTAAAACAGTGAATCGTTTTATTATGAATGAATTTTCTCTGCGTGCACCGAATCCTGAATGGCGTCCTTTTGTCGCTAAAATCAGTAAAAACGCCCGTCGCCACGGCAAAGAGCCGAGCAAAGCCAATTACCAATTAAGCAACAAATCGATTGAAGCGATTTTTGCTGCACTCAGTTCTCTTTTTACTTTTTTACAACAGGAAAATTATCTGGAAATTAATCCTGTCAGTTTAATTCGTCAGAAAAAAGGTTATATCCAGCGCCAACAAGTACAAAAAGTCACGCGTAAACTCAGTCGATTGCAATGGGATTATGTTGTGAGCGCCGTCGAAAAAATGGCAGAAGAAAATCCCGAGCACGAACGGACACTATTTTTAATGTCGACTTTTTATTTATTAGGCGTGCGTATCTCAGAACTCAGCTTTCATGATGATCGCAAAGCATTAATGGGGAATTTTGCACCGGACAAAAAAGGTTTATGGTGGTTCACAACCGTCGGCAAAGGTAACAAGGTGCGAGACATTGCAGTCCCTGATGAATTATTGCAACGCTTGAAACGCTATCGCGAATATTTAGACTTGCCGCCATTGCCGCATCGCGGTGAAACCACACCTCTTTTTCCTGTTTTAAAAGGCAAAAAAGGCTTGGGCGCGCGACAAATTCGTAACATTGTGCAAGAAGTTTTTGATCAAGCCATTTTACAACTGCAACAAGAAGGCAAACGGGATGAAGCAGAAGATTTAGCCACCGCCACCGTGCATTGGCTTCGTCATACTGCCATTTCATCGGATGTCGAATTTCGTCCACGCGAACATATACGTGATGATGCGGGGCATGAAAATCCGGCGACTATGGATAAATACATTGATATCGATCGCGCTGCGCGCCATCGTTCAGCGCAGGGGAAAAAGTTAAGGAACGATTAAACCTCGTCATTGCGAGGCTGCTTTTTAGGCCGAAGCAATCTCAAAAGATTGCTTCGCCGCAAACAGCGCGGCTCGCAATGACAGAATTGAACAAGGAGTCATTATGAACATCAAATCCATTATCTGCCTAACTTCTTTATTCTACGCCTCCAATTGTTTCAGTATCTTCTGCCCCGACAATTTCAACCAAATCAACATCGGCGACACCCTCGCAGAAGTCGAAGCCCAATGCGGCAAACCCAGCACCGAAAAACATTTTAAAACCAGTCCCAGTGTCCCACAAGAATGGGTTTACTACGTGCCAATTGCCAACATGATTCCGCAACAACAAAACATTGAAAATCCAGGCACCATGAAAGTGACTTTTGCTTTCGTCAATGACGTAGTTGTTAATATGTCAAGTAATGGTATCGGCGTTGGCGCAACGACAATCTGTAACGGCGACCAAATCCAGCCAGGCGCCACCATGAAAGAGGTAGAAGACGCCTGCGGCAAACCAGTTTCAATTACGAAATCCAGCGTGCCAACCGGCGGTACGCCACCCGAAGAAACCCTAGTCAACGAGTGGAAATACGGTAAAACTACTCTGCGTTTTGAGAACGGGAAGTTGAAGGAACGGCAATAGTCGAAACACGGAACACCACTTGTTTTGATTGATCGACTCCTTCCCAAGGACGCGCGTAAACTAATCGCACGACAGTTTGTTGCGGCACATGAAATCCTTCGGATTTTACTTTAAAGGTCCAGATTTCATATCCTGGCGCACCCATTAATTTTCTATCAGCAGGTGGTTCATAGTGATGTTTTACCGGCACGATCAATGCAGGATCATATTCGCGTAAAAACCAAGAATAACCGGTCGACGGATTTGATTTTAATTTGACGGTAAATTCTGGATTTTCGGATGTGACAGGCACACCGGTTTTATCTTCATTAAAAACCGTTGTTCCCTGATTTTGTGCAAAAACATTAGCGGTACAAAACAGCAATAAAATTAATAACATTCTCACGCTACGCATATTGACTCCTCTTTTTTAAAAATGTTTCT
Source organism: Gammaproteobacteria bacterium (assembly GCA_021325575.1). GTDB lineage: Bacteria > Pseudomonadota > Gammaproteobacteria > DSM-16500 > DSM-16500 > JAJPGW01. The sequence continues at coordinate 37,266 of JAJPGW010000007.1, read as the reverse complement.
AGCAATAGTGTCGCAAACTCGTCTTGCACTTTCATTTTGACTGGCAAATACCAAAACCGTTCATCTGAAAATTGTTCGCATTTTACGGCGTCTTTTTCTGTCATGATAATCGGGAATGAATCCGAAAAATTTAAATCCGCCGCTTGATATAAATAATGATCGGGAAAAACATGTGGGATCACATTCAACCCCTGCTCACGCAAAAAATTAAAAAAACGATCTGGATTACCAATGGCCGCGACCGCATGAACGGATTGATTTTTGAAATCGCTCAATGATTTTTTTTGTAAAGAATTAGAAACTGCAACGAGATCGTTCTTTTCCAACCAAACTGGCCAATAGTTTGAATCACGTTTTTCTGAAACTTGTTCAATCACAAAATCCACTTCCTTCAAACGCGCAGGTTTTTCACGCAACGGACCCGCAGGCAACAACTGTTGATTACCGAGACCTCGATCGCCATCAATCATCGCGATTTCCACCGCGCGGCCTAAACGATAATGTTGCAAACCATCATCACTAATAATCACATCGCAATTTTTTTTTGCTACTAATTCGCGCGCAGCCGCGACACGGTCAATACCAATTACAACCGGACAACCGCTTTTAGCCAGCAAAATGGCTTCGTCACCCACCAAAGCTGGATCTGAATTTTTTTCGACGAAGCGGGGTGCTAATTTTTGCTGACCACCCACCCCTCGACTTACAATGCCGGGTTTAAAATTATTTTCTTTTAAAAATTCGGCGAGCCAAAGCACAAAAGGTGTTTTTCCGGTACCACCGACTGTGATATTTCCCACCACAATCACAGGCACAGAAAGAAAAGTCGTTTTCTTAAAACCAATTCGATAGAGATAACGTCGAAAAGCAACCAGCCGGCTAAAAATCCAGGAAAACGGCAACAACAAAATCGCAACACTATCGAGTGAAGAACGATACCAATGCGCTTCCAAATTAAGTTTCCTCAGTTGCTGGCACATCGCTAAACTGCATTTTATATAATTTTGCGTAATAACCGTCACGCGCCAATAAATTGGCGTGGTTGCCCACTTCCATAATTTGACCCTGATCCAGTACCACAATTTTGTCAGCGTGCTCAACCGTTGATAATCGATGCGCAATGACTAATGTTGTGCACTTACGCATTAAATCTTCAAACGCAGACTGAATGACACGTTCTGATTCAGTGTCTAATGCAGAAGTTGCTTCATCTAAAATTAAAATCGGTGCATTTTTTAAGAAAGCACGCGCAATTGCAATACGTTGACGCTGACCACCCGAAAGCAGTACGCCATTTTCACCAATTAAGGTATTAAAGCCATTCGGCAATTGCTCGATAAAATCAAGCGCAAAAGCGGCTTTCGCTGCAGCGCGTAATTCCGAATCGGTGGCTAAACCCATTTTTCCATAAGCGATATTATTAGCGACCGTATCATTAAATAAGGTCACATTTTGCGAAACTAAAGCAAACTGTTGACGCAAATCTCGCAACCGATAATTGGTGATCTCGGTATCATCTAATAAAATTTTCCCGCCAAATCCAGAATAAAAACGCGGTAAAAGACTTACGAGCGTCGATTTGCCGCTGCCTGATCGTCCGACCAATGCAACCGTTTCACCGGGCTGCACAGTGAATGAAATATCTTGGAGCACCGGTTTATTTTCTTCATACGAAAATGAAACATGATGAAAATCAATTTTGCCGCGCGCACGTTGCAATTCTTTCGTGCCAGTGTCCTCTTCGATTTTTTCATCCAGCATTTCAAACACCGTTTGCGCACCGGCCAATCCTCGATGCAATTTATTTTGCATTGATGTTAAATCTTTCATGGGTTTTAGAAGGGCAAGCATTGCCGCAATCAACGAGACAAATCCCCCTGCCGATAAAATCGAATTGGTAATATCAAGCGCTGCGACAAATAAAGTAAGACAGAGTGCCATGGCCGCAACCAACTGCACACTGGAAACACTCCAGGAACGCGCTGCCACCACTTTCATTTCACGCTGACGATTCATGCGGGTTGTTTTTTCAAATTTTTGCGTTTCTTCATCTTGCCCACCGAACGCACGCACCACTTTATAGCCTTCGACATTTTCTTCGGTGCGATTGGTAATATCGGCCACGGAATCCTGAATAATTAAACTCAAACGACGCACACGCAAACTGGTCGTCCGCATAATCACTGCAATCACGGGAATAATAATGAAATACAGCAAGGATAATTTCCAACTGGTGCTAAACATCACAAACAACAAAAATACAATCAAGAAAAAGGACTGCACCGCTGTCGTCAAAATATCCGCACTCGCATTGGCAATTTGTTCCACGCTATAAAGCATGATTGAAATAATCTGGCCCGATGAGTGATGATCATAAAAACTCGCTGGCAGTTTTTGCAATTTAGCAAAAAGATCTTGCCTCAAGCTCATAATCACACTGCGCGATACCGATGCGATATTATAAGTTGAAAAAAAACTGACAATGCCGCGCAACATAAATACGCCCAGCACTAAGAAAGGCGCCGTATGTAAAAATTGTTTATTTTTCTGGACGAGACCTTTATTCAATAAAGGTTTTAAAAAATGCACGAACCAGGCATCAATTCCAGAATAAAGCATACTCGCGATCAGCGCGATCGCCAGGGCTGCCCAATAGCGACGCACATAGCCAAATAAACGACTGTAGACAAGGAAAGCGTTTTCTATCCGTTTTGGTTCTGACATAAGCCTATTTTTATCTCGGTGGAAAATGCGTTATCCTAGCACAAATCCAACTATGGAAATATGATAATTATGCAAGCCACTACCCATGTTTTAAAACCCCTGATTGATAATGCGTACGAAGATCGTGCAAATTTTAGCCCAAAAAAACACCCCTCTGACGTTAAACAAGCGGTCAATGAAATCATTGAACTCCTGGATGCCGGAAAACTCAGAGTTGCCGAAAAAATCAACGGCGAATGGCTGACCCATCAATGGATCAAAAAAGCGGTGCTCCTCTATTTTCGTCTTTATGACAACCATGTGATCAAAGGCGGTTTTACCCAATATTTTGATAAAGTCCCGCTGAAATTTGCTGGGATGGATGAGGCCACCCTCAATGCCTCGGGCGTTAGAGTTGTCCCGCCTGCCGTTGCTCGCAAAGGATGTTATCTTGCTCCCAATACCATTTTAATGCCCTCTTATGTGAATTTAGGCGCTTATGTCGATTCAGGCACCCTGGTCGATACTTGGGCAACCGTCGGTTCCTGTGCGCAAATTGGCAAAAACGTCCACCTCTCAGGCGGTGTTGGCATTGGCGGCGTACTTGAGCCTGTGCAAGCCAATCCAACCATTATTGAAGACCATTGTTTTATTGGCGCACGTTCTGAAATTGTCGAGGGCGTGATTGTCGAAGAAGGCTCGGTCATTTCTATGGGCGTTTTCATCGGTCAAAGCACACGCATTTATAACCGTGAAACCGGAGAAATCACCTATGGTCGCGTACCCGCAGGTTCCGTTGTCGTTTCTGGCAATTTGCCCGGGCATGATGGCAAATACAGTCTTTATTGTGCGGTCATTGTAAAACAAGTCGATGCCAAGACCCGCAGCAAAGTCAGCATCAATGAATTACTAAGAATGTAAGGAAAAAAATGGCGACTCTGGAACTTTTAAAACAGTTAATTTCAAGACCGTCAATCACTCCGAATGACGCCGGTTGCCAAACACTGATCGCTCATCGACTTAAAGCACTGGGATTTACGATTGAATCCATGCCGTTTAATCAAGTCGATAATCTTTGGGCACGCCGTGGAACAGAGGCACCCCTTTTTGTTTTTGCCGGTCACACCGATGTCGTGCCACCGGGTCCTTTAAATGCTTGGACGTCTGATCCTTTTCAGCCAACCGAGCGCGATGGATTTTTATATGGACGCGGTGCCGCGGATATGAAATCCGGACTTGCTGCGATGGTCACTGCAGCTGAAAATTTTGTGAAAAATAACCCGAAATTTTCAGGCTCAATCGCATTTTTGATTACCAGCAATGAAGAAGGCGCGGTCAATACGGATGGCACGAAACGCGTTATCGAAGAATTGATGCAACGACAAGAAAAAATAGATTATTGCGTCATTGGTGAAGCGAGCAGTGAAAAATTGCTAGGAGATCAAATTCGAGTCGGTCGACGCGGTTCGCTTTCTGGCAAATTAATTATTTATGGCAAACAAGGCCATGTGGCATTTCCCCATCATGCAGTGAATCCTATTCATACGTTTGCGAAAGCACTCGACGAACTCACTTCAACCAAATGGGACGATGGCAATGAATTTTTCCCGCCCACCATTTTTCAGATTTCCAATATTCATGCAGGAACAGGCGCAGAAAATGTGATCCCCGGCACACTCGATGTCGCCTTTAATTTTCGTTTTTCAACCGCTGTCACGTCCGAAGAATTACAACAGCGCGTACAGAAAATTTTAGAAAAACATAAGTTAAATTTTGATTTAAAATGGAACCTGTCGGGGCAACCGTTTTTGACCAAAAAAGTCAAATTAGTCACTGCAGTCCAAAGTGCAATCAAAGAAGTCACCGGCCTTGAACCCATCCTCTCAACCGGCGGCGGCACCTCCGACGGCCGTTTTATCGCCCCAACCGGCGCTGAAGTCATCGAACTGGGCCCTGTAAACACCACCGTTCACCAAGTCAACGAACGCGTGAGCCTTGCTGACCTTAAGCCATTGATGCATATTTATGAAAAAATTCTTGAGATACTTTTCGTAGAATAACCGTCATTGCGAGCCGTCGAAGACGGCGAAGCAATCTTTTGGAGATTGCCACGGCCTAAAAAGCAGGCCTCGCAATGACGGGCAACCCGATCTCTTGCACTTCCTCTTTTTCTAGTTTACCTTACGCACCTTACCGGAGAGATGTCCGAGCGGTTTAAGGAGCACGCCTGGAAAGCGTGTGTACGTTCATAGCGTACCGAGGGTTCGAATCCCTCTCTCTCCGCCAATTATGAATCCTCTTTTGATTCTATGCTGCGTCGAGCGTGTTCAATTGAATGCTGCAGTTTAGCTTGCAAAATTTCTCGTGGGGGCAAGACAGTCAGATATTCTGCGACATGAATACCGCTCTTATTGAGTTCTAATAATTCTATTTGTTCATGTTTTTTACCCGCACAAAGAATGATACCAAGCGGTGGATTTTCATCTTTTTCAGTTTCGTACTTTGCTAACCAACGTAAATAGAGCTCCATTTGACCCTTATAATCAGCTTGAAAATCACCCAGCTTTAGTTCAATGGCAACAAGTCGTTTAAGTTTCCGGTTATAAAAGAGCAAATCAAGATAAAAATCATCGTTATCTATCTGCATGCGTTTTTGTCTAGCTATAAATGTGAATCCTGCACCTAATTCTAGTAAAAATTGTTCCATCTCTCGCAAGATAGCATCTTCTAAATCTTTTTCGAAATAACGATCGTTTAAATCTAAAAAATCTAATACATAAGGGTCTTTTAATAGTATGGCTGGTGCGGGGCTTCCTGTCTTTTGCATCATTTCTAATTCTTGTTTAATTAATTCATCCGGTTGTTTTGATAAAGCTGTACGCTCGTAAAGCATGGAATTAAGCTGATCTTTAAATTGCCGATAAGACCACCCTTCCATGATTGCAAGCTGCGTATAAAAATCTCTTTTTATCGTGTCTTCCATGTAGATCAAAGTCTTTATATGAGACCAGCTTAATTGTCTCCACAGTGTGGAGACTTTTTCAATGCTCGGAAAAGTCTCCACAAACCGGAGGCAATGCCAAAGCTGTTTCTCACTCCAGCCACGACCATAAAGGACCGTCAATTTTTTAGATAAATTTTTAATAATTTTGTTGCCATATTCAGCCCTTTCACCATTCAAAATCACTGATTTCAGGCGTTGACCGATTTGCCAATACAACAGGGAAAGCTCAGCATTAAACATTTGCGCAACTCGTTGGCGTGCGCCATCAATTAGCTTTCTAATGTCCGCAATAAGGGCTGTATTTGTTGTTATTGAGCTCTTGAGCATTATCATGGTCCTCCCTACTTAAACCTTATCCTTACGAAGCGAACTAACTGTTTACCCTATAGCTTGAGATTTGCTTTGGAAACACCAGATATGTCTTAAGAATAACCGATGGGTAGAATTGAAATAATAGCTGCATAGTGACTAGCTAATTGAATAATATAGTTTTATTAAACCTATTTCAACAAAAAACATGAAAAATAACCCTCTCATAGAAACTATTAATTTTTACTTTCCGAAAAAGTCTTGTTAAGATAGGCGCTCAGTTTTGGTAGTCAGTATTGGTCCCTTCGCGGCGATATGCTGTGAACCCCGCCAGGTCCGGAAGGAAGCAACGGTAGCAGCAGATTCGGGCGCCGAAGTCAGGCTGGTGCTGGCTGCCTCCTTAATCAGCAGATCCCCGCTTTCGCGGGGATGACAGTTAATTATATGGAAAGCCCCGTATGAGTTACCAAGTCCTCGCGCGCAAATGGCGTCCTCGTAATTTTCAAGAAATGGTTGGTCAAGAGCCTATTCTTCGCATGCTAACTAACGCGCTCGATCATGAGCGATTGCATCATGCGTATTTATTTACTGGCACACGCGGTGTGGGAAAAACGACTCTCGCGCGGATTCTTGCTAAATGTTTAAATTGCGAAACAGGGATTAGCTCTAATCCTTGTGGTAAATGTTCTATTTGCGAAAGTATTGATGCGGGACGTTTTCTGGATTTAATTGAAGTCGATGCGGCATCGCGCACTAAAGTCGAAGACACGCGTGAAATTTTGGATAATGTGCAATATGCAGCGACTCAAGGCCGCTACAAGATTTATCTCATCGACGAAGTGCACATGTTGTCTGGTCATAGTTTTAATGCATTATTAAAAACACTCGAAGAACCGCCTGCGCATGTGAAATTTTTATTAGCAACGACGGATCCGAAGCGCTTGCCGATTACGATTTTATCGCGCTGTTTACAATTTAATTTGAAACGCGTGCCGGCTGAGCAGATTGCGAAGCATTTAGAACATATTTGTAAAACAGAAAATATTGCGCATGAAATGCCTGCGCTGGAATTATTGTCTGAAGCAGCCGATGGCAGTATGCGTGATGCATTGAGCTTGTTGGATCAGGCGATTGCATACTGTGGCAACCAAGTTTCTGCAGTTGAAACTCGGCAAATGCTTGGCAGTATTGAGCAGGATGCGATTTTTAGATTATTAGATGCGTTGGCTGAGAATAATGGCGCGTTGCTTTTATCTGAAATTGCTGCACTGGCAGAGCAGGCGCCGGATTTTAATCAGGTATTAGAAGAATTATTGAAAATTTTGCATCAGGTGAGTATTGCGCAAATTGTAAAAGATTTTGCGCATTCAGAAAAAATAAAACAGTTTGCGACGCGGATTACGTCTGAAGATGCGCAGTTGTATTATCAAATTGCTTTGATTGGGCGGCGGGATTTGCCGTTGGCGCCAAATGCGCGGCAAGGATTTGAGATGGTGATGCTTAGGATGTTGGCGTTTAGGCCGGATTCAACTAAAGAGACACCTCCAGCCAAAAGCACCCCTCACCCAGAACGCGAAGAGCGCGTTCTGACCTCTCCCACAAGGGGAGAGGTGAAAGAGCCTACTCGCTCTACTGCTTCTCAGGTGAAAGAGCCGGTTCGATCTACTCCTGCTCCTGAGGTGAAAGAGTCAGCTCGTCGAGCCACTGAGGGAAAAGAGGATTGGGCTCAAATTTTAAGTCAATTAAATTTAACTGGTCTTGCGCAGGCGCTGGCGGCGAATTGTTCTTTGATTCAGTTGAGTGATGCAAAAATTCAGTTGGGTTTGACGAAAGCGCATGAGCCTATGCTTAATAAAAAGTTATCGGATCGCATCGAAGAAGAGCTTACAAAGTATTTTAAGAAAAAAATGCAATTAGAAATCACGATTATTACGGGTGATATTCAAACACCGGCAAAGCAAAAAGAAGCGCACGAATCGGAACGTAAGGCTGATGCAAAAAATGCGATTGAAAATGATTCGCATGTGCAGAAGATTCAGGAATTGTTTGGGGCTTCGTTGGATTTAGGGTCGATTGAGGCGGTGTAATGCGCGTCATTGCGAGGAGCGCTTTCTGCGTTTTTAGCCTGCCCCGGCATGCTTTTAGCCGGGGAAGCAATCTTTTGGAGATTGCTTCGTCCTCGCTACGCGAGGCCTCGCAATGACAAAATGGGACGGTTAAGTTATCCCATCTGCTGCGGTCTATTGTCATCCGATTCATCGGTACGATTCACTGTACGTTCATAATGACGCAGTTTTTCTGGACTGGTCTCTGAAGTCGGTTGAGTTAATTCGCGCAAATGAATGCCTTTGTAATGGTGGCCTTCTGAGGCAAATTCTTTGAGTAATAATTCACATTGTTCTTTCGTTGAGAATAATACGCGATCCGCATCATAAATTAATTCACCTTCCAATTTGCGTCGGTTTTCTTGAGCCCTACTTACGAAACCACCAAACAGTGCACGGACTGCTTTACCTTTTAGAGTATTTTTCTTTTTATTATGAGCTTCACGTTTAGCATCTTGCTCAGCATAGTGATCAGGCTTAGCTTCACGTCTTCTTTCCATTGCGCGAAGTGTATGAGTGCTTTGCATTTTGGATTCTAAATCTTCTTTTAAATTATAAGAAGCCACCCATTTTTCCAAACGACCCATCGAATTTTTGGTTTCTAAGGCTTCAATACGGCGGTACATAGCCAATGCCATTCGATATTGCGGGATCAATTCAAGATGAGCAAGCGCTTCTTTCATTTTTCGATTGTTTGCTCGAATTGAAACAGTAAACGCATCTCCAGGATTTCGAGAACACGCTCTTTCGCATAATTCCAATGCTTTTTGCATACGGACCAGGAATCGAATACCTTCATGTGCATAGTTTGTATGTGCTTGTACTTGCTTATCCTTCGCATTACGATCTTCATTTTGACTTTCAAACAGCATCATTAAATTCTCTGCCTTAAATAAGTCACCCTGTCGTTTTAATTTTATTTTGGGCATGACTCTAGTAACTGCTTCTTTCAAATGCCTATCTAATTCCTCGTGATGTTCTTCAAGTTGGCCAGCTTCGTGGAGCCTTGGTAATTTTTCACGGATATCGTCAAAAATTTGTTGTAATAAAGGCTGAGCAGTACGCAAAGCGTTTCGAACCTCAGGTTGCGAAGTCAATCGATGCGTACAATCCATTTGTAATACTTTTTTAGGTTCAGATTTGGTTGCAAGGGCTTTGGTCGAAATACCAAGACTTCTAGCAACCTGCGAACCACTTTCGGTTTTGGCTTTTACAATCGAGCGCATTGCATCGATCGCTGGCATATGCATTTCCTGGCCGTCTGCTTCGTATTTATCTTGGTAAGCTTTAATTTTTTGGGCGGGTGATTTAAATCCAAAAATACTTGGAATCGTGAATCTAAAAAATGCCAAGAAAGGATGTTCTTCGGACCATTGACGATCGCGGACGGGTTTTGCAACTTTCATTAAAGCGGCAGCTTGTGTTTTTGATAAATAGTCTTGGTATCTCATCACGGAATCTGCGTAAGCCTCTTGCACACTTTCCTTGCGGAAAGCATACATATCACGGGCAAACTGTTCAGGTGAAACGTATGATAATTTGTGAACTACGACGGTGCGTGCTTCAGGTGTTTTCGCTTCCAATAATGAACGCATGATATATTCATTGTGAAATGCGGCATCGGCGATCGCATCTTTTCTGTATTCAGACTTATTGGTTGAAATCGCATGATGTAAGTTAGCATGCAAGGATTCATAATCATCGGGTGCGGTGTTGCGTGATTTGTATTTTTCAATAATCAGAGCGTAGATAGCAGCACGTTCTGCATTATTCCCTATAAACGTGCGCAATTGTGCATCCGCGGTATTTTCAAAATAGCGATCAAATTCCACGAGTAATCGATGAGAAACCATGTCACTTCGTTCTTCGACTTTTTCTCGTTCGCGAATATGTAAAATAGCATGATAATATTCTGAAGGAGTAACACCATGAGTTCTCGCAGCGTCGACTAATTTACGGATGCGATCAATGCCTTCTGGGGTTTCTTTGACTTCAGCAACGGTTGCTTTATTGTCTGCTGCAAATAAATTAGTTTTAGTTGATTTTAATGCGTGTTCCAAAATGTGGTGATTTTGCAACATCGCTTTCACGACGTTTTTGTCTGGACTTGCTAACATTTTTTCCCAATTGCGAGCAATATAACCTTGCAGGAACGTATTATCATCGACTTTAGCTAAACTTTCTGAGTCATAGGTGATAGTATCGCCTGCACGCACCGCAAGAACCTGTTCGACCAATGGCTGAACATTATCTTTGATAAGTTTATATTCTGCACCGAAACCTAACGTTTCCATGATTCCAGAGTTTGCTTCGTAGAATAATTTATTTAAGCGGACATGTTCAGCTTCTGAGGACCATACGCCTTTCGCAACTTCTTTAACAATATCTAATGCTGCCTGTTTGCTGCGATCACGATTGCCGGCCATAAAATTATTTACGACAGCTTGAGGTTGCGCGTGGAATAAAATTTTGGATGCCAGTGAAAAGGCAGTTATTTCCTGTGCTGATACAGGATTCCATTTATTTAAAATAGTTGTAACAGCTTCGGGTTTAAATCCAGAAACCAGAGCAGTTAATTTTTCCCAACCCAATATTTGTTGTTGTTTCACGCATTCTGCGAAAAAATTGGAGGATTGGCAAACATATTCACGAGCGCGTCTATCGATTTTGCTGATTTCGACCGCGGTTAAGGAGTTCAATAGTTCAACTGTTAAATAATTCTGAACGGCATCTAAGCTGATCATCGCATCGACTGCGGCAGGTTGCATTAGCATGTGTAAGCCCAAGTTAGTACTTGGATCAGAAATATGCTCAAACAGATCACTCCAATCAGATTTATCAAAATCTCTCGATAAAACGGCTAATTTTTCAAAACCCAATTTGTCGGCGATTTTAGTGATAACTTTAAAGATGTTTTTTCGGCCTGCTTTGGGAATGTATTCTAAGTCACTTACTTCTAAGCCACGTAATTTTTTCACATCATTTTCGCTCACCTCAGTCAGATGTTTCAAAATAGCTTTTCGATATTCAGGACTTAAACCTGTTAAGGTGTTGGAATCACTCATGTGATGGAAAAATAAGTTAGCAAATGGGGCACCATAGACATCGTCTTTTAACAAAGTGATGTAAGGGCCTTCTTTTTTTGATTTGTCTTCGGCAATGATGCGGTTCACGAAAACTTTTTCGTAGATTTCTTTATCGGGCAGTTCTTGAATGCTGCAATATAAGTTTAGCACTGCAATAGTTGCAAAATTAAAGCGTTCTACTTCATGTTCATCCAGTTTTTTTCCAAAGAACAAAGAGACATTTTCTTTAAATGTATGAACAAATCCTCGGAAGATAGGATACGCACCAAACCAGCGGTCTTGATTGCGATCAACCCAGGCTTTACTTTCCTGTAATTCAATGGCTTTTTGATTGAGCCGTTCAATTTCATTATCGCGAAGATAGAGAATGCCTTTGGGATCTGTTAATAATTCCATCAGCATATTGCCAAAGTACATAGCGGCATCGGGATTCACATTTTTTACGTCAAGATTCATCAATGCGTAAATGACCAGTTTTCCTGGATCAGGAAGACTATCAATTTCATCTTCTTTTAGCTCAGCTTCTTCATCACGGCCTCTTGCGCGTAATTCAGCGGCTTCTTGTCTAATTTGCGCTTCTTTCTTAAGTACATCTTCGCGTAATAATTTTAAATGTTCCGCTTTTTTTCCTGCGCCAAAGGAATTCATTAAATCTTGAATAGAGCCTTCTTCTTTTAATTCGGCTTCTTCCAGAAGACCTTTAGAACGTAATTCGGCTACTTGTTTTGTTGTTTCCGCTTGTTTTTCTTCGAATCTTTGAGCTTCTAATTTTAACTCTTTTGATTTTTTACCCAGCATCGAAGGCAAATTCGAATGAACGGGTGTTTCAGTAACAGGGACCGCTGAAACTTCCGCTAAAAAGGATCGCAATGCCATGGCACTCAAACGTTGCTTGGTGGCTAAACTGGTAGTTTGAGCAACGGTACCTTGAATATATTGGCTTAGTAAATAATGACGCACGCCAAAAGTGACTGTTGACAGCAAGGTCAATTTTTCTGGTTCTGGGGTCGCTTCAAAAATCGCATTTAATCTTTGAAATTCGCGTTGGTGGTATAATTGGCTGGTTGCTGCTCTTAATTGATCAGTGTCAGCGTATGAAACTAGCTGGCCGATTTCTTGATCCAATAATCCTGGGGTACCTAATGCCGTTGTGACTAAACGGGTGTAAACTGGGTTGCCTTGAACACGTGGAACTTCAACGGGTGCATATTTTCTTTCAGCTTCGACCGCAATGACTTGTTCTAGAGGACCTGCCATGTCACTTAAATGTAAACCCATGCCTTTTAGGTCACCCACTCGATCAACGCCTGTGATTGCGTAATATAAAGTACGAATCGCAGTTAAATTTGAATCGATAGCTGGATCCATGGTGGTGATTTCAGTTCTGTAGGCATTATATAGTTCGCGAATTCCCATTTCCAAACGATCGACAAGCAATTTTTTGTGGTTTTTATAGAGAGGTGAATTTTTAACAACAGTTTTAATAAAATCTCTTAATGCTCTGGGCATTGAGCGCAGACTATCTCTATCACGCAAAATATACCCTTCCAATGCGCCACGCAAATCTGTTGAAAGATCAAAGTCATCCGTTTTCAAAATGGGACTAATAATCTTTACAGCTTCTTGAATCATGCCAATCGCTTTTTTACCTGCTAATAGGCCCGTCGCAATGGCCTTAGATTTTTCTTCTTTGCGTTCTTCATTTTCAGCTCGAGTTTTTCTTGCTGCTTGAAAACTATCATGAAATTCAGCAGCATATTTCGCCATCTGAGTTGCTGTGGCTTCGGGTGCCGCTTTTAATAAATTGCTAAATTGCTCGCTAGAGAATAAAGATGCGTTCGTTTCTAACCATTGACGATCAGCCACTTTTTCACGGAAAAGTTTTAACTCGTCTTCTTTAAAATCACTCCCAGCTAATCGATTCGCAATCAGTTGCGGTGTGTCGGCAAAGACTTCAGCGCTGACTTTTAATTCTCTGGCTAGGGGTGTTTCCTCAGTGTCGTCTAATGTGTCTTGAATTTCTTGACCGACTTCTCTGGTTTGCGCAAATGTAAATGTGCGAATGAGACCGGCTTCTTCATCATCAGCATTGGTGACAGTATTAACTGCTGCGGTTCGTGCCCCTTTGATATATCGTTCATAATCTTGGAGATAACTATCCGCGATCGCAAATAATTGGCGCATTCCTTGTGGATGAACAACAAAATTCATTTTTTTTGCATCGCTGACAAAACGATTAAAATCCACTAATCGGTCATGATAAGTTGTTTCATCTACAAGATGTCTAGTGTCAGGAGATGCATTTAATTTTTCAATGGTTGCTCGAAACTTTTCTAATTTGGCTAATTCGTTTTTCATCGAAACAATAAATAAAACTTGAGTGATGAGTGCTTCGTATTTTTCTTTGCTTGGTTGGTCTAATCGACTACCCGCCATGGCATAGGCATATTGAAAATCTTGGATAGCATTACGATAGGCTTCTAAAGAAGTCGTGGCAGGATCAATGCTAACTAATTTGTTATAAAGTGGTTCAATTATACGTTCGCGTACAAAAGCAAGATGAGTGTTTTGTGGCGAAACGGCTGCTAGCTGATTCGATAATTCAACATAATTTGCAAAATCGACTTCTTTTACGAGAATTTCGGCAATTTCAATTTTATTTTGTTTGCCTTCAATCAATGCTAACCATTTTTTATTAATCGCTTCGAGTTTATGGTTAATGCGCTTTTTTGCGCCTTCTGACATTTTTGCAGGATTAAAAGGTGTTCTTAATTTGGCAGAAATCTTTTTTGCAAATTCAGGATCTTCAAATTTGCCAACGTGCTCTAAATAGGCTTTGCGCAATGCGCCCATTTTGGAGCCATCGACGCAATCGCCTACTTCGCAGGCGTAGGCAACAAGGTTCGCAACTTTTTCTAACGATTCGCGTAGATTTACTTTTTTGTATTCCCTATCTGCATAATCTTCCTGAGTTTTACCCATTTTCGTACCAATATATTCAAAAAATTTATCCCAAGGATAATTTTCTTTGGCTGATTCAATCATTTCGATCAACTGCGCATTTTTATGCGTGAATAGAGCACCCAATTCACGCACCGCTTCTTTTCGAATTTTAGAAGCGCCCTTAGGCTCTGCAAATGCTTTGGCAAATCGTTCAGTTCTTAAAAATCTTAAAAAACTCATATTGGCTCCCGTCGTATGCCGTATCTTTTTGTTTTACATAACTATAGAATACGTAAAAATTATTATAAAAGCCTTAAGACTAGCTTAGGATACTCTTAAGAGCTCCGCCAGGCCATATTACATAAGTAACTGATTGATATGATATTTTAAAAATTCTGGCAGCAAACGTGAAACTTCAGTAAAATCCACTTTAATAATCCTTTTATGGAGCAAAGTAAATGAGTAAATCATTCGGCGACAAACCAGGCTTGGGCGAACTGATGAAAAAAGCCCAGGAAATGCAGAAAAAAATGCAGGAAATTCAAAAACAAATCGCTGAAATGGAAGTCACCGGTCAATCAGGCGGCGGTTTGGTGAAAATCGTGATGACAGGCCAGCATTATGCTAAACGCGTTACCCTGGATCCAAGTCTCATGAAAGAAGAAAAAGCCGTTGTCGAAGATTTAATTGCAGCCGCAATCAATGATGCCACTGATAAAATCGAAAAAGGCACGCGTGAAAAAATGACGGCATTGACGGGCATTAAATTGCCGGATGGTTTTGATTTACCTTCGTCTTCTTAACAATTATGCATTTCAGTCCGCTGCTTGCCCAATTGATTGAGGCATTGCGCTGTTTACCGGGAGTAGGTCCCAAAACAGCGCAGCGGATGGCGTTTCAGCTGCTTGAACGCGGACGCGAAAATGGCAAACAATTGGCGCGCGTCTTGCAAGATGCCATGGATGAAATAAAACACTGCGAAAATTGCCGCACCTTCAGCGAAACCGAACGTTGTAAACTCTGCGCTTCTCCTCATCGTGACTCTTCTCTATTATGCATCGTTGAAAGTCCAACGGATATGTCGGCGATTGAGCAGATTGGGATTTTTCGCGGGCTTTATTTTGTATTGATGGGACATCTTTCTCCGTTAGATGGAATTGGGCCGGAAGATTTAGGCATTAAACATCTAATTACCCTGTTAACTAACGGCATCATCAAAGAAGTGATACTTGCGACTAATCCGACTGTCGAAGGTGAAGCCACGGCGCATTATATTTCTGAATTGGTCAAACAACATAAAATAAAAGTCACCCGCATCGCACATGGTGTTCCCAAAGGTGCCGAACTAGAATATATTGATAGCGGTACGTTGGCGCATGCGTTTGCAGGACGAGAGATTCTTTAAAGAACGTCATTGCGAGGAGCGCTTTTTGCGACGAAGCAATCTCCTGAAAAGTCTGAGCCTTATTCAAAAGATTGCTTCGTCGCAAAAAGCGCTCCTCGCAATGACGAGCTTCTCGCGATGACGGTTTTTTAGCGAAGGAATATTTAAACATGCGAATAAAAAAATTAGCCTTACTCTTTTTGTTTTTTTTCTTTAGCTCCGCATTTGCAGCGGAACAACTTATCATCGAACCCGAAGCCGGTCGTGAGCCCATTTTATCAGCGATCAAGAATGCCAATTCATCCATTGATCTTGTGATTTATGGTTTTACTGATAAAAAAATTCTGAAAGCATTGATTGATGCAAAAAAACAAAATAAAAAAATTCGCATCGTTCTGGAACCGCATCCTTTTAAATCAGAAGATGAAAATAATTTTGCGATCCAAAAACTGGAAGCCGCTGATATTGATCTGCAAAACCCCAATCCGGATTTCAAATTAACGCATCAAAAAACATTTTTGATTGACAATCAGAAAGCCATCATCATGACATTTAACTTGACGAAAACCGCATTCAAAAATGAACGTAATTTTGCATTAGTGACCGATGATCCAGCGGTTGTGCATGAAATTTCGGATGTGTTTACGGGGGATCGGGAAAATAAAAAAATTGGCGTTAAGCATCCTGATTTGCTGTGGAGCCCTAACAATAGTCGGGCAAAAATTCTGGATTTTATTAAAGGCGCGCATTCGGAAATTGATATTTATGCGCAGGATATTACGGATTATCAGATGATTGGTGAGCTTGCTAAAGCGGCTCATGCTGGAAAAAAAATTAAAATAGTGATGTCCCCACCTAAAAGTGGGAATAACAGAAAAATGGATTATTTAAAACGTGCGGGAGCGCAGGTGCGGTTTAGTGAGAATTTAATTATTCACGCCAAAGTGATTATGGTTGATCATGATCGCGCTATTATTGGGTCAATTAATTTGACGGAACCTTCGATGAATGATAATCGTGAGTTGTCGATTGTGACGCGGGATCCGAAAGTGGTGGGTGAGTTAGAGAAGACGTTTGAGGCGGATGAGAAGAAGGCGGTTATTTTTTAAATTGTCGTCATTGCGAGGCCTGCTTTTTAGGCCGAAGCAATCTTTTAGAGATTGCTTCGCCGCCTATCGGCGGCTCGCAATGACAAGCAGGCTAATGCAACCGACTTTTATGCCCACCCGTCACCGAAACCGGTGCAGCTAACACAAATTTCGGAATCTCCGCAGGAAAACGCACTTCATCCAATGTCTGCATTTCATAATACCCTTCCATCGTCCCTTGCGGCGTATTTAACTGGCAAAAACTGGTATAAACAAATTGTTTGCCTGGTTTGATAATCGGTTGCAATCCAACAACCCCGGGGCCCCGCACTTCTTCGACGTGACCTGTCATATCGGTGATCCGCCAATAGCGATTCAGCAATTGCACGATCTCTTCGCTCTGATTAATGATCGTCATCTCATAAGACCAGAGAAATCGTTGTTTGTCAGGAATGGATTCAAATTGCAAATAGGTCGCTTTTGCAACAATGTGCATTTTAAACATTTTGGTTGTCATAATTTTTTCTTTTAAATAAATACCACAATAAAACACGCCAAGATGAGATAAGAAACGAATCCCATGATAGCGCCTCGTTTTGTAAAATGGGGGGCTTGATGCGCCTCTTCCCTTACCATGCATTCACTCCACTCTGATCTTTTTCAATGGCCGACAATAATTTTTGATGGATACCGCCGAAACCGGAGTTGCTCATCATAACCACATGATCGCCGGATGCCAACTGTGATACCAAGTTCATCACTAAGGTATCCACATCATCGTATAAGGCAGTCGGCTGAGCGAATTCTTTTAAAACGGTTGCGAGATCCCACGCCTGGTTGTCGGGACGTTTGCAGATTACCATATCGGCCATGGTGAGTGCGTCTTTAATTTTGTTCTGATGCACACCACTTCGCATAGTATAAGAACCAAATTCCAATACTGCAATGATCCGTGCGGTACCCACGCGTGCGCGTAAGCCTGCCAGAGTCGTCGCAATGGCTGTTGGATGATGGGCAAAATCATCATACAGGGTAATCCCTTTGACTTGGCCTTTGACTTCCAGACGACGTTTAACATTTTTAAAGGTATTCAGGGCATCCAATGCGCGCTGCAATGAAACACCCGCATGTTCGGCTGCCGCTAATGCGGCTAACGCATTTTCGACGTTGTGGTTCCCTAATAATTTCCAATTGACCTCACCCACCCGTACTTCACCCGTAAAGACTTCAAAACGGCTGCCATCCTCTTCAATCAACCGGGCGCGCCAATGCCCAAATTCACCTGCAAAAGTCACTGTCGGCGTCCAACAGCCCCTGGATAAGACATCCTCGATGTTCTTATCGCCTGCATGGCGAATGATTAAGCCATTACCCGGAATGGTTCTTACTAAATAATGGAATTGCTGTTTAATCGCATTCAAATCCGGGAAAATATCTGCATGATCAAATTCCAGATTATTTAAAATTAAGGTCTTAGGATGGTAATGCAAAAACTTAGAACGCTTGTCAAAAAATGCACAATCGTATTCATCGGCTTCAATCACAAAATAAGGATGGGTCCCAACTCGTGCTGAAAATCCAAAATTTTCCGGCACACCCCCAATTAAAAAGCCAGGGTTCATGCCTGCGGTTTCAAGGATCCAGGCTAACATACTGGTCGTCGTGGTTTTCCCATGGGTTCCAGAGACTGCCAGGACCCAGCGGTCTTTTAATACATTCTCGGCCAGCCATTGCGTGCCCGAAATATACGGAATACTGCGTTCCAGCACGTACTCCATGGAAGGATTACCGCGGCTAATAACATTCCCAACGACCACATAATCGACATTTGGGTCGATATGGGCTGGATCGTAACCATTCATCAGGGTAATACCCTGCTCAATCAATTGCGTGCTCATCGGTGGATAAACATTATGATCCGAACCCACCACCTCATGACCCGCTTGTTTTGCAAGCTGGGCGATTCCCGCCATGAACGTCCCACAAATCCCTAAAATGTGAATGCGCATTGTCAGTTGCTCCCATGGACCCAAGAACTTTCATTGTATCGAAAAAGGCATTAAGACCGCAAATTCCATTTCAAAAAATAGGTATTAGTCATTTTTAATCAATGTGATACTATTATAGGGTTGCCAAGGATTGGAAACATGCAGACTGAATATTCGCACGCGCTGTTCGAAGCAATTCAGGAAAGCGCCGTGTTATTGGACAAAGCAGGCCGTATCATTGATTGGAACCAGGGCGCTACCACTTTATTTGGTTACCCCAAAAAAGAAGTCTTGGGCCGATCGATCAATCTTATTTTTCAACAAAATTATCCTTTTCAGAAAATTATCCAAGAAACCTTGCTGCATCAAAAAAAATGGTTTGAAGAAACACCGTTTGTCCGAAAAAATGGGATACAGGGTTTTTGCAAAACCAGTGTGAGTCTGGTCCATAACGGTCAGCAAAAAGTCGCGGCGTTGATGACGCACACCAATATTACCACTTATAAAAATTTGCATAGCGAATTACAGGAAACCGCCAAAGAATTGGCTGCTGAATTAAAAGACCGTCTAGAAATGTATTATTACTGCAATTCCATGTTAATTAAAAACATGACTGCACGCGAAGAACTGGAAAAAAATTTACGAGAATCCGAATTACGTTTTCACCTGCTCGCTGAAAATGCGACCGATATTATTTCACGTCATGCGCCGGATGGCAGTTATCTTTATGCCTCACCTTCTTCGAAAGGCTTGCTGGGTTACACGCCCGAAGAATTGATCGGACGAAATGTCTACAAAATGCTGCATTACGATGATGTGAATAAATTGAAAAAAACCTTTAATCGCCGAAAATCTCCGGCCAATCATCACACGATTACTTATCGCATTCGCCGAAAAGAAGGCGATTATCGCTGGTTTGAAAGCACAGT
This sequence comes from Gammaproteobacteria bacterium, assembly GCA_021325575.1. GTDB lineage: Bacteria > Pseudomonadota > Gammaproteobacteria > DSM-16500 > DSM-16500 > JAJPGW01. Next base: position 17,727 of record JAJPGW010000007.1, on the reverse strand, counting down.
GCGTGTCATTTATGACGAAGATACTCGCGATATTCGCGAAATCCAGTCAGCCTCGCGCGATGTGACCGATCAAGTGCTAGATAAAAAAGCACGTTTACGCGGTCAGCAACTCGCGCATGTTTTCCGATTAAGCACCATGGAAGAAATGGCTTCCGGCATGGCGCATGAAATCAGTCAACCGCTTGCAGCGATTGTGAATTACACGCAAGGCTGCGTGCGCTATCTGCAAAAAGACAATCATGATCCCGCACAATTAATTGAAATCATGAATAAAGCCGTTTCTCAAGCAGAACGCGCAGGCGAAGTGATTCATCGATTAAAAAACTTTTTTTGCAAAGGACAATTATTTCGAACGCCTTGCAAAATCAATAGTGTCATTCGCGAAACCGTGACATTGATTCGCAATGATTTAAATGCCTCGAAAACGAAAATTGATTTTGAATTATCAAAAGATATTCCTCTGATATCAGCCGATAAAATTCAATTTCAACAAGTGATTTTAAATTTAATTCAAAACGCGATTGAGTCTATGAAAGAAATTCATCCGGGCGAGCGCAAAATTCATATTCAGACGAAGTCAGCGAATGCTAACGCAATTGAAATTACGGTGAGTGATACAGGTCCTGGTTTTTCGAAAGATATCGTCAGCAAAGTGTTCAAACCGTTTTTTACCACCAAAGCGCACGGCCGCGGCATGGGTCTTGCGATTTGTCGCTCGATCATAGAAGCACACGGCGGAGAATTTAAGATTAACCCGAATTCCAGCGGAGATAGTTGGATACGATTCACATTACCTACTAATTAAGGAAAAGTGTATGGACCCAATTGTTTATGTTGTTGATGATGATCAAGCCATGGTGGAATCATTATCCTGGATCATCGAATCAGTCGGATTAAAAGTAAAAACCTACACGCGTGCGCATGAATTTTTAGATACTTATGATCCTGCGCAACATGGTTGTTTATTATTGGATGTCCGCATGCCCGGCATGAGTGGTCCTGAATTGCAGGCAAAATTAAACGCGCAAGCGAGCACGATTTTACCGATTATTTTTATCAGTGGTCATGGTGATGTGCCATTGGCTGTGCGTGTCATGAAAGCCGGCGCCGTGGATTTTTTAACGAAACCGTTTAACGATCAAGTGTTACTGGAAAGCATCAACAAAGCGTTACGCATCGACAAACAAAACCGTGAAAAACAACAGGAAAACGCGCAAGCAGAAGCGAAATTTGCCGCACTCTCCCCACGCGAAGTGCAAGTCTTGCAAGGTATTGTTGCGGGCAAACAAAATAAAGTGATTTCCGCTGAATTAAAAATTTCACTAAAAACGGTTGAAGCTCACCGTGCAAGCGTCATGAAAAAAATGGGCGTGAAATCAGTGCCAGAATTAGTGAAACTGGTTTTGACAAATGGTGTTGCAGCGCACGAATTGCCGTCCGAAGAATAACTGAAGTCGAACATTCCAACTTCAGTTATTTCCTTTTTTTCACATCTAATACACTCAAAAATGCTCGATTATTAATTTAATAATGAATAAATACTCATTAAATACTCAAAATGCTCTTTTTTTGTTAGTACTAACCCTAATTTTTTTACGGGTAACATGCCATTCAAGGCTAGGAAATTGCTAATTTCATTCAGTAATCATTAGTGAGATGATGAGCATCCGCCCGCTGAAAAGTGAGGACAAGGACAAGTCGGAGAGTAGGAAACCCAGGATAAATTAAGGAATTTAGGGAGTTAGCGGCCATGGATGATGCCAAAAATGTTTTGTTAGTCACAAATTCTGCGACAGAAGATGAAATTTTACAAGTGAAGGAAGCTTTTTTAGATGCCGCCAAAAAAGGTTTACGCATCCGATTGAGCCTCGTGCATGTTATTCCTAACTTGCCGACCTGTTATTTTAATATTCCTTCGATGGCGCAATTAGCGGAGCAATATTATACGGAAGCCAAACAATCACTGAACACCGCCGGCGACAAACTGGGTGTTGCCAAAAAAGACCAATGGCTGATTAGCGGCCGCGTGAAAACGGAAGTTTTCCGCTTGGCGAATAAATTAAAGACCCATTTTATTTTGGCGAGCAGCACCAATATTCAGGATTTGCATAAATCGCTCGCGGCAAAGGAATTGCCGTCGACGGCGAAAGTGACGAATATGAATAATTTGTTGGCGTCGAGTTTTTGATTTGCGTGAGGATCAAGAAAATTCCCCGCACAGGATGTGCGGGGAAATTTTTTTAGCAACCTACTTTCTTTCTAATATTCCAGCAGTTGCTCATAGAGGAAGCTTGCGATTCTGGATCAGGAATTTCAGCGTAATCGCCTCGATCTGATTTTTTATTTCTGTTCCAGCAAAACCAGGCGCTACCATTTTGCGAAGCTTTCGGTTCTGTTTTATTGTTTCTTTTCCAGCATTTCCAGGAAGAACCAGTCTCTTCAGTTGCTTTGGCTTCAGTGTCAGCATTTCCAGTTTCAATATCTTTCTCAGGTTCGCTGCAACACCATCCCCATCGATTTCGAAATGTTTTATCAATTTTCGGCCAAGTCCAAAAAAAGCCATTAATAGCTTGTTTAACTATTAAAACCATACAAGTTTCTTCACATCCAGGAATATCAAAACATGGCGTTTGTTCTAATGCACCCTCTGTACCAAAACCTCTTAAAGTCATGCTTGCAGCAGTTATGCCACAACTGCATGCTGAAAAACAATCGCAGGAGGATTTTTCTTTAGGTTTTTCCTTGGTTTCCGGCATCTCGACTCGCACGGTTACTTGATCTTTCATTTCTCTTTCTTTTGCTTCTCTTTCTAATAATTTATTAACTTCCTTATGTTCAGCAACATTTAATTGTGCTTTGATTGAAGGACCAGCTAATAATAAAGCCGATCCCAACGGAACGAGTACAGCACAAGGGACGCTAACCCAAGGGGGAGCGCACGCTGCAATAAGTGGAACTATTTGTTTATATGATAAGAAAGCAGCAATACCGCCCATCATGGATGGTGCTACTAGATATTTTGTACTTTGCTTCCATCTAAAACAAGGTCCTTGCTCTATTTCTACGATCTCTGCATATTTTTTTCTTTCATTTTCGACATGTTGGAAAAACTGTTCTTTTGCCTTCTCTTCAGCACGTTTTCGAATTTCTTCTCGTTTTTCTGGAGTGTATTTATCAAGAGGAATATGTCTCATCGTTTGTGCAACAATTTTTTCAATTTCTGGGCCAACTTCTTTTAATAGTTGCTTTCGAATTGCAATTAAATCGCCCATCAATCTATTGTAAGTAGTTGGATACCGGGTGTAAAAGGCATGTAATGCAATCATGCTCAGCGTGAATGTAGTCAACTCAGCACTCATTGCAACAGTAATTGTAACCCCGTATATCTTGCTCAAAACAGCACTTAATGCATTACAAATTAGCTTTATACCACCCCAAAAACTGGCAGTACGGAGCCCAACACTGGCCCCACCCTCAGTGATCGCTTCTAATGGCAACATTTTATTATTTCTGAAACATTCGCCTAGAATATAAGGTAAATCTGAATTACAACAAAACTCCAAGCCTTCATAATAATCAGGATTAGAAAACAAGGTATAATTTCTAACACCTAAATAAGTACCGATTGCAATTCCTGCGATCACACCCGCAGGATCATCACCAAAATAATCAAGTACCCCTACAAGATTTAACAATGAGCCCGTCGTATTATGAGTAAGAAGAATGGCTTGATTTGCTACAAAAGAGGCCATCATTTTGGCGGTATCACCTAATTTTTTCTTAGGATCCGCTTTGAGATCTTGCCAATATTGTTTTATATCCTTTTTTGGAGTCCAAAAGTGCCATGAAAGAGTTTGTAAAATAGCAGCTCTTGTTGGGGCAAACGTATGAACATTATAAACGAAATCCACTCCACTTAATGGCACATTTGTCCAAAATGCTGCGGGATCAGAGATTTTTATATTAGGATCTAGCGTAGTTCCCATTCTTTGTACGCCAGGCGCACCGGTAATAATCGTATATGGAAGATAACCACCTTCAGGGGCAAGAGCGGCAAAGGCCTCCGCTTTGGCCGTATAATAAAATGGTTTGTGACTCATTAGGATATTAACAAATTCAACAAAAGAAATGTTATATAGTTTTAGGAGCTGATTTAATACTTCCGGATCATTTTTAAATTCTTTTCTTACATCTTTTGCCCAAGCCACAAATTCTGGGTCTGTTGGCTCTTTTGGCTCAGAACTTGTAGTTGTTTTAGAATCAGACGCCTCGTGATTTAAGTCTTGTTGGTATGAACCTAAATGCTTTGTTTCGCGTTGCTCGCTTCCGTCTAATTGCTTGTCTTGTTCTTTGACTGGCTGAATGGAGGGTGCCCAAGTTAATCCTTTGGGTGATTGGGCGCCGGATTGAGTTTTGGGTTGTGATGTAGATCCTGGAATTTGCCAATTAAATCCCAGAGCAGGTTGACCAGTCCTGCCTGAATCTGAAAATTCAGGCCCCCAATTTAATGCTCTTAGCGAGGAATCCGCTGGCTGTTCTGCGGCTACGGCTGTTTCTGTATGTTGCGGTAAAGCCGCGTCTTGTTGATGTTGTCCTACTCCCGCCTCGGTAACTGGTAAATCTTGGCTTGCATGCATAAGAAACCCCTCAATATCTTTTACTGAACTTAGAATTAGTTATTAACCGGTATTTTTTAATCATTTCCATGATTTAGCACGAATTTTTGAACCTATCATAAATGCTAAATTTTTCCAACTGTTTTGTTTTATTTTCTAATGGAATAAATTGGTTGATTTTAATACAGAATAGGATTGGGCGCAATCAAATCCGTTAGTTTCGAATTTATGCTGGAGATAAATAAATTTTGAATATAATCATAAGGTTAAGATTGCTTCGGAACGCTAACGCGTTCCTCGCAATGACGGGGAAATTGCAGTGATGGGGTTATTATCAAACTTCGAATGATTTTTCTAACTTCTTCGCCACCGCAACATTTTTCAACGTAACATAACACGGCAACCCATTCCGATATGGCGGATAATCTTCTCCACCAATCAATGGCGATAAATATTTTCTGCAAGCATCCGTAATTCCAAACCCATCTTTGGTAATATAATGCCGCGGCATCGAAACTTCGACATTCGCTACTTTTTCTAATTGCGCTTCACCAATCGACCAGCGATAAGTTTCACCCGGTTCGCGCACAATGATCGGCATCACAGCGGTTTTTCCAGCTAAAGCTAATTCAACAGCTGCTTTTCCCAAGGCGTACGCTTGTTCAACATCGGTTTTGGATGCAATGTGTCTTGCAGAACGCTGCAAATAATCCGCAAGCGCCCAATGATATTTGTAACCTAAATTATTTTTAATAAGTTTAGCGATAACGGGTGCGACGCCACCTAACTGCTTATGCCCAAACGCATCAACCAATCCGGACTCTGAAATAAAACTACCGTCTTGATTGCGAACACCTTCAGATACCACAATCGCGCAATGCCCGAATTTTTTCACGGATTCCTGGACTTTTTTCAAAAAAGCTTCGGGATCAAAAGCAATTTCGGGAAATAAAATAATGTGCGGCGCATCACCTTCTCTTTCCGCTGCAAGTCCTGAAGCGGCAGCAATCCATCCGGCATGACGGCCCATCACTTCCATGATAAAAACTTTGGTGGAAGTTAAACACATGGATGCCACATCTAATCCTGCTTCGCGAATGGAAACTGCAACGTATTTTGCAACCGAACCAAAACCGGGTGAGTTGTCTGTGAATGGCAAATCGTTATCTATGGTTTTTGGAATACCAATACAGGTGATGGGATAACCCATGGTTTCACCGAGTTTAGACACTTTGTAAGCGGTATCTTGCGAATCACCGCCGCCGTTATAAAAAAAATATCGAATATTGTGCGCGGAAAAAACTTCCATTAAACGCTCGTATTGCGCACGGTGTTTTTCCATCGAACCCAATTTGTGACGGCAAGAACCAAATGCACCCGCCGGCGTATGACGTAATGCGGCAATATCCGCATCGGATTCGAGTGTGGTATCAATTAAATCTTCGGTTAACGCGCCAATAATGCCGTTGCGCGCTGCGAACACTTTGCCGATTTTATCGGTGTGCTTTCGCGCGGTTTCGATCAAGCCGCAAGCGGTTGAATTAATAACGGCGGTGACTCCTCCTGATTGAGCATATAACGCGTTATATTTGGTCATTTTTTAGGCTCCTAGGTTCGGGAAATGTGAAGAATATTACTCGTTTTTGGGGCAATATCAAAGGGGTCGAAATCGCCAGTATTGTGACACTTTTTGTCACAATACTCTAGTATTGTGACATTTTTTTTGTTATTATAGGCTCGTATCGTAGTGTTGTGACAAATTGTGTCACAATACTGATTAGAATTGGTGAAATTATGTCTATAAAAAAGAAAGCAGCTCTGGAAACGCTTATTTTGAATCTTCTTGAACGAAGAAAAGAAATAAGCCTACATGAAATAGCAGAAGAAGCGGGCCTCAAAGTCACCGACTCAACAGATCGTCGCGCTATCCAAAGAGCACTAACAAGTTTAATTAAAAATGATGCTATCCAGCCAAAGGGAAATGCTCGAGCTCGCGTTTATTTCCTTAAAAACAGTTTGATTGAAAAAATTAGACCAACCTCGGAAACTAAGGAGACATTCAAAGACATTCCACTTTCCAAAGAATCTCTCGAATTACTCTCATATGTTGAAAAACAAATTCGTACAAGAAAATCGGTCGGATATAACCAAGATTTTTTAAGAAGCTATAATCCCAATCAATCTTCCTATTTAACACCTTCCATACTAGAGGAATTACGCCAAGCAGGAACGGTTGAAAATGTTGTCCGACCCGCGGGAACTTATGCACGGAATATTCTAAATCGATTACTCATCGATCTTGCCTTTAACTCAAGTCGTCTGGAAGGAAATACCTATTCTCTGTTAGAAACCAAAAGACTCATCGAGCTTGGTGAAAATGCTTCAGGTAAAGATGCAGCGGAAGCACAAATGATTCTCAATCACAAAGAAGCCATCGAATACATTATTGAGTCAGCAAATGAATCTAAAATTACTCCACATGAACTTTACAGTATTCATGCTCTTCTATCCGAAAATCTTTTGGGAGACTCTAGCGCCTCAGGCCGTCTGAGAAAAATTGCGGTTGGAATTTCAGGAACCACTTATCATCCATTGGATAATCCTCATCTTCTAAAAGAATATTTTGATATTTTTACCGAAAAACTGAATCGCATCAAAGATCCTTTTGAACAATCTTTTTTTTCACTTGTTCATTTATCCTATTTGCAAGCATTTGAAGATGTAAATAAACGTACTTCACGGCTTGCTGCTAATATTCCATTAATTAAAAGTAATTTAAAACCGCTTTCTTTTATCGATGTGAATCAAAAAGATTATTCGCAGTCACTTCTTGGAATTTATGAAAAAAATGATGTGAGTCTGCTGCGTGATCTATATGTCTGGGCATATAAAAGATCTTCTGAACGATACTCTGCCTTGCAACAATCGATGGGCGAACCGAATTTATTCAAACTAAAATACAGAAATGAAATTCAAGATATCGTTAGAACAATCATTCTTGAAAATGTGCCTGGAAATAAGCTTGTTTCAACGATTAAAAACTTAATTGAAAAATTAAAAATGCCTGAGCATGAATCAAATCAATTGTTTCAAATTATTGAAACAGAAATGATAAGTTTACATGATGGAAATATTGCTCGCTTCAAAATTCGTCCAAGCGAGTTTCAGAAATGGAAAGAAAATAATTGAAAATCTATATCCGAGGAAAAATTTATGAAAATCATCGTCATAGGCGGCACTGGCACAATAGGTAAAGCTGTCGTAAAAGAATTATCAGCACGACATGAACTCATTCTAGTTTCCCACTCCAAAGGTGAAGTCGACATGACAGATCCTCATTCCATTCAAAGAATGTATAAAAAAATCGGCAGATTCGATGCGCTAGTCTCCGCCGCCGGTCGCGTGACTTTTAAAGAGCTAAATAAAATGACTCCGGAAGACTACGCAGTGGGCCTGAATGATAAATTAATGGGTCAGGTGAATTTAGTGCTTCAGGGTCTTCCTTTGATCAATGATCAAGGCTCTTTTACCCTAATCAGCGGAATTCTGAATCATGACCCTATTCGGACCAGTTCCTCTGCCGCTATGGTCAATGGCGCGCTGGAGGGGTTTGTGAGAGCAGCTGCGATTGAAATGCCTCGCGGGGTGCGAATTAACCTCATTAGCCCTACGGTTGTCACGGAAGCCATGGGGGCTTACGGTGAATATTTTAGGGGTTATAAACCTGTGGGAGCTACGGATGTGGCATTGGCTTTTAGTAAAAGTATTGAGGGAGCACAAACAGGTCAGGTTTACCAGGTGGGTTTTTAAATCATTGAAAAAAAGGATAAAATCTGACAAATGGTAATTTTGTCTATAATTAGACTGTGATCTATGTTTCACGAGGCAACCATGAAAGGCCGACATAAAAGACATGATTCAGCACGGATAGAGGACGAAGTTGGTATAAAATTCGATAAACTTACATCAAATCCTCCGCGATCGTTGCAACACCTTGAAATACTTCGCGCACTTGATCAAGTGATAGACCAGGTGAAAGCTGCTGAAGAAAAAGATTTTAAAACCATCGCCGCTAATGCAAGGTCTAAAATTAATGTTCGTGCAATTAATCTTGCGTTTACAGAAGCTATAAGCCATTCAAAATCTTTAGAAGGAAAAAAAAGGGATATTATTAGAGTCTTAAAAACTCACAAAGCTTTGAACGGCGGCGGTACGTTGGAATGGTTACGATCCTTCAATGAATTTAAAACAATGATAGTAGCTAACAACACGTTTGCTGAATCTGATCCTGCACAATGTACAAACTTAACGTTTAATGATTTCAAAGCGCATTTGCAAAAATTAGTTGCGGATTATAAACCAGACAAAGTACCTTCTGATTTTGAGGATTTAGATACTTATCTTCAAACTCTCGCCAATGCAGAATACATGCTGGATCATTTTGAAGAAATTGAAGCAGCAGAACAAAAAGCCGCGGCGCCCGCCGCAGACAAGAAGCAAGAAAAAAAACCTGCTCCGGCAGTTCAACCGAAACCAAGACATTCTGATGGATCTAGGACATCACCCTCACCAACAGGTCAAGAACAACCCGCTGCACATAGAAGTAAAAGTCGAAGTCCATCACCTGCAGAAGCCGTGAAGAATACTTCTTGGGCAAATGCGGTTCCAACAAGACGCTCACCCACAGGAACTCCTCTCCGCGCATCACCAAAAGGTGACCGACCAGTAGGTAGAAATCCCTCCGCCGCAGAAGCAGTTGAAGCAGCTTCCGATACAAATGCAGTTCCTACACGAAGTTCACCTGCAAGTACTTCTCTTCGTGCGCCAACTGGAAAAACTTCGCCAGGAAATAGCCCTAAGTTGACGGGTACGAAAAGTTCACCGGCTGGTTCTCCGACCAATGCATCTCCTAATCTGGAAAGAAGACCCTCACCACTACGGTTACATCTAACAGTTCCTGCTAATCCAAACAGAGCAACCTCGACAACTAAACAAGCCACTCTAGAACTACCAGGTTCAATTCCGGATTCTGCGCCTGTGAGTTCCGCACCACCCAAAAAAACACAGCCAACAGTAAATATTCCTGCGGCCCAATTTACTCAACCAAAAGATGGATCCGGTGAAAAAAAACGAGTCGCATGGGGAACCGATGTAGTAGATAATTCTGGCAAACCAAAGGAACGCACCCAAGGACCCGCACCAAAAGCGAATGCTTCTGCTGCCAATGCACAACCATCAGAACCTGTTGATAGAGAAGAAAGACTCCAAAGGAGAAGACAAAGTGAACTTGATGCGGCGTTAAAAAACCAACCCACCAGTAATAGACGTTCCCATAGATAATTTGTCGTTGTTTTTAAGAGATTGCTTCGACGCTTCGCGTCTCGCAATGACAAACTTACAAATTATTCCGTCGTTTCTTCTCCCGTAATCCCACGCTTCAACATAATTTCACGTAACGCTTTCAAGCCACTCATTTGGATCTGTCGCACGCGTTCGCGAGTGAGGCCAATCGCTTCGCCGACTTCTTCCAATGTTTGACGATCGTAGCCTGCTAATCCAAAACGTCGCGCTAACACTTCGCGTTGTTTTTCGTTGAGTTGATCGAGACATTCTTCTAATTGTTTTACTAGTTTTTCATCGGCAAGTAATTCAGCAGGATCCGTTTTATGTTTATCCGGAATCGAATCCACTAATGCACGGCCGCCATTTCCTTCGGTACCAATAATTGAATCAAGCGAGATAGTATGCTCATTCAATTCCATCATGTTTTTCACATCTTCGACTGGACGATGAACGGCATCAGCAATTTCCTGATAACTTGGTTCATGCTCCATTTTTTTCATGAGCTCACGTGCTGCCGATAAATAGGTGTTTAATTCACGCACCACATGAATGGGTAATCGTATCGTGCGGGTTTGATTCATGATCGCGCGTTCAATCGTTTGGCGGATCCACCAAGTGGCATAGGTTGAAAAACGAAAACCGCGTTCGGGATCGAATTTTTCAACGGCACGAAGCAAACCTAAATTGCCCTCTTCAATCAAATCTAAAAATTCCAAACCACGATTGTAATAGCGCCGCGCAATTTTCACGACCAATCGCAAATTGCTTTCGATCATTTTGGCGCGTGCTTTTGAATCGCCTTTTTGCACTAATCGCGCGTAATAAACTTCTTCTTCAGGTGTGAGCAGCGGCGAATAACCAATTTCGCTCAAATACATTTGAGTCGGATCCGCTGTACGGGTTTCACCGGGCGTCATTTTTGCTTCGATTTCTTTTTCAGCTTTTGCAAGCTCCTCATCGGATGGGCCTTCGGGCTCTTCTTCTAAGATAGATTCATCTAATTCTTCATCGAGCGGTTCTTTCGCTTCTTCAGAAGTCGGCTTTTTTTCTGTGGGTTTTGATTTATTCGTCATAGGCCTATTTTCCTAAATACTGTATCGGATTAACAGGTTTACCATTTTGACGAATTTCAAAATGTAACATCACGCGGTTCGTGTTGGTTCTGCCCATCGTTGCAATTTTTTGTCCGGCTTTCACCCACTCGCCCTCGTGGACCAACACTTCTTTGTTGTAGGCATAAGCAGATAAGAACGAAGAATTATGTTTGATGATGATTAAATTTCCGTATGCGCGCAAACCGTTGCCGCTGTAAACCACTTTTCCAGGTGCTGCTGCATAAATGGGATCACCCAATTGTCCAGCAATATTGATTCCCTTGTTTCGACCATTAAATACTTCGGTGACCTTACCTTGTGCGGGCCAACGCCAATAAGAAACCGGTGCTACGGGTTCTTTTTCTGTGACCACCGGATGAATTTTCGGTGCGGGCTGCGATATTTTTTCAGAAGGTTTCGCGTTTTTTTCACGCAAACGAATCGCTTGTCCGGTTTCAATATGATAGGGCCGCGAGATATTATTTATTTTTGCTAAGGATCGATAATCCATGCCATAACGCCACGCGATCGAATAAAGCGTATCATCCGGTTTCACATGATAAATGCCATTGCGAGGCAACGGTTCAATGGTAGAAAGTTCCGTGACTGGCGCATAAACGGTTTCATCTGCGCAAGCGGTTAAGAAAATAAAAAAAACCAACACTAAAAATCGATACACAGAATGTCCTTATTCTTTGACCATTTCCAATTTTTTTATCCAACCGGATAATTGTTCAAACACTTTGTAATGGGTTAAATCCAAATGTAACGGTGTAATCGAAACAAAGCCGGTGTGAACGGCATAAAAATCGGTACCGGGTCCGGCATCCTCTTCCGGGCCTGGCTGTCCTATCCAATAAATTCGTCGGCCGCGGGGATCGACTGTTTTGATGGTCGGTTCTGCAATATGACGTGTACCGAGACGGGTGACTTGAAAGCCGCGGATTTCATTCGCTGGGAGATCCGGCACATTCACATTCAAAATAGTGTCGCGCGGTAATGGATCCGTGCGCAGATGCAGCACTAACATTTTTGCAATTTCGGCGGCAACGGCATAATGCTGGCATTTAGGGCCTGCGAGAGAAATCGCAATCGAGGGCAACCCTAAAAATCGTCCTTCGGTTGCGGCTGCAACGGTACCTGAATATAAAACATCATCACTTAAATTGGAGCCTTCGTTAATACCGGAGACGACCATGTCGGGCATTTCTTTTAAGAGACCAGTGACGGCTAAGTGCACGCAATCGGTGGGTGTGCCATTTACGCTGATAAAACCATTTTCAGTCGTAGTCACACGCAAGGGATTCACCAACGTGAGTGAGTTACTCGCACCGCTGCGATTTCGATCGGGCGCGACAACGGTAATTTCGGCAATTTCGCTCAGCACTTTGGCGAGCATGTTTAAGCCTGGGGCGAGGAAACCATCGTCGTTGCTCAGCAGTATTTTCATTTAAGCACCTTAATTTTTTATCTCGTCATTGCGAGACCGTGTTTTTTACGGTCGAAGCAATCTTTAAGAGATTGCTTCGTCGCAAAAAACGCTCCTCGCAATGACGTTATTTTAAAACCTGATAAAACGTCTCACCCTTTTTAATCATCCCTAATTCATGCCGTGCACGCGATTCCACTGCATTTTTATCTTTTTGCAAACGCGTCACTTGCGCGAGTAGTGCGTCATTGCGTTTTTTTAATTTGTCATTTTCTTGTTCTTGTCGGGCTAATTCTTTTTTTAATCGCATCATGTCAAGAATTCCGCCTGATTCAAACCATAATCGATACTGCAAAAAAATCAACAGCGCGATTAAAATCATGGGCACTATTTTTATTCGGCGGATTGACATGCGTCTTTCTCTTTAATTGCACCATATTGCGAAAATACTGCCATGCCAGCATAACTTGCTTTGTTCCCCAATTCTGCTGAAATCTGCAATAACCGGTTATATTTCGCAACGCGATCTGAACGGCAGAGCGAGCCCGTTTTGATTTGTCCGGCGTTGGTCCCAACTGAGATATCAGCGATGGTCGTATCCTCCGTTTCACCCGAACGATGGGAGATAATAGTATTGTAGCGCGCTTTCTTGGCCATCTGAATAGCGGCTAGCGTTTCGGTTAAAGTCCCGATCTGGTTTGGCTTAATTAAAATGGCATTGGCAATATGTTGGGATATTCCTTTTTCTAAAAGTTCGGTATTGGTCACAAAAAGATCATCGCCGACTAGCTGGATTTTTTTGCCTAATTTTTCGGTTAAAAGTTTCCAGCCTACCCAGTCATTTTCGGCCATGCCGTCTTCGATGCTGATAATGGGGTAATTGGCTACGAGTTTATTGAGATAGTCGACAAACTCAGCGGCTGTTAAGGATTTATTTTCAGCCTGTAATTGATATTTTCCATTTTGATATAATTCGTTACTGGCGACATCTAATCCGAGAAAAATATCTTTTCCGGCGCGATAACCTGCTTTTTCGATGGCTTCTAAAATCACATCCAGCGCTTCTGCATTACTTTGTAAATTCGGCGCAAAACCACCTTCATCACCCACCGAGGTACTTAATTTGCGATCGTGCAAAACTTTTTTTAAGGTTTGAAACACTTCAACGCCATAGCGTAATGCGTCATTAAAAGTTGCGGCACCGGCAGGTAAAATCATAAATTCCTGAATATCCAAATTATTGTCTGCATGCGCACCGCCGTTGATAATATTCATCATCGGGACCGGTAATGAAAGAGGTCCTTGGCCACTTAAATATTGATAGAGTGGTTCGTTGCGGTAAGCGGCTGCGGCTTTTGCTGCTGCTAATGACACCGCGAGTAATGCATTCGCGCCCAATTTCGCTTTGTTTGGCGTGCCATCTAAATCTAACAGTGTTTGATCGAGCGCGGCTTGGTTGGTGGCATCAGAACCTTTGAGTGCTTTGGCAATCTCGGTATTGATTGCGTGAACGGCTTTTAAAACGCCTTTGCCAAGATATCGTTTCGGGTCTTTGTCACGTAATTCCAGTGCTTCACGTGAACCTGTCGATGCACCGGATGGAACAGCGGCTGTTCCTTTTTCACCTGTGGTTAAGACAACGTCCGCTTGAACGGTTGGATTGCCTCTGGAATCGATAATTTCTAGAGCGTGGATGCTTTTAATCTCTGACATGAAAATTCCTTTGCGAATAGAATCGGATTGATCAGCTATTTTAATAGAAGGCTTTATAGGCAGTCTATGCCTTTTAATGTAATGACAGTGATTTTATTGGGTGAAGTCGTCATAGGGACCTCTTCCGTCATTGCGAAGCGCGCTTTCTGCGCTGAAGCAATCTCTTAAAGATTGCTTCGCCGCCTACCGGCGGCTCGCAATGACGGAAGAGGTACTTTCGCAGAAGCGACGGCTCTAAATCTGCAAGACAGTTTTCACAAATGGAATCGTTAATTTTCTCTGCGCTGCAAGAGAAATTTTATCTAATGTATCCAACGCAGCAAAAAGCGTAGTCATATGCCGCGGACAATGATTTAAGATATATTTTCCGACTTCTTCTGAAAGTGACATACCGCGACGCTCAGCGCGCATGACCAGTACATGCAATTTTTCAGTATCCGATAAAGACTGTAATTGAAAAATAACACCCCAGTTTAAACGGGACTGTAGATCAGGCAAAGTGAACTGGAGATCATTTGGCAACGCATTCGCTGTCACAATCAATTTTTTATTCGCATCATGAATGCGATTATAAGCGTGAAAAAAAGCTTCTTCCCAAGCAGGAAGACCTGCTATTTTGTGGATGTCATCGATACAAATCACATCCAGCATTTCTAAATCATCCAACATTTCTGGCGAAAAATCGCGAATATTTTCCAACGGAATATAAACCGATCGCAAGTGATGCTGATTCGCTTCATGACAAACCGCTTGCAGCAAATGCGTGCACCCTTCTCCGCTGCCGCCGCAAAAATAAATAAAACGCTCGCCTGCGCCCATGGCGATTTTTTTTAATTCAGTAATCAACTGTTGATTTTCAGCGGCATAAAAATTCGCAAATGTCGCATCATCTTTTAAACCAACGCCTAATGTAAGCTGTGTTTGCATGTTATTTATTTATGATTGATAAAGTTTACTTTCGCGATAACGACCGGTTAAAAATCGTAACCACACCATGATGACGGCTGCAACAGGCAGTGCTAATAACACACCAAAAAATCCAAACAACGTTGCACCGCATAATACCGAAAAGATGACGGCGACGGGATGAAGCCCAATGCGATCGCCGACTAATTTGGGGGTTAAAATCATGCTTTCTGTCGCTTGACCAATTGCGAATACGCCCCACACAAAAAAGACTTCGTTCCAATTGCCAAATTGAATCAAAGCGGCAATTGTTGCGGCGACAATACCTGTAATAAAACCTAAATAGGGCACAATGCACAATAATCCGGAAATCACACCAATCACGAGTCCCACATTTAAACCTACAATCATCAACCCTGCCGAATAGATAATGGCGAGTGACAACATCACTAAAAATTGTCCGCGAAAAAATGCGCTTAAAACACTGTCGCAATCTTTTACTAATTTGACAGTCGTAGGTTCAATTCGTCGCGGCAATAAACTGCGAAGATTTTTCAACAAATCTTGCCAGTCACGTAATAAATAAAATGTCACGACGGGAATTAATAATAAGTTGGTCATCCAGAGAATTAATGTTCTGCTGGATTCAAACGTTTTCTGGATTGCCCAACTGGCGAGACTGCCGGCTTTCTGCCAGTTTTCGGCTAACGTTTCTTTTACCATGGCGGCATTAATCGTTTCATTAATTCCAAAATGAATTTGCAACCAGGGGACAACAGTATTTTGTATCCATTCGACCCCATACGGAATCAATCCAAATAGCATCTCAATTTGTTTTTCGATCAATGGAACAATTAAAATAATGCCAAATATGATGGCGCCAAATAACAAGGTAAAAACCAAAATGGCACTGAGAAGATGCGGCAAACCAAGACGAGAAAATTTTGAAACTAACGGATCACCTAAATATGCAATTAAGGCTGCCACTAAAAACGGCGTTAAAATCGGTGACAACAGATAAATGAGTCCGCAGGCAATTAATCCTAAAATAATCACAAGCGAACTATTCGCAATTTTTTGCATAGATTATCGGTTCCATTGATAAACCATTAAATTCTGATTCTGTTGATCTGCAACCGGTGATAATTTTTTTCCGATCATCAGTGCTTGCAAAAATGAATCGCGAGTCGCGCGCAAACTAATACTCAAAATGACTTCGTTGCCTTCAACACGAACAATTTGCACATCCGAAACCGGTGTCAGATGTTCAATATAATTCATCATGTGACTGAAATCATCTTCTTCGGCGACATTGATGACTTTTAGCGTCATATTTTCTTGAATGGTTGGCTTGACGGCTGTCGCATAGCGTTCAGCTAAGGCGTGCGTTACGGTATCGACTAAAGTCGTCATGATGGGCGCCATGGTTTTATCCGATAAATTCCAGCCCCAGACATCTTTTCCTAAAATTAATTTGGCTTGCACAGTGATTCCCGTATCCGAATGCATAATGCGCGCAAGTAAAATCGCATCACTGCCGTAGCGTTCGGAGGCTTTTTGTAAATTCGGGACATTTTGGGTAACAAAATCATTGGATGACACGATATTCATGTCAGTCACATCCATCATTGGAAAAATAATCGGGAGACCGCGGTTGTCAGCTTCCGTTTTTAATAAATTTAAAATCGCATTTTGTGAAGAATTATCGATTAATTCAGGCGAATGATTCGCTAATTCATCATCGATCCAGACTGTAATTAAAGGACGGTTTGCGCCCCAAATGGGAATATTGGCGTCGGTTAAAATTTTATTGATT
This sequence comes from Gammaproteobacteria bacterium, assembly GCA_021325575.1. Classification (GTDB taxonomy): domain Bacteria; phylum Pseudomonadota; class Gammaproteobacteria; order DSM-16500; family DSM-16500; genus JAJPGW01. The sequence continues at coordinate 810 of JAJPGW010000007.1, read as the reverse complement.
GCCTCAGAATCAAATTGCACGATTAAACGATACGGTTTTGCTGTATTGCCGGTATTTTTTTGATAGCTATATTCCTGCATTAAAGAACTTGCGTCTTTTAATTGCGTTTTAATCGCGGGATTATCGAGAACCTGAGTCGTGCCGGACACTTTCGTCAGCACTTGCGCTAACGCATCTGGCAGCATTTGATCGCGTTCATTCGCCGATTGTGATGCAACCGGCAAATCCGCTTTGTAAATGGCGTTAACACGAATAGCAAAAGCGTTTGCCGTGTATAAAAAGAATACAATGCTGATGATTTTTAGAAGGTTTTTCATAAGAGTTAGTATATCAGAATGTTTTGCGAAGTAGCGGGATTTTAGCAAAGGTCCCGCGGACAAGCCGCGGGAGGATGCAAGTTTAAGTTGATTGACGACGAGGGCCTGTGGGTAGAAGTTCAACATAATCAGTCGTATCTTCGTCATCCGTGAGCGCGGCATCACCACTCCAAAAAGGCTCGGGCAATATGAGAGTAGGCTGCTGATGAGCTTTGGGTTCAGCTGCATTATTTGGTTGTTGTGGTTGTTCCTTTGGAACAGCTGTTTCTACTGCTTTTGGAATTTCTTTGAGTTCTAATCCCATTTGTTTGGATTCCACCAGTCGCGTTTGTACTACGTTTGCGGTGCTTTTAGAATCTTGCAGTTTTGGCGTTTCAACACCAAGAAGTTTTGCATGGAGTGCTTTATGATGCAGAGCTAATGCTTGTTGCAGCTTAACATCCTTGCGAAAAGCTTCCAGGGTTTCTTTTTTTAATTGTGCGGCATTTTCAAC
>JAJPGW010000001.1 GCA_021325575.1 Gammaproteobacteria bacterium | reverse complement strand
TCTCCGTATCACCTGTTTCAGTCAACCCGAACCCAGCCCGTCCAATAAATTCATCTGACTCAAGATCAAAGAGTAAAAAACATGGCAATCCTTTTTCTTCATAGGCATCGATAAATCGTTTGATCATCGCTTCTGTTTTTACACGATCTCTTGTACCATCTGGAAAAAATTGTTTAATAGCCGGATCACTCTCTAATTCTTCCAAATAAAGAATATCTCCCTCATCGAGAAGACGAAGTTTTAATCGTTTTGTTTGTAATAAGTAATTAGTCATTGCTTAGTCTATTCAAAGATAAAGAACAATCTCTCGAAAGCCAAAAATCATTATACCCTATAAAGGGCTTCATAGTTGAAAAACCGAAAGCCTGATTGACCCAGTTTTTCCCATGAACAACTCTTTTATGATTTGAAAGGAAAATAAAGTAAAGTTAAAATTGAAACATACAGTAAGGAAGCGAAAATGGAAGTCAAACCCATCGAAAATCAGGCATGGAAAACCATCGGCATCATTATTTTAAGTCTTCGATTCGTTCAGGGCTGGATTTTTTGGGGTGGCGGATCGCGTCGATTTATTTATGATCCAATGAAACTCGATCCGTATTCTACTCAATGGATGGCAAACAAACTACAAAGTGCTATGCCAGGTGCTTTAATTGGTCTTGAACAGGTGATTAGTTTTTTATTGCAACATTTTATTTTGTTATATGTTTCTATCATCTTATTTAGTTTGGCAGAACTCATAAGCGGTATTGCTTTGATGCTGGGTGTTTTTACTCGCTTTGCTGCTTTTGTGACTGTACTCATCAGTATTTCGTTAATGCTTATTTTTGGGTGGCAAGGCACAACGTGCATGGATGAATGGACCATGGCGGTGTCTAATCTGGCAATTGGTTTGACGTTGATATTGTCAGGCGGTTCGATTTATTCCATGGATAGCTGGATCCAACACCGCTTTCCTCATTTTTCGCAAAATAAATGGTTTAATCTATTGGCAAGCGGAGCATGGTCTTTGGGTAGAGTGAAAAAAATAGGTCTCTTATTTTTAGGATTTACAGTTCTGTTTACACTATCCACTTATAATTATTATCGAGGAGCCATTTTTTCGAAATATCATGCAGGTCCCGTGAGCGCGTATGAATATCATCTGCAACTTAGTAATGGAAAATTAAATAAAAATGTCTCGGTGACATTCACACTTTACGTCAATGCAGGCCCTGCCGCTGCAGCTACTTACATTCCTAGAATAGAATTAATCGATTCACAGGGAAAATTAATAGAAGAATGGAAAAGAAAACAATTGAGTGAACTTTCTCTCAATCAAATTGATAACAAATATGATTATAACAAAATATCGATCGGGCTATATGGCATCATTGCGCCCGTGAGTGCAGAGGCTAAGATTACTCTGCCGTCTGCCGCTCATGCATTTTCAAGTCCTCCTTATCAATTGAGAGTATTCACGGTTCAAGGGGAAAGGTTTGAAACAGTTATTCACGCATGACATCCTTTCCAAAAAAGAAATTCGGAAATTCGGTGTCAAATCCGGCTATCGGTCTTGAAGGACTACAGGGTCACGTCTCATCCTCTACATTTCTTTAAAGTTATGTAAATGGTGAGACCTGACCCCATTCTTTAACTTGTTATGAAATTGAAGGAGTTGTTGATTGTTGACGCTTTTACTTTATTTAAAGTAAACAGCGTCTCTGAGAACATTATTTTGTTTTTCACTGTCCTTGAGATTTTCTCTAATCGTATTGATGGGCTGAGAAAAGAAATTTAAGCAAGGAAAGAATTGATTAAATCTTCTACGATCTCCCCACGGGCCCAAAGGCAAAAAATTACCTCCGCATTCACTAGTAGAAAAATCAGATTCCTCATCAGTAAGCTTGGAAATTTCACACTTACATGGATAGACACAACAACAATTGCAACCCATGTTACAGCAATGCCAAAAAGTAAGAATATAGGAAGGAATACAGCACAATGCACTGGCGCTGATTTCTAAAATATTCCAGCGTTCTTTTGAGCCTGCTGCGCTGATTTCAGCGTCGTATTGTGTAGCTAAATTAGTATGGTCTCTTCGCAAATCAGTCATTTTATCATCAAAAATTTTTTCTACGTCTTGTGCCACTTTTCTTTCAAGTTTATGGTCAGTCTTTCTAAAATCCTTTTTTTGTTTATTCAAATCTTCAAGACACGTTTTGAATTTCTGATAATCCATGTCCTTAGTATCTTGTGGGCCTGGCTCGGATTTATTTTCAAATTGTCGATGCATAATCATTTTTCTCCAGTTGTGCTAATTGAACAATACGTATGAAGCTATTCCTTGTTTTCTCAGGATCACCCAGTATTTTTCTGATTTTTAATTCGATAAAACCGACACTCAATGCCCTTGGCAATATCATTTTTGTAATAACTCATGCCACACTTTTCCATGACACGAGTTGAACCAATGTTGCCCATATCGGCATAAGCAATTATATAATCAACATCAATATGTTTTCTTGCGTATTTTAGCAATTCTGCTACGGCTTCTGAAGCATATCCTTTTCCCCAAAATTTTTTATGCAGAACATATCCAATCTCCGTATCACCTGTTTCAGTCAACCCGAACCCAGCCCG
>JAJPGW010000003.1 GCA_021325575.1 Gammaproteobacteria bacterium | reverse complement strand
GCTCTACCAACTGAGCTACGTCCACCATGAACGATTGATTTGGCGCGCCTGGCAGGATTCGAACCTGCTACCCCCGGCTTAGAAGGCCGGTGCTCTATCCGAATGAGCTACAGGCGCAAGGCTCTTGTATCATCACAAGCACGCGAGTTTTTTTCAACAAAAATATGGTCGGGGTAGAGGGATTTGAACCCCCGACATCCTGCTCCCAAAGCAGGCGCGCTACCAGACTGCGCTATACCCCGAAAAAAATGTGATGATACTCGTCAGCGAAATATCCGTCAATGTGATTGATGAGTTTAGGCTGCTTATTTATAATCATGTCAATGGATCATTAGGTAGCATTATGCCTGCAAAAATAATTGATGGGAAAAAAATCGCCGCAAACCTGCGTGAAAAAATTGCAGCAGACATTGCCAAACAAATCCAACAAGGAAAACGAGCTCCCGCACTTGCTGTTATTCTAGTTGGAGATGACCCTGCTTCAAGTATTTACGTGCATCACAAACGCAAAGCATGCGAAGAAGTTGGGATCAAATCAATCTATCATCCACTCCCTGCGTCCGTCAGCGAAGCAAAACTGATTGGACTTATCGATGAATTAAATCGGGACAGTGAAATTGATGGGATCTTGCTGCAATTGCCGCTGCCTGAACATATCGATAGCGACAAAGTCTTGGAAGCGATTAATCCTGAAAAAGATGTCGACGGCTTTCATCCGTACAATTTAGGACGATTAGCACAGCGCCGTCCCCTTCTTCGTCCCTGCACGCCCTTTGGCATCATGACATTATTGGATAGCATTCAACAAAATTATAAAAAATCGCATGCCGTCATCATTGGCGCATCAAATATTGTCGGTCGTCCCATGGCTCTGGAATTATTAATGGCTGGCTCAACGGTCACCGTTTGTCATCGTTTTACACCCGATATTCGACCTTACGTCGAGCAAGCCGATATTTTAATTTCAGCTGCTGGCAAACCGAACATCATAAAAGGTGACTGGATCAAAAACGGAGCCACCGTGATTGATGTCGGCATCAATCGATTAGCGGATGGAACCATCATTGGCGATGTCGAATTTGATGCGGCTGTTAAAAAAGCTGCGTGGATTACGCCCGTTCCTGGTGGCGTTGGCCCTATGACAGTTGCTACCCTACTGAAAAATACTCAAGAAGCTGCATTTTTTTCAAAAAAGAAATGCTGAATTTCTTCGAGTGATTTTTCTTTGGTTTCTGGCAAAAGAAAATAAGTCACTAAAAAATATCCACAGCTGAAAAACGCAAACAACCAATAGGTCTGCCCTACTCCTAAATGTTTTACTAAAGGTAAAAACATCACGGCTAAAATAGTTGATGCGAGCGAATTAAAAAACAAACAAACCGCAATCCCTGCTCCACGAATTTGTGTTGGAAAAAGTTCTGAAATCACCAACCAAACAACAACACCGGGACCAATGGCAAAAGACATAATAAAAAACAAAAGTCCTAACAACGATAAAATACCCGCGAAAGGCGAATTCGGCACAAAAAAGTTTACCGCTCCTAAAAAAATCTCAGAAAGAATAACTCCTGTGACACCTGTTAACAACAAAGGCCTTCGGCCTAACGAATCAATTAACGTAATCGCAATAATGGTAAATAAAAAATTTAGCATACCAATTCCCGCCGAACCAATCATAGTCACGAGATTGGAGCTAATCCCAGCATTTTTCAAAATCAGCGGCGCATATTGCAAAAAGGAATTAATGCCAGTCAACTGATTGAAAATCGCAACCGAAATTGCAATCAAAGAAGGAAATAATAATTTTTGTGAAAATAATTGTCGCCAAGATCCTTGCACCGCTGTCAGCCCTTGTTTGATCGATTGCATATCCTCTGCAACTTCGGTCGGATTCGAACGGATTTTTTGTAAAATAGCGTGTGCTTTTTCTTCTTGTTTATTCGCCATCAACCAACGCGGACTTTCCGGCAGAAAAAAGACGCCCAATAATAAAATAGTCGCAGGAATCAGCAACACTGCAAACATCGCTCGCCATTCACCCGACGGCGTGAAAATTAAATCCACAAAATACGAAAGCACAATCCCGAACGTGAGCAAGAGTTGAAAAAAAGTAACATATTTTCCGCGATCTTTGCTCGGGACAATTTCTGAGACATACAACGGTACAGAAACCGCGACAACCCCTACACCAATTCCTAATAAAAAACGTGCAAGTAACAGTGTGACAAAGGTGCCTGCAAATTGAATCAGCGTGACACCCAACAGAAAAATAATACTAGAAAGCGCGATCAAAAATCGCCGCCCATAACGATCACCGATCGGGCCGGCAATTAATGTTCCAAATAAGCCACCACCTAAAACAGCACCCACAATAAAACCAATTTGCGTATCCGTCATCGGAATAGAATTTTGAATAAAAAGCAAAGCGCCTGAAATCACGCCCATATCATAGCCATACAAAATACCACCGATACTCACTAATCCTGCAATCCATACAATCAATGTATTTTTAGTTTTTTTCACTGTTGCTCTCTCTTTTATTTAGCATATTTATTATAAAAACTCTGGGACAGTTGTTCAGCGGCTTTTATTTGGTTTGGCGTCATGCTTTTGGTTAATTGATCGCGTAATCGCAATGCTGAATCACGCACTTGCGAGTCACTCGAAGTCGATGCCAGATTTAACCAAACATAAGCCATTTTGGGATCCGCCGGAATTCCGGCGCCCTCACCATACATTTTTCCTAATAAGAGTTGCGCATTAGGCATTCCTTGTTCTGCGGCTTTTTCATACCAATAAGCGGCCATTTTGGGGTCTGCTGGCGTGCCTTCGCCATTTTGATATAACAAACCTGTCATGTATTGCGCGCCAGGTAACCCTTGTTTTGCCGCCATGACATACCAGTTCAAGGCTTGTCTATCATCTTTCTGCAGACCACCGGCACCATTACGATAAAGATAACCCATAGCAAATTGTGCATCCGCTAAACCTTGCTGCGCGGCTTTGGTGTACCATTCAATCGCGGCTTGCTGATTTTTCTGAACGCCAATGCCATTAAAATTTAAATAACCTAAAAAATATTGCGCGCGAGGATAATTTTGATCGGCGGCTTTATTAATTAATGCGATCGCCATACTGATATTGGGCGCAACACCTTGTCCGTTGTAATACATCATTGCAAGATTATATTGTGCGGCCGCTAATCCTTTTTCTGCGGCTTGATTATACCAGTAAGCCGCTTGGCCTTTATCAGCAGTCACCGCTTGACCTGCACTGTACATCTCGCCCAACATGAGTTCCGCTTTTGCAGACCCATTTTTAGCAGCGGCATTAAACCAATTTAATGCTTTGCCATATTCTTTTTCGACACCATCACCGGTGTAATACATTAAACCTAAATTATATTGCGCCTCAGGAACATTTTGCGCAGCCGCTTTTGTGTACCAATCAACGGCTGCATTGATATCGCGAGTGGTGCCATATCCCGTGCTATACATATAACCCAACATGTATTGTGAAAGCGCATCATTATTATTTGCGGCCAGTTTATATAAATCAAATGCTGCATCCACACTTTGTTGTACCGAAATGCCGTAAAAATACAGCGTTGCTAAAGCATATTGCGCAGGCGGAAAAGATTGCTCGCTGGCTTTGGTGAACCAAGCCGCTGCGAGTTCGTCATCTTTGTTGGTGCCCAAGCCATGTTGATACAAATATCCCAATTGATATTGCGCGACCACATCACCTTGTTCAGCGAGGGTTTTGTAAATATTGAAGGCTTTGGCGTAGTCTTTATTTTTAATTGCAGCATCGGCTTCTGGGAGTTTTATCGCCGCGGCTTTTTGTTGAAAATAGCGCATGGCATCATCAGCCAATGCACTACCATTCAAAATTAACATGAAAATAACGATTAAAATTTTAAATGAATGCTTCATGTTACTCCTTAACATCAATTTACTCCTGCTTGACCGATGCTTGCGATTCACATTTTTGCAATACTTTCGCAATCGCAGCAATCACCTGGTCCAACTGTTCTTTCGTGATGATCAAAGGTGGCGCCAGACGAACAACGGTTTGGTGCGCATCTTTGGTTAAGACGCCCTCTTTCAGGAGCATCAAACAAATCTCACGTGCCGAATAATATCGTGGATTGATGCTCAAGCCAACTAGCAATCCTTTGCCACGTACCTCAAGCACTAAAGGCGATTTGATTTTTTTTAACGACTGCATGAGATACTCGCCGGATTCCGCAGCACGTTCAATTAATTTTTCTTTCTGTAATAAATTTAAAGAGGTGATTCCGACGGCGGCTGAAAGTGGATTTCCACCAAAGGTACTACCATGGTCACCCGGTGTAAAAACATCCATCACGTCTTTGCGGCTTAAAAATAACGAAACGGGCAGCATGCCACCGCCTAATGCTTTTCCTAAAATCACACCATCCGGTTTCACATTGTCATGTTCACACGCTAAAAATTTTCCGGTGCGGCCCATGCCGGTTTGGACTTCATCACAAATCAGCAAAACATTATTTTTCCGGCAGATTTCTTCGCATTTTTTTAAATAGCCCGCAGGTGGTACGACAATGCCTGCTTCACCCTGAATAGGCTCAACTAAAAAAGCAGCCGTATTGGGTGTAATTGCTTTTTCTAATGCAGCCGCATCACCATAGGGAATTAATTTAAAGCCCGCAGCAAAAGGCCCAAATCCTGAGCGATATTGCGGTTCCGATGACATGCCAACGATGGTAATGGTGCGCCCGTGAAAATTCCCTTCGCAGACGATAATTTCAGCTTTATTTTCAGGCACTTTTTTAACGGTATAAGCCCATTTACGCGCAGCTTTCAGGGCGGTTTCCACGCCTTCTGCCCCTGAATTCATGGGTAACGCTTTATCCTGGTGAGTTATTTCGCATGCTTTTTGTAAAAAAATACCTAATTTATCGGAATAAAAGGCGCGGGAAACCACCCCTAGGGTTTTAGCCTGCTCGGCAATGGTTTTCACAATCTCAGGATGACAATGGCCATGGCTGACCGCGGAATAGGCCCCCATCATGTCGATATAGCGATTACCGGCTTCATCCCAGACATAGACACCTTCGCCGCGGGTAAGGACTACAGGAATAGGCTCATAGTTATGAGCGCCAAATTGGTTTTCTCGTTCGATTGCACCCATGCGGAAAAGTCCTTTTAGTTAGAGGGATAAGATTCTGAAAGTATAATGAAAAAAAGAGGCAAAATAAAAGAGTGTTTTCACAAGTTTAGTCGCAAGAAACCCACTTTGTATCTTATTACGGAGACCCCTGTTACGCTTTAGGCTTTCCTCAGTATATCTAGGACCTGCTCACCGCGTCTCAAGTAGATCCCCTACTCATTTTCATTGATCGGTTCAGGACAAAAACCTACGAAAACACTCATATTAATTATAGAAAAACTACCGGTTTTTTCAATACAATTTCCATGAAAAAAAGAAGCTAATTGATTGTATTAAAGAAATATTTTACTTGACAGAATTGATAGCGGAATTCAAGGTTTGGCATTCCGTCACCACCTTCAGAATAAGATCAATCGCCTTAAGGCGAGGGAAGCTTTGGCGCCATGCCAGGGCAATTGTCCTAGTCGTCCCACCGCCCTTTAAAGGGCGAATGGCCAGCAAATTATCGAGATGGGAGGCAGGTCTGGCGGCGGTCGCGGGCAATATAGTGACCCCCATTTTGGCAGCGACCATTTGGCGTATGGTTTCAAGCGAGCTGCCTGCGACAGTATGCCAGGAGGCCCCCGACTTAGATTTAAAACAAGCTGGACAAGAGGATTTCACCTGTTCACGAAAACAATGCCCTTCGCCTAGCATTAAAATATTCTGGTTTAAAAGCATCTTATCTTCGATCGCAGGAAATTTAGCTAATTCGGAATTCTCCGCCATTAAGACTACAAAAGGTTCTTCGTATAATGTTTTTGTCACAATGCCGGGAACCGAAAAAGGATAAGAAATCACGATCGCATCCAATTCGCCTGCATTCAGTTTTTCACGCAAATTGGCCGTATAATCTTCTTGAATTTCAAGCGACATTTGTGGGGCGAGTTTCTGCAAACTAACAATCATAGGCGGTAACAGATAGGGACCGACCGTATAAATCGCACCGAGTTTTAGCGGCGCATTTAATTGGTCTTTTTCACATTTGGCCGCTTCTTTGATGGCATCGGCTTCAGCAACTACCCGCAGAGCGCGTTCAATCACTTCTTTGCCAATCGGCGTGATATAGACATCATTTTTATTTCTTTCAAATAAAGTGACGCCCAGCTCTTTTTCGAGTTTTTTAATGGCGATACTCAAGGTGGGCTGGCTCACATGCATCCGTTTCGAAGCGTTGCCAAAATGTTTTTCGCGTGCAAGAGCGATAATGAAGCGGAGTTCTTGTAAGGTCATAGTTTACGAATTCTAGCAAATTTCGCGGATTTATTCAAAAACCCGGGGATCGCCTTTTCCAACGCGAATAACCTTGGGCACACCTTCAACGAGGTCTACAATCGTAGTTGGGGTAATCCCACAGGCCCCACCATCAATCACCAAATCCACCTGATGACTTAATTTGTCATAAATATCACGGGCTTCGACAAAAGGATAATCTTGATCGGGCAGAACGAGCGAAACACTCATCAGCGGCTCATTCAATTCTTGAAGCAATGCCTGCACGATTTTACTATCTGGGATACGCAATCCGATGGTTTTCCGTTTAGGGTGCAAGAGGCGCTTTGGCACTTCACTGCTCGCTTTTAAAATAAAAGTATAGGGGCCGGGCGTATGGGCCTTTAACAAGCGAAACGCTGGATTATCAATCACCGCATAAGTTGAAATTTCAGAAAGATCCCGACAAACCAGGGTAAAATTATGTTTTTCATCGAGTTGCCGAAGCTGACGAATGCGATCCAGCGCATCCTTATTCGCTAATTGACAGCCAATAGCATAACCTGAATCAGTCGGATAAATCACAACCCCACCCGCCTGAATAATTTTCGCCGCCTGCTGTATTAACCGTGCAGGCGGGTTTTCTGGATGCATAATAAAGAATTGACTCATGGTCACCGTCCCTGTTTTATGAAATAATGCCCTTTTTTTAGCGCAAATGAAAGCCCATGAAAAAACCACTGCCGATTGTAACCGTTGATATCGATTCGTTAAGCCACGATGGCCGAGGCATCGGCACGCTCGAGGGTAAACGCACCTTCGTGCATGGCGCTTTACCTTCTGAAAAAGTGACCTGCCAGTTAACCAAAAAACACAGTCGTTACAATGAGGGCGATACGCTAGAAGTCCTGAATCCTGCCGCCGAACGTGCAAAACCGGCTTGCAAACATTTTGGCGTCTGCGGTGGCTGTAGTTTGCAGCACATGCACGCTGACGCGCAATTATTATTAAAGCAAAATAGTTTACTCGAACAGCTACAACATTTCGGGAAAGTAATCCCCGAAAATATCATGCCGCCGCTCTCAGGCAATCCCTTACACTATCGTCGCAAAGCACGATTAGGTGTGCGCTTTGTCCGAAAGAAAAATAAAGTGCTAGTCGGTTTTCGCGAAAAATCCAGCAATTATCTCGCAGACCTTGAATCGTGTTCGGTGTTGGTTGCCGACGTGGGTTTGAAATTAACTCAATTGGCTGAATTAATTCAAAGCTTAAGTCAGTTTGAACAAATTCCACAAATTGAAGTCGCAGTCGGCGATACAGAAACGGCCTTGATTTTCAGAACACTCACCACACTTCCCGAAGACGACAAAGAAAAATTACGCGCATTCGCCAAAGAACATCGTATGCATTTTTATTTACAACCCAATCCACCCGAAAAAATTTATAAACTTTGGCCTGACGATCATTCTGAAAAAATCAGCTATTCGTTATCAGATTATCAGCTTGAAATGTTATTTCATCCACTCGATTTTATTCAGATCAATGGCGAGATGAATCAATTATTATTAAAAAAAGCCTTGGAATTATTACAGCCTGAAGCGAGCGATCACATTCTCGATTTATTCTGCGGACTGGGTAATTTTACATTGCCATTGGCACGTTTTGCAGAACACGTAACAGGTGTTGAAGGTAGCCAAGAAATGGTTACACGCGCAAAAGAAAATGCGATCCACAATAATATTAATAATGTCGATTTTTACGCCGCCAATTTAGCTGAACCGAATTCAGCTGCACCCTGGCTCAAAAAAACCTATCACAAAATTCTATTAGACCCACCCAGAACCGGTGCCAAGGAAATCCTGGATTTACTCCCTGCCCTTTCAGCAAAAACAATCGTTTACGTCTCCTGCAACCCCGCGACCCTGGCCCGTGATGCGCAAGAATTGGTGTATACTCATAAATATCAGTTAAAAACCGTGGGGGTCGTGAATATGTTCCCGCACACCAGCCACATAGAAGCAATCGCCTTGTTCGAGAAATAACAATGGCCACTAAAGATAAATTTCCCCGTAAGTCCGATGGCGCAGTCGATGTACCCACGTGGCTAGAAAAAATGAGTCATCAGCATCATTTAAAAAATAATGACCTTTTAAAAAAATCACTCGAGATCACGGATCATGCCTGCAAAGGATTAACCACGATTTACGGACAACCCTGTCTCGAACAAGCTATGGAAATGGCTGAAATTATTCTGGACTTGAATCTCGATCAGGAAGCCGCCGCTGCCGCCGTCGTTTCAAGCGCAGCCGTACACGCCCATCTTGCGACAGACACCATTAAGACCGAATTAAATGAAAATATCGCGAAATTAGTCGCGGGTATTTCACAAATGAATGTCATCAATAATCTTGCGAATGTGAAATCGCGCGATCAAACCCAAATTGATCGTTTGCGCAAAACACTTTTAGCCATGGTATCCGACATTCGAGTGGTATTAATTAAATTGGCAGAACGCACTTCTCTTATGCGCGGGATTAAAAATATTAATCCGACCGAACGCAAACGCCTCGCGCAAGAAACCATGGATTTGTACGCTCCCCTGGCGAATCGTCTCGGGATAGGACAATTAAAATGGGAATTGGAAGATATTGCTTTTCACTATATCAATCCCGAAAGCTACAAAAGCATCGCCGCTTTTCTAGCCGAACGTCGCGCTGATCGCGAACGTCGCATTCACGACACCATTGCTGCGATCAAAACAGAATTAGAAAAAATTCCGATTCATGCCGAAATTTCCGGGCGCGCCAAACACATTTATAGTATTTATTTAAAAACCCAGCACAAACATCTCGATCTTAAAAATGTTTATGACAGCACAGCCATTCGTTTATTAGTTCCGACGCTTGAAGATTGTTACAATGCCCTGAGTGTCGTACACCATCTTTGGGAACACATTCCCGATGAATTTGATGATTATATTTCAAATCCAAAACCCAATGGTTACCGTTCTATTCACACGGCGGTGATTGGTCCTGAAAATAAAATCATGGAAATCCAGATCCGCACCAAAGACATGCACAATGAAGCAGAACACGGTGTCGCCGCACACTGGATTTATAAAGAAAAAAAACCAGCCCAATCGGGTTATGAAACAAAAATTACTTTTTTAAGACAATTGTTAGCCTGGCACAAAGATGTCGCAAAAGATGAAAGTACGTTTCAAAAAATTAATCAGCAATTATTTGAAGACCAAGTTTATGTTTTTACACCAGCGGGTGACATTCTGGATTTAACAGTGGGTGCAACGCCAATTGATTTTGCCTATCACATTCACAGCAATTTAGGCCATCGTTGTCGAGGCGCCAAAGTCAATGGCCATATTGTTCCACTCACCTATACACTGCAAACGGGCGATCAAGTGGATATCATCGCTGCGAAAGAAGGCAATCCCAGTCGCGACTGGTTAAATAAAGAATTTGGATTTATCAAAACGGCTCGCGCCCGCGCCAAAGTGGCCCAATGGTTTAGACAACAGGAAGCTGAACAATATATCGAATCCGGTAAACATATTTTAGAACGTGAACTGACTCGCGCGGGGATTCATCATCCCAATTTACAAAAACTCGCGGCCTATTTTCACTATAAAACCGACCAGGATTTATTGGCCGCGATTGGTCACAGCACGGTTCGACCGGCACAATTGATTCATGCCGTGCAGAGTGAATATCATCTTCCAACAGGACCCATCACCACCCATCCTCACAACAAAATCCAGGAAAAAACCCGGAAATCTGAAATCATCGGCGCCAGTGATCTTTTGACTCGCATTGCCCGTTGCTGCAAACCGATCCCTGGAGATGAGATTGTTGGCTTTATTACCCTAGGCCGAGGTGTCTCGATTCACCGAAAAAATTGCAACAATATCCGGCAGTTAACTTCTGATCATCAAAATCGGTTCTTGGACGTCGCCTGGGACCAAAAAAACGCTGGGCATTTTCTAGTCGACTTACAAATAGAGGCCCGAGGCAAAGAAGACCTGTTGAAAGAAATTTCAGCAACCCTCACCCATCATAAAATTGATCTTATTACACTAAATTCAACCATTAACAAAAAGAACAATATGATATACATTACTATGACGGTCCAGATACATGAAATGGCCGAATTGAAGCAATTATTGGCAGCCTTACAACATCTACCCAATATCATAGAAGTTAAAAGAATACATGAATAAAACAATGAAAGGTTTCAATATTCAAACCCGGGTGTTTTTTCTGGCCTTGGTTCCCACTTTGATTTTGTCTATTTTATTGGGCGTTTATATCATCATTTCCCGTATTGGTGATCTCGAAAAAGAATTGCGCCTGAACGGTGAAGTGATTTTAAGTGAAATCGTCAACAGCAGTCGGCACCAACTGATCAATCCGAATCGTCACGCGCTTCAGGATTTAATAAACATTGTGCTCGAAGACAAAGAATTAGAATCCATTAGTTTTTTCGATAAAAATAAAAAATTATTGGCTTACAACGGAAACGAAGATCCTGAATCATCTGATTTTATGGGTCATTTTATTTTTAACACCAATGAAACACCGACTATCACCGCCAGCAAAGAAACGATTACTCTGATTTCACCGATTATTGTTACCAAAAATAATTTTAAACCGAGTGAAAAAGACTTAATCGGCTGGGCCGCGATCACCTTGTCGCGCACTAAAACCGATTTAAAAGAATATCAAGTCATTCTGACGACGACCATTTTTTTAGTCTTTGGCATTCTCGTGAGCATCATGCTCGCAAGACACACCGCAAAACGCTTGACTCAGCCAATTTATAAAATGCGTTCTGCCGTAAAAAAATTAGAAAACGGTCAATTAGAAACTCGGATTCATCCTAGCAGTATTGGTGAAATTGCAGAACTCGAAGAAGGCATCAACCATATGGCGGCAGCCCTGCAAGATGGCCGCGATGAGTTGCAACAAAATATTGATCAAGCGACCAGTGATTTACAACTTTCTTTAGAAACGATTGAAAAGAAAAATATTGAATTAGCCGAAGCACAAAAAGAAGCGCTGGAAGCGAGCCGCATCAAATCCGAATTTATCGCCAACATGAGCCATGAAATTCGCACGCCCATGAATGGCATCATGGGTTTCACGAATTTACTTTTTGAAACAGATCTCACTGGCATCCAGCGAAATTACTTAACGACCATACAAAAATCAACGCTGAATTTATTGAATCTCGTCAATAATATTTTAGATTTTTCACGTTTGGATGCAGGCCAATTACGTTTAGAGCATACCCGTTTTGATTTGCGGGATTGTATCGAAGAAGTCGTGACCATCATGTCACCGCTTGCTAATGCCAAACATCTCGATTTTTCGGCCTTAATAGATGACAATATTCCTGCTAAAATGAGCAGCGATTCCTTACGGATAAAACAAATCATCACGAATCTGGTTTCAAACGCCATTAAATTTACTGAGCACGGCGAAGTCGTCATTAAAGCACGTCTTGAAAATAAATCAGATCAGAATACAACGATCCGTATTGAAATTTCAGATAGCGGCATTGGTTTACCTCCGCATGATCAAAAAATTATTTTTCGCGCTTTCCAGCAGGCCAACAATACGATTTCCAAAAAATACGGCGGTACCGGATTAGGCTTGACCATTTGTAAAAAATTAATTGATCAAATGGGTGGCGAAATGGGCGTTCAGAGTGAACCAGGGCACGGTTCTACTTTCTGGTTTACTTTTACCGCTGATCATCTCATTCAGGATTCAGATCTCGATGAAAACGCACCCTACTTTAACCATAAAACTATTTTTCTCTATGAACCACACGAATTCACGCGGAAATCCATAAAAAATTTATTAGCCTCGTGGAACATCGAAGTAAATGAGTTTTCATTAGCGCACGAGATGACGCAACCGATCAAAGAAAATGAACCCGATTGCATTATCGCTGGCATCAATCAACAATGCATCAATGACGGCAGCGCGACAGAAACCTTGATGCTGATCAAGCATCATTATCAAGGCCCCGTCCTGGTTTTAACTAATTCATCTGAACAACCGACACTGGAATATTTTATTGCGGAAGGCGCAACACTCAGTTTAACGAAACCGATTACCCGCAATCATTTGTATCAAGCGATTTTCCAGTTGATTGATGATGCGACGCATTTTACAAAATCAAACGTCGATAAATCGATTCACCACATTGATCTTCACGGTAAAAATATTTTATGCGTAGATGATAATATTCAAAATTCGAATTTGCTTAAAGCATTGCTGCATGATACTGGTGCCACGATCACACTTGCTCAAGATGGCGTTGAGGCAGTCGAACGTTGCGATCAAGAAGCTTATGATCTCATTCTCATGGATTTACGCATGCCGCGCATGGATGGTTATGAAGCCTTAAAGCGCATTCGTTCTTCTTCATTACGGAATGCAAAGACGGCTATTGTTGCCTTATCGGCGCACATTTCTCGGGATGAATCAGCTGATCTTCTGGAACTTGGATTTAATGATTATCTGACCAAACCCATTATTAAAAATACCCTAGTTAAGACCATTAAAAAATGGCTGATTTTTCACGCTTCATCCGACCAGCAGTCTCTTGTAAAAAATAAAAATCAATTGATTGCCGAAGAAATGCGTACCCTGCTTCTTAAAAATTTACCCGAAGAATTTGCCGCGATAAAAATAGCTTATCAACAAAGTAACCAAGATGAATTATTGCATTTAGTGCACAAACTGCATGGCGCAATTTGTTATTGCGGCATTCCGAAATTGAAATCGGCGATCGCCGCATTTGAATCAGCCATCAAACAACACGATAACGCCATGATGACTGAATTATTTATCGATCTTGAATTTGAAATTTTGGAATTACTAAAAACCGCATCCGAAAAATCGACTGGAAAATAGCATGAGTTCAACGGATTTAACCTGGCCACCTTTGGTCAACATAAAAAAACACCCGCGCGCGCGTCATGTAAAATTAAAAGCGTCTTTAAAACATGGGTTGGAATTGGTCGTTCCGAAACGCTTCAACGCGAAACTGGTTCCCAGTATTCTCGAAGAAAATCGCGCCTGGATCGAAAAACAATTAGCCAAAATCAGACATACTGCAGATTCACAAGATGTCCTGCCCGATGAAATTAGTCTTCCAGGGATTAACTTACAATTTCAAATCGAATATATTCCAAGCCCCTCTAAACTGAAATTAATTGCTCGCCCTCATCAACAATTTGCCATCATTGGCAATTTAGTTGATAAGAATGATTGCCGAAAATTATTAATTACCGCACTCAAAAAAATCGCGAAAATCCATTTAATCAAAAAATTGGTTGAAATTAGCCAAAAAACTAAGCTCGATTTTGCGAGCGCAACCATTCGCGATCAAAATTCTCGCTGGGGAAGTTGTTCTGAAGACAAAAAACTGAATTTAAGTTACAAATTAATTTTTTTACCGGAAAAATTGTTGGAACATGTGATCATTCATGAACTTTGCCACACCATTCATCTTGATCACTCCGATAAATTCTGGAAATTAGTCGAAAAATTCGATCCTGAATGGCAGCACCACAAAAAATTGCTGAAGAACGGCGAAAAATTTATTCCAGCGTGGTTAATGCTAATGTAAGATCTGCGATGTCATTCTCTTCTGACATATCCCCAACACTCAACGATTTAAAATCCCATAATTTTTTATCCATCAATTGACTGACTTTGACACTGGTCAAAGCATGCAGCATATTGCTAGGAATTTTAGGGTTTTCAGCGGCTAATTGATCGATCAACACTTTCACGCGTTGGCGCGCCAGATTTTCTTGTGAACCGCAAAGAGTACAGGGAATAATCGGGAACTGCTGCTCTTTCGCATATTCAATGATGTCTTTCTCTTGGCAATAAGCCAGGGGGCGAATCACGATATGTTTTTTATTGTCGCTTAATAATTTAGGCGGCATGGATTTAATTTCGCCGCTGTACAGAATGGACATCAGTAAGGTACGAATTAAATCATCCCGATGATGGCCTAACGCGATTTTAGTATAGCCATGTTCTTCGGCATAAGTATAAATAATCCCACGCCGTAAACGTGAACATAAGGAACAGTAAGTATTACCGACTGGAATTTTTTCTTTTACGATGGAATAAGTGTCTTCGGTCAGGATTTCATGCGGGATATTCTTGTCATGAAGCCACGCACGCAATTTCGTATCATCCCAACCGGGCTGCGATTGGTCCAGGGTAAAAGCAAAGAGTTCAAATTTATTGTTGGTCCTTTTCTGCAGCATGCGCAAAATGCAAAGCATGGTAAAAGAATCTTTGCCGCCCGATAAACACACCATCACACGGTCGCCTTTTTGAATCATGTTAAAGTCAGCGATGGCTTTACCTGTGTAATGTAAAAGCTTTTTTTCAATTGCAGATTCTTTTCCAGCCATTTTGTAACCTATTTCTTGCTATTTTATATAAAAAAAAAGTTGCCTTTAGAGCAGTCGCTCTAAGGGCAACAGATCGATAGATCTTTCTAATCTCAATCGACGACTTCGACGTCTTCCGCTTGCAGACCTTTTTGGCCTTGGGCAACGGCGAATGCTACGCGTTGACCTTCTTCCAGAGAACGATAGCCATCACCACGGATAGCACGGAAGTGCACGAATACATCACCACCCTGATCACGTTGAATAAAGCCATACCCTTTGCTGTTGTTAAACCATTTCACTGTTCCATTTTCACGTCCTGACATACTACTACCTTCAATAAATTAAACATGAAGTTAAATAGTAGCAAATATTTTTATTTTGTGATACCCCTAAAGTTATTTTTCCAGGCCCTTAATGCAGCAAAGACCTGGACGGGATCGGACAAGTTTTTTTGTGTGGTGGCTTCGACTGATTTTTTGATTGTTGGTTCTTTGCATCGGAGAAATGGATTGTAAAGCCGCTCATCTTGCAAGAGCGCGGGTAACGTAGGCTTACCTGCGGCACGTACCATTTCAACTTCCGCTAATTTGGTTTTTATTCGATTATTTTCAGGTTCCGCGACTTCAGCAAATTGTAAGTTAGCAAGTGTATATTCATGGCCGCAGTAAATGTTAGTTTGATCCGACAGATTAAAAAGCTTCATCAGTGACGTATACATTTCATCAACCGTGCCTTCAAAAACTTTACCGCATCCCGCACTAAACAACGTATCACCTGAAAAAAGATGCGATTCATCATAAAATGCCACATGATCTAACGTGTGCCCCGGAATTTCTAGCGCCGTAAATGTAAAAGGACCACATGCGACACGATCCCCTTCATGCACACGATGAGTAATTTCTTTAATCGGGCTTTTGTGCGAAGCGGTTACTGCGCACTGTGGCCAACGTTTAACAAGTTCCGCAATCCCACCCGAATGATCGGCGTGATGATGAGTCAACAAAATCCCAGCTAACTTGCTGCGGTTTTTTTCGAGATACTCGATAACCGGTGCCGCATCGCCTGGATCCACGACCCAGGTATTGTTATTTTGCGACCACGTCCAGATGTAATTATCATTAAATGCTTTTAACGCTTCGATCTTAGTCACGGAAACGCCCTAGTTTTATTTCGTTCTTATCGCACGCTTGTGAAAATAAATCACTTTGCAGATAGAGATATTCCAGTGCGCGTGAAGGTGCAATGCGATCTTCTTCATCGTAGGCTTCCCTACCCGGATGACACATGATGATGCCCTTATCTTTTATTTCAGTCAAAAATCCAGGGAAAATGTCAGCATATTTATTCGCATCAGAAAAATTATACAAGCCTGAAAAGGAAGAATTATGGGGAATATTACGCCGTTCCAGCATTTTTTTAAAACCGTAAGCACCCGTTAACTGAACCACACAAGCTTTCAGAAAACCACTGGCTTTAGGATGTAAAAAAACATGGGGATTAAAAACACAACGAATGTAGGTATTATTTTCTCTTAATTTTTTTTCGTAAACATTCAAAATGGCTTTTCGAATCTGCGGAATATGCTGGATATGTTGATGGCCATCAATAAAATCCGGCAATCTTCCGATCACAGTCACAAAGTCATTAATCTGATGCTGAAATTCTTTTTCGATTTGCTCTTGATCCAGCAGATGAAAAAAACCTTTTAAAATAAGCGTGCTGATTTTTGATGAGGTTCTTTCGCCATCGGTCAAATTAAAATGCAGCCCCAGGTCGACCTGGTCTTTATACGGCAATAGCCATTTCGCATGATTGGCCCAGTAATAAGAATGGGTCATGCAACTAACCGCGGATAATCGATTTTTCTGGATTAAATCAATTATCGCTTGTGAAATGGCCGTATTTTGGCCATAATCGTCAGCGCAAAGAATAATATGCTTCATATAATCAGATTAATTCAAATTGTGAGAGCCAACAAGTGTTTACCATGAAAAAAGCAGAAACCAACCATCGCTGGTTGACCGATCTTATTACTATTGCCGTGTTTTTTGGGATTTTTTATGCGCTATGGATTGGGTCGCATGCTTTATTTACGCCGGATGAAGGACGTTATTCTGAAGTGGCTCGCGAAATGGTCGTGACCCATGATTATATTACGCCGCGATTAAATGGCGTTGTATTTCTGGATAAACCGATTTTTTATTATTGGCTGCAGGCTTCTGCCATTCAGCTTTTTGGTATCAAAGAATGGGCTTTGCGATTTTGGCCGGCTTTGATGGGTGTTTTAGGCTCGATAGTGACCTACTCGGCAGGACGTTTTTTATTTAACCGGCGCACAGGGTTTTTGGCCGCACTGATCGTTGCAACCTCACCACTTTATTTTGGCGCGGCTCATTATGCTAATCTGGATTTGGAAGTTGCCGTATTAATTAGTTGTTCACTGATGTTTTTTATCATGGGGATCCAAGAATCACGCCAGCAATCTAAATTATTGCTAACCTCGTATGTGTTTGCAGGTCTTGCAGCACTCACCAAAGGTTTAATTGGCATTGTTTTTCCTGCCATGATCATTGGCAGCTGGATTTTGTTGTTAGGGCGCTGGCAGACGTTTAAAAAAATGCGCTTGATTAGCGGCTTATGTCTTTTTACTGTGATTGCTCTGCCCTGGTATGTCATGGTCCAAAAAGCCAATCCTGAATTTTTTCAATTTTTCTTTGTGAAGCAGCAAGTATCGCGTTTTTTAACGACAGAACATTTTAATAATCGTACGCCCATGTGGTTTTATTTGCCGATTGTGCTGGCTGGGATTTTTCCATGGTGCTTTTTTGTTTTTCAAGCGTTAACTCAAGCGGTTAAAAATTGTTGGCGAGCACGTCAAGAATATTCTACTCAGCTTTATTTAGTATTGTGGATTATTTTGGTTTTTGTTTTTTTCTCGGTACCGAAATCAAAAACAGTTGGATACATTCTCCCGATTTTTCCCGCCATCGCGTTATTGATTGGAAATTATTTTGATACTTCATGGGAAAAAAGAACCAAGTCTTTAAATATTGGCCTCTGGATTTTTCTGATGGTGAGTATCGGAATTGTGCTAGCCACACCCGTGGCACCCTTTTTCAATTGGTTTAATCATCCCGCATTGGCGCCTTTCTTGATCGTAAATGCCCTTATTTTTTCAGTCATCAGTGCTGTTACGCTTTTATTATTGTTAAAGAAAAATAATACGGCGCCATTTTTTCAGACGATTGCCGTATCTGCGATTGCGTTTTTGTTAATTATTTCTGCTAGCAGCGGTGAGCTAAATCAGAAAACCATTAAACCGATGGCCCTTGAAATTAAACCCGCATTAACCAACCAAGATGAAATCGTTGCGTTTTACAAATATTTTCAGGACTTACCCATTTATCTAGAAAAACGCATCACCATTGTCGCCAATTGGAATGCGGCTGATATTCCGCTCAAAGATAACTGGTTAAGGGAATTGTGGTATGGCATGCCCTATCAAGACACAAAAAATTGGTTAATTGATGAAGACACTTTCTGGCAGCGCTGGAACAGCAACAAACGATTGTTCGTTTTTGCAGATGCGTATCAATACACAAATCTGCTAAAAAAATCGCGCGGAAAAATTTATAAAATTGCCGAGATGAATAATACGGTTTTAGTGAGCAACAAACCGGCGACCACTAGTTCTGAAAAACCCAAAACTTCTCAAACGTAAAATTAACCAATGGTAGGATTGCAAAAACAACCAATAATGCCAATGGATAAGGGAGTTTTAAATAAGTCAGGACCAGATAATAAAGCCCTTCATTGGCGATAAAACTGGAACCGCAAATCACGAACAAACGCGGTAATGCTACGCGGTGCGAGTTGGTTGTGCCGCGAAACGTCCAGTAACGATGCCCCCAATAACTGACTTGAAATGCGATGAGAAACGCAATCACATTGGCTTGCAACGGTTTTAACGCATAGAGTTCGACAAAAAAAATCACCAGGGAAAAATGCACGCTGGCGGCTGTGACACCGACAATGCCAAACCGCATCAATTGGAAAAATAATTTATTGATCGAAACCATATTTTTTTTCGATGATGTATTTAGGCCGTTGTTTCACTTCGGTGAAAATTCTCGCGATGTATTCGCCCATAATGCCAATTGAAAGTAATTGCACGCCGCCTAAAAACATCACGGCAACGATAATACTTGGAAAACCGGGTAAATCCGCACCAAAAAGCAAAGTGACCGTGACAATGTAAATCGCATAAATCAATGAAATAAGCGAAACAATAAATCCAATAAATCCCCAAACGCGCAGCGGAATATCCGAAAATGAAGTAATCCCCGTGATGGCAAGTTCAGTCAAACGACCTAGTCCCCAAGAACTTTTGCCCGCTGTACGTTCTTGAACATCAAAAGGGACGGCCAGACTTTTAAAACCTACCCAAGCGTATAAACCTTTCATAAAGCGGGTCGATTCTTTGAAACTATTCATCGCATCAATCACTTTGCGATCCAACAATCGGAAATCGCCCGCATTGTTGGGGATCGTGATTTTGGTAATCTTGGCCATTAACCAATAAAATAAATTGGCAAAGTTGCGTTTGATCGCTGATTCATTATTGCGATTATTGCGAACGCCATAAACCATGTCGTACCCTTCTGCCCAATTTTTTAAAAATTCAGGCAAAAGTGTCAAAGGATGCTGAAAATCTGCATCAATAATAATGGCGACATCCCCTGAACAATTCTCAAGGCCTGCGGTCAGCGCAGTTTCTTTGCCAAAATTTCTGGAAAATGCGATTAACTTAATGGGATATCGTTCAGCAAGCGCTAGCGTTTTTTCGATGGTTTTGTCTTTACTGCCGTCATCGATTGCAATGATTTCATATTTATCCGTTAATTTTTGCAAGACTGCGGTCAATTCCGGAAAAAAGGATTCCACATTCGCGGCTTCATTATAAAGCGGTACCACGCAAGAAATAAAAACTGCTTTGTTTTGAATAAGTTGTAGGCGGTGATTGATAGACATAGTCATTTCATTTTATGGAAAAGCATCATTTTACCTGAGTCAGGGTGTATAGCAACAGCCCTTTTACTTAAGATTTCCTTAATAATTAGTTAAGAAAAACCCAGTAAAATATTCTTTCACTCAACAAGAATAGCGGAAATTCATATGGGGAAATTTCTTCTGTTAGATCTCGATAGTTGTCTTGCAACCGCCAAGGCACAAGACAATCCGGATTGTCACCGATATTTTTTATCGAAACGAATGATTGATCGGATCCGAGAAGAAAAATACGATGGCGTCTATTTTATGACGCATCGTAATGAAGATATTAGAGTCATGGAAAAAAATTTTTCGGCATTTATGAAATCGGATAAACAAAAATTTCTTGCTAGAAAAGCCAAAGATAAAAAACATGAAATACGGAATATCGATAATATTTTGACATCCTCACTGAAAAAAAACTTTAAAGCGGTCACAGGAATCGACGTGATTGAAGTTTCTATGCTTGGCGATACCGCATTAGGAGAAACATTTAAAAAAGTTGAAAAAATAGAAGCAGCACTTGTAAAAACCAAAGAAACCATACCAGATAACGATGGATATCCTCAGCAAATTTTTAAGTTTGATACCCTCCCAGTTTTTGAAAGAAAAGAACAGAACGGTCAACAGATTCGATTTCCTGCAAAAAATTCCAGTTTTTCAAAAAATCCACAAATCGATCAGATTGTTGCGGATGCGGAAAAACGGTTACCGAATGAAAATCATACCTTCCATTATTTTGATGACGTTCGATTATTGGGTGTTTTGGCAATGCATCGGTATGCGCGAAATCAACAGCATCACGCTTTTCTTGCATTTCATTTTGATTCATCTATGGATCAACCTAAATTTACCCGACTTGATCCCAATATCTTAGGTGAATATAAAAAACCCTCACCCGAATCAAACGCCCGTCGAAAAGGCATTAAACATTTTGATGTAGAAGATGTCTATGCAACTAGCGCCAAAGATGTGATTAATCATGCCATTACTCAACGGGCAATGCACAAAAAGCCGAGCGCCTTCACTGTCCTGCAAAATCTATCCAATCAGGCTAAAGCTGAAATAAAACAGCTTGAAGGAATGTTACGCGCTCATCAACTTCTGTTACCGCCAGCCATGTTTTTGGATACCGTCAGAGTTACAAAGGCAGCTTGTTGCTGCCCAACATTATTTTGCTGTTTTTCTGGATGTTGCTGTTGCACTGTTTATGATTTGGAATTCAATCCAGAAAAATTGGTTGGGAATATTTCCCAAACAGCCCAAGAATTTTTATGGAACTCTCGAAACACCCCACTCTATCGAACACTTGAGATTTCTGGACCGGATGGCTAAAAGTGAATTAAGCCGAATTAGGCAAAAATTTCTCGTAAAAATTCTTGTCCCATGATCCATGAACGCTTCGCAGCCGTCGCCTGATAAATCAATCCTAACGCATGATCATTGGCATTGGGATTGGTAAATGCATGCGATGTACCGCCAAAAATATGCATTTGCCAGTCTACATTGGCTTCGGTCATTTCTTTTTCGAATGCAAGCACCACATCGGGTTTGACCATTGGGTCATTGTGCCCATGAAACGCAAGGATTTTTGCCAGAATTTTTTTGTCAGCGATATGGGGCGCATTATGCAATAATCCGTGAAAACTCAAGACGCCTTTTAAATCTGCCCCCTCGCGTGCCAAATCCAGCGCGCATAATCCGCCAAAACAAAAACCCATCGCCGCAATTTTTTTCGAATCTACCCCATCGAGTTTCTTTGCAACTTCAAATCCCGCGAGTGCACGCCTTCGTAACGCATCGCGAGAATCCGCTAGAGGTTGCATCAACGCCATTTTTTCTTCGTTAGTTTTTCCTAATTTTCCGATGCCAAACATATCGACGGCAAAACCGGCAAACCCTAATTTTGCCAGCTCTTCTGCTTTTTGGTCGGCAAATTCATTGCGTCCGCTCCAATCATGAAAAACAAGTACAACGGGTTTTTTTCCGGGCTTACTTTCATCGATCGCGAAATACCCTTCTAAAACAATGCTGCCATCTTGATATTTAATTTTTTCCGTTTTCATATTGCGCTCCTAATATTGTGAGCTATTATATCTGCTCAAGTTTCCGAAGAAAACTATTACGATGAGAGAAAACCATGAACCTGATTGATACTGTAGCATTATCCAAAAAAATCTGTGATCAACCTATCCAATGCCAATTGGCTTATACCACAGCCAATAATTTTTTGGGCCGCATCGTTAACGGCTACCATCAAGATGCTTTTGATATTTGTTTATTAACACCGAAAGCGGCACATGCCTTATGTCAGGTCCAAAATGAATTAATTCACAATCACGAATTAGGTTTACTGGTATTTGACGCTTATCGTCCGCGTCGAGCCGTTAAAGATTTTATGCAGTGGTCCAAAGCACCGCCGGCGAGTGATTTTGAATTACAGCGTAAAAAATTGCATTATCCCCACATCGAAAAAAATCAGTTATTTGATCTAGGCTACGTGGCGGAAGACTCCAATCATTGCTATGGTAATACGGTGGATCTCGTATTAATTGATCTTCAAACTAAAAAAATATTAAATATGGGTGCCATTTTTGATTACATGGATCCCCTATCCCACATTACCAATACTGAAAATGAAATCGGAGCAGAAGCCTACCAAAATCGCCAAATCTTGCGCGATGCGATGGAAAAACACGGATTTCATCCTTACCAATATGAATTCTGGCATTATTGCCATGGCGGACCCAAAGGCCGCGAGGTCGAAGGTCCCTTAGATATCGAAATCACCGCAAATTTAAAAGGGATTGGCGTTTAAACCGTTTAAGAAAACGTTAAGTATCCACCGATATAATGCTATTTTTAATGAGCCAGAAATAGATTATGTCATTCCGAAACATGTTTGCTAAGCTCGGCATCCGAGCTAAAAAAGAATACGTTGATAGCTTGCTTTCCCACACTCTGCTTGCAGAACAAGCTAAATTTGCGAGGCAAGTAAAACTTCAGAAAATGCGCGAAAAAGTCGAAAATCGCCATAAAATTAAAGCTAAATTTCGACTCAAAGCCAAACATTATCTACTACCAACCACTGGAAAACCCAAAACAGAAATCACAAATTGGGATGCCGTTCTGCTACAAGATCATCCTTTATTAAAAGCCTCCGATTCAGAAGAAAGCTGGAATTATTCAAAACCAGAAAATAAAAAAGAACATGAGACAAAAATTCAGGAACGAGTCATTAATGCCACCGTCAAATATTTAGAAGATGCGTGCCGACAAAGTGTCGAGCAAAAACAAACACCCTTAAAATCACCTTATTGTTTTGAAAAAGAAGGTGATTTAAGAGAATGGCTTAAGATAATCATGGCGGATGATGACATCGAATCTCCGATTAATATGCCCATCCTGATGCTAGTGAATATGCAACGTTATCTTGATGCTAAAAAAGATTGCTTGCACCCTGACAATATTCATTGCTTGATGATCACGGGTTATCTACTCTCAAAACACTTTTCGAGCGAAAGATCTTTTCCCTTAGACGAGCACGAGCTGCAATTCCTGAGCGACATTGATTATAAATTATTTATACCGGGTACTAATATTATTGAATATCAACGTATGTTGGAAAAACTCAGTGATATTGATGCAACACTTAGAGAATCGCAACTCGTTCCTGTTAGTAATGCAGTGGATGTCACCTCATTTGCCGTAGCCAAAATGATTTAACATTATCGCAAATACTGTTTTGTTATTCTCGCAGGCTCAGCATTTTCTTCAAAAAATTCACGCAACTCCCATACTAAATTTGTGGTTTCATCCTGAATAGTTTGCTCTATCAGTGGCAATTCGTGGGCATGCCCTGCAAATTGCGGAAATTCACGTGAAAGTTTCCTATACGCATCGGATTCTTTTACCGATTGAGGAATATGTTCTGCATATTGATTCAATTCATAGGGAACACCTACTTGCTTTGCAACCATCATCACTTCATGAAAACTGTGATTGCCACCCGCTGCGAGAAAGACGAAACAGACAAAAGCATATTCAGCCAATTCAGTTGCTGATAAATTTCCATATAATTTGGCGCCCAACAACAGCGAACCCGTGTGTCCTGACACACCTGCAACAAAGGGCACGTTTTTTCCTTTAATTTTTTCATGAAAAGTCGATTTTGCATCCAATTCAAATCGGCCGAGTGCGCGTGCATGAGGATATCCCCCTGCGCTCACTCTTTTTTCAAGCACGGGATGGCGTGTGATTCCCAATTTAAGAGTTGTGTGTGTAAGAGGTAAATCTTTTGATTCCACACGACCTCGATGACTTTTACCAAATAATTGATCAGAAAAAATAGTATCTACCCAGCCTTTTTTATCTTGTCTTATCTGGTCGTAAATTCGATGGATAAAAACCGAGTGGATCTGCATTACTTGATCTAGCCTTTCATTTTTTTTCAAAATCGCAAGCATGGTTTTCAGAATGGATTCGGGTTCCGCATTTTTTTTCCGTTCCTGATCAAATTGGCCAAAGAATTGTTTGCCAAACAATTCCTCTTTGATTTTTGAATTGTCTGTCACTTGTTTTAACACGACAGTATAATTGCGATTGATTAAATCGATGATGGCGTCAGAGACTTTTTTCATTGAAATAAACAAAGCCGGTTGCGATAAAAATTCCACGGCCAATTGTGACTCAAATAATTCTTTGAAT
This sequence comes from Gammaproteobacteria bacterium, assembly GCA_021325575.1. GTDB lineage: Bacteria > Pseudomonadota > Gammaproteobacteria > DSM-16500 > DSM-16500 > JAJPGW01. Next base: position 44,108 of record JAJPGW010000003.1, on the reverse strand, counting down.
GATTTTACTAATTCTGCCATTACTAAGCGGGTCGTCATAATGCCTCCTGTTGTTCTTGATGGAGACATCATGTAAAAAAATCATTGATTGGTGAAATTAATTGTTTTAATGTATTTAATAGATTTTATTTATCGATATAGCAGTGGTGACAAAAACGCTTAAACTATGGCACCATAGCCCACATTATGCAAACCGACACTCATACATCCATACAGCTTAAAGCGACGGTTCTCGTGACCCTTTCAGGGATTCTATACGGTTTTTTAGGCTTTTTTGGCACCGAAGTCCTGCATGAAAATTACAGCGTTTCGAATATGCTTTTCTGGCGTTTTCTGATCGCATTTGTCTGGATTCTGGGTTATAGCCTCATTAATCGGGAAGCCTTAACGATTTCTCCCTCGGCTAAACGGGTATTGGTATTTACTTTTTTTCTAGGCTCACTTTTTTATAGCGGTTCCAGTGCATTTTATTTTTTAGCAAGTGAATATACGGGCACTGGACTCGCGATGGTGATTTTTTTCTGTTATCCCGTTTTTGTTGCGCTCTATGCTTGGACCACTCGGTCTGGAAAAATGAATCCGGTGGCGGTCGCCTCTTTATTCGCAATCATCTTAGGATTGTATCTTTTAAAAGGCCAAGGAGTGAATGCGCTAAGTCTCACAGGCATTATGTTTGCCATATTGGCCGCTGTTTCTTACGCGCTCTACATCATTGGCAGCAAACCTAGCACAGGACAGATATCAGCTACATTACTGACAGTCCTCATTTGTCTTGGAAACACGCTGATCTTCTTGATCGGAGCGCTTGCGACGAAATCGTTCGTTATTCCGACTCATCTAATGACTTGGTTGGATCTCATTGCATTAGGCATTTTTGCCACCGCATTACCCATACAATTATTGTTAAAGGGCTTAAAATTCGTGACACCCTTAAAAGCCTCAATTATTTCTGTGTTGGAACCCGTTGTCACATTAATAGTCGGCGTCATCTTACTGCAAGAAACCATTAACCCCTGCCAAAAAATCGGAATTTTTATCGTGCTGGCTGGCGCTATTTTAATTCAATTTGAAAAACCGCATGCGGCCGTGCGTTTGGAATTAAATTAAATTTTACGTACTTGAACAATCCCTTCAATTTGACCAATTTGTTTCAGCAAATCCTCTGTCGCTTCGGCATTCACATCAATCAACGTATAAGCAATTTCATCACGCGATTTATTTAAAAGGCTTAAAATATTTAATCCAGCGCCGCCTAAATGCGAAGAAATTTGTGCGACCATATTCGGGACGTTGCGATTGACAATTGAAATGCGAAAACCGCCGGGGGATCGTGGCATATCGAGTGAAGGAAAATTTACGGAATTGTGTATTGCGCCATTTTCAAAAAAATCGCGGACTTGTTTTGCTATCATCACTGCGCAATTTTCTTCGGCTTCATGAGTTGAAGCGCCTAAGTGCGGCAGGCTGATGACTTGTGGTAAATTTTTTAATTCAGGACTTGGAAAATCCGTGACGTAGGCAAAGATTTTTTTCTCAGTTAAGGCATCCAGCAACGCCTTATGATCAATAATGCCTTCGCGCGCAAAATTTAAAATCACGGCATTTTTTTTCAATATTTTCATGCGTGATGTATTCAGCATATTTTTGGTTTCATCATTCAACGGCACATGAAAAGTAATAAAATCCGATTCCCTCAATAACTCATCAATGCTTTGCGCTTGTTTCACATTGGAGGACAATTCCCAGGCTCGATGAACGGTAATCGTGGGGTCAAAACCAATGACATTCATACCGAGATTAATTGCAGCATTTGCAACTTTCACGCCAATACTGCCTAAGCCGACGACACCCAGCGTTTTTCCCATAATTTCAAAACCAACAAATTTTTTCTTGTCTTGCTCAATTTGTTGGTTCATGTTGCCATCATTTTTTTTCAAATCATCGACATATTTCCAGGCCTGACAAATATTCCGGCTGGCTAATAACATCCCTGCAATCACTAACTCTCTAACAGCATTTGCATTTGCACCCGGCGTATTCAAAACGGGCACGCCTCGTTCGGTCAATGCAGCAACCGGAATATTATTAACGCCCGCCCCTGCTCGCCCGACAATTCTAACGGACGCCGGGATCGTCATTTGATGCATGTCTTGCGAACGCACCAAAATGGCATCGGGGTGCGCGAGATCTACCGCCACTTCATATTTTTCTCTAGGAAGTTGATTCAAACCGACAGCAGATATGGTATTCAGTGTCTGGATCTTAAACATAACACCCTCTTATTAAATCACGATAGGTCCTTGGGGCGGACTCAAATTAATAAAAATTCCTTTGCGGCAAATAAATTTTGCAACCGTAAATGCCACACCGGATTTGACTGCAGTCATAGTATAAGGTTGGTCCATGGGTTGTAAATTAAAATAAACGAGACCGCCGTCCAACGACGTTTGCGTTAACCCTTTCACAAAAGGATCGGTACTGCCATCGGGAAAAATGCCAAAATAAAATGGCGTTTGCGTAGTGCCCGGTGTTAAAAGCACCGTGGAATTATCTTCACCTTGAGGTGCATCATAAATTGTTTTGCCTTTTGCAGTAATGGTTGCTGCAACATGACAAAAATTTTCATCCAGTTTAGCGCCAGTAATCAATGCGAGCATATAAAAAGTTAAATCAGTCGGCACTTGAAAAGTAATATTATGATGCAGATCGGTTAAGCCTTCAGGAGGAACCGTAACCGTTGCAGTTTGCGTGGTGCGAAACCCTTTTTTTTCTAAAACCATCGTAATATTTTGTCCCACTGGCCAATAAATAGGACCAAATTTTCCCTGAGTATCTGTTACCAGTTTCGTTCCCGTTTCGAGAATGGTTATGACCGCATTAGCAATGGGTTCTTTGGAAGGATAAACCACAGCAACACCCGATACTGGCGCGGTATCAACAGCAAATGTGTTTGAACAAAAAAATCCGAGAACCAGAATCAAAAGATGACGTGACAAATAAAAAATTTTTTTCATTGTTAACTCCTTTTAAACACTGAATTTACAAAAGTAGAATATATGCTACTATAGCTTCCCATTATGACCAAACGAACTTTTCCATTACAAAATCCTGCGGATGCTATTTTATTTGATTGCGATGGGACTTTGAGCACCATCGAAGGCATTGATGAATTAGCAAAACAAAACGGTATCGCCCAAACCGTTCAGGCGTTGACTTCCGATGCGATGACCCACACCGGTCTCAATGCGCAATTGTATGAAAAACGCTTACAAATGGTTAAACCGACCCAGAATCAAGCGATTGATCTTGGTAAGCTTTATTACAAACATCGTGTTCCCGGAATTGAAAATATTATTCAGACGTTTTTAAAGTTAAATAAAACTATTTATATTATTTCAGCGGGATTATATGATTCGGTTGCAACGTTTGGAGCCCTATTAAATATTCCACAAAAAAATATTTTCGCCGTCAGAGTCCAATTTGATGCTAAAGGTCAGTATCTGGATTTTGATCGCAATTCACCCCTCATTAGCAATGTTGGCAAAAAAAACATCGTCACCGATCTTGGTAATTTACATAAAAATATGGTGTTTGTTGGCGATGGCATGAATGATGTGGCGGTTTATGATCTGGTTTCGCTTTTTATTGGTTACGGTGGAAATTTTTATCGTGAAACCATTGCTGAACGATCTGATTTTTATATTACCTCCATGGAAGATTTATTTACTCTGGTCTTAACTGAGCAAGAAAGAGAACAATTAACGGCCTCCTAGCTTGGTTTAAAGACTAGTGTTATTCTGATGCGATACTAATAGTCAACAAGGAGAGGTTTATGACTACCATGCGTTATGTATCAGCCAATTTTCGACATGCAAGCTCATTTGATTCGCTCGAACAGGAATTCAGTCAACTTCAGAAAATTGAATTCAAAAAATGTGAATTTACCAGTCAGCAACGATCTCAATTGATGACTAAGATTAATAGTCAACACCAAACACTGAAAGAACTGACGCTCGCTCAATGCGACTTAGGAAATGGAAACCTAGATACAATATTGCGAGAAATTGCAGCGCCTCATAAGTTTAAAAAATTACAGAAATTAGAGCTTTGGGGTAATCCCGAAGTTAGCGATGAAAAATTAGCCGCTCATTTGAATACTGTTTTAACAAATAAACCGGGCCTCAAACTCAATATTACCGGTTGTCCGCTATTTGTTAAATTAATTCAGGCGCCTCAAGAAACCACAAAAAAATATCCCCGATTGGCGCTTAGTTTAGGAATGCCAGCGCCAGAAAAAGTTCTTGAAGGGCCGGCATCGGTTAAATTTGTGGAGGCGAAGGAAGCCGAATCCGTTGCAGCGAAAGAACCACCTAAAGAATCACCTAAGGACCCATTATTAACTGTTCAAGAAATCCGTGAACTTTTATTTGAGCCTACGACTCTCAATTCCTCACAAAAGAGTTTAGAGGGAACAGCGCAGGCGACAACGACTCTAGCTGAAACAGCAACAAGTGAGACCCCAGCTCCAGCCAATCGCTCACAAGTTACGCTTTCCGAAGCAAAAACCACTTTTAAGATTTCAGATACGGCTCGTTTGATTCAGAAATTAGGAAGCTCGGAGAGTAATTCTGATGAGCCAGGTTGGGATGAAACGCCAGCGAAAGATAAAAAATCTGAGCCTGAATTAAAAGTCACAGGCAGTGACAGTGATTTAGAGGAAGAAGAGGAAGAGGATTACGTAGAAGCAAAACAGGCAAATCCCTCTACTCCAGTTAACAATCCCCAATTCAGAAGGCCGGGGGCTTCAGCCGCTTCCATGTAATTTATTGCAGAGACCTTTTCTCAGAAAAGCACCCCTCACCCGCCGCGCTTCGCGCGGCGACCTCTCCCACAAGGGGCAACACGTTTTTGTGTTGCGGGTGAGGGGTGCTTTTGGGTAAATAACCCCTTGACCTCTCTAAAAACTTCTATAAAATAACCACCCCTTATGAATACCAATTTAGTTAAAAAAATCGCCCTATTCGCACTACTGCTCCTCGTTTTTCTTGACGCAATGGGCTATGGATTAATTTTTCCCATCTTAAGCCCGCTTTTTTTGTCTGATCAAGGCATGCTACCCGCTCACACCTCGCTCGCCATGCGCGATTTTTTATTCGCGATGATGATTGGCGTATTTTCATTTTTTATGTTTGTGACCACTCCCGTTTTGGGCGATTTATCGGATCGTTTGGGACGAAAGCCACTCCTGCTATTTTGCCTTTTTGGCACCAGCGTAAGTGCGCTCATTTGTGCACTGGGTATTTATCTGCATAACGTCGAGCTATTACTAATCGGTCGGATTTTTTCTGGTTTAACCGCTGGCAGCCAAGCCGTCGGCATGGCAGCCATTATTGATGTCAGTGAACCGCACGAAAAAACCAAACACTTTGGCTGGATGGCTCTGGCAGGCAGTGTTGGATTTGCAATTGGCCCCTTTATCGGCGGTTATTTTTCAAATCCGCATATTGTGAGCTGGTTTGCTTTTTGGACGCCTTTTGCCATTGATGCGATTTTGGCCTTTATCAATGCTGTATTACTTATTTTTACTTATGTCAGTCATGAAAAAAAATCATCGGTCAAACACGAAAAAATGACCTGGCTAAAACCCATTATTGTTTTGGTTGAAGCAATGAAAGATCGCGGCATTCGTAATTTATCCATTGTGTTACTGTGCTATGAAACCTCTTGGGCACTCTATTTTCAGTACATCGCGATTTTTCTATTCGAACAATTTCATTTGTCTTCGGCACATATTGGTTATTATATGAGTTTTATTGCAATGATGTTGGCAATCACATTCGTGGTGATTATTCGTATTTTGTTGATGTTTTTTTCTGAGCGACCTATCGTCTTAGGCGCATTATTGGTAACAGGACTTTTGATACCGTTCCATATTTTCTTTAAATCTTTATTCGCCCAATATTTAATTGTTATTCCCATTTCAATTGGCAGCGGATTGGTTTGGAATGCCATTTTGACCTTATTTTCAAATTCAGTGGATACCAACCGTCAAGGCTGGGTCATGGGCGTAAGCTCTTCCATTACCTCAGTTTCCTGGATTTTTGGCGCAGCACTCGCCGGATGGCTTGCCTATCTTGGTATGACGCTTGCCTTCTCCACCGCGGCAGCGCTGATGTTATTGGGTTTTGGCCTATTACTCGTCACAAAAGCCTAACTCAAAATGTTAAAATAGAGGGTATGAGAGGCATATATGAAACACTCTGCCCTGAAAGCATTACTTTTCAGCATGTTAGCAATCAGTGCTAACGTCGTTTTTGCAGAATATTATATTGGAGAATACACTACCGTCCCTGCACCCGTCTGTGCAACTTGCCAACGAGCCGAAGAAGTTTTCGCTTATCATCAATATAACCAATGGGTTTATCAAACCTCCGTTAATTACACCTGTGGCGCTAATAGCTGTGGTTGCAACTACAATCCTTGTGCTTATGGCCCGTGTGATTATTGCAATACGCCCGTGGTCTATCCTGCCGTTTTTGAATCAAATATTGGTTATGCATCACCTCGCGACACCTATCTTTACACAGAGTATGAATACAATCGCATCGATGATCGCGCAACCGCTGATGATGTGGGCGCTGATATGGATATTGATTTCTAAATTGTACTATAATGGTAACTAACTACGGAAAAAAATGACTATGGACACAGTCACGCCCGATTTCAAGAAATCCCTCGTCAGAAAACAGGCCTGTTTTTCAAAACTGACCGAGGATGAATTAGAGCAACTCGCCGAATTATTTATTCCCAAAGAATTCAAAAAGGGCGACACCATCGTGACCGAAGGGGATGTGGTCGATAGTGTTTTCTTAATAGTGCAAGGGACGGTAGACGTTCAGCATGTTCTCATCAAAGATAACAACACCCCTGAAGTGCAATCCGTTGCAACGTTAAAACCGGGCGATGCGATTGGATTAAATGATACCGGATTTTATTCGCTTTCTGGCAGACGCACCGCAACCGTTGTTGCGAATTCAGACCTTTTGTTGTTATGTCTTAGCATGCCCTCTTTTCATGGATTTGCATTGAGCTATCCACATGTATCGGAAATCATGCGGCAAAATGCGTATGATAGCGGAGTGAAATTTTAAGAAGATCCTTCGCTGTGCTCAGGATGACTGGTGCGCTATCACTTTATTATAAAGATCATCAACAATCGCCTCAGGATCATATTTTTTCTTAATTTCTCGATATTCTTTTCCGTTATACAATTCTTCAAATCGATCCCGAGTCAGATCCGTTGATGAGTAAAGCATTTTTAATCCGGTTAATGCAAAACATTTTTCGTCCATGATTTTGGTATTATAAAACCGGTCTGTATGATTGCGCTTGGAAGCGCAATAACAACCTAAATTAAAATACAGTTCATTCAATCTTAAAGGATAACTGGTGGCCGAATGCAGCGGCTGAATCGGCACAATCGCCCAGGGCTTCCCGCCCAAATCAATATTCTCTAATGCAAATTGCATTAATTCAGGGCCTTTTTTCCAGGGGACCTGCCAATCTTGAATCAAGGTTTCTTCAAGCGCTGTCAGCGAAACATTGATTCCTAATTTTGATAATAATCTATTTTTGGTATCAATATATTTTTTATAAAATCCCGAGTTGCGAAATTTTTTGGGGGCAATGGCGCGAAAAATCGAATATACAAATGTTTCAGGAATATTCCAGAACCAGTCGGGATCGTATCGAAAAATATAATCTTCTGTCGTCAAATAAATGGTATTTTTTTTCTGAATCAGTTTATAAAAAATATTTTTTTTGTAAATATCATCAACATCATTGGCGTGCGAAACAAATTGAGTTTTTAGTAAATAAAATTCTTGCACTGAAAAAACCAACCCTTCCAGAAAACTAATATTCTGATCGCGAGTCGCAGCGAGCATGGCATCCATGAAATCAACCAGATTATCGTATCGCTCGGAGATAATTTTGACAAAAGGTTCTGCAGGATATAATTTAATTTTAGCACGAAGAATATAGCCTAACGTGCCATAAGAATTGGGTAAGGAATAAAATAAATCGGCATGATCATTTTGCGCGGTACAGAGAACAACCTTGCCATTTGGCAATAACACTTCAGCTTCCAGCAACCCATCATGCACAAATCCATATTTATAACTGGTGGATTCAATGCCGATGCCGACAATCGCACCACCAATGGTAATATGTTTTAACTCAGGGGCAACCGTTGGCAGCAATCCATATTTTAAAGTGGCTTTTACAATGTTTTCATAGGAAGCCAGACCTTCGACATCTAACGTTTTATTTTTTGGATCAATTTTAATAATTTGATCAAAATCGCTAACAGCGACATTGCCTTCCTTTTCCGCGCTATTTTTCATGTAGCGGAATAGATTAGAAGCTGTTTTCTTTTTTAAAAAGGCCCGAGAACCCGCTGAATTTTTTAACTGATTGACTAGCTGGCTTTTTTTATTTTCATAATCCATGAATTCCGTCATAGTACACTACTCCCTATTGTTTTTTTATAATAAGAGTATAATAAAAAAAAGGCAATGAGTGCCGAAAGGGAGCTTCTATGCAACGAATGCTGCAAAAAATGCTGGATGAAATTGATGTCACGATCAATGGCAAAAAACCCTATGACATTAAAGTTCACGATAAGCGAATGTATACCAAGCTATTCAAAGATAAATCCATAGGCGCAGGTGATGCTTATGTCGAAGGGATGTGGGATTGTGAAAAACTCGATGAATTATTTTTCCGGATTTGCAGGAATAAACTATACAATAAGATCTATTCTCCTTTTTCAGAAACGCTATACTCCTTGAAAAACAGCGTCATTAACCAGCAAACCCGAGAAAAATCCGAAGAAGTCGCCAAACGTCACTATAATTTAGGCAATCCATTATTCGAAAAAATGCTTGGAAAAAGCATGGCATACACGTGCGGTTATTGGAAAAATGCCGACAATCTGGATGAAGCCCAATTTGCAAAATATGATTTAGTCTGCAAAAAACTTCAGTTGCAACCCGGTGAAACCGTACTGGAATTAGGTTGTGGTTGGGGCGGACTTGCAAAATACATGGCCGAAAAATATGACTGCAAAGTCGTTGGCTTTGACATCGGCAAAGAGCCCGCCCGCTATGCCAAAGATTTATGCCGTCATTTACCGGTAAAAATCTATCATTGTGATTATCGGGATATTTCGATTTATAATCCCAATCGTGAAAAATTTGACAAACTGGTCAGCGTCGGTGTGCTTGAACACATTGGTTACAAAAATTACGATCAATTTTTATCGATATCACGCTCATTCATTAAAGATGACGGACTTTTTTTATTACACTCGATCGGTTCCAATTACAGTAAAAATTATTGCGAACCCTGGATCAATAAGAATATTTTTCCAAATGGGATGCTTCCCTCTTTAAAATGGCTTGGCAAAGCCATAGAAAAAAAATTCATTGTCGAAGATTTTCATAACTTTGGCGCTTTTTACGATAGAACATTGCTAGCCTGGCATGAGAATTTAAATAAACACTGGAAGGAATTATCCAAAGACTACGATACAAAACTGCTGCGTATGATGAACTATTACCTATTAAGCTGTGCGGGTGGTTTTCGGGCTCGTGATATGCAATTGTGGCAATTTCTCTTGTCACCTAAAGGGATTATTGGTGGTTACAACCGAATTGTATAAACTATCGGGATAATACCAGAGTGAGCAATGTTCTTATTGCTCACTCTGTTTTAGGTATCAATTGCAAACGCGGTATCCATGGTGATAATAGCCATGTCTGTAATATCCGCCCCTGTAGAAGCAATGGCCGCCATAATATCGATGACCTTGCCAGCAAACCCTTTGCCCACTGACCCATTTGCAATGATAGTAATAATAGGCATCCGCCACGTTGCTCATCCCTAATAAAGACAATGCTATAGCGATTAGTGCGATTTTAGCTTTCATACTCACTCCCCCTTTTCTTGTTGTATATTTTTATTATACGCCGAGAAAAGGGGGCTTAGATGATTTAATTATTAATAAAATCAATTGGTTACAACAAATAGGTGATGCACTTCCTTTTAGTGGAGCTTAAATCGATCAAAGCCACTAATTAATCCAAATGCGGACAATAGCCAAAGAATTACACAAATGATGACCACGGCATTCAGAATAGTTTTAATGGATCCTGCCATTGGAATATAGGTATTCACTAACCACAAGAGAAAGCCAACGACGATGAGCACAATGACAATGGTAATTAATGACATAATAAATCCTTTTAAGTTAATTCCTTTTCAAAAAGATATTAAGATATCACTGATCAAAGATCAATATACGCGATAAGCGGGTTGCAGAGCCTCATTGGCATCCACTTCTTCTTTTAATTTTCGATTGGACTCTACTTCAGCGCGGGTTTTTTGTAAAAATTCATAACAAGCCTGCAAAGCAGCAAATTGTGTGATCCCTTCGACATAAGCCGGTGTAATCAACTTTAATTTGTCTTGAGTTTCCTCACTCATAAACTCAGTTTGTTTTAATTTTTGTGAATGGACTAATAACAAAGAAATAGCTGTTTTTTTCAATTGGCAATATCTTACTAACATTTGTTTTTTCAAATCGGCAGGATTTTGTTTTTCAAACCAGTCAATTAGTAAAGGCAAATTACAATCTATTACAACTGATTTTCTATCATTTTGCCAATGTTGTTGTTTATCCGAACGGTATTTAATATGAGTTCCATCTAAAATTTCAGTGAAGCAAGTATTATCCCAGTTCACAAAAACAAAAATATCTCCGCCAAAATTAATCGAAAATTGAAATTCTTTTTTAAGTTCATCAGGAACGATTTGTTTTAATAATTTCATCAGCTGATGAGAAATCGATTTTCCATAACAACTTTCTATGGTTTCTGGAAGATAACTCACAACTATTCTCGCCAAACAGCCTGCATTTCCAAAAACCGTCTCATGCACAATCACTTCAATTTCATCTTTCGGGATCAAATGTGGCATCATAAAAACCTGAAAAAGCGTGTTTTCACCCTCCCCTTTTTGTCTTGCCATTTTTTGCAAATAATAACCTTGTGGCAATTTCGCAAAACAGCTATCCCTTTCTCGATGTAAATGCCTATCAAGGCTTGGATCTTCTAAATAATGGCAAACACGCAGATTACTTTCACCATCATAAAGAAAAGTCAGTTGATTTCCCTGGCAGATAAACGTTTTCGCCGAAAAATGACAACAAATACGAAAATCAGTGAGACTATAACACTGCATGATTTTAAACCGCAAATCATGCGCTAAGGGTTTATATTCCGATCGACCCTGCGGAAATAATTTTTCATCAGGCGCAAATGAAGTAAGATCATCCTGTAATTTTTCGGAAAATTGTTTGAGTTGTTTTTGCGGCTCAGATTGTTTGGATTCAAAGAGATCCCAGATTTTTAATAACCTAGCAGTCGTATTTACCATTAAAACACGACCCGATTGGAGTGGATGGGCTTCCCAATCCCCTTTTAACTCTTTGATCGCAACAGTCGTTATCTTTGATTCAGTGTTTTCCTGCGCTTTTTTTCTATGCATCCTTGCAACTCCCAATTGTTCCACGGAAAACATGGGTAAGAAAATGATCAATCGTTCATTTTTATCCAAAATCTTTTGAAAATAAAGGATTTTCAATTATTATCTAACTAATTAATAAATAATGCATTTCATTAAATGGTCAAAAATAAATCAAAATTGGACTAGGGTAGAAAAAATACAGAAAAATAGATACAATGTGAAGTTCTAAATAAGCACATTAAGAGCAAAAAATGGCTAGAGCTCGCAAAGACCCTGTCAAGAAAAAATTCGAGCAATATCTTGACCATATGAAGCACGATTTCTTTGATACCCATGACCCACAGTATCGAGGTATCAAGCATTATATTGTGGCTAGAAAATTAATCCGCTCTACTTGGAGAGCAGACGAAGGACTCTGGCTCGATGTTTATCTCGAAGAAGGTGCTCTTGCCTCAGAACGCAGTCGGTTTGTTAATAATCGCCTTGATCAAGTGCCACAATTAGCGTCCCTACGATTTGCAAACGTAGAACGTTTACATACTGAATTAAAATCACAATTTATTGATCCACACTTTCAAGAAATTCATCAAAATTTATTCCAACGATTGAAATCAACCGTTCAGACAGCCGAACAGAAAAAAATTGACAGAACTAATGTAACGCATGAACTTAGCGCTCACATCATGCGACGCGCCCTGGGCGACTGGTTTGATCAATCGTCCAAGGACGAAAGATATAATGAATTATTCAAAGATTATTTAGATGAATCTTCGGATACCAATTTGGATAAACTCGCTAAAGCACTAGTTGATGATTTTAATCCAAACAAAACTCTACCTGAAGAAAAAGATATTCTAGCCGTTCCCACTGCCAAATTACGCGCTTTTGAAAAAAATAGGCCATTTGATTTCACACGATACGGTATTAAAAACTATATTTGCACCGATCGAGAATATTATTTAGTAAAATTCATTGAAGAACATGAACGTATTCAAAAAGAATTAAAAGAACAAGAAGAAAGAGTTGAAAAAGCGAGAGCTGAACTACAAGAACCTGAGAAAGTGTATGTTGAACCAAAGAGTGAAGGTTATAATGAATTTGAGGCATATAAAAATGAGCCATCACCTGAAAATAAACAAATATTGGAAAATAAAATAAAACAACTCGTTGAAATCGATCAAATTAAATTTATAAAAAAACATCTTACGGAATGGTGCGCTTGGAAACTTGCAAATAACCCTCGAAACTATTGTCCAGATTATATTTGTCCTTTGACTGCTTTCGCAAGCTACCTTGCAGGCAGTACCAGGCTTAAACAACAACCCGAACCTTCGCGAAATTCATCGCCCCGTGTGAAACAAGGCGATTTTAAAGATAAAGAGCCGCCAGGTTCGCCTACACAAACAACACCTTCTCCAGGAACGCCCACAAAAAATGATAAAGCATTATTTAGAGCAGCATTAGATAAAGATAAAAAGACTGAGCGAAAAGATTCACCACAACATGCTCGTCATCCATCTACTTTGCATGCACCCAATGCCCAACAAAGTCCCGAATTACCGGGACATATGAAACGGCCTTCTGTTTCTCAGTCATCAGTCCCTTCAGAGGTCAAACAAAATAATTCTTATACTTATTTTCCGACCGACGACAATGTGCGAGAACAATCCTATGGACCTAAGGCTGCAGCAAAATGGATTGACGGATATATTTTATATGGTGTCCCAGCTGCTTGTTTTAAAATTATTAATTGGGTTTTTTCATGTCATCCGTGTCTGCAATATGTAGGGCATGTGGTGAAATGTTTGTTATTTCCACTGATGATTCCTACGGCTCTCACCTCATTATGCGTAGGCACCTGGTCTGCTGGTGAGAATTGTTGCCATGCGAAGCCAAAACCTAAAAAAACAAATAAAATAGCTCCAACTCCAATGGAAGACAAAGTCGAGAGATCCCCGAGACATTCACCACAAAGTGCTCGCAGAATGCAAAATGCATCAACTGCCATCGCCTTAGCCGCAACCCAAACTTCATTTTCACCATCGCCTCCAGCCCGGAATTTGACCGACATGGCTGGATCACCCGTTTCAGATCTAGGATCACCAAAAGGCCGCGTCCTAGGTCCAGCACCCACCCTAGAAATGACTGATAAAGGGCATACGAAACAAAAATCAGATTCAATTGTGGTTCAACCCCCTTTGGAAATAGTGGTAACTCGTCCGGCCTTTGCAAGTTAAAAAACGCGTGGCTGACAGGTTCTGATTCCAATTGATAAAAGCCCATGTTATGATTTTGCCTCAATTCGTGGAGGGATTTTTATGCCAAGAGGTAAAGGACCACATGGTCCAAAGAAGTTCAGAAAACGTAAAAAACACTAACCCTAAAAGCTCCCGTGGGCGTGCCCGCGGGTAAGTTTTGAAATTGAAAAATCTCATTCTCATTACGATCGCCCTTGCCATGTTTATGGAAGCGATTGATGCGACCGTCATCAATACCGCGATTCCGGCCATGGCGGAAAGTCTAAAAGTTAACCCCATCGATTTAAAACTTGCTCTGATCAGTTATTTATTAAGTCTGGCGATTTTTATTCCTATCAGCGGTTGGATCGCCGATAAATTTGGGATTAAAAAAGTTTTTTTATTGGCAGTTTGTGTTTTCACTTTAAGTTCAGTCTGGTGTGGGTTTAGCTCTAACCTCTCGCAATTGGTTATCGCCCGCATTATGCAAGGGATTGGTGGGTCTCTTACTATGCCCGTCGGTCGATTAATCATTGTTCGCACCTGCGAACGGCATGAATTAATCGCAAAAATGGGAATGGTCGTCATGATCAGTTCGTTGGGCCTCATGCTCGGGCCCGTGTTAGGCGGTGTGATTACGCATCATTTTTCGTGGCGCTGGATTTTCTGGATCAATATACCGGTTGGGATTGTGACAGTCATTTCAGGATTATTGTTATTGCCGAAAATGTCAGCGCGTCCAGTACCCAAATTGGATAAATCAGGTTTTGTGTTATTCGGATTAGGACTTGCCGCACTCACCTTTGGACTTTCCTCTTTAAGCGAATCTAACATGAAAAGTTCGCTTTCTTTTACAACGCTTGCCGTTGCGATGTTGTTTTTAATTTTCTATGCATTTCATTCCAGAAAACGAACGCATCCCGTGGTAAAAATCGACTTACTTCGTCACCGAACCTTTAGAGTTTCGGTAGTGGGAAATTTACTTGCTCGCATTGGATTTGGTGGCTTACCCTTTTTGATCCCGATGTTTTTACAAATCAGTTTGGGTTACTCTGCACAAACTGCAGGGCTTTTGATGGCGCCAACGGCCTTTGGCGTTTTATTGATTAAACCACTTTCGTTATATGTGTTGCGATTTTTTGGTTATAAAAAATTATTAATGTTTAATACTTTTTTTGTTGGTTTATCAATTATCACCTTTGGATTTGTGAATCAGGATACCACGCTTTCATCTATTGCGTGGCTGACTTTTATTTATGGATTTTTAATTGCATTGCAATATACAGCGATGAATTCCCTGGCCTATGCCAATATTTCATCCGATGATTTAAGTGCTGCAACCAGTATTATGAGTACCATCCAACAAATCGCACAAAGTGTTGGCGTCGCCATTGCGGCCATTCTCGTGCGTTTTTATGCAGCAGATTATTCCAGTCAGCTCGCATTAACCTGGCAAACCTTTCACTTTACTTTTATTACCATGGGCATCATGACATTTTTTACGGTGATGATTTTCTTAAAATTAAAACCCGAAGATGGTCATGAATTAATTGATAATCCGGCGAAATTGATTAAATCCGAAGAACAAACTTAACTCGTCATTGCGAGCCGTGAAACGGCGAAGCAATCTTTTAGAGATTGCTTCGGCGCATAAAAGCGCGCCTCGCAATGACGGGTAAAATTCTATTTTTTCTTTTTAGCTTTAGCGATGTTTTTCGATTTCAATCCGCGACTACTAAACCAATCATCGCCATAGGAAACAAAAATTTCTTCGCCTTTGCGAATTTTTCTGGCGGCTTTAATCGTTGCAAGCCGTCTTTTGACATTAATAAAATAATCCGCATTCGGATCTTCTGAATGATTATAAATAATACCAAAACCAGTAAATATGCCGTATTTGCCTTTGATGTCAAAATAGAAATCTTCAAGCCCCCTATCACCGCCTCGGGAAACAATGATGTAACACTCTTCGATTTTTTCCCCTTTCCGAAAATTTTTACGCGCAAAAACGCCATAACCATGAGTCGTTGATTTTTGAATTTGAATTTTGCTCTGGAATAATTTTTTTTTCATTGATTTAAAATCCTCGTCCGTCTTTATATATTATAAACTGTACCGATTCGACTGGTGCGATATACTAATCTAGATTGATCAAGTATTCAACAAATTGACAGCAGACTCACTTTCGATAGAATGAGGGTTTGATTAGTTAAATGGAGGTTAAGACCATGAAATTTAATAAAATAATTCTGTTTTTACTGGCAATACTTTGTTGCTCACCACTTTTTGCCAAAACCATCACTCTTTATGATCAGCCTAAAACCGATGGCAAAGTCATAGGAACTATTGACTCTGGAGCGGGCTTGATTTTAATTTATTCCCCAAAAGATAATACAGCCTGGGTCAAAGTCGGTGATCCGCGCAATGGCAATGTAGGTTGGGTCCAATCAAAAGACATTGGCACCGGCTCTAATTTTTCGTTCCAGGTCATTACTAAAGACAATGGGCCGGAAAGTTATCAAGTGATTCAAGTCGGGATGCCAAAGCTTTCTCAAGAACAAACCGAAAAAATGATGAAAGATTTTCAAGCCCGCCAAGCGCTCTATCAACAACAAATGCAAAAATGGCTGCAGAACTTTCAAAAAGACATGAACCAAATGTTTCAAGATAATTTTCCGATGATGATGCCAGCAGCACCTCTGCCGCCATCGGCAACAACGCCAGCCGCTCCCACCACAGTACCCGCAACAACCAATCTGCCGGTTGCAAATCAACCCGTTACCCCAGCGAAAAAATCTCAATGAGGTGTGCAAAGCTCGATAATCTTGCCTCTGACCAACTCCAGCAGCGCTTGCTGCTGGAGTTCCGATTGAAATGCTCTCGCATCAATCGGCGCACCCAAACGAATTTCGACGGTTTTATGATGAAACGGTTTTAGCTTACCTGCCGGCAATACATGATTTGTGCCCAGGATACCGACAGGAATAATTTGCGCACCCGCTTCGCGCGCCAATCGAAAACCACCGGATTTAAAAGGCAATAACTCGCCCGTCCGTGAACGCGTTCCTTCTGGAAAAAACCAAAGGGCGATACCATCGTGTAATTTTTTCTTGGCATCGTCAAAAAAATTCTGGTGATCCTTTGATTTGCGATCGACAATGGCGTGTTCAGAACTAATGATCGCCTTGCCGATAATAGGTAGGCGAGTTAATTCTTTTTTCGTTACGATACGAATCGTATCATTGATCGTCGCGTAAAAAAGCGGCGTATCGAACAAACTCAAATGATTGCTCATGTAGATCCGAGGAAGGGAATCGAGATACTTAAAATCGTTGGTATAGGTAATCGAATAATTAGCATGGATGGATTTAAACATTTTTTTGGCAGTATTATGCAAATAACCATTTGTGATGTGACGTTTTTCCTTGCCAACTAAAGCTCGACAGACCACTTTAAAACAATTCCAACCAAAAAGAATACCGCAATATAACATAACAAAAAAGCGAGATAATGATCTCTTGGTATTTAGTAACATAAAATCCAATCATGCATTTATTTTAGAGACAGTATAATCAATCATTCAAAGGATTCAACCAATTTAGCACTTCATTTTTAACTATTTCTTTGGTACTGATATAGCCTATTTGTAAAATTTTATCTGATTGTTGAATATCCACTTTTAAAGTGCGATAACTGCTTAAATCGGGCGTAATGATAGTATTCGCCATTAGTTTATTGGCTTTTTCTTTTGAAGAAGATCCCACTAGCAATGAAGCTAAAAAAGTATTAAAAAAAGGCGGGAGTTTATAATCTTTGTAACCCCAACCTAATCTTTTTAATAAACCGACATGAAAAGGAATGATCGGTGGAAAATAATAACGTTTTTTATCTTCGCCTAATTTAGATAAACTGACTGCAATAATAATGGCTTCTTTTCCCAACAGATTGCGCATGATGTCGACGGGCAGATTATTCATTAGCCCACCATCGACATAGACTTGTCCATCAAGTACAACAGGTGGAACAATACCGGGAAGCGCCATGCTCGCTCGCAATCGTTCCCAAAGCGTCCCGGTTTGATGTATCGCTTCTTTTCCTTTATTCAAGTTAGTAGCCACCGAAAAAAATGGAATCCACAAATCTTCGATTTGTACCTCCCCAAATGTTTTAATCAACTGCTCAGTAGGATGTTTAGAGCTGAGGAGAGAAATCAAAGGCCAAGTAAGATTTTTTAATGAAAACGGTTTATCGGCTGCTTCCGATAATTTTTTAAAATCTTTGAATAATTCATCATAATTTAGACGGTGCGCATAGCACGCTGCGATCAACGCACCCACACTCGTGCCTCCAATTGCATCAATTGGTACATTACAATCTATTAAAGCTTTTAACGCACCAATACAGGCCCATCCTTTTCCACCGCCGCCCCCCAAAACCACACCGAACGGTTTCCCAGCAATAAACCGGACTAACCGTTGATAATCACTGATATTATTATCTCGCAAATGATAATGCATATTGAAATCGGCTTGAGACAACCAAGCAATGGTGTCCTTCGGTATTACGGTTGTGTCTCGATGCAACAAAATCAAACGTACACTTGTTGCTAATGGATTATGATGTCCGCGCGCCATCTGAAGCGCAAATTCAGAAAATTCCGCAGGACCTTCACCATCCACGACTAGATATATTTCACCGATATGATTTATTTTGGCTAGTAATGTCGATAGATTTTCTTTATTCAGAAAAAAGACCAGCATTTTTCCTGATTTTTCTGCCTGGATAATTTCTTTGGATAAATTGGAAGCGCTGTTTTCAAGCCAGATTAATTGTTTTTGAGGACGCAGATATTTTTTGATTTGATGGATAAAGTGTTTCAAGGGCGTTTTCGAATTTCCCTGGATAATAGCAATGTGTTTATAAAGTTTTTTTTCTGATAAGAGTTTTATGGTATTTTGTGAACGGGTAATAATATAATTGATCATATTCATCAAAATTTGCGGATGGTCTTTGCTGAATAATTCAAATTCTTCCCGATTCAGTTCCAATAATTTGGTTTCGACAGTTGCTTTGACTGAAAGCGAACGAGGTTGTTCTGAGAGGGCTCCCATCTCTCCGACGGTTTCGCCTTTTTCAATGGCGCCGATCATTTTTTCTTTACCATCGGTGGTTTTTAGATAAGCAACTAATTGTCCTTCGACTACGATATAAAATGCGTTAGACTTACTACCTTCTTGAAATAATATTTGACCTGGGGAAAGTTCGACGTGTTTTAAGCGCTTGATAAGGGCTTCAGCGACTTCTTCATGAATTTCAGAAAAAAGCTCAGTCGTCTGCAAGATCTCGACCAGATCAGATGATATTTTTTTATTATTATCAGGATCTTGCACAAAAAGACCTCCTTTGCGCTGATCTTTATATTTTAGCGTAAATTCTTAAGATTTTCTTAAGAATCAGGGCCTATCTTATGTGTTATATCAATAAGGAATATCACTATGCCAACCAAACCTGAATTAAAACCTGAAACCTATCTTTATACATCCGGTAGATTTTCTTACCCTCCTGCTGAATTGTCTCCTGAATTAATGGCCGCTTTAAAACCGAATGATGCGAATGCCTTAGGACAAGCTGATCAAGAACAACAAAGTGATCTTTATGCGTTTCCAGAAGAAGTTCGAAAAATATCTGAGCAGGTTGAATCGCCTCTCCCACCGAAAAAAAGATCTTGGGGACAATTTTTTGCATCGCTTTGTGGTAGCGGGAATTCGGATGAAAAATCAGAACAAAAAGAACAATTCTTAAAAAAAGCATCTAAGGGCAAGTGATAGTAAAAGCAGGCAAGATCGAAAACCTGAAAATTTAAGTGGACGTTTCTGTGATACTTTAGGCTTCCTTTAAAAAAGGCCTGCACACCGCATCAGCTGTCTAACATCCTCAGGTTTGATTGTAGGAATTCGATTCTATGCCTGCTTTGGTCGCATTATACGGGATTTTTAATGAATTTTAAACAACAAATGGCTCGGCTGTGAGCGGCATGGTCGTCTTTTTTGCCTCTGCCGGTATGGGGGTTAAACGATTCTTCGTTATTACATTGGGCTTGTGAAGACACTTGCCAAGCATTTCCTGCGTATTGATAAAAATGCGTTTCAAGCTGCCCTTTATCGGCTAAAAAATCAGTAATTCTAGCTAGCATCTCTTGATCCAATTGCTGAAAAAATCCATGGTGCTCGAATTTTCCGTAAGGAAAAGTCAGTAACAGTGTGCCAGCCTTTTTTAAAGCACGAAACATCTCGTGAATAGCGGTCATGTATTGATAAGATTTTTTTTCTTGATCTTTATTGTGCTTGATATCATAACCATACATGGAATTATCCATGTCGATATGTTCTATCGTTGAAACGGATGCGATCGTATCAAAATAAGCATCTTTATAAGGTAATTCGCGCAGATCACCATATTGGTAAGAAATTTTTTTCTCATTGAAATTAATCGGTTCTGGGGCAAACGTAAAAATCGTTAAATTCGTTTTTTTAATATTCGGATGATCGACAATCATGCCAAAATTTAAAGTCGAACCTGCATCCAGTAGACGTTCTGTATTTTCCGGTATTTGACTTAATATCCAGGGATATTCAACTGCTCTTTCATCTAAACGATACCCATAATTCGCAGGAATCTGATTTAGAGAAAAAAGTTTTAAGCACTCTGCGTTATGAATGTTTTGAATAATATAATCATTGCGGTGCTTGAGGTAACCGTCAGACCATGGAATTTGTCCTGCTGCAAAAAATTCATCTTGAATGACTTTTTCGCGGATTTTTGCCAGTTTTGAGTCTCTCGTCTTTTTGTACTGACGAAGGTACTTTATTAATAATCGCAACATATTTTTTCACTAATGCCTTGGCCGATAAGAAGGCAATTATATGCAAGCATAAGCCCTTCGGCAATGCATTTCGATCTATTAATCGGTAGCGATAGCCATCGCCACAAGTAACAAGATAAAAATAAATAAAAATAAAACGAAAAAGACCTGTGCAATGGCAGCACTGGCAGCGGCAACCCCTGAAAATCCTAATACGCCAGCAATGATGGATATGATAAAAAACACGAGAGCCCAATATAACATCGTCAATCCTCCTATTTTTAACCATTATAACATTATTATTTTTCAGGCGAATTAGGGTTTTCCCTGATAAGTAAAAATCGAATGTGATGATAAGATAAATTGATAAATAAATTACTAAGGAGTTTCAAATGCTTAAATATGTCATTGCGTGGCTGTTGGGTGTTCCTCTTGGAATTCTCATTCTAATTTATTTGGTTTCACATTTATTTTAGTCCTTAGGAGAATTTTTTATGATGAACGAAAACGGTCAACATGCAAAAGAATGCAAATGTCTTTCGTGGAAACCTATTTTTGCAGGTGCGTTAGTTGCAATCGGATTAACATTTTTACTTAATTTATTTAGTGTCGCGATCGGTTTAACCGCTTTTACGACTTCCAGTGAAGGCGTTGAATCGCTTGCATTAGGCGGCTTATTAGGAACCAGCATCGGAATTGTTGCTTCGATGTTTGCCTCCGGATGGGTAGCGGGATATTTAGGTCAACCTCATTGCACTAAACGACATTTAGGCGCTCTTTATGGTTTTTTAACTTGGTGTTTAGCGTTGCTGGTCAGTGTTTTTCTAGTCAGCCATATTGAGCAATATGTCACGTTTTATGGCCATTTTCTCTCTGGCACTACGGCTGAATTGCAAATGAATGCTGCAACGCCCGCTGGCAATGCAACCGCTCACATGGCGACAAAAAGTTTGGTGATCAGCACTTATATTATCTTTTGTTTATTTTTTCTTAGCGCATTTGCTTCCAGCTTAGGTGGACATTTGGGCATGCGTTATGTTTGCAAAAAAGATTATTAAATAAATAATATCGCAGATATTTTTATATCTGACAGAATCGCGAAGGATTTACATGAATGTAAATCCTTTTTTTTGCGCATTCCTTATTTGCAGTATTTTTTACAATAATCTAATGATTTATTGTAAACCCATCCAGCAATTAACCCAAAAACAAAACCGTCTATAAATCCCCAAATGGCTCCATAAATCCCACCTTTGAGTGTGGGAGCATAGCCATAATAGACGGATGCGATTTGATGTGACATTGAAGTTCCATATCCAAAAAACATTCCTGCTAAAGCAAATCCTAGCATGAATAATCCTTCCACCACACCAAAAGCGACTCCTAAGGAACATGCGCTTATTTTGCTGCATTCACCTTTGCTCTTCATAGCGGCATACCTCGTAAACTTTCATTAAGCATATATAGCCATAATCGAGCTATATATACTGATTATAGCTCCGACAATACATGGCAGTGATATTCCTATGTAATCAATAGGTTGAAATTAGGGTTTCTCCTAATATGTTTTTTAAAGACATTTCTGTCACAATAAAAAAGCTAAGTCTAAACAAGGAGCTTCAAATGTTAGGATGGGTATTCTTATTTTTAATCATTGCAATATTGGCAGCCGTGTTCGGATTTACCGGTTTAGCTATTATTTCAGTCGAAATT
Organism: Gammaproteobacteria bacterium; assembly: GCA_021325575.1. Lineage (GTDB taxonomy): Bacteria > Pseudomonadota > Gammaproteobacteria > DSM-16500 > DSM-16500 > JAJPGW01. The sequence continues at coordinate 21,708 of JAJPGW010000003.1, read as the reverse complement.
GCTAAAATTATTTTCTTTGTTTTCCTGATTTTTTTCGTCCTGTCTCTGGTGTTATATATTACCGGAGCGAGCTTCGCTAGTTTTGCAATGCTGGAATGGGTCATCACCTTTTTAGTTATTTCAATTATTGCTGGCGTATTAGGTTTTACTGGCGTTGCAATGGTTTCAGCTGAAATTGCAAGAATTACCTTTTTCATTTTTTTAATACTGTTTGTGGTCTCATTAATCATGAATATGGTTAATCGATCTAGACATTAGAAGAACCGGATTCCTGTGGTTTAATTTTTCCTGCTTTTTGCTTTACTTCAATCACATTACTAGAGCTAGGTTGAAAAATCGTGTTTAGCTCTAGTAATGCATTACCAAGAAAGCCGCCGGGAGATTTCCGTTTACGATAAAATAACCACCCCTTTGCTTCAATCCAAAGCAGAAAACGATCCATAACAAAAAATACCACGCACAAAAATGCAATTTTTATTATCATAGAACATTTTCTAATTAGTATGCGCTTCCAGTGCACGATTAATCCAACTCATTGCTTCCGGGTTAAAGAACAATTTGATGTGATACGGTTTTACCATGTCTTGTGGTGAAGGCGGCACTTTTATTTCTTTGATTTCATAATTTTGTTTCGCAAATTCTTGCCATAAGAGGGTGCCCATAAAAAATGATTTGGTACCCATTGAAAAAAAGTCATCAATTAAATCCACCCACTCGGTTGCAACTTTTTTTCCCGTTTTTCCCTCAGGGTCTGAATTTAAATTTTTTAAAATCGCATCATATAATCCATCCCAACGCTTCAACCAAAAGGCAATCGTGGCTTTGCCTAACCACAGTGCACCCTCAGGTGAAATTTGTAATTGGGTTAATTTCCCTGATTTCATGCTTTCCAGTACACTTGAGCCTAATTTGAGTTGCTCCGTAAACAACGCTTTCAGCTTTTTTGCAAGCGTATGCATAAAAAGCGCCACGCGCTCGCCGTCTGGACCTGCGGGATCTCCCATTTCATTATTGTTTATTTGCTCGATAAGCTGATCACGCTCGGCAAATTCTTTTGGAAATTTTTCATAAAAAAATAAATATTCTTCAAATTGCGATTCAGTTAATTGACCCGCCCATGTTTTCTTTAATTTTTCTCTGAGATTCTCAGTCATATGATACCCCTTAATTAAATTGATTAAATCATTCCAATCCGGTGTCTCAGAGGGAGAAAGACGTTCAAGAATTGCTTTTAGCGTATGATGGACTTCTTGCAATTGCTCGGTTTTTTCTTTTATCACTTTCTGTTGCGCTTGAAGATGGGCATAAATGTTTTGGTGTTTTTGCAAAATCGATTTAATGGTTTCTAAATTGAAACCAAAATATTTTAAAGCAACGATCTGCTGCAACTTCGCCAAATCATTTGCCGTATAACATCGATAACCATTTTCCGAACGATAAGATGGTTTTAACAAGCCAATCTTGTCGTAATGCCTAAGCATCCGAATCGATGTTTGGGTCATTTCGCTGATTTCTTTTATGCGCCATTCTTTCATCTAAGATACCTCTCGATGATGAGGATAAAGTATGACATCGTGTCAGGGTCAATAATAATCTGATATAAATATGATGTTCTATTTAGGAAAAACAAGGGCTTTCGTATTGAAAATATTATTCCCCCACCCGTCTTTTTAATCCCAGTGTCGCCAATATCGAAGAAGCCATCTCTTCAATGGATCGTGTAGTAGAGCTGAGATGCGGAATTTTTTCTCGCTGATAAAATTGCTCGACTTTCTGAACCTCCAGCTTGCATTGCTGAAGCGAGGCATATCGACTATTTGATCTGCGTTCTTCGCGAATTAAATGCAAACGCGCCGGATCAATGCTCAATCCGAATAATTTACTGCGATGTTCTTTCAAACAATCCGGCAATTTTAGATTAGCCATGTCATCTTCGATAAAAGGATAATTTGCGACAAACAAACCAAATTGCAGCGCGAGATAAAGTGAAGTTGGGGTTTTGCCACAGCGCGAGACCCCAATCAAAATCAAATCCGCTTGATCATAATTTTGAGAACGCAATCCATCATCGTGCGTTAACGTATAATCCACGGCCTCAATACGCATCATGTAAGCATTATAATCGACAAGTCCGTGCATATGACCCACATGAGGGGTCGGTGCAACTTTTAATTCTAATTCCAGTGAATCCATAAAGGTTTTAAAAAAATCTAAAATGACTGCTTTGCTGGTTGCAATCACCGATCGAATTTTTGGATTAACCAGTGTTGAAAAAACAATAGGTTTCACCCCATCACTTTCTGCGGTCAAATTAATTTTTTTAACTGTTGCTTGAGCTTTTTTCACCGTATTAATATAGGGAATAATGGTATTTTCAAATTGAACTTTATCAAATTGTGTTAAAAGAGTATGACCTAATGTTTCCGCTGTGATACCGGTGCCATCTGAAATAAAAAAAACAGTTCGTTTCATATTGATAGTCATTGAATATTTGTCTGATAAATGAATTAGCGCAAATTAAATTTGCGCTAATTCGTGAGAAGGGTTTTACGGATAGGTTGCAACCCAATGGCCCGGTCTAAATTGCCAAGCAGTGCAAGTACCATCAGCAGTAGAAGCAGTACAAGCCCAATAATCTTGAACCCATGCAGCCCCTTCGCTACGACCTGTGTAGGAACAAACTGTTTGTGTATCAACCCATACATCACCCTCCCAGTGCGCAGCAACGGTGGTGCAATTACCGGATTTCGGTGCAGGTGTCACAATCGTTCTTTTTTCTACGACTGTTGTTGTGGTTTGAGCTAATGCGTTAACCGAAAATATTATTGAAACTAAACTCACCATGAAAACTGATAGAATTAGCCTAAAACGGGACATGAATAACCTCCAATGTGATAGAAAAATTCCTTGCTGTTTGAATCTTGATAGTAATAGATAAAGGTTATAGGGTCAATCCGGCATCTAGAAAAAGGAAACAGACCTTCTTCATTCGGCAGGTGTCAATGTAAACGGTAACCAGTATTTTCCGGGCCCGTCACCAGGGCATCCCGTTCCGACAACGGTAATCACTCGTTCTCCAGAAAAACTGCCCTCACCTTTCGGCTTGATGATATCAACTTTAACGGAATCAACTTTGCTGCCATCATTACAAATGATGTACTGCTTTTGCTGTCCTGCTACTGATTCCCATTGTCCATTTACCCACTGATAATCAAATGTTGCTGGCGGCGGCCGTTTGTTGATTGAGTGGGCCATGCAGCCTGACGCATCACAGTGAGTGGTAAAATTTTCTGTTTGACTGACCGGCCGGTCGGTTGTAACCAGATGACCATTGAATGTTTGTTTCGCACGATCTAAGTACATCGTATAAGTACCATAGAGTGGGACAGGTTCTGTGCGAGTGGCGCTTGCTGATAAAGTCACTCCCATAATACCCGCGCCGATGGCTAACGGCAAACAATATGCATAAAGTGTTTTCATAAGCTTTTCCTTAAAATTCATCGTGCTAACAGAATAGTTGTAATTTGAAATTTCTTTTAAGTAACTGCTCCTACTATGCCACATCAAAATATTTACCACTATATCTGCAATGACAGAAAATAGTGGTTATCAAGCACGCATCTATTTATTATATCCATCAAATTAATAGCTGAGATACCCAAAATGAAAAAAATTGGCTTAATAGGTGGAATAAGTTGGATTTCAACGATGGAGTATTATCGTCTCATTAATCACCATATCCGCTCCAAACTAGGAGAAAACAATAGTGCCGAGATGGTTATTATTAGCCTTAATCAAAAAGTTATTGATCAATTTGCAAAAGCAGACAAGGAAGAAGAAATTTTTAAAATTTTAGAGACTTCACTTCATAATTTAAAAATTGCAGGCGCCAACTTTGGTCTACTGTGCGCTAATGGCGTGCATCGTTTTTATGATCGATTAATTAAAACATGCGACTTTCCTCTTCTACACATCGTTGATGTGACCGCAGCGGCTATTCAGAAATCAAATTTCAAAAAAGTTGGATTACTGGGGATAAAAAAAACGATGGAAGGATCATTTTATCGTGATCGGTTATTGAGTCATGGTATTCAATGCATCGTTCCAGACACGTCGGATCGTAATATCATTGATGAAATAATATTTTCTGAGTTAACCAAGGGAATATTTACAAAAGCTAGCAAGGATATATATCTACAAATTATAAGAAAATTAGTCACCCAAGGATCTCAAGGAATTATCTTAGGCTGTACCGAAATTCCACTTTTAATTACGCAAAAAGACATCGAGATACCTTTATTTTCAACCACAGAAATTCATTGTCTTGCTGCTGTTGATAAAGCCTTGGAATAACAACAGAAAAATTCGATCTAGCTCATCCTTGTCGATTATTATTTTTAGCTGCAACTATATTTTGATGGACATTCCAATTTTAAACCGTGATAATTTTAAAAATTATTTTTTTAAAAAAATTGCGAGGGTTGCCATGAAATTTAAATCTTTATTTTTATTCTCGATTTTAATTCCTACTCTAAGCTTCGCCGAAAAAACCTATCAATGCCCCAGCAATCCTAATTTCCAATTTTCGTTCGCGATGATCACAGGACAAGATACACCCGGTGGTTGGCCAGCTTTGGACTGTGTTTATTCTTCTCCTAGTGACCCTAAACAACCCGTTTGCTATGGTTACCCAGTCGATAAAACTGTCCAATTCAAAGCGGCGCCAGGATCGAAATGGAGCGGGTTTGGATGCTATGGAACCCAAGCAGAGTGTCAATTTGTGGGCTCTGAGCAAATAACGAATGGCAGCTGGGGATTTCCGGACTGTCATTTTTTATCTGAGAATGGAGCCGGCTAAAACCCCGGCTTTTTTTTGCCCAAAAGTCCCAGCATTCCCATAAACTCCGCCGCTACAAAGGCAGGCGCGATAAATATTTGCAACAGATTATCAAAAAGCGCAGGACGATTGCCTTCAAAATAATGACCCACAAACTGGATAAGCCAGCCAACAATAAAGGCTATTAGAAACACTGCGACGGCCTGCAAATGGATCTGGTCGCCCGCGCAATAGGTCGCAAACCCAGCCAAACTGACAAGCACCAGCGCTGATCCAAACGCAACGCGCAAATCAAAGAAACAATAAAGACTAATCAATCCGATTGTCAAAAACCAGGTCAATGGCAACCCTCGAAAATGCAGCCAGCACAATGGAATCATGACAGCGAAGTAGATCATCGGCACCCCGATGAAATGGGTCAATTTAGTAATCGTTTTGGTATGGTGATCCTGATATAAATCCATTAAATTTTTAAGTTTCAAGATATTTCTCCCTGTATTCCAGACGGTTAGGATAGTATACTCACTTCCCATGAAATTTTCATTTGAAAGGAAATCATCATGCATGTCCAGAATATTGATTATACCCGCGTTGACGCTCCGTCTCTTTTTTGTCAGTCACTGAAAGAAACCGGCTTTGCCGTCTTAAATCATCACCCTATTTCGCCGGAATTGATTAATCAAATGTATCAGGGCTGGCGAGAATTTTTTTATTCTGACGCATTCACGAAAGAAAAATTTAAATTTAAAAAAGAAACGCAGGATGGCTATTTCCCATTTCGATCTGAAAATGCCAAAGGTCGCAAAGTCAGCGATTTAAAAGAATTTTTTCATATTTATCGTTGGGGGCAAATCCCGGATTCGTTGCGAGATGTTTCTTTAGCAATGTTTTATGCTTTAGAAAAGTTTGCTTCAGAATTGTTGCAATGGGTAGAAGATTTTTTACCTGAAAATGTTGCCGAACAATTATCCATGCCATTAAAAGATATGATAGTGGATAGCTCAAATATTTTATTACGCGTATTGCATTATCCGCCTTTAGCAGATGACATGGAAAAAGATGCTGTCCGTGCAGCCCCACATGAAGATATTAATCTAATTACCCTGCTGCCGGCAGCAACAACTCCCGGCTTAGAAGTATTAGACACAGCAGGCAATTGGCACGAAGTCACCTGTGATCCAGGCAATATTGTCGTGAATGTCGGTGACATGTTGCAAATGTGCACGCAACATTATTACAAATCCACCACCCATCGCGTGATCAATCCAACCGGCGCCGATCGGCACACTTCACGTTTTTCGATGCCGCTTTTTTTGCATCCGCGCAAAGAAGTGCGATTATCGCCTACGCATACGGCCGTTGAATATTTGCATGAACGGTTGCGGGAGATTGGGGTTTATTAATTTTTCAAAAACCCTTCTCATCTTTGCTAAAATGCGCGTACTAAATTCGTTATATACTATGCGCTTCTTCAAAAATGGCATTTAATTTATCTGCAATTTCTGAAAATTGAGTTTGTCCTTTTCCAACTTTAGCTAATAGCGCATAGAGTGAGATCGCGTCTTTGCCTGTATCTTTATGAGAAATGAAGCCTAAATCTGAATTTAATTCGGCATTCTTAATCCCCGCAAAAGCGATAATCGCATCAAATTTAGCATTAGGATCTGTGTAATGTTGATTGTAGGGATCTAATATGTGATCTATCGCATCTAGGCTTTTTAAGCCATCAACCGTTTTTTTACGTAAATCGGTAATTTTTTTTATTAATTCTAAAAGCTGAGTTTTTTGTTCGATTGTTAATAGAACTTTTTTCTTAGAGGGGATTTTATTTTTGGTTTTTGGACGAGCTTTAATTTTTGATTTGGATTTGGATTTGGATTTGGATTTCGCTTTGGATTTAAGGTTTATTTTTTTCTTAACTTTAGATTTCGTTTTAGCTTTAATTTTCTTTTTTGGCTTAATCTTAGATTTCACTATTTTTGTTGTTGCCCTTTTTCGAGACTTTAATTTTGATTTAGACATAGTTTATCCTTAAATTATATAGATGCTGATAAAAAAAGTATAAGCTTTGTAGAATATATTTTCTAGTCTAAAAATCAGAAACTATATGTTTAAGAAAAAGAATATAAAGTAGTTTTCGGTGCAATTTCAAATACGGATGGTGCTATTATGAGTTTTTTTAAACCCTATTTGGTTTATACTGAAACCTACCCTTCTTAAACTCTTCAAAATCCAACTCACCTTGCTTCTCAAATGAAGGCCGCGTTGCTTTTCCAAACAACATGGCGGATAACGTAGTCGCGAGTGGGGCTAAGAGAACTAAAGCGCGGTCAAAAGAGGTTGAGGAAATTGAGCTCACCAAACCAATACTGTCAGTGAAAGCATCTAAGCCTAATAATAAAATGCCGAGAGCTGCTAATGCTAATAATTTTTTGGAATGACGATCAGGATCCCCCACAGTGTACTGTCTTTTTCGTCCCTGTTGAAAACCTTTGACAGCAAGTGAAGTAACACCTCCTCCAATAGCTGCTCCACCTGCGTACCGAACAACTTGACCGGGAGACACCGTTGAAATCAGCTTGGCGGCTTCACAAACGTATGATTGAAAATCAATTGCGCGGATACTATTGATTAGCCAGCGAGGATGCTCTGTCATTTGCTCAAGAATAAAAATAGCGGCCTCAAGTGCTTTTGGAAGCGCTGGAATCAGCACATCAAAAATCAAATCGGTATCTCTAAAAATAGGAATTAAAATAGATTTGAAAAGATATTCTTTGTACGATGGTAAATTAGATATTAACTTAAAAAGATCTTCTGCCGAAAAATTATTAACAAATGTAGATCCAATAATCAGCAGGCAGAGCATTAATATCGTCTTAACAAAAACTACCTCATAATGCGGAACATTTCCGGGAACATTTCCCGGATTATTTTGAACCGCTTTGGCCTCTGCAACTACCGGAGCTTGAACTGGAGCCGGGAACCTCATCTTACATAGATGCGCAAATAATTCCGGCGTGATGCCTAGCTCCCCTAAAAATTGTTCGTAAGTTAAATTTCTTTTTCTAAGATGGCGTTTGAAGAATTTTAAAGTTTTATTATGTAAAACAAGATTGGTATTAATATCACTTAAAAACAAAGGGGCACGAGTCATCGGATGCCTTTTATCATCATGTACAATCAATAATTCCAGTAAGGATGGCAAATCAAATACATGATGAGAGAACTGACGGCCATCAGGGGTTCTTGCATTATTTGTGATGGTCTTCCAGGGTAGAAAGGGCAAGTCATGGGCTACAGGACAAATTATTTCATTGCTGTGCGGAGCAGCCTTTCTCTCATGAGATCTACCCTTTCTTTCAGCATTAGCCTTCCGCAGTGCTTCAAGTATCGTTACTATATTTTCATCTTTCTGATCTCTACCTACAGCCATAATGCACCAATATTATTTGTTCAAGAATAAGAATGCTGTATTATACATGATCAATAATTAGATGCCAAACCCTATATACCCTTTTAAAAACCTATTTTAAGGTCGCTAAAAAGAAATTCACCGCTAAATTTCCAACTTCTTGCTGAACTTTTTCCCGCTCCTCATCGCTATATTGATATTGACCTAACTGTTTCAATAACACGATATGTTTTTTTTCTTCCGCCGTTAAATCGGCGCTTGCAGCCTCTTTAGTTTGATTAAGAAAAATAAAATGGCCAATATCGGGCATAATCTTCATTTCAGAATTAGGAATATATTTAGAAAAATAATATGCATTGGTTTCTGGATAAAGCATTTCATCTTTTTCGGCCGCCACTAAAAAAAAAGGAATCGTAATATCAGCTAAATGTTTCGCGTCAAACGCCCAACCATATCCAGGTGCCATTAAAAAAACAGATTTAATTAGAGGATCGCGATAATTTTTTTTAGCGGCTTTAAAGTCAGTGTGATGAAGTAAATAATCGGCATTTTCTGAATCGAGATCGGGAAATTCATCTGCAGGCGCAAATTGTCGACCTGGATTCACGGTTCGCTCATACGTAGATGCGATCCCACCTGCCAACCATAATCCAGTCGATGTTCCAAGAGAATAACCTGCGAACCCAATGCGAGAAAAATCGATATTATTCGACATTGAAGCCTGTTGTAAATCTTTTAACATCACACTGACATCAATCGCCCGCTGCCAATGTTCCATATAAGGTTTATTATCGACACTCACATCTTGATGCTGTATCGCAACCACGATAAATCCATGTTTCACTAAATCACTTGCAAGCCATGATAATGAATCTGGCGAACTCTGATATCCGTGTGAAATGACAACTAAAGGCAACTTTCCATTGCGAGCGGTAGCCGCTTGTAAATTAATTGGTGCATCCGAAATCATTTCATTTTGTTTCCAGATGCCTTTTGGAATTTCACCTTTATCATTTGCATTCGCAGGATACCAACATGTTACTGAAATTTTTTTATTGCGAGTTGCATCATTAAATGAATAATGCTTAACGCCAATTTGGGCGTAAAGATTACTGCTAATAAAAAATATCGCTATTAAAAAGCTCCGTAAGATTTTAGTCATATTCAATTCCATATAATTATTAAAAATTATACCTTACCTTTGTGATAATGATCCAGTTACAAAATAGGCAATTCCTGCTTGCTGGATCTCATAATTTTTCAATCCAGCATTTTCAACTAATCCTATTAATTCCTCTTTAGAAAACCAATGAGTATAATACCCCGAGGATGCAACATGGAGTTCTCGTGTCACGAGATTAATATCTGAATTTTTTATTTCGCCACAGCACTCAGGCATCATGCGATAAAAGTCATTTATTCCTTGTTCAAAATAATCGCCATTAAAAACCACTAAAAAAAAAGTACCGTCATTTCCCATCAGTTTGACCATTTGCTGAATGACAGTTTGTCGGATTTCAAACGGCATAATTCCCAATGTATTTAACACACAGCAAACAATCCTTTTTTTATTCCAAAAATTATTTTGCAATTCAGGATGCGAACGAAAAATAGAATTCATTTCGACCGCATCACCCTGCACTAACAGAATTTTTTTGCTATCCGGATTTTTACTTCGTGCATATTTTAAAAATTGTTCGGAGATATCAATTCCGACCACGCGCGACACTTGATGATGATGAGAATGATAAAATTTTCCTGTGCCACTGCCTACTTCGATCAACACGTCTTGTTTCGATAGCAGATTCATCATGCATACTTGTTGGTAAAGATAAACGGTTTGAATCAGAGGATTGGCATAAACATTATTCTCATAAATGCCCGAGTCAAGTTGGGTCCAGGCATTTTCTTCCTCACTTAACACCCGATACATAAAACCACTTCCTCAATAATAATAGTGGCCACAAAATAGCATCAAACTGAAATAAATAAATTTCTCTTTATGTTTATAAAAATTACTTTTTATGCAGTAAATTTTCTAAAAAAGATAATAAATCACTACTTTTTGACAATTTAATTTATTTATATTACTTTGCTGAAAGTTTTATACTTAACGAGAAGTGTATGAAAAAAATACAAAAAACATTTTCAGTAGAAGGATGCACTCCCGATGCGGGATTTGTTTTAGATCGTACCGATTGTAAGCTTCTAAATTTACTTCAAAAAAACAACCAAATTACCAATGTAGCCTTGGCAGACCAAGTTGGCATCTCTGCACCACCCTGTTTAAAAAGGGTCAAACGACTGCGTGACGAAGGGATTATTACTCATGATGTGGCACTGATTGATCCTTTTAAAATTGGCCAGCGCGTCATGGTGTTTGTCACTGTGGTTTTGACCCATCCCCGCGAAGATTTACTCGAACTCTTCGAACGGAAAATGTTAGAACATCCTGAAATCATGCAGTGTCATTTTATTTCCGGTGAAATCGATTATTTACTGACAGTACAGTCATCCAGTATTAATCATTACAATGAATTTTCACGCAAAGTGTTTGCCAATGACCCGAATATTAAAAAATACACGAGTCATATTTGTTTGAGTCGGGTGAAGTTTGAGACACAGGTTCAGTTGCCGGAAAGTTGATAAAATATATGCTTGATAATATGTATAACATATGTTATACATATAGTGAGGTGATCTATGCACAAGATAGCAACTGTAAATACCCGTATTGAACCCACTCTTAAAGCTAAAGCAGAACACATTCTACATAAAGTAGGATTAACCTCAGCTGAAGCTGTCAGACTTTTCTATATGCAAGTTTGTTTACATAATGGCTTGCCCTTTCAAGTTAAAATTCCAAACAAAGCAACAATCAAAGCTATGCAACAAGCCGACAAACGAAAAACGAAAAAAGCTAAAAATGTCGATCAATTATTCCAAGATTAAAGGAAAAAAATGCTTCAAGTCGAATATACAACCCGTTTTAAACGGGATTTAAAGCTTGCAAAAAAAAGGAATAAAAATCTTGAATTGTTAAGAAAAATAATGAAACAAATTGAAAATGAAGAACCGTTGAATTCAAGATTAAAAGATCATTCACTAATGGGAAATTGGAACCATCATCGGGAATTGCACATTGAACCCGATTGGTTGTTGATTTATAAAATTATTACCGAAGAGAAAACTGTGATTTTCGTTCGCCTGGGAACACATTCAGATTTGTTTTCTTAAATAGGAAACTACTTAAACTGACAGTAACACAAATATCCCGCTGTTAAAATCAACATTAAACCCATGATAAAATTAAACAGCCTCAGACGAAAATGATCTTTTAACAAATGCGATACTTTATCGCCTAGAATTGCCCATACACCTAGCGAAAGATAACATACGATAAAATAAATAATCGAAAAGGTAAAAAAGGGACCAATACTTTTTGCGCTAGAAAAAATCGAAGCGCCAGAAACACAAGCAATCCATGCTTTGGGATTTATCCATTGAAGTAAAAAACCTTCGTAAAATTTAGGGGTATTCTTTTCAGTGAGTTCTAATTCTGGTTTTGAAGATGCGATTTTGTATCCCATATAAATAATATAGATCGAACCTGCAGTCGCTAAATAACTTAAAAAAAATGGGAAGGCCTTTATAAATTGCGAAAATCCTAATCCAATAAAAAGCAATAATAAGGTAAACCCGATAGTCGCTCCTGATACATAAGGAAAAGTTTTTTTTGCACCAAAATTAATTCCAGAGGACAGAATAATCATATTCACAGGTCCTGGCGTAATTGACATAACCAGGGAGAATGAAAACATTGCTAATAAAATGGCCATGGTTTTTTTCCTTTCGCAGCATCAATTAATTTAGGAAGTTTTAGTGAAACCATTTTAGGAATCATTAAAATATAAATCCAACGCCCGCCACAGGACCAAATAATTTCATGTTCCAATCATAAAAATTGAGCCCACTGCCCGTTTCATAATGTTGTTGCAAAAATCGATAACCTAAATAAGCTTTGACATGCTGCCACATAGGATTTTGGTAACTTACAAATGCGCCAGCGCTGTAACTATAATGCGTTGAGGTATTGGTCCCTCCAACATCAGCCACCAATTGTGATCCCCAGCAACGATTGAAATCATAATCCATTCTCATGCCAATCACAGGATCCGTCCAGTTAACATTTTTTTTGAAACGGATGTCCGCCAAAGTCACTGTGGTATTATTAAGGGTGTAACGTGCACCTGCATACGGTTCTAAACTCATTTTTTGTGAATTAATAAATTGATGCTGCCACACAATATAAGAAATTCCCGCACCAAAAATACCAAAATAATTTTTTGCTTTGATATTAATAAGCGGTGTCGGTTGTACTGAATCAGACAAGACAACATACATACCATTGCCATAAAGACCAAAATTATCTTTATGAGCCGTTCCATATAACATGGCGCCAAAATCCAGATGGTTCAAAAGATCAGAAAACGTTTGGTCGATATGCGCTGATGCAGGGCCGACTGTTACTCTGCCAATCATGTTAGTTGCCCAAAGATAAGGTGCCAATTCGAATGTCCAAGGAGAGGCAACCGTCGCGAATGAAAAAAACAACAATAAAATGTTAAGACAGAATATGAACGTTAATTTAAATCGCACCGTCACCTCCTGTGGAGCTTCTTTAAAACGATAATCAATAGTATAGTATTATCTACTTATTTTTAAAATGGAGATTTAAAAATGACAAAACTGCTTGGATGCATTCTCACGCTCTGTTTTATGCTCCAACCCTGCTTTGCCTGCACGGATTTTCGACTGACTGCAAAAGATGGGACGATTGTGATAGCCAGAAGTTTAGAGTTTGGATTAGATCTAAACTCCGATTTAATGACTTCACCCCGCGGAACCAGCATTACTAATACCGCACCGAACGGAAAACCCGGCCTCGCCTGGAAAGCAAAATATGGCACTATTTACCTCGATGCGTTAGGAACCGGTTACGCAGTCGATGGTATGAATGAACAAGGTTTATCAATCGAAAGTTTATATTTGCCGGGCCTCACGCAATATCAAACCGTTCCAGCAGGAAAGGAAAACCAGTCTCTGTCTTATTTGCATTTTGGTGATTGGGTACTGGGTAATTTCAAAAATGTCGATGAAGTCAAACAAGCGTTGCAAAATGTGTTTGTATTTAGCGAGCCTATGCCACAAATGAATAATGTTGTTTTTCCGTTGCATTATGCAATTTATGATAGCAGTGGAAAAGGTATTGTAGTCGAATTTGTTGAAGGTAAATTAAATATTTATGAAAATAAAATGGGCGTCATGACGAACTGCCCTATTTACAGTTGGCATACTAGCAATGTGCAAAACTATTTAAATTTATCTCCTTATACGCCAAATCCCATTATTGCGAATGGTGTGACTTATGTGGCAACAGGAACAGGCACCGGTATGCTGGGTTTACCGGGAGATGTCAGCCCACCTTCTCGTTTTATTAAGACGGCTGTTCTATTAAAAACAGTGCTAACTCCCGCGAATGCAGACGAAACGATTAATCTTGCTCAACATATTATTAATACGGTCGATATTCCGCTCGGTTTTGTCAGACAAAATCAGGATAAAAATGCACCGGCTAATGAGTTGACTCAATGGATAGTGATAAAAGATTTAACGCACAAAATTTTTTACTATCGCACTTATCACGATTTGGCTCTGCGTTCTGTTGATTTATCCAAAATTGATTTTTCAGAAAAAGCACCACAACTTAAAATGCCGATTGCTTCCAAGCAAACGGTCATTGATATGACATCGCAATTTTTACAAAGCCGAAAGTAATCGCCCTTGCTTGGTATCCGCGGGAATTTATTCCGCGGGTACCTAAAAAAATTGGGGAACTTGGGGGTCACTCCGGCTATTGGCTATCCGTTATTGCCATTTCTAAGACCGATAGCCGGATTTGACCCCAATCTCTTCCAATCTCTTCTCTTTTTCTTCTAAAAATTTAACTTCCTTACCTCTTGAGGTAAAGAATAATTGCAATTTTTGAATGCCATCTTTGTTATATTGGAATTGTTGAATAGAGCAAAACATTTTTTCATCGATTTCTTTTAGAAATTTTTCACATGCATTTTCAGTTCGTTTATACCGGATTGTGTTTCTTGCTTCCACTACAGCATAGGCCGGAAAAGCTATCGTATAAGGATAGGTGTGGGACCACTTAAAAAGTCCAACTGAATAAGCAACATAACCAGAAAAAACCGTCATTGCTCCGTTGTATGCGCTTAAATTGAGATAATAGATACCTAAATCACGTGATTGGATATACCGATAAGCCACTTCCACAATATTTTGTGTTTCAATACTAGTTAAGGCTTGATTTCGAATATGAGCTGCTTTTTTTTCACATTCGCAGGGTCTGGTAATGAATGAAAATGTATAAGTGGGTTGTCTTCGGTAATTTTGATCAGAATCAATATTTAACCCAATTGCAAATTCTCGCATGTTGTAAAGTAGTCTGCTGATGCGAAAATTCCAACTGCCCACAGTAATTCCATCGATATGAAATTGAATACTAGGAAAACAATTAGGAAAAAAACGGGTATATGCCATATCAATTCTCTATCCAAACTTAGCTTCAGTATTCTGTAATTTTTTAATCGGAGCCGACAAATTTCGCAACGTCGACCGCGCATTTTTTATTTCATCGATTGCTTCCTGATATAAACGCTTAAACATCCAACAATCCATCCTTGCACTCGAATCCTCTATTTCTGGAGTCGCTTTTGCTTCTGCATAATCTGACCATCCTCTTACCATCGTAAATTTCCTTCCACAGTCTGCAAGATTGGGAAGAAGATGGAATGATGAAAAATTTATCGCGCAATTTCTTAATGGAGGACCCAGGAGTAAAACTTCATCATTATTCGGTTTTCTTTTTCTTGGCGCGACTTCTTTATGGAACATATAATACTCACTCCAGCCTTCTTTTCCCTTGAAACAAAACTCATTCCACCAATGTTTTGGCACTAATTCGCGTTGCTGATCGCCAATCGGGAGCCAGCCTGCCGTCGGTGTGTCTTTGACATATCTTGGAGACGGAGTCGCCATCCATTCCCAAAATATTTTATTACGATTTTCATAAGCCTGAAAAAGCGGCGTCATATCTAAAACGGTTTGTTCATCTAACTGATTGAGAAACAACATTTGCTGTTTGTGATTCTTCAATTTGCTCATAAACATTTTCCACATAGCGGTATTAATATCTTTAACAGCATATTTTAAAGGACTAGTGCGCTCGACTTTGCCATTTGGATAGCGATAATTAAATTGCTCAAACATCCAAAGAGGATTTAACGAAACAACAATTTCAGCTTGCTCATATTTATTTTCCATGACGAGATTAAGTAACCAAAGCGCCATTTTTACTGGTTGAAAAATTCCAAAAAACGAATGAGAAACTCGCGCGCAAACCATAGTATCTTTATGATCTAGATACCTATTTCGTAAAGCCAAAAAAATATCGCCTGGTTGTTTTTCAAAGGTTGAGCGGGGTTTCATTTTGGTTATCCTGGGTATCTTGCCCTTTTTTATGGGTGATAATTTAAACATTTTTTATTATAAAGGGCAACTAGCAGGCAATCTCTTGCGTTAACCTCGATCTGACGCTTTATATTGATACGCCGAAATTAATAAAGCATCCCCCAAACCACCTTTTTTCAAATAAATACACATAAACTGGGTCGGATCATCCGGTCTTGGAATTAATTTCGGTTTTTTAATTAACTTAGAATTTTTCAATATTTTCTGAGCTTCATCCATTGCCATGCTTGGAGTGGAACCTCCAGGCATTTTAAAATTCTGCACGGCAACATTCCATCGAGAACCTTGAGGTTTCACTGTAAAATCACTCGTAGTCGCATCCCAATTATTTATTCCATGAGGGTTTGGATCTGCATTGATGATCATTTGGTTTTTTATAGTTGTACTATCAGGACATTCACTGTCGGCCCAAACAGGAACCGCAAACATTATCAGTAATAGAATCAAGCTACTTCGAAGATACATAAATACCTCGTAATGCATGAATATTCTATTTATTTATTATTTTATCAAAAACGGGGTAAAATCGGGGGCAAATCTACTAATTACCGAGATTAAGAAATGCAAAAAAAGGCTCTACAAGATCTTGCCGCCCCTGATGGCATCTGCTTTGGCTGCGGCTCAAAAAATGAATATGGTCTTCGGATTAAAAGCTATTGGGATGAGGACAATGTGCATGTCATAGCCACTCATCTCCCAGAGGAGCGATATACTGGATGGCCATTGCTTGTCTATGGCGGGTTAATTAGTTGTCTCATCGATTGCCATTCTAACTGGACAGTGATGGCAAACCACTATCGCGCGGAAGGTCGAGAACCAGGCACACTACCCCGCATTGATTGCGTAACAGGAACGCTTGGAATTAAATACATTAAACCCACGCCGATGGGCATTCCACTAATCCTCAAGGCACGAGTCGAAGGCAACGTTGAACGCAAAACTCGAGTGATATGTGAGGTTTTCGCGGGTGATAGGTTGACTGCGGTTGGAGATTCCGTTTTTGTTAGAGTCGATATTGGGCATTTGGCGAAGACGGCGCACAAGAGATGACTTAATCACTCGATTTAACCAATGCAGGCCTAAACATTTTAACAAAAAATGGTAATCCGACAAAAAAGCAATAAAAAGTATAAACGGTAAAATCTTGCCAGCGCACGTTGTGGTAATACAATTCTTCCATCAAGGCTGTGATAAATGGAATAGTACTGCAAATAATGGCATACATTTCTGCGCCGGCTTTTTCTATGCCTTTTTGTGCGAAATATAGCGGGACAATTAGCGAAAACATCGCGATCGCAATAATCAAACTGACGCTATGAATATCCAGATTCGCGAAAGCAGTATTCGGACTGATTAGTGCACAAACGATTACCGTAGAATAAAACCGCACAGCTAACACTTGAGTTGCGCTGATTTTTGTTGTTTTCATAAAATCCGAGCTGACTTTTGAATAGAAAAACGCGGTGCTGCCGCCAACTACGGCAAATAAAATTCCAAGACTTTCTCGCGAAGTAAAATGGTCATAAAGATTAATAACCATCATGTACACTAATAACGTCAATAGGCCAAGCAATCCTATCAGTTGACTCCAATCCAATTTTCCAGAGCCATAAAAAAGTGAAAATGAACCGACAATTCCCAACGTCGCAAAAAACTCAAACATATAAAATGAAGATCCAATCATCGAAGGCGCATACACGGCCGCGACCCACATCACCGTCACGCAGATATTCAGGACCAACCAGTTACTTTTTTGTGTCCAACAATGTTGGTATATCAATTTGATATGTTTAAAGTTAACAATATGGTAATAAAAAATCGCAAAAAGACTACCCAGCAATAAAATCATCGCCGGCGAAATCATGTTCCCGCCAATTTGTCGCAAGATGGAGGAAAAGGAATTTAATAAAACATACATCCAACAGAAAAACATAAAAGGCTCTTTAAATACTAATCAAAACGTCAAAGTATATCACAAGAAAAGCGAGAAAAATCAGGATTAAATACGGATATACTTGCTTCCAATTCTTTTATTTTTTATCACAGGTCAAATAGGGAATACATCCATATCCAACAAAGCGTCCCGAACCTTTATTATCTGGTAATTTAAAATCAAAAACACTGACCCCCCACATTTTTTTTCCTTGATAAGTGCGGCCATCACTGGCACCAAACATCAGTGGCTCTCCTCTTTTATTTTTACCCAAATAGAGCATCACATGAGTAATGGGAAGCGTTCGCTTGATCACATAAGTGCCTGTCCAAAATAACAAATCACCGGGTTGTAAATTTGAAAATTCGGGTGAGTTAAAATCATTGCTCTTAACTTTATACAATTTTCCGTTCTTTTCTACCCAAGCATACATTTCATCGGATGATCTTGGAACATTCTCTAGCGATGTTTCACTCAAGAGATAATAAATTGTTCCTGAGCAATCCATTCCTAAATTTTTAGGATCAGAAGATCCATATAAATAAGTAAGATGCATTTCGGAGAGATTTTTGGCTTTTATAATAAGATCTTGCACTTGCTGAGAATAATTTGAAAATTGTGGAAAATCAGAAATAGGAATCGGTTCGGTAACTGCAGGAAGTAAATGAGGGCCCGCATAAACAATAGGCCCCAAAATCAAACTGAATAAAAATAACAACCGCGGTAAATAATTCACTTATCTACCTATGAGAATAAAGATTCCGGATACTAATGCAATTATTCCCAATACAATACTTGGAATTGCAAATGCAGGAATTAAAGCGATGATTCCAACCAAAATTAAGTAAATTGCGAGAAGAAGAAAACCAATATTACGGGGAAAATCAATTTTCATATTTAATAACTCCATTTAAGAAAATAAAATTTTAACCTATAAGCTTTATATATACTAGGGATAGAATTTTATGGGCAACACTCTTGTTTGAGGTCAGGCAACGCTGCATCAGCAATCGATAATGCTTTTTGAAATAGATCTTTGCGCAAATGATCTTTATTTCCATCACAAATTTTTTTCACTGTTACAAAATCACGATTGCACAAAGCTTCTTTTAATTGTTGTAGAGGTGCTAGAGAGGCATTAAACAAACCTGGTTGTGATTTGGGTGGATTATTAAGTACCGCATCGATTTCAGCCTGTAACAAAAGCATTTTGATCGTGGGATCTGTTGCGTGTTCACATGCCGTTTTTTTATCTTCTATTAACGTGGCATCTGCTCGATGTGTTAATAATAGTTGCACAACACTATACTGGCCCCAACGAGCTGCAACTGTAAGTGGCGCTTTACCAAAATCAACTTTATTTGCACTCGCATTTTGCTCTAATAAATACTCAACCGCTTCATGATGTCCGTTCATAGCTGCTTTTGTGATTGGCGTATGACCGTAACAAGACTTGGCATGCATATTGGCTTTTTTTTCTACCAATCTAGTCAACACTGTCACATGCCCACTAGTTGCCGCCAAAGTTAAAGGAGTTGATTGATAACGAGTACCCCACTCTCGCGGAACATTATCCAATCTTAATAATCGAGTTACCTCATCGATTTGATTCAATTCCGCAGCTAGATGCAACTTGGTTCTATTCTGACATTCCTGCAAAATTGCACCGTTGTTTGCATCGCCAGTAAATCGTTTTGAAATTTCTTGATGGAAACAATCTAAAATAGCTTGCTGTCGATAGTGACAAGCGATACCTACCAATTGAGTACCTTGTCCATCACAAATCTCATATAATTCGCTAGGAGAGACGTGTTGTTTTTCTTTTTTGATTTCTGCCAATCGTCCTTCTTTAAAAAATTTTATTAGTCGTGCATGTCTGGCGTTATGATGTCGTTTAACGTCTTTACCATTTTCACATTCCCAAGTATTACCATGTTGCGCTTCAAAAACGCTATAAAACGTGCGCATAACATCCATTTTTTGTTCGCGAAATAAGGCAGACTCACGTTGAAAACGAGCATATTCTGTTGGAAACCATTTTTCAAAAACGGCTCTTACGGCTGGTTGTTGAAATTTTCTAGCAGTGCACGACGTAGCTATAAGTTCATCCCCGTTTAAAAAAGTCAGGAGATACCCATTCGATTCGCCAAAACGTAACTCATCCTTATTTTTTGCACTGGTTGCTTTTGTTTTATCGAGTGAACGAGGATTCATACCCTTCAGCCTTAAATTGTACAAGTCAATAATTTGGGTAATAATGATACAGCAAATGGAGCTCGTAAAGAAGCAAAACCTCCTTAAGGAAATCTTAAGCTATTAATATATATAATTCACAAACTAATCAAAATGAGGATAAAATAATATGTTTTCAGCACTATCGGGAACACTCTCATCAGCACTCACTTCTCTAAACCAAGCAGTCTATGGAAACGATGTTTATAACAAATTGTTGGCTGCTCTTAATGATAATCCGCGGAACGCGTTAACAACAGATCGACAGAAGTTTTCGCTCTCAATCAAACCAATGCCGATCCTGCAATGAAACAAATGATTGATGATTTCATGACGCTATCTTCTCCAGAAGAATCTAAAGAAAATATGGATACAGTAAGTCTTCGGTTTAATAGAAATACTAAAGCATTATATAGAGATTTGTGAAAAAAGGAAAAAATGGGAAACACAAATTTTTACTGGAACACGTCAAGATCAAGTTGCTTCATCCGTTACGCTAAAATAGTAATGGGTGATCAATACAAATCATGATTGAATAAAGCAAAAAATATCGTCATCACGAAAATTTTACGCCTTGGTTTAACTGGGCATTGGTTGAGAAAAATTTATGAATTATGGTCCACTACTCGTTCTTTGATCCCGATCAAGGGTTTCGTTCTCCTCTTTTTGAGAGGCTTCAAGTTTATCGTCCGCCAATTTTATATTAAGCCCAGCAATTTTTTTGAATTCTGTTCTAAGATCCAACATTAATTTGTTGATTGCCTGTGGCTGCTCTTCGTCACCTGTAACTGTTAAAAAATCACTTAAAGTTTCATGTAGACGAAAAAAAATTTGTTCTCTGATAGGTTGTTTTTTAACGTAGTTATCCACTACTTGCTGTCTATAATATTCTCGCGGCTTATCAGATCCGGGATTAGCTTTTTGTAACTTTAGTATTTCTTGATTAATGCCTTCGGTAAGCTTATCAGCTGCTTTTTTAGTAGCATTAATTACTGTCCGAAGGTTTTTCCGTTCAAAAGCAAGCTCAAATTGCGTTGCTAACGCATCATCCAGAAATGATGTCGTATGCTTTTTGACTAAAAGCCCAAACTTTTCTAACGGCGTGGGTTTTCTTGTTCCTGCCCATGGCGTTGCTTTTACCCTCTTTTCAAATGCTTGTGATGTTTGGAATACATTTGCGTCTATGACATTCTTTATATATTCGCACACATCGTCAACTGTATATTTACGTTCCGCAGTCTTCTCGTCTTTGTTTTCCTGTTGTTTAGGTACTTTGGCTTCTACTTGCGCTGGCCCCTCTACTTTTGATTCCGTTTTTTTGTGACCATCGTCAACGACTCCTCCTCTAGGTCTCATAACTACCTCGTCTTGTTATAGATATCATATTTAATTTAATTATAACAAATCCTTACTGAGCTAAGACAACCTGATAAAAAAAAAATCATTATATTAATCAATCAGTAAATTTTTAATGCGAAAATTAAGTAATAAAATCATCAAGATAATGACTACAGGGTCACGTCTCATCATCTACATTTCCTTAAAGTTATGTAAATGGTGAGACCTGACCCCATTCTCCTCTTTAAGCAATTCTGCTACGGCTTCTGAAGCATATCCTTTTCCCCAAAATTTTTTATGCAGAACATATCCAATCTCCGTATCACCTGTTTCAGTCAACCCGAACCCAGCCCG
>JAJPGW010000010.1 GCA_021325575.1 Gammaproteobacteria bacterium | reverse complement strand
TCATTGCTTGGCTTATTTTTAAAGAACATTTACTTCAACTTCAGAGGACGGCATTTTACAGCCATCCATCCTTATGTCAACAACTCTTTGAAAAAAATTTTAAAAATATTTTTCAAGGTTGTAAGACGACTTTGGCGAATCGTCTTTTGCCCACTTGGATCACAAATTCAGCGCCCGATTTCAGTACTAAATCCTTTTCATTGACTCGCTCACCGTCAATTCGCACTGCGCCTTGATCTATCATGCGCAAGGCTTCAGAAGTACTCGCGGTTAATCCCGCGTTTTTAATCAGATTGGCAATTTTGATTCCTTCGGCACCGGCAGAAAGCGTGATCTCTGACAAATCATCGGGCAGCGCGCCTTTCTGGAATTGCGCAATAAAGTTTTCTCGCGCCTGAATTGCCAAATCTCGATTATGGAAACGCTCGACAATTTCTTCGGCTAGTAAAAATTTCACATCGCGTGGATTTTTGCCAGACGCCACTTCATCACGCAATGATTTGATCTCAGAAAGCGAACGGAAACTGATCAATTCGAAATAAAGCCACATGGATTCATCAGACAGCGACATGACTTTGCCAAAAATTTCATTGGGCGACTCATCAATGCCGATATAGTTCCCAAGTGATTTTGACATTTTTTTAATGCCATCAAGACCAGGCAACAACGGCAATGTGATCACTGTTTGCGGCTTTTGACCGAAATGTTTTTGCAGTTCTCGGCCCATTAATAAATTGAATTTTTGATCAGTGCCGCCTAATTCGATATCGGCTTTCATCGCGACCGAGTCATAACCTTGCAATAAGGGATATAAAAATTCATGAATAGCGATCGATTGACCTGATGTATATCGTTTGTGAAAATCATCACGCTCTAGCATGCGCGCGACAGTATAATTTGATGCCAATCGAATTAAGTCGACGGGCGAAAGCTTGTTCATCCACTCCGAGTTGAACATGATTTTGGTTTTTTTCTCGTCCAAGACCTTGAAGACTTGTTTTTTGTAAGTCGCCGCGTTTTCTTCGACTTGCTCGCGGGTCAAGGGCGGGCGGGTTTCATTTTTTCCGGAGGGGTCGCCGATCATGCCAGTGAAATCGCCGATTAAGAAAATCACTTCGTGGCCTAAATCCTGAAATTGGCGCATTTTGTTCAGCAAAACCGTGTGGCCTAAATGTAAATCAGGCGCAGTCGGGTCAAAACCCGTTTTGACACGTAAGGGCTTGCCGGTTTTCAGGCGTTCGATCAAATCTTCTTCTAAAAGATTTTCTTCCGTGCCGCGACGGATGATGTCGAGGGTTTGATCAATGTTGGCCATGCTCTTTACTCATTTGGTTAAAAGTGGAATTATGGTATAGAAAAATTTACCGGGGTGCAAAAATGTTTTATATCGGTTTGATGTCGGGTACTAGCGCAGATGGTATTGATGCTGCGCTTGTGGATTTTAGCGCCCCTAAACCAAAGCTCGTTGAGACCTTTTATGAAGCGTATTCTCCTGAATTACGCCAAGAAGTGCTGGCGTTGTCTCAACCGGGTCAAAATGAAATTACCCGCATGGCGGATCTCGATGTGAAATTGGGGCGATATTTTGGTGCGGCTGTAAAATCCCTTTTAAAAAAAGCAAAAGTGCCCGCCAAAAAAATCCGCGCCATCGGAAGTCACGGTCAAACCATTCGTCACCTGCCTGAAATCAATTTTACCTTGCAAATTGGCGATCCTAATATCATCGCAGCCGAAACGGGAATTACAACCATTGCTGATTTTCGCCGGCGCGATATGGCGCACGGCGGTCAAGGTGCGCCGTTGGTGCCCGCTTTTCATAAATCAATTTTCAGGAAAAAAAATACCGATCGTGTGATCGTTAATATTGGCGGCATCGCGAATGTGACTCTATTGCCTGCTCGCGGAAATATTATTGGTTTTGATACGGGACCCGGTAATGGTTTGATGGATGCCTGGATTGAAAAAAACTTGCAAAAAACTCACGATGAAAATGGCGACTGGGCTGCCTCTGGCAAAATAAATAATGCTTTATTAAAAAAATGTCTAGCTGATCCTTATTTTAAAAAATCTGCACCAAAAAGTACGGGGCGGGAATATTTTAATTTAGCTTGGTTAGAAAAAAAATTAGAAAAAAATCTCGCACCAGTTGATATTCAAACTACACTAGCTGAATTAACTGCAGAAACGATCATCAAAAGTATTCCATTTTCATCCGGTGAAATTTTTGTTTGCGGTGGCGGCGCTCGAAATCAATTTTTGATGTCGCGATTAAAAAATCTGGCTCCGCAATTTTCTCTGAATTCTACGGAAAAATTAGGAGTGCATCCGGATTGGGTGGAAGCGATGGCGTTTGCTTGGCTTGCGAAGCAAACGCTGAATGGAAAACCCGGGAATATTCCTGAAGTGACGGGAGCAAATAGTTTAAGCCTTCTTGGTGGCATTTATCCCGTTCGCTAAACCTACTTTTGCAACGTCATCCTCATCGTGAGTCTCGACTCCGTCAAAAGTGCTAACAGTTCTATTGCTACGTTGCAACAGCGGCTCTTTTAGACTTGCAGATTTATCCTGTTCTTTTGCTTCAGCGACTTCATACATTTCTGGATCTCTAAAAACTTTTAAAATAGCCTCATGTTGTTTTTTAAAATCTAAAAAATCCTGATGCATTTTCCTTGCTATACTAAACGGCCGAAAACAAACAAACGTGCGATCTTGACGCAACATCGATTTGACAAATTCAGCTGGGTCAAAATCCTTCCAGTCGCCAAGCAAATTCGCGAGTAATTCAGCGCGTTTGGAAATCCCGTAAAAAGTGGGTCGCGAATTGAGGGCAATAGCACGGCAGGTTCGAAATACAATTTCCTGTAAGTCTTCCAACGATAATTTTTCTTTATCGAGTAGCTCAATTATATTCATCACGGAAATGACAAATTGTTTTGTGTAATCGCGTTCGGGTTCTTTTTTAATGCGTTTTATCATTTCTTGAAAAATTGCAGTGATAGGATTGGTATCTGCGGGCAATTCTTTCGCTTCTTTACAAAAATCAATCAAGCGTTTTGAAACAGATAGCAGGTCGTTTTCAGGTTTAATAACACATCTCATTACTCGTTCTGCAATGACGTTGTTGCCCAAACCTGAGAATTTAACCAGATTATCAGGTAAATTAACATCTTTTAAAAGCTGGATAAGCAGCGTGTGAAGCGTTACCAAAGTATCATTATCGGACTTTTTAGCCTGATTTTGATTTTCCAACACCTGGACTTTAAGCTTGATGTAAACCCGAAGCATTTCCAAAAAAAATTCGTCAGCAACATCAGGAAAGGCTTTAAGCAATGGAAAAATTTTTACTATTTCGGCTAAAGAAAAATTTTGTCCATCATGCGCATCGATGAGTTGTGCTGCGACTGTTGCATTCTCACCCATCAAAAATTTTTCTAAACCATCCTGATCTTTTACTTCTGCCCGTTTTTCAGGATCCGATAATTTAATTAATGCCTTCAAAAAAACCGTAGGGTTTTTTTTTAATTCCGCGATATCAGGTAATTTTCGGTGCATAACAAAATTCTTGAGTTATTTAACCCCAGGGGCAATCGGTAGGTTTGGCATCACCTGCAAAACCACAGGCGCCTACATCGCTTTCAATTAACCATTTAGTTCCTTGGGTGCTGGGTACGGGATAGCCACCTTGATCTGTTGTGATCTCAATAAACGTTTGGTTATGTTTTTCATTTCCAAAAAAATCGCAGGAAATATGATTAAGATCATTCGATTGTTGCTTGGCGTTATAAAGGGCTGAAAAAAATTCAGTGGTGGTACCGATCATTTTGCTAATCGGATTGATTTGCTGTTGGGTCACATGCCAACCGGTTGGAACAACGAAGGTACCGCCTTTTTCGACGACAATCGTGTCTGGGCAGTATTGGCTAGCGAACAAAGGAAAAGATGCGGTTGCAGCTAACAGGGTTAAAGTGGTTAGGATGGATTTCATGGAACGGCCTCGTTTTATGGTATATTTATTGGACAGTAATATACGGTTTTTAGATTAAAGAGTCAATGAAAGATGAAACGTTAGAATCAGGCCGTCATTGCGAGACCGTGCTTTTCACGGTCGAAGCAATCTCTTAAAAGATTGCTTCGGCCTAAAAAACAGGCCTCGCAATGACGGGAGGTGTGCTAAACATGGCCGTATTTAGCGCTAGCACCCAGCCAGCGGTTAATCAGAGCTTGAATAGTCTCCGGATGGTCTTTTTGCAAAAGAGCAGCGGCTTGTTGGACGCCATTGAGTAAATCACTATCACGCATTAAATCCGCGATTCTGAGCGCCATTTCGCCCGTTTGGCGGGTTCCTAACACTTCGCCCGGGCCGCGCAGTTCTAAATCACGTTGGGCGATTTTAAAGCCATCGGTGGTTTCGCGCATGACAGCGAGGCGTTCTTTGGCTTGATGCGATAAAGGCGCTTGGTACATGAGCACGCAATGGCTGGCAATGGCACCTCGCCCTACTCGTCCGCGCAACTGATGCAATTGGGCGAGCCCTAAGCGTTCCGCATTTTCAATCACCATTAAACTCGCATTCGGGACATCCACCCCCACCTCGATTACAGTCGTCGCAACCAATAATTGAATTTTTCCATTTTTGAAATTGGACATTACGGTTTCTTTTTCAGCGGGTTTCATGCGTCCATGAATTAACGCGATTTTTAAATCGGGAAAAATAGTTTCGAGTTCTTTTGCCGTATTTTCTGCAGCCTGACATTGCAAAAGATCGGATTCTTCGATCAGCGTGCACACCCAGTAAGCTTGTCGACCTTCGCTGCAGGCTTCATAAATGCGTTTTAAAACTTCATCGCGGCGCGTGTTGGAAATTACAATAGTGGAAACGGGTGTGCGGCCTGGGGGTAATTCATCAATTACTGAATAATCCAAATCAGCATAAACACTCATCGCGAGTGTGCGTGGAATCGGCGTCGCTGTCATAATTAATTGATGAGGATAAAAATTATTTTGCACGCCTTTTTCTCTAAGCATGGCGCGCTGTTGCACCCCAAAGCGGTGTTGCTCATCAACAATAATCAATGCGAGCTTTTTAAATGAAACCGTTTTTTGAAAAATCGCATGCGTGCCAATTGCGACATGCGCACTCCCATCTTCGATAGCGGATAACGCGGATTTTTTTTCCGCGGTTTTCATTTGGCTTGAGAGCAAAACGACTTTTAAACCTAATGGCGCAAACCATTTTTGAAACGTTTTAAAATGCTGTTCAGCTAATAATTCTGTGGGCGCTAAAATCGCACTTTGAAATTGATTTTCAATGGCCTGCAAAATGGCGAGCGCGGCGACAACGGTTTTTCCAGATCCAACATCACCTTGCACTAATCGCAGCATCGGATTTTGTTTCGATAAATCTTCTGAAATTTCTGCTGTAACTTTTTGTTGCGCGTTGGTTAAGGTAAAAGAAAGTGATTGTAAAAAATGTTTCGCAAGGTCAGATTTTTTTTCTAATGAGAAAGCATTTTGCACTTGGAAAGATTTTTTTAAATGCAGCAAACTTAAGTGATGCGCGAGCAATTCTTCGAAAACTAACCGTTTTTGGGTGACATGTTTTTTTTCTACTAATAAATTAATTTCGGCATCAATTGGCGGTCTGTGCACAAAATGCAAAGCATCATGCAACGATGGAAATGTAATATTTTGTAAAATTTTTTCAGGCAAAATATCATGAAGCAAAGCGCCCTGGCGCAATAAATTCAGAGCTTGCTCAGTCAGTTTACGCCAAGTTAGCTGGCTCAAACCTTCCGTCGTTGGGTAAATCGGTGTGAGATTCGTTTCATTCGGAAAAAAAGTTTCGGGCGTAATAATGTGATATTCCGGATGAATCATCTCGAGCCCTTCCGAGCCAAAACGCACTTCGCCATAACAGCGGATCTTCAGACCGATTTCGATTTGCTTGCGTTGAAATGCGTTAGTGTAAAAAAATCGAATGGCGACACGACCGGTTTCATCGTGCAAACGACATAAAAGGCGGGTGCGGCCGACTTTGGGCGTTGCGATGGAATCGACGATGCCTTCGATTACAACATGTTCGCCCGGAATTAATTCAGACATCGCGTGAATGCGCGTTCGGTCTTGATAGCGCAATGGTAGATGGAACAAGACATCTTGCACATGGTGAATTCCCAAGCGTGCAAGACGTTCGGCGGTTTTGGCGCCTACGCCTTTTAGTTGGTCGCAGGGGGTTTGGCTTAGATCGATTTTTGCTTTCATAGGAAAATGATAACTTAAAAATGGGTTTCGCGCTTACAGCGCTTAGATTTTTTTTGCTGCACACCCTAGGGCTACGGCGCAAAAAACGCGCCTTCACCCTAGGCTAAGTTCTTTCAGGCTTTCAGCCTGTGTAGTTGAGCTAATCAGGTTGTAGCACGAAAAAATTTCGCGTCATTGCGAGTCCTCGCGAAGCGAGGGCGAAGCAATCTTTAAAAGATTGCTTCGCCCGTCAAAAGCACGGGCTCGCAATGACGAGTTTTTATGCGTTAGAACTGCGAAAAGTAGTGAATAATACTTTAAAAAATGCCCTCTTTCAAAATATCCTTGAAAGAGGGAAGGAGATTTATCGGGAAAAAGATCTTGCTGTTGGAACTTTTTGATTTGGACCCACCTTTGCTGTTTGAGCTGTTTGAGCTTTTTGGTTTTCCCCTACCATAACAAACTCTTCGGCTTTGTCTTCAGCTAAAGCAATAGGCTTGAAATGGCAATGTTCCAAAAATTTTCGGAAGGATTGCATTTCACACCCTCTTCGTTCTTTATTTCCGATTGTTGTGGGCGGCGCACTTTCAGATCGTTTTGGTGCTTCGTGAGGTAAAGCAAGCGTCGGGGCCTTTAATCCCATCGTCATCGTGCCTACATGGCGAAATCCCGATGGCTGAGGAGACTTCATCGCATCTCGTTTTCCATCTTCTGCTGGTGAGAGTGGGACAGTGATCGGGGAAAATCCTACCGAAGTACTCTGGAGCGAAGCCTTAGCCTGGTGTTTAATTTCCATAAAACCAAAGGCAGTATTGACCGGCGGTGATGAAGAAGCTCGTGTAGATTCTAGAGAAGAAGGCGGTACTGTCTGTTGGCGCAATGCTGCTTGATATTCATCCATTGAAATGGGACCGTCACTCGAAGACAAGTGGTTAAGGACCGGATTTCCAACACCATTAAATGCGGAGGGTTGTTGTCTCAGCAGGGGTTCTGCTTCATCCAATTCCGATTCCGTATCGGAACAAACCTGCTCAGCAAAATTGCTGATTGGGCCTATTTTAGCTTCAATCGATGCTAATCGCTGATTGATGTCAGCGATTCCCTCAGCCGTATTGATATGAAATTTTCGAATTAATCCATTTTGAAATTTGATTCGTCTAGATAATTGATCGTTCAATCTTGCTGCCGCATCACATTCGCTTGCTAATTTTGTTAATTCTGCTTGATGGGCTTTTTGCCTATCTTCAGAAGCATCTTGATGCATCATCTCTTGTGTCTCAATACTCAGCTGGGTCGCCGCTGCCATCGTCTCGGCGTACTCAAGTTGCTTTTGCAATTGATCTACTCGTGCTAGGAGTTGTTTATTTTCGGCAACAATTGCACTCTTTTCACTTTCAACTTTTGCTAATCGTTGTGCGACAGCCTCCAACGATATATCTCTTTTTGCTAGGGTGTCTTTAAGAACGGATACGTCTGTTTCTAATTGCGATTTGGAAGGGGCTAATTTTTCGCGCGCTCTAAGCATAACTCATCTCCTTGATTTTAATGTTCCAGAATTAGACCCGCGGCGGACTGCCGCGGGTTTTTTTCTTATCCATCACTATTTCTGCGGCCCATTCTAACCGAACTAGCTGAACCTACTGTTTGCAAGAGTGAATCTAATTCCGAAAGTACCGGACTTGCTGGGTTACTGATACCGCCCACTAACCGATGAACTCGAGCAGGATTTTCGACCCAGCGAGGTGAAGATTTATCTACTGCGACCTCTCCTGATGCTGAAAGATCCAGATGAAACGGGCTGGACACCGTTTCGCGACTTTCGCCATTCGCTCCGTTTGGATGCGCAGTTGCAA
Source organism: Gammaproteobacteria bacterium (assembly GCA_021325575.1). GTDB lineage: Bacteria > Pseudomonadota > Gammaproteobacteria > DSM-16500 > DSM-16500 > JAJPGW01. The sequence goes on along the minus strand of JAJPGW010000010.1, from coordinate 414,090 downwards.
GAGCAGCCAAAACGTTTGCGCCGGAGGATTTCAAATCCACGAAAGTAGGTCGCTGGCCCATGGGTGAAACGTCACCGTTAGCAATGGAACGTGGTATTGATGGCGGGGTTGCTTGAGGACTCATGCCATTAATAGGTGAGGAAGTTAATTTAAGTTTTTCCAGGCCGCCAACGCTAGCGCCTTTTAGTTCATTAAATAATTCTCCTTGAACGTCTGCTGCGTATTGCTCTTCATTATCTGTATCGCTGTCACCGTGGACTGCTTCATTTCCTGCACTTTTATAATTAGGATTAAGTTGTTGGATAAGAGCTGTCATTTCCTCTCGTAGTTCTCGGACGGCAAAGTTATTTTTCAATGTCTGAGCATGCAAATCCCGTTCTCTCTGGGCTATTGCACGTTCTGCCAATGTTTGTGCTCGAGATTCTTCTAATTTTTGTTGCAGGCTGCGATTATTTGCTTGCTCTGCTTCAAATAATCTGCGTAATTCAGTATTTTCTGCCTGTAGCGAAGCAATTTGCTGAGATTGCCCTTGATTAAATTGCTGCGTAAGTCTTACTACGTGATCTTGTGATTCTCGTAATGATTGAGTGAGCTGAGCATTTTCTAAGACTTTAGCGTCTCGATCTCTGATGACTGCTGCATGTTTAGCTTTGTATTCTGCTGCTTTTAGTTTTTCTGCTTCCAATTCTTTCGTAAGTCGAGCAATTGTATCCGCTGGCGTTTCTTGTCTTTGCATTGATATTTCTCCTCTAAAAAATTAAAAATAATTATGCAGAACGTGACATACTGAGTGAACGAGGTTTGCCGCCATTTTGACTATCGACAATCAGGACAGGGGTTGAACCATCTGGTCTTGAGTCATCGAATGAGAAGTTACCAATGCCAGTTACACACGGTTCCCTCGGCTCTGGATCCCGAGTTCGAGCAGCCGGTTTCGGTTGTGGTTCTTGTGGCGAATCCTTAACAGTCGCATTTGCGGCCGCAAGCACTTGGGTTGGCAATTGGGCAGCAGAAGTATAAACAACTTCCAAAGCACCATCGAGTGATGGCTTTCTTGTAGCATTTGATGTCTTGGTTTCTGGCAACCCTGCAACAATCCTCTTGGTATTGCCTGGTTGAACTACATTACCCAACTGCGACTGAAGGACATAAAAATTATCACGATAAGCCCGGACAACTGCCTGATAATATTTTAATTCATCTTTCAAAATCGCAATTTCATCCTCGGAGTTACTTTCCTTTCGTTCAGGAATAGCAGTCACTTTTAATTGAGCACCTGTCATTCCTGATTGCAACGCTGCTTGAGCGTCCTTCAGTACACCAATTGAATCATTAATAAATTCTCTAGCCACTTCAACACTAGGATGAATTTTTTGGGCTAATACAGCATCTGCAGTTGCTTCTTGTTTTTGTTCATCCACTGAAAAATTAGGAAACAATTTTTTCAAAATCATTAATGGGACAGATCTGAGATGCGCATTAAGAAATTGTTCGTTGTCGAGATTATTACTGAGTTCTAAAATCGCAACATCTAACGCTTCAGCATATTTGATTGCGTTAGTAGAGATTTCTTTTTTGTCGCTTCCTTTTTGAATACCTTCAAGAACAGCTTGGGCTTTAGGAGAAATGCCGGTTTTGTCTTGTAATATCAGCGTATCAAGTTTTCTTTGATAATAATTGGTTGGGGGTTCATTGGTTTTTGTTGTTGCGGATGGAGTGGTTAACCAGCTAAAACCATTTGCGACTTGGCGTGGTACCCAGGCGAATACTGACCAGGCCAGGGATTCTTGTGAAGTTTCTTTTGTTGTTTGACGTTGCATATGGCTTCCTTCCTTTTTATTAAAAATGAATTTTTGATTATGTAGGAAGAAACCTTAACAAAATCTTAAGGCTTCCCTAATTTACCGCGCAAAAATTGTGCGTCGATCTCAATCATGGATCATTGACAATAAAAAAAGTAATCAGTAAAGTGCGATACACTTTGCCGAGATGGTGGAATTGGTAGACACGCAAGTTTCAGGTACTTGTGGGGGCAACCCTGTGGAGGTTCGAGTCCTCTTCTCGGCAGGAATTTTAGGGACCTCTCCCACAAGGGGAGAGGTGATTATTAGATTTCCAAAGCAGGCTGAGATAAGGGTTGGCGCAACAAGATAGTTTCTGTGCGATCCGGGCCCGTTGAAATAATATCGATTGGCACGCCGGCTAATTCTTCAATGCGCAGCAAAAATTTTTGTGCTTTCTTCGGCAATTTATCAAATGACTTCACACCCAATGTGGATTCAGACCAACCGGGCAATTCTTCGTAAATCGGTTTACAAGCTTCTAAGTCTGCGGCATCCGTCGGTAACTCAGTAATTTTTTTGCCGTTTAATTCATAATGCGTGCAAACACGAACAGTTTCCAATCCGTCTAACACATCCAATTTAGTGACGCACAATCCAGAAAAACTATTTAACTGATTCGAACGGCGTAAAACCACCATGTCTAACCAGCCGCATCGACGTGGACGACCGGTGTTTGAACCAAATTCATTGCCGCGTTCAGCTAATCGTTTTCCAATATCGTCTTTTAATTCGGTTGGAAAAGGTCCGGAACCCACACGCGTGGTGTAGGCCTTCGTCACACCCAGAATATAATCAATAAATCTCGGGCCCATACCAGTGCCAATACTCGCAGCTCCTGCGACCGTATTGGAAGAAGTCACAAAAGGATAAGTTCCGTGATCCACATCCAATAATGTCCCCTGCGCACCTTCGAATAAAATTCGTTTACCTTGTTTACGGTAATCTGCAAGCACAGCAGAAACGTCAGCTTTTAAAGGTTTTAACTGCGAGACCAGTGCAAGCGTGCTTTCTAATAATTGACGAAAATCCAGCGGTTCATGCTGATGGTAATTTTGTAAAATAAAATTGTGATAATCGAGCGCTTCTTGTAATTTTTTTGCAAATTTTTTCTCATCAAATAAATCACCAAAACGAATCGCACGGCGAGCAACTTTATCCTCATAAGCAGGACCGATACCACGACCGGTGGTACCAATTTTTGCATCCCCTTTTGCCTTTTCGCGGGCCTGATCGATTGCAACATGATAAGGCATGATTAAAGTACAGGATTCGCTAATGCGTAAGCGCTCGGAAACGGGAATGCCGCGTTTTTCCAGTTCACCCATTTCTTGCAGCAAGGCGGTGGGTGATAACACCACGCCATTGCCAATGAGACAAAGCACATGCGGATGCAAAATACCGGAAGGAATCAAACGCAAAATGGTTTTGTTGCCATTGATCACTAAGGTGTGTCCTGCGTTATGGCCGCCTTGAAAACGCGCGACCACTGAGGCTTGTTCCATTAGAAGATCTACGATTTTTCCTTTGCCTTCATCACCCCACTGGCAACCTAACACCACCATACATTGCGACATAGTTATCCTTTCTGTTTAGTAACGTCTGAATGATGGAAAAAATTAAAAAATTGTCCATCGGGTTTTAAAATTAAAACATCATTGCGATGACTGAAACTGGCTTGATATGCTTCCAGACTTCGATAGAAAGCATAAAATTTCGGATCAACGCTATAAGCTTTTGCGTAAATTTGAGCGGCTTCCTGATCGCCTTTTGCTTTCAGTTCTGCGGCTTGTCGAATCGCTTCCGCTTTGATGACGGTGACTTTTTGATCGGCGAGCGCGCGGATTTCTTCGGATTTTTCGATGCCTTCTGCGCGTTTAGCTTCGGCAAATTGTTTACGTTCCGTTGCCATGCGTTTGAAAACGGAATCCATGACGTCTTTTGGAATAGTGATTTGCTGAATGCGAACATCGGTCACGGTAATTCCCTGATCGGCACCAATGTGATTGGCTTCCGCTTTAATGGCATCGATCATGTTGGCACGGTCTGCAGAAATGGCTTGGTCACTGGTACGTTTGCCATATTCGGCACGCACGATGTCATTTAAGCGTTGTTCTAATAACGTTTCTGCCCAGCTGGTGCTGCCACCCGTACTGGTATAAAACTTAGGAAGATTATTGATGCGCCATTTTGCAAAATATTCGACTAATAAATAAGTTTGCTCTTTGGTCACAACGGTCAAAGGCTGGGTCGGAGACGTTGCTAATTCCTGCAATCGCACATCAAAAATTCGCACATGGTCGACTAACGGAATTTTAAAATGTAATCCAGCTTGCAACACGTCTGGCGAACCGTTTTCTGTATTAATAATTTTTCCCAACCGTAAGGTCAACGCACTTTCACCTTCATTCACAACAAATGCGCTAGAAAATCCTAAAAATAAAATAAGAACAACCGCTAACCCTGCAATAATTTTAGTTGGAGTCATGTTTCGCCTCCGCAGTTTGTTGAACCGTATTCATGGCGGTCATTTTTTGCGGATTGCCTTGCAGATCGCCACTGTTAATTGGTTCGTTATTTAAAATTTTATTGAGCGGGAGATACAACATATTATTGCTAGTATTAAAATCCACGAGCACTTTAGTCGTGTGATCGAAAATAGTTTGCATGGTTTCAAGGTACATGCGTTCGCGCGTAATATCGGGTGAACCGCTATAGACTTTTAATAACGCATTATATTTTGCAATATCAGCTTGCGCCGTTAGCACGACTTGTTGTTGATAGCCCGTCGCATCTGCGAGAATGCGCGCCGCTGCCCCCTGAGCAATTGGAACAACTTTGCTGGCGTAAGCTTGTGCTTGCTGAATAGTAGTCGCACGGTCTTGATCGGCGCGATTGACATCATTGAAAGCACTGCGTACTTGATCGGGCGCCTGAACTTTTCTTAAAGTGACCGCCACAACATCCACACCGGATTGATAGCTAGATAAAATTTGTTTTGCGCGGTCTTGCACGCCGGAACTGACAAATTCGCGGCCTGTTGTTAACACGTCATCTAATTTCATTTTGCCGATCACATCCGATAAAGCACCGGCTGCGACTTCCTCGACTGTTTCATCAGGATTCACAGTATTAAATAAATAAGCGCGGGGATCCGTAATGCGATATTGCACGTTTAATTCGACATTCACTAAATTTTTGGATTGGTCGCTGACGGCGCCACTGGTGTTCACGGGATTTGGCAAATCATTTTGATTTGAGGATTTTGTCAGGAAATCGCCTTCCAATGTAAACGAATAAATTTTCTGGACGTCGACGACATATTTAGTATCGATAAATCGCGCCATCCAATGTAAGCCGGGTTGTAACACATCCGCATACTTGCCAAAGCGTAAGACTACTGCTTCTTCGGCGGGATTCACAATGAATAAACCGGACATCGCCCATATGACTAACAACACAATCATCGTCACTCCAAAACCATAATGATGGTCTTTGGAAGTTGGACCTGCGGGTTTCCAGGTGGTATTGGGTTTGCCGTTTTTTAATAAAACAAAGCCGCGCATTTTTTTGACAAGATCACTGAGAATTTTGTCTAGATCTGGCGGTGTGGGTGGTTTTTTGGTTTCATTACCACCGGGTTCATTCCACGGCATGGGGCCTCCGAAATATTCGATGCCAAATGCGGATTTTAGAGGGGTTAGGGTTATCGCGCAATTGTTTATAAAACATCGATAGGGTTTGTTAAAAACTTGGTCATTTTAGTTGGCTAAGGCTAAAAAAAGCAAGGGATAATTTGGAGGGGTTGGTTTTGAGCAGTTTTCTTCTGCTCCGGGTTGGGTTTGCTTCACTCGCTCGGGGAGCGTACGTCCATGTACTTAAGCATTTCATCCATGAAATGCAATCGCTCCTGAAGCAAACCCAACCCGGAGCAGAAGAAAACTGCGTAGAAGTGTGGATCAGGGGGGCTTCGGTAGAGTGGAGAGTAATTTTTGTAGTTCGGCTTTAGGTAATCTCACTTTCAGGTTCAGATTGCCCTCTTCATCTGTTTTTTCAGAAATAATGGCTTTGAGACGATAAAGTTCCGCGCGTAGACGGCCTTGCTCGGGAGTTAAAATAATTGAGTGCTCTATAATTTCTTTTCCGAGTAATTTAATTATCGCATTCTGAAGATCATCTAAACCGGTGCCCTTTTCAGCAGAAATTTGCACGCGTTTCACTTCTGACTCTGCATTGCGATCCAGTAAAGAATTAAAATCCTGGCACAAATCCATTTTGTTATAGACTAAAACTTGCGGCACTTTATCGCCGCCAATTTCTTTTAAGACTTCATTCACTTGAAAAATATTTAATTGTCGACGTTCATCGTTGGCATCGACAACATGCAATAATAAATCGGCTTCAGTGACTTCTTCGAGCGTTGCTTTGAATGCTTCCACTAAATCATGCGGTAAATGACGGATAAAACCTACGGTGTCGGCGAGAATCACGGGGCCAATTTCAGGTAATTCCAATCGGCGCAAAGTGGGATCCAGTGTCGCGAATAAACGATTCGCGACATACGCATCAGCGCCGGTTAATCGATTAAATAAAGTGGATTTGCCTGCGTTGGTATAACCGACGAGTGCAATCGTTGGAATGATTGCGCGTTTGCGCGCTTGTCGGCTTTGTCCTCGCTGTTGTCGCACTTTAATCAGACGAGCGGTAATATTTTTTATGCGATTGCGAATTAAGCGACGATCGATTTCTAATTGTGTTTCACCAGGACCGCCGCGCAAACCAATACCGCCGCGTTGTCTTTCTAAGTGTGTCCAGCCACGCACTAATCGAGTCGATGCATGTTTTAATAGAGCTAATTCAACTTGTAATTTTCCTTCAAAACTTCGCGCACGTTGCGCAAAAATATCCAGAATCAATCCGGTGCGATCCAGTACGCGGCATTGTAATAATTTTTCGAGATTGCGTTCTTGGGCGGGCGATAAAGCATGATTAAATATCACGAGCTCGGCGGAATGCAATTTTATTGCATCCTGAATTTCGGAGGCTTTGCCTGTTCCCACGAAAATGCGCGCTTCGGGAACCGCGCGAGTGCCGGTAATGATGGCAACGGGTAAAGCACCTGCCGAACGCGCAAGCTCCTCGAATTCAGCGAGGTCTTCTTGCATGGATCCGGCAGGAAAATTGATATGAACGAGGACTACGCGTTCACCGCCTTCGGGGCGATTATCCATTTTTTACAGATCTTTGGATGGCGCGGGGTATCCGTTCCCATTGTTACCATTGTGCCCGTTGTGTCCATTGGTTCCCTGGCTAAAATCCATAGGCGAGGAAACATTACGGGAAGGAACAACCGTTGAAATAGCATGCTTGTAAACCATTTGGCTTACGGTATTTTTAAGCAGCACTACGAATTGATCAAAAGACTCAACCAGTCCTTGTAATTTAATACCGTTTACGAGATAGATCGAAACGGGAATTTTTTCTTTGCGTAAAGTATTTAAAAAAGGATCTTGTAATGATGGCCCTTTTGTCATGTTTTTATTCTCCATGCGATTAGGTTTCTCCAACTTATATTCAAACAGAGCAAGATGCATAACTGCTTCTGGTCCTCTTTATTAATCAACGCGTTGAGGATACTCTAATCTACACGAGGCTTGCAAGAAATTCCTTAACTTTCAGAAAAAAACGTGCTCTTAATTTGCGAAAAATGGCCATTTGCGCTAAGCTTTATGCTATGAAAAAGTCTGTTCCAGTCATAAGAACCTGTCTTGCTTGTGGTTTAGAAAAACCCATAGCAGCCTTCCTACAAATCAGCGGCGCACAGGGTACCGTTTACGGAAATATCTGCTCGACTTGCCGAGGCGCGACTGCGCGCGCTAAAAAAATTATCGGGAAAGGCGATGAGGATGAAGTGGGTCGCGGGAGTTCGGGTGTTAGGATTGACGCTAAAACTCGCTTGCGAACGGAAGTGAAGCAAAAAAAAGAAGAAAAATTGGCGGTTGAAATTCATGAAAAAGGCCTAGAAAAACGCGAAACCGCCGATCTCAAAAAAACCGATCTCACCGAGAAAAAACAGAAAGAAGAACTGTTTCATCGCAAAGATTATATTGAAACCAAGAAAAGAGAAGGTTTTCTAGGAACACCACCCGCAGAAAAACCCGCGCAACAACGTACGCCGTCGTTCATGAGCGATATGCAAAAAACGTTGGAAACTAAGCGCAACGTTGAAGCCGCCATCGAACAAGAAGCGAAATTAACCACTGTCGATACCAAACAACTTTATCTGGATCCGCAATTTGCAGAAATTCGTTTTCAATCGGTGATTTTTAAGCAATTTAAAGAGTCGCTGGGAACTAGTGCTAATTTTACTACGATGGAAAGGCTTTATAGCAAAAAGGCGGAGCAGAATATTAAGCAAGCTAAGGAAAACAAAACCGAGGCGAAAGATCCGTTTGTTGAGTTTGTTGAACGAAAAGGGCCTTCGGCTAGAAAGTAGCACATCTCACCCAAAAACACCCCGCGCCCGTAGGCCTCGGCGCAGACAAAAAAAATCCAGGCATTGCCTGGATTTTTAAAATCATCCGAATGACTTTATTCTTCAACAACCGTAACTTCTTCAGCTTGTAAGCCTTTTTGGCCTTGAGCTACTGCGAATTCTACGCGTTGTCCTTCTTCTAATGATTTGTATCCAGTACCGGTAATGGATTTGAAGTGAACAAACACATCATCGCCTTTATCTCGTTGAATAAAACCAAAACCTTTACTATTGTTGAACCATTTAACGGTTCCTTTTTCACGTGCTGACATAATCTATAAACCTTTTCAAATTTAACAAGTTGTACCGCCTAAGATAAACTTATGAGGACATAAGAGGACTTGACAGTTGGTCTACTTTATCACAATTCCTGGAAAAAACATACTAAAATTGGGGTCAAAACTAGCCTTTTTTGATCAATTGGCCGTCTTCGTTGACTTCGTATTCCTGGTCATTATGGGTGAAAGAAACTAGCTTATTAAAAAATAACGAGCCCTCACGTACCCGTACCAATGGCTGGCCTAGCGAATCCTTCATGCCGGATTCTTCGGAAGGGAAAACGCTATTTTGTTTGATCACGATGGTCAAAAAAGCATGCTGGAGTTTATTGCTTTTTGAATTGAGCAGCGTATCAATATATTTTTTTTCGGTATAAATCGGCCGATTTACGCTGTATTCATAAAATACTTTGGGCAACAACAGAGACTGCCAGCTTCGGATATTCGAACCCTGAACGTTATACAAATGCACATAAACAATGGTTTCATCCGCTTCAGCCTGCACAGAAGCTTTCGCTACGACTTCTTTTTTGTCACTGAGTTTTTTTTCTAAGTGGGCTAACAGGGCATGCAAGCGGTCTTGGACAAAGCGGAATTTCGTACCAACCTGATATTTTTGTCGCAGCTCGTCGTCGAATTTTACCATTTCGCGAACTAACTCGAGCACTTTGAGTTCGATATCCTGTTGATCGGTTGCCGGCATGGATTGCTCTCTTAAAAATCCCATTCTACTATTTTTGGGCCGGCGGCTCCAATGTTTCGATTTTCTTGCTGGCATTTTCTAATTTAATGGCTATTTCTTTGAGGTATTGGATGGTATTACCGGTCTGGGCCTGAGCCGGGGCGACGTTTTGCAATCCCATAGCCAGATTATAGGCATGGGTTGCAATTTCATGCAGGGTGTCTTTGGCGTGTTCAATATCAGAAAGACTCATGTCTACCCTCGTCTCTATCTTATTATTATAGCATTGACTCAAAACCAAATTGCCGGAAAGCTTCATATACCACAATCGCAGCCGCATTGGAAAGGTTCAAGCTGCGTGATTGGGGTATCATGGGGATTCGAATAATGTGATTTGAATCAAATAAAGCCAATACCGATTTTGGCAATCCCCGCGTTTCGGGCCCGAATAATAAAACATCATTTGGTTTAAAAACAATATCCGAATAATTCACAGAACCGCGCGTCGAAACGGCAAAAACTCGCTCGTCAGTTAAGCTTTTTTGAAAAGCAGAAAAATTGTCATGATGCTTAACTCGCGCCCACTCATGATAATCCAGACCTGCGCGTTTTACTTTTTTATCATCCGGCGCAAAACCCAAAGGATGAATCAAATGCAATTCAGCACCCGTATTCGCGCACAATCGAATAATGTTTCCAGTATTCGGCGGAATTTCGGGTTCGTATAAAGCAATTTTCAGCATGCTAGCCTGTCGCAAACGGTTTAGTGGATTCTTCCGTTTTAATTTCCGTGCGTCCTGCTGCAATATTCGTATCGGTTGTTTTGTCTTTATTGAGATACGGGTCACCCAATTCTTTATTTCTGTCGATGAGATAATTACGATGTTGCATATAAGCATCGCGTACGAAAATATATTTATCGAGCGCGACTTGATTCATGAAGTCTTCATAATTCAATAAATCCGCGCGACGTACGACCACACCAAATGCATACAGTCCGTACTGGGCACTGGTCGGTTGAATATAAGGATAAATCGATTGGAAATAATAAGTCACAGGAAAACCAATCACAGAATCACGAACGGTGCCCGGTCCCAAAAATGGCAAGACTAAATAATTGGAATCCGACCATCCCCAACGCGCCAATGTCAAACCAAAATCTTCCGTGTTTGGTTCAAGACCAATGCGTGATCCCACATCAATAAATCCAGCAAGCCCAATGGTACTGTTGATACCAAGCCGCCAAGCATCGCTGGTCGCCTGATAAAAATTGAATTGCAGCACATCATTAAATACCGTCGGAATCGTATCGATATTGTTAAAAAAATTATAAAAACCGGAGACCAATGGTTTCGGTACAATTTTGGTATATAAAATACTTACGGGTTTTAACAGCACTTGATCGAAAACATCATTGAACCGAAACATGGCGCGATTAAAGCCTTCCATTGGATCTTTGACGGGCGCAGGCGTTGGGGGCAACTCATTTTCGGGCACCGCTAATGGAGCCGCACTGGTAACGCCAATGGGAGTTAAAACAGGATTCTTAGCAGGAAAAGATCCTGCAGGCTGCGAATTAGAAATCACGGTTTCTGTATTACCTGAGGTGGTTTTGTCATTTGCTGCAAGCGCTGTTTTGAAACAGCATAAAAAAATCACGGCAACCGCAGTGGGCTGGATCCATTTTTTTATAATCATATTTAAATCCGAAATAAAGAGTGTTAGTTTAACGTCAGAAAGAACATAAGCCAATAGTCACTTTTTTATGAAAATGGAAGGGTCATGAAAAAAATACCACGCCCACTTGCCTTAATTATTCTCGATGGTTGGGGATATCGCGAAGATCCCGAAGCCAATGCCATCGCCATGGCGCATAAACCGCATTGGAACCAGTTATGGGCAGATTATCCCCATACGTTAATTTCAGGTTCGGGACGATGTGTCGGGTTACCCGATGGACAAATGGGCAATTCCGAAGTCGGCCACTTAAACATGGGCGCAGGGCGCGTGGTGCATCAGGATTTAACACGGATTGATCTTGCGATTGAGGATGGCGATTTTTTTAAAAATCCGGTTTTATTAGCCGCCATCGAAAAAGCTAAAAAAAATAATAAAGCCATTCACGTGATGGGATTACTTTCACCGGGCGGTGTTCACAGTCATGAACGACAAATGCATGCTTTAATAAAATTGCTAGCAGAAAAAGCCGCTTCCCCGACTTATATACATGCAATCCTGGATGGCCGAGATACACCCCCAAAAAGCGCTAGACAATCGATTGAATCATTAATCACCCTCTGCAAAAAATTAAAATGCGGACGAATCAAATCCCTCATCGGCCGTTATTTCGCCATGGACCGCGATAAACGCTGGGAGCGTGTGCAAAAAGCTTATGAATTATTCACCGACGCCAAAGGTGAATTTCAGGCGGCTGATCCTTTTCAGGGATTGGAACTCGCCTATCAACGCGGCGAAACCGATGAATTTGTCAAACCCACCGTCATCGAAGACGGCATAAAGATGAATGATGGCGATGTGATTATTTTCATGAATTACCGCGCCGACCGCGCGCGTCAGCTCACCCGTGCGTTCGTTGATCCAGCATTTGATGGGTTTTCTCGCGCTCGCACGCTCAAACTCGGCGAATTTGTCAGCCTGACTGAATATGACGCAACTCTTAAAACAGCGATCGCTTTTCCACCGGAACGACTCAAGAATATTTTGGGAGAATATTTAAGTGAAAAAGGCTTAAAACAACTGCGCATTGCTGAGACAGAAAAATATGCCCATGTGACTTTCTTTTTTAACGGTGGCGTCGAAAAACCGTTTCCCGGTGAAAAACGAATCTTAATCCCCTCACCCAAAGTAGCCACTTACGACATGCAACCGGAAATGAGCGCCTATGAACTGACTGAACAACTAGTCGATGAAATCAAAAGCGGTGAATTTGATGTCATCATCTGCAATTTTGCGAATCCCGATATGATAGGACACACCGGCAATTTACCCGCAACCATAGAGGCGATTGAAACCATCGATATTTGTTTAGGCAAAATCCTGAATGCCTTAAAAGAAGTCGGCGGCGAAGCGCTGATTACTTCCGATCACGGCAATGCCGAATACATGTTTGATAAAAAAACCAACCAACCGCATACCGCTCACACCAGTGAATTGGTCCCTTTGGTTTATTTTGGTCGAGATGCTAAAGTTTCTAAACAAAATGGCATCTTATCGGACATCGCACCGACCATGTTATCTCTCTTGGGATTGCCCCAACCCAAAGAAATGACTGGCCAATCGATTTTCGCCTTGCAATCGGATTAAGCACCTTTTTAAAAAATGAATCAATCATTTTCAGGCTAAAAAATAACCCAAAAATAATCTGCCCTGGGTCTATCAGCTAGATCTGGTGGCAGAGAATACTAAAATAGACTACCCGTTGATCTCTTTGATCACTATTTTAGCTAATTTTCCTAATCTATTAATAAATCTAATCAGTTGAAAAATTGAACAATTTTATAAATCGTCCCCACGGACGTTTTTAAAGAGGCTATACTTTAAATGTAAGTAACGTCTAATCGTAAAGGATATCTTTTATGAAACGTTATCACCTGTTTAGCTTAGTTGGCATCATTGGTCTGATTGTTGGCGTATCGATTTCTGTTTCTATTCCTTCTTTTGCATTCAAAAAAGAACCCGACGCAGTCAGCAAACTGCCAGAAAAATCCGATTCGCTGCAAGACAGTGACATTAATCGTTTTACCAATGCCATTGCTCAGATCAAAGATTATTATGTGCAGCCGATCAGTGATAAAAAATTATTAGAAGATGCAATCCGCGGCATGCTGAATGGATTGGATCCTCACTCTGAATATTTAGATCAAGATGCTTATAAAACATTATTAATGACCACGAGCGGTGAATTTGGTGGTTTAGGCATTGAAGTGACGGGTGAATTTGGTGTGTTAAAAGTCATTAGCCCCATCGATGACACACCCGCTTCCCGTGCAGGCATTAAATCCGGCGATTACATCGTCGCCATTGACGGCAAGTTGGTCAATGAAATGACCTTGAATGAAGCCGTCGATAAAATGCGCGGCAAAAAAGGCACGCCCGTCGCATTGACCGTTATTCGCAAAGATGAAAAAAATCCCATCACCTTTAAATTGGTCCGCGATACCATTCATTTAGCCAATGTTAAAAGTAATATGCTGCCTAATGGATTTGGTTATATCCGACTCAGCCAATTCCAGGAACCGACCACGGAATTAATGATTGCTGAGATTAATAAATTGAAAAAAGAGAATGGCGGAAATTTAAAAGGCTTAGTTTTGGATCTTCGAAATAATCCAGGCGGATTGTTGGAAACGGCAGTTCAAGTCGCCGACGTTTTTTTGGATGAAAAATCGCTGCAAAATAACAAATTCAATAATCTGGTCGTTTATACCGAAGGCCGATTACCCAATGCGCAATATAGCGCTAAAGCAAAACCTGGCGATATTTTGAATGGCGCACCCTTGGTCGTCTTAGTCAATGAAGGTTCCGCTTCGGCCTCTGAAATTGTTGCCGGCGCATTGCAGGACTATCATCGCGCAGTCATTGTCGGTACTACCACCTTCGGGAAAGGTTCTGTGCAAACGGTGTTGCCTTTAGATGATAATCATGCCATCAAATTAACGACCGCTCTTTATCACACACCCTCAGGGCGTGTGATTCAAAACAAAGGAATCATTCCAGATATTACCGTCGATAATTATAAATTGGCGAATAATCCAAAAGCAGATAATGGTTTGATGGAACCGATCCGTGAATTTTCTCTTAAAGGCCATTTAAAAGGAACGGATGACTCAAGCACGGATTTAGGTGCAGAATCCGCTAAAAATAACCTGCTTAATCTGGCTGAAACCGATTTCCAACTCTATCAAGCGTTGGAAGTCTTAAAGACCATGGCAATGTACAATAAAACACCCGTTGATATCAAACCCACTAGTACGTTAGCGGGCCCCACTAATCCTCTAAAACCATAATGGCGTCTACTTCCACTGCTGCGCCTTTCGGCAAAGCAGTGACGCCGATGGTAGATCGTGCAGGATACGGCGGGCTAAAATATTTCATCATCGCATCATTCACCAATGAAAAATAATTTAAATCGGTGAGATAAATCCCCACTCGCACAATCGAATCCAAATCACCGCCCGCGGCTTCAGCAACGGCTTTCAGATTTTCAAAGACGCGCGTCACTTGGACGGCAATTTCGCCTTTGATGAATTCATTGGTCGAAGGATCAATTGCAATCTGTCCTGATAAATAAACCGTGGTACCCGCTTTGATGGCCCGGGAATAAGGCCCAATGGCAGCTGGCGCTAAGTCAGTTTGAACAGGTTGTTTCATAGAGTGGGCTCCTTATTTTTTTCTGCGTGTTTTCTTATTTACTTCAAATAACTGATGGACGGTGCGTACAAAATAATAAAAAATAATCAAAACGATAACTGTCGGGAGAAATAAGTACAGGACATTGCCCCAGTTATTTCGCATGACTAACACAGCGATGGTGGGATCGGCTGGATTAAACCAGCAAGGATAATCTTCGCCTTGTTTAAAACGATCCAGCATGGCTTGCTGCGATTCACGATTGGTCGTAAAGGACCTATTGCGTCCATTGGCAAAAACCGTTGTTACCTGTTTTTTATCATTTGCAGAATAATTGATTACAAAACGCGCACGATAAGTTTTGAGGGCTTTACCTTTTGTTTCTAATTTTTTATCGACGACTAAACAACGGGTTTGCTCGTAAGTTTGATTGACCAGTTTGTCGGGAAAGATATCCGTATAATAAACAAATTCGATATAAGCGGCGCATAGCGCAAGAATAATAATTTGCCCGATTAGCAAAAGAAGGAGACGTCCAATGGTCAAGGGTTTACTGATATCCATAATCCACGATACTAAACTAGGCGATTTAAAATTTCAAATCGCCTCTAGTTTATGAGGGTGATACTGGGTTTACATCTTTTTATTCATTGAATCTTCTGGTTTGCAGGACGTGCAATTGCAGCATTTGCATTTGCAACATTTGCAGCAACAGGAAACCAGATTATAGATCAATGCAAAGATAAAACCACAAACAAACCCTTCAACAAAACCCCATGCGCCACCGATTAAACCGCCTTTGATGGTTGGAGCATAGCCTTGATAGATTTCAGCCCATTGCGCAATCATGGGACCGCCATGACCCCAATAATAAGCTGACCAGGCAAATAGCAACATGCTTAAGCCTGATAAAAAACCAAAAGCTATACCAAAAGCAAATTTACATAATCGGGAACCGCAACAAGAACAACTTTTTGAATACATTGACATACCCTCCAGAATGAGAAGCATGAATTGCAGGAATAGTATAACTCTAGATCAGGCGGCTCGCAATGACGGTGCTTATTTGGTGCAACACATCCTTCGCTTCGCTGTCGAATTCAATTACATCCGGCCAACTGCGCAGCCAAGTTAACTGACGTTTGGCCAGTTGTCGTGTAGCAATGACAGCCCGTTCTTTCATTTCATCAAACGTTAATTCGCCTAATAAATATTCCCATGCTTGACGATAACCTACTGAGCGAATCGCAGGTAGATCCAAGCTTAAATCGCCGCGTGAAAAAAGCGTTCGCACTTCGTCGATAAAACCGTTTGCAAGCATGGTCTCAAACCGTTCTTTGATGCGTTGATGTAAGATGGAACGATCGACCGGCAGAACAGCAAAATTAATCATTCGAAAATTCTCTGGATTTTCAGCATTTTTTTGCTGCCAATACGTTAAATTTTTACCCGTGAGCTCATAAACTTCCAGTGCTCGTTGAATGCGCTGACTATCATTCGGATGAATTCGATCTGCGGCAACGGTATCGATTTTCTTTAATCGATCATGCAGAGCCGGCCAGCCAATTTTTTTTCCTTCTATCAGCAATTTTTTTCTAAGCTCCGCATCGGCTTCTGGAAGTTCCGACAATCCTTTTTGTAGCGCACGAAAATATAACATCGTGCCGCCCACGAGCAGTGGAATTTTTCCGCGAGAAAAAATATCTTCTATGATTTTTAACGCATCTTCCCGAAATTGTGCGGCTGAATAAGCCTCCGCTGGATCTCGGATATCAATCAAATGATGCGGTGCGATTTTTAAAATGTCAGCTGTTGGTTTTGCTGTGCCAATATCCATCCCGCGATAAACCATGGCAGAATCGACACTGATAATTTCCATCGGAAAACGCTGCACTAATTCTACCGCTAGCTGCGTTTTGCCAGAGGCAGTGGGACCCATTAGACAAAAAATCGTTTTCATGAGGAATTAACGAAACCGTAACAGAGGTGGAACAGCGGGTATCTGATATCCTAAGTCCTGCTCAAGAACCTGAGTCATATTGTCTTGAACAATCATCGCTGCCTGTTCGCCAGGACGAATTCCATGCTTCATACGATCTGTAATCAATTCCTGTACTTTTAAAAGGGCATCCGACGAAGTCACAATAAAATCGGGTCTTAATTTTGTGGAGGTTTTATCTAATAAATCCCGGATGATTTCAGTACGTTGTTGAACTAATTTGGGATCGTTTTCTTTTTGATTTTCGCTCTCTACATTCAGTTGTGCGCTGTGAGTTAAATCAAGAACAGTCCAGGGTGTTCTACCGTGATAGAGCTTCGCAAGATTTTTTCCAGCCAGAATATCCTGATATCCATCACCCACCACGACTAGTTCAGCAGGATCATCAATTTTCAGATCTTTCATGATTTTGTCCAACATATCGGGTTCAGGGCGGCCATTTTGCACATCGCTCGCGGTCACAACCATTCTAGGATAAAATTCATGTTTATAATAACTCGGCAGAATTTTTTCAACGACAGGCCAATAAAATCCACTGTTTAAAACAAACAATTCATCGGGATTACAGCCACGCAATTTTCGATAGATTTCCATTTTTGCTGGAATTGGCGAAATAAGATGAGCGCATTGTTCCATTTTTTCTTCGAAGGTCCGATGGGTTCTTTCCATATGTCGCTCAAAATAGGGTTCCAAATCAAGTTTAGCTTTGACCTCGGCAGGATACATTTCTAGCCATTGTGAATAAACACGCGGTTTTTTTCCAACTAACCGAATATGCGGACCTTTTTTCATTCCCATTTCTGGCAAAATATCTTTATCTTCAACTTTTAGACCATGTTCATCGAATGCATATTTGAACGTGTGTTTGACAAGTGTGCCATATTGACCTGCGGTAGTATCAATATCCACTACCCACACTCGCTTTTTAAGACTTTTCGCCGCCGTTGACAGGGTTCGAGAAAATAAAGAAGCGGTTCTAAACATATTTTTTCCTTAAAAAATTAACGTCCACGTAAAAATAATTTATCCAATTCCGGCAATGATAATTGCATGGTCGTCGGGCGTCCATGATTACATTGTCCGCTGTGATCAGTATTTTCCATGGCACGTAGCAATGCATTCATTTCCGGTACGGATAATTTTCGTTGTGCACGTACGGCTGCATGACAAGCCATGGTTGATAAGAGATGTTCGAAGTATTCTTCCATGCGTGTGCTTTTTTCATGTGTTAATAAATCGGCTGCAATGTCTCGAACCATTTGTTCAATGTGGCTATCGCGCAACATATCAGGCACTGCGCGCACAACGATATTTTCTGGACTGATGCGGGCAATCGCGATGCCGACTTTTTGAAAAAGTTCTGAGTGTTCTTCGATTTTATTGGCTTCCATTTCACTCAGAGTGACCGTTAAGGGTACCAACAATGGCTGTGAATTGATTTGCTGTTGCTGCAACTGTTGTTTTAATTTTTCATATAACACTCTTTCGTGCGCGGCGTGCATATCAACTAAAACCAATCCTTCTGAATTTTCGGCGAGAATATAAATGCCTTTTAACTGCGCTAAAGCAAAACCCAATGGCGGAATAGTATTTTCCGTTTTATTTTCTGATGGAATTTCAGTTGCAACTATTTCTTTGACTGGAATGACTGTTTCTTCGTGTAATTGTCCATAGACTCGCATTTGTTCATGGACTTTGAATGGCATAGCGTGTTGTTTTGGCGCGGGCGAATAAGAAACGGGTTCCGTCGGTTTTATCACCGGTGTTGCGGGCCTCACACTCGCCAACGCATCATGCACACTGTGCGATATAAAATCGTGTACTAAACGGCTTTCACGAAAACGCACTTCATGTTTGGTGGGATGCACATTCACATCGACTTGCAGCGGATCTATTTCTAAAAATAAAACATACGCGGGATGACGATCACCATACATCACATCATGATAGGCTTCACGCACGGCATGACTCACTAATTTGTCACGTACCATACGGTGATTCACATAAAAATACTGTAAATCAGCCTGTGAACGCGAAAAAGTTGGCAATGCGATCCAGCCCGATAATTTTATGCCGGTAATTTCCGCTTCAATTTTCAGCGCATTTTCTAAAAAAGCAGCGCCGCAGAGACTCTCAATGCGTTGCGCGCATTCTTTTTCGGTGGACGCTTCGCGATATTGGCGAATTACGCGCTGATTATGTTTTAAAGTAAAACTCACACCAAACGAACTTAACGCAACGCGCTTCACTAATTCATCGATGTGATCAAATTCCGTTTTTTCAGAACGTAAAAATTTGCGGCGGGCAGGTGTATTAAAAAATAAATCTCGTACTTCAACCGTTGTGCCTTTTGGATGTGCCGCAGGTGTAATAGAGTGCTCCATCTCGACACCATTCGTTGTCACCTGCCATCCAGATCCATTTGCTATTGCGGATGACAATGTTAAGCGTGAGACAGAGCTGATACTCGCGAGGGCTTCGCCACGGAAACCTAAGGTGTGAATTGCCGATAAATCATCGAGGGTTTTTATTTTGCTGGTGGCGTGACGACTAAGAGACAAGATTAAATCATCTTGATGGATGCCGTCCCCATTATCCCGAATACGAATCAAACGCGTGCCGCCATTTTCGATATCGAGTTCAATTTTGGTGGCGCCTGCATCTAAACTATTTTCGATTAATTCTTTGACGACAGAAGCGGGACGTTCTATCACTTCTCCCGCGGCGATCTGGTTGGCTAGTAAGGGGCTTAATTTTAGGATTCGGGGCATAAACAGTCTATTCGTCATTTTTTACTGACGTGATAGTAGCGGGTTATGCGGGATCAGGCAATACTAGGCGAGTTTTGCTACTTCGGTTGGCGTGAGGCTGCTGCCATCCACTTGTGGTAAGACTTGGTTCCCTTGCTGAGACATGAATGAGAGCATTTGCATTCGTGATCCAGCTGGGCCCGTTAATAAAGCCATTATTTGGTCCATCTGTTGTTGTTGGCGCTTAAGCTGATTTTGTTGCTCTTCAACTTGTTTTTGCAGGGCAACCTGATTTTGTTGCAATTTGGTATTGGCTGCTTGTGATTGTGCAAGAGCTCGCATGATCTGATAGCTATTTGCACCGGAAGGAGTATATTTCTCTTCCATAAAATCGAAACATTGTTGGGGTGTAAAGGTTGGCTTGCCAAATTTTTCTTCTACTTGGCATACCACTTCAGGTTGGGACCGCACTAAATAAGGCATTCTTTCAACATCCGCATTAGTACCATATCGATATCCAAAGTTCAGAACGCCATCACAATAAATTGGCTCTGGTTCTGGAGCGCCTTCGTATTCGAACACGACACTAAAAACCCCAGCGGATGCCACTCCAAATTGATTGCAAACCCCCATCACAAAATCTTTTCTAAATTGAGTTTTATCTTTAAGATACTTCGGATCGGCTTCATAATGTGCAAAAGTATTTGCATCCAAAGCTACACGAATGCCAGTGTGCTGGAAAATGGATTGATCGCTCCAGGGTTCTTTACTCTCTGCTTTATTTGGCAGAGAGCTGTAATGTTGGTAAACGCTAGTTTGCACAGTTTGCAGTGCTAATTCGAGATCTTGTTTCAGATGCCTTTCGATCGATTCAACTACACAGGTTGCGGCGGCTTTAGCCAAAGATTTAACACCATCTTTAGGGGGTTTCGAATTAACAACCTTTCTGACGACCCCAGTAACTTTATCTTTAACAATTTTGACTGCGGATATCAATTTTTTTTGAAATTTTATTAACGCCGCCCCTACCGCTGCCTTTGCCGCTTTTGCTCCAGCGATAAATTTTTCTTTCATTGATTTAGATTTTTTTGGTTCTTCTGACTGATTAGGTATTTTGGGTGCTTCCGAAACCTTCTTTTTTTCTTCGGTTTTGCTCTCAGGGTTTTTTTGAATAAGCGTTAATTGTTTTATTTGATCTGCATATTTAAAAGTAATTCTTGTAGAAGCTTCTTCAAAGAATTCATTGGTTAAATTAGGTAGATAGAAACACTCTTCCCCAATTTCGTTAGCCACATTCTTTACACCGCGATTTTTTCTTTCCTGACGGACGTCATTTACAACGGAGGCTAATCCCAATGAAACAGCATCAGCTAATTTGGCTAAAATATTCAAACCGGTATCGGTACCTTTTTTATCTAAAGAGTGCATTCCGGCAGCTGTGTTTGATAAGGCATCTCTGTATTTTACTAATCTGAAATTAAAAGCTTTGAAAAAAA
Source organism: Gammaproteobacteria bacterium (assembly GCA_021325575.1). Classification (GTDB taxonomy): domain Bacteria; phylum Pseudomonadota; class Gammaproteobacteria; order DSM-16500; family DSM-16500; genus JAJPGW01. The sequence continues at coordinate 393,139 of JAJPGW010000010.1, read as the reverse complement.
TATGGAAACTGGGATCGCTGTCAATCATTTGGCGCACTGTCAGTGTTAAGACGGCTTGTGATTCGACGGTTCCTAAGACGACTGGATTTGGTGCTGGTTGCAGAAGTTCTGGTGCCGATGGTTCTGGAGATCTTTTCAAATCGCTAGTTTCTGTGATAGGAATTGCAACTCCCTGAGCAACTTTCACCGAAAACGCTATGGGCGGTGTTGTTATACTAGCTGAAACGACTAATGGAATATCTGATAGAACAGCATTGGAAACGTTGGGTTGTGGATCCGGTAAAACAGAAGGTAACTGCTTTTCAGAAATTGATTTTAACTCTACGACTGCAGATGTAAACGTCGTGGGCTCTTCTGGCGGATGATCATAATGGACCTGAAGAGGTGATGCCTGTAAAGCTCGTTTGTTTGCATGAAGTGGGGACTGGCTTGGAACAGAGACCATTGTCGGAACTGACGTTTCAGCTATTACAGCGCGTGGTTTCGCAACAGCAACTTTATTCTGCTGATGGTCTGCTCGCTTCGATTCTTGTAGCAACTTGCGCTTTTGACGTTCCGCTAACAAATTTAATAATTCTTCGGCATTTTGTTTTGCATTTTTTGCTTCAGGTTTATATCCAGGTTCTACCCTCGCTTTTCGCCAAGAAGCTCCTGCTCTCGTATCTTGTTCTCCTCCATCAGGATAAACATACAAAGGATTTTCAAGATCAGTATATTCTTCATAAACCTTGCGGATTTTATCAAACATTGCTTTATCGATGGGCTGTGCTTTTGCATGAATAGCTAGGAAATAGGGTCTTGCATTTTGAAGTTCTCCACCCAGCAATAAGGCATTGCCGCGAGTGTTGAGTACAAAAACATTATCCGATTGCAACCTTTCAGCCGCTTCACTGCATTTGCGCGCGGCCGTTGTATATCCAAGCAATTGCAGAACTAAACTATTACCAAGGTGAGCATCAACACTTTCCAAATCATATTTAAGCGCTTCATTAAAGGCATCGAATGCAGCTCTAAATTGCCCTTGCATAAATAAACAATAGCCTACGCCGGTCATAGCGAGTGCTAGTAATTTTTCGTTTTCAAGATCAGGTGTTTTTCCTTGCTTCTCTGAAGCATCTCTTTGATCGATCAAGTAGTGTGCGGCAGCAACAAAACATTGCTGGGCTTTTTCATAAGAAGGTTTTTCTTCTAAAAAATAGGCCATTCCCTTAAAAAGTTTGGGCTGAACGGGATCAGAATCTTCTTCTAGACTCTCAAAGAACCCGATTGCTTTACCATATTCACTTTGTAGAATATATCGGATGCCTTCATTATAGGGATCATCACGTTCTACGCTCAATTCGCCATCTTTTATATGAAACAGTCTTAGCAGCATAAAAATAGATTAACTCGTGAAAAAATGTTATTTATTTTAACAATCAATACTTAAGGTAATCTTAATAATATAGGAGAGGATTTTATTTATTATTCAAGGTCTTAGCGAGAATGGGTCTCACGGACAAGAAGAAACCTTAGCTAATGAGTGGTTTTACTTTGGAATTTGCCGCATAAATCGAGCTTTCGTACTTTTTGATATAAATTTTTAGCCCATTTAATAACGCCTCGGCGATTTCATTTTGATAATCAGGATTCGCCAATTTCACTTCTTCTTTGGGATTTGATAAATAGCCGGTTTCTACCAAAATGGATGGAATATCCGGGGATTTCAGAACTAAAAAGGGTGCTTGTTCCACACGCGAGTAATGCAAGCGTGTGACATTGTCCAATGCATTTAGCATTTCTGTTCCTAAGCGAAAACTATCCGTAGCCGTTGCGGTTTGCGCAAGATCAATTAAAACGGAACGCACTTCTAGACTTTGATCTTCGAGTTCACTTAAATCGACACGACCCAATTCTGAATGATTTTCACGATTGGCGAGCCATTTGGCGGCTACACAGGTGGCCCCGCGACTCGATAAAGCATAGACCGAGACTCCGCGTGATTGCATGCTATTGGAATCGGCATGAATGGAAATAAATAAATCGCCTTTACCTCGACGTGCGAGTTTTAAGCGATCCATTAAAGGCACAAAATAATCGCCTTTTCGCGTTAACACGGCTTTCATATTGGGTTCATTATTAACGAGCGCAGCTAATCGCAGCGCAATGGCGAGCACAACTTTTTTTTCCTCCACGCCATCATAACCAATTGCGCCAGGATCTTTTCCTCCGTGACCCGGATCAATCACAATGATCACGGGATTGACCGATTTTTTTATGATAGGTTTTTTTTCATTATAAACATCGAGAAAAATAAATCGAGAGGCAGCGTTTGCTTTGAATTTTACCGATGTTTTTAAATCAAAAACCAATCTGAGAGTGGATGCGTCCGGATGACCAATTCGCATGGACTTAAATATTGGGTTCGATAGATTGGAGGAAATCGGGGTGGCTATTTTGGTATTTTTGACATCGATGACTAAACGATCGGGATGAGAAAGCTGAAAAACAGTATAGGGTGTCCCGTGTGTTAAAAATAATTTGACGCGGGTGCTGTCGTCTGCGCTGGAAAAAGCAATATTCACTAATTTCGCAGGATCAGCGACACTCAAAGACGGTATTAATAAGAGCGCCATCACAATCCATTTTTTAATTTTATTTTTCATTTTTATACCGTTTTAAAATTTCCATGCCTTTTTCGGTATGGGCCACCCATTTCACGTTACGTCCAATTGCATGCGGCTCAATATAACAAGACAAATCCGTCGGCGGCAATAATTGGCCCGCTTTTTCGGGCCACTCAACTAGACAAATCGCATTGCCAGAAAAATAATCTTTTATGCCAATAAATTCCAACTCTTCTGGATCATTGATGCGATAAAAATCAAAATGGTGAACCGTCATCGTATCGAATGAATAGGATTCAACGATAGTATAAGTCGGACTTTTTACCGCTTCCTTAAATCCAAACCCACGCAAAAAACCGCGTACCAACGTCGTTTTGCCGGCGCCCAACTCCCCGTATAAAAAAATCGTGGCGGGATTTTTGCAGGATTTTGCCATTCTCTGGCCTAAATCCAGCATCTGCGATTCATTGCGTACGTGTTTTAAAATAAATTCATTCATTTTCTATTAACCAGTTGCCGCAAAAAGGGATAGAGATCGGTTGCCACCATGCCGCGTTCGCCGTTGGTTTTTGCCGCCATATCGCCTGCCATCGCGTGCACTAACACGCCGAGTTTTGCGGCAGACAATAAATCCAGCCCTTGTGCCACAAAACCACCGATTACGCCACTTAAAATATCGCCGGTGCCGCCGCTTGCCATGCCGGGATTTCCGGCTTCACAAATCGCAATTTCACCGTTGGGGCCTGCTACTAATGTACCTGCACCTTTCAATACTGAAACACCGCCGAATTTTTTTTGCAAGTTCATCACCGCATCCAGTCGGTTTTTTTGAATGGCTTCGGTCGGCATTTTTAACAATCGCCCTGCTTCACCCGGATGCGGCGTTAAAATCCAGTTGATGCGTTCTTGCGGTTTTTCAGCCAGTATATTCAAACCGTCCGCATCCACCACTAAATTTTTTTCAGTTTTTACTGCAGAAAATAATAATTCTTCAGCCCAAGCCGATTTACCCAAGCCAGGTCCTACGATAATCACCGTTGCTTTCGCCATCAGAGGTTTAAGATCAGCTGATTTTGTCACACCATGGCACATTAATTCGGGATGATTGATATTCAAAACACGCGCATGTTCCGGTTGGGTTGCGATACTAACCAAGCCTGCCCCGACCCGCAAAGCTGCAAATCCCGCCATTTGCACCGCACCGGAATAGCCGAAATCACCGCCAATGACTAGCACATGTCCAAAATCGCTTTTGTTTGCATTACGGGCACGGCGGCCTAAAAAATCCTCGAATGCTTCCAGCTTGATTTTTTCTGTCATGTTTTTTCCTTAAATCGTGCCCGTGAAACCAGACTGATAAACACTGTCGTGCCTAAAATAGTGAGCACCACACTCAATGCAATCATGATTGAGATTTTCCACCAGGGTTCGATCAACATTTTTCCGCCGATAAAAACCAGGATTAATGCAACGCCATATTTTAACAAATAAAAACGATTTGCAAGATGAGCCAATGAAAAATATAACGCGCGCAGACCCAAAATAGCAAAAATATTGGAAGTAAACACAATAAAAGGATCCTGCGTTACCGCAAAAATCGCGGGGATACTATCGAGCGCGAATACCACATCGCTTAATTCAATCAATACCAAAACGAGAAACAAAGGCGTTGCGTACCAAAGCAATCTTCTTTTTATAAAAAATTTTTCTTCGTGAAATGTTTCTGTTAGCCGCAAATGCTTTTGCAGCCAAATTAGAATAAAATTATCTTTAAGTTCGTTTTTATCTCGAGCAAAAAACAGCATTTTAATGCCGGTGATCACCAGAAAAAGGCCGAACACATATAAAATCCAATGCAAATTGATGACTAACCACGTTCCAAATAAGATCATGAATAAACGGAAAATGATAGCGCCGAGCACGCCATAAAGCAGTACTCGGCGCTGATATTCATGAGGAACAGCAAAATAATTAAAGATCATTAAAAACGCAAACATATTATCGACTGAAAGTGACTCTTCAATCACATAACCGGTAAAAAATTCGAGGGCTTTTTGATGAGCAAGCTGTATACCACTCACTCTCGCAACATGCCATCCAATTAAAAAATTAAACAACATGGCACAGCAAAACCAAAGCAGCAGCCAACTTAAGGATTCACGGGTCGACACGCGTTGTTTTTTGGGATTTCCTAAACAAAAAAGGTCAATGGCCAAAACCAGCAAGACAAAGATAAAAAAAACCGTCCATAGCCACCAGGTACCAATTGAATGCACGCAGAAACCTCCTCCCTGTTACACTCATTGTAAACGAGTTAGACCTAAAAAAGCAGTGGTTGCAGGCATTTCTTAACGGGTGTAAGCTGAAAATATCATCACTGATCAAGGCTAAAATGCATGGAGAGCGCGGCGGCGAATCCATCTTGGTTCCCATTATTTAATCGACTGATTGGTTTCATTTTAGTGATTACAGGCTTTTCAGTGCTGCTGGGATGGATCTATCAAATCGAGCCTCTCGTTACCCTTTTCATTTTTTCGTTAAACATGAAAGCCAACGCGGCACTTTGTTTTTTTCTATCCGGGTTGGTCCTGATTTTTTATTCAATAAAAAACCCCTCTCTGATACTGCGAAGTATGATAATTCTTTTTGCCGGTATCATATTAATTATCAACACCGCTACCCTAATTGAAAATATTTTTGGTATCGATTTAGGGATTGATCAGTGGCTTGCGAAAGATATTTATATCGATTCAGGAACCATTTATCCCGGACGCATGGCAGTTATTACAACAATAAACTTTCTCTTGTCCGCGATTGCTTTTCTCTATGCGCAAAAAGATAAATTTTCTGGATGGATCTTACAATTTATTGGCTGGTTAATTTTTTTGATGGCCTTGACTTCACTTTACAATTATATCAACAAAGCGGATTTACATTTTATCGTGACCAATGCAACGACCATGTCTATGCATGCCACGTTATTATTTTTGTTAATTAGCATCGGAATTTTCTTACTAAAACCTGAAAGTGGTTTTATGGAATTTTTAATACGAAAAAGTGTTGGCGGATCCGTATTACGCCGAATGTTACCCATTACCTTAATTGTCCCGATTTTTCTTTCCTACTTTACAGATATTTTTGAATTCAGCGGAGATTTTGATCCTAACTTCAGTGACACACTCAATGCGGTGGGTACGTTTAGCTTAATTTCTATCGCCATCGCATTAATGGCTAATCTTATCGATAAAAGTGAAAAAAAATTATCATTTACAGAAAATGAATTACGCGAGACCCGCACTCACACACGTGAACAAATTCAATCCATGACGAAACATGACATTTTAACCAGTCTATTAAACCGGGCCGCGCTTGAAGAAGAACTCGATACTTTTATCGCTAAAGCAAAACCAACGTTTCTCGGCGTGTTAATTTTAGATATCGATAATTTCAAATTAGTGAATGATGCATTAGGACACGATTATGGTGATTTATTTTTAAAATCTGCGGCGCTAAGAATAAAAAACCAGACAACTGAAATCAATGAAAACCTTGCTCGACTAGGCGCGGACAAATTTGTCATTTACTGCGAGAAAGAAAATGCGGAAGATGTTTTCGATTATGCTAAAAAAATTTCCCGCAGTTTCAATGAACCGTTACGAATCGCGCATAACGAAATTACTTTATCATTAAGTATCGGCATCGCCATTTATCCTCAAGATGGACAAGATAGCAAAACGCTCATTACTCACGCTGATCTTGCACTGGCCCACGCAAAATCGCTTGGCAAAAATAAAATTGAATTTTTCACGAAAGAATTAACCAAAATCGCTGCTGACAAGCTAGCCATGTATTCTGATTTACATAAAGCCATTCTGAACAATGAATTTTATATGAATTATCAACCCCAAGTCGATCTTAAAACGGGAAAAATTTGTGGTGCAGAAGCATTGGTTCGTTGGCAACATCCTGTTAAAGGTTTAATTTCACCCAGTGAATTTATTAGTTATGCGGAAAAAGCCGGTCTCATTGTTTCTGTGAATGAACATATGATGCGTATGGTGTTTCAGCAACTTAAATCCCATCCTTTAGGGTTGCCCGTCGCAGTTAATATTTCAACCGCTCAATTTAAAGATAATTATCATCTGGTCGAATATCTGGAATCCTTAGTAAAAGAATTTGATATTAATCCCAAATGGGTCGAGCTCGAAATCACAGAAAGTGTTTTACTCGAAAATATTCATCATAATATTGCCATTTTAGGTGCTTTGCATAATCTAGGTTTTCAGTTTTCCATTGATGATTTTGGCACGGGATTTTCGTCATTTAGTTATTTACAACGCCTTCCTGCTCATAAAATCAAAATCGATAAATCGTTTATTACCGGTTTACCGAAAAATCATTCCAATGCAGCCATCGTAAGATCCATGATTGCCATGTTTCATGCGCTTCAGAAAAAAGTCGTCGCCGAAGGAGCCGAAACCGAGGGCGAAATCCATTTCCTTAAAAAAGAACATTGCGATATGGTACAGGGATATTATTATTACAAACCGATGCCACCAGATGAATTTATAGCGCTTTTATCTGTATAATCCCCTGCTATGAATAGTTCTGATATTAAAAAAATCGGCCAAAATCTTGGTTTCCAGCAGGTTGGGATAACCGATATTGATCTATCACGTTATGAAAAAAATTTTCTAGAATGGCTTAAAAATCAGTTTCATGGCGAAATGCATTATATGGCCGAACATGGAGAAAAACGCTATCGCCCAGACAGACTCGTCCCTGGCACGATACGAGTTATCACCGTGCGTATGGATTATTTACCGCCCAATACTGACATGCCCAACGTGCTAAAAAATCCTGAATTAGGCTATGTTTCTCGTTATGCCTTGGGTCGTGATTATCATAAACTAATGCGAAAACGCCTGAAGCGTTTTGCCGAAAAAATTCAGGAAAAAATCGGCCCTTTTGGCTATCGTGTTTTTACTGACAGCGCACCCGTATTAGAAAAGCCTTTAGCTGAAAAAGCTGGATTAGGCTGGATTGGCAAACACACGAATTTAATTAATCGAGAAGCCGGTTCCTGGTTTTTTCTCGGTGAAATATTGACTGATTTACCGTTGCCAATCGATGAACCCGTCAACAATCATTGTGGCACTTGTAAAGCCTGCATCGATATCTGTCCTACCCAGGCGATTGTGGGTCCCTATCAATTGGATGCCCGCCGCTGCATTTCCTATCTCACCATTGAACTACGAACGGCCATTCCAGTAGAATTACGATCACGGATGGGCAATCGAATTTATGGCTGCGATGATTGTCAGCTGGTCTGCCCCTGGAACCGTTTCGCCAAGATGACGCAAGAAAACGATTTTTTACCACGAAATGGATTAGAGGCAGAGGAACTCCTTCATCTTTTCGAATGGACTGAAGAAGAATTTCAACAGAAAACAGAAGGCTCAGCCATTCGCAGAATTGGCTATGATTGTTGGCTGCGAAATATTGCAGTGGCACTTGGCAATGCGCCGAAAAATGAAAAAATTATTTTCGCATTAAATAATAAATTATCGCACCCATCCGATCTCGTCAAAGAACATGTGGTTTGGGCACTAGAACAACAAGAGAGGGGTCTATGAATAGTTTTTTCCAACCTGAATTAGCAGATCCGGAATTAGTAAAGCAAATTGAGAGTCTCACAGCAGAAGAAGACAAATCTGAAGATGAAAATCCCGATGATGTTGAGAATGACAAACAAGTATTTTATAACGCATTCTGCCAAGAACCATTACAGCAAGTCCGTCAATTTTTTCAAGAACTTGTTGCAAAATATCCCGATAAAAAATTTGCTCGAGAATTTTTTTCAGATCCCTCATTTAATTTTCTAATCCCTATTATTAAGCGTAATGATATTTATTTTTTAGCCGCCTATAAAAGTATTTTATGTAGTTTATTTTCATCCAATACTGTGGTTGAATTACTCAAAGCACAAGCAAAATCTGTGCCTCAGAATATATTTCCGAGGGAATATCATCATGCCATTATCGTACTCATTAATCGGTTAGCCGCAACAAAAACTCCGAACGCTCAGGATATTTTGGATTACATCGATGAGAGCCTGAAACGATTGCATGATCCTAAAATAGAAATCGAAGAAAGGCCTAGAGATACTGCCCTTTCGCCCGTTTCTTTATACGGACTTTATCCTGCCCACCCTGATACAAAAAATGAATTTCCAACTAGAGCAGATTGCGGCTCATTTTATTCCTCTAGAAATACCTCGAGATCGCCACGATGAAATCAAGGCCCCGAAAAAAATTAAAACGCGCACCCGAATCCAAAGGAGAAAAAAAAGAATCCATCGATTACTGCAGCGATACTATGCGACGCGTTTATCAAAATTTTATTGGCTTTGCCACTTTGAAAGACACCGCTTCTCTCGCAAATGTTTGCAAAGCCTTTGCGGCTGAAACAAAAAAAGATTCGACTTGGCGAAACCGTTACGAATCGGATGTTGGAACCGTTTTTTCAAGACAGGATTATAAAGAACAATGTCAGGCGAATCATTATAGTAAAAGCCTCTCGCATTTTTTTGGGATGAGCTATTTCCCAAAATTAAGCCCGCACGTTGAAAAACATAGTGAAGCACCTTGGGTTTCGTATTATAAAGCATTAATCTGCCAACATACCTCTCATGGGGATAAACTCCGAGTCGCACAGGAAGCACTTGCCGCATTAGAAGCAGGCGACACGCGCGCCAGCGGATTATTGGTTTATCATTATGAAAAACAATTAGAAAATAATCGCTTGATTCGTCTGCCTGAACTTAATCAATTTTTACTATGGCTGGGACGTCAAGAAAATCCTGATAAAACCCTCCAGCAACGACTTTGTTATATGCATTGCATGCATTATCACACTTCCGACGTCAATAAAGATAATTTGAAAAAAATAGCGCTCAACCATTTTTTTTCATTAGTCAAAATGGCAGATACCGATGTTAAATCTTTTATGAAATTTGTAGCAAAAACTTTTTTTGCTTTAGGTTTATTTGATCGAGCGACTGCGCAGAGCTTTCCGGAAGATAAAGCGATTGGTAAATTACCCAATTGTTTAGAAGTCATGATGCATGCAAAAGTCGTAGATCCCATGCATCTCGATGCGATCGCCCGCTCCAGAGTTATGGAGTTTTTTAAACAATTATTGCAGGTACCTACAAAAGAATTGCAAGCGATGGCGGTCCAATTCTGCAAGACCAAACACTGGCAGCAAAATATTTTTAAAATATTAACCATGCAGCTTTGTGCAACGAGTGAAAACTCACCGACTATCGTTCAACAAACTTTACAAAAAGCTTCAGGTCGTCTCGAAAACGCCACTCCCAATGTTCGATGCGCCTTAACATTTATTTTCTTGGCTCAACAAAATCTTATCGCCGCCCGCGAACAATTTGATTTAGCCGTGATCGCTGATCATCAAGCCTTTACGCATTATTTACAAGCGAGCATGAATTTTGATGTCGATCAGTCGCAATATCGCGGCATTTTAAATGAATTTATGCAACATGAACCGGCAAGGAAAAAAAGAAAATTCGCAAGATAAGAATAAATATAACCACCCCAAAATCAGGAGAAAATCATGTTTAGTAAAGCATTAAAATTTGCAAGCACTACCGCAGCCATGTTTTGCACATTTGCAGAAGGTAAACAATCTCAACAAGCTAAAACAGAATATAATGCTGCCGACACCTACGCTGCTATGTTATGTCTTCCCGGGTTAGTTTTATTTGTTCTTACCGTGGGATTACTATTTGAAAGCGCCAGAGAGCGCGATAGAATCTATGAACCTTTTGGTTTATATCCTGATGAACTAGACTGCGTCGAAGAAAAAGAGATTTGCAAAGCTTTTAAAAACTGGACTGGTCATGATTTGTCTTTTAATCATGTTAAATGGGAATTAGAACAATTTGAGAATTGCAAAAATCGCGATCCATTTATCACCTGGCGTGAATGGTGCGACAAAATAAGAATACCACCAGCAAAAGAATTAGAAAAAAAACTAGAGAGTCACGCCCCAAAAAAACGCAAGCTGGGCAGAAATACACCACGAAATCGAAGACGGCTGCATAATGAAATGTTTAGCGCAGATAATGGCATTGGTCTAGGCGATATGACATCAGCATCGGCGACTGATTCTAAACGACATCAGTTTGGATGAGATGCGGTCTCAATCATTATCCTTAAATAATTCTTCACGATAATATTTGAGTTCGGCAATCGAATCGCGAATATCATCGAGGGCCAGATGTTTTGATTCTTTGATCAAATTAGCATTGACGGTTGGCGCCCAGCGCAAGGCTAATTCTTTTAAGGTGCTGACATCAATCAATCGATAATGAAAATATTTTTCGAGTTCCGGCATATATTTGTAAAGAAAGCGGCGATCTTGATACACACTATTGCCGCACATTGGAGATTTTCCAGGCGTCGTGTATTTTTTTAAAAATTCCAGTGTATCGGCTTCCGCCTTCGCTTCGGTTATCGTGCTTGCTTTGACGCGCGGCACTAGCCCTGAAACATTGTGTTGTTTGGTATTCCAAGAATCCATGCTGTTTAATAATTCGTCCGATTGGTGGATAGCATATACGGGTCCTTCGGCAATTACATTTAACTCAGAATCAGTCACAACGGTGGCTATTTCAATGATGCGATCTTTTTCAGGATTTAATCCTGTCATTTCAAGATCAATCCAAATTAAATTTTCCTGAGAACCCACCATAGCGATTGCCTCTTCAATAAATTCCGTTATGCTTAATAAATTATAGTCTAACAGAATGAGTCACTAGAATGCTGCATTTTGATGTTATTATTGCTGTAATCATTGGTTATCTCTTTGGTTCCATTTCGAGCGCCATTGTCGTCTGTAAAATCATGCGGCTGCCCGATCCAAGGACCGAAGGATCCCGCAATCCAGGCGCCACCAATGTTTTAAGAATTGGCGGGAAAAAAGCAGCCATCATCACTTTATTCGGTGACGTACTAAAAGGCGTGATTCCGGTATTACTGGCTAAATGGTACGGATTTGATACCTTTGAACTTTCCGTTATCACTTTCGCGGTATTTTTAGGTCATTTATATCCGATCTTTTTTGGTTTTCAGGGTGGTAAAGGCGTTGCCACCGCTTTCGGCTGCTTGGTCGCACTGAATTGGCCGCTGGGTCTTGCTCTCTTGGTAACCTGGTTACTGATCGCCGTCATTTTTCGCTACTCCTCATTAGCTGCTTTGGTAACCGCAGTGCTTGCGCCTGTTTATGCGTTTTATATTACGAATTTTTACTATACGGTAATGGCGGTCGGTATTACGTTTTTGTTAATTTATCGCCATCGCAACAATATTCAGAAATTATTTACTGGAAAAGAAGATAAAATCAAATTCGGGAAAAAATAAATTAAGCTTCAATCGCCTGCATTTCCCAGCGCGGATGCACCTTAACACTTAAATTATTTTTGTGCCCGGCCAATAACCGCTGACAGCCCGCATACGCAATCATCGCGCCATTATCCGTGCAAAATTCATGGCGAGGAAAATATACTTCTGCGTTATTTTTTGCAGTCATGATTTTTAAATTTTCACGTAATGCTAAATTGGCACCCACGCCACCTGCTACGACTAAGCGTTTTAAGCCGGTCAATTCCAACGCGCGGCGACATTTTATTGTTAATGTTTCAACGACAGCATCTTGAAAAGCTCTCGCGATATCCGCACGTGTTGCTTCATCATTTCCTGCGCGCGCAACGGCATTCACCGCAAATGTTTTTATACCACTAAAACTAAAATCCAAACCGGGCCGATCGATCATGGGGCGAGGAAAATAAAAACGATCAGATCGGCCTTTTTCAGCGAGAGCGGCTAATGCGGCGCCACCTGGGTAACCGAGCCCTAATAATTTGGCCGTTTTATCGAATGCTTCACCCACTGCATCATCTAATGATTCTCCTAAAATTTCATAGGAACCGATTTTTTCTACTTTGATTAATTGCGTGTGACCGCCGGATACGAGTAACGCTAGAAAAGGAAAAGCAGGCGCGCCTTTTTCTAACATCGGCGCCAATAAATGACCTTCCATGTGATGCACCGGGATTGCCGGCACGTTCCAAGCAAAACCAATACTCTGCCCTACCATAGCGCCAACCAATAAAGCACCAATTAACCCAGGCCCTGCCGTATAAGCCACACCATGAATATCCGCAGCGCTGCAATTGGCCTCTAGCAATGCCGCCTTGATCAGGGGAATCGTTTTCCTCACATGGTCACGCGAGGCAAGCTCTGGCACCACCCCGCCAAATTCCGCATGAATGCCGACCTGGCTAAAAAGGGTATGCGACAAAAGGCCTAATTCGCTGTCATAAACGGCGATCCCGGTTTCATCACACGATGTTTCTATGCCTAAAATACGCATTTAATTAAAAAACCCCTTTGCTTTTCTTTGAGTTAGCCTTTAGAATCTGCCATTCTTTACAAAAATTACCATGGAGTAAAGTGTCCAATATGCCAAGTATACGTGTAAAAGATAATGAAAATTTCGAAGTCAGTTTACGCCGCTTTAAACGCTTATGCGAAAAAGCCAGTATTTTATCTGATTTACGCCGCCATGAATACTACGAAAAACCCACCTGGAAGCGTAAACGTAAAAAAGCCTCCGCTGTAAAACGCTTTCAGAAAAAACAGATGCGTGAACAGGTTGCATTAGAAAAAGACCGTCGCAAATGAAATTCGCCAATGGCGAATTTCATCCCCGAATGATTGAATCGGGAATCTTTTGAAAAGGATCCAATATGGCATCACAGCTCAAAGCGAAAATTCAGGAAGATATGAAAACCGCCATGCGGAACCAAGCTAAAGACCGCCTGGCCACCATCCGACTCATTTTGGCTGCCTTAAAACAGCGCGAAGTCGATGAACGCATTGATCTCAGTGATGAACAAGTCCTGGCTGTTTTAGACAAAATGATTAAACAGCGCCGCGAATCGATTGCGCAATATCAAGCAGGTAATCGCCCCGATCTCGTCGAAAAAGAACAAGCCGAAGTCGCCGTGATCCAGGAATATTTGCCAGCACAATTAAGCGAAGCCGAAATCACCGCACTTTTAGACGCCGCCATCAAAGAATCCGGCGCTACTTCCGCCAAAGAAATGGGCAAAGTGATGGCCATTCTGAAGCCAAAACTCCAGGGCCGTGCAGATATCGGTGCGGTCAGCGCCAAAGTCAAAGAACGCTTAGGCTAAAAAACCTCTACAAATCTCGATCAAATTCAATTCCCCCCCCTAAGAAATCGATTTTATTGCCTTTTTTTAATCCTTAGACATTAAGTATAAAGGTGTGTATAATGTTATTATACAGAAACAGCTCAGATATTATAAAAAACCTTAAAAATGATGGATGGGAACTGATGAATATCACGGGAAGCCATCATAAATTTAAACATCCAGTTAAAATCGGAAGAGTCATTGTTCCTCATCCCAAAAAAGATTTACCCCTAGGAACAATACTGAGTATCTATAAGCAAGCCGGCTGGAGATAATTATGATTTTAGATTACATCGGTTTAATTGAGTATCATCAAGATGAATATTATATCTTTTTCCCGGATATTCCAGGAATTACTGCCTGCGGCAAAACATTGGATGAAGCAAAAAAATATGCGAAAAAATTCTTAGTTGAAGGCTTGTTAGACCGCCTATCCAACAAAGCAAAATTGCCAAGACCCTCCTCTTTAGAAACTATTTTAAAAAATCCGGATTATAAGCACTGCATAGCTATTGTCATTTCCGTGGCTGAACCTATCGGAAAGGCCGTTCGAATTAACATCACCATGCATCAATCTTTATTACACCTATTAGACCGCGAAGCAAGAATGCAGAACAAAAGTCGATCTTCTCTTATTGAAGAAATTTTATTAAAGTCTTATGCGGCTTAAGATCTTTCCCCACCGCCTATTTCCAGGCAAAATAGCACTATGACAAAATTCATCCCACGCGAGTTTATCCAAGAGTTATTAAATCGGGTCGACATTGTCGAACTGATTGATAATCGCGTTCCCCTCAAAAAAAAATCTGGCAACAATTATTTTGCCTGCTGTCCTTTTCACACTGAAAAGAGTGCTTCTTTTTCTGTCAGTCATAACAAACAGTTTTATCATTGTTTTGGTTGTGGCGCGCATGGCAATGCCATTGATTTTTTAATGAATTATGATCGTCTGGAATTTCCTGAAACCGTTGAAACACTGGCAAAACAATTGGGCATGGAAATCCCACGCGAAACGCGCATGCCTGAAAAGCAAGCGGCCGCTCAATCTTCTTTATATGATTTATTGGAATCGGTCAGTCAATTTTATCAAAAAGAGTTGCGCAATTATCCACGCGCCATCGATTATTTAAAAAAACGCGGACTCTCCGGTCAAATAGCAAAAGATTTTAATATTGGATTTGCACCGGCGGGCTGGGACCACGTGTTAAAAAATTTCGAAAAACAAAAATTTCAACTTCACGATGCCGGCATGCTCATCAAAAAAGATGACGGTGGTTTTTATGATCGTTTTCGTGATCGGATCATGTTTCCTATTCATGATAAACGCGGTCGTGTCATCGGTTTTGGCGGACGCGTGATTGATCAGGGCGAACCCAAATATTTAAATTCACCAGAAACACCGATTTTTCAGAAAGGCCATGAATTGTATGGTTTGCATCAGGCGCTGAAAGCCAATCGCCAACTGAAACAAGTATTAATCGTCGAAGGCTACATGGATGTCATTGCGCTTTTTCAGCAAGGGATTCAATATGCAGTAGCAACCTTGGGAACCGCGACAACACCGAATCATCTACAAAGGCTTTTTCGTTACACCAATGATATTATTTTTTGCTTTGATGGTGATAACGCCGGTCGAACCGCAGCAGCTCGCGCTCTGCAAGTCACCTTCCCCGTGATGAAAGACGGCGTGCAAATTCGTTTTATGTTTTTGCCCGATGGCGAAGATCCGGATTCGCTGGTCCGAAAAGAAGGCAAAGACGCATTTGAAAAACGCTTGCAAGATGCCTCTTCGATCGCTGATTTCTTTTTTCAAAATATCATGTCGCAAACCGACATCAACACAACCGATGGCCGCGCGCGTTTTGTGAAACTGGCAACCGATGAACTCAATCACCTACCGGATGGTATTTTCAAACAAATGATGTTTGAAGAATTAGCAAAAAAATCACGGACGACAGTCGAACAATTACTGCAACCCAAAAAACCAGCCGCGACACCCAGCGTGACACAAAAAGCAAAATCCCCTTCTGCACTAAGACTCGCGATTTCACTTCTGGTGCAACAACCGGAACTGGCATCCTATCTCAAAGAACCGTTACCCAAATTAGATCTGAAAGGCTATGATTTATTTTTGCAATTAATCGATATTATCCATCAAAACCCCGGTTTGAACACAGCCACACTGCGTGAATTTTGGCGTGATAAACCCGAAGAAAAATTAATTGCGAAACTGGCGCAACTGGATCACATGGTCCCAGAAAAAGGAATAGAACAAGAATTTTTGGGCAGCATCGAGCGCTTAACCGAAATCGGCCGCAAACAAACCATAGAACACATGTTAATAAAAGCAAGTCAGTCTGGGTTATCCGAAGAAGAAAAACTCAATCTGCAAAAATTACTCAAAATCCAATTATTTGAGTCATGATTTATTTTTTAAGTTGCGTAGCTCGACCCTGCTCGTTGGCAAGGTTAATAGCCGCATTTTTGATTATTTAACATTCTTATAAAAATTTTTCGCTTTGCGACTCTCGATCGAATGATTAATGATGGGTTCTGGATAATCAATTAATCTAATTTTCGTTGTGCTAAGCTTATGGATCATTTTTGGTGTCATCGCTGCTAATTCAGGGATCCATTTTTTGATATAAATACAATCGGCATCAAATTTGCTTTGCTGTATCCAAGGATTGAAAATGCGGAAATAGGGCTGTGCGTCGCATCCGGTAGAAGCCGACCATTGCCAATTACCATTATTGACTGCAGGATCATAGTCTATTAATTTTTGTGCGAAATACTTTTCACCCCAGCGCCAATCGATATGCAAATCTTTCGTTAAAAAAGAAGCCACAATCATACGCACGCGATTATGCATATATCCCGTTGTATTCAGTTCTCGCATACCCGCATCTACTATTGGAAATCCTGTTTGCCCTTTGCACCAAGCATCAAACTGTTTGTGATTTTCACTCCAACGAATCGCATCATATTTTTCATAGAAGGATCCACAAAAAACACGGGGATAATGAAAGGCAATGTGAGTAAAAAAATCACGCCAGTATAATTCCTTGATGAGGACATGTTCTTGGCCAAAAATTCTCATAATTTCAGCATAAAATTCACGAATGGAAATCGTACCAAATTTATTGTGAGCGGACAGATGAGTAGTCCCTGGAACAGCCGGAAAATTTCTTATTACTTCATAATCCTGTAGATGCGATAATTTTTTTAATAGTGATAAAGCCTCCTTTCTACCCCCTTTTAAAATAATAGTTGGATTGTTTATTTTTAATAATTTTTTCAGTGTCATTTTGTCTTCAAGTACAATGGATTTTTTATAATAATTACTATAGAGATTACTTTTTGGTAACGACACTGGTGTTTGTATACTTTTTTTAAAGAAGGGAGTAAAGATGGTATAGGGCTGTTGGTTTAATTTCATGATCTCTTCCGGCTCATGCAGTAGCGCATCCGCATAGGAATAGAAATCGACATTTAACTCATGACATATCTTTTCAATTTTTAGATCACGTTCCCGGCTAAACGGAGTGTAATCTCGATTTGTAAAAACGGCTTTTACATTCAGTTTGACCAGTAGTTTGGCAATAATATCTTCCGCAATTCCGTAGAAAAAATATAGCTTGCTGTTTTTTTTCTGCAACTCAGCATCTAGTTCATGCAATGAATGCGCCATAAATTGAATACAATTGTCGCTTCTATATTCATTCTTTTCTATTTGTCTCTTGTCGAAAATAAAACAGGGGATGACTGCCTTAGATGATTTAAGCGCTTCAATAAGAGCGGTATTATCGTAGAGACGTAAATCTCTTCTAAAAATATGTAGTGCGAGCGGATACTTTTTCATCTGCGCATCTCGAGCCCAACAATGACTCGTTCTTTATCCGAAAGATCGCCAATGGCTTTTTTAATTGGCTTTGGAAGTTGTCTAATCACAGTAGGAATCGCCACTATTTGATGGTCTTGCGCCAATTGAGGATGCTTTAATAAATCAACAATTTTAATCTGATACTTACCGGGAAAACTTTCTTTGCATATCAGTTTAAGATTGTGTAACGCTTCAATGCACCTAGGTGTTTGGCCTGCAATATACAAAATAAGTATCCATTTCTGATTTTTTTTCATTTCTTGGCACTCCTGGGCTTGATCCGCGTTCTTGAATTTGAGACATCTGCCATCTGAAGATTAGAAATATCGGAGAGAGTTTTAGTCTTCCTTATTTTCGATAAACTATCCTGAGCGATCGCAAGATCCATGCCTCCGTTTGCTTTGTGTGCTATTCTGCCAGTTTGTACATCTATTAAATTAATTCCCTGTGGGCTCAAGATCATTTGACCTAGCTGATTGGAATGTTTCATGCCTCGCGATTTAAGAATCATAATTCCACGATTCAGTTTACCGTTGTCTACTATATTTTGTAATAAGATCCATGTGTCCATTAGCGAAGAAACATTATCTTTATTCTGGTGGGAATAGATATTTTCACTTACTAGACTGGTTGAGAGTATAGTAATTTGTTTCATTTTCAGATAGTCAATTAAACGAGCAAAGAATGCCTTAACCTCTTTTGCATTACCAATTTCTTTTAGATTACTGATTGGATCAATTATTACGGCATGGGGGTTTATTTTTTCAATTAAATCGAACATTGCAACCAAATGACCTTCTATGCTATGCGAATAAGGTTGTTCTGAATGAATGTAAAGAAGATTTTTTTTAATCCAATAGCCTAAATCAATGCCGATCGATTTCATATTACGCTTCATTTGGCTGATCGATTCTTCAAAAGCGAAATATAAGCACCGCTGACCTTCTTTACAGACTGAATTTGCGAAAGCAGCGGCAAAACTTGTTTTACCCGAACCCGCGACACCTGAAATAAGTATGCTGCTTCCTCGATAATATCCTTTACCTCCAAACATAGTATCTAAATGTTTAATCCCCGATGATACGCGTTGATTTGAAGCTCGATAAGCAAGATGTAATGTAGAAATGGGTAAAACTAAAATTCCATTTTTACCAATTAAGAAAGGATATTCATTGGTGCTATGATTTGATCCGCGATATTTAATGATGCGAAGACGTCGCGTTGATACTTGTTGTTCAAGGCGATTATCCAATAAAATCACACAATCGGCGACATATTCTTCTAGACCGTATCGACTTAATGAGTTCCTTCCAGCTTCTGCTGTGATGATAGCAGTTAGATTGTTTTCTTTTATCCAACGAAAAAGACGCTGTACTTCTGTTCGCAAAATAGATTGATCTGCAAAATTACCAAAGAGGACTTCTATTGTATCAATGACTATGCGCTTTATCTTCAGATTTTTCACGATATGATTGAGTTGAATAAATATTCCATCTAAATTATAGGCGCCCACTTCATCAAAGTCATCGCGATTAATATAAATATGATTGATTGCAAGCTTCTTTTGGGCAATTAGTTTTTTAAAATCAAATCCTAATGATGCAACATTTTTTATGATTTCACTTTCTGATTCCTCAAATGATACCAGAAGGCCAGGCTCATTATATTCTCTAGCACCATGTAACAAAAATTCAGATGCAAATAATGATTTACCGGAACCCGGGTTACCGCATACCAGAGTGGGCCGCCCTTTAGGTAGTCCTCCATAAGTGATTTCATCAAGTCCATTAATTCCTGTCGGGGATTTTGCTATAAATTCTAATTGATGAGCCTTTCCATTTTTTTTAGCCATTACGGTTATCTCCATCATTATGCGCTAAATAAAACGCTTTGTTTATAAATATACCCAATATAAATTTATAAATCAGCCAATAATTGCTAGCCTTAAGATTGAGAAGGTAACACAACAAAGAAAACACTTCCTTTCCCAATCTGGCTGTTAACCCCTATTTCTCCGCCTTGAAGTTCAATAATGCGTTTTGCTAACGCTAATCCAAGACCCGCACCTTGGAATTTCTTTCCAGCGCCCATATCCAATTGTTTAAAAGGTTTAAATAGTTTCTCTCTATCTTGATCATTAATACCAATTCCATTATCTCTTACCTCAATTCGAAATTTGGAGTCTGATTCAGAGCGAGCAATAATTTCAATATGCCCACCTCGATTTGTAAATTTAATCGCATTTGATACGAGCAATGTCAGTACTTGTTTAAGTTTTTCTGGGTCGGTCGTGACTGGAGGAGTGTCTACCGCCGTAGTGACGGATATATTTTTCCTATTGGCCATTTCAGTAAATTCAATTTTTACCTCAGCGATCAGTTTATCGAGATCAACTTTTTCTGGATGAAAGTCCATTGTATCTGGTTCAGCTTGTAATAAATCAAGCGCATTAATAAGTAATTTTGAAAGTGTTTGGGAACTTGTCAGGATATCGCCTAGATATTCTTTGTGTTCCGGAGAAAGCGGATCGACTACACCCTTATTTAATAGTTCAGCAAATCCGAGAATCCCATTAAGAGGTGTTCGAATTTCATGTGATATGTTTGCTAGGAATTCTTCTTGTAATCGTTTAACTTCCGCTTCCGCTTCCTTCGTGATCGTTTCTGGACTTTTCGTTTGATGTTTATAAATTTCAAAGGCTTCCTTAACCATTTTACGTAATAAATTATTATCCCACGGTTTATTTAAAAATTTATAAATATCGCCATCATTAATTGCGCTCTTCACTGCTTCAAAATCCGTATAGCCACTTAATATAATTCGAATCGTTTCGGGATATTTCTTTTTAACTTGAGCAAAGAGTTCTGATCCAGTCATATTTGGCATGCGTTGGTCTGAAATAATAACCTGTACTGGCGTATCAGATAATATTTTTAATGCATTTTGTCCGCTGGTTGCTGTGAGGATTTCATATCCATCATCCTCTAGCACTCTTTGTAAAGAGCGCAATATCATTTCCTCATCATCAATTAATAATAATGTATTTTTGTCCATTATGATTCTCCCGAGGATTGACCATCAGGGGTTTGTTTGATTGGCAGTTCGATCGTAAAGATCGAACCATTTTCATTTTCACTTTCAAATGTTACAGTTCCATCATGTAATTTCACAATGCCATAAACCGTTGCGAGCCCAAGTCCAGTACCTGACCCCGTTGGTTTAGTGGTGAAAAATGGCGTAAAAATCTTAGATGAATTTTCTGGGGGAATACCAATACCGTTATCCGAAATCGATACACGAATTTTTGAATTTACCACTTTTGAGGTCACACGGATCGTACCATTTTTTCGATTTTCCTGAATGGCTTGTTGAGCATTTAATAATAGATCAACAAATACAATGACTAATTGAGAGTAAGAACCCAAAATAGAGGGGAGGTCTGATAACTCTTTCTGAATTCGACAGTTTGATGATTCTTTGTTGACCATTTCAATAGCAGACAGTATGCAATCATTAATGTTTATCAGATCCATCCGCGGTTTTTCTGTTCCTGCAAAATTTTGCATTTTCGAAACAATGTCTTTTATGCGTAATAAGCCATCGGTTGATTCAGTGATGATATCATTCAAATCGGTAATGAGTTTAGGGAGATTTTTATGATTAATTAATCCTAAAATTTTATCGTTATATTCTTTGAGTGAAGAAAACTGATGCTTTTGAATCTCACTCATCAGGGTTTGGTATGCATCAAGTATTTTTAATATTAACTGCAATCTTGCCTGTAATATACTCATGTTACCTAATGCGTAGCTTAACGGATTATTAATTTCATGCGCAATTCCTGCGGAAAGCTGTCCTATGATGGCCATTTTTTCAGATTGAATGACAGCTTTTTGCAGCGTAGCAATTTTATCTTCGTTAAGTTTGTGACGATGAATATCCATGACGATGTGGTGAAGTATCTTTTGATTAGTTCCCGTAGAAATATGTGGATAGCCAATTAAGTAATACCAATTATACCTGTTTGTGCCATCCAATTTCTTGAATCGTATTTCCATTTCAAAGGGTATGTTATTTGAAATGGCTTGCTCGCGGTATTTTTTAAAAAAAACCAAGTCATCTTCATGTATCATTTCATAAATCTTTTCTAGTTTTGGTACGGGCATTCCTAATTGCAAGCCAAACATAGTATAAAGTTCTTTTGACCAGGTTCTAACTCCGGTGACTAAATTAGTATGCCAATAGCCAAGGTGACCAACCTTTTGCAAAGTGCTTAGCTTATCATTCAGTTCATTCATTTCAGTTGTTACAATCATCATCGATTGATCCTGAAGATAACGATCCATATCTGCTTGGTGATACGATTTATTGACGCAATCAATGAATTGTTGCCAATCCTCTATTGTAGTTGGGAAAGTATTTTCATCTAACCCTACCTTTTTAAGTTGACGTTTTAATAATTTGTGTAAATCCATTAGACCCTCACCGTTTAATTAACTTTCATACAATAGCGTTAGCGCCATGGTTTGGTTATGAAGATCACAGGTTCCATCTGAAAAAGGCGATATTTCGCCATACGAATAATAACCTATCTGTTTAGTGCCAGGAGGGAGTGATTCTAATACCGACTCTGTTTCTTCTTCTGTTCTTTCGCCAAGAATTAATCTCCTACCTACACAGCTCACAGCAATTGAAATCACATGATTTGGATCGTTTGTTTCCTTCGAAGTTATCATCTTACGTGCGGCAACTCCCGCTTCGCCAGCGCTCATAATTAATCTATCAAAGTTTGCACGCATCAGTTGTGCAGAGTAACCTAGCGGCATTTCACCAGCAAAAGTGAGTGATTGTTCTTTCTCGTCTACCCCTAATATCGTTCGAACTAAAATATGTTGATCATCTGAATTTTTACGAATTGCTAGAGGATATAAAAGACCCGTACTGGGAAGTCCTGCGGCTTTCTCTCCGAGATATCTTTTATAAAGTTCAAGCGCGGGTTGTTCATTAAGTTCATACAATGTATTTTTATCAGAACGTGTGATCACGCGTTCAGGGCCAAAAATATCCCACCCCCCATATGCTGCATGGCCGATTTGGATATGATCACCATAGAAACCAACCGCAACAACAGCGTTAAGAAGTATTTTTCCTTGATAAATGACCCATGTTTTTTTGAAATGAATCCCATCGCCCGCTAAACCGCCAGTGATGATGATATTTTTATTAAGCGGTGTTGCCTCAGCCATTCCTTTGACTAGGTCGGTGCCGTTAATTTTCGTTCCTTCTGATAAGATAAAAATTCCG
This sequence comes from Gammaproteobacteria bacterium, assembly GCA_021325575.1. Taxonomy (GTDB): domain Bacteria; phylum Pseudomonadota; class Gammaproteobacteria; order DSM-16500; family DSM-16500; genus JAJPGW01. The sequence continues at coordinate 370,044 of JAJPGW010000010.1, read as the reverse complement.
CGAAGTTCAGGTTTTAGTAATTTCTGTGTGATTTCCTTGCCCACTCTCAAAGAGTCTTCTGCAGATTCAATTGAATGTTGAGAAATTTCTAATTGGGTTTTTTCAAAACGAAGAACGGCAACAGAAATAATGCCATCCAAAATATTAGAATCAAAAATGACGCCCGCCGTTGAACAGCCCATGATTTTCGATTTAGGATAGGATTTTGCAATTTGATCAATGGGGGTAGGATCATTAATATATTCAGGGTCACAGAAAAGGAGTACTAATGTATTCTCAGAATCCATTTCTGGAAAATTCTTTATTGACCAGCCGTCTTTTTTTGTATAATAAAAAGTTTCTATTTTCATAATGACACCCCACGCATTAGTTGTCGCAAATACTCCGTTAATATTGTTGAATCAGCATTTTATCAACCGCATTTAATAATTGGTTTGGTAAGAAATTATTTTTGATAAAAGTAATATTTTTTTTATTTTTACTAAAATTTGAGATAACTTTGCTTTTTAAAGCATCGGTAGTAAAAATAAATCGCTGTTTGGAATTATGGGAAGCTGTAAATTCATAAAGATCTTTACCATCTATATCAGGCGTCTCAAAATTACATATAATCAAATCAAATTGATCTGGTTTCTTAACCAGTGTCTGCAAGGCATTGCGCGCATTTTGAATGATGGTAAGATCATAGTAATTTTTTAGACTCTCATTAATTTTATTTGATATGTAACGATCATCATAGATTACAAGTATTTTTTTGCCAGCATCGGTTTCTTTTAATTTTTTCCTTTCTGGTGTTTTTTGATAATCTGCATGGACAGGTAAACTCACCGTAAAAATCGATCCTATTCCAAGCTCGCTTTTAACATCAATACTACCACCTAAACTTTTTAAGATGTCATAACAAAGAGAAAGTCCTAAACCCGTTCCTTCGCCTGCGGGTTTAGTTGTAAAAAAAGGTTCAAATATTCTGGGCAGAATTTCAGGTGCAATCCCTTTTCCTGTATCAGCCACATCAATACAAACGTGACTATTTCTGAGGTAGGACTTAACTAAAATCGTATTATTTTTTTTATTTTCATCCATGGATTGAGTTGCGTTTATAATCAAATTAAGAGCTACTTGATGGAGTTTGTTTTTATTTAATAGTAAAGAAGGGATATTGCTATCGAAGTCTTTATTAATTTGTATGCGATTTTTAAATTGAAAATTTGTCATTTTTATAGCTGAATCAAGTATTTTATTAATATCAACAGGTTCAAGGTGTTTATCATCTATGCGTGAAAATCCTTTTAAATCTTGAATTATTTCTTTAATTTTATTACTTCCTTCAATTGATTCATCGATTACTTCTTCAAATTTTAATCTTTGTTTCTCTTGGTTGATGTCGCTGCTTTTCAAGTTTTTTAGTTTTTCTTTTAAATACACTAAATTTGAGGTTAGCCATGTTAGTGGATTATTGATTTCATGAACAATACCCGTTGCGATGGTTCCAACAGAAGCTAATTTGTCGTTTAATAATGCCTGAGAGCGTAGACGATTATTTTCAGTAACATCATTAAATATGCCTAATAAAAGTTTTTTATCACCAAACATCATATGGGTCGCTGTGTAAATGATGTCTCTAATTTCTCCATTTGGGCGCAGCCAATGAGCATCATTAGGTCCAACAATATTAGTATTTATTAATTTTTTAAGCTGCGTTGTTGCATACTCTTGTTCTGACATAGGCATAAAATTTCTTAGGTCATACCCAATCATTTGTTTTTTTGTACGGCCTAATATTTTTTCAGCTTGTTTATTTGCTTCGATAACAACGCCATTAAAATCATAAATTATGATTCCGCAGCTCGCATTATCAACCAAGGTAGAATATCTTTGTTCTGCTTCTTGGATCTCTGATAAATCAGTTACTACTATGGTGGTGGCGCTAACTTTATTGAGCTGCAGTTGCTTACAAGAAAAAATCACGGTTTTAGTAGTGTTGTCATGCGCTTTTAATAAAAATATTTCTTTTATATTATTTTTGCTTAACTCTTTCAGTATGGCACTCTTGCTCTTGTTCAGTTCGATATAGTTGAAAATCTTTGTATTGATAATTTTTTCTGGAGGCAGTTTTACAAATTCAGAAAATTTTTTATTGCAGTAAACAATAGTCCCATCTTTAATGAAGGTAACAGCACCTTCATTCATTGATTCAATTAAAATCTGATAAGTGAGTTCGGCTCCCTTCAGTGGAATAATATTTATTTTATTTTCAGGATTCTTTTTGACTAGAACATCCACTTCACCATTTTGAATGGCGCGTATAATCTCATCCTTCTCTGCTAATTTAAGCTGAAGGTCTTTTATAATATCTTCAATCTCTTTATCCCTTATTTTATCACCCATAGAGTCCTTAGATTTTCCAGGAATCAATTCAGTGAAAAGAATTAAAGATGCTTTGTTTTAATAATAGTAGTTACCCTTCAATTATATCATTTTTTGAGCAGGTCACTTTGGCGATTAATATCGTTTAATTTATTGATAATACAGGAGTAATTCTATGATCTCATGCCTTCACAATGGGAAAATCGGCCGCTCCATCGAGATGCAATTTTTTCGCTAATGCTAGCAAGGTTTATAAAGCTAAAATTCGTTTCGCGTAAGCACTTACTATGCTGTCAAAAAAATGCACCGCTGATTAACACATTTTATATTTTTCGACTATACTTCTGGTTCAAAACAGAAACAATGGTTATAATAGCAGGTTATTACCTAACCGACATAGGTCAAAGAGATTATGGATCAAGAGCAACAACGATCACGCTTAAAAGAATTAATCGCCCGGGGTAAAGAACAAGGTTATTTAACTTACGCCGAAGTCAACGACCATCTCCCACCTGATATCGCCGATCCCGAACAAATCGAAGATATTATCAGCATGATCAATGACATGGGTATCCGTGTCGGCGAAACTGCGCCTGAAGAAAATGAATTGTTACTGGCTGATAATGAAGCCGCTGAAGCCGATGAAGTCGCCGCCGAAGAAGTCGCGACCGCTCTCGCGTCAGTCGACAGCGAATTTGGCCGCACCACCGACCCAGTCCGCATGTATATGCGTGAAATGGGCAGTGTTGAATTGCTCTCCCGCGAAGGCGAAATTGCGATTGCTAAGCGAATCGAAGAAGGCATGAACCAGATGCTGACGACACTCGCCTACCAGCCTCAAATGATTGCGGATGTTTTGGCAGACTATGACAAAGTGGAAAGAGGCGAATATCGCTTAAGTGACATCATCAGCGGTTATGTGGAACCGAATATTTTTGCCGATGAAGACGCGATTGATAAACCGGTTGCCATCATCGAAGAAGAGGAAGAAGGCGGCGAAGGCGAAGCCGGCGGCGATGGATTCTTGGACGAAGAAACAGGACCGGATCCTGAAATTGCCAAAGAGCGCTTTACCGAATTACGTAAATTATATACGGATGCGATTGCCTCAGAAAAAAGAAACGGCATCACTCATAAAAAAACCCTGCAAAAACGCGAAGCGTTGGCCAAGTATTTTATGGACATTAAATTGGCGCCACGTCAATTTAATAAGTTATCCCGCAAAATGCGTAGCTTGCTTGACGAAATTCGGATGCATGAACGTCACATCATGAATCTTTGCGTTAACAAAGGAAAAATGCCGCGCAAAGCCTTCATCAGTTCATTCATCAACAATGAAACCAACCTGGAATGGTTTACGCAACACGAAAGCAAAAATTATTATATTGATCTCGAAAAATATTTAGGCGAAATCCAGCGTTCACAGAAAAAACTGGTTGCCCTGCAAGAACAAATGAAAATGACGATTGCAGAAATCAAAGAAGTGAACCGTCGCATGTCGATTGGCGAAGCGAAAGCACGACGCGCGAAAAAAGAAATGGTCGAAGCCAATTTACGTCTCGTGATTTCCATCGCGAAAAAATACACCAATCGCGGCTTGCAATTTTTGGATTTAATTCAAGAAGGCAACATTGGTTTGATGAAAGCAGTTGATAAATTCGAATATCAACGCGGTTATAAATTTTCAACGTATGCAACCTGGTGGATTCGTCAGGCCATTACGCGTTCGATCGCCGATCAAGCACGCACCATTCGTATTCCAGTGCACATGATTGAAACGATCAATAAATTAAACCGTATTTCACGGCAATTGTTGCAGGAAACCGGTGTTGAACCGACGCCTGAGGAATTAAGCAAACGTATGGATTTACCGGAAGATAAAATTCGAAAAGTCCTGAAAATTGCGAAAGAACCGATTTCCATGGAAACACCAATCGGTGATGACGAAGATTCGCATTTAGGGGATTTTATCGAAGATATCAATCAGGAATCTCCGATCGAAGCAGCCACCAGCAGTGGTTTAAGCGAAGCAACCCAGAAAATTTTAAATTCGCTGACACCGCGCGAGGCAAAAGTGTTGCGTATGCGTTTTGGTATTAACATGAATACGGATCACACGCTCGAAGAAGTCGGCAAACAGTTTGATGTGACTCGCGAACGCATTCGACAGACTGAAGCAAAAGCATTACGCAAATTGCGTCATCCGTCGCGTTCGGAGCAGTTGCGTAGCTTCTTGGAGGATCAAGAATAAGCTTCCGTCATTGCGAAGCGTGTTCTTTACGCTGAAGCAATCTCTTGAAGATTGCTTCAGCGTGAAAAACACTCCTCGCAATGACGGGTAAAAGCAAAATAAAATATTATTAAGGAAAATGCATGAAACAAATTCTAGGATGTTTTTTGTTGTTCCTCACTTTTTCAACCACCCTTTTCGCTGATATTCCAAAACAAATTATTTTTTTCGGCGACAGCCTCACTGACAATGGCAATCTCTACCATGGTTTTTTTAAATTAATGCCAAAATCGCCACCCTACTATGATGGGCGTTTTTCTAATGGACCCACTTGGGCTGAATCAATGGCTCAATATTATTTAACTAAATATAATACTTCTTCGCTTAATTATGCCGTAGGTGGCGCAACCGTAGTATTAAGAAATCCTTTTAAGAAAAATTTACCCTATGATCTTTTAGACGAACTCGGCAAATATCAATTAAGTCATTTATTTTCAGCGAAAGACCAAACCCTTTTTGTGATTTGGATGGGAGCGAATGATTATTTAAATGGTGCAGATAATGTGGATCAGATCACCACTCAAGTGGTTAACAAACTTTCTGATGTCATGACTAAATTAATTAATAATGGCGGACGGCATTTTTTAATTTTAAATTTACCGGATTTATCGAAAACGCCTTACGCGCAAAATGTCACACCTCAGCAAAAACAGAATTTGCATGATCTTACGATTTCCCATAATGAAAAATTGGCGGTGGCGATTCAGCAATTAAAAAATGCTTACAAAGGCGATGACTTTACTCTGATTGATGTGGGAAGTATTTTTGATGACATGATCAATGATCCAGAAAAATATAATCAAAAATATAATATGCATATTAAAAATATTGCGGATGCCTGCTGGGCGGGTGGCTATACGGCGCCTAAAAATAATTATGCGCAATTGAATGTGGCTTTAAAGAAATTATTACTGGAACATCATGTGCGAGATACCAATGCTGTCGCTGCAGTGATGAATTCCCCTGCAATTTCTGAAGCCTATCGAGTGGCTTCAGCCTATGATGCGGGTCAGGATCCTTGCGCGAATCCAGATGACTATATTTTCTGGGACCATGTTCACCCTACTCGCGTTGTTCATCAAGTGTTCTCAATAATCGTAATTGCTGATTTATTAAACAGTTCTGATTCGGCCATTTCTCGCGTTTAATCTTTTTATTAGCATTAGCGGGGCCTCATCGCCCTGCCGGTTTTTGGTATAATATCTTTATTCTTCCTTCTGATTATTAAAATACAAATACGAAGGGCATTATCATGAAACAACTTTTTTGGCTTAGTCTTTTTCTATTGTTTGCGAATCCGCTGTTTGCTGCAAATCGCGATGAAGCCATTTCGAATTTTTCGAGCACGATCCTGGTCAACAAAGATGGTTCGCTGGATGTAACAGAACGCATTCAACTTTACGCGGACCAACATAAAATTCGTCACGGTATCACCAGACGATTGCCTCAGAATTATATCGACAGTGAAGGCATGAAACATGACGCGCAATATCATGTGACGCAGATTTTAATAAATGACAAACCCGCGCCGTATTATATTAATTTTGTCGACCATCAATTTACGATTTATGTTGGCCAGCAAGAAGTGGCGCTGCCTTCCGGCGATTATACGTTTGTGCTGCAATATCATGTGCTACATGCGCTGAGTATTTTGCAAGATCAGGATCAACTATATTGGAATGTCACGGGCAATGATTGGGATTTTCCGATTATGAAAGCTGAAGCTACTGTGACGCTGCCCGATTCTGCTCCCATTTTGCGTTATGCGGGATTCACTGGAAAAATAGGTTTGCGCGAACAGAATTTTACCGTGACCCAAGCTGCACCTAATCAAATTTATTTTGCAACGAGTCAAATTTTAAAACCGGGCCAAGGCTTTACCGTAGGTGTCTCTTGGCCCAAAGGCGCCATTGCAACGCCTGCCTTGCCGTCGAATATTTTTTATACTGGATTACGCATCACTTTTGAATTTCTCATTTTTATCTTTTTGGCCAGCCTCTTAACCTGGCTACTCCTCCGCAAAAAAGATTCCAAACCCGGCAAATCCGAATCAACCGGATGACTTTCCCCAAAAAAACGGTATACTTTCCCCTTCCGGGCCCATAGCTCAGTTGGTTAGAGCAGGGGACTCATAATCCCTTGGTCCTAGGTTCGAGTCCTAGTGGGCCCATTAAAAGATTCTGCCTCTATTCCTGCTCTACTTCTCCATCATTTGCACAACCCATATTAATCCCTTCTTTAATAACAAAAATGTTGCCCAGATTAATCTGAATTGAAATATCCCACATTGACTAAGGGGCAGGAAAGGAAAAGGTAAACGTGGTGGCTTAAGAGTGATATATTATTTTTATAATGATTCTGCACCCGTTTTTTCACTAACCGTTTTTGGAAAAACTGACAAAGAAGATTTAACTTCAGATCAAAAAGCTTTGTTCATTAAAATTATTCAAATGATCAAATCTGAATGTAAAAAGAGGTTTAAAATATGAAAAAGAGAAACATTGGCAACGAAATTATTCAAGGACTGAATGAAGCCCTCCAATACGTGCGTGGAAATAAAAAAGGAAGCATTACTCACAAAATTGAAATTCCTGACGACATCAATGTCAGAGCAATCCGCACCAATTTGAAATTAACACGCACTGAATTTGCAGCTAAATACGGATTTAGCCCACGCACCTTGCAACACTGGGAACAAGGCGACCGCCAACCTCACGGGCCCGCCAAAGTGTTGTTGCTGCTCCTTCAGCGTGAACCAACCGTAATCGAACAGATTCTACATACCCCTCGCTCGAAATCGCACCACCCTCGCTCAAAGGCGGCAAAGAAAGCCAAAGCACATTTCCAATCAGCACCCTAAGTAGCGCTCTTGACGACGAGGAAAGCAGAAGGGAAACGCGCTTTGGCTTGCCTTGCTGCCTTTGGTAGGAAATCTAATGGTTGAGTGACACCAATCAAATTACTTCTTTGATTTTTTCTCCGGATCATGCGGCGAAAGCGGGCCAGTATAAGTTGCGCCACCTCCAGATGAATCAGGCAGCCAACCCCCTGTGATTACTATATTATCGGTGGTGCTTTTTCGAGCGCCGGCAATGGATGCACCATTATTAAAACTCAGTTGAAATTGCAGCGAGCCATCATTATTGTCACTACAAGTTCCATAAAATGGTCCAAATCCAAATGTGCCACCGCCATCATCGGTATACTGAATATCACCCCTAATATCATAATCGTTTTTGCCATTTTTTTTCATATCCGTGTTTGAAATCTCAAAAACCTGGACAGAAATTTTTTGAGTAGGCCCTTGCAGTGGACCGTACCAGTAACCAATTTTTTTCAGTGCTCGGCAACCTATTGCATCAGCATCATAACCACCAACAGCGATCCATTGCGTGCCACTCCAAAGCAAATCATTCACAGCTGATTTTTCAGCAGGCCCTGAAATTGCAAAAGGCAAACTCGCTTGTGACCAATTGGTTGCATCTTTGCTGACTAAAATCACAGGCACAGTATTATTGCCACCAGCAGATGCATTGGCTGCAATCGTCCAGACGGTGTCATTATGTTTAATACTATTTAATTGAACGATATTTTCAGGAAGGTTTTTTTGCAAATTCCAAGTTGTCCCGTGATCATTACTTTTTAAAATAACAGGCGCATTTTTGCCATTATTATCATACGTGCCTATTGCTAACCACGTATCGCCACTCGTCGAAATACTATTTAACGATTTAATTTCTGCAGGTACATTAATAATCGTCCAATCATGATTATTGAGACTACTCATGATCACAGGCGTTTTATCGGGTTCTGTCGCTAAAATTAAAAATTCTTTTCCATCCCAGAAAATAGAATTAAAACTGGCATCTTTATTTTGCATGATGGGTGGTATATTGTAAGACCAATTCCAGTTAGTACCATCTGTGCTGGTTAATGTTCCCGGTTGACCATGTCGTTGGCTAAAAATCTCATCACAAAAAGCTGTAGCAACAAACTGCGTGCCATCAGTTACAATGCCTGAAAATCTGGAAAGATTACCACAATCAGATGGTGGTTGAGGATGCTCATAGTTCCAATTGACTCCATCAGGACTAAATTGCATATAAGGATAATCATATCCACCCATGTTATTATTTCCAATCAAGACCCAACCCTTATCGTTGCCTGCAATACCTGAAAGAATAAAACCCGCACCAGTCATGTAGGCAGGCGACCAAGTGGTGCCGCCATCATCACTTCGGGATCCATAAATTGATGGCTCATCATAGTCATACATGCCAACACCAAATAAGGTATTGTGATTTTGAGCTACATTGGTCAAATAGGAGTCCAGTGTAGACGCCGATGGTGGCAGTTGTAATTTCCATTGACTACCATCGGCATTACCGGTAAGCACCATTGAATAAATATAAGCATTTGCTAATCCAGAATAGAAAAATAAGCATAAAGCGCAATAAGTGAATATTTTTTTCATTGTTGTGAACCTATATAAAATTTGCGCCAATTTTAACTTACTTTCAAAAAAATGAACAGCAATCCCCTACCTTTCCCTGCGGGACTTTTGCGGGACTGAGCTAAACATTGCGTCTTTTTGCGATATAGTGAGTGACCGTACCAACTGAAATTCTCCTGTGTCGGTGGTTTGATTCCCTTTCGGCCACCATGAAATCAAGAGCTAACGAAAGCCTGCCAAATTTTCAAAAAATCCATGTAGAACCCATGTAGAAAACCTTGTCTCTTAAGATAAATGCACCTCTCAGATCTGTTGAAATATTATCCATAACAATTTAAAATGGCAAAAATTCGCAATTAAATGATCATTTTTAACGCGCCTCAGGAATAAGCATGAATAAGCAAACTGTTTTATGCGGAATAATGTTTTTAGCCTTTAATACCAATCTCTTTGCCGAGCAATCGCATACTCCCCCTCAGCAGATTCAATGCAAATCGACGGACAGCAGATTAAATTGTACTCTTCCCAATGATTTCGGAACTTATTTTTTTATTGCTAGTTGGGCTGGAAATGTAAAAGGTACGCAAACTTATTATTTTACTTCTGGTAAAACGCTTGGAGTGGGAGAAATTCAGCAAGCTTATCTCTTATATCAATACTGCACTCAACCAGAAAATTGTGATGGCAGCGGATCGGTTTGGTTTGGCAATAATATTCAACTGATTGAAGGTGACATAAGCAATTTAAATTGGAAATATAAGAGCGATCCTGATGATCCGCGGGATTGGTACTCGTGTTTTTCATTAAATTCGGCTAATTGCCCCTATACACATTTACCATTTGATATTAATCAGAAAAGTGAGAAATAATATGAAACTTTTTCGTATTTTATTTTCTATTGTTTTATGCGGAAATTTTTCTTTGGGACATGCAGATCCGGTCGCAATCCAATTTTATGTTCAGAATGAATCTCCGGAACCGTTTAAATTGTTTGTAAGTAACTATAATGAAAATCCTTCTTTTACCTTGGCGGCTGATACACTCCCAGCCAATATGACGAATTCTATTTTTGTGGGTAGTACTGTCTTAGCTGATAAACCTAGTTCGTTTTATGGCTACGCGGGAGATAAACCCAATCCCAATAACACTATTTTGATTTACTGCGCAGAAGGCTGGAATACATGTCAATATTATCCTAGCCCTGCTTCAGAATTATGGATCGATGGTAAAGGCTATCAGTTCATATATGATCCTTTTTCTAAGGCATTTGAAATTGTTCCTTTTGCTGCTCAGAAATAAAGAGCGTGAACAGAACAGGGTCGCATCTCTTCAGCCCGCAGGTCTTTATTAAGATAAGAACCAACCTGCGGGCTGAAGAGATGCGACCCATTTTTCACTCTCAATGGTACAATACCGCCCATGATCAAACCACTCCACCTAGGAAACAAAACATTTCCAATCAATATAATTCAAGGTCCGCTTGCGGGAGTGAGCTGCTCGCCATTTCGAAAGCTGACTTGGCAATATAGTCGCCCCGCTTTTTCATGCACAGAAATGATTTCTTGCAATACTCTGCTTCATCAACCTCAAAAACGTTTCACGTATATTGACCCAAAAGAAGGACCCGTTTGTTTTCAATTATCCACCGATCATCCAAAAGAATTAGCCGAAGCTACCAAACATGTGACTGAACTCGGCGCTGATTTAATTGATTTAAATTGCGGTTGTCCGGTCAACAAAATTCGTCGTAAAGGCGCAGGATCCAGCTTGTTAACAGATCCAAAAAAATTATATCAATTAATTTACGCCATGAAACAAAATACTCATCTTCCTGTCTCAATTAAAATTCGCGTGCAAGGGAATAGCGATGAAAAATTTAATTCTGAAATTGCAAAAGTAGTCAGCGATGCGGGCGCTGATTTTTTAGTGGTGCATGGCAGGCATTGGACAGAACAATATGAAACGCCTTGTCGACATGATGAAATTCAATTTTTTGTTGAAGCACTCTCTATTCCGGTGATTGGCAATGGTGATATTAGTTGCGTGGGTTCATTACAAAAAATGTTAGCGACAGGTTGCGCTGGCGTGATGATTGGACGAGCGGGAGTGGGCCAACCCTGGTTAATTCGAAAATTAATTTCTGAATTGGCAGACGAAAAATTTGAAGCTCCTTCACTTGAAGAAATTGGAAAAATGTTTATTGAACATGTTCTACAACTCATAGATTTATTGAATCATGAGAAATTAGCGATACTACAATCACGTAAATTTGCTAAATATTATGCCCGGAAATTACCAAATAAAACTGAGTTTTGCGAAGCGATTAATTATTGTTTTGATTTCTCAAGTTTTAAAAAATGCGTAGATGATTTTTTCGAAAATTCCCCTATAGTTCCCGCCGGTGGGAATGGATCAAACCAACGCGAAAATTGGCTCAATGTTGAGAAATTAAAAGAATAGAAAAATACGGTTCCTATATGGACCCTTACTCTTTATTTCTTTAATTATGCATAGGAAATTTTACAAGCTTCTTCTAAACAATTCAGAAAATTATAAAGAAGCTGGTTAATGCCTTGATAATCTTGCTCCCGCAATACTTCCGCACTTTGTATATAAGACGCATTTTTTCCAGCCTCGAGCTCATGACCACAATTTTGAATCATGTCTTCAATTGCTTTTTTTGTAAATTCAAAGTGACATTGAAATCCATATACTTTAGGTGTATATCTCACAATTTGTCGTGGACAGCCTTGGCTATAAGCAAGCAAGGTTGATTCTTGTGTCAGTCCTGGCATATCTCCATGCCAATGCCCTACCAAAAAAGATTTGGGAAATTTAGAAAATATCGGATCATCCTTTGCCTCAGGCGTTAAATTTACTTCAAATACGCCAATTTCTCTATGCGGACTATGATCGAACTTTGCCCCAAGCGCTTCGCCTATTAGCTGAGCTCCCAGACAAACCCCTAACACAAGCTTTTCTGCTTTCACAGCCTGTGCAATTAACTTTATCTCCGCCTTCGCATTAAAATGCGAACATTCTTCGATCGTAGTAGCAGGAGATTGCGGACCGCCCATGATCACTAGAAAATCAAAACCTTTGGCATCGTTTGGCAATGCATCTCCACGATAAAGCCTTGTATAACTGATTTCATGATTTTTACTGCAACCCCACTCTTCGATTGCCGCCGGACTTTCAAAACTTTCGTGCATTATGATATGTATTTTCATATTTAATACTCCCATTTTTTTAATTTTCTTTAATCACCAACCTCGGTCGCATTTTCAACAATGCAAATAAATGTGCGATAGAAGCCAAGGTCAAGTTGGCGCTTCCACTTTGCATTTTTGATACCTGTGTTGGACTAATATTGAGTCGGCGAACAAGTTCATTAAAACCGATTTTTTCAACCATCATATATCTTGCCACTGCTTTAGAAATGTCGGCTTGTAACGATTGCAAAAATTCCATTTCAAGTTTTGCGGATTTTTCTATCTCAGCAATTTCAGATTTATTTAAACGTTTCTCGAGATATGCGTTAAAATTTTTTGTTTTCATATTACCACCTCAGAATATGAAGGTTTCAGCTGATAAAGTCGTTGCCGCGCAAGTTCAATATCTTTTGTTTGTGTCCCTTTATCACCTGCATTAAATAAAATAATTATTTTATAATGACCCATCGAGTCAACCCAATATTCAACTTTCCACAGGGGTGCCATAGCCGATCCTTACTATTATTAATAGTAGTATAATATAATGTATTAGTCAACCAATATTGTTTTAAAATTTTTGGTAAGCAAGATACTTTTTGATAAGCAGAAAAACAGAAGGAAGCTAAGTTTAGCTAATTGAAATCAGTGGCCCAAGCGATTTGTAAACTGTTAGAAAATTTTCTCATCTCTCTCGCCGTATGTGACCGTAGGGGTCGGATCCGGTAAATGGTTTTTAGCCAATAGCCGGATTTGCCCCCTTTTTTATCACTAAATTTTTACTATAATGATTGGAAGAGAGGTACCTTATGGCATCTGATCGCAAATTTTTTGGTAAAAGTCAGCAACATACATCAAAAATCTCAAAAGTTGAGTGTATTGATAGTCTTAGGCTGATTTTGCAATGCATTGAACAGAGCTTAAGTTCTGCCAAAAATCTCAAAGAGGTATTAAACCAAATCAAAAAAGATATTGAAGAATTTCACCCAGATGTTATCAATAAAGAAGCCAAAGACACTAACTATTTTGAAACTTTACAAATCATTCGAGACGTTGCTCACACAGCCATAGATGAATTAAAAGAGCCTGCAAAAGCAAAAGATCTTTTGGCATTTAAATTGCTGGTCTGTCTTGATCAGATGAAATTTGATGGTGAACAATTTTATATGACATTACGTGAAAACTTACTTGCACAGAAATTCAAAGTTCCCCCCTTGAGTATCATTCAACAAAACGAAGCATCACAAGTTGAAGAAGGTCAACAGGTCAGATCGTCTCATTTAGCTTCAAGTCGCCATTCTTCTGGTTCGAGATAATCGATGGTGTAAATCTACAGGGTGAACAGGGTCGCATCTCTTCAGAGAGATTTGCAAACTGTTAGAAAATTTCTTCACCTCTCGCCGTCAAAACTTCATGTCCTTTTTCAGTAACCAAAATCGTATGCTCCCATTGCGCCGATAATTTATGATCTTTAGTCACCACAGTCCAACCATCTCCCAATAAACGAATTTCTTTTTGTCCGAGATTAATCATAGGTTCAATCGTAAAAGTCATTCCCGATTGCAATTCCATTCCCGTATTTGGTTTACCAAAATGCGGCACATGCGGATCTTCCCACATTTCTCGACCAATACCGTGGCCACCAAATTCTCTGACTACTGAAAAACGATTTGATTCGGCATGCTGTTGAATCACATTGCCAATATCACCCAACCGAATTCCTGGACGAACAATGGCAATTGCTTTGTACATACATTCTTGTGTGACATTCACTAATTTTTTTGCGAAGGGTTTTACTTCACCGATGAGAAACATTTTACTGGTATCGCCGACAAAACCGTCTTTTCTAACGGTGACATCAATATTCAGAATATCACCCTCTTTTAATTTTTTATCATCCGCTGGAATGCCATGACAAACAACATGATTGAGAGAAGTGCAAATGCAAGCAGGAAAACCTTTGTGATTTAAAGTTGAAGGAATCGCATCCAATTCTTCGATAATGTATTTTCTGCAAATTCGTTCTAGTTCGCCTGTTGTAACACCCGCCACAACGTAAGGACCAATCATCTCTAAAACGGATGCCGCTAAACGCCCTGCGACTCGCATTTTTTCAATTTCATCAGGCGTTTTCACTAACATAGTCCATTTTTCCGGAAGCGGCTTCTTTAATTAAAATTTCTAAAACTTCTTTGTATGTAATTGCAGGATTTTCTTCTACTAATTTGCCAATCCGCATCCAATACTCGGCCTGCGAATTGATTGAGCGACTCATGGCCTTAGCCATCAGTTTGGCGGATTCGTGTAATTCATCAGATATTTTGACGATGCCCATGGGGTTTTCTCACCTAAAAAACAATATTGTAATCCAAAAACTTATATAATGCTACATTTTGTAACATTTTGTTATATTGCTCTTGAATGTTCATTATTTATTCAGCATGATGCCAGCTGGACGATTTAAATCAGGAAACCCGCACACCAAAATCCGCTGCTGTTTGATGTAATCAATACTTGATTATGCTGAGTTTTGAGGCCGCATTTTGCGACCTCAAAAATTATGTCTAATTATTTTTTCACGTGCGATTCAAGTCTTTTCTGCGCATTCATAATATCAACCACCGGCACAATTCCTTGCGTTGTGCCTGTCAGGTAAGAAGCGCCACCACCATCTCCTTCCGGTTCTCCATTCGGCCCATAAAGATAAAAACCATCTGCAAAAGTCTCACTGACATACCCGTAACTATTTGCTGAAATCGAGGCAACTTTTTCATCCGAACCAAACCCTCCAAGGGCTTTAGTCGTAAAATCTTTTTTGTTAACAGCAACACCATAAGGACTTAAGCTGGTTCCAATAAAAAGAAAATTTTCATTCGCCGCTATAAAAGTTTTTGCATCCTGTCCACCCACTAAATATGGCAAAGTAATGGTTTCTGTTAGCGTAAACGTCACTTGATCATCATCGGGTGTGACGGTATCGGTTTTTTTGTAAACATAAAGTTTGGGCACGGTCGTTCCTGAATCCACGACATAAATAGCACGGGTCACTACGTTACCGTTGACGGAAGGCGAACCCTCAATCATCGAACCAACCGTTACAAATGGGCCGATGAATCCAGATGCATAACAGCCGCCTGTGTGTTCTGTGCTCCCACAAACCGTCCATAGCATTCGACCGTTTTTCCATAGATCATATTGTGTAAAAAGCGTGGAATCTGGGCTTGCAGCAAAAGCCTGCCCTGCCACTATCAACAATGAACCAATCAATGCTCTAATGTACATTTTTTATCCTCTTTTGATGAAAATTCAAGGTGGCCAGATTATCAAAAAAGTTTCCAAGATTAAAGAAAACGCCGGCAAAAAGCGGATCTTTGGCCACAAAGGGCCTAAAAGTTGTAAAATTTATAGATAGGCCAGATAAATAGGAATCCAATGCGAAAAATAGGGATCATTCTTGCCATCGCTATCGTCTATATTATTTTGGCGCGCCTCAGCCAATTCCTATTCACGCCTGGCACTCTCGTGACGCCCGTTTGGCCGCCCGCAGGGTTATCTCTTGCCGTCCTTTTGATTTTTGGCAACATTGCATTAATCGGCATCTTCATCGGATGTTATGTCAGTAATTTTCATATGTTTTCCATTCTCCCCATCGCTTTTTTTTATGCCTGCTTTCCTGCTTTGGGAGGAGCGCTTCAAGCCTATGTTGGCAAAATTGCATTAAAAGCATTATCCGGTTCTTATAATATTTTTAAAAATCCGCTTAGCGTGCTGATTTTTATTTTGGTTTCATCGTTTGCTGCTTGCTGGATTAATGCAACGATTGGAACTTCCTCTTTATTGCTGACTGGAAATATCTCGCTCGCCGATGTTCCACATTCCTGGCTGACCTGGTGGATCGCAGATGCTGTCGGTGTCGTCGTAGTTACACCCACCATCATGGCGTGGTATCAAAATTGGCATGAAAAAACATCTTTTTCAGAAATGACAAAATTAGCGGCAACTTGGCTTTTAATCTTAATCACAGGCTATGTCACACTGAATATTGAAGTGCAATTATTTTTTATGTTAATACCCTTCGCTATTTGGGCCGCATTTCAATTTTCATTGCGTTATTCTATTCTCACCGGATTATTAATCACATCCATTTGTCTTTATGGCTCAGCTTACGGACACACCGTTATTCAATCAGAATCAGTGACCGCTTCAATTCTTTTGACACAAATTTTTGTAAGCATTGTTTATCTGATTATTCTGCTGATTAATGTGATTCTTAGAGAACGTAAAAAAGCTTATAAAGCTCTGCATGTATTAAATAAGGAATTGGAGCAGCGTGTTTCCGACCGAACCAAAGATCTTTCTGAAGCAAACACTCAATTAGAAATTCAAAAAAATAATGTATTAAAAGCCTTTGAATCCCTAAAAGAAGCGCACGCAAGATTAATGCAATCGGAAAAAATGGCTTCATTAGGTTTGCTGACAGCAGGTGTCGCTCATGAAATTAAAAATCCATTGAATGCCATGTCAGCCAATATCGAAACCATTCAAAAAAATATTCAGCAAATTCTAACATTTTTCGGTCAATCCGCTCTAAATGAAAATGATAAAAAAGAAATAAATGAGCTAAACGAAAAAAATGATACTCTTATCGCTGCCACTCATGAAGGCATTAAACGAACCGCGGGCATTATCGCCGATTTATCAGCTTACGCAAGAGCAGATGAGCCTGAAATGGTTAAGACCGATCTACATCGAAATATCGACTCCACTTTGAATTTATTAAGCTCTGAAATAAAACGAAATGTTTCAATTGTTAAAGAATATGGTGACATTCCATCCTTAAACGCCCATCCAGGTAAAATCAATCAAGTTATTATGAATATCTTAATAAATGCGATTCATGCATTACATTCTAAACCGGATGGAAAAATAATAATTAAAACGAAATACCAGGATAATTCAATCATATTATCCATCAAAGACAATGGCCCCGGTATGAAAAAAGAAGTTCTTGAAAATCTTTTTAAACCCTTTTTTACAACAAAAGCAGAAGGTTTTGGCACCGGTTTAGGCTTGTTTTTATCTCAAAATATTATTAAAGAACATCGCGGCAAACTTTCTGTGACGAGCGAACCTGGTAAAGGGACAGAATTTATTATTCGTTTACCCGTCGAAAAGGATTCCAATTAATGGCAGCCAATCCTGAAAAACAACTTCGTTTTTTAATGGTTGATGATGACAAAGCCATCGCTGAAACGCATGCAGCACTTCTCGAAAAAGCAGGACATCAAGTCACGGTTATGACTTCACCCAAAGAAGCGCTGGATCAAATGGCAACGTTAGCACCGGATTGCATCATCTCTGATCTCATGATGCCTGAATTGGATGGTCTTGAATTTTTTCAAAAAGTCCGCAAAATCAATTTGAAACAACAACCGGTATTTATTGTTTTTACCAGTAAGGTATTTGAATTTGATCGTCGCCGCGCTTTTGAAATGGGTGTCGATGGTTATTTAACAAAACCCGCGCACCCTGAAACATTTGTTAGTGATCTATTAGAAATTATTAACAAAGAAATGATTATTCAATTCTGGGGCGTGCGGGGAACTCTGCCAGTTCCTGGAGAAAACTCCGTTATTTACGGTGGCAATACCAATTGCGTGACACTCAGTTTGGCAAAAAAACATTTTTTTATTTTTGATGCAGGCACTGGCATTAAAAAATTATCCAATCATCTTCTAAAACAGAAAGCCTTTCCGCTATCGGCAAAAATATTTATATCACATCCACATTATGATCATATTAATGGCATTCCGTTTTTTGTACCACTTTATATGAAAGGAAATGAATTTGAATTTCTAGGCGCGCCGGCGGGTGAAATAAAAATTGAAAAAATCATTTCTGACCAAATGGACAGTATTTATTTTCCGATTACGGTTAAAGAATTTGCTGCAAAAATAAGTTATCGTGATCTTGCCGAAGAAACGTTTAATATTGATGACATACAAATACAAACCCAATTATTAAATCACCCTGGAAAATGTTTGGGATACCGCATTCAATACAACAATCAAATATTTTGTTACATTACTGATCATGAGTTATATATGGAAGATGTCCCTTATTACAATCAATTCGATGTGGATCGTCTGATTCATTTTATCCAGGGAGCTGATGTTTTAGTGATGGATTCGACTTATACCGATTCTGAATATGCCCAGAAAATTGGGTGGGGACACTCCTCAGTGAACCGGGTAGCTGATATCGCGGACAAAGCTAAGGTGAAACTCCTCTGTCTCTATCATCATGATCCTGATCAGTTTGATAAAGATATCAAATTTAAATTAGAGGAAGCGACCGAAATACTCGAATCCCGACAGTCCAAAACGCGTTGTATTGCGCCGCGTGAAGGAGAAAAAATTATTTTGTCGGCCCCCAAATCTACCGTCTAATGCCAAAACCCAGACTATTTTTTACGACACCCGAATTGCATAAGCGGATCAAAACATGTACAATGCCTGGTCAATATGATCAACAAATGCATCTGATTTAATGAGCCTACTATGTTAGCAAATCGCACATCCGAATCCAAAATTGTCACTACCAAACAACCCCCTCGTTGGGATTCATGGTATGAATTAAACATGGCAACATGCGTCCGTTTAGCCCATGGATTATTTTTGATTGGATATTGGGATCGCGGTCAAGCCATTCTTTATGACCCGAGCCAAAACATCATTCTCAGAGAAATAAGACTCGCCCATCAATATAAAGCGAGATCAAAGAAATCGGTTGGATTGCATGCACTGCCCGATGGTCAAGTGATCTATTTTGCAGAGAGAACGGACAGTATTAAACAAGGCGTGTATGATCCCGTTAAAAAAGTGGGTGATGCAATCGATCAATTTATAACTAGAAAAATTTTTACATTAAATTCAACTGACATTGCTGTCGTTAATTCCGTGAAACCAAATCAGCATGTTTATGTTTACAAATTGAATCGCTTAGCAAAACCGCCTTATTTAGTTTATAAAACATCGACTGGATCAGGAAACCAAGTTTGTTTTGTCGGGAGCATAAAAAATAAATTAATTCTGGGCAGAAAAAATGGTTCCGTGACTGTTCTTAAAATTTCAGGCCATACTCTCGATCACGTTTGTGATTTTCTAGACATCGATTTTTTAACGAGACGAAAAGGCAGCAAAGTTCAATTTTGCCTGGTCGACAACCGATTAATCATTACGGATGGCAAAACCATTGCCTGTTTTGTTTTTGAAAATAAGCGATTCACCAAAACAGCTGAACATGAATCCGCTAACATCCGTCACTTACAGCCTATTCCAGGCAACAGAAGACTCGTCAGTTCAGCTTCGGCTGAAGGCAATATTGTTCTTTGGGATATTAGATCGGAGGGAACATTGCAGCGGTTTGATGTATCCCTAGCATGGGAAGCTAAAAGTGAACAAGAGACGCTGCATGCACATTTTATTCGTTTTTTGTCGCACACCTATTTTCTCGCATCGGTTACCAATGCAGCAGGAAAAGTAACTAATATGCATGTGTTTTTCAAAAATAAATTTGCAGCAGAGGCAATTGAAAAAGCCATCCAAAAAAGATTGGCCGGATTTCCTGATTCTGTCCCGCAAACGATTACGGATTTTGTGAGCGATGATATTATTCTGTCAGAGCATCCTTCATTTTTATTTAATGAAATTGCCGCGGAAATAAAAAGAGATTCACTAACGCTACCTTCCATCACGGCACACAGACAACAACGATCTAGCGGGGTATAAAATTGAGCGTGAAAAAAAACATTGTTATCATCGGCGGCGGCGCAGGGGGGCTCGAACTGGTTGCCGGATTAGTTAATCAATTAAAAAATGCCAATATCACTTTGGTTGACTCCTCACCCATTCATTTATGGAAACCGCTGTTACACGAAGCTGCTGCGGGCACATTAAATTCCTATGAAGATGAATTAAGTTATTATAATTTTGCCGTCCGAAAACAGTTTCAATTTTGTTTAGGCAGCATGCAAGGAATTAATCGATCTAAAAAAGAAATTTATCTCGCCCCTGTATTTGATGACCATAAAAATATTTTGATTCCAGAGCGGACTATCCCTTACGATATTTTAGTGATGGCAGTCGGCAGCGTTTCAAATGATTTTAATATCAAGGGCGTACGGGAAAATTGTTTGTTTCTGGACAATACTGAACAAGCGAATTTTTTTCATCAGCATTTATTAAAAACATTAATGCAACTTCCCTATCGTACTGAAAAAAATATCACTATTGCAATTGTGGGCGGTGGCGCAACCGGTGTTGAACTTGCAGCTGAACTTCATTATGCCATTCGGCAAATGGCAAAACACGGCATGACTTTTCAACCCGAAAATATATCGTTTGTGCTGCTGGAAGCTGCTGATCGCATTTTACCTGCACTTTCTCAGAGATTATCTGATCTAGTGACAGAGCAATTAAACAAAATCGGCATAAAAATTTATACCAAAGAACAAGTGAAGGAAGTAACACCAGACGGATTTATCACCCATTCCGGAACATTTTTCCCCGCGGAAATAAAAGTCTGGGCTGCCGGAATCAAAGCCCCTGAATTTTTGAAACATCTTGATCTTGAAATCAATAAAATAAATCAGTTAATCGTGAAATCAACACTACAAACAACACGCGATGATGCAATTTTTGCAATGGGTGATTGCGCTTACTGTTTTGATGAAAAATTAGGAAAAGCAGTTCCTCCTCGCGCACAAGCGGCGCACCAAGAAGCCGCGCTATTAGTTAAATCCATTCAAAACAGCCTGAAAAATAAGCCTTTACCCATTTATCACTATCGTGATTACGGCTCATTAATTTCATTAAGTTATTATGAAACCGTCGGCAATCTAATGGGCCGAATTACCAAAAGCTTAATGATAGAAGGCAAATTCGCCCGCTTCGCCTACCGCTCACTTTATCGTATGCATCAAAAAGCGCTCTATGGAACCTGGTGGGTCTCAGTCTTGATGTTTGCTAATTTATTGACAAGTAAAATTCGCCGTCGATTAAAACTTCATTAATTATAACCTATTGACTGATCAATATTTATACATTATGATAGCAGCCGAATAATAAATATTACTTGGGTGGTCTCTTGTCACATATTCGTACTCCTGGCGGGGCTAAACGGCATTCATTGCCAACCATGCGTATCGCCATGAAACCTCAAAAATGGCGCAAAAGAAGGCCGGCGGAAATTAAAATTTCGCTGTCAGACGAAAAATTAATTAACTTATTATTACCCCATGTAAGCCAGGCCAATTTTAAAGGGTTCAAACAGATTTTAGAGGACCATGTTTCTGATCCGACCGAAAGGGTTAATGTCAGAACAGCCTGCCAAGCCAAATTAGACAAAGCTATCCACTCTTTGCCCATCGCCCAGGCACAACCTTTTTGGGATTATTTTTATTCCCAAAAAATATTTTCATCTCGCGAATCAAAATGCGATAACAAAGACGAGCAATTATATTGGGCTATTGCTTTTCATCAACCCAACGATGTGGAAAAATTAATAACATCGGAAAATATCAATAAACAATTAGATAGTACCGGGGCAAATCCACTCAGCCTCGCTGCGGAACGGGGTTATGTTGACTTAGTAATATTCTTACTTAAGAAAGGTGCTTCTATCAATCAACCGGCTGAACAAACTCAGCCTCTGCATGTTGCATCAGAGCTCGGCCATGTTGAAATAATAAAATTATTATTAGAAACAAATCCACCCGCAGATCTTGAAAAGAAAGCTAAAAATGGGTCTACCGCATTAAGTCTCGCTTGTGCTCACGGTCAAGTAGAAGCTGCGAGATGTTTACTGGAAGCAAAAGCCAATCCCAATCGCAAGAATCATGTAGATCAAGTCCCTCTTCAATCCGTCTTCGGGCCCAAACCGTCACACAACATAATAAAATTATTATTAGATCACCACGCTAATCCCTTTCCGAAATTGGAAAATGGCCGTGAATTTGAGGGCTTTCCGAATGGCGCGACCTTGATGGATTTTCAGCAGAGAATGTCGCCGACTATTTTTCAACTTTTTGAATTCACAAAAGCAGAACGAGATTCAGCCCGCAAAATTGCAGCTAACCAAGCTGGCATCGATAAAGACCCGAAACAATTAGAATTTTTTAATGCGCAAACCGAGTATGAAAGAGAATTTAAGCTGAATCATTTCAGCTTGCTTGCATTAAAAGCGACAGACAAAGCGATTAAAAATGCTTGTGATAAATTATTAAAACAGCAAAAAAAGCAACCGGCACTCGTAGAAAAAATGCTGGGCATTGTGCTGAATATTTATGGTGGGATGTACTGCAAAGCGCTGAAATTGAAAACACAAGCAGAAGCAAATAGATTCGAAGATGAGTTAGACGACTGCAACGCCATGGCAGAACAACGATACGCTCAACACTTTCAATCCTCCGGCTGCTGTTTTGTATTTTGCAATAAAAAATCTTCTGCAAAAGTGCAGCCGGCGCCACATGCACAATTAAGTTTGTCATCCTAAGCAAAGGATCAGCCAAAATTAGAGAGATTCTTCGCTGCGCTCAGAATGACAATGTATTCGTCTTTATGGTAGGTTATCCATCACAGAGGGGCCGTAGCTCAGCTGGGAGAGCGTCACGTTCGCAACGTGAAGGTCGGGAGTTCGATCCTCCTCGGCTCCACAATTCGGTTTGCATGCTATAGCTATGGCGAATTGTTAATGCTGAGATTTTTGTTACAGGGATGTAACATGGCACTCGAACACTGACAAAAGCCTGTTTGATTTTATCTCTTTAACCTTTTAACATGATATTAAGCTCGTTTTACAAGGATGTCATTATGGCCCACGAACACATTCTGAAAATTTCAAGATTAGAAGGCCTAACCGATGGGATCTTTGCCATCGCTATGACTATTTTGATTTTAGATTTACGCTTACCAACTGAATTATCTCAATATCAAATGTCAGCATTTTTAACTTCACATATTTTGGAAAAACTGTTTATCTATGCCGGAAGTTTTATTATTCTAGGTACTTTATGGGTTGCGATGGGTTTTCAGATTGGCGCACTGGAACGCTTAAATCGTCAATATCTTTGGACACATATTTTTTATCTGATGGTTGTTTGCGTTATTCCCTTTTCTGCGAATTTATTAGGCTCTTACCCAAATGAAGCGCCTAGCATTTTGTTTTATTCGATTAATTTACTTTTTGCGAGTCTTGCACAATTTATTATTGCAGAATGTTCAAAATATTATAATTTAAACAAGGACATTTTTACTCCCGCCATTCGCACAGCAATCGTAAGAAGAATTTTTGTTGCACCACCTTTTTATCTTGCAGCGATTTTTCTCGCATACTGGAATGTTCGTTTTGCATTTTTTACGATAGTCGTGCCAACGATTGTTTATATGATTCCAGGACGCGTGGATAAATATGATAAAGAATAATGAAGTAACGGACAAAGAAACCCTGCCGCTATACCTGCTAGAAATCCAAATACATGAGATTCCCAAGAAGATTTCACTTTCACAGGAAATAAGCTAAAAATAAGTCCACCAAAATAATAAATACACACAACCGCAAGCGCGATCGAAACCGGTGTTACATGCTGATAACTAGAAAGTAACAGATACGACCAATAACCCATGATCAAACCGCTGGCGCCAATATGAAAAGCGGATCTTCCAAACAACCAAACGCCTAAACCCCCTAACAAAATCACAATGACTGAAACACAAATAAAGGTAGCCATGCCATTTAACAATACAAAACTGACCATCACAAACAATGGAATTGAGTTAAAAAATAAGTGATTAAAATCACCATGCAAAAAAGGGCAGAAAATAATGCCAGGTAAGCCAAATAATTTTCGAGGATAAATGCCTAAATAATTAAGCCTAAAACCGATGCTCCAATTCAGAATATGAATTAAATACAAGCAAGCAATTAGCAGCAAAACAAATTGCAGATTTTGTTGCAACATTGCAACGGTGACAACAAATTGGTGGATAAAATCGTTCATGATATTATTTATTTTTGTCGTCCTGAGCGAAGTGAAGAGAGTACGTCATTGCGAGCCCGTGCTTTTGACGGGCGAAGCAATCTTTTAAAGATTGCTTCGCCCTCGCTACGCGAGGACTCGCAATGACGCAGATCATTCACTTTGTTCAGGATAACAGCAATTAAGTGTGTTTAAAAAAGTTTACCTTACGGTGTTTTTTTCCAGAATGCAATAAGCCAGTGACCGAGAGGCCCACTGGCTTCACCCATTTTCCAAATTTATTTATTTTTTAACATATACCAAGCAATCCCCGAAGCGACCCCCAGTGTCGTCACAAAACCTAAGGTCGTTGATAAAGGATGTTTTTTAATAACAACGGGAATGATATGCAGTTTGGCATGGTGATTATATCTTCGTCGAAGTTTAGCGTGTCTCATGATAATTCACCTCGTTTTTAATTTATAAGAATATTTTACCGCATTTTTGGGAAGATTTTTTTACTTTTTACTGATTGATTTTACTAGATTATTAAATTTGCCAACCGCCAAAAAGGGCACATTATGCAATATTTTATGATACGGTTTCTTTCAAACGTTGATTGATTGCAATTTTCTGCTCATCCGAATAGGCGTTCCATTCTATGACTTCCATTGCGGTCCTACCGCAACCCATACAAATATCATCCCCCAAATTGGTGGTGCTGCAAACACCAATGCAGGGACTGTCAGTCATGTCACGTTCGCCATTTATTTTCATAAAAAAGAGTTTAGCAGAGTCTTTTCTCACGCAACAGATCAGTAATGATTATTTTTCTGCGAATACGAAGTATCCAAAGCAAATAGATTAAAACGCGTACCCGTATCGTAAATATCCAGTTTTTCAAGCTGTTTTAATTTATTAGCTAATTTAATCGAAATCGGCAAGCCCAACATTTCAATCGCCACTTTTATTAACCACATGGTCAAAATAAGAGACATTAAATTTTGATTACTCATGACACCATAAAACGCAATGGTACCAAAAATAAAACTATCCACGCCTGCGGCAAGTGCAGTTGATAATACAAATCTTAAAGCCAAATACCGCCCATGCGTTCTAATTTTTAATTTTGCCATCACCATAGAATTCAATGGTTCAGATGAAAGATAGCTTACGGCCGATGCCAAAATAATCCGAAAATCGGCAGCGAGTAACAGATCAAATGCCGCATTTTGCGTAGGATAATCCGGATTCGGCAGCCGAATCACCAATTGCCCATACAAAATAAAAATCGCATTAAATAAAAATCCGCACCAGATCGCACGTCTTGCATGTTTATATCCATACACTTCCGTAATCAAATCCGACAATAAAAATGTCAGTGGAAAAATAAGCGTGCCGGCATCAGTCGTCAAATTGAAAATTTTAATTAATCGGGGGTCGAACCAGTTGGCGAGCAAAATCACCATCGTGTAAGACAGGGTAAGAAACCAGAGATAATTTGATTCAAATTCTTTTTTTTGTATATTCATATAATTATAGAAAAATAACCCTGTTGCCGATTCGGATTCAATATTTCAGCTATAATAACTAAAAGACAGCGATTTTTAAACGAGGTCTTTATGTCTGATGATCGAAAAGCTCATTTAGGATTTTGGGATGCTTACTCGCCTTTTCTTAAGCGTCAACAGCAATTAAACGAATTCGCCCCACCACCGAAAAAAAAAGCTGACACCGAAATGGAAGAAGATCACTTAAAGGAATTAAACAAAGATCTTGCCCGCTTAAGTTTTAATGCAGAAGTTGCTTACCGCAGAACATTAGGTAGTCTCAATAAAACACAAATATTAACCGCTTGGTCCGGAAAATCTTACCAATTAAAAACGGCTGATGATGTCGAAAAATTACAAGGACGAATTCAAGCACAAATTCAAAATTGGAAAGATGTAAAAGCAGGAAAACGAGATACCGCTGGCAAAAAGATGAAATTACAGAATTTGAGTAAAGGAGAATTTGAATCAAAAACACTCGTCAAAGACTCAAAAATTGACAAACTTTACGAAAAAAGCGTCGCTAGCCGCAATGAACGCGATCATATGTACATAAAAAGTTTTCATAGAATGAATGAAGTGATAGAACTTTATAAATTACGGAATGATTTGCGGAATGGGAAAGTGGATGCAGCAACATTTGCTCAAAAGGATAAAGAATTACATATCAGCGAAAAGATGGAAGCCAGAAAAGCGGCGATAAAAAGGGAGATCATCGCCCGTATCCCAAGACCATATTTAGGTTTATTTGGTGCTAAAAAAATTCCTCCTGATATCAATGAACAAGTGGAACGAATTTATGAGCAGGAATTGTTTCCGGAGCGCTTTAGAAAACCCCCTTCCAGTGATAAATTAGATGTACAAACTTCTACATTTGATCCACAACGAGATTACGAAAAAATTCTTGCAAAACTCTATGGTCAAATAGCGGAAGCGGGTGCCTATTTATTACCCGATTTAGCACCAGAAGAGAAACATGCTCGTACAGTTTCTCTGGATTCAAAAAGGACCATGGGTTAAATTAGGCTTCTTTGTAGAGTCCAGGTTTCCACCATGCCAGAATTACCCGAAATTGAAACCGTCTTAAATGGGATTAAACCTCATATTATTCATCAGCAAATCAAAGAAATTATTATTCGGCACCCAACGCTTCGCTGGCCCGTTCCAAAAAATCTTTCTGAAAAATTGGTCAATCAAAAAATTAACAATATTCACCGCCGCGCCAAATATTTATTGATCGAGTTTGAACACGGGACTTTAATTA
This sequence comes from Gammaproteobacteria bacterium, assembly GCA_021325575.1. Classification (GTDB taxonomy): domain Bacteria; phylum Pseudomonadota; class Gammaproteobacteria; order DSM-16500; family DSM-16500; genus JAJPGW01. The sequence continues at coordinate 342,895 of JAJPGW010000010.1, read as the reverse complement.
TTCATCTAGGCATGTCTGGCAGTTTACGGATTTTAACCCATGATTTTCCACCTAAAAAACATGATCACGCAGATATTAAATTTTCAAATCAGACAATATTGCGGTTTAATGACCCAAGACGCTTCGGTGCCATTTTGTGGACTGATGAACCCATTTCATCTCATCCGCTGATAAAAAATTTAGGGCCAGAACCTCTGGAAAAATCATTCACCGGCAAATCTCTTTTTGATAAAGCCAAATCCAGAAAGATTTCTGTTAAAAATTTTTTAATGAATAATGCCATTGTTGTCGGCGTTGGCAATATTTATGCCGCAGAAGCGCTTTTCATGGCAAAAATTCATCCCGAAACCCTCGCGTCAAAAATTTCTTTAAAACGTTATCAATTATTAGCTGAATCAATTAAAAAAATTCTTCGTGAGGCGATCAAGCAAGGGGGAACCACCTTAAAAGATTTTATAAACAGCGATGGCAAACCCGGTTATTTTACCCAGTTTTTAAAAGTGTATGGACGCGCAGGGCTGCCCTGTGTAATTTGCAAAACAAAATTAAAAAATAAAAAAATCGGACAGCGTAGCACTGTTTTCTGCGAACAGTGCCAGCATAAATAACGAATTAGCTTTCACATTGCGCAACCACATTTTCCAGCGTGCAATACCCTTCGGTGTGCTTATGTTTACCTTGTGAGACAAAAGAACAATTGGTTGATGCATCAGTGATAGAATCTGGCAGAGTTTCATTCAATTGTTCTTGAATGGATGTGTTGCAGGGATAATATCTAATAACAAAGCGGCATTTATCTTGAGCGCCTTTGGAATTGACATCAATCCAACTGAGGGTTGCAATTTTTTCTTTGATAGAATCAGGCAGATTATTATATAAATCATCACAAACATCCGCTTTTGCACTGACGGCCATAAATAGAAATAATAAAATTATAATTTTTTTCATAAAGAAATCCAAAAAAAAGAGGGTTTACGAATTGTAACAATGAGAATGCGAGTTGCATTCTGACAAATTTTGAATTTTTTGCAAGAAAAATTTCTTACATTTTTTTATATTTTCTGTAAGATAAAAAATTCAGGGAGGAATATTATGTATGAAAAAATGCATCAAGGGCTCGCGCCTAAATCGCTTTTTATCCTGCGCTTGGGAGCCAGTTTCACCTTCGGTATGATTTTGATCATTGTCACTTTGATCATTGGCATGCTTGGACTGATCTTCCTCGATAACGAATCCCATACGGACGCATTTTCAAATGCAGCGATGATATTATCATCCGTTGGGACCATTACCAACGTCACAACAAAATCCGCCAAAATTTTTTGCGGATTTTATTCTCTCATCAGTAATTTTATTTATATCACTGTGATCGGTATTATGTTTGCGCCACTGATTCATCGCAAATTGCATCAGTATCATCTAGATACTTAAGGCAACTTCCAGGATGATTGCAACTCTTTAAAAGCCGGCGCGGGTATTACCAAAAGCACCGGTTTTTTATTTCTGTTTAGCCAATTCAATACAGTTAAAAGATTATTTTCATCCATTGCAACACAACCTGTAGTTGGCATATCTTGCCCTTTCCAGATATGAATAAAAATACACGAACCCGCTCCAACAACGGGTTTATAAGAATTATATTGCACCTGACTGCCCCATTTATAACCGGGAACCGTAAGCATTTTTTCGCCCGAATTCCAATCAGGAGTTGGTACTTTTGCGCTATCTAATAATTGATTGTAATAGACCGATTTCACATCATCGACACAAATAGAGGTATCGGTCAGCGGAAAATATTCTGAATGCATGGTTTTTTCAGGTTGCGCTGCAAAACCAAAAAGCGGTCCGATGGTATAAATGCCAACCGGTGTGCGTCCATCGCCTTCTTTTTTTATGGGACCTAAGTCATTATTGCCTTGCTGGTCAACACCCCAGGCGGTTCCATTTTTACCAATCATCACAGGAATTGGCGCACCGATTTTCTCCCATTGGTGATGAGTATCGCGTTGATAACGCTGCAAAGTAGCATGGTTATCATTCCAATCGGATGATTTCACGAGAACAAGTTGCTGACTGGCTGCAAGTTTTGAAGGGATTGCGCAAAAGGCGCTTTGGGTTAACAAAAAAAGAAGTGTAGCGTATAAAATTTTTCTCATGTTTTTTCTCATTTTTTAAAGGTTTTTGACACTTAATTATATCCAATCAGCCATCCCCGCGAAAGCGGGATCTCTCGAAAGATCCCCGCTTTCGCGGGGATGGCGGGCGATCCTATGTTATAATTAATAGATAATAATGACGAGAGTGCGACCATGCCCAATTTACATTTTTTACAAATTACACATAATAAAGATATTCCAGGCCCTCGGATAATTGATCGAATCTGTAATGAAAGTGATATTGTCCCTGTGAAAAAAGAATTAAAGCCCACTGACGAAAATAAACAAGAAAAAACGGGGAACGAATGGAGTCACCTAAAAGACCAAGCCATTATTGCACTGAAAAAAGAATTAAAGAATCAATTCGATCAACTGACAAAAGATGATGTCGTTTGTCTCCTGATGGATTTTAATTTTGGATATAGCGGGGACAATGTTTCTTCTGCTCTGGAAATTAATGCTTTTTTGAATGATTACAACGAATCACGTAGACAAAAAGGCCAAGACCCCATTAATTTCAAAATCATTGTCACTGGCCACGGTGGCACAGGTTATACCGGCCAATTTCCTGCTGAAATGAAAAATCTGACAGCAATGGATCAAGCAGGCGCAATGGCTGCATTTCCTCATGTAAGGGAATCAGGTAACGTTTTTAAAACGCTAAGAGCGTTTTTAACGGGCGCCGGGTTTGCCATCAAAGAACCCAAGCCCGGTCAAAAACGTAAAAGAGTCGAAGGTGAACCTCTTGAAGACAAAGATAAACCCACGCAAGCAGACAACAATCAAGGAATTCAAAAAAAAACTTCAAGCGAAACCGAGTCATCTAAAGCAGAGGTTCAAGAACCCGCTACCAAACGACAAAAAGTGTAAGTATTTCTAAGAAAAAGATCGACGGCGTTGCGGCGCCACACGCGCTGCTGTCGCATTATATTTCAAATCAGCAAGCGATTTCCGTCTAGGTGCCGCTTTTAAGGAAGCTGCCCCATCTAATTTTAATTCTGGCATTGGCGACAAAGGCGCAAAAAATTCAAAAAAAGCTTTCCCTCTCGATGGCGACTGCACCTTCATCTCCGCGCAAATCTGATTGGATTCTTCGAAATGAACAATGGAATCCTGAAATTGTCTCTGACAAAAAAACGATTTTGCCACTTTAAAAAGACTTTTTGCCAGATATTTTTTGCATTCACTCAGCCCCTCTTCTTTATAATCCGGATGTTGTTTGCCCACCTTAATCGCCAATCGAAAAAATTGGACTGCAGTGGGATAATCCATCGTATCATAACACTTTATGCCCTGACTGAAACAATGTTGGAGATGTAGCTTATGAACAATATTAAGATTGTTAACATATTCTTGATATTTTTTTCTATCTTCTTCACTCCATTGTGAAGAAAATTCTTTCATCAAAGCGATTGCTTCATTTAAATATTGCATCGCTGATTCAAAAAACTTTTTTTGAAAACATTCCGCTGCAGCCGCATTAAGCCCTGCTGCTAATTGACGTTTAATTTCTAGGTTAATGCTAAGCTTCGGCCCTAAAAATTCACAACATTTTTTTATTTTTTCCATGAATCTACGCAGTAAATCTAGACTATCCAATAATTTTTCTTGTTCGCAGCATGTCACTGCTTGATTCATGACAAATATAAAATGTTTATTTAACGCTCGCTGGAGATGGCTTTGCAAACGCTGTTCATAGTTGATTCGGTTTTGCTTTGGAACCATTGCTAAAACTTGTAATGCTTCACAATAATAATCAATTGCTTTTTCCCATTCGGCAATATTGTAATAATGGCTGCCTCGCTCACTCAAGCAGAATGCCAAATTATTCCTGACAAGATTGAGCTGATCCCGACAATAGGATGATGTTTTTGCAACTTCTTTTAGAATATCTTCGGCTGCACGATAATAATTTAGCGCTTCGCCTAATAATTTTTGCTTCTGTAATTTTATAGCCCACTTATTTAATGCTTTTGCATAAGCATAAATATATTTCGGTAATTCCATTGTTTCTTGCTGTTTAGCAAGACTCAAAGATTCCATTAATTGTCTAAAACACTCAATCGCCAGCAGATAACGATCTTGATGCACATGAAAGCAGGCTTCTTGGTATAAACTTTCTGATAAAGTGAAAGACGTATAACAATTTAGCGGAAAAGAATATTCTTTTGCACGTGTTGCAACCACGGCTGTTGCTGTTGGCCGTGACAGATAACCATCACGATGAATATCATGTAGGGTTTGCAAAAATTCTTGTCTGACTTCTGAATTTTTAAATAAATCGCGAAAAGGTTGGCCTTTTTTATCTTCTATTGCATCAATCATTCGATTCGCGAGCGCTTCGCCTAGGATTGATTTTCTTGATCGAATACAATCGCAGAGAAATTTAGGATTGACACTGGTTTTTGCATCCGCGGATAAGAATGGTTGTAAATAATCCTGAAATTTCGATTTAATTATTTTAACTAAGCTGTCATCATATGCGGCTTTAGTTAATACGCGATAAAATTCCTCAACGTCTTGACGCAACATTCCGGCTCCAATGCACAGATTGTTTACTATGAATTCTACGAATTGTAATATTATTAAACGATTTTAATATAGAAATCTAGGACTTATTCGCACCAGACGTTGCACAGCTCTTGATTACTGAGGTTAATAAATTCCGCTTCCGCACAACCATTAAAAGGGTCGCGCTGACCGATTTGGGTAAAATAGACTTCGTCGCCCGGCTTAACATTGAGGCACACATCTTGAGCGGTAAATTTCGTACCATTAATAATGAAAATTTGATCATCAATGGATTCATCGACGACATAATTTTCAGTGGCCAAAGCCACTGATTGGAAAATCAATAGCAGCAATAACAGGCAGCAATAGCTTATATTTTTCATATAAACCTCCTGCTTATGCTTCTATTATACACTGTTCCTTAAGGCTATTGATTTGATAAAATCGGGTCACTAATACGATAGCCCCCGTTAAAATGCCAATTAAAAAACCAATACGTATACCGACCGCCCCCCATTTCAACATGCATAATAAGCTGATAGGCATCGCGATCACCCAACACGAGAGAACGCCCATCATCATAGGGAAACGCATGTCACCAAGACCCCGCAAGGCGGACGTCGTGACATTCCGGATACCGTCAAAAATCTGGGTAAAAGCCAGAATCGATAATAATATGACAGATAATTCTTTTATCGATTGATTAACCGGATTATGGATATCCAGGAAAATAGAAATAAAAAAATCGGGCCTATGCCAATAACATTCGCTAATGGTTAACATGGTCAGCACCACTAAAAAAAGACCGACGTGGAACTGCTGCATGATTTGATTAAAATTTCGTTGCCCAAATGCTTGACCCACCAAAATTGAAGTGGCTTGCGAAATCCCAACAACAATCATGATCGGGATCATGGCACATTGCAGCGTAATTTGTTGAGCGCCGAGCGCCACAGGCCCCAAGGTTCCCATCAAATAGGTAATCATAGTGAAGGCAAGTAATTCAACACCGTATTGAACACTCATGGGCCAACCCATGTTTAGCAATTTTTTAAAATAATTTTTTGACGGTAAAAGTAATGAAAAAATCTGAAATTTTTTAAATTCATTAGTTCGCGCGATGTAAATGAATAAAACAAACAACATCAACCAAGACATGAAGGCAATCGCATAAGCCACACCTTCGACACCTAATGCGGGTAAAAACCATTTCCCTTTTACAAGTGCAAAACCAAGCAAAGTGTTGCCGAGTAACGATATCAACGAAAATAGCGTTACCATTTTGGGTTTTAATATGCCATTTAAAAATTGATTTAAAATCGTGGCGAGCATGATTGGAAAAATTCCAAAAGAAAGCGCATGAAAATATCCCGCCACAATTTTTGCAATCTCTGGAGGTTGCCTGAAAAAGATTAAGAGCGGATACATATTTAACATGATTGTGCTAAGCACACAGCCGAGTAACATGGCAAGAATAAATCCATGCTGCACCCACCGCCCGATTTCAGGGAGATTGCCCGCACCGCGCGATTGACCAATCATGATGCTGACAGGAATTAAAAAAGAAATGCCAATCATCATAATAAAAGAATAAGAACTAGAAATCAGCGCACCCGCCGCTAATGCCTCATGCCCCATCAATGAAACGAGAAACATGCTAATGATGCCCATGAGAGCGCTAATTAAGTTAGTAGCAACCATGGGCATCGCAATAAAAACGGTTTTTTGACAGGCTTTAAAAAATTCGGACATATCTATTCCTTAAGCAACTTTATGAAGAATTTTTTGCGTAAAAAGATTCAAGCTCTTTTTTGCAATTTCAATGGGTTGGCTGCCCGTGTCGATTTGCCACAAAATATAATCGATTTGCAAAATTTCTTTGATTGCCAAAATACCATCAATGATATGCTCGGGGCAACCAACTAACGCTTGTTTTTGTTCGCGCATGAGCTCAGGTGTGTTAGCCCGAAGCACAGAGGCAAGCCCTGTATATTTTGGATAATCGCTCGAAGACCGATGAGACCAAGCATCGGCTGCATCCGCCCAGACATCCAGATAATTTTGCAAATATTTTTCGCTGGCAGCAATGGCTTTTTTCGGATTTTCGTCAATAAAAAGCGGCACACTTATCGCGACTTGCGGTTTTTTGTTAGTATTTTGAGGTGCTGAATAAAAGCTTTCTCGATAAACATCAATCCGATCTTTTAGAGATTCTAAAGGACCTGGCGGGGTACTCATTAATAAATTAAATCCTTGTTCCGCAATCCAGGAAAAAGATTGCCTTGAGTTGACCGCCGCACCCCACACAGGCGGATGAGGTCTTTGAACGGGCGATGGAAAATTAACAGCATCTTTAAAATTAAAAAACGGTGTGTTAACGGATACTTTAGGTTCCGTCCAGAGCTTAAGTACTGTCAAAATCGTTTGCTCATAACGACCTCTACTCTCATCCATCTCAATTTCAAACGCATCAAATTCATAAGGTAAATAAGCGCGAGCAAAACCAATATCGGCTCGACCATTGCTTATCGCATCTAACATGGCGGTTTTTGCCGCAATTTGAATGGGATGATGAAAAACCGGCAAAATACAGCCTGTCATCAGTCTAATTTGTTTGGTTTGCGCTGCGACCGCCGATAAAAAAGCCAGCGGACTCGGGCAATATCCACCATAAGGATGAAGATAGTGTTCAGTCATTTTGATCGAATTCAACCCTTCCTGATCGGCAATTCGACAAAGTTCAAATATTTCGGAAAAATATTCAGGCGCGGTTTTTTTATTGGGTTCAGAATCCGGTAAAAACGATAATCCAAATTTCATAATTCACCTCACAAAACAGAAAAAGAGAAAAAGACAAAATGAGCAACAATCAAAGGCATTAATAAAAAAAGTCGCGTATACAAAAAAGCATGGACCAACCCCATGACCAATGCGCCCATCATGGGGAACATGGCGCTAAGACGACTTGGCATAAAAAATTTTTGCATCAGCACAAATAACGCGGTACTTAAAATAATCGCCGTCATTTTTCCAAAGCTTAAAAAATATTTTAAAAAAACGCCTCGAAACACCATCTCTTCGCTAGCAATTTGCAACATAATAAAAAGCAGGGCTAAAAAATACGGTAACACTTGCAAGGTGTGCGAATGATGGCGCAGCCACCCACCCTTTGCCAGCGCCACCCAAGATTCAATGGGTTTCGATTCACTCGGAGAAAAAAGCTGAAAAATGGCGATCCCCGCTTGGCAAAGTAAGGTTGAAAATCCCATCATCCCAATGCCCAACAAGATTGCCAAAATGAAATAATAAAAACTGATTTTAAATAAAGAAAATTGGAACAAAGAGACATGCAAACACCTAGCCAAGAAAACACAAAAAATAAAATGCGAAACAGCAATCAATGGCAATTCGACAGCACCACTGGCTGTAGACAATGAATAGTGTTTGGTTAGTTTAAAAAAATGCGCAATGGTTGGCGCAAGTTTGATAAGCGCCATTTTAATCCATCGATAATACAAATAAACAACCAAAAGCCCGAGAATAAATTTGCAAACAATAATCCAATCAGGATTTACCATTGTCGTTCTCCCCAGGCTTTTGCATTTAAAATACAATGCGCTACAATGGCGCCTGTTATCGTTCCCGTTAATAAAGTCAAGAACAGCAAGAGAAAACCAAAAATTAATTTTTCTATCACTTGTAACCATCCCATCGTGATGTGCGAAAAACCAAAAATAAAATTTGCACCACACAAAATAATGATTCGGGATAAAAAATCAGCATTATAGAATGCAAAATAAACTAGAAATCCGCGAAAAATAAATTCTTCTGAAACCGCGATCACCAGTAATTCATACAGACTAATTTGGGTAAAATATTTTTTCCAGCCCGCATCATTGGAAGCAACCGTTCTTGAAAACCGCCTGTCAGTTCTGGATTTTTTTCTAGCGAGATAACGATGTAAAAATATCGCGCTCGCTACAAAAATCAACCCAACTAACATTCCCACCACCAAGCTGAGGCCCTCCCTGGCAAGCTTGAATGAAAAAAGGTAAAGCGGCGAAATGTACATCAACCCAAACAGGACAATAAAGGCTTTCACCCAAACGTGAATTTTAATTAAATTATCCGTAATCAGGGTTGCAATCCGTCTTTGTACATGCAAAGGAATCACAAAACTCCCACTCGAAAGCATCCCAACCGTTGTTAAAGCCAACAAATTTTGGTTAGGGGTAAGGGTGTGGATCATCATGTTGAATCCCTCCATATACTTGGAAACGTGGATGCTCCATCGGTACCGCACTTGGAATCGAGAGACTTAAGGTATCGGGGGACCATAAGCGTGAGACGGTCAATCCTAAATCCAGGATTTCCTGTGCGGTTAAATCAACAAAGAAAAGTTCTTTGCCTGTCTCTTTAAAACTTTTGATTAATTTTTTGAGTTGTTGATGAGGCAAATCCAAATCATCCGCCGGTAAATCGCTCGCGCGAGTCTGATAAGTTGAATTAAACCGCTCGTCAATTCTCGGGTTATTTTTATATTTCGCATACCAGGCAACATTGCTATCAAGATCAAACATTTGTCCTGTGTCAACGTTAGCTTCGGTCGCATTTAATTTTTCATCTAACAATAGAATTTTCGATAATTGCGAAACACCGACGGCTTCAAGATAGGCTTTGTACATAGCTGAACTCAATTTAAGATCCGCACCTAATCCAATTGAAAAATACGGCATAGCATTTTTTCTGATCGTGCAAGCAATCACAAATCCTGGCAGGTCTGGATTTGGCAGCCAATAAAATTGCGGATGAAATTCAGCAATTCGATTTTTATTTATTAATTTTTCTAACTCTGCGGTGCGGTGATCCATTTGAATTTCAGTGATTTCGTAGCTCGTATACCAATGCCCCATTGCCGTATCGATTTGAATCAATTCCAGTAACGCATTCCGCATTGAAAGCACATGATTAATATGCGTCGCAGTTCCCGTTGTCACAGCGGAATTGATCCAAGATTCCCCTAGCGATTTCTTAATCTCATAACCCACTATCAATAACTGAATGGGAATCCAAACATCTTCATAGTGAGAAATCGAATGCACTTTGATCCAGGTATACCCTTCTGATTTATCGAATGCTTTGAAAGGGAACCTTTTTCGCTTTAATTGTTCCTCAGAAAAATAATGGATCTTATAGGCAGGCAATACTTTTTCACCCTGATAAACCAAATCATCATATGAACAGAATTTTTTAGGAAACTTATTGAGTTTATCTCCTAAAAGTTGCGAATATCGCTCAACGGATTCCGCAAGCGATCGGATTACGGCTTCATCAAAATAAATGCCGCTGCCACCAATGTGGTACGCCCCTCTTTTCGGCGGCGGTGCATTTAACAAAACATGCACACCAGCCAAATCAGCACCTGCCGTAAAAAGCGCAGGCTCATATCGACTGCGATGGACAAATCCCAATTGCTGACTAATTCCGCAGAGGGGATTCATCATTTTATTCATTAGGCGAGAGGTTTCAAAACGTAATAAATTATCTTTGGTCCGGATATCCGTTTTCATTTAATCCTCCAACAAAGTATGAATATCAAAATAAAGTTGATGACCATCACGCAACACATGCGTCCCGCAAGTTTGACAAGCGGAATGGCGTAATACTTCGTTAAAGACAATTTCCATCGTCGGCAAATAAATTGACAACACTTTGCCTGTCGTAAAATTACACCGCGTTAATAAATAATTCATGGATTCCAGAGCGACATGAGAAATCAATAAATTTTTTACCGCAGGATCAAGGGGGAAACTATTTTTTGTGACTTGTTTTTCAACGAGGGCAAATTTATAGCGCTGATAACTCGCATATTCACGCAAATTCATCATGATACGCGTTTCAAAACAATCATAACATGGCGTTTCACGATGAAATGTCGGGCCAATAAAAAGAAAGGGCCCGTCAATCGCCGCATGAATCCAGTTAATCTGTAATTCCCGCGCAATCCGATTCCACTTACTGGTTAATATCGGATTCGGTGTTTTTTGAATAAAAATCACAAACCGATTTCGATAATGCTCAAATTGGCTAATCATTTCCTGGCACAGCAATCCATCATGCAGCCAATTCTCGTTGGAGGATTCTAGTTTTTGTAATTCATTTTTATCATCGCAGATAATTTCATTTTTTAAAGTGCTTGCAAGCATATTTTTTAATGGGACAAAAAATTCAGGATCGCCTGTGATAAAAACCGCCTCATCTGAATTTTCTGCACCCGAATATTTAAATAAAGGGGAAACTTGATTTAAATATAAATCATAAATATTGTCCGATCCGGTTTCTAAAACGCCTGCTTGTTGCAAATGGTCAATTAGGGATTCCACTTGCGAACGAGGAATATTAAATTGACCGGCTAATTCAGCCGGTGATTTTTGCCCATCAAGACCCTTGATGATAGAAAATAAATACCCTTTTTTCGATTCATCAGAAAAAACATACGATGTGGGATTCCAAACGCCTGAACGCAATTCCACATGGTCCTGACTATGCGCGACTATCGAAAAGTGAGGTTTGACTCGTAAATGATTTTTGGGTGAAAACATATATTTTTCCTTCAGGCGTCAACGCCGATAATTATTGAATGGAGAGGAATTTCAAATTGACTGTTAAGATTCAATGCAGTCGCCATTTCATCATCATAAAAACTGGCGCAATCGATACTGCCCAATCCTAGGCCTGCCACCGCGAGATGAATATTTTGTGAAATCGACCCTGCTTCGTGCAGAACAAAACGTAATCCCCTTTCGCCATATTTTCGTGTGGTTTTACAGGGTTTTGCGGTGATAACCACGATGACAGCCGCTTGCGAGATGGAAATAAACTCTTCAGGGGCCGAAAAAGTTTTTAATAATTTTTTAATGGATTTTTCATCATCAATTGCAGTCACAGCATCGGCTCGAGGATGATAATGGTAAATGCCTTTTGCGATCGGATTAACATTTAAGGGTGCGAAATAAATATCAATTGGATACAGCGCACCGGCGCTGGAGACCGTCCTTGCATGCAAGGTAACATTGCCGCCGTTCATCAATTGCACGCGCGATTGGTAACTGATCCCATTACTGGCGCGCAACAGAGTTGCCAGATAATTTAACGGAATCGCATCTCCTGTAAAATGCCGCTTACTCCGCCTAAGCCGCATCGCTTCACTCAACGCTAAATTGAGCGGCACGCTTTCAGGAAGCGTTATTTTCTGATGCGACAGTTCCTCCTGCCCAGATAACGAAACCATCGTAACGCCCGTATCTTCCAGATATTTTCGAACGGAATGATCGAACTCGAGATCATGCCTCACATTTTTGGAATTAATCAGATAATCTTCAGCAAGCGAATAATGTCGACTATTCTCGCGAAAGTGTAACCCATGATTTTGTAAACCAATTGAGTGCAACCAAGGTACCATTGCACTATAACTATTTTCATAAATCGCAGAACTTAATAAATAGGAATCTTGTTTTTCATTTTTTATCATAGAATGATTTCCGATTTAGGGAGAAAAACCCGCGGGGTTGCCGCGGGAATATTTTTTTTACGCTTTGACAGGAACCATACCGGAAGAGCAACTACATGAAGACCCGATGGTGGAACAAGTACTTGCACCTGGCATTAACATCATTTCATGATCCATGCCGAATCGGGGTAAATCGACTGCTGTAGAACTTTTATGTTCAATCGTAACGGCTGTTTTGATTTTCATAGATGTTCTCCATTTATTATTGACTAAGGATTAGAAAAAAATGAATAGCAAAAAAATTTTTGGAAATTTCGTTTTGAAAAAATTGGGAGGAAAAAAGATGAAACAGATGAGAGTGGCAATTAAAACAATTTTTTATTTTTGTGTCAAATATTTTTTGTGAATTTTTTAATTTTTTTACAAGTCATCGTCATTGCGAGCACGTTTTATGTGCGAAGCAATCTCTTCGATGATGAGATTGCTTCGAAACGCTAGCGCGTTTCTCGCAATGACGGGTTTATCCTCTATCTGCGATAGAAAAACGCCATCGCCAACCCAGCAAAAAACCAACCCACCACCAAATCGGCAGCCATGGTCAAAACATAATGCGTATCAAACGCAAACCAATTCCAGTACGGAAGATTAGCAAGCAACGCTGCCGCAACTGCAAATATCACAACAAAACCCACTCGTCTAAAATATCCAAGACCCATGGTTTTCGAAAGTAACCAAGCAACGAGAATGGCCGAAATGATTTGTCCAATTAAAGCAAAGACCATGGGCTTCACCATCGAAGCTTGCATGCCTTCCAGATGCACTGAAGTAAATACAAATGGCATTGGCGTTGACGGTTGATTGCCTTGCATTTCTTGCATCGGCAGCACATATACACCGGATTGTGGCGCATTGGCAGTCAACACCGTCGCAACTGCTTTTTCATCTTTAAACGTATTCAGCGTTGTCATATGCCAAGGCAACACCATCCAGGAAATAGCACTCCAGATAAATAAAATAATTCCGCCAACGATTCCGCTCTTGATGCAACCTGAACATGTAGACATGAAAAACTCCTGTTAATAAAAAGTTTTATTTTTGGAGTTTAAGAAGTGAATGTCAAGAAAATTAGGGCGTGAATCTCATCGCATTTTCAGTCTGTGATACTGGTTTAAACGGATTTTTAAAATCTCTTTGGAAATTATCTTTTTCCGTTTCCGGAACAATCTTCATCGCGCGTTCCCAATGAGCCTCGTTTTTAAATTCAGCGCCACGCATCAATAAGAATACCATCGCTTGGTATTGCTCATGCGCTATCGCAACGATTAATAATTTATTCAAAAAACTTTTCGAAATATCTTGCGCACTTAAAAGTTTTTTCAAACACTGGAGTTCGCCGATGGCTGCCGCATTTTTCATTGCTGTAAATTTATCTGGTGCCTCTCCGATGAGACCAACTGCAAACCCCAACTTATGAAACTTAACATTATAATCATAGACGATGTTATCATTGTCAACGTAGTCGTGGCACTTTAGTTTTGAAGGAATCTGATCTTTTGAAAATACTTCACCACTCCAAGGATCGCACACAACGGCATTTTCTCCCCACTTGCTAAAATCTCGGATGTCGCTACCTTCCTTGCGATCAATCACAAGATACGTATGATCACCGTTTTCAGTCCTCACCACTTCACCTTTGAGGTCGGGTGCTTTTTCGCGTAAACGTTTTAAGGCTGCAACAGCTAATTTGGAACAGTTAGCCCATTTGTATTTACTAATGATTTCATCATATTTATCTATTATCATTTTTTCTAAATTCAAACAGTGACCGAAGGCAGCAGGAAAAACAGTACAGACTAATTCAAACTCCAGTAACGCCTTCTTTATCGCTTTCGACTCCTGCAGATCTTCCTTTCCATTTGCTGAAGTATGGGAGGTGGACTTTAATTCCGGAATACTACGAAGTTCATTGGCAATATCAGTCGCTAATTCCAGATTGCGTTTTAACCTAGGATTCGTCTTCGCTTCCGGACAATCCGCTATCACTTTTTCTTTCACTAATAATTCATTGAGCGGCTTCATAGTGTCACGAAATGCGTAGCGCTTTAAAATGGCTTCGATCGGATCGTGATATTCAATTCCGGTTTTTTTAAACATGAGCGCAATACGATATGCACTGATTCCTCGATTATTGATGGTCCTAACCGCATCGGGCCGATCTTTATCATCCATCAGATTTAAAGGGCCCTTGCCATTGCACTTCGATTTTCACTAACCACATAGTGCATAGGCAAATTACCGCAACTGTCTGCTTGCAACAGAAAATGCATTTTATTGTGTTTTTTCAGATGAACGCCCAATGCGGTTGCAAATTTGGGATCGGCGGTATGCATGGCTACTAAATGAGCCACGGTTTGATGGGTTTGCCGGGTAAAAAGACCCGGATCTTCCGATAAATAGCGATTAAAACGGGCTAAGTCTTTGTTTTTTATTGTTTCAGCCACTTCCTCAAGCGAATGATAGGGCTTCGGCATCAAAGCGGTAGAATAATGTTTATAACTGTTTGGAGCACTAAAAAGCCTTAGCATGAGATACCTGTGAATATTTTGATCAAATATTCTACTGTATTTTGCTTAAGAATTGCTTAAGAACGGCTTATTAGGCTAATTATTGCTGGTTTTTCCCTATGCCTTGTCCTAAAACCCCTTTTCGTCTATGATTCGACTTGGCAAAAAATAAGGAAAAAAATCATGCGACAGATTATCGCTTATGCATTACTCCTCTCTAGTATGATATTTGCAACTTACGTTTTTGCAGACGAGACAGCCAATTACACTCAAAAAACCCTTCCAAATGGCGATGTCGAAACGGTTGTTACCATGCCAGATGGGTCCAAGATGGTCCAGATCAAACACAAAGATGGAACCATCGATACCAATATGAACCAGCTCAATAACGATTCGCATTAGACTGGCGCGCGCAGCATGTTTTTTTCTTTTATAAAAAAATTAACCCTCGCTACCCTTTTCAGTCTTTTTTGCGGACCACTTTTTGCATCCGCGCCTATGAGTTTGTACTTTGCGCAATTGAATAATAACAACGGCCAAGCTAGCACCGTTTTTCCAGCCTTCGAAAATAACTTACGTGCGATTACGGCGCCTACTCATGGATTTACCAGCACCGTGGAACAACGTCTGGTCGATTTCGTGAATAAAACAGTCGATAATTTACATTATTCCAGTTACAAGCTAGGCGGCACGCATTTTGATAGCGAACGTGGGGTTTATATTGTCGATTGTTCTACTTATGTCGACAATATTTTACAAACCGTGAATCCGCAGGCTTACTCAAGCTTGGTGAATTCGACAGGCACCTACAAACCGACCTCACAACACTATTATAATTTTTTTCACCAACTCTCATACGATCCTAAAAATTTCTGGAACAAAGTGAATGCGGTTGATCAATTGCAGGCGGGTGATATTTTAGTTTTTCGAAATACTAAAACGCATGTCGTTCATCATCGTCATCATCGCCGGGTTGTTAGGACCGTCACCACCGGTCACGTGATGGTTGTTATGGACAAACCGGTCAAGACACCTGGCGCCTTTCTGGTTCGGGTCACTGATTCTGCACCGCAAGGACATAGTGAGGATACCCGCAGCCATTCTGGAATAGGCATCGGCACCTTAATGCTGAAAGTGAATCCTCAAACTGGCCAGCCCTCAGCTTATGCCTGGAAAATGGGTTCTGGGTGGGAAAGGAACGTCAATTTTGCCATGGGCAGGCCGTCAGGCTCCGGATAATACTGGTTTTTCTGATTGGACTTAGGGTAAACCCTTATACAACGAATTATATTCTAGTAATTTTTAGTAATATTCCCAATAGTTTTATCTTTGTACGAATGTTAATTTTATTCACATACCATTCACAAAGGAAACAGCAGCCATGAAAAAACGACGCAGAAAAGTTAAACCTGCAGCAAAGAAAGCTAAAGCAGTTAAAAAAGTTAAACGTAAATCAGCAAAAAGAAAACCTGCTAAAAAAAGAAAGGCAAAAAAAGCTAAACGCCGTTAATTAGTAGGTTACCTAACTAAATTAGACAATAACTTTTTGCTGTTTGTTGTGAATTAGGAAGTAGGGTAAAACCTACTTCTTTTTATTTTTGGGGGACTGAAAAAGAGACGTTTTTCTTGAAAAAAGGCCTTAGATCCTGCACACTACGCCCATTATTTGTCTAACCCCATTGAGCCACCATGAACGTACTCTGTGTCATTCCCAGCCGCATCGGGTCCACTCGTATACCCCGTAAACCGCTTTTACCGATCCAAGGGAAGCCGATGATTCAGTGGGTCTATGAGAATGCCTCGCGCTGTAAGCCCCTGTCTAAGGTCGTGGTAGCCACGGATTCTGAGGAAATCGCCTCCGTGATCCATCACATAGGCGGAGACGTGGAAATGACGGATCCTGCCATTCAAACCGGTTCTGATCGGGCGGCTGTCGTTGCCGGGCGCTACCCCGATATGGATATCATTATTAATTTGCAGGGCGATGAGCCTTTTATTAAGCCCCGTATGCTGGAACAATTAATTGCGCCTTTTTCGACAGACCCTAGTGTGCAAATGGCTACCCTCGCTTATCCTTTGGATAAGATGAAAATGAGCGACCCGGGTACTGTAAAAGTTATCCTGGATTTAAATGGCGACGCCCTTTATTTTTCCCGCTCACCGATTCCTTATCCAAGGCAAGCGGTTGAATTCGTCCCAGTTTACAACCATATGGGATTATATGCCTTTCGTCGCGATTTTTTATTGCATTACACGACCCTTCCCCAAACCCCGCTTGAAAAAACCGAAAGCTTAGAACAATTACGCGTAATGGAACACGGCTACAAAATTCGCGTTTCCCTCACAGAAGAAAAAACGCTTGAAATCAATACGCCTGAAGAATATGAAATGGCGCAGAGTTTTTTGAGTTAATTCAGAAACAAATACCCTCTTGATTTGTATATACATTTGTATATACTATTATTATAAGCATTAAAACAATGAAATTTGAATGGGATGAAAATAAAAATAGATCCAACATAAGCGTGCATGGAATTGATTTTCGTGATGCATATTTGGTATTTGAAAAACCTATCTTAATTAAAACAGATACCAGAAAAAATTATGGCGAGGAACGTCTAATTGGCTTAGGGGAGCTATTCAATGCTGTGATTGTAATTATTTTCACAAAACGAGTTGACTCGATACGGGTGATATCAATTAGGAGGGCGAATAAAAATGAGCGCAAAATCTATCAAGAAAAAATCAAAAAGCCGCACTAACTTGGCTAAATTACACAGAACAGATGATAAAGACATAAATTATGATAATAGCCCAGCCACAACCCAGGAATTTTGGGAAGATGCAAAGATCTATATGCCACAACACAAAATACATATTTCTTTAAGATTAGATGAAGATATTATTAATTTTTTTAAAGAAGAAGGAGCGGGTTATCAATCAAGAATCAATGCTGTTTTAAAAGCTTATGTAAATAAGCATATGCATGATCACAAGTGAAATAGTATCATCCTGATACCTATTGCGCTTCTCACTCTTGAGATCAATACGCCTGAGGAAAAATTATGAGCCAGACAGCGCGTTGGCTTTTTTATTTGCCTCTAACGCTTTTTTGTTCTCACCCTTGGATGCATAAAGCTTGCTTAAAATAGTCCAGCCTTCAGCATCATCTGGATTTTCTTTCAGGCGTTTTTCGATTTGGACGATTGCGCCGTCGACACCGCCGAGTTTTTGGAATTCATCCAGCAATTGGTAGTGTTTTTCACCATAAGTGAGCCATTCTAAAACGGCCATTTTATCGCCGGAAAAAAAATACAATACACTTGAGAAAATGATCGCGCTCGTAATAAGTAATAAAAAACGTTTAGAAAAAATCGAATTATTCTGATAAAAAGGGAAAGTCACTAAACAAAGTGAAAGTAGCAACATGGAACTCAATATAAAAAATAATAGATACATAAATGTCTCAGCGTTTTTTTCGAATGTAATAAACTAAATAACTGATTCCTGAAAATAATAAAATAAATGGCAAAAACCATAATCCTATCGTTCCCGCATTAAATGGCGGGCGATATAAAATAAAATTGCCGTAACGGTCTACGAGAAAATCTACGATTTCTTGGTTTGAATGACCTGTTTGAATTTGCTGGAAAATTTGTTGGCGCAAATCACCGGCGAGTGGCGCGTTGGATTCGGCGATATTTTGATTTTGGCAGACGAGGCAACGTAATTCACTCGTTAACATTGCGAAACGTGTTTGATCTTCTGTTGATGAGAAATGGTAAATATCTTCCGCTGCGTAGCACGAAAGAAAAAATACCATTGTAAATAAAAATAAAATTATTCTCATATTTCAGTTTCCAATCTACGTTTCGTCATTACGGCGGACGCGAACCGCCCGTCTTTGCGAGGAGCGCTTTTTGCGACGAAGCAATCTCTTCGACCATGAGATTGCTTCGGAACGCTGCGCGTTCCTCGCAATGACGGGCTAGTCACAAAGGATATCATGACAGTTTCTCAATTACTGGTCTCAACGTATCTTCCCAAACTTCCATCGAAATAGGCCCAATATATTTGTAACGAATAATTCCTTTTTTATCGATGACAAATGTTTCCGGTGTGCCATAAACGCCCCAATCAATTGCCGAATTACCTGTTTGATCGACCGCAATCACCTCATAGGGATTTCCATATTGCTGCAACCATTTTTTTGCATCCGCTAGATTGTCTTTGTAATCCAGCCCTATTATCTGAAAATTCTTATTTTGTGATATCGCGACCAACGTAGATTGTTCTTCCGCGCACGCCTCACACCAGCTTGCCCACACATTTAACAATGTCACATGGCCAATTAAATCGCGTTCAGTCATCATTTTTTTATTTAATAAATTCGGCAAACGATACTGTGGCGCAGGTTTATTGATGAGTGGCGATGGAATTTGCGCAGGGTGCAGCGTTAATCCGCGCCATAATAAAAGCATGACGCCTAAAAAAATCATCATAGGTAAGCCAACACGAATCAATTTAAATAGCCTCATGTCGCTCCCCTTTTTTCTGCAAAAAAGTTATCAAAGAGAGAAATCCGCCAAGCAGCAGCATGAAACCACCACACCAAATCCAGCGTACGAATGGTTTATAATAAATTCGTACGGACCAAGCACCATCTGAAAACGAAGTGCCGAGCGCAAGATACAGATCACGCCACATATTTACGAGAATTCCTGCTTTGCTCATCGCTTGATTGTGGCTTAGATAAATGCGCTGCTCAGATGTGACAGAAAATTCTTTGCCGCGATTATTCTGAACATTGAATAATGCAGCAATACTTTGATAATTCGGCCCATTCATTTCGTGAATATTATTCAGTGTAAATTGATAACCGGCTAAATTGACCGATTCTCCAGGCAGCATTTTCACTTGGCGTTCAACACTGTAAGATTTATTCAGCGTCATGCCCAACACCAAAATTGCAATGCCAATATGCGCAATCATCATGGCACTAACAGGCAAAATCGATTTATTTTTCATCTGGAAAAATAACTGCAATGTCGCGAAAATAATCCAGATACCGAGAAAAATGCCAAGCGAAGTCAATACATGAAATTCAAATCCAGTGACAATTGGAAATAATGCGGTGATTAATAAACTGAAGAAAAGCGTCCAGCGCATTTTTTTCCATAAAGTTATAACTGTTTGCTGTCCCCAACTGACATGAGGCGCAAGGCCCATAAAAAATAAGGCTGGCAGCATAATCGGTACAAACACGGTATTAAAATAAGGTTCACCGACAGAAATTTTTTCAAGATTCAAGGCCTCTAATACGATTGGATACAATGTTCCAATCACAATTGTCGCCACCGCACTAATCAGCACAACACTATTCAACAATAAAAATGTTTCGCGTGAAAATAATTGAAATTTGGGTGGCTGATAAAAATGTTTGATGCGCAGCAGATAACATACTAATGCGCTGCCAATGACTATTGCCATAAAACCTAATAAATATACTCCGCGATCCGGATCATTCGCAAAAGCATGCACAGAGACAATCACACCCGAGCGCACCAAAAAAGTGCCTAAGAAGCACAAAGCAAACGTGATAATCGCGAGCATCAACGTCCACCCTTTAAATGCTTCGCGTTTTTCGCACACAATCAGACTGTGCAAAAGACCGGTTGCAGCAAGCCATGGCAATAATGACGCGTTTTCAACGGGATCCCAAAACCACCAGCCGCCCCATCCTAATTCGCGATATGCCCACCAACTACCAAGCACGATGCCGCAACTTAAAAAAGACCACGGCATGATGACCCAAGGACGACAAGCGTGCGCCCAATTTTTTTCTAATCGGCCTTCGAGCAACACAGCAACAGCAAAGGCGAAAGCAATCGCAAATCCGACATAGCCGAGGTAAAGCATAGGGGGATGAAAAATCAATCCCGGATCTTGCAAAATCGGTGTTAAATCATTGCCCGAAATAGGTTCCGTCGGAAAATCGCGTTTAAACGGATTAGAAGTTGAAAATAAAAATAAAATAAAGCCGGTGCTAACGTAACCCAAAACCATGATGATTTTGGTTAATAATTCATTGGGAATATTTTTTTTCATCAGCGAAAAAATTAAAAAAAACGCAGTCCAACCACTTAAAATCAAACACCACAATAACAAGGACCCTTCATGACCACCCCACGACGCCCCAATGCGATAAATCAATGGCAATAATTCATGCGAATGATCTCGCACAAATAGCACGGTCACATCATTATTGATAAAACAGAAAATGAGACAAAGCATCGCAAACGCCAAAAAGAAAAACTGCGAAAAAACGGCCGTGTACTGCAACCCAGAAACCCGAACAAAAGGTCCCGCGATTTGCACAATCGCAAAAAAGAGCGCGAGAATGATCGCAAAATTTCCAAGTTCAGGCAGCATGACGCTCCTCTGCTTTCAGTTTTTTTTCTAGCGCACGCGGCATATATTTTTCATCGTGTTTTGCCAATACTTGATCGGCCTGTAATATTTTATTATTTATTTTTCCTGTCACAACGACTGTCTGCCCTTCTCGAAATAAATTGGGTAATACACCAAAATAACTCACCGTAATATCGTTCACGCGATCCGTCACTACAAACCTGACACTCTGACCGGATGCATCAAACTGCACACTATTTTTTTTCACATAACCGCCAATGCGAACCGATTGTTCCGGCTGAACATCGGCTTTCAGTAATTCAGTCGGCGTATAAAATAAATTAATATTTTGTTTAAGGGCATAGAGCACCAGCCCTACTGCAATGCCAAGCAAGACAATAAATACAATTGCACCCATCAGACGATTTTTTTGTTTACGATTCATACTTCATCAACAAGAAATTGTTTAATTGTTTTTTTTATTTTTCGCATTTCCCGAAAAATCAATCCAATATTTAAAATAAAAACAATAAAAGTAATCCCATACGCGCTCCACACGTACGCCCCGTATCCACCCATGGAAAGCCATGTTTCAAGATTCATAAATCACCTCTTTGATCCACTGGCTTTTCATTTCGCGCAACAAAATTTGATTACGCATACGTAAAATTAAAATAATGGCATAAAAAAGAAAAAACGCGACAATCATCGCCAGTAACGGATAAAGCATTGAATCCGCAATCGAAGGCCGCGCAAATTTGCTAATCGAGGGACCTTGATGCAGCGTATTCCACCACACCACGGAATAATGAATTATCGGCAAATTGATAACGCCGACAATGGCAATCAATGCGCTCGCGCGATCCTTTTTTTCTGGATCATTAATGACAGAACGCAGCGCAATAAAACCTAAATATAAAAATAATAAAATTAAAACGGACGTCAAACGCGCATCCCAAATCCACCACGTTCCCCACATGGGTTTACCCCAAATCGACCCTGTCACCAACGCTAAAAAAGTAAACCAGGCACCAATCGGCGCACTGCTCGCCATACAAATTGCTGCAATTTTGATGCGCCAAACCAACGTCATGAGCGCACAGCTTGCCATCATCATATAAATCATCATCGATGCAAACGCACTCGGCACATGCACATACATAATGCGAAAGCCATCACCTTGCTGATAATCCGGCGGCGCCACAAACAATCCGAAAATGAGCCCATATCCAAAAAAAACTAAAAAAGCAGCGCTAAGCCAAGGCAAGAACTTTTCACTAGAATAATAAAAAGTTTTCGTGGATAAAAAATTCTGTTTCAACCAATCAAACATTTATTGATTCACTCCCATTTTTAACGCGATACCTGTGAGCCACGGAATTAATGTCGCAGTTAATATAGTAATTGCGCCGAGCAAGGCAAAATAACCATTTAACGCTTCATGCGCCATCGCCGCAAGCGCCGTTCCGGTTCCAAAAATCAGTACCGGAATATATAACGGCATAATCAAAACCGGCAATAATAAACCATGCCCGCGCAAACCCACTACCAATGCAGCACCCAGCGCTCCCAACATCGTGATAACAGGCGTTCCCAATAACAAGGTGAGCACCAAAATTTTTTCCTGATAAAAATCCAAATTAAAAAAAACGCCGAGCAACGGGCTGATTAAAATCAGCGGCAAAGAATAAGCCAGCCAATGACTCAACAATTTACACGCAACCAGCAATGTCAGCGGATACGGACTGAAAAATAACTGTTCAAGATACCCCTCTTCTGCGTCCTCACGAAAAATATTATTAATCGATAACAAAATCGCAAGCAATGCTGCAATCCAAATGATGCCCGAGGCGACTTTTTTTAATAAAATACTATCGGGCCCCAGCGCAAAGGGAAACAAAAAAACCACAATCACAAAAAATAATAGCGGCGTAAGCCACGAAAAAGCCTGACGCGAAATCATTTTTATTTCATGCTGAAAAATAATCATGAGATTTTTCATGCGCGCCCCAACCAGAGAACATCTGTCTCTTTGTTTAAAATCAGATTGTGATGTGTCGCTACAATCGCGATGCCGTTTTTTTGTCGATGTTCATTGATCAACTCCAACAAGAGTGTTTGTCCTTCTGCATCCAGTGAAGTGGTCGGCTCATCCAATAACCAAATGGGTTTTTCTTGTAATAACAATTTTGCAAGGCTTAAGCGTCGCAATAATCCTGCGGATAATTCCGACGCGTATCGGTTCGCACAAGATAAAAGTCCCATGCGCATGAGAATTGTTTGAATTTTTTCATGCGAGACATTCATTCGTGACAAAGCACTCTGTAATTTTAAATTTTCAGCAACGGTCAGTGATAATTTGATTCCATTCTGATGACCAACAAAATGAATGGCCTCTGCGTAATTTTCATTGGTACGAATATCTTCATCACACCAGACAATTTTCCCATGCAAAGGATCCAACAATCCGGCTATCACGCGTAACAAGGTGGATTTTCCAGAACCATTCGCGCCCCGCACTTCCAAACAGTCACCCCCCGATAAATTATTTTTAATCTGACTAAATAAAATTTTGTCATTACGTTCATAGGCCAAATTGTCGAGAACCAATGTCATATTTTATTCGCCATGAAAAAAATCATGCTGAGTAGCGTGATGGATGCCATCATCAAAAGTCCCGCCTGCAGTTTGCGCGTATTTTGCACCATTAAACAATATAAAAACGCAAACCAGCTGATCATCAAAATCATAAAACCCAACACACTGCCCTTGATCCAGGTTTCTGTCCAATGGTAATGCTTGAGGCTCATCATATAAAAGCCTGTCATTAACTGAAAAAACGCTGCCGGCACGATCACCGCCCAACTTTGAGTCTGAATACTCCGTATAGCCGCCCTATTTCGCCAGAAATAATAACTTATTCCAGCGCTGGCTATTAATAATGCAGCGCTTAGTATGTGCAACATTTTGAGTAAGTTATAGCTCATATTTTTTTCAGCTTGGAATGCAAAAATGGGTGAAAATTTAACACATTTTGGAGTTAATTGAAATGACCGTTTCCACATTATGAAATAAGCACGGCAGGAATACGTCGATAGTTAATGTATAATTTTTTACCATTTCTCCCGAAGGCTTTTCTAACCTATAATAGCCGAATAACAAGGATCGTTGGAATGAATTTGAGAGCGCTACTTTTTTCTATCTTGATTATTGGGGTCACATTCTTCCTAACAAGTTGCATGGTTGGGCCTAATTTTCATTCACCGAGAGCACCCCATGTATGTCGCTATACAGAAAGCCCAACGCCCACCAAAACCGTCAGTATAGAAGGCGCTGGAAAAGCGGGAAAATCTCAACATTTTATTGCAGGTGAAACACTTCCCTCCGCGTGGTGGCATCTTTTTCATTCACCTGAAATTAACGCATTAATCTGTCAAGGACTGGCCAATAGTCCGAATTTGGCTGCCGCAAAAGCGGCTTTAGTGCAAGCGGAAGAAAATTATATCGCGCAAGTGGGAACGCTTTATCCTTCGCTGACTGCCAATGGCCAGCTAGAACGGCAACGTTTTAGTGCGGCCGAATTCGGTGGCTCGGGGGCGGGTGCCATTTCTAGCATTTTTAATTTAATTAATGCCAATGTCGGTGTGACTTATACATTAGACATTTTTGGTGGTCTAAGACGTCAAATCGAAGCAACCGGTGCACAGGTTTGTTTTGAAAAATATGAACTCGATGCGGCCTTTCTCACGCTTTCATCCAATATCGTAACAACGTCGATTACGATTGCCTCATTGCGCGCACAAATCGCTGCAACGGAAGAATTAATCCAGGCACAGGAAAAAACACTCAATATCGTCAAAAAACAATTTAATTTAGGCGGAGCTTCGAAAGCCGATGTCCTGACACAAGAAACGCAATTAGGACAATTGCGAGCAACCTTACCACCGCTGCAACAATCCTTGGTGCAAAATCAGCATTCCATGTCCATTTTAATTGGGCAATTTCCCTGTGAAGATGCAATACCTAAATTGAATCTGGATAAGCTTAATTTACCAACCAATTTGCCAATCGGTGTCCCTTCACGATTAGTCAAACAACGTCCTGATATTCAGGCCGCCGAAGCTTTATTGCACGCGGCAAGCGCGCAAATTGGTGTGGCAACAGCCAATCTTTATCCGCAAATTACGGTGACCGGTGCTTATGGTTGGATTAATACCTCCGTGGGAGGTCTATTTGAACCGGATAATAAAGTCTGGAACATTGCTGCTGCAATTGCACAGCCTATTTTTAATGGCGGTATGTTGGAAGCAAAAAAACGTGCTGCAGTCGCCGCCTACCAACAAGCGGCGGCGCAATATCAACAAACGGTATTACAAGCCTTTCAAAATGTGGCGGATACGTTGCGCGCATTACAACATGATGCAGAATTACTGAAAGCACAAAAAAATGCAGAAAATTCAGCTCATCGTTCATTGATATTAACCCAAGCACAATTTCGTTTAGGAGGGGTCAATTATCTTAATTTATTAACAGCAGAGCGTTCCTATCAACAGGCACGTATTGCTAGAATACAAGCACAAGCCTCGCGTTACACGGATACGGCTGCTTTGTTTCAGGCATTGGGCGGCGGCTGGTGGAGACGACCCGCATTAAATTGCGATCCGCAGTTAAATAAAAATTTGGAACGCTACCGACCGGAGTGTTTTGGCTAATGGAAGAAAATCAGAAAAAAAGATTAAAAATAATGCTGATTTGCGTCGCCATCCTATTTGGCGGCATTATCCTTTACAAAAGTGTGATGAGTTTTATTATCAAAAGAGCGATCGCCAATCAATCTCGAGTGATCACTGTTTCTGCCATGACAGTGGGTTATTCAACTTGGCAATCGACACTCACTGCATCCGGTAGTTTACGAGCCATTCGGGGTGTCAATGTCACAACGGAACTGGCCGGTATGGTCCAATCCATTTATTTCACACCCGGTTCGTATGTGGGAGCCGGCACGCTTTTGGTTCAGTTAAATGCGGATAATGATATTGCACAACTGAATTCGCTTAAAGCCAATGCAGAACTGGCAAAAGTCACTTATCAACGGGATAAAGCACAATATGCTATTCAGGCCGTCAGCAAACAAGTGCTGGATACCGATGCTGCCAATTTAAAAAGTCTGGAAGCGCAAGTCATAGAACAAGCCGCCGTTGTCGCTAAAAAATCCATTCACGCACCGTTTGAAGGACGTCTTGGGATTAATCTAACCAATCCTGGACAATTTATTAATCCAGGTGACAAAGTCGTGACATTACAAACATTAGATCCAATTTATGTGGATTTTTATATGCCGCAACAAGCGTTAGCGCAACTTGCAGTCGGCCAGTTTACAACGGTAACATCGGATGCATTTCCTGACATGAAATTTACGGGAAAAATAACCACCATTGATCCCGCAGTCGATGTCGCCACTCGCAATGTCCAAGTGGAAGCGACCATTGCCAATCCAGAACATAAAATCACACCTGGCATGTATGTGTCTGTCGAAGTCACCGTTGGCAAACCGCAACAATTTATAACGGTGCCGCAGACCGCCGTAACTTTTAACCCTTATGGCGATCTTGTTTTTATCGTCAACAAAAAAACCGCGAAGGACGGCAAAAAATCCGGTTTATTTGTAAAACAACATTTTATAACAACCGGCGAAACGCGCGGCGAACAAATTCAAGTTTTAAAAGGATTAAATGCAGGCGATGTCATTGTGACCAGCGGCCAACTCAAATTAAAAAATGACAGTGAAATCGAAATTAATAACTCGCTAACGCCTAGCGATAATCCAGCGCCAGAGTTAAGTAATAATCATTAGGAAAAATGGAATGCGATTTACGGATATTTTCATTGAACGACCGGTGCTTGCAACTGTGGTGAGTTTAATGATTTTGGTATTAGGATTGCGTTCGCTCGCGTCCTTACCTATTCGACAATATCCCTACACGGAAAATGCCATTGTTACCGTTCAGACAACTTATACCGGTGCGGATCCTTCTATCATCGCCGGATTTATCACAACCCCTCTGGAAAGGGCCATTGCGCAAGCGGATGGGATTGATTACATGACCTCGACCAGCTTGCTAAATATCAGTGTGATCACAGTCAACTTACGACTGAATTACGATGCACAAAAAGCATTATCTGATATTAATACCAAAGTTAATGCGGTCTTGAGTCAACTGCCGCCCAACACATTACCACCCGAGATCACCGTTCAGATCGGGCAATCCATTGATGCGATGTACATTGGTTTTTACAGTGATATTTTGGATCCGAATCAAGTCACCGATTATTTAGTTCGCGTGGTACAACCAAAACTCCAATCGATCGATGGAGTCCAACAAGCAGAATTGCGAGGCGATCGTGACTTTGCCATGCGAATCTGGATTGATCCAGTTAAATTGGCGGGCTATGGATTAAATGCAAAAGATATTTCAACCGCACTTGCCAATAATAACGTGATTACTGCAGCAGGACGCACCGATGGCAATATGTTCACGGTCAATCTTTCCAGCTCAACCAATCTGACAACGGTAGATCAATTTCGTAAAATGGTCGTGAAATCACTGAATGGCGCCATTATCCGATTAGGGGATATTGCGAATGTATCAATGGGCGCGACCAGTTATGATACCTCAGTGAGTTTTAATGGATTGCAGGCCGTTTATGTCGGCATTCTTATCACTCCGTCTGCGAATTTATTAACCGTGATTCAAAATGTAAAAGATGCGTTTGCTGACATTCATAAAAATTTACCCGAAGGATTGCATGCCAAAATTGTTTATGATTCGACTGACTTTGTGAATAGCTCGATTCATGAAGTCATTATGTCTTTGACTGAAGCTTTAATCATTGTCATGTGCGTGATTTTTTTATTTTTAGGGTCAGTACGATCTGTCATTATTCCCTCGCTAGCCATTCCATTATCGCTGATAGGTACATTTATCATCATGCTGATGCTGCATTATTCGGTGAATTTGTTAACGCTGTTAGCTTTGGTTCTTGCAATTGGCTTAGTGGTGGATGATGCGATTATCGTAGTAGAAAACGTACAACGACATATTGAAAGCGGCATGACGCGATTAAAAGCATCCATTGAAGGTGCACGTGAATTAGCAAATCCTATCATTGCAATTTCAGTGGTATTAATTGCCGTTTATGTGCCAATTGGCTTTATGGGTGGCTTAACCGGCGCTTTATTTACTGAATTTGCATTTACTTTAGCGGGCGCTGTGGCCATCTCTGCGGTGATTGCGTTGACCCTTTCACCTATGATGTGTTCTAAGCTATTAAAATTGCCTGAAAACAATCATAATTTAGAAAGTAAATTTACCGCCTACATCGATAACCTTTTTGATCGATTAAAAGAAAAATATAAATATCTTTTGCATGAATCACTGAATACCTTATTAGTGACGTTGATGTTTGCGGTGATTATTTTATTAAGTATTTATTATTTATTTGCTACCTCAAAATCGGAATTGGCACCGCAAGAAGATCAAGGTGTGATTATTTCCCAGCTAACAGCGCAACCGAATGCGACATTGGCACAAACTCAGCTTTATTCCAATGCGGTCAGGAAAGTCTACCAGACTTTTCCAGAGACTGATCGCATATTCCAACTGGATGGGATTACGGGATTAAATACCAGTCTTATCGGCATGGGTTTAAAACCCTGGGACCAACGCAAGCGCACATCGAATCAATTGCAACCGCTGGTACAAAACGAATTGAATAAAATCACGGGCGGATTGATTGCGGTTTTTCAATTGCCACCTTTACCCGGTGCGCGCGGTGTGCCGGTTCAATTTGTTGTAAAAACCACGGAACCCTTTGAAAGACTCAATGAAGTCAATCAGGCGTTCATGGAAAAAGTCCGTGAAAGTGGCTTATTTATGTTTTTGGATACGGATCTTAAAATTGATAAAGAACAAACAAAAATCATTTTAAATCGTGATAAAGCGTCAGAGTTAGGTTTAACCATGCAAGATCTCGGCAATGTGATTGCTAGCGCACTGAGCCAGGCTTATGTGAATTATTTTGATTATTCAGGTCGATCGTATCAGGTTATCCCGCAAATCACGCGTGAAAAACGTCAGAATTCCGATCAAATTAAAAATTATTATATTAATACGAGCACGGGCGCATCCATTCCATTATCAACGGTTGCCAGTTTCAAAAATACGGTTGAACCGGAATCGATTAATCATTTTCAGCAACTGAATTCCGCGACGTTATCCGCTGTGCCTTTTCCTGGTATCACGATGGGTGAAGCGTTGAATTCGCTGCAAAAAATCGCAAGCGAAGTATTACCTGCAGGTTATGCGATCGATTTCAGTGGTCAATTGCGTCAATATGTGCAAGAAAGTAGCGCCTTGGTTTTCACATTTTTATTTGCATTGGTTATCATTTTTTTATCGCTCGCTGCTTTGTTTGAAAGTTTTCGTGATCCTTTTATTATTTTGATCAGTGTTCCCATGTCGATTTGTGGTGCGATGATTTTTATTAGTTTAGGTGTAGGTGGTGCCAGTTTAAATATTTATACGGAAGTCGGTTTGGTGACATTAATTGGTTTAATCAGCAAACATGGAATTTTGATCGTACAATTTGCTAATGATTTGCAACGCGAAGGCAAAGAGAAACGTGAAGCCATCGAAGAAGCGGCCAGTATCCGTTTGCGTCCCATCTTAATGACCACCGCTGCGATGGTTTTAGGGGTGCTTCCGCTGATTTTAGCGAGTGGAGCCGGTGCTGTCAGTCGATATAACATTGGACTGGTCATTGGAACGGGAATCGGGATTGGAACTCTGTTCACTTTGTTTGTGGTGCCGGCCATGTATATGTTATTAGCGACAGAACGTCAGAGCGCACAGCAGGACGTTTTAGAATATTGATTTCGTAACGGCATCATGAACGATCACAATCAAAATAATAATCAGCAAAAAATAAATGAAAACAGAAAGCCCACTGGCTACTATTTTTTTTCTGAAGAAAATTAAACCGAGAACAATCAGAGAAAACAAGGTAACAAAAATATAGGCTGCCTGGATCCAGGGCGTATGAAAAGTAAATTGCGGATGGACCAAAAACGTCCCTGTGATTAACGCAAGCACGGCTAATATCAGCATCATTTTATTTAAACGCAGAATTAGCGCTTGATGCTCCGCATATTTCCGAAACAAAAAAAGAATAAAACAAAAAATCGCGGTGCTTAATAAGCCCACCGCGAATAACACATGAAGAAATTTGAAAAAATAACTCATTACAGCCAGTAAACAAAGACGAACAATAACAACCACACAACGTCAACGAAGTGCCAATACCAGGAGACGGCTTCGAAGGCAAAATGATTATGGTCGTTAAAATCGCGGATTAGCATTCGATAAAAAATCACGCATAAGCCAATCGTTCCAATGGTCACGTGTAATCCGTGAAAACCCGTCAGCATGAAAAAAGTTGTGCCATAAATACCGGAGCCGAGCGTCAGACCTTTTCGTAAATATGCTTCGGTGTATTCATGGGCTTGCAAAAACAAAAAGCTGATGCCTAATAAAATCGTCAGGAGTTGTGAAACCAGCATCGTCGTGCGTTTGTTTTTTAATAAACTCCAATGAGCGATGGTGATTGTGACGCCG
Source organism: Gammaproteobacteria bacterium (assembly GCA_021325575.1). Taxonomy (GTDB): domain Bacteria; phylum Pseudomonadota; class Gammaproteobacteria; order DSM-16500; family DSM-16500; genus JAJPGW01. Next base: position 312,069 of record JAJPGW010000010.1, on the reverse strand, counting down.
GAAGTCAAAAGAATCGCTGTGTTCACAGCCGGAATGCCCCAGGCTTCCATCACGGATTTCGGTGCGATAAAAGCATTCGGATTCGGATTTGCCAAAAGCGGCCACACGGCTTTGAAACTTGGCCAAAGGACGACATGGCTTGCATCTAATCCGCCTAAAAGCGGCACAGCAATCACGCGCACATAAAAAAGCGCGCCGAAAAACGCGCCGAAAAACATGACTTCTGAAAAAATAAACCAGCACATGCCCCAGCGAAACGAACGGTCGACTTGTTTATTTTCGAGAATGCCTGCGCGATTTTCGCGAATGACGGTACCGAACCAGCCATAGACCACATAAATTAAAAAACCGATACCAAAGGCGACCATGTAAGGGCCGAAGCTTTCGCCGTGGATCCAGTTGGCAGCACCTGCGAGGGTACAGATCAAAGCAATTGAGCCTTTGAAGGGCCAGCTGCTCGGAGATGGAAGATAATATTTTTTGGGTGGATGAGTCATAATTTTTCCTCTCTGTCACTCGTCATTGCGAGGAGCGTTTTTTGCGACGAAGCAATCTTTTGAGAGATGGCTTCAGCGCAAAAAAGCGCGCTTCGCAATGACGGGCGCTACCATAAATTAAAATTCTTGTCCGGTGCACTTTGCTGCAACATATATTTTGTTGCGGCTTTAATATCTTGGTCTGTGCAATTCGCACAAGCACCGCGTACAGGATGACCGTTGCGTCCCGTTAATACATTGCCATAAATTTGCAAGAACCCTTGATCAACAATCGGTTTCCAGGCGGCAATATCGCCGGGTTTAGGTGCATTTTTGAAACCGGAGTTATGACAGACCGCACAGTTTGCATCATAAAGACGTTTGCCATCTTCCATCGTCAATGGTTTCGGTCTGGGTGTCGCAACCGATGGTTCACCACCTCCTTTGCTGGATGAAATCATGAAATCAACGGCTTGCTTGATTTCATCATCGGAACAAGACAAACAAGTTCCCTTGGCAGGCATTCCGCCTTTGCCTTGTATGGCATTGGTATAAACCTGTTCTATTCCTTGTTTTAAGACCGGTGTCCAACTTAAGGAGTCCCCATATTTCGGCGCACCACCCGCACCACTTTCATGGCAACCCGAACAATAGGTATCATAAATACCTTTACCGACGGCACTGCCTTTGGGTTTAGGAGGCGTTATACTTTCAACATTTTTCAGATAAGTGGCAAGTGCAACTAAATCTTCATGAGTTAAATGATTCAAACTATCATGATTCACTTCCAACATCGGGCCTTCGATTTTACCGCCACCAATTAAGGTGTCTTTGGTAAAGACATTGATGATGTCATCAATGGATGTACTGCTGAGATTGGTTTTAGTGATATTCGGCGCTAAAAATCCTTGCACCCTGCCGCCCGTTAAGTTGTATTTTTGCATCGGGGCGCCCAATGGATATTCTTCACTTAAAATATGATAGGAAGGCGAATGACACATCGCGCAGTGTCCGAGGCCTTGTGCAAGATAGGCACCGCGGTTCCATGCATCGCTTTGTGAAGGATCTTTTTCGAATTCATGAGAATGGAAAAATAACAGGCGCCAGCCTAATTGCATAAAACGCAAGTTGAATGGGAAGACCATTCTATTTTTACGATTTTCTTGATGTACGGCGGGAATGACATCCAGGTAGGCTTTGATCGCTTTTAAATCGTCAATGCTGACTTTATTAAAATAAAGATAAGGAAAGGCGGGATAATAATAATGCCCATGGGGAGAAATGCCTTCATGCATGGCTTTAATAAATTGGTCTTCGGTCCAATTGCCGATGCCGGTTTCTTTATCCGGTGTAATATTGGGCGTATAAATGGTTCCGAATGGCGTACGCATTGCGAGACCACCGGCGAAAGGTTTTGCATTTTCTCTTTCTTCGGTATTGGTATGGCAGGCCATACAGTCACCGGCTTTTGACAGGTATTCACCGCGTTTGATTAACTCGGCATTTTTGCCTTGGGGATTGACCACCGGATAGGCTGGGAAATAGGTAACCGTTTCATTGGCATAATCAGCCATTTCTTGGACACTGCGATGAATGCCGCGCAAAGTACAAGAAGCCGCAATGATAGCGAATATAAATAAGACAACCAGGGTCATCCCCAGTTTTTTTTGTTTCAAAATCTTATGGATTAATGTTTCCACGAGCTCTGTATTCCTTAACTTTCAGGTGAATCGCGGCATTTTATAGCGAGAGGGGCTTATTATTCAACTTTTATAAAAAAATTTCCCGAACCGCTTGTGTTATTTTCGAAATATGTTTTAATTGTTCCTCTTTTTTGTACAGTCTTATTATAAAAAATGACGAGTAAGGATCCATATGCTACGTATACGTCACTGGATTGGTTGTTTATTGAGCTCTTTATTGGGCAGCGCTGTTTACGCTGAAGATTCAAAATGGAACATGCCATATGGCGTGTCACCGCTAAGTCACGAAATTTATAATTTACACATGGCGTGTTTCTGGGTGTGCTGCGTGATTGGCGTCATGGTATTCAGCGTTTTAATTTATTCATTGGTTAAATTTCGAAAATCAAAAGGCGCGAAAGCGTCGCATTTTCATGAGCATTTAGGCATTGAAATTATCTGGACGACCATTCCGTTTTTAATTCTGGTTGCGTTAGCCATCCCTGCGACCATTGTGTTAATGCACATTCATAATACAGATGAATCAGCGCTGACCGTCAAAGTCACAGGCTATCAATGGAAATGGAAATACGAATATCTTGATCAAGGCGTTAGCTTTTTTAGTATTCTTTCGACCAATCAAAATCAAATTAATAATCTGGCTCCCAAAGACAAATGGTTTTTGTTGGAAGTGGACAAACCGATGGTCGTGCCAGTGAATACCAAAGTCAAAATACTGGTGACAGCAGATGATGTCATTCACTCCTGGTGGGTGCCTTCTTTAGGTGTAAAACAAGATGCGGTTCCTGGATATATTAATGAAAACTGGATCTATATCACGACACCTGGCACCTATCGCGGACAATGCGGTGAATTGTGCGGTGTGAACCATGCTTTCATGCCTATTGTGATCCGTGCCGTTTCACAAGCTGAATTTGATAAGTGGGTGATCGAGCAACATGCATTAGCCGGCACCTTACAACAGGCTGGGTTAAAAAACATGACGCCCGATGAATTAATGAAATTAGGCAAAACCGAATACGAAAAAAATTGCGCGATGTGTCACCAAAATACCGGTGAAGGATTGCCGCCGACATTCCCACCATTAAAAAGAAGCCGAATTGTCACAGGCCCTGCGACCGCTAATATTGGCTTTGTGTTGTCAGGCGTTCCCGGAACTGCAATGCAAGCGTTCGGTGATCAATTGGATAACAGAACCTTGGCCGCGATTATTACTTATACCCGCAATGCCTGGGGCAATGATCGTATGATTGAAAATCGTCAATATACTGTGGTGGTCCAACCGCAGGATGTTGAAAAAAGTCGTCATGCCGGAAGATAAAACATCAAATAAGAGTGGAGTAAAATTCTTATGAGCGAAGCGATTACTGCGCACCATCCCGATGATCACGATCATCATGACCATCACGGTCCCGAATCAGGGATTAAACGCTGGTTATTCACCACCAATCATAAAGACATTGGCACGCTCTATTTATTTTTTAGCATGATCATGTTGTTTATTGGCGGCGCAATGGCGCTATTAATCCGTATCGAACTCTTTGAACCGGGCAAAGTGCTTTTGGATCCTGAATTTTTTAATCAAATGACCACCATGCACGGCTTAATCATGGTGTTCGGTGTCATCATGCCTGCAATGGCGGGACTTGCGAACTGGATGATTCCGATGATGATTGGTGCGCCTGATATGGCGTTGCCGCGTTTGAATAACTGGAGTTTTTGGTTATTGCCGTTTGCGTTTTCGATGTTGTTTAGCACGATGTTCATGAGCGGGCCGGCGCCTAGTTTCGGTTGGACGTTCTATGCGCCGTTATCAACGACCTATGGTCCGCCTAGCACTGACTTTTTTATTTTTTCAATTCACATGATGGGGGCATCATCCATCATGGCGGCGCTGAATATTGTGGTGACGATTTTCAATATGCGCGCGCCGGGCATGACTTGGTTTAAAATGCCATTGTTTGTTTGGAGTTGGCTTGTTACCGCATTTTTATTGTTGGCTGTCATGCCAGTACTGGCAGGTTGCGTCACCATGATGCTCATGGACCGACATTTTCATACCAGTTTTTTTAATGCAGCGGGCGGTGGCGATCCGATTTTGTTTCAGCATATTTTCTGTTTTTCGGGCATCCGGAAGTTTACATTTTAATTCTGCCGGGATTTGGTGTGATTTCTGAAATCATTCCAGCCTTTGCTCGGAAACCGTTATTTGGTTATCGCTTCATGGTGTTTGCAACGATTATTATTGCTTTCTTAGGCTTTATCGTTTGGATGCATCACATGTTTACAACTGGTGCACCGATTGGCGCGCAACTCTTTTTCATGTATGCGACGATGTTAATTGCAGTACCAACCGGTATTAAAATTTTTAACTGGGTTGCAACGTTGTTCAAAGGTTCGATTTCATTCGAAACACCGATGCTATTTGCGCTTGGATTTTTGGTGATGTTTACCATTGGTGGTTTTTCAGGATTAATGTTGGCATTGGTGCCTGCGGATTATCAATATCGTGACAGTTATTTTGTTGTGGCCCATTTCCATTATGTACTAGTTTCCGGTTCGTTATTTACCATTATTGCAGCCGTTTATTTCTGGTTACCGAAATGGACTGGGCATATGTATAGCGAAACGTTGGGCAAATGGCATTTCTGGCTTTCCGTCATCGGCATGAATGTGACATTTTTCCCTATGCACTTTTTAGGTTTAGCTGGAATGCCGCGACGTATTCCAGATTATCCGTTGCAATATACTGACTTTAATCAGATCTGCACGGTCGGTTCTTTTATTTTTGGATTCGCTCAATTAATTTTCCTCTACATTGTGTTGAAATCTTGTTTTGGAAAAAGTCCCCGCACAGCCGTACCACGCGTTTGGGAAGGTGCAAAAGGGCTCGAATGGACGCTGTCCTCGCCGCCTCCGTATCATACGTTTGAGACGGCCCCTGAAATTCACCATTAATCATGTCACAATCGGCAAAAAGTCATAAACGCCTCATACTGATCTTAGTGTGCGGCGTTATTTTCATGTTTGGGTTTTGTTACATGTTGGTACCCTTGTATGAATTGGTCTGCAAAAAAGAAGGGTTAAATGGCCGCGGCGTACGTTCCGCATCTGTCATGGAAGCCAATATGAAAGTCGATATGTCACGAACGATTAAGGTAACTTTTACGACTACGTTGCATAATGGTTTACGATTTAAATTTGCGTCATTGCATACTCATTTAGAGATCCACCCAGGTGAATCCAAATTAATTTATTTTTTCGCTGAAAATCAAACGGGCAATGAAATAACCGTGCAGGCCATTCCGAGCATCACACCCTCGGACGCAGCACGGTATCTCAAAAAAACCGAATGTTTCTGTTTCACTCAACAATATTTTTTCAAAAATGAAAAAGCGGAAATGCCGGTTTATTTCTTTATTGAACCGGATGTGCCTAAAAATATTAAAGAAATTACGCTTTCATACACACTTTTTGATGCGACGGCGTTTAAGAAAAATCAAGAGCGTTTTACTAAAGGGCGAATTGATTTATAATAGCACACTCGTCATTGTGAGGAGCGCCGTCATTGCGAGGAGCGCTTTATGCGACGAAGCAATCTTTTAGAGATTGCTTCGCCGCCTAACGGCGGCTCGCAATGACGGCGTTTCATGCAATGACGCACTCAATGGGTAACTGAAAAAAATGACTGCTTCACTAAAATTCCAATTTCGCAATCAAACCTATTTATGTACGTTTAAATGGGGAATGACTCTTTTTTCCTTATTTTTTTTCTTACTCTTTTGTTATTTAGGCGTCTGGCAGTATCATCGTTATCAATTTAAAAAGGAATTACTGACTAAATTTGAAGAAACCCGAAATGCAGCGCCCTTACCGCTTGAAAGCGTCATTCAAAAACCCGTAAAAGAAATCGAATTTCAAAATGTGACGGCTGAAGGCTACTATCTCAATGCGCTGACTATGTTCGTGCAAAATCAATATTATCAAGATCAAACCGGTTATGAAGTTGTGACACCTTTTATGATTCCACGAGAAAACAAAGTGTTGCTGGTCGATCGCGGCTGGGTGAAGTCGACGGATATTCCGAAAATTCCATTTGCGAGTTTAGTGAAAATCAAAGAACACATTAAGGGATATATTAAATTACTGAATGAGCATAATTTTATTTTGGGAAAAAATATTTTATATCCCGACAAACGACCACTGGTCGTGCAAAAAATTGATTTGCAGGAACTTACCAATTTGACGGGTCTCAAATTTTTTCCATTTATCGTGCGTCTTAATGCATCCGAACCCAATGGCTTCGTGCGCGACTGGGTAATTACATCGATTATGCCCGAACGTCACTTAGGTTATTGCGTGCAATGGTTTATTATGGCACTCGTTATTTTTATCGCTTACTTTTGTTTTTGTTGTGAGAAAATTAAAAATGCACCCTGAAAAAAAACCTCGTCACCTATTTTATCTGGTTTTAGTTATTTTTATATTGCCCATGATTTTGAGCACTCTGCTGTTTCATTATCATGACTATTTTCATTTTAAAACAGTGAATCACGGAAAATTGTTGAATCCCCCACTGAATGTGAGTTATTTATTTTCTGGCAATCCCCATAAAAATAAATGGCATATTTTACATGTTGCCGCAAATTGTGATGAAAAATGTCAGAAAATTAATTTTGAATTAAGCCAGGTTTGCAAAGCGTTAGGAAAAGATCAAGACAGAATGGAATCACTTTTCTTAAAAGAAAATGATCCTTTATTAAAAATAATGAGTACCAAGCTTGAAGAAAATCATATCGCAGTGGGCGACAAAATTTATTTGATCGATCCCGAAGGAAATTTATTCATGTATTATTCTTCGAACAATTCCCCTATGGATATTTTGCGAGACATTAAACGCGTGCTGGAGGTCTCTCAAATTGGGTAAACCACGTTTGCTTTCCAGGCTCGCACTATTTGCGAGTTTCTTTGCATTCACGGTTATCGGACTGGGTGCTTTCACTCGCTTAATTGATGCGGGTTTAGGCTGCCCTGATTGGCCTGGATGTTATGGACGCATTACCGTTCCACTCACTGAAAAAGCGCAGGAGCTAGCAGCCTTTCTGTACCCCATGACTCACTTGGTCGCATACAAAGCATGGGCTGAGATGATCCATCGTTATTTTGTCGGTGGTTTAAGTTGTTTGATCTTGATTTTGATCGTGATTATTTTTAGTAAAAAAGTTTTTCGCACGCGTGGAAATATTTTGCTTTCAGTGGGTTTGATTTTATTATTAATGTATCAAATCGCATTAGGTGCATGGACTGTTACTTTAAAATTACTGCCTGTGATTGTCACTCAGCATCTCCTGGGTGGATTTTTAATTTTAACATTATTGTGGCTTATCTTTTTAAACAACCGACAAAACTATTTTGCAACGCGAAACTATTTTCATTTAATTCCTTGGGCCGTGATTGGTATTTTGATTTTATTTTTTCAAATTGCACTAGGCGCGTGGACGAGCACGCATTATGCATCACTTTCTTGTCCTGATTTTCCATTTTGCCATAATGATCAATCACTCACTTGGCAGCTAAAAGACGCTTTTAATCTGTTTCAACCCATTGGAATCAATTACGAAGGCGGCACCTTGCCTGACAGTGTGCGGCAAACGATTCAGATGGTGCATCGAACGGTTGCCGGTATTTTTGCGCTGTATACGTTTATTTTTGCTGCGATTATCTTAGTGCGCGCACGGGTTTCCAATGAAATCATGAAAACACTTTATCTTATTTTAGGATTAATCTTAATTCAGGTTTGCCTGGGTATCACCAATGTGTTATTTCAATTGCCCTTGGCAACTGCTATCTTGCACAATCTGGTGGCTGCATTGCTAGTATTAGCGTGGGTAACATTATTGTTTAAACTGATTTATATTCCAAACGAGACCATTGCATGACCATCAAAAATTATCTTGAATTATGCAAGCCGCGCGTTGTCATGTTGATGATTTTGACTTCGATGGTTGGCATGTGTCTTGCACCCTCGAGTTCGTTTCCAGTTGTTCCTATGATTTTTGGAAATTTAGGAATTGCGTTTGTGGCGTGTGCGGCAGCTGCATTAAATCATATTGCCGATCTTCATATTGATAAATTAATGGGACGCACACAAAATCGCCCGATTGTGCAGGGTAAAATTTCTGTTAAAAATAGTTTAATTTTTGCTGGGATTTTATGTTTCACGGGGATGTTGTTGTTGGTTTTTCTGATTAATCCACTGACTGCTATTTTAACTTTTCTTTCCCTGATGGGTTATGCCGTCGTCTACACACTTTATTTAAAGCATGCGACACCTCAAAATATTGTGATTGGCGGAATTGCGGGAGCTGCACCCCCATTGCTGGGTTGGACCGCTGTCACAGGCTCAGTCAGCCCTGAAAGCTTATTATTAGTTTTAATTATTTATGTTTGGACGCCACCCCATTTCTGGTCGCTTGCTATTTATCGTTTGGAAGATTATGCAAAAGCCAATGTGCCCATGCTTCCGCATACGCATGGCGTTGCTTACACAAAATTAAATATTTTGCTCTATACGATTTTGTTAACTTGTGTAACGTCGTTGCCTTATTTCATCCACATGTCTGGAAAACTTTACTTTGCGGGCGTTTCGATTGCGAATGCAATTTTTCTATATTACGTTCTGCGTTTATATTTTAGTAACGACAGAAAAATTGCGATCGCGACTTTTTGGTATTCGATTTATTATTTAGGTATTTTGTTTTTATTATTATTGATTGATCATTATTGGATAACGAGGGCTTATTTATGACTAAGAAAAAATCGCATTCTTTTATATTAACGCAACTCATCGCTATTTTTATTGTGATCCCAGCGATCGCAATGTATTTTGGCGTGATCCGACATCATGGTCCACGATTGCAAGATGTCAAAATTAACGGCTTGGTCTTAAATCCTAGCAAAGACATTGAAGATTTTAATTTGCAAGATCAAAATGGCGCGCCTTTTTCTAAAGGAAACTTACGTGGCCGCTGGTCGATGATGTTTTTTGGTTTTACCAATTGCGCGAGTGTATGTCCTACGACTTTGTCGGCATTGAATAAAATGTATAAGTCATTAGAACAACAACTGCCTGATAATCAATTACCGCAAGTGGTTTTTGTAACAATTGATGCCGATCGCGACAACACTTACAGAATGCGAACTTATGTGCATGCGTTTAATCCGCATTTTATTGGATTGCGCGGTGATGATAAAAGTACCACTGCTTTGGAAAATCAATTTCATATTGTTTCAGTGAAAATGCAGGGGGATACAAAAGCGGATTATTATTTTGATCACAGCGCAGAAATTTTGTTGATTAATCCAAAGGGTGAGCTGCAGGCCTATTTTTCGTATCCGCATAATCCTGAGCAATTGGTAAATGAGTACAAGGAAATTCTAAGAGCATCGTAATAATTGGGAAACTTGAGGTCACAAATTGTGATCTCAAGTTTTGAAATAATGACAAATCGCCAAAAAATTTTTTTGATTATCTTGCTGCTATGTATTAGCGGCCTGTCCGGTTTTATTATATCTTATTACCTTCATAAAAAAACAATAACCACTGACGACAAAGCCATCTCTTTCCCACAAACTTATCACACGCCCATTTCATTCGTAAAACAACTGCAAGGCGATCCTAATGCCGGCGAAAAAATTTATAAAGAATACTGCGCCTCCTGCCATGCAGAGGAAGCGATCATTGATGTCCCAGCACCGAAAATCAATGACCCCAAAGCCATGCAAAAATTGCGAAAAAAAGGGATAGCGAAATTATTAAAAACAACACTTCATGGCAAAGGGGCAATGCCGGCGCGCGGCGGATGTTTTGAATGCAGTGATCAGCAATTGCTGCAGGCTATTCACTATTTGATCAAATAACGCTCAAATCCTATCTGTTTATTTGGTTTTTTTCTGGACTTAATTTTTTATGGTGATTAAAATAGCAACACAAATTATTCGAGAGGCCTTTTACTCATGAACCTGATTCATAAAATAGCGACCCTAAGCTTGGTTTTGCTTAGCACTTGCGTTATTGCTGATCCGCTGGTCTATATGCCGCCGAAGGAAATTACTTGCACGCATTTAAGCGATCGCAATGCATACTTTAAAATACAGTGCGAAGGCTTTAATAAATTGTATCTCGTCGAAGGAGATCTTGATACAAGAATGCCTCTTAACACACCTATCAAGTTTACTTTTTTGAATGCCCAAGGGGAAACTGGACCCGATGCAGCATCATTTTTTAATTATAAATCAGCGCAAGGTTATACAATTTACATTAATACGAGTTATTTAGAGATACCTAATGTCTCTGATCCTCATTGGGTACAATATCAAGGTAGTAGTACTTATCTTTGCAAAGACCCTAATGCACAATGCCCTATTACCCACTTACCTCTTGCAAATACGAGGAAATAATTCATGAAAATTTTAAAATTAATAACAGGCTTGATACTAGTTTGTTTGTTTCAAATTAGTTTTGCGGCACAAACAAAAGATGACTCTTTTACCATTTATGTCACTAATGAACTATCTCATCCTTTGCATTTTGTTAATTCCTTGTATTCAACCATCCCTGTGACTTTCGATGTGGATACACTGCCAGCCAATAGTCCTCGGACCAAAATATTTACCTTTTCAAGTGGTTCTATTGGATTTTTAATACAAATTGATGATGAATTAGGTGAAAGCACTCCCTTACTTCTGATCGATCAAAGTCATGAAGAAATAATCCGTCTCTATGGCTGTCTTCATAACCAATTGGATCAATGCTTTATTGTTAATTTCGGAATGCCCTCTCCCACAGGCGATTTGGATTTCACATTGACGCCTTTCACACCACCAACGCTCAAAGCAGAACTGAAGAAAAAACTTCAAGCCCATTGGAACCGATATCCGAATGTGCATTTTGATTTTGATAAAAATCGATTAACAATTACTAAATAATAATTGCTCGTCATTGCGAGGCCGTGCTTTTTACGGGCGAAGCAATCTTTTGAGAGATTGCTTCGCCGTCTAACGACGGCTCGCAATGACGGTTGGCTTTTTCAAACCATCACCGGCTTTTCTCGACGCGCACCTCTTAAGGCATGCTGAACATGCTTAGAGGTGCTTTGAAACTTTTTTGAGAGGAGCATCCAGGTCTCAACAATGGAATCCGGATTGAGTGAAATATTCTGAATACCTTTTTCAACCAACCATTCAGCAAAATCGGGATGATCAGAGGGTGCCTGACCGCAAATACCAATATATTTGCCTGCTTTATTGCATTCGCTGATCGCCTGATTCAGCAAAATTTTAATGGCATCATTGCGCTCATCGAAAAGGGATGCAACCAATCCTGAATCGCGATCTAATCCTAACGTAAGCTGCGTTAAATCATTTGAACCAATCGAAAATCCATCCACATGTTTTAAAAATTCTGAAGCAAGCAGCGCGTTTGACGGCACTTCGCACATCATAAAAATTTTCAGATCGTTTTTACCGCGTTTTAATCCATTGGCTCCGATGACTTCGATCACTTGTTGTAATTCATCAACGGTACGCGCAAAAGGAACCATGACTTGCGCATTGGTGAGACCCATTTCATCGCGCACACGTTTGAAAGCTTCGCATTCTAATTTAAAACATTCTTTAAATTTGGCATCTTTGTAACGCGATGCGCCGCGATAGCCAATCATCGGATTTTCTTCTTGCGGCTCAAATAAATTTCCACCTAACAAATTTGCATATTCATTCGATTTAAAATCAGAAAATCGGAAAATGACTTGTTTTGGAAAAAATGCTGCTGCAATAATCGAAATCCCTTCGCGTAATTTTTCAATGTAAAATTCAACCGGCGAAGAATACGCTTGAGTTTTTTTGTGGATTTCCTGGCGTAATTTTTGTGGTAAAGAATCGAATTGTAACAAGGCATTGGGATGCACACCGATCATGTTGCTGATGATAAATTCCAATCGCGCAAGTCCCACCCCTTCATTCGGTAAAAATTGGGTTGTGAACGCGCGCTCTGGATTTCCCATATTAATGCATAATTTTAAAGGTAAAGCAGGCATGTTTTTGATTGAAACTTTTTGCACTTCATAAGGCAAATCGCCTGAATAAATATGGCCGGTTTGTCCTTCTGCGCAAGATACGGTGACCCTGTCGCCATTTTTAATTTGTTTAGTGGCATCACCGCAACCGACTACTGCAGGCACACCCAGTTCGCGCGCAATAATTGCTGCGTGACAAGTCCGTCCACCGCGATTGGTGACAATCGCACCCGCACGCTTCATAATCGGTTCCCAATCCGGGTCCGTCATGTCCGTCACTAAAATTTCACCGGGTTTAACATCGTGCATTTTTTTTGGATCTAAAATCACGCGTGCTTTGCCACTGCAAATGCGCTGACCGATGCTTTGGCCTTCGACTAACACTTTTCCTTTTTTCGTTAAATAATAACGTTCAATGGATTGTTCTTGTTTCATCTGACTTTTTACGGTTTCAGGGCGGGCTTGCAAAATGTAAATTTCGCCGGTGATGCCGTCTTTCGCCCATTCGATGTCCATGAATTTTTTGTAATGTTTTTCGATAAGTAACGCTTGTTTTGCAAGTGTTGTGATGTCTTCATCGGTCAAACAAAAACGTAAGCGGTCTTTTTCAGGAACGGATACGGATTTAATGGCGGTGCGTGGATTTTTGGTATCCGCATAAACCATTTTTGACATTTTGCTTCCAAGACGTCGTTGCAAGATGGCAAAACGATTTTGATTTAAGAGAGGTTTTGAAACGCAAAATTCATCTGGATTAATTTGTCCTTGCACAATGCCTTCACCTAAACCGTATGCAGCCGTAATCAAAACGACTTGATCAAAACCCGATTCCGTGTCCAGCGTAAACATGACACCGCTCACGCCTTTGTCACTGCGAATCATCGGTTGAATGCCTGCGGAAATTGAAATTTGATTAATGTCAAATCCATGATGCTGGCGATAAGCAATTGCGCGCGAGGTAAAAAGAGATGCAAAAACCATTTTGATCGAGTGCAAAACATTTTTTAAACCTTTTACATTTAAAAAAGTTTCTTGTTGACCTGCGAACGAAGCCGTTGCTAAATCTTCTGCTGTTGCAGAAGAACGGACCGCCACCGTTTGATTTTTTAATTTTGCATACGCTTGCGTGACTTCTTTTTCAAATTCTTTGGAAAATTCAGCTGCCATCACCCAGGAGCGAATCAGTTTGGCTGTTTTTTCGAGTTCTTTGACATTATCGACTTTTAAACCAGCGATGGTTTTGGAAATTTTTTTATCTAAACCATTTTGCGCTAAAAATTCTTTATAAAAACGGGTCGTTGTGGCAAATCCATCTGGAACTTTAATCCCTGCGGATTGCAGATTCTGAATCATTTCACCAATGGATGCATTTTTGCCGCCGACTTGTTCAATATGAGATGAATTAACTGAGTTTAGCTCAAGAATATAGCGCATTGAATTTGATTCCTTTCAAATTTTTGGTCGAGATTAGAATAACATTTTATTGGATGGCAGCAAGGTTTTTAATCTCGACCTTGCAATGGCAGGAAATTCTTACGTCATTGCGAACCGCGAAGCGGTGAAGCAATCTCCAAAAGATTGCTTCGTCGCTAACGCTCCTCGCAATGACGTAACAGATCCCCGCTTTCGCGAGGATGACAGTCTACGATATACTGATTATATGAAAATTTTCTGGATAACTTTTCTCATTTTGACCCTCGCAGGCCCTCTGTGGGTTATTTTTTCGGGTCAAATCGATTTTAGTCTAGATTATCGGACAGCCAATCGTGAAAGCACCCATATTGCGCCCGATCCTTTGCAACATCCGGAGGCCATGATTCAAGCTTATTCTGCGCGCGCATTTAACTGGCGCGGGATTTTTGCAACCCATAACTGGATTGTGATTAAACCCAAAAATTCAAACACTTCTATTGTTTATCAGCTGATCGGCTGGCGAAAATTTTTTGGCAAAGAACCTATCGTCATCGGCCCCGATATTCCAGACCGCAGTTGGTTTGGTCAAAAGCCCCATATTTATTTTGAATTAACGGGAAAAAAAGCCGAAGAATTAATTCCGAAAGTGGATGCCGCTGCGCGTTCTTATCCTTATGCGGATATCTATGGATTTTGGCCAGGGCCAAATAGTAATACTTTTCCGGCTTATATCGCCCGTCAAGTTCCGGAACTAGGCTTGGCTTTGCCCTCGACTGCTATTGGAAAAGACTTTTTACCCCCCTACCAGTTTTTTGCCAGAGCCCCCAGCGGCACCGGTTATCAATTTTCATTATTCGGGTTTTTAGGGATCTTAATTGCTAAAAAAGAAGGCATTGAAATTAACCTCCTGGGCCTTGTTTATGGCATCCGATTTCATCCTTTCGCAATTTTATTGCCTGGAATCGGCAATATTCCAAATAATGGAAACCTATACTAACTCCATTCTTGCTTATGCTTTCTAGATAGTATATACTTGCTGTATACACATCCAGAGACTAAGCTTATGAAAATAACGAAAGTATTTAAATCAGGCAATTCCCAAGCCGTAAGACTTCCCAAAGACTTTCAGCTTAAGGGAAATGTTGTCATGATATTTAAAAAAAATGGCGATATTATCATTCGGGAAAAACCCAAAAATTTAGCTGCCGCCTTTCTGTTACTCACCCATTTTTCAGAGGACTTTTTTGAAGAAGGCAGAAAAGACACACTCCCGCAAGAACGAGATTTTTAATGACATTACGTTACCTTTTAGATACCAATATTTGCATTTATATTGCAAAACAAAAACCACAAAGCGTTTTAGATAAATTTGAAACACTTGCTGTTGGCGAAGTCGGCATGTCAACAATAACCTTTGGAGAGCTTTTTTTTGGCACTCAAAAAAGCCATCATGTCAAATCGAACACGGAAAATTTAGAAAAATTAATCGCTCTCATCCCTGCGCTACCTCTGCCTACTGAAACAGGAAAACAATATGGAATTATTCGCAACAAATTAGAAAAAAAGGGTCAAATGATTGGAAACAACGATCTTTGGATTGCCGCCCACGCTTTGGCCGCCGATTTAATTTTAGTCACAAACAATAATAAAGAATTTTCCAGAATACCCCATCTTAAGATTGAAAATTGGGTAGAATAATAGTCTCTAACCGAGGTATCCTAGTCAAATGAACCCGCATAAACCTGATCAACCCATAGGAATTTTCGATAGCGGCATTGGAGGCCTCACTGTTGCAGACGCAATCGTAAAACAACTGCCGCAGGAAAATATTATTTATTTTGGCGATACCGCGCATTTACCTTATGGTGATAAATCAGCAACAACGATTCAAGCCTATTCCGTCAAAATCGCGGAATTTTTATTACAGCGTCAATGCAAAATGATTTTGATCGCGTGCAATTCTGCATCGACGGCCGCTTTTGAATTAATCAAAGAATACATCGGCAAACAAGCCATCGTCATGGATGTGGTCGATCCCATTATTTCTCTTTTGCGTGAACAATATGCGAATAAAAAAATCGGCTTGATCGGCACGCGTCAAACGGTCAGCTCGAATGTGTATCAGAAAAAAATCGAAGATTTAAAACAAAATATTCGTTTGACTTCACTTGCGACTAATCTTTTGGCTTCTGCCATCGAAGAATTTGGCAATGGCCGCGCGATTGATGGTTTGCTCGAAGAATATTTATCGCATCCGACGCTAAAAAATCTGGATGCGCTGGTACTCGCTTGCACGCATTATCCGATTGTAAAAAATAAAATAGCGAAATTTTTCGATCACAAAATGGAAATTATCGATCCTTCGGATACCGTTGCAAAAGCGGTAAAAAAACGTTTGGATGATCTGAAATTATTAAATTTAGAAGGTCCAGGCAAAAAACATTTTTATGTTTCGGATTATACGGAATCGTTTGCGGCGGGTACCAAAATATTTTTTCAAGATGCGATTACGCTGGAACATTATCCTCTGTTGGATTAAAAACATCTATGAACTACCGCCACGCCTACCATGCCGGGAATTTTGCCGACGTTTTTAAACATGTGACCTTGGTCGCATTACTTCAATCTTTTTTCCACAAAGAAACGCCAATCTGCTATTTCGACACCCATGCGGGTGCAGGAAATTATGATTTATCGTCCAACGCAGCACAGAAAAATAAAGAATTTGAATTAGGTATCGGAAAAATTTTTTCTGAAAAAAATCCGCCGGAATTAATCAAACAATATTTATCCGCGATAAAAAATCCTAAGACTTATCCTGGATCACCACTCATTGCAAAACATTTTTTGCGGCCAGAAGATCGCATGGTACTAACAGAACTGCACCCAGAAGAATATCAATATTTAAAAAAACTATTTGCGAACCAAGCCCAAGTTGAAGTCCATCACCAAAATGGTTATCAAGCTTTAAAAGCCTTTTTACCGCCAAAAGAAAAAAGAGGGTTGGTGTTGATTGATCCACCTTATGAAAAAAATGATGAATATCCTGAGCTCACCAAAGGCTTATCAGAAGCCTTAAAACGCTGGGAAACGGGTGTCTATGCGATTTGGTATCCAATTAAAAAAGCTAACCAGCCTCATCCGTTGCGGGAATTAAAAACTAACAGGCCGATATTAACCGCCGAACTCGCTATTTATCCCTTGGATGTGCCGCTTGAACTCAATGCTTGCGGCATGACGATCATAAATCCCCCCTGGAAACTGGCTGAAACCCTCGAAACAGTGGTTCCTTGGCTTTATGAACGGCTTAAATGTGACAACAAAGCACCGCGGCCGCTGATAAAAACATCCGCTTGAACTGATCATTTTTTATACTATCCTATTTTAATTGTTTGCATAAAAATCACCCTGCTCGATTGTTTTAAAAAACACCCACATTCATTTTGATAAAATAATGAAGTAACCCAAAGTGATCACTTATCAATAACGGGGGGATTTATGAAGAAGTTAGCCATGATGTTTGTTACAGCTGCTATGGCAGCCTTATTAGTCACCGGCTGTACCTGGAACAGACAAGACACAGGAACGCTCGCAGGCGGTGTGGTCGGCGGTGCTGCAGGTTATGCAGTCACCGGCGGTAGCGCTCTCGGCACAGGCGTTGGTGCAGTGGGCGGTGCAATTGTTGGAAACCAACTTTCACGTTAAACTCCGATTAAATCCCCGCGTCATGCGGGGATTACTTTCCCAGAAAATAAGCATTGCTCTTTCTTTTTTCCCGAATATACTCTGAATAATTGAACTTTGCTCATGAGGTCAGAATGACGCTTAAAGTCGGCGACAAAGCCCCTGATTTTGCTTTATTTTCAGATGAAAATAAAAAAGTCTCTTTAAAAGATTTTATTGGAAAAAAGGTCGTCCTTTATTTTTATCCAAAAGATGACACACCGGGTTGCACCCGTGAAGCCTGTGATTTTCGAGATGGCAGTGCTCGGTTTGCTAATGAAAATACGGTGATTTTAGGTATTTCCAAAGACAAACCCGCGCGTCATCAGAAATTTAAACAAAAATATCAGCTGCCTTTTACCCTGCTTTCAGACGAAAATGCCGATGTCTGCGAAGCCTACGGCGTCATCAATAAAAAAAGTCTTTTTGGCAAAACCTTTTTAGGAATCCAACGCTCTACCTTTTTAATCGATGAAAAAGGTATCATTCGCGGTATCTGGCGCAAAGTCAAAGTCAACGGTCACACAGAACAGGTGCTTAATGAACTCAACGAAAGCTAAACAACAAACCAAAACGGCCATCACTCCAACCCGTGCTGAAGATTATCCGGAGTGGTATCAACAAGTCATTAAAGCCGCTGATCTCGCCGAAGTTTCCCCCGTGCGCGGCTGTATGACGATTAAACCCTGGGGTTATGGCATTTGGGAAAATATTCAAAAAACGTTAGACGATCAATTAAAGGCGACCGGACACAAAAATGCTTATTTTCCTTTGTTGATTCCGATGAGCTTTTTGCAAAAAGAAGCAGAACACGTCGAAGGCTTCGCGAAAGAATGCGCGGTCGTCACTCATTATCGTTTAGGCAAAAATGAAGAAGGAAAATTAGTTCCTGCCGGCGAACTCGAAGATCCTTACATTATTCGTCCAACCTCCGAAACGATTATTGGCGAAGCGTTTTCACGCTGGATCCAATCCTATCGTGATTTGCCCTTATTAATTAATCAATGGGCCAACATCATTCGTTGGGAAATGCGCACGCGGATGTTTTTGCGCACCAGTGAATTTTTGTGGCAAGAAGGTCACACCGCGCACGCCTCCGAAAAAGACGCGCGCGAAGAAACCATGAAAATTCTCGATCTTTACGCAGAGCTTGCTGAAAATTATTTAGCAATTCCTGTTATTAAAGGTGAAAAAACTCCGAGCGAACGTTTTCCAGGCGCAGTCAATACTTATTGCATCGAAGCCATGATGCAAGATAAAAAAGCCGTGCAAGCAGGCACTTCTCATTATCTCGGACAAAATTTCGCGCGCGCGTTTAATATTAAATTTTTAAATTCAAACAGCAAAGAAGAACACGCCTACACCACTTCCTGGGGCGTGACCACGCGTTTAATCGGCGCGCTGATCATGACGCACGGCGATGATGATGGGTTAATCTTGCCACCGAAAGTGGCGACCACCCATATTGTGATTTTGCCCGTGATTCACAAAGAAGAAACCCGTGCTGACGTTTTAAAATATTGTGAAAATCTCGCGACCGATTTACGAAAAATGCAATATGCCGGCCGATCACTCGTTGTCGAAATCGATCAACGCGATTTAGCAGGCGGTGAAAAAGCTTGGAGCTGGGTGAAAAAAGGCGTGCCGATTCGCTTGGAAATTGGCGGCAAAGAATTTCAAGCGGATTCAGTTTTCTTAGGCCGACGCGACAAAACTTACAAAGATCGTCAGTCCCAAAGCCGCACCGAATTTTTGAACACGGTGATTCAACAATTGGATGAGATGCAAGCGAATTTATTAAATCGCGCGCTTGAATTTCGAAAAAATAATTCTGTCGTGATTAATAGCAAAGAAGAATTCTATGAATTTTTCAAAGGCGATGGCGGTTTTGCTTACGCACACTGGAATGGTGATCCTGCGATCGAAGCGAAAATCAAACAGGATTTAAATGTAACGATTCGCTGTATTCCGCTGGAAAAAAATCCAGAAGCAGGCAAGTGTATTTTCAGCGGTGAAAAAAGTCCGCAGCGCGTGATTTTTGCGAAAGCGTACTAATTGTGCTACCCTTTGCAGCCATTAGTCGCACCGAAAAATGATTAATTGGAGAGGATAAATTTTATGATGAATGAATTAGACGCAACGATGGCCAAACTGGCTGAACGCGGCAAAGGAATCTTAGCCGCTGATGAGAGCACACCGACCATCACCAAACGGTTTGAGGCAGTTGGCATTGAATCCACCGAAGATTCTCGTCGTGCTTATCGTGAAATGCTTTTAACCACGCCAAACATCAGTGATTTTATTGCGGGCGTGATTCTATACGAAGAAACCCTGAATCAAAAAATGAGTAACGGCATGTTATTCCCCGAAGCACTCAAAAAAATGGGAATTTTGCCAGGGATCAAAGTGGATAAAGGCTTAGTCATTCTGCCAAACACCAAAGACGAACAAGTCACACAAGGACTCGATGGTTTGGGCGAACGCTTAGCAGAATACCGCAAAAAAGGCGCTTGCTTTGCTAAATGGCGCGCGGTTTACGCGGTCTCTGCGACTACGCCAAGCGCACTTGCGATTCGTGCTAACGCAGAAGGCTTAGCCAGCTACGCGGCACTTTGCCAAGCAAACGGCATTGTCCCCATTGTTGAACCGGAAGTGTTAATCGATGGTGACCATACCATTGAACGCTGCACAGAAGTGACAGAAAGCGTATTGCACGCTGTATTTCATTCTTTGTTTAAACACAAAGTAAAATTGGAACACATGATTTTAAAACCCAGCATGGTTATTTCTGGAAAAAAATGTCCAGTGAAAGCGACCGCTGAACAAGTCGGCAAAGCCACGGTAATGATTTTAAAACGCACCGTGCCCTCCGCTGTCCCGACCGTTAACTTTTTATCAGGCGGCCAATCGTGTGAAGAAGCCACAGCGAATCTGCAAGCGATGAACGCACTGTCACCGCATTTACCCTGGAATTTAAGTTTTTCCTACGCGCGCGCATTACAAGATTATCCAATGAAAATCTGGCGCGGCGACAAGAAAAACGTTCCTGCAGCGCAAAAAATGTTTTACGAAAGAGCAAAACTCAACAGTCTTGCCTCGCAAGGCAAATACTCGACCTCGATGGAAAAAGAAACATCCATTGCGTAACAATGAAAATCAGGCGGAAGGATCTCCGCCTGATAATTTTTAAAAATGGAATTCACCCATGACCACTACGCTCATTTCCACCATTGATGCGAAAGAACAGTTTTCTGATCTTATCAATCGTGTCGCCCATAGCAAAGATCGCATTGTTTTGACCCGCCGCGGCAAAGAAATCGCCGTGATTATTTCAATGGATGATTTCAAATTATTACAAGACTCCCAAGATAAACATGATCTGAAAGATGCGATTGAAGCATTGAAAGAAGCACGCACCACCGGCACTAAAACACTAGATCAATTTAATGAAGAATCAGGTTTTTAACACGTGAGCCCTTATCATATTAAAATTGCACCCGCCGCCGAACAGCAAATTAAATCATTGCCGCAAAAATATCAAAAAATAGTGATTAAATTAGTTGAGGCATTGGCCATCAATCCGAGACCCCCCGGTTCTAAAAAAATTGAGGGCATGACCGGACTCTATTCTGAAGCGGTCGATCATTTACGGATTATTTATAAAATTGAAGATCAGGAAATTTTGTTGTTGCTTGTTAAAGATTAAAAAAAAATATGCACACGACGAAACACAATTTGAATGGAATAGCATCGCCACTCACACTCCACGTCGATGATCCCGAGGATATTTTAGTTCAAACATTGGCGCAGCTTGAAGCTGAAACAATTCTGGATAGCACGTTAAAACGCCTGCCACCTGCACCAGCAGTAAAACCCGAAAGAAAAGAAGTCAAAATTGATATTCAAGATCAGGATGAAGAAGACGATGATAATCCAGAATTCGTCACTTTTCACTTTGCAGAACCACAACCGGAAGAAAAACCCAAACCTAAATATCAGCCCAAACAAAATTATTTCAAAAATTTTAAAAAAGCCGAAATCGATGAATTAATAAAAAAATATAAACACTTTGGCATTAAAAACCAGGAAGATTTGGAAAAGTTATTGGATAAACATTTCAAAACATTTAAAGCATTTCAATATTGTTTGTCGATTGCCATTTCATTGAATTTCGGCTTTATTGCTTTTGTCGCAACGACAGGTTTAGAAGGATTACAAGCAATAGTGAGCTTGTTTAGCAGCACAGCGCGTGTTCCCACCTCCATCGGGGTGCCGCTTGGGATCATCATGGGTATTCTGGATGTTTTAACCTATATGCTAGTGTTTTTGGCCATCAAAGAAGCGGTCTTGTGCACATTGGATCATGTCTTAAAGGAACCAGAAACCGGAAAATCTTTTATTCGGTCGCTTTTTGATAAAATTTTTGAAGTAGCGCTTTATGGAACCAATTCTCTTTCGATGATTACGGTGCTGCTTGGATTTATCAATATGATTCCCTGGGGTGCTACTTTATTTTTGACTGCCATCGTGCTTACCATTGGTAATTTTTATATGGCTCGCTACACCAATACCGAAGCTCGCGAAGGGCTTTATCAATTTTTTTTGGGAAACAAATGGCCTTGGTTATTAAAAAAATTTTTTTGTGATCGGGAATTGTCTGCCGTTCTACAAATTGGCGCGGAATCCGGTTCTACGATTATTTTGTTAACGCTGGCGTATTATTTATATCTTGGAACAAAAACCGCGCAGAGTTTTGGTGTGCCTTTAAATACCGCAAATGAACTGGGCATTGCATCAGCAATCATGTCCCTCGCTCGAACCGTTCCTGTTTATCACACGCGAATTTATAAACGCTATCTTAAACCGCCTGATGATTTACGCCAATTGATTGCAAAAGATCCGGCAATTGCGACGCTTCTTGAAAAAAAAGAAGAAAAAATCGCCGCTAAAATAAAAGAAGCACAACAGGCAGTCGTGTCGGAACGCGGGTTTTTCGGTTTAGCCAAAGAATCACCGGTTGGCATGGTTCAAACGTTTTTTCGAAGTTCGGTCGGAATTGCTCTCACTGTATTCACTATTCTGGATCCTTCGCTCGCTAATATACTGATGCTGGCAGCTTGTTTCATTTTTTCAGTCGCGGGCGCTAAGGCCAATATTGACCGAAACATGAATCTTGCGGCAATTGCAAAATTAGAAAGAAAAGAAGGAGCAACGAAAGCCTTAGCCCCAATGACGAACCATGACAAATGGGTGATACGCGCTTCCCGAATGTTGGTATTGGACTCTGCCGCATGTGACATGATGAATATGTTGGGCGCCGCTCCTGATATTAGTCCTGAATTTAAACTTTTTTTCCTGATTCTTGCTTTCGACCGCATGCTGACATTAATGAATTTTAATGGCGAAAAAGTGGAAAAAACCATGCTGGCAAGATTTGGCTCCCCTGAAGTGACGGAAGCAAAAGAAGAAAAAAAACCGGAACCATCACATTATGGCCACCCTACTTCACGTGCTTTATTTAGACCCGCACCCCTCGCGCCTTTCGAAATTGAAAACAAAGACAAAAAAGCATTGGTTTATGCCTGACAGCACCGATCGACATCTTCTTCGGGTTTTACAACGGACAAAACATTGCCGGTAACTGGATTTGGACGAAACACCGTGCAGCCTTTTAAGCCTAAATGATACGCTTCGGTGTAGACTTCCATTAACTTTTCAAATGGAAAATTTTCTGGAATATTAATTGTTTTTGAAATCGCATTATCAATATAAGGCTGTAATGCAGCCTGCATTTGCAAATGATCCATAGGTTGCAGCGATTGCGCATCTTGCCACGCAGTCGGCAATCCGGTTTTATTTTTTTCGCGCCAGTGTCGTAATGCATAATCTGTCACTGAAAATGTCAGCACTTCTTGATTTGCCGCACGCACTCGTCGTTCATAATGCGAACTAAAAATGGGCTCAATGCCATTCGAAACATTATTGGCAAGTAAACTGATTGTACCCGTTGGCGCAATCGCATTGTGATGACTGTTTCGCACGCCTTTTTTCTGGATTTCTCGTCGAACGTGTTCAGGAAGTTTTTTCACAAAATGGCTTTGCAAATATTTTTTCTTTTCAAAAAATGGAAAGACGTCACGTGTTTTTGCAAGATCAATTGAAACCTGCCAAGACACATCAGAAATTGTTTTGATAATCCGGCGCGCCACATTCACTGAATCTTTTTCGCCATAATGCAATCCAAGCATCACTAAGGCATCGGCAAGACCTGTGATACCTAAGCCAATTCGGCGAGTGTTAAATGCTTCTTTCTTTTGGGCTTGAAGAGGATATCGTGATACATCAATCACATTATCTAAAAATCGCGCGGCAATTTCTGTTGTTTTTTGCAATTTATGCCAATCGATTGCGGCTTTTTCACTAAAAGGATTTAAAATAAATTGCGTTAAATTTATTGACCCTAAATTACATGCACCATAAGACGGCAAAGGAATTTCACCGCACGGATTTGTTGCATGGATCCATTCTCGATACCACAAATTATTTTGCTTATTAATCGTATCTTCAAAAATAACACCTGGCTCTGCATAATCGTACGCGGATCGAATGATTTTTTCCCAAAGGGCACGCGCTTTAATTTTTTTAACAACCGAATTTCCAAAAATAAGTTTCCATTCACTATTATTTTTTACTGCGCGCATGAATTTATCAGTCACGAGCACTGAAACATTAAAATGTCGCAATTCATGCGGATCCGATTTTGCGGTAATAAATTCTTCGATATCAGGATGATCACAACGCAAAATCCCCATCATGGCACCGCGTCGCGCGCCGGTTGATAACATGGTCGCGCACATCGCATTCCAGATGCGCATAAACGAAATGGGGCCGGATGCCGAAGATCCTGTGTGTTTTACTGGAAAACCGGCTGGACGTAAGGTCGAAAAATCATACCCAATTCCGCCGCCTTCTTGCAGAGTCAGCGCGCCTTCTTTCAGTCCATTAAAAATATCCGGTAGCGAATCTTCAACTGGCATCACAAAACAATTAAATAACGTTACATCATGTTTGGTTCCAGCACCGGCTATTATACGACCACCGGGTAAAAACTGAAAATTTTCTAATGTCTGATAAAATTCAGATTGCCAAAATTTTCTGTCGGATTTTTTTTCTGCGCTTGCGACTGCTTTCGCAACACGTGACCACGTGTCTTCGATGGTTTGATCATAAATCTGATCTAGATTGCGATAGCGATATTTGATGTCCCAGATTTTTTCAGAAATCGGTTCAACAAAAATGGGCACGTAACACTCCTAGAGTAAATTTTCCTGCAAAAAACGAGGTACGCGTTTTTCTAACCAGTATTCTGGCCGCCACGGAAAATTGCCGGCGACAAAACCCACATGACCGCCTGCTTCCGTAACTTCTAATTTGACCGCGGGAGAAAGCTCTTGGGGCCTTGGAATGACATCTTCCGTCATAAAGGGATCATCTTTCGCGTTCAATAATAAAGTGGGCACGCGAATATTTTTTAAGTATTGTCGGCTGCTGGATTTATTATAGTAGTCATGCACACCATTAAATCCGTGTAAGGGCGCCGTGATTTTATCATCAAAATCTTTGATGGTACGCAACTCAGATAATGGCGGATAGTTAATTTGTGGCGGGACTTTTTGAAATTTATCTTCTAGTCGATCGCGCAAACATTTTAAAAAATACCATTGATAAAGCTGTGAAAATCCTTGTCCTATGCGAGTAGCAGAATTATGTAATTCAAAGGGAACTGAAACCGCAACCGCTGCAGAAAGAAAATTATCGTTTCCGGTCTCTCCTAACCATTTTAGTAATACATTTCCACCCAAGGAAAAACCCACGGCTGCAAATCGGGTATCGGGTTCGCGTTGACGTAAGGCAGCCATGACCGTATGCACATCACCCGTTTCACCCGAGTGATAGCTTTTCGGCAGACGATTCGGTTCACCACTGCAACCGCGAAAATGCATGAACACGCCGCGCCAGCCATTTTGTTTAATGACTTGTAGCATGCCTTTAGCATAATGGGATTCGATGGAACCTTCAAAACCATGCAACAATAAAACAATAGGACCCGTGCCTGCCCCAACCCAATTGAGATCGACAAAATCCCCATCGGGCAATTCAAATCGCTCATGTTGCAAAGGCAAATTTTTAATAGCGGGCCGACATAAGGTAGGCCAGAGTGTTTGCAGATGCGGATTCCGCAACCACCAGGCTGGCTTGAAGGTTTCTTCGCTCATGAAAATTCCCTGTTCATGATTCCTGATTATGATATTGTCGGCTTAAAGTATGTACGGCGTCAATCATCACAGCAACGTTTTCGGGATTAATATCGGGTGTGATGCCATGCCCTAAATTAAAAATATGGCCAGATCCAGGCCCAAATTCTTGCAGAATACGCGCCACTTCCTGTTCGATTTTTTCAGGGGATTCTTTGAGGATCGCGGGGTTCATATTGCCTTGCAGGGCAACCTGATGTCCCACACGTTTCCGCGCATCGGAAAGCTTGGTTAACCAGTCAACACCTAATACATGACAGCCCGTCTCAGCCATTTGGTTTAACCATTTTCCACCTGCTTTGGTGAATAAAATAATGGGAACACGATGACCTGCATTTTCTGGAATGAGATTTGCGATAATTTTTTGAATATAATTTAACGAAAATAACAAATAATCCTGAGTTTCGAGCATCCCGCCCCAGGTGTCAAAAATCATCACCGCCTGCACGCCTGCTTTAATCTGCGCATTCAGATGCAAACTGATCGATTGCGCGAGTACACCCAAAAGATGATGCAAAATTTCCGGATCATCGCGTAACATTTTTTGAATCATGGGAAAAGATTTATTGGCACGGCCTTCGACCATATAGGTTGCAAGCGTCCAAGGACTGCCGCAAAAACCAATCAAGGGAATTTTATTTTGCAATTCGTGCCGGATGATTTTCACGGCATCTAATACATATCGCAAACTGAGATCAGGATCCGGCGGACTTAATGCCTGAATATCACGCGCCGTTTGCACGGGTCGTTCAAATGCCGGGCCCTCGCCTTCTTTAAAATAAAGCCCCAAACCCATCGCATCCGGAATCGTCAAAATATCAGAAAATAAAATTGCCGCATCCAGAGGAAAACGCATCAGAGGCTGCAAAGTCACTTCCGCCGCCAATTCAGGCGTTTTACAAAGCGTCAGAAAACTACCCGCTTTTGCACGGATTTTTCGATATTCCGGCAAATAACGCCCCGCCTGACGCATGATCCACACAGGGGTTGCATCGACGGGTTTTTGCCAAATGGTGTTTAGAAAGCGGTCGTTTTGAGTCATAGCGACGTATTCTTCACTAATTTAAGCGAAAGTCAATTTAAGATTTCATAACCACGACGGGATATTTAGATTTTACCTAATAACTCTCGAAACTGAGTCACAATATAATCAATTAAGCATACAAATAATCTAATTTTTATAGTATTTTTATCTACTTAGATATATATTGCTTTATTGATTTACAAAATAATTTATTCATTTCACAAGGAGAGGAAATGTTTAAAAAAATCCGACTGCTCGCACTGCTTATCGTCGCGGCTCATGCTTCCCTCGCATTAGCAGAAACCTTTAATGTCCCAGCCAATTCTAAAACCACTAACTTAGGACTTTTTTCTCTAGATCAACCTCCCGTCATAAAAGTGCATTCCGGTGACACCGTTACACTCGAAACATGGAATAGTTGTTTACATGAAATGGTATACAACAAAACAACACCTGCCGAAGTTGCAAAATTTTATGCCGATCATGATATTCAGAAAAGACGCGGCATGCATACACTGACGGGTCCTGTTTATGTCGAAGGCGCGGAACCGGGCGATGTGTTGGAAATTCGTATTCTGAAAATTGAATTAAATGACTTTGGTTATAACTTTTTAAGTCCGACACAGGGAATTTTATCGGAATTTACCAAGCCACAAATCAAATATTTCAAATATGACAAAAAAGACAATACGACAGAATTTGCAAAAGGCATTTGCTTAAAACTAAAGCCTTTTCCAGGAATCATCGCTGTCGCGCCTCCAACCGATTGGCCGATGGGCTGGCCGGTGAATATTGAAAATTCAGCCGCACAACCGGTTGCTGGACAATTTAATTCGGTTCCACCTGGACCTTTTGGCGGCAATTTGGATGAGCCAGAATTACAAGCGGGTGCCATTCTTTATCTGCCTGTTTTCCAAAAAGGTGCGCTCGTTTGGACGGGTGATTCGCACGCGATGCAAAGCAATGGGGAAATTGACATCACAGCCCTCGAAACTTCATACAAGGGAATCACGCTGCAATTTATTGTCAGGAAAGATCTGCGCGCAGAAGGTGTCTTTGATAAAACCAAACGAAAAGGCGGCGATGCATTCACTTGGCCCATTACAGAAAATGCCAATGAATGGATTATTACGGGTTTAAATGTCGATTTATTTGAAGCCATGAAACTCGCTTCGCGTAACGCGATTGATTTTTTAGTGCGTACGCAAGGTCTTACGCGTGAAGAAAGTTATCAATTTTTAAGTATGGTCGGCGATTTTGAAATTCCTGAAGCCGTCAATGTGATCAAACATGTCAGCGTGCATATTCCAAAAAATGTTTTTAAACGACTGGGTAAAAAAACCACGCTGAGTTCAGCTGGGACTTTTCCCTTACAAGCACCTAAAATGGATGGGCCCGCTAATTGTGTTCCACAAGAAGGAATCACGGTTCAGTAACGAGCGATAACATGACAAAAATTATTTTATTTTTTTTCTCGTTGTTATTTGCAACGACTGGATGGGCAGCGACTTTTATATTAAATAATCAAGCCACCCATTTTCTTACTGAAAAAAAATCTCGCATGACTATTCAGTGGGCGACTTCTGCGAAAGACGCTGAAGAAAATAATCAACTTATTCTGCAGGGAAAAAAAATAAATCCGAAATCATTGCAAAGGCTAACACAAACGGGAAAAATTATTTTAACCATTCCTAAAAAAGCGCAATATTTTAGAATACTGGTTTGGTCAAAAGACCGTGAGCCGGATTTACTGACCAATTGGGTTGATATCGTGCCGAATAAAACGTATTCCTTAACGGCAGATTATTTAATTCCGCGTGTGCTGATGACAGGAATGGGATGTTGAATAAAATAACACAACGGATTTTAATCGCGCTTTTTTGTGGATTTTTTATTGGAATAGTTCACGCTGCGTCGAATAACGATACCGATACTTTGTCAGAATACAGCAATCAACCCAAAACAGGGATTAGCTCAAATCCCGCCGCGGTTAATATTGTAACAGGATCCGGCGCACTACAAGATTATATTCAACATAAACTCGGCATTCAAAATGATCACGGCATACGAATTGGCGGAACATGGCTTGGTGATGCTAATAATTTATTTTCAGGCGGAATTCCAAATGCAAAAAGATGGACTTACAACAGTTCATTATTACTGGGCTTGAATGTTGATACCGAAAAAATGATGAATTGGAAAGGCGGTTTATTTGGCGCGGAATTTTTACATCTTCATGCACAACAAAGCAATCTGCAAGCCGGCAGTGTGCAAGGTTACAATAGTTTGCCGGGGCCACGTCCGTTAAGTCGCTCTGAGCTTTACCAATTGTGGTTTAGACAAGAATTTTTTAATAAAAAATTAATCGCAAAAATTGGAAAAATGGTGACAACAGAAGATTTTGGCAATGTTTCAAAACCGGTTGCGCTCACCGATGAACACCTGGCGATTCCTGCGGTGAGTGGATTAATTTATACGCCGTTATTTTTGAATTCTTCGATGTTAGGCATGATACCGGGATATTATAATTCAGCGTATGGTGTACTTCTCAGTTTTGAACCCGTCAAACAATGGTACTTAAGTTACGGGGTTTATGATGGCAATTTAGCGCAACAAAAACAAACTGGAATGAAAGAATCGCCAACCTTAAATGGAAATTACTTTCATATCGCAGAAACCGGACTCGCTTGGTTACTGGGTCGGAATCAATTGCCGGGTGATATCGGCATTGGTGTCTGGCGTGAAAATGGGTTGATTACAAGTACGCCGGGACTGTCTGAAAGCGGCGCTACCGGTTCTTATTTATTTGGCACACAAAGATTGTGGTATAAAAATCCTGGAGTCAATGCGGCGGGCATTTCATCTTTTTATCAATATGGCTTGAATAATTCGAGTGTTTTACCAGTGAAAAAATTTGTGGGGGCAGGCCTCACCGCATTTGGTTTACTTTTTAACCGTAATGATGACTCAATGGGTGCCGGCGTTGCATTTGCATGGCTGAATCGTAATATCTTTACTCGCCCGACGGAATTAATGTATCAGGCTTATTATCAAGCTAAGGTAATCGATAATATTTATCTTGAACCGGTGCTTTCCTTTATTCCAACACCCGGGGCAAGCTCCACATTAAACCCCTCGTGGGCAGGAACAGTGCGAGTAATTGTCTTATTTTAAAGACTAAATCTTTGCAGCACGAATTATTTAGTATAAGATGTCATATCTTTTGGGTTCATGCCCACTGCGCGCGATTTAATCAGTTTTATTAACTTTATTTAAAGGGAAAAAATAATATGCGTAAACAACTTTTATTAGCTACAGTAATCGGTCTTTGTGTAATCGGCATGACCGCTTGTCAAAAAGGTGGGGACAAAGGAACCGGAACAACCGACACCACAGCACAAAATGCAACCACTACTGAAACCACAGCAACTGCTGCACCGGCTGCACCAACCCCAGTAGAACCGAATCCAACCGCTCCTGCTGCAAACACAACAACAACCACAACAACACCGGCTGCTGCAAATACCGCAACGCCAGCTGCACCTGCTGCACCAACACCCGTTGCTGAAACCAGCACGACCGTTACAACAACTGCAGCGCCAGCTCCAACCGACACAACACAACCCGCTGCTACTGCACCGGCTGCAACCACCACAACCACGATGCAAACCACAACTGCACCAGCGGCTAGCGGTACCATGCCAGCTCCAGCTGCAACAACAACCACTACAACCACCGTTGCGCCCGCTGCAACCGACAACAGCATGGCGACACCGCCAGCAGCTCCAGCAGCTACGACAACAACAACGACAACAGTACCTGCAACCAATCAATAATAATTGTTATGAGGGGGAGATATTCGTCTCTCCCTTTTCATTTTCGCTACGCTCAGGATGACAGATTTTGATGCCTTATCGCGGATCCGATTTTTTTCAATAAGATAAACTGAGTTTCACCCTTCTGAGTTTTTTTATCGCGTTTCATATAGGACATTAAATCAGGAATTTCGACGGGGTTTTGTAATAAACCTGCGCGTTTTAAGAGATTTTCAATGCGTGATACATCATCTACCGAAAGACCTTGGTGACGATGAGATAATTCTGCTGCCATTTTCATGCCGAATGCCACCGCTTCGCCGTGCAAAAAAGTTTGATAATTCGTTGCGGATTCCAATGCATGACCGAAGGTGTGACCAAAGTTTAATAATTGCCGCAGTCCGTGATCGCGTTCATCTTCGGCGACAATATGCATTTTAATTGCAGCTGATCGCTCTATCGCATATTTCAACGCAGCAGAATTTTTTTCTAAAATTAGCTGAATATTATTTTCAAGCCAAGAAAAAAAATCCGCATCCCAAATTAAACCATATTTGATGATTTCAGCAATGCCTGAAACAAATTCCCGCTCTGGCAACGTAGTCAAAGTCGCCATATCCATCACAACGCATTGCGGCTGGTGAAAAGCGCCTAGCATGTTTTTGGCTAATGGATGATTGATACCGGTTTTCCCGCCAATGCTGGAATCCACTTGCGCCATGAGAGTCGTCGGCACTTGAATATAATTCACACCGCGCTGATAACAAGCCGCAGCGAAACCGGTCATATCGCCGATCACGCCCCCGCCTAACGCAATTAACGTTGTGCTGCGTTCATGATGTTTTAAAATTAATTGCTCTATGATTTTTTGCCATTCAAAAATATTTTTATTTTTTTCGCCTTCAGGAATAAAAATCACATCACAGTGATAGTCTTGCAGCGTTTTTTGTAAAACACCGAGATAAAGTTCGGCGATATTTTTTTGCGTGACAATAAAAACTTGATGGCCGTGAATATGTTTTTGAAAAATTTCTGAAGAACTTAATAAATGATTGTCGATGTAAACGGGATAAGCTTTCATTTTTTCTGGCCTAGCCATTCGATGATTTCATCGGCGACTTCTCGGATGTTGCGTTTGTCCGTATGCACTTTGCAATCGGCAAGCTCCTCGTAAAACGGGGCACGCTCATAGTACAGTTTTTCTAAAATTTCTTCGCGGTTTTTGACTCGAAGCAAGGGTCTTCGACTTTCGTTGACAGTTCGATGGTGTTGATGGTTTAAAGTCACTTCAAGATAAATGATGGTGCCATGTTTTTTTAATAATTCACGATTTTCAGCTTCCAAAATAGAACCGCCTCCGGTTGCCAGCACAATATTGGGTAGTTCAACTAACTGCTGAATGACAGCCGTCTCGCGTTTACGAAACCCAGCCTCACCTTCGATATCAAAGATCCAACCAATTTCAACGCCGGTGCGTTTTTCAATTTCTTCATCGGTATCATAAAAATCCATGTTGAGTTGCTGGGCGAGATATTTGCCGACGCTACTCTTGCCCGCTCCCATCGGACCGATCAAAAAAATATTTTTATGTTTTGCTAATCCCATTGTCTACCTTGTCTGAAATGATTTTTGGGGTGACAAAAATCAAAAGCTCTCGTTTATTTTCCGCCAGGGTGTGTTGTTTGAATAACCAGCCTATGACGGGCATTTTACCTAAAAACGGGATGCGTTGCTCATCCTTTTCCTGGTTTGATTCATAAATACCACCTAAAACAATGGTCCTGCCATTTTTGACCAAAATATGCGTAATCATTTGGCGCGTATCAATAGCGGGGACGCCTAAAACAATGCGATTATTGGGACGGTCTTGATTGAGTTGAATCTGCAACAAGACATAATCATCCGGCATAATTTGCGGAGTCACTTGTAAACTTAAAACGGCTTTTTTGAAAGTAATCGCGGTACCGCCGCTACGACTGGTTTCTTGATAAGGAATTTCTTCGCCCGATTCAATGGATGCGGTCTGTTGATTGGCGGTAAAAAGACTGGGGCTTGAGATCAATTCACCGTGGCCTTCGTTCTCCAATGCGGCGAGCTCAACATCCAGCGCACTGCCATCCGCTAATCGCGCAATGGCCAAACTATAACGTTTAGGAGCGGGATTCGCATTCGCCGATACATCAAAAACCGGATTCACATCAAAATTAATGCCGAGCTCTCGCTCATAATCATTATCAATGCTCGCAAGGCGTGCTTCGATTAATATCTGATGCACTGGAATATCCAATCGCTTAATCATGGCTTGTATCGTTTGCAAATGTTCTGCCGTGTCTTCTGCACACAATGTATTGGTGCGCAAATCCACTTGCACATGACCGCGTTTAGATAAAAACGTGTGGTTATTATCTTGCAAAACATGTAACAATTCATCTGCTTTGGCATAATGAATTTGCCACAAGCGCGTGATGAGAGGCGCTGCATCATCTAAAATTGCATGGGATTTTAACTCGTCTTGTTCATGCGAAAAAAATTCTGATTTGGACATAATAAACCAAGTGTGGCCAATGGGTTTTTTGGCTAAATCATTTGCGATTAACAGCATTTCAAATATTTCTCGACAACTCATTTTTTGTAAATGGATGGAGATGGCACCTTTGACATTGCGGCTGATGATAATATTTTGATTTAACAATTTTGCAAGCATTTGCAGGATATCTTGAAGGCTGACATTGTCCATATCGCAAGACATTTTTTCGAGTGTACCATTGAATTTGCAACGATTTGCATTAGCAGGCTCTTTGATTTTAACAGGTGGTTGAGTTTTTAATGACGATATTTCCATATCTTTTTTGGATAAAGCAGCTTGTAATTCTGTTTTTTCTTGCTGCATTTTTTCAAATTGCAAATTCCATAAAAATCCTATGATGATAATGAACGTGAAAAATCCTGCAGGGATAATAAAAGATTTTTTTAGCGGATTTTGTTTCGTAACCATTTTTTTTGGCAGCAAATTAATTGATGCTTTCCTGGCTGCTCGCATTGCAAGGCCGATTGCCACGCCAAAATCTCCGTGCTCACTCAAAAAATGATTCCACGGCAACGTTTCCAATCTGCCGAGAAAATCGAGATCAATCCGTGCAATCGAAATTTCAGCTTCTTTGAAAATCAGTAACCACTGATTCATCTCATCGAATGGCAGAGCCGCGCAAAGAATTTCTTGGAAATCTGCGTGCGATGTTTTCAACGAAATAAAATCCAGAAAAACAGGTGAAGACCCTTCCGGAAATAATGTTTTTCCTTTGGCCAATAATTCTTGGTGACATTCTTTTCGGGTTAAATACGCATCCAGTTTCACCCAGGTGACTCGCGTATACGGCAATGAAACTGAGATGAATGCATCCGGCGGAATCTCCTCCCGTAATTTTTTTAAAGTCTCAGAAAGCCCATCTAAGGCCAAAGAAACTTTAATACACTTTTTTAGCTCAAAGGACTTCCCATGGCGCTTAAGGACCACGAGCCGAATGTCATGAGATTGAATGTCAATCCCGACATAAAATCGATTATGTAATATTTTCAATGGGTTACTTCCTAAATAAACAGAGATTTTCGATTGCTGGGTGCAGCTGAAATAAGAAAAAATGGGGCAAAACAAGATGACGATCAAAGACCCTGATATATTCTTCATTTTTATAGTAAAATGCAAGAAAGTTTTATGGCGAGCGTGACGGAAATTCACTCTCGCGACCCTAATTAAGGTGTTTATGATAAAAGTTTTCGACTGGATCAAGAATATTTTTTATTTCTTACTGATCAGCTTTCTCGCTGCCGCTTCGGTATTTTATTATTACATGGAATTTGAATTACCCGATATTGGAGCGCTGAATACCGTACAATTGCAGGTCCCGCTACAAATTTTTACGCGTGACGGTAAGTTAATCGCAGAATTCGGTGAAAAACGCCGAATTCCCGTTCCTTATGAACAAATTCCTAAACAATTAATCAATGCCGTGCTCGCGACCGAAGATCAACGTTATTTTCAACATCCTGGTATAGATATTCCAGGACTCATGCGCGCCAGCATCAAGCTAATTTTAACTGGGAAAAAACAAGAAGGCGGTAGCACCATTACCATGCAGGTTGCGCGCAGTTTTTATCTCACGCGCAATAAAACATTTGGCCGTAAATTGCGAGAAATTATTCTTGCCCTCAAAATCAATCACAAACTTAGCAAAGAAAAAATTCTGGAATTGTATTTAAATAAAATTTTCCTAGGCTCGCGCGCGTACGGTGTGGCAGCGGCAGCCGATGTTTATTATGGTAAAAAATTAAATGAATTAACGCTAGATCAATATGCGATGCTCGCCGGTTTGCCGCAAGCACCGACTTCATTAAATCCGATTGCTCACCCCGTCGCTGCAAAAAAACGCCGCGATCACGTTTTAGCACGCATGCTGGAATTGCACTACATTGATGAAAAAGCCTATAAAATGGCGATTAGCGCGCCATTAAATGCGCGTTATCACGATTCACAAACTCAAATTAGAGCGCCCTTCATGGGTGAATTAGTGCGTCAACAACTCGAACAAATGTATGGCGATGAGATTTATACCGATGGCTTTAAAGTTTACACAACCCTCGATAGCCGCTTGCAAATCGCAGCGGACCAGTCTGTGCACGATAAGTTATTAGCATACGATCAACGTCACGGATATCGTGGTCCTGAACGTAACTTAGGTGTGCCAGATTTAAAAAACATGCAAGCCTTCGAAGAAAAACTGTCGAATATCTCTGTGATTAATGGCTTAGAACCGGTGGCGGTTGTGGATCTTTCAGCGCATTCGGTTACAGCGCTGCGCGCCAATGGATCGCTGATTACGATTCCTTGGACTGGACTGTCCTGGGCAAGAAAACAAATTAATGCGGATTATCTCGGACGCATGCCGAGTAAAGCGAGTGATATTGTTAAACTCGGTGATGTGATTCGCATCATGAACACTCCGCAAGGTTATCGCCTCGCACAAATTCCAAAAGCAGAATCCGGCATGGTTGCGATCAACCCCATGAATGGCGAAATTCTGGCGATGGTCGGTGGTTTCGATTTTGAAAACAGTAAATTTAATCGAATTACGAATGCAACGCGACAACCGGGATCCAGTTTTAAACCGTTTATTTATTCTGCTGCACTCGATAAAGGGTTCACGCTGGCCAGCGTCATTAATGATGCGCCCATTGTTGTTGAAAACCCAACGGACAATAGTTTGTGGCGCCCACAAAATCATGAAAAACGTTTTTATGGCCCGACGCGTTTACGTGATGCATTGATGTATTCACGCAATCTGGTTTCCATTCGATTACTGGATTTGATTGGCATTCCTTATGCGGTGAGTTTTGCGGAACGTTTTGGTTTTGCTCCTTCGCAATTGCCTTCTTCTTTATCGCTCGCATTGGGTACGGCATCCGTCACACCATTGCAAATGGCAACCGCTTTTGCGGTCTTTGCTAACGGCGGATTTCGTGTTGTTCCTTACGGTATTGATAATATTCGCAATGCCGAAGACCAAGTTATTTATCAGGCAAAACCACTCTCAGCGGCACCCAACAATCAATTAACGACGCCCAATGCGGACAATACACATGCACCGCAAGTCATCAGTGCGCAAAATGCTTTTTTAGTGACATCTGCGTTGCGCGATGTTATTCAGCATGGCACCGCGGCTCAAGCGAAAAGTTTAGGCCGCACAGACATCGCTGGCAAAACAGGTACGACACAGAATCAATTTGATGCCTGGTTTGCAGGTTTTAACACGAATGTTGTTGCTGTGGCTTGGGTCGGCTTCGATCAACCTCAGTCACTGCATGAATATGGTCAACAAGCTGCCCTCCCCATCTGGATTGAGTTCATGCAATCGGCTCTGAAAATTTTTCCAGACAAACCATTCGAACAACCGCCCGGCATTGTCAGTATTCGTATTGATCCTATGACTGGCAAACGCACTCAGGCAAATGATCCGCTGGGTACCTTCGAATATTTTATGACGCCGTATGTGCCGGATGAGGATAAAACCAGTGTGGCGAGTTCGTCTGAGGGTGGATCAACCTCGGAATCAGCGGGTGATGTCTATTAATTGTCGTTAACCATTGCCAAATCGTGGACGCTCTATTGATACATTTTCAAAATGATGTTTACTGCCAATGGTACCACAGATTTTTCCGATAAAAGCGTTCATAAAAAGACGTGACAACTCAAGTTCTACATGTGCTGCTTTACTTGCTTGACGTAAAACTTCGCGTAAATCACGAAGAGAAGGGGTTTCACCAACAATATAAAAACTTCTGCCATCTCTGATAGTAGAATAAGAAAAGCGATCATCTCTCCTCGATTTGAGTGCCATCTCCAATTCTTCTCTAAGTGATTCGAAATTTTTTCCAGCTGTATAAACTAGAAAAATATCTCGTCCTCTGATAGAAAGCGGTTTAAAAGAATTTTCTGTCTCAAAGATTGCGAACTTTATGGGCTCTCCTTCAGGTTCAGTAGTTGATTGTGTTACTGCTTCCTCTGTGCGTTTTGCTGCTTCTTCTTGTTCGCGTTTTGCTGCTTCTTCTTGTTCGCGTTTTGCTGCTTCTTCCTGTTCGCGCTTTGCTGCTTCCTCTTGTTCGCGTTTTGCTGCTTCCTCTTGTTCGCGTTTTGCGGCTTCCTCTTGTTCGCGTCTTGCAATTTCTGCTTGTTGTCGCATCAAATATTCTTGGTATTGTCTTTGTAACTCGGCTTGTCTCTGTATTTCTGCAAGATCAATATAATAAGTATAAGTATAATATGGATATTGCTGCATTTGTGGTTGTTGTTGAGCTTGTTGTGCTTGTTGTTGA
The DNA here is from genome assembly GCA_021325575.1 of Gammaproteobacteria bacterium. GTDB lineage: Bacteria > Pseudomonadota > Gammaproteobacteria > DSM-16500 > DSM-16500 > JAJPGW01. Next base: position 274,657 of record JAJPGW010000010.1, on the reverse strand, counting down.
TTATTTTGTAAGTTGGTAATAAATTGTTGGGCACGCTGATGGAACGATTGCCAGGATTCAGCAGGCTTTAATGCTGGGTCACGTTCGCCGGGTTTTAAATTTGGATTTGAATTTAAAGTCGTAAAGTATTGAATAAAAGCATTCAATTGAGTTACAAAAGGTTGTAAAGAGGGGTTATTCGGCCCCATGGCGGATTCGAAACGCTGAAATACGTCTTTTAAATTCTGTGAATCCCGTAATTCCTGCTGAATTCGAACATACTCTTCATCATCCGCTTGCTGACTTGGTTGGCTCTGGCTTTGCTGATCAGGTTTTTTAGTTAAAAATTGATATGCTTCTGTTATTTCTTTAAATTTGTCAGCTGCAGTAGGATCAGGATTTTTATCCGGATGAAATTGAAGAACCAACTTTTTGTAAGCTTGTTTAATTTGAGCTTCATTGGCATTACGATCTAATTTCAAAGTGGCTAAAGCTTGTTCTCTATCGATTGCCATACTACACCTCTTTTTTAATTGTTGTTGGATGCTGTATTATCTAGTTTAGCACAGTGGCTGGATCGCTGGTCTCTGTCACCCGTCAAAGAAGGATATCTAATTGATTTTATATTATAAATTTAAAGAAATTAAAAATTCATGTCGATTGGAAAAGGATTTGCGTAAAATATCGAACTTTTGATGTTGTTGAAAAATAGCTAATTTCATCTCATTGGTCGATTGAAAGGGATCAAAATAAGCGAGCGCATTCTGACGCCAATCGGTACTGAAATTTTCAGATAGTTCATGTTCAGGATAAATGACTACTTCGTTTGCTGTAGATGATAAAATTTTCCTATCTATCATTTCGTGATAAATCATTTCCATTCCCCGATATTTACTTTCAATGGAATAGCCCGCAATATGCGGCGTTGCAATCATTGCGGTTTTTAGCACATCAAGATCGATATCGGGTTCGTTTTCCCAAACATCTAGGCACCAATGAAGATGGGTGCCGTGTTTTTTTAAATCGTTAAAATCAATTACCGATCCGCGTGCGGTATTTAATAAAATGGCACCTTTTTTTTGTTTTTGCAGAAAATTTTTTTCTATCATGTGATACGTTGGATATTCACCTTTACGGGTTAAAGGTGTGTGAATCGAAATAAAATCCACATCTTGAATTTGATCAAGTGTAACTCCAGGAAAGTCTTTTTCATCACGCGCACGAAAAGGATCGCATTCTAAGACTTGCCAACCTAATTTTCTTAAGAATTGACTGACTTGGCTGCCAATTTCGCCGACGCCAATCACAGCAGCTTTGAGATGAGCACCCGATAAAAAATTTTTATTTTGTAATGCAGCAATCACACAAATTACGTATTCAACGACGGCTTGTGCATTACAGCCTTTGGCAACGGCCCATTGAATATGATGCGCATCTAAAAACGGCGTATCTATATGATCAAAGCCTGTGGTGGTTGATCCTACAAAACGAACGCTTGAACCGGCTAATAATTTTTCATCCACTTTTGTAACCGAACGGACCAATAAAATATCCGCATCTTTCACATCATCCGCAGAAATCGCCCGACCCGATTTTAAAATGAGCTCGTGATTTTTGCCAAAAAACGGTTCTAATAAAGGGATATTTTCATCCGCAACAATTTTCATAACAAAATACCCGCAAATATAATTAAGCCCACCCAATTATTATTTAAAAAGGCTTTTATACACCGATTGGGATCGCGATTTTTGATTAACCATTGCTGATAGGCAAACAAGAAAAAAACTGGGGTGACACATTGAAAAAATAATTTATCCAGCTGGAATACATGACCGATCGCAATCACTAAACCGATAAAAATCAACTGTAAAATAAAAATGATCCCTTTATCATACTCACCAAACAAAATCGCGGTGGATTTGACATTGATTTTAAGATCATCTTCTCGATCCGCCATCGCGTAAATAGTGTCATAAATAAATGGCCAAAGTGCTGCTGCCGAAAAAACCAGCCAAGCATTCAATGGCACGGTGTTTTGCACGGCTGCAAAAGCCATCGGTACACTAAAGGCAAATGCGAGACCTAATCCCGCTTGCGGCAAATAAGTAAATCGTTTTAAAAAAGGATAAATAATCGCGATCAATGCCGCGATAAACGCGAGCTCAATCGTTAAAAAATTGAGTTGGCAAACTAAAAAAAACGCGACGGCTAATAAAATAACAAATAATATTAAAGCACTTTTAACCGATAGTTTTCCGCTGGCGATCGGCCGTTCACGTGTGCGCGCAACAAATCCATCAAAATGACGATCCGCAATATCATTGATAATGCAACCGGCCGAGCGCATCACAATGACGCCTAACACAAAAATCGCGACTATTTTCATAGGCGGATGTCCATTGCTCGCAAGCCACAATGCCCACAAAGTCGGCCAAAGCAACAAATAAATTCCAATGGGCCGATTCAAACGGGTCAAACGAATAACATGTTTAAGGGTAGTATTCATAGATCAAAAAAAACTTCGGTGAGTAAAACTTTCTTTTTGTTTGTTAAAAAAAGGGAGCGTCGGGCCCATAATTCAGAGGGTAAAGCAAAATCGATTAATTTGTTCATTCTAGCATAAAAATAATGACCTTCCTGCAGCACGAAAAATTCAAAGGGACTACGCTCTAATTTCTGATCTTTAAAAAGAATGGATCCCAGCGAACGATTTTTTAAATGGGCCAATTGTTTCTCTGCACCCGATAACGTCTTGATTGGAATGATAGTCCGCGCATACATCAATGGTTTTTTTTCACTGGAAATCATAACTTCCCGAATGAGCGCAACGGAGCGGAAACTCAGGTTCAGTAATTTTTTTTCGCATGAAAAAGGGCTAACCCACGTTTCATTTAGTACCTGGACCTTTGGGTGCAAACCTGCCTGACGGGCCCGTTCCATGAATGATCCCGCATGAGTTAGCCAGGGCTTAAGATGGCCCGGTAGGGGTTGCTGAAAATATTTCATCGCACTCATCACACTTTTCACGAAAAAGAGTATTATACCCTATTCTTTTTCAGGGTTAAGAAATATGATCATTATTATTGGCACAGGCCTTGCCGGCTACCAATTGGCGCGCGAATTTCGCCGGATTGACCCGGCCGGACCCCTAATGCTTTTGACCGCCGATGATGGTAAATTTTATCCCAAACCGCAATTATCGACCGCTCAGACCAGTAAAAAAACCGCTGATAATTTAGTGACGGGGACAGCGGAATCAATGGCCACACAATTAAATGCAGAGATTAAAACTCACCATTCAGTGACTGCGATTGATACCAAAAATAAAACCGTCACGGCCAACAACACCGTTTTTCCATATGAAAAATTGGTATTAGCCTGTGGCGCTGATGTATTGAAAGCCCCCATTGAAGGTGATGCCGCCTCCGACATTTTTTCTATCAATCATATTTATCATTATGCCGAATTCGAAAATTTAATTAAAAATAAAAAACAAATTGCGATCTTAGGCGCAGGCTTAATTGGATGTGAATTTACAAATGATTTGTGCAATGTGGGTTATAGCGTTGACATCATCGCACCTGATAAATCCTTACTGGAACGATTTCTTCCCGCAGAAATTGGCGCGATTTTACAAAAAGAACTAGAAAAAATGGGCGCGCGATTTCATTTAAATTGCACGGCGCAAAAAATTGAAAAAAATAATCAAAACTACACTTTGTTTTTATCGAATGGCAAAACCATTACCACTGAATTTGTACTGTCTGCCATTGGCTTAAAACCTCATGTTGCACTGGCAAAAACGGCTAATTTACAAATTAATCGCGGAATACTAGTTAATCGATATCTTGAAACCAGTGAAAAAAATATTTATGCGCTAGGTGATTGCGCGGAAGTCGAAGGTCATGTGCTGCCGTTTATTACGCCTATTTTAAATTGCGCGAAGGCGCTCGCAAAAACGTTGGGCGGCGAACCAACCGCCGTTGAATATCCCGCGATGCCAATCACGGTGAAAACACCGGCCCATCCCCTGGTCATTTGCCCACCCCCAAGCCATATTAAAGGCGAATGGAAAATATCGCCTGAAAACAATGGATTTCGCGCATTATTTCAGGATGCGAACCAAAAATTATATGGATTTGTGTTGACGAATGACGCGGTTAAAGAACGATTTAACCTCGCAAAGCAAATTCCGGCGTTATTTTAAGGAAATTTGCAGTATAATTAATTATGAGTCATTGCGAGGAGTGTTTTTTACGACGAAGCAATCTTTTGGAGATTGCTTCGCCGTCTACGCCGGCTCGCAATGACGAGTATAGAAGCAGGAAAAAAACAATGACTCTCTACACCGCAACCTTCACATTAGTTCTCGTCATGGATCCTTTGGGTAATATCCCCGTTTTTTTGTCGACATTAAATAATGTGACCCCTGCACGCCGAAAAAAAATTATTTTACGAGAAACCTTTTTTGCTTTTATTATCCTCACGGTTTTTTTATTTTTCGGCAAAGACATTCTGGAACACATGCAAATTTCTGATCCAGCACTCAGTGTCGCAGGCGGTATTATCCTGTTTTTAATTGCGATCCGCATGATTTTTCCACATGAAGATCACGAAGCGCGGCCGAAAAAAATCACCGAGCCTTTTATTGTTCCTTTAGCGGTTCCCCTCATTGCAGGGCCCTCGACCATGACCATGGTGATGTTGCTTGCAACACAACAACCGCATCATATTAATTTATGGTTCTTGGCACTGTTTCTTGCTTGGGTCATCAGCACGATTATTCTGGTTTTTTCCGATCTTCTGAGCAAAGTTTTTGGCGAACGCGGTTTAATCGCCATTGAACGCTTGATGGGAATGATTTTAACCACCATGGCCGTGCAAATGTTTTTAAACGGTATTAATTTATTTATTCAACATATTGGGTAACCTATGCGAACACTCGACAGCAGCTTATTGCCAGATGAAAAAATTTTATTTCGCACACAAAAACATTATATTGTTTTTCTGCCCGCGATCATGATGACAGCGATTGCTTTTTATTTTGTATTTAATCACGCAGAACTCGTCGCTAAATATGCTATTTTTGTTGAAATCGCAGCATTGCTTACCTGGATCAATAATTTTTTAATCTATGTGACCGCCGATTTTGCTGTGACCGATAAGCGAATCATTATGAAAGAAGGATTTTTCTTTCGTCATACAAATGAAATGCGTTTAATGGCGATTGCCAATGCGAGCGTCGATCAATCTTTGCTGGGTCAGATATTAAATTACGGCACGGTTTTTATTCATACATTTGGTGGTGACCGAGATCCTTTTACGTTGATTGCGCGGCCGAATGAATTTCAGAAGTATTTGCAGAAACAATTGGATGTGGCTAGACATTAGCACGATCTTCCCAACCCGTCATTGCGAGGGACGCGAAGCGTTCCGAAGCAATCTCCATGAGATTGCTTCGACCGTAAAAAGCACGGTCTCGCAATGACGGGTTATAGAGATCTTTCGCTACGCTCGTGATGACAACTTGAAAAGTTATACAAAATGAAAAATCAAAAACAAACCAATCCCAACCGCCCCCAACATTCCCATGAACTGCAACAAAGTCATTCCAAAAAGACGATACGGTCTTAAATTTTCAGTTTCAGAATTCATTTTTTATCTCCTCAAAAATTTTGTTTCATATATTTTTTAGCTAAATGCAATGTTTCATTGGCGATGGCATTCGCTTTTTCCGCGCCCTCGCGCAAAATTTTCAACACTTCTTCAGGTTCTTTTTCAAAAACCAAACGACGTTGCCGAATCGGCTCGATCAGCGCAACCAGCACATCGATTAATTTTTTCTTTGCTTCAACATCACCAATGGCGCCATTACGATATCGCTCTTCGGATTCAGCGACCCATTTTTCATCTGGATTAAACATTTCATGAAAAATCCAGAGGGGATTATTTTCAACGGTGCCAGGATCAGTCGCCTTTAATCGTTTAGGATCGGTATACATGGCGCGAACTTTTTTCGCAATCGTATCGGGATCATCACTTAAAAAAATCGCATTATTCAGCGATTTCGACATTTTCAATAAATTGCCATGGGCATCAGGCCCTGTGATTCCCACCAGTCGTCGCGCACGACCCAGCTTCACATCCACGATAGGAAAAAGACCGCCTTTTTTTAAATAATCTTTATCTTCGGTGTGCGAATCCACATTGCAATATAATTGATTAAATCGTCGCGCCACTTCACGCGTCATTTCTAGATGCGGAATTTGATCTTCACCAACTGGCACAATTTCCGGTCGAAAGGCGAGCACATCCGCCACTTGTCCGACAGGATACAGCAAAAATCCAAAGGGATAATTGTCGCCTAACCCTTTGTCACGAATTTCATCTTTAATCGTAGGATTTCGCATCAATCTCGGATACGGAATCAACATGCTGAAAAAAAAGGTCAGTTCCGGAATGGCTGGTATATCAGATTGAACAAACATGGTACTTCGTTTGGGATCAATGCCAGCTGCCAGATAATCCGTTGCGATATCTAAAACGCTTTGCCTAATTTCATCGGGTTTTTCCATGCGCGTTGTAAACGCATGCATGTTTGCGATAATAAAAAAACACTCGTATTGATCTTGCAATGCAATACGGTTTTCAATTGATCCCACCCAATGGCCAAGATGTAAACGACCTGTTGGGGTGTCACCTGTCAATAAACGGGGTTTTTTTGCAGTCATGCTTTTGGCCTTTTTTTGCTAAGGATAAACATTATTCTTCGATATTTCCACCAAATGATAGGCCACTTGCCCTGCTTTTTTGGATTTGATGATTTTCCAATGTTCAGGCAATTCGCTTTCTTGAAGCATTGTTTTCGCTTCGAGATAAATCAGTGCACTTTCTGCGAGAAAATGATTTTCTGCGAGAAAGGAACACGTCGGCAATAATAAATTTTCCTGAAACGGCGGATCTAAAAAAACAATATCAAATTTTTTTTGAGGTGTTTTTAAATCGCGCGGAGAAGAACCTCGATAAATTTCAGCATTTTCCGTTTTAAACATTGCCGCTTCGGCTTGCAAAATGTTAATAACATCAGGTGATTGATCGACCATCACGACATGCGCTGCCCCGCGTGATAACGCTTCAAATCCGAGCGCACCACTCCCGGCGAACGGATCTAAACAATAAGCTCCCTGAATGACAGGCGCCAACCAATTAAAAAGCGTTTCGCGTATGCGATCAGGGGTCGGACGCAAATCAGCGACATCGGGGACTTTGATTTTCCGGCCCCGCCATTCACCGCCTATGATTCGAATCTCGCCTCTCGCCATGATTCAGCCTGTTTAATAAAGGCCCTAGTATACGCTCTAACTAAAACCATAAATATGCTATCATGCGTTTTTTGATGAAAAAATCCAGGCCAAAACATGTTTAACTTTTTAAAATCCAAAAAAACGACTGAAACTGAAGAACCCCGCCCAGAAAAAAAAGGCTTATTTTCACGCCTGAAAGAAGGCCTCGCAAAAACTCGGGCGAGCTTTACCGGCGGTATAGCCAATTTAATCCTGGGTAAAAAAACCCTGGATGCCGAACTCATTGAGCTCATTGAAAATCAGTTATTGACGGCGGATGTCGGCGTTGAAGCAACCCAACAATTAATCAAATCGCTGACCCAAAAACTCGACCGCAAGGAATTAAAAGACAGCGAAGCCGTTTTAAATTCCCTCAAAGAAGAAATGAAAAAAATTCTTGAGCCCTGTGAAATGCCATTGACCTTAAATCCTGAAAAATCGCCTTTTATTATTCTAGTCGTAGGTATTAATGGTTCTGGAAAAACGACAACGATCGGAAAACTCGCTAAAAACCTGCAGGAACAAGGCCATAGCGTCATGCTAGCTGCCGGTGATACTTTTCGGGCTGCCGCCATTGAACAGTTACAAATCTGGGGCGAACGTAACCAGATTCCCGTGATTGCTCAACAACCGGGGGCGGATACCGCCGCAGTCATTTTTGACGCCATGGAAGCGGCCAAAGCCCGCCATTGCGATATCTTAATTGCCGATACGGCAGGACGTTTACATACACAAACAGGACTCATGGATGAATTAAAAAAAGTAAAACGCGTACTCACCAAAATTGATCCGCAAGCCCCGCACGAAACATTATTAGTGTTGGACGCCGGCATAGGCCAAAATGCTCTGAATCAGGCCAAACAATTCAATGATGCCATCGGAGTCACTGGCATCGCCCTTACCAAATTAGATGGCACCGCCAAAGGTGGCATTATCTTTGCCATTGCCAAACAGTTAAATATCCCCATTCGATTCATTGGCGTCGGTGAAAAAATTGATGATTTACGTATATTTGAAGCGGATGAATTTGTTAATGCGTTGTTTTAAGGAGACAATATTAAAAATTAGACATTAACACTGTGCTTGTTTAAAATATTGGCATATTGTTTCCCAAAGAGATCCCTATGCAGGCCACCAAAGTATTAGAGACCACCCCAGAAAAAAAACTGACTCCGAACCCCGTCGTTTTCGAACACACCCCAACTGTCGAAGACAAGAATTATGAATTCAATAAACCACCCGGTCATTATGCTGCTCTTGAAAAGGATGTACTACCCGAGCCTAACCTTAACCTCAAAGGTAAACGCGAATTGAAAAAAGCGGTGAAAACCGAAAAAAAGGACGCCTCCGAACATCGCAATAAACAAAAATGGGCTAAAGTCACCTACAAAGACCATGCTCAATTAATTAAAGATAAAGCCATTACCAAAGAAGGCTACAACTTAGCATTCGAATCCATGGTGGCTAATAGTGAAATGTATAATTTTTTATTAGGTTCCGTTAAGTATCGAACCGATGGCACAAGCGTCTATTCCGTGCTTGAATTAGGTTTTGAAGGACTTGATGATAAATTAATGGCAAACCCTGACTCATTACCCATTTTTGAAGACATGGGACGAGTGGTTGCTAGTAAATGGCTACATGAAGAAGACGACGTAAATCTGGATAATATTGGCGTCGATAAAGATGGGTTATGCAGAGTCATTGATCATGGGCGTACCTATGGGACTTTGACAAACCCCTATTATTTCATTAGCAAGGAACCCATTCATAAATTAATTCAATATCCATTAGGTTATTTATCATCCTATCCTTATAAAAAAAAATTGAGATTTGTCGATGATTTTGGCAATGAAACTTGGGAATTAAGAGGCCAAGACAAAGAAGGCAATCCCATCACCTCCAACTTTATGGGTGAATTGCATTTAGATGATTTTGAAGATTTACCCAAAATAAAACATCGCACCCCCATGAATTGGGGGTTCAATGATAAAGAACACGTCAGAAAATATGCTGAACGCGCTCGAAAAGATCCGAGATTTATTGGGGAAAAATGTTTACAACTCTTTAAAGAAATTATGGTAAAAAATACAACTCTGGATTTTGATCGCATTCATACTCGCGAACCGGATCGATCCAAACGTCAAGCCCGAAAAGAAAAAAATATCCAGAATGCATTTGAGATTATTCTTAAATCTCCTACTTTTTTATTGTATTTAAAGAAAAATTTTGCTGCTGCCGTCAAAATTATTTTATATGAAGCACGCGATCATATTTGCAGTAATAAACATTATCGTGCCAAAGATCAAAAGGAAGATGAGGCCAATTGGAATAAGAAAGTAAATCTTATTTTCGAACGAATAAAACTAGTCATGAAAAATGCCCAACAAGATTTTTCGGAAGCGATGGAACAGGAACTCAAACATTTTGCAGATAAACTTCGTTGCAATGATGAGGGGGCCATTCAAGCCGTTCGCGACCTTTATGCCGCACAAGGGGCAAAAATTCGTGCCGCACGGGTCCATCCCTTGGTATTTAAACCGAATGCGCCTAAAGCCCCGTTACCCCCTGATACTACGGGATTAATTGATCATAATACCTTCAAGGGGGCGCTAAAAACGACGGATGCATTAACGCCTACCGCAGGGTTAACAACGGTCGCACCCTGAGTTAGCACTCTCCTATTGAGAGTGCTAGAATATTCTTATAGAATAATAAAACTTATAAAAAGGTAGCCCAATGACCAATACTAGCCTGCAAACCACCCTTAATATTAATCTGCCTATTAATAGCCTTGAGGCTTATATTAGCTATGTGAACCAGATTCCCATGCTGTCTCAAGCCGAAGAAATCGAACTGGCGACCCGCCTGCAGAAAAATAATGATTTAGATGCCGCTCGCCAATTGGTTTTGTCCCATGCCCGTTATGTAGTGCGCGTGGCTCGCGGTTACTTAGGTTACGGCTTGCCCTTAAATGATTTAATTCAGGAAGGCAATATTGGTCTCATGAAAGCCGTTAAACGGTTTAATCCGGAAGTTGGCGTACGGCTCGTTACTTTTGCGGTCCATTGGATCAAATCGGAGATGCACGAATTTATTCTGAAAAATTGGCGCATTGTAAAAGTGGCCACGACCAAAGCGCAGCGCAAATTATTTTTTAACTTACGCAGCGCAAAAAAACGATTGGGCTGGTTTACTCAAGAAGAAATGAATGAAGTTGCCAAAGACTTAGGCGTTAAACCCGAAGTCGTGCGTGAAATGGAAATGCGGATGAATTCGAGCGATGCGTCATTTGATGGTCATGAGGAAGACCACGATGAAGATCACCATGCGCTGATTCCTGCGCATTTTCTCGCAGATAATCGCTATAATCCTGCAGAGCATCTTGAAAATAGCAATTGGCTGGAACAATCGGGCGCTGATCTTCATCACGCGCTTAGCCAATTAGATGAACGCAGTCAGGATATTCTTCGCGCTCGTTGGTTGGATGAAGAAAAAAATACGCTGCAAGAACTCGCCGATAAATATCAAGTTTCTGCTGAAAGGATTCGTCAGTTGGAAAAACTTGCGATGGAAAAATTAAAAAGCGTCCTAATTTAATTTTTTTTAATTCTTGGTCACGCCACTTGAGAGGCACTGGATCGCAGCTGATTCGCTTCATTAATCAATGCCAAACGAACCGCTTCCAGCTTTGGCATTTTCGCACCGCGCAATACTTCGTATACGTCAGCCAATTTTGTCAGCTGGTCCGCTTTGGCCGTTTTGTTTGCGGCGGTGACTTCTGGTAGTTCGCGAATTTCGCGTAAGATTTTTGCAAGCCCACCCCAATTATAAGCCGATGTAATATCTCGTGGCGCAATCCGTTTTTTTTCACCATTGGTATCGGCTGATACCGCAGTCGTCCCTTTATCCAGCACCACAGCTTTATAACGCTCAGCCGCTTCCGTCAGCAATTCCAATCGTTCAAGGATTGACCCTGCCACCAGATCTTCATCATGGGGGTAAAAATTAATGGGCATGAACTCACATCCTCATCCTGTTATATGAATATTATAACTTTTATGACGCTAGCCATATTGATCAATAAATAAGCATGCTTAATCTAGCTGTTTAATTTTAACCTATCTAGACAGCGATAAGTCAACACCTCACTTAAGTGAGAGACTGTAATCCGATCACTCTCGCTTAAATCGGCAAGTGTACGAGCTAACTTTAGAATACGATGAAACACCCGTCCAGAAAAATTAAATTTTTCCATCACCTGATCCAATAATTCTTGTTCTGATTTTTGCAAAGCACAAAATTCGGCGATTTCTCGGGACGATAATTCTGAGTTACATTTTTTTTGACGTTGCCATTGACGATCGCGCGCGGCGAGCACTCTCTTTTTGACGATGTCACTGGATTCGGGATGCTCAGCTGTTTTTGTTAATAAACCGGGCGGCAGATAGGGCACATCAACATGCATATCAATTCTATCCAAAAAAGGTCCGGATAATTTGCCTAAATATCGTCGCACTTGATCCTCCGTGCAGCGGCAATTATTTTTTATGCTGCCAGAAAAACCGCAAGGACAGGGATTCATCGCGGCGACTAATTGAAAAGCCGCGGGAAAAATAGTCTGGAATGCTGCGCGTGAAATGGTGATTTGTCCTGACTCAAGCGGCTCACGCAAACTTTCCAACACATGTCGGCTAAATTCGGGTAGTTCATCGAGAAAAAGGACGCCCTGATGCGCGAGTGAAATTTCTCCCGGACGCGGCGGACGTCCACCACCGACTAACGCAATGCTCGAACTGGTATGATGCGGTGAACGAAAAGGTAATTGCTGCCATTTTTTATAATTCAATCCATTGCCACTGACGGATGCAATGGCAGCAGCTTGCAGTGCTTGATCTTCAGTAAGTGAGGGTAAAATTCCAGGCAAACGACTTGCTAACATGGTTTTGCCCGTTCCAGGTGGACCAATAAACAATAAACTGTGTTTACCAGCCGCTGCAATTTCGAGAGCGCGTTTGGCATGCGGTTGTCCACGCACATCGCTTAAATCGGGAATCGAAAGTGTATCTGTTGTGAGGGTTTGTAATTCAGATCGCGGTAATTTTTCATTTCCCTTTAAATGGGCGCACACTTCCAGAATATGATTTGCGGAAAAAACCGTTGCATCTTTCACTAATGCAGCTTCCATCGCATTCGCGCGGGGAATAATCAAATGCCTTTTGGTGTGACGCCCATTGATGACCATCGGCAATACACCTGAAACGCCTCGCAACTCACCTGACAATGCGAGTTCGCCTGAAAATTCATACTCTAAAATTTTTTCCGGTGATAATTGTCCTGATGCTGCGAGTATTCCAATTGCAATCGGCAAATCAAAACGACCGCCCTCTTTCGGTAAATCGGCGGGCGCTAAACTGACCGTAATTCGCTGTCGCGGAAATTCGAGCGCGGTATTCATCAGGGCGCTGCGCACTCTGTCTTTACTTTCTTTGACGGCGGTCTCAGCGAGCCCCACAATGCTTAAACCGGGGAGTCCACGCGAAAGATGCACCTCAACGGTCACTAATGGAGCTGAAATACCTGAATTGGCGCGAGTATATACAATGGCTAGCGTCATGTGTTTTCCTTAATAATAAAAAACTTGCTTTTCGATGTGCTAATTTTTAGTCTGAAAGTAATAAGATTTCGGAGAGGAATCGATGAATAGCAGAATTGCGAAACAAACCAGCCTATTATTACAGAATGCCGGCATTACAATCAATGGAAATCAGCCTTGGGACATCCAAATTCATAATCCCAATTTTTTTAAACGAGTCGTACACGAGGGGCCTTTGGGTTTAGGGGAATCGTATATGGAACGTTGGTGGGATTGTGTTGCGCTCGATGATTTTTTTCATCGCGTTATCCACTCTGAATTAGAAAAGAAAATTAAAATTAATAAAAATCTGCTACTCAATTATTTTTTAGCGAAAATTTTTAATTTCCAGACAAAAAAACGCGCGCTAGAAGTGGGCAAAAAACATTATGATTTAGGCAATACACTTTTTCAAGCGATGCTCGACACGCGCTTAAATTACACTTGTGGTTATTGGAAAAATGCGAATGATCTCGATCAAGCGCAATTAGCAAAACTGGATTTAGTCTGCCGAAAACTCATGTTAAAACCCGGCATGCGCATGCTGGATATTGGTTGCGGTTGGGGCGCGCTTGCCAAATATGCCGCTGTGAATTACGGCGTCGAAGTCGTCGGCGTTACTATTTCTCAACAACAAGTGGATTATGCTCGAGAAAATTGCGCGGGTCTTCCTGTCGAAATCCGTTTTCAGGATTATCGCGATGTCAACGAACAATTTGATGCGATTGCCTCACTCGGCATGTTTGAACATGTGGGACATTTAAATCATCGCACTTATCTTGAAATCGTGCGACGTTGTTTAAAAGACGAAGGATTATTTTTACTGCATACCATCGGATCCAATCTCACTTATTTTCAAACCAATGCCTGGACTTCAAAATATATTTTCCCACACGGCGGTTTACCTTCAATCGAACAAATTGGTCGCGCCGCAAATGGATTATTTGTGATGGAAGATTGGCATAATTTTGGCGCGGATTACGATAAAACATTACTTGCTTGGTATCAGAATTTTAATAACAATTGGGACAAATTAAAAAATATTTACGACGATCGTTTTTATCGTATGTGGACGTATTATTTATTATCGAGCGCGGGTTCTTTCAGAGCGCGTGATATGCAGCTTTGGCAAATTGTGTTTTCGAAAAAGGGAATTAAATCAGGATATCACGCAGTGCGATAAGATCATCCGGTGTTCCAAGATTATGCCAAACTCCCCGATAATGTTCGCCGGTGATTTTATCGTCGGCGGCGTATTGTTTTAATAGATTGCCTAAACGAAAATGGCCCGGCTGACAATTTGCAAATAATTCTTTTCGATAGACGCCAATATTACTGAAAGTAAATGTTTTACCGGTGCAACAAAAAATTTTTTCATTTTCAAGACAAAAATCGCCTGTCGGATGATAATGCGGATTATCAACTACAACGAGATGCGCAAGTGATTTAGGTTCTTTTGGCAAGGTGTTCAACGGAAAATCCGTGATGACATCGCTGCTTAAAATAATAAAAGGATCATCCCCCAAAAGCGGCAACGCTTGAAACACACCGCCGCCCGTTTCTAAGGGTTCTTTTTCTTCTGAATAATAAATATCGACACCATAACGCTTGCCATCACCTAACGCCGATTTAATTTGCTCTGCGAGATAAGAAACATTGATGACAATTTCTGTGATCCCTATTTTTTGTAACGCACCAATGGAATATTCGATGAGATAACGATCTCTCACTCGCAATAATGGTTTTGGCGTATTTTCGGTGAGCGCCCCCATTCTGGCGCCACGGCCTGCCGCTAAAATCATCGCGCGCATAAGTTCACCCATTCTTTGCTTGATTCATGAATAATTTTACATTCGGGATAACGTTCACTGACTGCTGCAATATAAGCGAGCGTGCGCGGAATATGCTGCAGATAATTGGCATTTTGATCGCGATGCCATTTACGTGAAAAAGTTAATAACGCTTTCATGTGACGTTGCAATCCCATCAAATCAAACCAACGCAAAAATTCATCGGGAGAAACAGTTGGTAATGCAATTTTTTGCTGATAATCTAACACTAGCTTTCTGACTAATGAGTCCGGCCAACTGATATAACAATCCCGTAACAGAGAAACCAAATCGTAAGTCACCGGCCCAAAAAAAGCATCCTGAAAATCCAGGATCCCGACTTTTTCTTCTGGCAACACCATTAAATTCGCTGAATGAAAATCGCGGTGCATAAAAACTCGGGGTTGTGATGCAGAAACATTCGCTAAAAAATCAAAACAAGTATTTAATTTTTTTTCTGAATCCTGAAACTGAAAATTGAGATGTTTTCGCAAAAACCATTCTTTGAATAATTCCAATTCTTGACGCATAAATTCTTCGGTAAAAAGGGGAATATTCCATTCGCGCACATTGCGACAGGCTTGTAAAATAGCGAGCGAATCTAATGCGCGACGATATAATGCTTCAGCATTTTTTTCATTTAACGCGGTGAGATAAAGCTCATCACCAAAATCACTTAATAATAAAAAACCCTTTGCAAGATCACTTGCAATGATTTCAGGCGAATGTAATTTTAATTCGCGCAGCGCCTGGCTGATGGCCACAAAAGGCCGACAATTTTCCGTCGAAGGCGGCGCATCCATCACGATATAGGAAATTTCGGGCAGCGTAACCCGATAATACCGCCGAAAGCTTGCATCCGCAGGCAAAGGCGCGAGTTCGAACCGTGAAAATTGTTCGCGAATCCAGCTTGTCAGTTCATTGAATCGAGTGTTCATATTCAGCGATTTTAAAGCAAAATGGGTTGGGAGCAACATCCATATTTGTTACACTGGGGGTTTTTAAAGTAGGTTTCTCCGCATCATGCGTTTTAGACTCACTTCCCAGGCTGTTTTTTGTATTTTGCTGGTGCTATTTTCGTTTAAAGCATCAGGATTTCAATACTGTTCAGTCAGCGAAGACGATGTCATCAAACAATTAGGTTGGATACAAACTAACCAAGGCCGGTGCGGTGGTTATTATCAAGAAGCGCCTTTTTTGCAACCGACGAGCCCAACCAATCCTAATGTCATTGAAATCACCAGTGATCAATTTTTATTCGCGCAACACGGGACATCGGTTGGACAAGGCAAAGTGACCATCTCACGTTTTGGTCAGCAAGTCATCGCGAATAAAGCCTATGTGTATCGAGATCCGACCACCGGAAAACTCAGCGCCATTGAATTATTACAAAATGTCACGTTACGTGAGCCCAATAGTTTGATTGTCGCCAATCACGGACGATTTAATTTGCAGACGAAAGCACAATCATTGCATGACATTTTGTATCGCACAACCATTTATGCTGACAGCAAATATAAAAAAATGACTTACACGCGCGAACAATTAGAACAACCTCACGAAATTTATCAGCTGAGCGCTTGGGGACGCGCAGAAGATTTTAATCAAGAGCAACAAAAAATTTATGAATTTTTTGACGCAAGCTATACGACTTGTGCACCGACTTGCACGAGCTGGCGTGTACGCGCAAGCCACATCGTATTAGATGAAAATACGGGACGCGGCACAGCCACCAATGCGCGATTGTTAGTTCGGGGCGTTCCCGTTTTTTACACGCCTTATATTAATTTTCCCATTGATTCACGACGCAAAACAGGTTTTCTCTGGCCAACAGCAGGCAGTAGCAGTCGTTCGGGCCCTTATTTTTCTGCGCCATTTTATTGGAACCTAGCACCCAATTATGATACGACCATTACGCCTGCTTTTTTGAGTAAACGCGGCGTGCAAATTGCAGATTTGTTCCGCTATCTCACTCCCATTAGTTCAGGCAATTTTAATGTTGAAGTTTTACCGGGTGATCGAGCATTCAAAGAATTTCAACAGCAGCAACAAGCGCAATTGGGATCCAGTCCTTCACCGATTGTGCAAAGTGAATTGCGCACCTTGCAAAATGACAGCACGACGCGCTCTTCAGTCAATTGGGTCAGTCATTCTCGTTTTAATGATAATTGGACGGACAGCGTTGATTTCAACTGGGTGAGCGATGATTATTATCTGCGGGATTTTAACAATAATTTAAATCAAGTCACAGAAAACCAACTGCTCCAGCAAGGTGAACTGGATTATAAGGGACCCAACTGGTTAATCACCAGTCGAGTTCAAGCTTACCAAACCATGCATCCTGTCGATGAAACGATTTTATTTGAAAATCAGTATATGCGATTGCCCGATGTCGTGTTAGATGGCGATTATCCGAATAGCCTTGGCGGATTGGATTATCTCGTTTATAGCGATCTCACCCATTTTGATATTCGTAACAATCCAGGGATTGATACCAAACAACCGATAGGCAATCGTCTGCATTTACAACCCGGTGTTGCATATCCTTTTAACTGGAATTTTTTGACGGTCACGCCTCGATTGCAATTTGCCATGACCAAATATGAACTGGGCAATGTGATGGATCCGACCCCCAATATCATCAATCGAACCATGCCGATTTTCGATGTGAATTCGAGCATGTATTTTGACCGCAATGTGAATATTTTTAATCACGCGTTTCGACAAACCTTGGAACCGCAACTTTATTATGTTTATATCCCTTTTCGTAATCAGAATGACATTCCCATTTTTGATACGACTGTGAATACGCTGACCTATGATCAGTTATTTTTATATAACCGATTTAGCGGTATCGATCGAATCAATGATGCGAATCGCGTGACTTTAGGGGTCGCGTCTCGTTTTCTCAATCCAGAAACAGGCACTGAAAAAGCCAAAGTTGCCATCGGGCAAATTTATTATTTTACAGATCGAAAAGTCACCCTTTGCTCGGATGCGAGCGACCCCTTATGCTCTATGCCTACCGACGTCCCCGGCAATCCAGACAATTTACAAAATAAATCACCCATTACAGCGCTATTATCCTATGCCGTTAATCAAGATTGGACCGTGGTTGGCAATACGATCTGGGATGTTCAACAAAATAATTTGAATAATCAAAGTATTGAATTTCACTATCAGCCCCCAGGTGATGGCAAAAAAATAGTCAACATGGGCTATAACTTTGTTCGCAAAGGAGATATTTTCCCAACAGAAGACCCTGATAGTAGCGCTAGCAATATGTCTCAGACCGATTTATCGTTTAATTGGCCGCTGTTCCGTGACTGGGGGGTCTATGGCCGCTGGACCCAGAATTGGAACCATAACCATTTTCAGAACCTTCTATATGGTTTACAATACGACACTTGTTGTTGGGCAATGCGTATTGTCGCAGGTCGGGCGTTTACAAATCTAACACCTAATAATACTTTTCAATATAACACCCAATTCTATCTGCAGTTTGCATTAAAAGGATTGGGGAGCATACCCGTCACAGGCGGAGATCCCAGCCTCTTGCTTAGCAACAGTATTTCGGGCTATCAAAACAATTTTGGAAGAGATTTTTAAAATGAAACACATCAAATTTTTCGTAACATGTATTCTAGTCTTAGCGATGAATTCCGTTTTTGCAGCCAAAAAATCAGAACCGCTGGATAGCATTGCAGCCGTTGTGAATGACGGCGTCATTACACAGAGTGAATTAAACCAAACAATCGACACGCTGAAAAAACAAATGCAGGCAAGCAATAATGCGTTACCGCCGGCTGATGTCATTCATAAACAAGTATTAGATCAATTAATCACAAAAAAATTGCAACTACAGCTCGCCGATCAGATGAACATTCATGTTTCAGATACCGATGTCGATAAAGCGATTGGAACCATTGCAGAAAACAATCATATTTCCACCAAAGAACTTTATCAAAAAGTGAATGAGCAAGGCTTAACAACCGCCGATTATCGCAAAGAAATTCATGATCAAATGGTCATGCAACAAGTACAGCAACAAGCCGTCGGATCCAAAATCATGATCAATCCGCAGGAAGTGGATGAATTTATGCGATCCAAAACTTGGCAAAGTTTCAATACCAAAGAATATCATCTCGAAGATATTTTAATTGCACTGCCAGACACTCCCTCTTCACAAGATGTCACCGCCGCCAAAAATCGTGCGGATGAAATCGCAAATAAAATTCGACATGGCGGTTTAAATTTCCATGATGCAGCCGCCGCCGAATCCGGCGACAAAAATGCTTTACAAGGCGGTGATCTTGGATGGCGAAAATTGCCTGAAATTCCTTCTGCGTTTGCCAGCCAATTAGTTCACATGCAAGCCAATGAGATATTGGGTCCAGTACAAACTTCTAACGGATTTCACATTGTCCATCTTGCAGGAATACGCAGCGCGACAGGAAAAATGACCGCAGATCAACAACGCACTCAAGTCCAACAATTAATTTTCCAACGAAAAATGGAAGAAAACTTGCAAACCTGGGTTGCAAAAATGCGTAGCGAAGCATTCATTAACACCAATCCAGAAGGTTAATTTGGAAACTATTCCACGCATTCTGATTACACCGGGCGAACCTGCTGGGATCGGCCCGGATATCACGATCAAAATTGCTCAAGCAAAATGGGCCGCTTCACTTATCGCAGTTTGCGATCCTGATTTACTGCGTGAGCGTGCAAAATTATTAAATCTTCCGTTAAAAATTCTTGATTCCACGGATTCAGAAGAACATATTCCAGGAACCCTAACAGTTTTGCCGACTTTTTTAAAAACAAAAGCCATTCCAGGAAAATTAAATTCTGAAAATGCACGCTACGTGATTGAATGTCTAACAATAGCGGCTGAACGTTGTTTGCAAAAAAAAGCTGACGCGCTTGTCACAGGCCCGGTGCAAAAAAGTATTCTCAATGAAAGCGGGATTCCATTCAGTGGTCATACGGAATTTTTAGCGAACGTTTGCAAAACACCGCACGTTTTAATGTTATTTGTGGTGGATAAACTGAGAGTGGCTTTGCTCACAACGCACGTGCCGTTAAAAGACGTTCCTGGTTTGATCACGCAAGAAAAAATAATTAACACAGTGCGCTTATTAAATTCCGAGATGAAAAAAAAGTTTGGATTCAACGAACCCAACATCCTGGTTGCCGGATTAAATCCACACGCGGGTGAATCAGGACATCTCGGTCGTGAAGAAATCGAGATCATTGGACCGGCTATTCAACTTTTACAAAAAGAAAAAATGGCTGTACAAGGACCGGTGTCGGCTGATACTATTTTTTTCCGCAAAGAAAGTGATGTTATTCTTGCTATGTATCACGATCAGGCACTCCCTGTTGTAAAATATGCCGGATTTGATCATGCCGTTAATGTGACCCTAGGTTTACCTATTATTCGTACATCCGTTGATCATGGCACAGCGCTTGATATTGCAGGCCATCCCAATACAAACGCGGGGAGCCTCGCTGCGGCTATAAAGTTAGCCATCGATCTTGTGTAAGATTGTTGAAACCAATGTTATGATAGTGAAGTTTTACGGTTTGCCGGAAACAAGCAATGAAAAACAACATTCCAATAAAATTCCCTCTATTGCTTATGAGTGCCCTGCTAAGCATTTTTTTTGCGCTTTCAGCGCGCGCGGCAAATCTCATGGAAGTGTATCAACAAGCTCTTTTCAGCGATCAACAATATCAACAGGCGGTTGCTCAGCGTCTTTCTAATAAACAAGGCGTGCCGATTAGTTTGTCACAATTATTACCGGCTTTAAGTGGTGTATTAAATCCTAGCATCACTAAAACCAATGTGTCTGGTATCAGTACTAATATCGCTGGCAGTAACGATGTCCGTGGCTACACGCTAGACCTCACCCTGACCCAAACGGTATTTAATTACGCCCAATTTGCTAATCTCTGCCAGAACTATTCACTCTCTAAACAGGCCGATGCGACCCTGAATGCGGCATTACAAAGTTTAATGGTGCGAGTCGCTGCAGCCTATTTTGCCATTCTGCAAGATGAAGATAACATCCGCTATCTAGAAGCCACCAAAGAGGCGTACGCAAAACAACTTGATCAAATTACACAACAATACAATGTCGGATTAAAAACCATCACCGATGTTTATACGGCCCGATCCTCCTATGATAGTTCTGTTGCGGCTCTGATTGCCGCAAGAAATACATTAGCCGACGACAGAGAAAATTTACGCGTGATCACCGGTGTCTATTATCCCTATCTTTCAAAACTCAGTGAAAAATTTCCACTGATCTCACCTAAACCTGCCGATGTTGAACAGTGGGTTGCTGTCGCCGAACGACAAAATTGGGCCGTAAAAGCTGCGCAATATAATACCGATGCAGCAAGAATGAATATCAAACAACAATTTGCCGGCCATTTACCGAATTTGCAGTTACAAGGGATTTATGACGTTACTTACAATCGCACAATCACCGATCAACCGCCATTTGCCGGTTTTTCAGTAGATGGTGCAAGTCACAGCACCGCTTATGGCGCCGGATTAGTATTGAATATTCCAATTGTGCAGGGTGGCTTTGTAGTCGCGAACACCCGAAAGGCACAATATGATTATCAAGTCGCTTACAGCCAATTAGAACAACAGTTGCGCAACACCATCAATAATACTCGTCAAAGTTATCTCGGCGTTTTATCCGGCATCAGTCAAATTCAAGCCGATCTTGAAGCCATCAAGTCATCCGAAAGCTCATTAGAAGGCATGCAGGCAGGTTATGAAGTGGGAACACAAACGTTGTATGATGTGCTGAATCAACAAAAACAATTATTCCAAGTGCAACAAGCTTATGCCAAAGACCGTTATGCCTACGTCAATGCCTTTTTAACGTTGAAACAAGCGGCCGGCACACTCAGTTATCTGGATCTGGAAGCCATCAATTGCTGGTTAACCGGTGAAGATGAAACAGACTATACCTCACCTGACTATAAAACGACTTCCATTATTCACTACCATCGCACAAATAAACCGGCAAAACATGGCGGACAATGTTTGAGTCACGCTTATCTTTATGGAACGGCAAAACCTTGTCACAAAAAACCCTGCCAATGCAAAAGAACTTGGGTCACCAGTCAAGCGAAAAAAAGTCACGCGCCTACTTTAGTTAAAAAACAATTAGCAAAAAATCATCCAAAAACAAAAGCACCATCGCAAGTGAAATTTTACCCAGATACAGTTTGATAAGGTGAAAAATTCTCGCAGTTTCCTTCTGATCCGGCGCCTGGGTTTTGCTTATTTTGCTGGGGCGCAGTTTCCTTCTGCTCTGCTGCCTGGGTTTTCTTCCCTCGCTCGGGGGGCGTACGTCCATGTACTTAAGCATTTCGTCCATGAAACGCAATCGCTCGGGAAGAAAACCCAGGCATCAGAGCAGAAGGAAACTGCGGTTAGGGGGTTTGGGTTAACTTTTTGTATTTTTCCAGTAGTTGTTCTTTGGTTTCGACAACGTCGGGATTTAGTGGGATACAATTGACGGGACAGACTGAAACACACTGTGGTTCTGGGAAATGTCCAACGCATTCGGTACAAAGTTTTGGATCAATTTCAAAAATCGTTTCGCCTTGATAGATCGCATTGTTAGGACAAACTGGTTCGCAGACATCGCAATTTATACATTCATCAGTGATCATTAACGCCATAAATCACCGATATTTTTTTTCGAGAGCAGCGACCACTGCTTCAGGAACAAATTGAGAAACATCGCCGCCAAGCGATGCAATTTCACGGACAAAACTGGACGAGAGAAACATATAATTTTCAGAGGGCATGAGAAAAAGACTTTCGATTTCAGGTTCTAAATGACGATTCATGCCGGCCAACTGAAATTCATAATCAAAATCAGAAACGGCGCGCAAGCCCCGCAAAATAATATTTGCACTCTGCTCCCGCGCAAAGTCAGTTAAGAGATTTTCAAATCCTGAAATTTTCACATTAGCATGCTGGCGCAACACTTGAGTTGCCAGCTCAACCCGTTCATTCATGGAAAATAAGGGTTGTTTTTTGGGATTGGCGGCGATCGCCACAATCACACAATCAAACATGCGTGCCGCACGTTCAATCAAGTCGATATGACCCAATGTGATGGGATCGAATGTACCTGGATAAATGGCAATGTTTTTCATAAGTGAGTATTATACGCGAGATAAGAAAAAAAGGGATGGTTCAATTCATGAATATGACCCATGAACATTATCTTCAGGCAATGAATATAGATGTCTGGAAATTAAGAAATTTTTCTGAAAAACCCTCATCGGATTGGCAAGATTTGCAAACAAAAGCGATGGGTTGCACCGCTTGCGGATTGCATAAAACCCGCACTCAAGTGGTCTTTGGCGTCGGGAATATCAATGCTGATTTAATGATCATTGGCGAAGCCCCTGGTTTTCATGAAGATCAACAAGGCCAGCCTTTTGTCGGCCGTGCTGGCCAATTATTAAATGCCATGTTAAACACCATTGGATTCGCCAGAGAATCGGTCTACATCGCAAACATTTTAAAATGCCGTCCACCTGAAAATCGTGATCCAATGCCCGAAGAAGTGGCCCAATGTACGGGATTTTTAGAAAAACAAATCGCGCTCGTCCAACCAAAATTATTATTGGCCGTCGGCCGCATCGCCGCGCATTTTTTATTAAATAGCCAATCCTCATTGCATCAATTACGCGGAAAAATTCATGAGTACCGCAATACGCCGCTCATTATTACTTATCATCCGGCTTATCTTTTGCGAAATCCAGCGGACAAAGGCAAAGCATTTCAGGATTTACAACTGACCTATCGAACATTACATTCTTAGGAGAAAAAAAATCATGGACGATTTTCCCAATTTTTCAGTCAAAAATTATGATGATGTGCGTAATGACATTCGTTCGGGTGATATTTTGTTGTGTTCGGGAAATTCGATTTTTTCAAACATGATAAAAACAGCTACGCAAAGTGTGTGGAGCCATGTCGCGTTTATTTTACGATTGGATATTATCGATCGCATTATGGTGTTGGAAAGTGTCGAGAGCATTGGTGTTCGCGCGGTGCCGCTTTCAAGTTATGCGAGAGATTACAATGGAACCGGTGCAGGTTATCCAGGCAGGATTATGATTGCAAGACACAATCAATTACAACAAAAAAACATTCCGGATTTATCCAAAACGGCTGTCGATCGATTAGGTTATCCTTACAATCCCGAAGAATGCGCTCGCATAGCAGCACGCATTAGCGCCAATTCAATCGGATTAAAAACTTCGTGTCCGGATGTTCAAACGGGACGTGAATTTATCTGTTCGGAATATGCGGAACTCTGTTTTAAATCGGTTGGGATCACGGTTGATTATAACCCGATGGGCTTTATTGCGCCGGCTGACTTTGCCCGTTGTAAAGAAGTCTCTGGATTATTTTATATTCAAACGGGCGCTTCAACCCCTGTTTCGATTAATTCGATGAGAGAACATATTCCTGCGTAATTTTCGATCGGTCTAATTTTGACAAGTAATTAGGTCTCAAGTATATTTTCTAATCACAATGAGGATTAATTATGACTACACCACGAATACAATCAGAAGAAGATACATTTGCCGCAGAGTGCAGCAGTTATCTGAACTCTGCCCTGTTGGATTTGAAAATTGCAGAACTCCGAGCCCGTGACGCCGAACGAGAATATAAGAAAAAAGCAGAACTATGGGAGCAAGTGGCTGCGAATGCGGAAGCTGAACTTCAAAAAGAACTTGCGGAAATGTCAGCTCGTCATCCAATGCCAGCACCTGTACCAATGGAAACCAAGCATGCCCCCTCTCATAACACCCGACATCATGACCAACATCCGCGTTCGCAACGAACCATTTTACAGCGATTAGCAAAAAATCCGCTGCATGAAAAAACGCAAGAACATGGCGTTAAACGTAAAGCTGAATCGCCTGAAGCTACCGGTGCGCCTGCCGCTAAAAAACCCAAACCAAGAATATTCACTACCCGCAAAGCATTAGCCTATGCACGTCCGCGCGTTGGAGGCATGCTTGCATCGGTGGATGGATTTATAGAGGGACTCTTTAAGTTTAATGGATACCAAACTATCACTGAAAAAAATGCAAAAGCACTTAGCCAACAGTATCAAGAGTATTTGCGAACTCAGATCAAGCCTTGATCTTTCAGGCGATAACTTGTAGCGGGCTTCGTTTTCTGCAGTTTTTCTTCTGCTTCGGCGTCTTCGTTTTGAATGGGGGGCGCCGTTTCCTTCTGCTCTGCTGCCTCCGTTTTCTTCCCTCGCTCGGGGGGCGTACCTCCGTGTACTAAAGCATTTCGTCCCTGAAACGCAATCGCGAGGGAAGAAAACGGAGGCAGCAGAGCAGAAGGAAACGGCGGGGAAATGAGGGGGGGGTCAAGTCCGGCTTCTGGTCTTTTTTGACCAAAAGCCGGACTTGACCCCATTCCTCCTCGCGATTGCCGTCATTGCGAGCCGCCGTAGACGGCGAAGCAATCTCCAAAAGATTGCTTCGCCGCAAAAAACGCTCCTCGCAATGACGGATATCCGCTTATGCTAACTTCAGATGTTTGTCTTCTTTTTTCTCTGGCTCATATGGCTGTTGTCCATATTTTTCTGCTGCTGCAAAAACTTTTTTAGGAGAATCATATTCTTCTGGCAATGGAAATAAACTCAGGCCGCAGCAGCCGATGCAACATAAACAATATAAATAGGCATAACAACTTTCTTTTTGCCACCGTTTTTTAAGGATTTCCACATCAGAATATAAAAAATGCAAAAGATAATTCACCGCGCTCGAACAGTTTTTTTGAGTAATTTCATAATCATCATTATTTTTGAATACCGCTTGATAAGCTTTTTCCCAATCCTCATATTTTTTATCGCTGCACAAAAAAGTAATTTTAACCGCGCTGGAAGAGGTTTTAAATTCTTCGGCATTTAAATATTTTGAAAAAAATTTATCTTGATACAATTGATCAGCCGTATAGGTTACACCACTAAACGAATGATTATAATGAACGATCATTCCATTTATCATTTCTTCTTTATCATTCACATTATAAACGACCGCTGCGATTGAAGAATCCGTGTGAGTACAATAATAATTGCGCGTAGATAAAATAATTTTGACGACGATCATGCAATCAGAGAGGAAATTAAGTTCATTTGTTTTTTTAATGCGCCGCGATTTTCATCCACTACTCGCAACGCATTATCACCCACTTGTTTTCGAAAATGTTCATCATTAAAAAATTTTGTAACAGCGATCGCCAGCTCTTCGTCATTTAAAACTTTTATCATCGCATTCGCAGCAAATAATTTTTCGCTGATTTCAGCAAAATTAAAAAGTTGTGGGCCAACAATAATGGGCTTGGCGAGTGCCGCCGCTTCCAGCATATTGTGGCCACCAATATTTGCAAAACTGCCGGCAACAAAAGCCACGTCACAAACAGAATACATCAATAATAATTCACCCATGGTGTCTGCAAGATAAACTTCCGCTGGTTTAAACTCTGCATCACTTCGGCGAGTGAGCGAAAAACCTTGTTGTTTAATTAATTCAGCGACCGAATTGAATCGATCTGGATGTCGCGGGACCAAAATTAATAATGCGTCGGGATTTTTTTTCAGAATTTTTCGGTGGGCTGCTAAAACAATTTCTTCTTCTGTTGGATGAGTACTGGCTGCAACCCAAATTAATTTATTTTTGCCTAATTGATTTTTTAAATTTTCTGATTTTTGAGCAAGATCGGCTGGCAATTCTAAATCGAATTTCAGATTGCCGGTGACATGCACATTTTCTTTTTTCATGCCCAATGCAATAAATCGTTCTGCGTCGGCTATTCCCTGTGAAGCAAGAATATTCACTGCGGAAAGCATTTCTCGTGTGAGTGGCGCGATGGCTTGATACCCTTTCGCGGATTTTTCTGACAATCGGGCGTTGGTGACCACCATGGGAATTTTATTTTTTTTACAGGCAGAAAAAAGATTCGGCCAAAGTTCTGTTTCCATGACGATGCAAACAATGGGGTTAGTTTTTTTTAAAAAACGGGAAACGGCATCGGGAAAATCGTACGGAACAAAAGATTGTAACACCGAATCACCTAACGCAGCTTGAATGCGAGCTCGACCCGTGGGAGTCATGTTCGTTACGACGATCGGAATATCGGGGTAAGTTTTTTTCAGGGATTTAATTAACGGAATCGCCGCGAGCGATTCGCCGACTGACACAGCATGCAGCCAGATACTTTTTGAAAGTGTCTCTGGAAAAAATCCCAATCGCTCCGCAAAACGAGTACGATATTCAGGCACTTTGCGCGAACGCCATAGCAAGCGTAAAAACATAAATGGCATGGCAAGATATAATAAAAAGCTATATAAATACCGCAACACTGGCCCCTCAAAAAAAGTTATTTCTAATGGGTTGCGCCCTATTAGTCAAGTTAAAAAAATTGCTATACTGAACCCCTATGCAGAACTTTTTAATTGCGCCCTCTTTATTATCAGCAGACTTTGCCAGACTAGGTGAAGAAGCGGCTGCCGTGTTAGCGGCAGGCGGTGATGCGTTGCATCTTGATGTCATGGACAATCATTATGTACCGAATCTCACGGTTGGGCCTTTGGTTTGTGAAGCGCTCAGAAAATATGGCATTCAAGGCATGATTGATGTGCACTTAATGACAAAACCGGTTGATCGCTTAATTGTGGATTTTGCCAAAGCGGGTGCAAATATCATTACCTTCCATCCTGAAGCCTCCGATCATGTGGATCGCAGCTTGGCTTTGATTCGTTCACACGGCTGCAAAGCAGGGCTTGCGATTAATCCAGCGACCACTTTGCATTGCCTGGAATATGTAATCGACAAAGTTGATTTAATTTTAATCATGTCGGTTAACCCTGGATTTGGCGGTCAAAAATTTATTCCCGCGACCCTAGAAAAAATAGTCCAAGCGCGGGCCTTGGTTGAAACCAGCGGCAAAGAGATCCGGGTAGCAGTGGATGGCGGGATTAAGGCTGATAACATCCTAGAAGTGGCTAAAGCCGGGGCGGATATGTTCATTGCGGGCTCTGCGATCTTCACTCAGCCAGATTATAAAGCTGTCATGACTGAAATGCGTAATCAATTGAAAAAACTAAAAAATCTTTAATAAAGCCCTAATCGTCTGATTTTTCAACAATTATCCTCATTTATCATAAAAATAACTGTACTACATTGTTTTATCTGTATTATTTATAGGCAAACATTGGGGTTTTCAACCAACCAAAAGGGGTATAATAGGTTATGTGTCCTTAAGCATTCAATTTGGAGGCTAATATGGGTACCGACAAAAACAATTGGCAACAACCAACCAATAAACCAACTGGCACGGCTGGCGCCAATACGAAACAACAACCAACACAACGTCCAACTCAAACACCAACCGGAAAAGGAAATATGGGTGGTCAACAATTTCCAAAAGACAAAGACACAACCGGCAGACAAGGTGGTCAAGGCGGTTTATAATTAATAAAACCTGCGATAAAAAGCCCATTCTCTTTTAATAGAGAATGGGCTTTTTAATTTGATCGTTAAATCCAATGCTGGGTATGTGCAATCAGACTGGCTAAACCCACAGTCGATGTCATTAGCGTAGCCATCATCCAAAGGAAAACCGACCAAAGCCGATTGTTAACATCTCTGAAGCCAGTTTTCATATCAGTATCCAGTCTGTTCAGGGTTGAATTAATATTTTCAATCACCGTTTCTAGTCTTGTGATTCTTGATTCATGATTTAATTCATTGCTGGCCATTTTCGACCCTCAAATTTGTTGGCTTTCATTTATTATAACTCCAAATTTTATTTTTATTCAAAAAATCGTAGGCGAGTTAGATTTAGATAACGAGAAAATAGAGGAAAATTTTTTTAAGAATGATTTTGCAGTGAGTGGAAAGAATAATCTAGAAATTATCGCAAAGCAACCTCAGCAGGCTGATTTTTTGGTGCCTCGGATAGCGCATCAAAAACATCCTGCCAGCTATTACCAACATAATCAGACGTAATCCCCAATACACCAGATGGTATCATTGTGCCTAACTCCTGACCCATTGCGTGGGTTAAAAAATCTTTCGGTGTCAGCATTTTCACATTATTTGCTTTAAATAATGATTCAATAAAAAATTCTGGAAGGGTTACGGTAAAAGTCACAATCCGCGAAGGCAGAATGGAAAAACTAGCTCTTCTATAAACGTGAGGGGGTCTTGGCGCAATCGCAAATTGAGGGGGATCAATACCGTCAATTTTCTGTAATTTCTGCACTACCTCATCATGGTTATCATGGAGTGTCATAAATTGAAAAGTTGTTAAATTTTGCGATACCTCAACCACATCCAAGAATTTTTTTAATAATTGGCAAAGCGAAAGCGGTTGCGAGGAGGGGGCAAATAAATTTCGCTGCAAGAGAGGCTTGACAGCGGCTTTTGAGTCTTCTGCACCGAAAATTTTCTTTTGTTCTCTGATTTTAAGCAATTCCTTAGCCGCTTCCGATTGCACTTGTTCTAATTCTTGTTCGCGTCTTAATAACCACTCTTTGATATACTTGGAGCTATTTTCTTGATTAGTAATTTCAAATGCTCTGACTACGAGATTTTTACCATTTTCTAGCGGGACTAGACTATCCGATTTCTCGAGATATCCTATTCCAAAAGCGTCCAAGCCGACATTAACATATCGTTGAACACCACCCGTTTCCAAGAGCCGATATTCTTTTTTTTCTTGACAAAGAGTGACACGAACCCCTGGGACATGGGAACGTAAAAAACGGACTAGCGTTTCTTGTTTATCTCGATTATTCATAAATACCCTGGCTCACAAACATAGGCCAGAATTGTATAGAATGATCAATAATAATTCAATATATTATTTTTTGTCCTTGCCGCTCTCTTCGTCTTTGAATGGCGAGCGAGGAGAGCCCTTTGGAGCAGGCGTCATATTGAATGGGGTTGGGCTAAAGCGCTGGCCCGTGCCTTTTTGCTGGGAGCCGGTATCAGAGGGCGCTTCCGATCCTGCTGTTTTTTGTAATTTACTTTGATCAAGCGTTTCAACCAAATCCATGCCTTCATAAATCATATAAGTTGCATTGACGCGATGGTCGGCATCCATTTTTAAGTGTTTTTGAACGATTTGTTGGGCTTCTGCTAACGATTTGCAGGGATGTCCGATTGGGGATTCAGGACGGTTTTGAAACTTCTTTTTGATATTGTACATAGAGACCTCGTTTAAGTTCGCACCACGCCTTTATCGGTTGCTAATAATAATACATCAGCGGGGCGCATGGCAAAAATGCCATTAGTGACAATACCAACTATGTTATTGAGTTTTTGTTCGAATGAAACGGGTTCCAGGATTTTTAAATTGTGAATATCTAAAATCACATTGCCATTGTCTGTTACAAAACCTTGTCGATAGATAGGCGTGCCGCCTAATTTGACGACTTCGCGTGCAACATAACTTCGCGCCATGGGAATCACTTCAAGTGCGACAGGAAAAGTGCCGAGGAGATCTACTTTTTTAGATTGGTCTGCAATGCATACAAATTTTTTGGAAACAGCGGCGACGATTTTTTCTCGCGTGAGTGCACCGCCTCCCCCTTTGATCATTTGTTTCGCTTGATTAATTTCATCAGCGCCATCCACATAAACAGGCAACTCATTTACGGAATTTAAATCAATGACGGGAATGCCGATTGCTTTTAATTTTTCTGCGGTGACAGTTGAAGTGGCAACGGCAGCTTCAATTTTTGCTTTAACTTTTTTTAAACTTTCAATGAAAAAATGGACGGTGGAACCACTGCCGACACCTAACAACATATCATTTTCTATAAAATCTAACGCAGCATCTGCTGCGGCTTTTTTCATGGCGTCTTGGTTTGCAATCATCCCTGTACCCTCTTTAAATAATTCTGCCAATTTTCTTCGTGTTTGGTTCCTAATTCGTATAATGTTTTCCAGCTGTAAATGCCAGATTGATGACCATCGCTGAAAATCGGTTTGATCGCATAATTTCCGACAGGTTCGATTGCGAGAATATTGACATGCTCTTTACCCGTCACTAACTTTTCATTTCCTATGCCGTGACCGCGCACTTCTGCG
The DNA here is from genome assembly GCA_021325575.1 of Gammaproteobacteria bacterium. Taxonomy (GTDB): domain Bacteria; phylum Pseudomonadota; class Gammaproteobacteria; order DSM-16500; family DSM-16500; genus JAJPGW01. The sequence continues at coordinate 243,695 of JAJPGW010000010.1, read as the reverse complement.
GAGGGTGAAAAGACTCGCAAATATTCACATGGGAAAATAAATTTTTCACCATTATTAAAAATCACTTCTAACGTGCGTGATTTTTTATGCAAAATAATTTCTGTCGGCTGAAGTTCCATATTATAAAATATATCGGCTTAAGTCTTCGTCTTGCACTAAATGCTCCAAATGTTTGTTCACATAAGCTACGTCGATTTTGATTTCTTGATCGATGTGTTCGGAGGCGGCAAACGAAATTTCTTCGAGCAAGCGTTCAATCACGGTGTGTAAACGACGGGCACCGATATTTTCAGTGTGTTCATTCACCTGCCAAGCGACTTCCGCGATGCGGCGAACGCCTTCTGGGGTAAAGTTCACTTTGACTTTTTCGGTGCCGAGTAACGCGGCATATTGTTCCGTGAGCGATGCCCGCGGCTCTGTTAATATGCGAACGAAATCATCGGTACTTAAGGCTTTTAATTCCACGCGAATCGGTAAACGACCCTGTAATTCAGGAATTAAATCTGAAGGTTTTGAAAAATGAAATGCGCCGGAGGCAATAAATAAAATGTGATCGGTGCGAATTGTGCCATATTTTGTTGAAACGGTTGAGCCTTCAATTAACGGCAATAAATCACGCTGCACGCCTTCGCGCGACACATCCGCGCCTGAATGTTCACCGCGCTTGGCAATTTTGTCCACTTCATCCAGAAAAACAATACCATTTTGTTCAACGCTTTCAATCGCGCGCGATTTGATTTCTTCATCGTCAATTAATTTGGCGGCTTCTTCTTCCCGTAATATTTTTTTCGCATCGGAAATTTTCATTTTACGCATTTTTTTGCGTTCGCTCGCCAGATTTTGAAACATGTTTTGTAACTGATTCGTCATTTCTTCCATGCCGGGCGGCGCCATGATTTCAACACCGACGGATGAAGCTGACACTTCGATTTCAATTTCTTTGTCGTCCAAAATCCCTTCGTGTAATTTCTTTCGAAAAAGATGGCGAGCGCCAGCTTCTTCTTTTGCAGGTTCAACCGGTTCGCCGACAAAACTGCCGCGAGCGGGCGGCAATAAGGCGTCCAAAATGCGTTCTTCAGCGGCTTTTTCAGCGTCTTCCCGCACGCGTGACAGCTCTCTTTCCCGCATCATTTTGACTGACATATCAACGAGGTCACGAATAATCGATTCCACATCGCGGCCGACATAACCCACTTCAGTGAATTTAGTGGCTTCCACTTTGATAAAAGGCGCATCCGCTAATTTTGCTAAGCGTCTTGCAATTTCTGTTTTACCAACCCCGGTAGGTCCAATCATTAAAATATTTTTTGGCATGATTTCATCGCGCAATTCTTTTGGCAATTGCATGCGGCGCCAGCGATTACGTAAAGCAATCGCGACGGCGCGTTTTGCTTCGGCTTGTCCTACAATATGTTTATCCAATTCTTGGACGATTTGTTGTGGGGTCATATCAGACATAAGTCACTCTCGTATTTTTTATAATGATTCAATCGTGAAATTTAAGTTGGAATAAATATCAATACCGGCTGAGATGGTTAATGCTTTTTCGACAATGGTGCGTGCATCGAGTTCGGTATTTTCTAATAAGGCGATCGCTGCCGATTTCGCATAAGGGCCGCCTGATCCAATGGCAATTAAATTATTTTCAGGTTCGATCACATCACCGTTTCCGGTAATAATCAATGAAGACTTACTATCTGCGACCGCCAAAAGCGCTTCCAGTCGGCGTAACATTCTGTCTGTGCGCCAGTCTTTTGCCAATTCAACGGCTGCGCGGACTAAATTGCCCTGATGATTTTCTAATTTGCCCTCGAAACGTTCGAAAAGCGTAAATGCATCGGCAGTACCACCAGCAAACCCTGCTAAAACCTTTTCGTTATACAAACGTCTGACTTTGCGGGCATTTGCTTTCATAATGGTGTGATGAAAAGTGACTTGACCATCGCCGCCAAGCACAACGTGATTACCTCGCCTTACGGATACGATGGTAGTGCCATGAAATTGTTCCAAGAGCTATTCCTCCTAATGCATTGTTTAATCATATGGGGGCGTTTTGTGCAATTACAAGGGCTTAAGCCTTTTTTACTACGCCTTCGATGCCTTGTTTCTCCCATTGATGCTGTTGTTTCACTGCTTCCGCTTGATTCGAAAAAGGCCCTAGCTGCAGCCTATAGATATCCGCCTCTTTTGATTTTATTTTTACAACTTGCGCTTCACAACCTGACAATAATAGCGATATTCGCGTTTGGCTGGCTGCGCTCGCATCTTTGTATAAACCCAATACCAGAATAAAATGAGCGGGGGCTTCTCCGCCTGCCGTTTTCGGCGTTTCAGCGACATTTGCGCTCACTTTCATGCTAGGCAATTGATTATAAAAATCAAAATGGATATCGGGGTCAGTCGGTGTTTCAGCAACCGTTTTTGGCGCTACCGGCGGATGCGTATGGACGAAAATAGCCTTAAATTTGCCTAAAAAACTCGTGGTTTCTACATTTTTATGTTTATACGAAAAATAACAAATCGCGCCGATAATAATAATCAGAATGATAAAAACCCACTGCCATCGCAAACGCTTTTTTTTGCGCTTTGGATGGGCCGTAAATACTCTTTTCGCATAATCTTTTGCCATATCACATACTTTCTGGGGCGAAGACACCTAATAACTTTAATCCATTTGCAATCACTTGGCGAGTGGCTTCAATAAAGACAAGCCTAGCCTGTCTTAGGGAATCGTCTTCGACGAGAAATTGATGGGCGTTATAATAGGCGTGAAAGTCATTGGCGAGCTCCCGTAAATAGTTGGTCAGGACAGCGGGTTCATATTGCTCCGCTGCATTGACTAACACTTCCGGATACCGCGCGAGTGTTCCCAATAATTGTAATTCATGAGGTTCGATTAAAAGCTCAATGTGCTTTAATCCGAGCGCCGGATCATATTGCAATTTTTTATCAGCAAGCTGACGAAAGACGCTGCAAATTCGAGCATGCGCATATTGCACATAAAAAACAGGATTTTCGTTAGTTTTGGATTTCGCGAGATCGAGATCAAAATCAATACCTTGTTCGCGACGACGCATCACATAAAAAAATCGTGCGGCGTCATTGCCGACTTCATTTCGAAGTTCTCGCAACGTCACAAATGATCCACTGCGAGTAGACATGGGAACTTGTTCACCGCCTCGATAAAGCATTACAAACTGCAGTAATAAATAATCTAATTTATCGGCAGGTAAACCAAAGGCTTTCAGGCCCGCTTTCATGCGCGGCACATAACCATGATGATCGGAACCGAACACATCAATTGCAAAATCAAAACCGCGTTCAAATTTATTGATATGATAAGCAAGATCATTGGCAAAATACGTGCGTTGGCCATTGGCGCGTTCTAATACGCGATCTTTTTCATCTTGAAAATCAGTGGAGCGAAACCACAGCGCACCCTCTCTTTCGTAAGCTAATTCTTTTTCTTTTAATGTCTGAAGAATACGATCGACGACATCGCTGCTAACAAATTTGCGTTCTGAAAACCATTCATCAAATTTTACGCCAAATTCCAGCAAGTCTTCGCGAATGTCTTTTAAAATACGCTCGAGTGACAACTGAAAAAGAAGATGATAATTTTGCTCGCCCAATAATTTTTTCGCGCGATCAATGACCGCATCAATATAAATTTCTTTGTCACCGCCTGCGGGTTCATCTTTTGGCAAATCGGAAAAAACTTTTTCCGCGGAATGGAAAAATTTTTTTTGATATTTATTTTCAAGTTCTTTTGCAATATCGATAACGTATTCACCTTGATAACCATTTGCAGGAAAAACCACTTTTTCGCCGCATAAAGCTAAATATCTTAAAAATACACTCGCCGCCAGAATATCCATCTGTCGGCCTGCATCGTTAATATAATATTCGCGATGCGCTTTATAGCCGACCATATCTAATAAATCCGCAATGACAGCACCAAAGGCAGCGTGACGACCGTGTCCCACATGCAAGGGGCCAGTTGGATTCGATGAGACAAATTCAACGAGTACGCGTTGATTGTTGCCTTTTTGGCTTTGGCCGTATTTTTCTTTTGCGTTTAAAATTTCATGGATCGTGTGATGCAACGCATTTTTAGTCAGAAAAAAATTAATAAATCCAGGGCCTGCGATTTCGGTTTTTGCAACGCTTTGCGAAGCGGGTAATGCTTTCACGATGTCTTCTGCGAGTTCGCGGGGTTTTCGTCCGGCTTTTTTGGAAAGCATTAAGGCGATATTGCAGGCAAAATCGCCGTGTTGTTTATCACGCGTCGCTTCAATTTGGATGGAAGGCGTCTCGACGGTCAATTTTCCCGTTTGACGAAGCGTCGCCAAGGCATCGCCTATGAGTTTCTCTAGGTGTTCTTTCATATGTATTATTTTTTAAAAATGGGGAAAAAGCAGTATACCTTGATCCACATAAAAAAAAAGGACGATATTTTCATATCGTCCAAAATTCAGCTCATGGCAATCCGTGCCAAAAATTCCATCCCTGAACACACAAAACGAGGAGTGGTTGCACAAATCCATTTTTGCGAGGAGTAGTCAATCCGTGACTACAGGATTAGTATAAACAGCTATTCAGCTAAAACACGTATTCTCACGAGGGTTTTCCATCAGAAATATTGGTATTCCTGTCGTTTCAAATATGATATTTTTATTATTAATCATTATGTTATAAAAAAAAGACGCAGCTGGAATTTTTTTGATCTCACTCATTTGACTGAGTTTTTCCGTTCGTATCTATGGAAAAAAACTTACAGATGCGATGGAATGGTACTGTATGATGTGAAAGAAGTGACAGGGAGGTAATATGTTCAGAGGGTTAATTTTAGCGATTTTGGTCATTTCATTATGTGCCTGCGAGCGCATCGCCGTTTTAGCCACCCCCAAAAAAGAACCTATCCCCTCTTGCACTGCACTGGCCGCGACCGCTGAGAATCAATTCTGGTCGACGCTACACAGCGGCAACTATCAAACTATTTCAGAAGCGGACCGCTTATTGACGGCGGCTTATCTTGAAAATCCGAATGATCCTAAGATCGCGGCACATCTTGGATTTTTACACATCTGGAAAATCACCGAGCGGGCGCGCGAAAAACCTATTCCGCCAACCATTGTAAATGAAATTATTTTATCGAAAAAATATTTTAAAGATGCCGTGCTGCTCGATCCAAGCGATCCGCGATTCTTAGGGTTTTTGGGCGACAGTCAATTAGCGGAAGGAAAAATCTTTCACGATGAAAGACAGGAAGTGCATGGTTACTTTACGGTAAAAAGAGCGATACGTAGCTGGCCACAATTTAATTATTTTACGGGGGGTTATGCGATGAGCGTACTGCCTGCCAATTCCAAACATTTTCAAGAAGGATTGAAATGGCAATGGAAAACCATGGATTTATGTGCGCATGACGAAGTCGATCGCGCACATCCTAGCTTTAAGCCTTATATGAAATTAGAAACTCGACAAGGGTGGGATCGAGCGTGCTGGAATTCTTGGATTGCGCCCTATAATTTTGAAGGGTTTTTCTTAAATATGGGTGATATGTTGGTGAAAAATGGAGATTGGAAAACAGGCATAAAAATTTATCGAAATGCGAAGCTTGCGAAAAATTATTCGGCTTGGCCTTATCGAGAACTGTTAGAAAAGCGGATTCAAGATGCAAGACAGAATGTTTCTGAATTTCGTAAAGAAACCATTTCGACGCCAGAGCATACGATTTTGTTTAATTCGGGATATGGATGTGTTGCGTGTCATCAGGCGGGATGAATTTCCTCGTCATTGCGAGGAGCGTTTTTTGCGACGAAGCAATCTTTTGAAAGATTGCTTCGTCCGTAAAAAGCACGGTCTCGCAATGACGAACGAAGCTTACTTTTCACTCGTCATTAATCATCGGCTTACTAAAACCACAACCTTGCTTAGGACAAACTAATTCGGTCCCACGTTTTTTAGTGGTTTTAATCGTCATCATCGGAAACGCACACGTTGGGCATGCTTGATTAACCGGTTCATTCCAAACCGCATATTTGCAATCGGGATAGCGCGCGCAGGAATAGAAAATTTTACCCATGCGCGATTTACGCTTCAGCATATTGCCTTGATGACAATCGGGACATTCCACACCCATGTCTTGCGGTTTTTGCAGGGATTCAATGAATTTACAATTCGGATAATTGCCGCAACCAATAAATTTGCCATAACGTCCCACTTTCAAATGCAATGAACCACCGCATTGTGGGCAAGTACGGCCTTCAACGACTTCAGGACCGACCGCAGAATCTTTATCTTCATCTAAACTGCGCGTGTAAGAACATTCCGGATAACCCGTGCAGCCAATAAAACGACTGTGTCGTCCCAATCGAATCGAAAGCGGTTTTTCGCATTGCGGGCATTTTTCGTCGAGGGCTTCTTGTGTTACATCTTTGCGTTGTACAGTTTCCAAAATATCATCCACCTGATGTTTAAACGGTTTCCAAAAATCGCCGAGCAACGGCACCCATTCTTTTTCACCGCGGGAAATTTCATCCAATTCATCTTCTAATTTCGCAGTGAAATCGTAATCGACATATTTCGTAAAATATTGTGCTAAAAATTTATTAACAATGCGGCCCACATCGGTTGGCTTAAAACGCTTGTTATCTAAAATCACGTATTCTCGATATTGCAAAGTATAAATAATTGCAGCATATGTGGAAGGACGTCCAATACCGTGTTCTTCAAGGGATTTAATCAACGTCGCTTCAGAATAGCGCGGAGGGGGTTCGGTAAAATGTTGATTACAAAGAATGTCGTTAAGTGTGACTTCTTCGCCTTCTGCTAGAGGTGGCAAAATACGTTCTTCATCAGATTCTGGTTTTTTATCATCAAAATCTTCTTGATAAACCAACATAAATCCAGGATCCGTCACAACCGAACCATTGGCACGAAAATAATTATCTTTGCCGCATTGCAAATCGACAGCAACCGTATCATAAGTCGCTTGAATCATTTGCGAGGCAACCGTACGCTTCCAAATTAAGTCATATAAACGATATTGTTCTGGCAAAAGATAATCTTTAACCGTGTCCGGTGAGCGCAAAACGGAAGTCGGACGAATGGCTTCGTGGGCTTCTTGAGCATTTTTTGCTTTGGTTTTATAAACACGCGGTTCATCGGGTAAATTTTTCTTGCCATAGCGATCCGTAATAAATTGTCGTATTTCAGTGATCGCCTCTTGCGCCAAATTCACAGAGTCCGTACGCATATAAGAAATCAAACCGACGGCGCCATTGCCGATATCAATCCCTTCATATAATTGCTGTGCGATGCGCATGGTGCGTTGTGCGGTAAAACCTAATTTGCGCGCGGCTTCCTGTTGCAATGTCGAGGTGATAAAAGGTGCGGCCGGATTTCTTTTTCGTTGTTTTTTTTCAACTTTGGTGACAATTAATTTGCCGTTGGCCGCTTTTAATAATTTTTGTTTGGCATTTTCAGCTTGTTCCGCATTGGTGATAGTAAATTGTTCGACTTTATTATTATCAAGAATCGTGAGACGAGCAGAAAAATTCTGATTTTGCGCAGCGGCTGCGGCTTCGATGTCCCAATATTCTTGTGAAACAAATTTTTCGATTTCTTCTTCGCGTTCTACAATCATGCGCAAAGCAGGACTTTGTACTCGGCCCGCTGATAAACCTCGACGGATTTTACGCCATAATAACGGGGACAAATTAAATCCGACCAAAAAATCAAGCGCACGACGGGCTTGTTGGGCATTCACTAAATCCATCGAAATTTCACGGGGATGATCTACCGCCGCTTTCACAGCCGTTTTAGTAATTTCATGGAATACCACTCGATGCACCGGTTTATCTTTGACGGCTTTTTTCTGTTTTAAAATTTCATAAATATGCCAGGAAATGGCTTCGCCTTCGCGATCTGGATCGGTTGCAAGATAAAGCGCATCCGCTTTTTTCATGGCTGAGACAATCGCCGTGACATGTTTTTGATTTTTTTCGATGAGTTCATATTTCATCGCAAAATCGTGAGCAGGATCCACCGCGCCTTCTTTCGGCAATAAATCGCGGACGTGACCGTATGAAGCCATCACTTCAAATTCAGGCCCTAAATATTTTTTTATTGTTTTGGCTTTTGCGGGTGATTCTACAATCACTAAATGTTTCGACATAGTTTTCTCACGTTAATGCAGAACATCGAAGGCATCGGCTAAAATCATATCTTGTAACAATGACAAGGCGGATTTTTTATCCGGCTGATTGAACAAGGCCATTAACACGACCCAGCGAATACGACCTAAATCGACTTCGCGCGGATCCAGCGCCATCAACCGATCAATTACAATTTCACGCGTGACCGGATCCAGAATTTTTATTTGTTCGAGATGAAGCAACAAACCCTGCCCCTCAATACCTAAGCGTTCTGTTTCTTCCGGTAAAAAATGTCGGATAGAAAGCATGTTGGGCTGACCTGACTGGACCGACAATTGAACCTGGTTTAATCCATCCAACCAATCCAGCGCCCGGTCTATTTCAAATCGGTCAAAACCAATTTTTTCGAGTTCCAGGACGACCGTTTCATTATCGCTTCGGAGTTTTACGCCGCCATCCATGTAGTTTTCAAAGAGGAACATTAATATCTCAAACATCATCTACCTTTAAGTTTAGTCTGGATTGCGAAGATAGCCACCCGGTACCACTTTCACGTAACCCCTTAATTCTAATGATAATAGCATGGAGGAAAGTTCTGTTGCCGTCAACCCGCACCGCATGATAATAGCATCTAACGAGGTGATTTCATAACCAATTTTCTCGAGAAGAGCCTGATCTGACTGCTCTAACGGTTTAGAAAAACGGGGGCTTCTGGGCCTGATGACCTCTTTTAATGTGCCTAATTCTTCCACAATATCGCCTGCGGTTTCAACTAATTTCGCACCTTGGCGGATTAATTGATGACAGCCGCGGGCCAATGGATTGTGAATGGAACCGGGTACCGCGAAGACTTCGCGGTTTTGTTCTGCGGCAAAACGGGCGGTAATGAGGGAGCCGCTTTTTAACGCGGCTTCGATGACTAGGACGCCCAGGCTCAATCCACTGATGACCCGATTGCGCATAGGAAAATAGTGGGATTTGGCACTTGCATTCGGCGGGAATTCAGAAACAAGAGCACCATTATGGATAATTTCTTCAGACAGTTTTTTGTGTGAGCGAGGATAAATGTGTTGCAGGCCTGAGCCGCAGACTGCGATGGTTTTACCTTTTGCGTTTAATGCGCCGCGATGACTTGCGGCATCGATGCCACTTGCGAGTCCACTTGTGATAATTAATCCGGCTTCGGCGAGGTAGTAAGCAAATTGTTCGGCGGTTTCAGCGCCTGTTGCGGTTGGATTTCGAGAACCAACGATTGCTAATTGCGCTTGAGAGATTAATGCAGTGTCGCCTTGAACAAATAAAACTAAGGGTGCGCCAGTGGTTTCTTTTAATAATCGCGGGTAACTTTCATCTTGATAGGTCATTAGCTTGCAATTATTTTTTTTTGTCCAGTTAAAATCTTTTTCAGCTTGTTGCCAATCGGGATTTTTAATTGAAAAAATTTCGGCGGCTGTTAAACCGATGCACTGCAATTCATGTTCAGTCGCAGAGAATAAATTTTTAAGTGTGTGAAAATGTTCGAGCCAGCGGCGAATGCGCTGCGGGCCGATGTTTTCTAAACGAATGGCGGCGAGCCAGTCAAGCAGGTTGTTTGTCATATAAATTCCGAATGTTAACAATGGTTGATGAATGTACTCAATGTCGTCTTGAGCGAAGGCTCTTCTCTTTGCTCCTGCCCGTCATTGCGAGGAGCGCTTTTGGCGACGAAGCAATCTTTGAAAGATTGCTTCGGCCTAAAAAACAGGCCTCGCAATGACGGGCAGCAGCGATGAGAGATCCTTCGCTCAGGATGACACTGGGGGGGATAAGGGTGATACTAGGAGCGAAAGATAATTCTAGCGTAAGAAAACTCTATAGACACTTTACGCACGAAAAATTCGTGCGTAAATCTAGAAAATTAATTTCAAGGAGCCATCGGAGCCTGCGTTGGATTTTGTTCATCTTTGAGCAACTGAAAGGGTTTTCCGTCACGACCGCTTAATGATCGCACTTTTCCTTGGAAAGTTTCAAGGGCTTCGTCTGTTAAATCATCGCCAACAAGTGGGCCACAAGCTCCATAAACCGTTTTGGCTGATTCTTGTCGTCTGTCATTCTTTGTTAAAGAATGAGCATACAGATGAGTCACAATTTTATCAAATAATTGTTGCGCTATTTGCAATTCTAATTCATCCACTTTGACATCTTTCACTTCGTTATAAAGCCAGGACATTCCTTTTTGAACGCGAATGGTTTCTGTTTTCGGTTTTTTGCCAATCTCAATAGGTTCACCCCCTCGCGTACCAAAAAACCAACCCGTAATGGTTTCACTTCTCCAGAAATTTTTTAAATTCTCTTCGCTCACTAATTCTTTAAAAACTTTGAGCGCTAATTTGGTACGCTCTTCCAAATCTTTGACATCCTGCTTCGCGCTCTCTAGCTTTTGTTTTAAATCTCTTTTATATGACTCATATCTTTGCACTGCGGGTTGATGTACCTTATCTGCTTCACGATAAGCGTCTTGAAATTGCTCTTTCTGAGTGCTTTCTAACTCTTTTTCGAATTGCTCTTTAATAGCATTAAATTTATCTGGCATAGGATCATACTGGGCATTATTCGTTGGTGCACGATGATCAGCAATATTTTCCCAGCTAGTTAATGCATCATAACGTGCTTGTAATTCATCGCGTTTTTCTACTAGAAGTAACGGTTTTTTTTGTTGAGCTTTCGTGGCTTCCTCATCTTTTTGTTTTTCTTCCTGGATCTTAGCATCAAGTAATTCTGCGCGATCTTTGGTTTTCTGGATAAAATCCTCAACATTTTTCAATGCTGCTTTATATTCTTTTTCTAATAATTCTTCTGCATCCTGGAATATTTGCTCAAATTCCTTGGCACGTTCATCCAAAACATCACAGCTTAAATCTTCCTCTTGCTCTTCGGGTGACTTTGAAAGGGTTTTTGTTTTTTGTTTTGGACTTTCTTGGGGCTCTGGAAGTGCAGCAACTTCCGCTGCTAATTTAACCATATCAGAGTCAAGCTTGAAATGAGTAAAGGTTGGATTTAAAACCAAGCCAGGAACATGCATCAATAAATTTTCTATTTTTTTGGCTTTTGGTTTATAAAATGGATTTGAAACAACTTTATTGTCCTTGACTGCAATATATACTTTATTTAATGCATTCAATAATTCATCTAAATTGGGATTTTTTAATGATCCACTAGACAACTTAAATTCGTGATTGACATTGTCATAAGCAATTTCCACAAACGGTTTAAAAGAATTCCCTATTGTTTGCCATGCATTATCTTGAAAAATACCTGCCAAAATACTATTAACTGTCTTAGCATCATTGCCGACTGCTGACATGGTTTGTTGTTTAGTATTATTTAATAATAAAACATAGGTTTCCGCTGCGTTAAAGATAGCTTGAAAAATATCACTTTTTAATCTTTTAATTTTTTGAATTTTGTCTTGTTCTTCGACATATTTAGCTTCTATTTCCATTCTTCTTGCGCCAAGATCTCCTAACCCTTTTGCCAGTAAAAAACTAAAGCTTTCCCAAAAATTTGGGTCCGCTTTTTCATCCTGTTCAAGGTGACCTTTTTCATAAGCCAATTGTTTGGCACGCTTTTTTAATAGAGCATTGGAAAAATGGTCGGGCTTTTTATCTATTGTCGCAGCAAACCTGGCGAGTGCCTCATCCAAACGAGTTTGTTTTTTCTTTAAATCGGCTACCGGTCTTTCAATCGCTTTAGGAATTGCAATAGGCGCTGAGCGTGCATGTGAAATGGTACGTGTAGAGATTGTGCGTGCAGGCAAGGATTGTGGTTCTTGTTGTTTTTGTTCTTGTTTAGGAGCAACAGACTGCTCTAGGTTTTTACCCTGTTTATGTTTAGCACTTGCATTTGCTAAATGGGCCCCGCTCGTCGTACTCCACATATCGGCACTCCTTACACGTTATATGCTTTTATTCAGTGTAAAGAACAAAGATTAAGGAAAACTTAAGACAATTGTTTTTCTAAACAATCAAAGAGTTGTGCTGAGATATTCAATTTGCATTGCTCATCCAATTCTCGTATACAAGTTGGACTTGTTACATTGATTTCCGTCAAAAAATCACCAATTACATCGAGGCCTGCGAAGAAAATGCCTTTGGCACGCAAAACAGGCCCGACTGTTTCTGCAATAAAGCGATCTCGATCTGATAGTGGTTGTGCGACACCTTTGGCACCCGCAGCAAGATTGCCGCGCCAATCATTTTCAGCAGGTATGCGAGCAAGTGCGAATGGTACCGGCTCACCATTAATCATGAGAATGCGTTTATCCCCTTTTGTGATCTCTGGAATAAAACGCTGGACCATGGTTAGTTTTTTTTGACTTTCGGTGAGTGTTTCAAAAATCACAGCAGCATTTTTATCGGGATATTGCAGATGAAAAATTGAAAAACCACCCATTGCATCGAGCGGCTTGCAAACTATATTTTTATGTTCCTGAAAAAAATCCTGTAACAAATCGATGGAACGCGAAATTAAAGTGGGCGGCGTGCATTCTGGAAACCAACTTGTAAATAATTTTTCATTGGCATCGCGTAAACTTTGCGGTTTATTCACAACTAAGACACCCGCTTTTTCAACATGATCTAAAAGATGCGTAGTAAAAACATATTGAATATTAAATGGCGGGTCTTTGCGCATGAGTAAAATATCCAGCTCAGCCAAATCAAGCGTTTTTTCAGGACCGAACTCGAACCATTTTTTGGGATCGTGGAATACTTTTAAAGAATGACCTTTCGCGTAGACTTTCGCATCCCGCATGAAAATATCTTTTTGCCCGAAATAGAAAATCGCAAAGCCGCGTTTTTCTGCTTCCCACAACATGGCGAGGGTACTGTCCTTTTTGTAATGGATATTTTCGATGGGATCCATTAACACGCCGAGTTGAATTTTCATAAAACTCCATCTATTTAATGTTGCGCCATTTCCTTTGCTGCAGCCAACATACTTAATCGCGCAACAACACCATACGCATAGAAACGATTCTGGCATTCTTCGGGCGAAAAATCTTCGGCCGGTTTGTGGCAAGTTTTCGCAAACGCGAGCGGTTCAAAATGCATGCCGGGGGAATTTAAATTTTCATCGACACCGCGTTCTTTATGTACGCGATAAAAACCACCGACTACACGCTGCCCCCACAAATAAACTACAGGTTCAGCAACCGCATTATCTTCGCCAAGGGTTTCAAACGTATAAACCCCTTCTTGAATAATAACTTGTTGCACAGGACGTCCGCCCTTCAAGGTTGACATCGCGGTGCGCTGTTTGCGATTCAAGGATTGCAATTCATCTACATTCCTAACCGTCATCACAGCCATGCCATAAGTACCAGCATCCGCCTTGATCACGACGAAAGGATTGCAAGTAATATTATATTCAGTATATTTTCGCTGAATTTCATTCAGCAATTGCTCAACCTGAAACTTCAAACAATCTTCACCTTCGCGTTTCATAAAATCAATTTCGCCGCAATGGCGAAACATCGGCGCAATCACCCACGGATCAATATCAATGAGTTTGGCAAATTGTGCGGTCACATCCGCATAATATTTAAAATGTCCCGACTTTAATCGCTGGCTCCAACCTAATTCAGCAGGTGGAATAATTTTTTGTTGGACGTTTTGCAAAATTTCAGGAATCCCGTCAGATAAATCATTATTTAACAAGATCACATCCGGCATAAAATGATCGAGTTGAATCACATTGCCGTTACGTTTCAACGTTTCGATCTGAATTTTTTCGCCGTTTTTTAAGGTAATGTCACCTGGTTTTTCATAATCAGGTAATAAAGTACCAACGCGGACTTCAAATCCTGCACCTTCTAAAATTTTCAGCAAGGCACGAATATTTTCCCAATAAAAAATATTTCGCGTATGGCTTTCAGGTAATAACAGAATTTTTTTTGCTGTTGGAACCGATTGCAAAATCGAAACTTGCGCCGCATCCGTTGCCAATGAAAAAAATTCTGAATTCAGGTTATTAAATCCGGCTGGAAATAAATTCATATCAACTGGCGCTAATTTAAAACCGGAATTACGCAAATCCACCGAACCATAAACGGGTGCGGGATTTTTTTTCCATTCCTCATGAAACCAATTTTCAATTTCATTTTGCCGACTTAACAATTGCCGTTCCAATAACTGCATGGGCCCAACTAATGCGGTCGTTAAGTGCGGCGTATGATGTTTTGTATGCACGAGAGTTTTTATCCTTTTAATAAATTGATTTGTTGCAGGTGATCAAGAAATTCTTGCTCATTCACCTCACCCACTAAACGCGCGGAATTGATTTCATCCCCATCCGCCGTAAAAAATAACATCGTGGGCGGTGCAACCACATTAAAGCGTTTTAAAAGAGCTTGATCAAACTCATCATTTGATGTGACGTTCGCGCGCAACAATTTAAAACCCGCCAATTTATCCTGCACATCCGAGCGTGCAAACACCGTGCGATCGATCTCCACACAAGACACACACCAATCGGCATAAAAATCCACCATGACCGGCATTTTAGCGCGTTTGGCTTCGGCCAGTTCGGATTCCAGTTGAGTCATATCTTTTATTTCAACAAAACCCCCTTTTTTGTTGGCGGCCATCATCGATGATCCTTGCAACGGATGTAAGGGATCACCGTTTCCAAGCACCGCACCCACCACTAAAACCACCCCATAAATCATCGCGACAAAACCGAGTGCGCGAGAAGCTTTGTTTATGTGAGTTTTTGCAGGCGAAAATAATCCTAATAATTTTGCGACGAAAGCAAATAAGAGCGCCCACAAAAATAAAGCTAAAGGTCCTGCAATGACACGCGATACCATGGAAATCGCAACGGCAACCAGCAAAATGCCAAAGAATTTTTTAACGCCTTCCATCCAAGCGCCGGATTTCGGCACGAGTTTTTTCGCAGAGACACCAATTAAAAGCAGCGGAATCCCCATTCCAAACCCGAGTGCAAGTAATGCTGATCCCCCTAACACGACATCACCCGTTTTTGCAATGTAGGCCAACACCCCGACCAACGGCGCACTCACACAAGGCGAGACAATCAGTGAAGACAACACCCCCATTAAAAAAACACCGATATACGTACCACTTTTTTGTTTATTGCTGACATTGGTTAACCGTCGCTGCCATTTTGAAGGCAATTCCAATTCATACAATCCAAAAAGCGATAACGAAAGCAGAAAAAATAAAACGCTGATAAATACAATCATCCAAGTCGATTGAAAAAATGTCTGAATATGACTACCCAACATCGCGACAATCATTCCCGCAATAGCATAAGTGATCGCCATCCCCATCACATAGGCAAGCGACAGGAAAAAGGCTTTTGCGGTCGTTATATGTTTATGCCCCAAAATAATGCCCGACAAAATCGGCACCATCGGCAATACGCAAGGCGTGAAAGCAAGCAGTAATCCCAACCCCAAAAATGTCAGAATAATTACAAAATCACTGCTGTTTGCAAAAACGCGTTCGGCATAATCTTGTTTGGAAACGGGGGGAGCTTCTTGCATTTCGCCAGTAATAACTACATTTTTCATATTGCTATTTGGCGTCATATCCATGCGAACTGTTTTTTCCTGTGGGGCATAACAAAAACCCTGCGACGAACAACCTTGATAACTAATATTGACAGTGACAACACCTTGTACCGGCTGCACAAAGGTCACTGGAATTTTCAGATTGTCATAATAAACTTGATAGGTCGTTCCGGTTTCTTTGTCCACTTTTGCTTTTGTGGCGGGATACTGAATTTTATCAATTTTAGCATTGCTGCCCGGCACTAAATTAATATTTATTTTGTTACGATAAAGATAATAACTAGGCGCCAATTTCCATTCTAATATCAATTGATTTTGCTTATTCAAAGACGTGGACAACTGGAAAGCTTGGTTTGGAGGCAAAGGGTGACCTGCACCCGCTGCCGCAAAAACAGGGGCAACAATAAAATAAATCAGAGCAAGAAAAATTCTAAGCATGATAAAGTTCCATTCCTAATTTCTTAAGGTATTCATAATACAACATTCTGACTGAAGATGAAAAAGCGTTGACTACCTATTTTTTCAGGCTATCATTGGCACTCGAAACTTGAGAGTGCTAAATTCGTCCCCATATTAGAATGAGGCCTTAAAACGCCTTAAATTGTCAATTTTATGTACACATTGGAGGAAAAACATGGCTAAACAGAAAATCCGTCCGTTATCGGACCGCGTTGTTGTAGAACCCCGCGAATTAGAAACCAAAACCGCAGGCGGCATCGTGATCCCAGATACGGCTGACAAAGATAAGCCAATTCAAGGCACCATTATTGCAGTCGGCGTGGGTCGTTATGTAGATGGCAAAATGCAACCCTTACAAGTCAAGATCGGCGACAAAGTATTATTTGGCAAATACGCTGGTACCAATGTCAAACTCGACAACAGCGAATATTTGGTCATGCGTGAAGAAGACATCATGGGTGTGGTTGAAGAATAACTTTTTTAAGAGGAAAAAATTATGGCAGCTAAAGATTTACGATTTGCTGAAGAAGCACGTCAATTAATGCTTGCGGGCGTTAATGAGTTAGCAAACGCAGTACAAATTACCATGGGCCCACGCGGTCGTAACGTAGTCATCGACAAATCTTTCGGTGCACCTACCGTTACTAAAGACGGTGTGTCTGTTGCGAAAGAAATCGAATTTTCAGACAAGTTCAAAAACATGGGCGCGCAGATGGTCAAAGAAGTTGCCTCGCAAACTTCAGACGAAGCGGGCGATGGTACAACGACTGCTACCGTTCTTGCTCGTCAATTACTGGTCGAAGGTCTCAAAGCGGTTGTTGCTGGATTCAACCCAATGGATCTGAAACGTGGTATTGATAAAGCAGTAGCATCCGCTGTTGAACAATTGAAAAAATTGTCTGTTCCATGCAAAGACGACAAAGCCATTGCGCAAGTCGGCACAATTTCTGCGAACTCTGATGAATCCATTGGCCGCATTATTGCTGATGCGATGGCAAAAGTGGGTAAAGAAGGCGTGATCACCGTTGAAGAAGGGTCTGGTTTGG
Source organism: Gammaproteobacteria bacterium (assembly GCA_021325575.1). GTDB lineage: Bacteria > Pseudomonadota > Gammaproteobacteria > DSM-16500 > DSM-16500 > JAJPGW01. The sequence continues at coordinate 226,455 of JAJPGW010000010.1, read as the reverse complement.
AAAATGAATTAGATGTGGTTGAAGGGATGCAGTTTGATCGCGGTTACCTTTCACCTTACTTCATCACCAATCAACAGAACATGTCTGCTGATCTGGATAATCCTTTTATTCTGATCGTTGATAAGAAAATTTCTTCGATTCGTGATTTATTGCCAGCATTAGAAGCCGTTGCAAAATCCGGCCGTGCATTATTAATCATTGCTGAAGATGTCGAAGGCGAAGCGTTAGCAACCTTAGTTGTGAACCACATGCGCGGCATCGTAAAAGTATGCGCAGTGAAAGCACCGGGTTTCGGCGATCGTCGCAAAGAAATGCTGCAAGACATCGCAACATTAACCAAAGCACAAGTTATTTCAGAAGAAGTGGGCCGTACATTAGAATCCACCACCCTGAAAGATTTGGGTTCGGCAAAACGCGTTCACGTCACCAAAGACAACACCACGATTATTGATGGTGCGGGTGACAAAAAAGAAATTGAAGAACGCATCAAACAACTCCGCGCTCGTATTGAAGATACGACATCGGATTACGATCGTGAAAAATTGCAAGAACGCGTAGCGAAATTAGCTGGCGGCGTTGCAGTGATCAAAGTCGGTGCCGGTTCCGAAATCGAAATGAAAGAAAAGAAAGCGCGCGTCGAAGACGCTCTGCATGCAACCCGTGCAGCGGTCGAAGAAGGCGTGGTCCCTGGCGGTGGCGTTGCATTGATTCGCGTATTGCAAGGCATGAAAGACCTGAAAGGTGCTAACGAAGGCCAAGACATGGGCATTCAATTGACCCGTAAAGCCCTCGAAGCTCCAATGCGTCAAATCGTTACCAACGCAGGCTACGAAGCGTCTGTTATTGTTGACAAGGTGATGCAAGGTAAAGCAAACCACGGCTTCAATGCAGCGACCGGTGAATACGGCGATATGCTAGACATGGGTATCCTGGATCCTACCAAAGTAACTCGTACCGCATTGCAACACGCAGCATCCGTTGCCGGTATGATGATCACCACCGAATGCATGATCACTGATCTGCCGAAGAAAGAATCGGATATGGGCGGTGCTGGTGGTATGGGCGGTATGGGTGGAATGGGAGGCATGGGCGGAATGATGTAACCCCCCCATTCCGTCATTGCGAGGAGCGCAAAGCGCTCCGAAGCAATCTCTTGAAGATTGCTTCGACCTAAAAACAGATCTCGCAATGACGAAACTCACTGCAAATCACTTAATAAAACCCCGCACCAAGCGGGGTTTTCATTTCAGCTAATCTCGTAAAATTCTATAAAAATTATTTTCTAGTATCTTTCAGTCCGGCTTTTGCGACCATTTTTAGTTGCAATTTTTTTATTTAGTCTTACTATAGCCGCATCCAAGCCCTATTTTAAAAAGATATCAACTTGATTTTATTCAGAATGTGCTCGAACAAGAGGATTTACTATGAAAGATTTCATGCATTACAAAAATTACTACGGCTCAGTCCACTTCGACGATGAAGACTTAATTTTCTACGGGAAAATTGAATTTATTCGCGCTTCCGTAAGTTACGAAGCAACAAACGCAAAAGGTTTACGCAAAGCTTTTGAAAATGCTGTCGATGATTATCTGGATCTCTGTCAACAAGAAAATATTGAACCAGAAATCCCATTTAAAGGAAGTTTAAATGTTCGATTAGGTCCTGATTTACATCGGCGAGTTGCAATCGCGGCTGAACAACATCACATGAGCATCAATAAATTTATTATGGAAACGCTGAATGAGGCTGTTTAATTGGCTCTCATAGATCATCATATGCTTCATCCTCTTTAGAGTCACAGTCAACAAGTTGCGCAAGATATTTTTTATAATCAGCTTCATTCATTTTTTTGTGACGAAGAATGCCTTTTAATGATTTTGTCAACGGAGGAATATGCTCATTTAATTTGGCTGAAAAAGGCTTCTCGGGTTCTTCATTGCGCTCTTTACAGAAAGCCAGATAATCATCAATAGATGCACAAAAAGCTTTCTTGATTTCAGCAACCGTGTTTCCTTGGAACGTGATCACATCTCGCGTATTAATCACTTCGCCATGAAAAATTTCGGCTTCATCATCAAATTCAACATGCCCTAAATAACCTTTATATGCTAACATTTGATTCCTTATCGGCACCCATTTATAGCACCCTTGGCAGTACGTATTCCCATACCAACATAGCGGGAGTACCGATCCTAAGGGTTTTTTTTACTGCAATAGACCCTCATTCAACAATTTTATAACCGTTCCAACAATCGATATAACTGCCCCAGTAAATAAAATGGCAGCGAAATGAGCTCGTAATCATTCGAATGGCCCGTTGTTGTTTTTGATACAATACGATCACGTTGAATAGGTCCCGCATAAAAACGAATCGCAAGCTTCCAGGGTTTTTCACTCATAAATTGATGCAACGATCTTAATTTACCCTGAACACCCGCTTTGACTTCAATTGGAATTAATCGTTGATTGTCCTGGATTAAATAATCAATTTCAGCATTTGAGCTTGCCGATTCACGACTCCAATAATATGAGGTTGGTTCAACATAAAAGGGAGATAACAAGCGTAATAGTTGTCCCACAACTTGTTCTGCTAATGCGCCTTTATTTACGACCAGGATATCTTCTATATTACTAAATTGATGCAACCTTAAGCCCAACATGGTTGATACCAAGCCGACATCGATCAAAATAATTTTGAATATTTTTGAATTAATTTCCGCACCAAGAGGAATGCCATTTGCACTGGTACTTTGCACTTTATGGCATAAGCGAGCTTTTAATAATAAATTCAGCGCTTGCTTAATACTCTCATGTCGCGCCGCAGGATCCACGTGACTATAAACAAATTTTTGAGTTAACAATTTCGGTACTGCTGACAGCACGTCTTCCAAATAATTAATCGATAATTTTCCCGCATATTTCGTAAAATCATCTTGATAAGTATTAATTAAATTATTATGCACTTCAGAAAGCGCTTCTAATGATGAGGTTCTAATCCAGGTAGAAACCGCCTCAGGCATGCCACCGACAGTCACAAATTCTTTAAATAATTGGTTTGCTTTATCATGGATTGCTGTATTGAGTGGTTTTTCAATTGAAACATTTTCGATGGCTGACAATAAATGCGCTTCATTTTTTGCTAATAAAAATTCTTCAAATCCTAATGGTTCAATAAAAAAATATTGAATACGTCCAACAGGCATACTAAACGTATGATTTTCTAATACAAACTCCAACAATGATCCTGCTGTAATCACAGGAAGCATTGGCATGTCTTCATAAAACCAACGCAATTTCGCAAGTAACTCAGGTACTGCCTGAATTTCATCTAAAAATAAAATAGCGTTTTTTGGATCAATAGATTGATTCAGCACGCTTTCTAAATTTAATAAAATCGTCGAGGGGTTGTTGCTTTCAAAATGAATGGCAAGAGAACGTTTCTTTTCGAAATTAAGCTCGATCAACTGCTTGCCTGTTTGCCTGGCAAGCTCTCTCACAATCCATGTTTTACCTACCTGTCTCGCGCCACGCAGCACCGCGGGTTTACGAGAAGGGGATATTAACCAATCTTTCAATTTATCAATAAGATAGCGTTGCACTATTTATTTCCTGTTAAAATATACAGGTATATTATAACAGTTCATGTAGAAATATAAAGGTATATTTTCTTCCTATGAAACTATTTATCATGAATGAAATTTATAGAAAAAATAAATGAAAACACCAATAAAGATGACAATCCAGGAGAGAATGGTTCCCAGGAATGAAGTTTGTGTGCCTTTATTTAAATTAATCTGAATGCCACCTTGAGTTGAGTCATAAAAAGTATCTTGATCCACAATAATTGCTTGGGGTGGTAATTGATTGGATTTGGTTTTTGCCGCATCGGATTTTTTCACAGCAGTCCCAATAGCTAAAAATTCGATTAAGCCATTTCCTAATTGATAAACATAAGTTTTGACACCAACCACATCGTCTGCGCCCATGGCGTCGGCTTCTTTTTTGATAATGCCGATGGCATTTTCGCGGGCTTCGTAAATGAGTTGTGTCAATTCACTAATTTCTCCGCGTACCAGACTTTTTAATTTGGAAGTCACACCACCGACAAATCCGAGTGAATAAACCGATGTGCCTAAAAGTAACTTCATGGGAACGTAACCCATGTTCGCTAAATTCCACATTTCCAAATTGGTTAAGTCACTGGTGACCACTTGTCCTGGAAAAGCTGAAGCAATCTCAGCATGAGTTGAAGCGGTACCCATCATTATCATTTCGCACATGGCAGTAAATGGCAAAATAGTGGTTTTGATACCAAGTACAGCGTTAGCATTGTTTTCTCTTGCATGCGCGATAATGCGTTCTAATGCCAGGTGACGTGTGTGATTGAACATATCAGAATATTCTTTGATTTCACCGCGTCTAAAAGTCTTTAATCCACCTATAATCCCACGAGTAACACCGACTGAATAAGCCACATTTCCAAAAGCAAAACAGACTGGATGATATCCTGCATCCATTTGCGCAAATAATTCTTGACCGTCTGCACTACTCGAAAATAATGGGTTCGATTGTTCAGCGTGAACAACTGAACCAATGGATAAAAATTCAAGATTTCCAGCATGAAAAATAATTTCGCTGGTGACACCGGTAATTCCACTTGCGCCATGTGCGGTGGCTTCGGCAACCATTTTTTTTAATGCAGTTTCTCTGCCTTCTTCGATTAATCTAGTAACCTGCTCGATTTCACCACCCAATACGGATTGAAAACTCGACCCAATGGTTCCAAATAGACCTAACGAATGGACACTGTTACCAACAACAATGTTACCGGGTTTGTAACCTTTTTGATTGAGACAAAAAATTTCGTTGCCTGAGAGGCCGGTGATGATGGACATACGTTTTAAACTCCTTTTTGTCGCATGATTAATAGGTACTGAATTCCGGTGATTCTAGTATAAGAATAGAAGCAAGTCACAACGCCATTTGACATATATCCATACTTACCTGGCGCAGGATCTGAAACAAAACGGAATTGGGCATCTTGGATTAAACCCGTTGAATCCATATTTTGTGGGTGACCTGCTGATTTAGGCGGATTGGTAAAACTTTCGAATGTGACGCGATTGTTTCCTGTGATAACACCAGCGCTATCCGGTGTGGGAATATTTGCAGTAAAGGTTAATCCATTGATAGGAGGACAATATTGTTTGGCCTGATCGATTGTTGTAAATGGAATGAAATCATTCGCTGCAAATGCAGTGCTTCCGCAAATGACACTTGCAAATAAAATTGAAATAATCTGTTTCATATATTCTCCTGAGTTTTTGGATGGGTGACTAATGTTTTTGAAAGCGCTTCGGCTTCTGCGATTTCTTCTTCTGTCATTATTTTTTTCATAGAAGCTTGCGCTTTAAGTGCTACTGAATACAATTTAGGAGTACTTTTTTTATTTAATAATTCCAAATTCAACCACGCATAAGCTTTTATTACATCGGGTTTGGTTCCCTTTCCTTCTAAATAGGCATAAGCAAGCTGTAATTCCGCATATTCATTTCCTTGCCGAGCCGCTTTCATTGACCATGCAAATGCTTTTTTATCGTCTTGCTCGACCCCTAATCCTTTATGATACAACCCAGCCAAATTCGATTGGGCATATGAGTAACCTAAGTCAGCCGCTTTACGATACCACGCAGCTGCTTTTGCATAATTTTGTGGAAGTATGGTGCCCGAATCATAATAATAACCAACATTACATTTATCCTGCGCAGAACCATACTTAGCATATGTTTCCATGATATAAATGGTAATAGTTTGCGTCCACGATGTTTTTCCATTTTTGGAATTAACGAGAGTTGTGGCAAAAAAAATAAAAACACAAACTGTCAAAAATGCAAATGCTAACGAGATTTTTTGAATTGATGAGAGTTTTTTCTTGATTTTGATTTCAACTTCCGGCGCCGTATCCATTTTTTGCTTCAAAATTTCTAAAAATGCTTCCCGAGAAACATTCCCCTCATCGTTTTTGGAAAAAAATAATGCTCGCGATGGCGCATTCTGAAAATCAAGTTGTATATAAGAGCTATTCACCTGAATTTTATTAATTTGACTATAAAAACATTTAGCAAGAATTTCGTTTTCAATTTGCAAAATAAAGCCATCATCATCCATATGAAAATGTGAAACGATTTTATCAGGCACTTTTTTTAAATAACTCGGTAAAAAATAATATTGTATTAATCGAATGATGCCCATTAAAAATAATATCGCTGCAACAATCAACCAGATAATATCCAAAAAACTTATCGTATCAGTGATTTTTCTTAATGGTTGAACACTATTCAAAATGCTAAAAGCAGTAAGGGCTGTTAAAATCCCAGCACAGATAAAAATTTTCAAAATTCGACGCAACGGATTAATCCGCGCCTTTTCATCATCTGTTAATACATGTTCCCATTGAATTTCATTGACCGTATTCATTTTCGTTTACCAAAGATTCTTAACAGACTGAGAAATAAATTGATGAAATCTAAATATAAAGTCAGCGCGCCTTTCAGCGATCTTGTTGAAGACTGAGGTTCTTGCGCCAAGTTTTTTTGGATTTTTTGAACATCAAATGCGGTTAATCCAGAAAAAATCAGCACGCCCAATACACCATAAGCCACACTCGCCATATCTGTTCTTAAATCAGGAATAAATAACGAAAGAATGAGCAAACCCACTAAACCGATTAATCCCGAAAAACAAAACGTGCCGATTGGACCTAAATCATATTTCGTTAAGAATCCAAAAATCGTCAATCCAAAAAAAGCAAACGCTGTGCTCATCAGAATTGTCACGATGCTCGGTAATTTAAAAACTAGAAATATCGTGCTTAAACTAATACCCGTTAATGCCGTAATAGTAATAAACATTAAAAAAGCGAGTGGAAAATTGCAATTGTTACAAGTGCGAGAGAAAATAAAAACCAGAGACAATTGCGCAATCAATAAACTGAAAAATACCACATTCGTCATAATCGTTTCTTGAAAATCCGGATGCGCGTTAACAAACCAGGCTGATAATCCCGTAACCACTAAGCCTAGTACCATCCAAAAATAAACGAAACTCATGTTTTGCAATAAATCGCGGGTGACAGGCATTTTTCTTTGGTAATAAACGTTAAAATCTTCTGGCATGTTTTGCATAGTTTTCTCTTGTTTTAAATAAACATATTACTCTATTTGGTAAATTATTTAGGCAGCATATTATCAAATTTTATACATAACCGTCTACTGAGTTTAATTGACAAAATGCAATTATGGTATATTGTAATTACATAATGTTGATAAAGTGTAATTATGATAGTATAATAATAACATGAAACAAATTAAATATTATTATGAATAAGTATAATTACATCCCATTTTAGGTGCCTCTTATGGATTTAAATCAATATAAATCAGGTAGTTATAAGCAACAATTTAAATATAAAAGCTTTATGCCCTCCATTATCAATCACGATTGGGAGATAAATGATGGCAATTTATCATTGCTGTTAAGTCAGGCTGACAATAAATTGGGTGAGCTGAATGCGTTCTCCCAATTAATTCCCGATGTTGATTTTTTTATTAAAATGCACGTAAACAAAGAAGCAACATCGAGTAGCCGCATTGAAGGTACACAAACCAACATTGAAGAAGCACTTCAGAAAATTGAATATATTGACCCCGAAAAAAAAGACGATTGGGAAGAGGTGCAGAATTATATTAAAGCTATGAATAGTGCTGTCGAAGCATTAAATAAATTACCCGTTTCCGGTCGATTGTTAAAGGATACACATAAAATTCTATTACAAGGTGTCCGCGGGAAGCATAAGCAACCCGGCGAATATAGAAAAAGCCAGAATTGGATTGGCGGCGCTTCAATTAGTGATGCAGTTTTTATACCTCCACCTTATGAAGTGGTGCCCGATTTAATGAGCGATCTAGAGTATTTTTTAAATGATGAAAATTTTCCTATCCCATTGTTAGTTAAAATTGCAATTGCACATTATCAATTTGAAACAATTCATCCTTTTCTGGATGGAAATGGTAGATTAGGGCGTCTTTTAATTACATTATATTTAGTGAGCCAACAGTTATTAGTAAAGCCAACTTTATATTTATCTGTTTTTTTTGAAAAGCATAAAACTTTGTATTACGACAATTTAACTCGTGTTCGCACTCATGATGACATAACACAATGGATTAAATTTTTTTTAGAAGGAGTTAGGCAAACTTCAGAAAATTCAATTCAAACCTTTAAATCGATTATTACCTTGAGAAGTCAATGTGAGAATAAAATTCTAACCTTAGGTAAAAAAACCAAATTAGCTCAAAACTTTCTTCATTATTTATATCGCCAACCAATAGTTGATAGTAAAGATGTTGGAGAAGCATTTTCGATTAGCTTGCCAGCCGTTTTGCGCTTAATTGATGATTTTATTCGTTTAGGAATCTTAGTAGAGATAACGGGTTATAAGCGCAATAGAGTTTTTTTATTTAGCGAATATGTTAAATTGTTTGAGTAATTACTAATGAATTTTTAGAGTCTGCGCAGCTTCCTAATAAAAACCAGCATTTTCAACAACAGACTGATTCAGAGACGCCAAAAGCAAATTTAATTGTTCGAAAAAATTTCACGCCGACGCCTGTCTTGTTACTAATTCAACTCCTGAAAGTTTTGGAGAATTCTCTTGATTAACAGCACCTGGATTCGCCGGGGGCGTAATTGAACCATCGAATAATTTAACTGGAGGGCGATTTAATGCGTTATATCCTCGGGCAGGACTACCCGGAGAACGAGGTGTCCCCGGTTTGTGAACTACGGACATTCGCGGCGGTCTTTTTTTATTATTATCTGCTGCAGGGCCACTGTCTGAAGGCGGTTTGGGTTTCCCACTGTGTGGAGTGCCGCTGTTTGATAGTCGGGATGCGATGCCACCACTGTGTGAACCCTGTTTTACCTTGGTTAAATCAATTCGATGGACGACATTCGCTCCGCTGCTGGATCCTGCTTTCATTTCTCCGGAATTAGAACCCATTTTGTTGCCGCTGCTGGATTGGCTCTTTGAATCAATGTGGGAATCTTTTTTTCCCACTGTTCGTGTTCTTTTGTGTCTTGTTGTTGCTTGTACAGTAATCGCTGGACGCGGTGATTTTATAAATGCAGTTTGTGCTCTTTTAAGTTTTGGAGCGCTTGGTTCAGGATTTTTGATTTCTACCGCAACGACTTGATCTTTTTCATCGGGTTGCAGAGGTCTTGGGCTAAGGGGAACCATTTCCATTTGAGCGTTGGATTTTGATTTCAGTATCGCATCGATATCACATCGTGATTGTTGTTTTTTATGCCCATTTTTTGTTTTGCGTTTCAATAACGTTTCAGCTAAAAAATCCGTTCCTGCTAATTCAACGATTTCAACTTTTGTTCCAGAACAACAATCGATTGCTTTATCTATCGTTTGGTCACCAAGAGCTTTTGAACAAATGAGATAAAGGGGAAATTGAACAAATACACCAAAAAGAAAATTAACTGCACCTTTAACAAAAGTAAAAACGGGGCCAGTACTAGGATAAATTATTTTATCGTGCGCCATAACAGTACGTTTTGTACTTAAAAATTGATTAAAATATTTGCCTGCACTATGCAATGTTGAAGCCGCTTTGTTACATGCTTTGCTACAATAATCGAACGCAACGCTTAAGCCATCAAATAGCTTTCCTAAAGGGCGCAAAGGGCCACCTAAAATAGAACAACCCAAACCTAAAAAATGAAAACTCCATTTTAAAAAAGTGGAAAAGCCCGACAAAATATTAAAGCCAAGACCTAAGACATGCATCACACCTTTACAAAGTAAAGGAAGAAAATTTTTGGCGGGTCGATGATAATCAATAAAATCGATTACCCCATTCACTCCTTGTCGAATACCCATCGGAATTAAATGACCGACATGAATAATATTCCAGCCTCGATATTTTGCGGATCCTTGTTTTTTAATATGATAGGATTTTGGAGGTTCGACAACCACATGACCTGAGTTGGCTGGATCAGATAACTGTTTTTCTGCTTCTTTTCTTTCTTTATGAAATCGGTTTAGGTCTGCTGCTGCTAATTCCTTTACGTTTACATCAAAACCATACTCATGATGCAGACCTTCATGCCATCTATGTGAGTAATGACAACTCGTTCTAGTAGAGTCTTTCCAGAGCTGTTTAAAAAAATTTTTAACGGTGAAAGCCATAAAATCCTCGTTTTTATATGAATGGAATTCATATGTATCTGAAGTAATCTAATGGAAAATGATTAAAATAATCTTAAGAGAATCTGTGTAATAATTAATCAGTCATTGCGAGGCGCGAAGCGACGAAGCAATCTTTTTAACTGAGGCTTGGGGTTTGTTAGAGAGATTGCTTCGGCGCTTCGCGCCTCGCAATGACGAGTAGTTTTGTTAAATTGCTACTACTTGATTTTTTCCTTGTTTTTTTGCTTGTGATAATGCCCTTTCGGAGGCTTGAATTAGATCGATTGAACTTTGATATTCCGGAAAAGTAGCAATCCCCGCGCTAAATGTAACGGAAAATGCTGAAGGTTCGCTTAAAAAAGGGATTTGCGAAAATTTTTCACATAATTCCTCGAGCAATTTTTTACTTTGAGCAGCAGTGATATTTGGCAAAACCAGCGCAAATTGTTCACCCTCATAGCGGCCTAGATAATCCGTTTTACGTAAACGCGACGTTAAAAGATGCGCGAATTGACGCAAGACTTGGTCGCCCATCGCACGGCCATGCTGTTTATTAATGTTTTCTAAACCATCAATATCAATCATCACAAACGCCAACAATTGTTGCGCCGTTTCAACAAGACGCAATTCTGCTTCGAGTTGATGTAATATGCGGCTATGGTTTAAGACACCCGTTAAACTGTCGTAGGCAATATGATCCGTAAAAATTTCTGCGTTTTTCACACGAGATTTTACCGCTTTAATCAGTTGTTCTGGCAAAACAGGTTTGGTTTGCGATTTTTCACCGCCCCACCCTAGCGCCGCCAATTGTTTGATTTCATCATCATTGATGCAATCCGTATTAATAATCAAAATATAGGGTGATTGATGTGCCATTAATTTTAACAAATCTGAAAATTGTTTAAGATGCAATAATTGATAACGAGAACTTCTGAAATCACTTTCTAATGTCGTAATCCATTTTTCATCTTTATCCAGTACATATATTATTTTATTGGTAGGATAAGGTTGGAACGCATCAAACGTTTTTTCATCGTGTATTAATGGTGTGTGAATCAGTTTATCAAGTGATTGTGAAATGGCTAATTCATCTTCTGATGTCAATTTATCCTTAATAAGCAATGATTTTAAAATAATCTCGAGTTCTCTTGCCGCAATACTTAGTTGAGAAAAACCATAAGTCCCCGCTGAACCCGTGAGCGAGTGGGCTTCGCGATGAAAATCTTTAAAATGCCTTTTAGAAAAAGTTTTCTGCAGCGATTTCCATTGCTGCTGCAATACTTCCAGTTTGCCAGGCAATTTTTTGGTATAATCTTCTAACAGAGCCTGTAATTTTTCGTAAATTTTATTTTCCATATTGCTTATTCCAGAGGGCTTTAAGTTGATCTGCCAGCGTCATCGGATCAAACGGTTTTGCAATCACGCCTAACACACCCATTTTTTTATATTCTTCAATTTCATTGGGTTGTATTTTCGCAGTGATAAAAATAGCTGGAATTGGCTGAAACAGTTTATTTTTTCTTAATTTATTTAATAACTCAGGTCCATCCATTCCAGGCATCATGACATCCAACAAAAATAAATCCGGCAAAAATTCTCCGGCGCTAGACAAAACCTCCTGGCCTGATTTGCAATAGCGAACTGTAAAACCACCTATCTGCTCGAGTGCTATTTTCGCAATCATCTGAATGTCCATCTCATCTTCTGCGTAGAGAATTTTGTTTAACGGTTTATTTGGCATTGGCATCATTCTCCCATCCTTTTATTTTCTGATTGCTTTTTTTACCAAATCCAACAATTGTTGATCCGATGTTTCTGATTTTACAAAAGACTGAAGCACGTATTGTGCATAGCCCGGATCTAATTTCATGGAAGAGAGCACAATCACCGGGATTTTTTTCTTGCCCAAAAAAGGCAACAATTCAACACCATTGCCATCCGGCAAAATCAAATCCAAAATGGTCAGATCAAATTGTCTTTTAGCAAGTTGATCGAGCGCCGCCCGTAAGGTCTTTGCACCAATCACCTCAGCGTGTTCTCGCAATACTTCAGCAACCAGATCCTGCATGGCCTGATCATCTTCCACATGCAAAATAGAGGGCATTGTTTTCTTGTCGACTTTTTTTATCCGTTCAATGGATTTTAATAATTTATTAAAATCAATCGGTTTTTCTATCCAATCGACAACGGATATGGCTTCGCCTTTTAATAATGATTTTCCCGTTTCACTAATAATGGAAACGACAATAATCGGTAAATTATAGGTGTTTGGATTTTTTCTCAATTCTCTTACAAATGAAATACCATCTTGATCAGGTAAAAGCAAATCCAGCAGCAACCCATCATATTTATGCTGAGCCAGCATTTTTTTCGCTCCAAATACACTATGCGATACATGGACAGAATAATTTGCCGACTCCAGCAAGGATTGCAGATACTCTGCCTGGCTAACATCATCTTCGCAAATGAGTAATTTTTTCTGATGCAAAATATTTTCTGTTAATTTTTCATCGACTGGAAAGACTTTTGATTCGCCCTGCCATAATGGCAAATCGAAATAGAAGGTCGTGCCACTATTTTTATTGCTTTCAAAATGTATTGTACCGCCTAATTTTTCGATGATGGCTTTTGTAATACTTAATCCCAATCCTGTACCCCCTTTCGCCCGGGAACTCGAGGTATCCGCCTGAGAAAATTTCTGGAAAACGCGAGATTGGAATTCTTCTGGTATCCCTTCACCATTATCATGCACGCTGACTTGTGCTTGTTTTTCTCGAGTACTGATCACAATCATTACCCGCTCACGTGGCGGTGAAAATTTTACCGCATTTGAAATCAAATTCGTAATGACCTGCATCAATCGCTCAGGATCTCCACTGACTTTAACCCCTCGGGCCTTTTCTTGTAATTCTAATTTCACTGAATATTTTTCAGCAAAAGGTTGGTTGATTTTAATTGCCTGACGCAGTAACTCGTTTAAATCAATGGTTTCAAATTCAATGGTAATTCGATTGGCTTCAATTTTTTCGATGTCTAAAATATCATTAATCAATAGCAACAAGCGATCGCAATTGTTATTGGCAATTTCAAGCAGATCTTTTATTTTTTCTGAGAATTCTCCAACGGCCCCTCCCAATATTAATCCTAACGAGCCACGAATGGACGTTAATGGTGTTCTTAATTCATGACTCACTACAGAAACAAATTCATTTTTTAATGATTCAATTTTTTTGCGTTCTGATATATCGCGTATAATGATGACATATCGATGTTCTTCATTTACTATCATGCCTGATATCGTCAACTCAACGGCTAACTCATCTCCTAATTTTTGGATTGCGGTGCGCTCAATCGGTCCCTTGTATTCTATTCCAGATAATTGATTTGATAAATCCGGTACAAGTTCATCGATGGATTTTTGATTTAATTCATTTGGCGCAAAACCGAACATGATCTCCGATTGCGGATTCCATGACATTATTTTTCCCTGATCATCTACTGTGATAATACTGTCTGGAGCAGATGCTAGGATTGCTGATTTATGCGCTTCGCTATCACGTAACTCATTTTCTAATGATTTTCTTTGAATGAACTGTGCAATTTGCGGAGCGAGGGATTCCATCATTTTCAACATCAATTCATCATTAAATTGTTTTTCCCGAGAATAAAATTCGATGACCCCGACCATTTTAAATCCGAATTGAATTGGCAATAAAAAAGCAGAATGCAATCCCACATTTTCTGCTTCTTTTTTTCGTGAGAAATCTTTTGCTTCTTGCAATTCATGAATATAATGCGATTTCCCACTTGTCCAAACTTTTCCAGGTAACCCTTGCTCTGGCTTTAATTCGAGTTTAGTCGTAACCTTGATAAATTCCAAAAGATCTAGCGTCGGATTACTCCAGATTCCCATGCAATTCAACCTCTGACTTTGCGAATTTATCATCCACATGCATCCGCAGTCCCAATTTAAACCTTCACACATGGTGCGGATTAATTTGGGCGCAACTTCCTGTATTGTGCTAGCCTCGGCCAATAACCGCGTAATAAGATACTGCACGGATTGTAAACTTTGCGTTTTTTTGCGCTCGGTCACATCAATCAAAGAGCCCGCCATTCGATCGGGAATTCCCAGTTCATTCCAAAAAACTTTACCGACAGCCTGATACCAGTGATAAACTCCCGATTTCGTTAACAGCCGATATTCAATATTAAATGGAATTTTTTTTTCGATATGCTGTGCAACGGCATCATAGACTCGTTCATAATCGTCCGGGTGTAAGACTTTATCAAACATAGTTTTAGTATTGGGCCACTCATGGTCCTCATAGCCCAACATTTTTTTAAAATAGCTCGAATAATAAACCTCATCGGTTCCTACTACCCAATCCCACAAACCCACTTGGCTACCATACATTGCTAAATCATAACGTTCTTGTGTTTCCTGCAATTTTTCATTTAATTTTAATAATTTTTCTTCGGTCGTGATTAATCCACGAATTAGAGGCATCACCCCTACTCGTAATAACAAAGCACCCAAACCTAATGCTGCAATAACAAAGGGAACAATTTTTAGCAGATTTAATTTATTTTTAAATGTTTGAATTTCAAGTGCGCTTAAGTAACTGGTTAATCCAACGATAAGCGCGAGTGAAAATATGATTTCACTCGTTAATAAAATAATTTTTAAATCTTCGTGGCCTTGATACCACGCTATGGAATGAGGATCATTCCGCCAGCTGTACCACAATCCCAGCGCTAAGAGCACAAAGCAAATCGCTGAAGGCAGCGACATCAATGTATAATTGGACCAACTGTAAAGTAATTCTGCCTCAAATAAATAACCCGTGAGACCAATCAAACCAATCAATAAAATGCTATAAATTAAAATCTCGACTACAATCGCAATTTTTCTATTTTGAGTATATTGCAATAACACAAACAAGATCCCAGTGATGAAAAATGTTATCGAGGTATTTAATGCCATGCGCCCCGGCGTTTCCTTATAGAATTTCAACCAGGATTGCACAAAAAACTCATCTATCCCTAAATTGATATTAAAAATATTTTCAATAATGGATAGGGATACAAAGAGTGCAAGTACTCCACCTAACAGTATTTGTAAGGTCTTAAATAGTGAATGGGAATATAAATATAAAGTGACACCCGTAATAATAAAACATAGCCCGCTATTAAATGTAACAGGGGAAAAATCCGAATCAAATTGCACAAACGGAGTGAATTTGATAATCCATCCCGTGATCACAATCAGTCCGAAAAAAAAGAGCGTCAGACTTGGTAATTTTCTAAAAAGGGTCGACATAACTGTATCCCTTTGTCTGATCTATTTATTATAACTCTTATGTCAGACCAAAAAGATAAGTAATGCCGTGGATGAGATAATAGATAAAAGGGCCAATAATGAATGATAAAAGACCAGTGATCATCAATAACACTAGCAAAATAAAGCCATAAGGCTCTAAACGGTACAAATACCAAGCATATCGTCCTGGTAGGATATTGTACAAAACGCGAGCACCGTCCAGAGGGGGAACCGGCAAACAATTTAAGACAGCCAAGACCACATTGATCATGATGCCCGCTTCACCCATATACAGTAATGGCACGCCGAACCAGCCATTATCCGATAGATAGGTATATCCGAGCTTAGCAATACCCGCCCAGAATAATGCCATCAATAAATTAGCAACAGGGCCGGCTGCGGCGACAATCGCCATGTCTAGACGTGGATTTTTGAGATTACGAGCATCGACTGGAACTGGCTTTGCCCAACCAAATATAAAATTACTGAATAACAGTAACAGCGCAGGGACTAATATCGTTCCTACGAGATCAATGTGTTTAGCAGGATTTAAAGTCAATCGGCCAGCAAGACGCGCCGATTGATCACCAAATTTGGACGCGACCCAGCCGTGCGCAACTTCGTGCACTGTGATTGCAAACAAAATGGGTATCGCCCAGATGGCGAGTTTTTGAATCGGTGTAATATCCATTTTGGCAGTATAAGAGAATTATTATTATTCTTAAAGAGATTCTCTAGCCAATCTGCTTATTAATTATTACTATAGATGACCCTAAAAATGGTAGAACAATTGTGTCATTACTAATTTATAAATTACTGGCCGCCTTATTACTACTCATCACTGCCATCCTTGCAGTCATTTATCCTATCAAAGCACGAACTCGGGTAACGGATCACCGATTTATGGATTTGGGTGATGCGTTTGCCAGTGGCATTTTTTTAGGAGCAGCATTATTTCATATGTTGCCAGATGCCAATGCAGCTTTTCAGGAGGCGCTGGGTCATTACACTTATCCCTTAGCTGAATTATTTTGCGCAGCCGGTTTTGTGCTGTTACTTTTTTTAGAACGTCTTACCATGAATTCAGAGCATCATCATGAATTGACGATACCCTATTTGGCTGCTGTTACATTAATTATTCATTCACTGATTGAAGGTGCGGCTTTAGGGGTTAATACTGCGCTTGCAACGGCGATGATTATTTTTCTTGCGATTTTTGTGCATAAGGGATCAGAAAGTTTTGCATTAAGTATTATACTTTGTCGTGGCAATCATTTGTCGACCAAAAGTTTATATTGGCTCGTTGGTATTTTTTCTGTGATGACGCCGATTGGTATTTTGCTCGGTACGGTGATTACTTCTTTTTTACAATTTAAAGAAGCGCAATTAATTGCAGCGGGATTTAATGCGTTTGCGGCGGGGACATTTTTATATATGTCGACTTTGCATCATATTCATCATCATCAACGTATGCATGAGGCGGAAGGGATGGTGGAATTTTTCTGCTTGCTGCTGGGATTAGGATTGATGGGATTAGTTGTATTGTGGACTTAATGTGCCGCGTACCTCCGTGTACTTTAGCATTTCATCCATGAAATGCGGTCGTGCCTCGCAGTTTCCGCGAGGCTGCGTCGGCTTGCTTCACTCGCTCGGGGAGCGTACGTCCATGTACTCGAGCATTTCATCCATGAAACGCAATCGCTCCTGAAGCAAACCGACGCAGCCTCACGGAAACTGCTCGGAGAGTTGTTTACGTTTTCAATGAGTTGAGACTAAATTAATTCTAATTCCTGTACTGCATCTCGTTCTTTGCGTAATTCATCTAACGTAATTCGAATTTTTTCTTTGCCAAAATCGTTTTGCGTTAGACCTTGAATGACTTTTAATTTTCCGCCTTCAGTTCGGCATGGGAAAGAGAAAATTAATCCTTCGTCAATTCCATATTCGCCTTGCGAACAGCGTGCAACTGAGAATAATTCGCCTTGTGGAGTTTCATGCGCTAATTGATAGACGGTGGTCAATGCAGCATTGGCGGCTGAAGCGGCAGACGATGCTCCACGAACTTTGATTACTTCGGCACCGCGTTTTTGCACGATGGTAATAAAATCATTTTGCAGCCAATTCAAATCAGTAATGACATCCGTTGCGGGTTTGCCGTTAATTTTGGCGTGATAAAAATCCGGATATTGAGTCGCGGAATGATTTCCCCAGATTGCCATTTGGGTGACGTTAACCACATCGACATTTGCTTTTTTCGCTAATTGTGCACGTGCGCGTAATTCATCTAACATGGTCATTGCATAAAAACGATCGTTTGGAACATCTTCGGCGTTATTCATCGCAATCAAACAATTGGTGTTGCAGGGATTGCCGACAACTAAGACGCGCACGTCATCTGCGGCATTGTCATTGATGGCACGGCCTTGGGTCGTAAAAATTTTGCCGTTAATTTTTAAAAGATCGGCGCGTTCCATGCCATCTTTTCTGGGAACAGCACCCACTAACATGGCCCAATTCACATCTTTCATGGCTTCATTGACATTGGACGTGCAGGTAATATTTTTTAATAAAGGGAATGCGCAATCTTCCAATTCCATGGCAACACCGCGTAATGAGGGTAACGCAGGTTCCAGTTCTAATAGTTGCAGATCAATTTCGGTATCGGGACCGAGCATTTGTCCGGATGCGACTCTGAATACTAATGCATAACCAATTTGACCAGCAGCGCCGGTAATGGCAACTTTGACGCGTTTTTTCATTATGACACTCCTTTATTGAGAGGCGTTATTCTAACTCGAAACAGAATGAGTTAAAATGCGCGCATGCAAAAATTCGAAACCCCCATACCTTTAAGCCTCTATATTCATATTCCCTGGTGCGTCAGAAAATGCCCCTATTGCGATTTTAACTCGCATGAGGCTAGGCAATCGGTGCCCGAAGATCTGTATGTGGCTGCTTTATTGGAAGATTTAGCGGAAAATTTACCGCTTATTTGGGGACGGCGATTGATTAGTATTTTTTTTGGCGGGGGTACACCCAGCTTATTTTCACCCGATGCAGTCGAAAAAATCTTGGTCGGGGTCAACAATGTCCTAAACATCGGCCCTGATATCGAAATCACGCTGGAAGCCAATCCCGGCACCGTGGACGAAGCTCGTTTTGGGGGATTCAGAAAAGCGGGTGTGAACCGCCTATCACTCGGCATTCAAAGTCTGCAAAATGAAAAGTTACAAACATTAGGCCGAATTCACGATCGCGAGCATGCCTTGCGTGCGATTGATACCGCTCAACAGTGTGGTTTTGAAAATATGAATCTGGATTTAATGCACGGCTTGCCCGGACAAAGTCTGGAAGAGGCTGCAGAGGATTTGCAGGATGCACTCGCCTGGAAAACGCCGCATCTTTCATGGTATCAATTAACGATTGAACCTAATACCGTTTTTTATCGTCATCCGCCAACACTTCCTGAAGATGAATCGCTATGGGATATTCAGGAAAATGGGAAAAAAATTATTTCAGCACAGGGTTTGCAGCAATATGAAGTTTCGGCTTATTCATTGCCTGGAAAAGAATGTGTGCACAATGTCAATTATTGGGAATTTGGTGATTATTTGGGAATTGGTGCAGGCGCACATAGCAAATTAACGGACGTTGAAAATCAAAAAATTATTCGCACTGCTAAAATGCGTCAGCCAAAAGATTATCTGGATCCTGAAAAACCATTTATTTCTAGTCAGAAAATCATTTCAGAGCGCGATGCCATTTTTGAATTTATGTTAAATGCATTGCGATTGACGCGCGGGGTTCCTAACAATTTATTTTCAGAAAGGACAGGATTATCGATTGAGGAAATTAATCCTCAGTTGAAAAAGGCACGAGATAAAAAATTATTGCATGAAAATAATGAAATTTTACAGCCGACGGAATTAGGCAAAAAATTTTTGAATGATCTGGTTGAGATTTTTTTATTTTCCTAGAGTCTGTTGGCAGCGCATAACTCGTCATTGCGAGTCCTCGCGTAGCGAGGGCGAAGCAATCTCAAAAAGATTGCTTCGTCGCAAAAAACGCTCCTCGCAATGACGAGCTGCGCGCTCAGGACAACTTTGCGGAATTGCCAAACGATTTCAATGGGGTAACACACTGATGTAATTTTGCATCAACTGGTTTTTCTTTGTTGGCTCCTGAAAAAAATGCGCGCTCCAACCGAACAAAATCAATATATTTTTTTAGAACCGCATCCACATGAAATCCCTCTTGCAATGTCGGATACAATGGCTTTGACTCAGCATAGAAAATAACGGGTTCAAATGGGCGGCGAGTATGCGGATCGATGTAAGGATCAAGCACTTTTAAAACTAATTTATTTCCGGGAAATAACCGCAATAAATCGACTTTATCTTCATACCACATGTCCTTGCAGGCGGTTTCTAATGCATTTTCATTCGAAGTTCGGGCAGCAAGCACCGCTTCCGCATATTTTCGCACGCGAATTTTGCCGGCAATATCGGCGTTTTCTTTCGCCAGTTTTCCAGTTGCTTTCACTGCTGTCAAAATAGAATAATGTTTACTATCAAATGCGCACTCTGCGCCGCGTTTTATTAATTTTTTGACTTGATTGATCTTGCCCATTGCGGCCATCTCTAACAATAGAGGTGAATGATTCGGCACTCCCAATCCATCATCATTGAAACTCGCGCCGTGTAAAAGCATACGATCAACCGCTTCCCAATTTTTTTTCCTGACGAGACACTCAAGAATGGGTAAATATCGCGGATTACTTAATAATTTTTTATTGGGATCTTCAGCAAAAACTAAATTTTCAAAAAAATAAGCGGCTAATCTAACATGACAAGAAAATGCATCATTTAATTCTCGAAGCGAAAATTTAGGCGGATGGTTTGCCACTTTCAATTTTTCAAGAATAAATTTGAATCGTTTAAGAAGATTTTTTAATGAATCATCGCCATTCAATTTTTCAATTAATTCATGATGTGAAAAAGTATCGATTAAGCATCTTAACAGCTGGTGACTGTCGAATTGTAAAGTATCAAGGATTGTTTGATCGGCGAAGCAAGCTTTTACAAATTCCCAACATCCGTTGTAAATTGCATTCAGTAAATGATCAGCAGCCATTTTTCTATATTTGATTTTATCAACTTTTCCAAGCTCATATTGTCGATGCGCGCCATTTAAAACGGCTCTAAAAATTTTTGTATGACCTATTTTGGCATCACCAGCATAGGAAAGGGCATTTCTACCCGCATTATTTGTTATAAAAAAATCGCAATTTAAATCGGATGATAAATACTCTGTGGCAATCGGGTTTTGCGTCATCACTGCGTAAATTAATGCCGTATTGCCGAACAAATCTCTTTGATTGATGTTACTTGTTTGTTTTTTTGCAGCTTCGAGTGTTGTTTTTATTGCATCTTGAGGTACTTTTGCTCGCTGCATTCCAACAATGGCGTCTATTAAGCGTGTGGAGGTCATCGACTTGTCTCGTTTTTTAATGTCTTTAAACTGCTTAAATTATAGACAGTTTAAAGACTCGATTGCAAGCCAATACGATTAAAAAAATTTAACCGGCAGGTTTTTAGCACAAAAACTGTCCGCAATAGAGGTCGACCCAGTGGTAGGAAATACCGAGTGCGTATAAAGTTGCAGCTGGCACGCTGGTTCCAAACTTTAAGATTTGGCTTGCTTCAACATCGGCAACCCAATTCGGAGTCACATCATAACTTACACCCACAGCAACTTTAGGGCGAACAACTAAAAAGCGACCCTGAGTGTTCCCAGTGATCGGATATAGTCTGCCCGATTGTTTTTGCCCAATAGCAGCAATACCACCTTTCACAAAGATATCGACTTTAGAGATTGGATATTGCGCTTTTCCTAATAAATCAACTGCAGCAGCATTAATTGTACCTTTTCCAGCAAGAATACTGGTGGCTGGATTATATGTGCTAGGTGAAAAGTAAGTATAGCCCGTCTCAAAACCACCATATTGATTAAATTGATAACCAATATAAATTCTGCCACCGAAACCGCTATTGGAAGGTTGAGTAAGCTGAGTTGCAGGATCAGCCAATCCCGTTTGAACTTGTTTGGATGAGTTATTCAAAGTTGACTGGCCAAATTGACCACCGACATAAACCCCTTCTGAAGTTGCTAAAACTGACGAACTCACGGCTAGCGAAACGGCTGCCATTAATAGTTTTATAATTTTATTATTCATTGTTGCTTCCTGTGCATAAGGCTAAAAAGATCAGCTAGGATAACGAGCTAGAAAAAATTTTTCAATCATTAACTTGTTCTTTGAAATTGCAGCTCCCAGATGGCTCTGCCGCTAACTTTGCCACGTTGTTCGAATTTGGTGATGATCGGCCGCTGACTCGAACGATTGGAATACTGCCCCTCGCCTGCCAGATTTTTCAGTGAGGAATTGGCCGACAATACTTTCATCATCCAGACAGCATAATCTTCCCAATCAGTTGCCAAATGCAGTGTGCCATTTTGTTTTAATTTTTTTACTAACAAATTCACAAATGTTTCTTGAATCAAACGTCTTTTATGATGACGACGTTTTTGCCAAGGATCCGGAAAAAAAATTTGAATCACATCGAGCGATTGATCCGGAATACATTGATTCAATACTTCAACGGCATCCGCATAAAAAATCCGGATGTTTTTTAAATTTTCCGATTGCATGCCAAGCATGAGAGCGCCAATGCCAGGCAAATGCGTTTCGATGCCGATAAAATTTTCTTCCGCATGATTTTTTGCCATCGCCAAGAGCGATTGACCAGAACCAAAACCAATTTCCAGAATGCAGGGTTTTTCCCGCTGAAAAACATCCGAAAAATTCACTAAACCGTTTTTTAATTCAAGACCGACAGCCGGCCATAACATTTCATACGCGCGGCGTTGCGCTTTGGTCATGCGACTATCGCGGCGCACAAAACTGCGCACCTGTCTTAATGGAAAAATTTTTTCACCCATGATTTTTAGCAGAAACCTCGAGAATCAAACGCTGTTTTAACTCATGCAATTTTTTTTCCAGTCCCACGGCGTAATGATCATTTTCCTTGTTGTAAAATTGCTTCACATTTTGTATGGCATTTTCACGAATTTCGTGAATAGAAACGTCCGGGTAAATTAATTTTCCTTTTTGAAAAATGGGTTGCAGCAAATCCTGATGCGATTTTTTTTCTGATAATTTCGAAAAAGTGTGCGGCGATTCCAGTGAAACGAATTCCGGCATTTCTGGAATGCCTAATTCAACATCGTACATCACATCCACCCCTAATTTTTCATTATCAAAATAACGACGCACTTGATAAATCCCGGGGTTTGATACTTTTACCGCTTGCTCAGATAATTTTAATTTATATTGCCATTGACCTTTTTCATCACGCAGCGCCGATAATTTATAAACACCATCGAGCGCGGGATGATCGTAAGCGGTGACTAAATGTGTACCCACACCCCAAACGGTGATCGGGGCTTTTTGCTGTTTTAATTTTTCAATGACGTATTCATCGAGACTGTTGCTCGCAATGATTTTGGTGTCCGTAAAGCCGGCATCATCCAATAATTTTCGCGCTTTGATACTGAGCGCCGCTAAATCACCCGAATCCAAGCGCACGCCCCAGAGTTCTTTGCCCTTTTTTTTCAATTCATTGCCAATCGCGATCGCATTGTTAACACCTTGCACGGTATCGTAAGTGTCGACTAAGAGCGCGCAATTGTCTGGCATGACGTCTGCGTAAGCTTTAAACGCCGTCATTTCATCAGGAAACACAGTCACCCAACTGTGTGCGTGCGTACCACGTACTGGAATGTCATAACGTTGCCCCGCCAAGACATTGGATGTCGCATCACACCCGCCAATATAGGCGGCACGACTGGCAGACATTGCACCATCCGGCCCCTGTGCACGCCGCATGCCAAATTCGAGAACCGTGTCACCTTGCGCAGCACGCGCGACACGGGACGCTTTGGTCGCAATTAATGTTTGAAAATTAATAATATTCAGCAAGGTCGATTCTAATAATTGACCCTGTAATAAAGGCCCTTTTACCCGAATTAAAGGTTCGTGTGGAAAAACAACGGTCCCTTCTGGAATGGCGTCGATATCGCAGGTAAGACGCAAGTTTTTTAAATAATCCAAAAATTCCGATGAAAATAAAGCCTGGCCGTTGGGCGTTGTTAAGGTCTTAAGATAAGCCAAATCCTCTTCTGAAAAATGAAACGCCTTCAGAAAATCAATAATATCTGCCAATCCACAAGCAATCGCGTAATTATTTTTAAACGGGTTTTTTCTGAAAATAATATGAAACACCGCCTCACGATCATGTATGCCCAATTTCCAATAGCCGTAGGCCATGGTGAGTTGATATAAATCAGTCAATAATGGTGATATCACAATAACCTCAAAGATTCCCGCGACAAACGACCAGAAAGTAAATTATCATAGCAGGAATTATTCTAAATACACATTTATGATTATTTTAAACAACTTATCCAAAAATTACCTCACCCCATCGGGCGAAATGATCGCATTGGATCATATCAACCTCCATGTGAAACCCGGCGAAATTTACGGCGTCATCGGCAAAAGCGGCGC
This sequence comes from Gammaproteobacteria bacterium, assembly GCA_021325575.1. Taxonomy (GTDB): domain Bacteria; phylum Pseudomonadota; class Gammaproteobacteria; order DSM-16500; family DSM-16500; genus JAJPGW01. The sequence continues at coordinate 202,248 of JAJPGW010000010.1, read as the reverse complement.
CGGCAAAAGCACATTGATTCGCTGCGTGAATTTACTCGAAAAACCTTCGGAAGGCCAGGTGATTGTCGCAGGAGAAGACTTAACTACCCTTACTCCTCCGGAGCTTCGCGCTGCCAGGCGAAAAATTGGCATGATTTTTCAGCATTTTAATTTACTTTCATCCAGAACGGTTTTTGACAATATCGCCCTCCCACTGGAATTATTGGGAAAAAATAAAAAAGAAATCGCAGCAATAGTGAATCCTCTACTCGAACTAACCGGTCTTACCCATAAAAAAAAGGATTACCCGCAAAAATTGAGCGGCGGCCAAAAACAACGTGTTGCAATCGCTCGAGCACTTGCGACCGAACCTCGCGTATTATTATCGGATGAAGCGACTTCCTCACTGGATCCCGAAACCACTTTCACCATTCTTGACCTGTTAAAAAATATTCGCGATCGACTCAACTTAACGATTCTTTTAATTACGCACGAGATGTCCGTCATTAAAAATTGCTGCGATCGCGTCGGCCTTTTGCATCACGGAAAATTATTGGAACAAAATGAGGTGAGCGAATTTTTCGTTCATCCGAAAACAGATATTGCTAAAAAATTTATTGCCTCTTCTTTATCGCAATCACTGCCTCCACCGATTAGCGAACTGGTTTTAGCGAGCGCAGAAGAAAATACCCATCCCGTTTGGCGTTTACGTTTTATCGAAAAAGCCGCGACTCAGCCCATTATTTCGCAACTCATCAATCAATATAATTTGCGCATTAATATTTTGCAGGCCAACGTGGAATACATCAAAAAACAAGCCATTGGCATCATGATTATTGCGCTCGATGGTGAAAAAAATAAATTACAGCAAGGCATGGAATATTTACAAAAATTAAATGTATTAGTTGAGGTGATTGGTTATGTCAGAAACGACATTATTCCTTTTGCTTGAAGCCACCGGCGAAACACTTTACATGGTGATTCTCGGGAGTTTTATTGCAACACTCATTGGCTTGCCGCTTGGCGTCATGCTTTACGTGACCCGCAAAGGAAATATTCTCGAGCACCCGACAGTTTATCGAGTGCTGTCTGCTGTGATTAACATCACGCGCTCGATACCCTTTGTGATTTTGATGATTGCCGTCATTCCTTTTACACGCTTGATTGTCGGTACTTCTATCGGGACCAATGCATCAATTGTGCCTTTAAGCTTATCAGCGATCCCTTTTATTGCGCGCATTGTTGAAAACGCTTTACTCGAAGTGAACAAAGGATTAGTCGAAGCGGCCATCGCAATGGGCGCCACTTCCCGTCAGATTATTACAAAAGTCTTGTTACCCGAATCTTTACCGGGCATGATCAATGGACTCACCCTGACCGTCATCGCCTTAGTGGGTTATTCCGCGATGGCGGGCGCTGTGGGCGGCGGCGGTTTAGGTGATTTAGCAATTCGTTATGGTTATCATCGTTTTGATATCAATATGATGCTTATGACTATAATCATTATGATTATTTTAGTACAGGGCATACAATTTATCGGCGATAAGCTTTCTGAAAAGTTTTCGCATTTTCGAGTTTAGCTTTATAATAAATGGCAACAGTTGAGGTTTTCTATCATGGCTAGATTAATAAAAATTTTTGTATTCACCCTTATTTCGTTTTTACTCATATCCTGTTCTTCTTCTGATAAAAATACATTAAAAGTCGGCACCATTTCAGGTCCCGAAACTCAACTCATGGAAGTTGCTAAAAAAGTCGCTAAAGACAAATATGGCCTGGACGTTAAAATTATAGAATTTACCGATTACATTGAACCCAATTCCGCATTAAACGACGGCAGCATCGATGCCAATATGTTTCAGCATCAACCGTTTTTAGACCAACAAATCAAAGACCGTCACTACAAATTGATCACGGTGGGCAAAACCTTTGTTTATCCGATGGGAATTTATTCACAAAAAATAAAAGACCTGCAAAAAATTCCGATGAATGCCATTGTTGCGATTCCGAATGATCCCAGCAACGAAGGCCGGGCATTATTATTGTTACAAAAAGCCGGACTGATCCGCATTAGCGAATCAGCAGGACTGTATGCAACCCCTGCCAACATTATCGAAAACCAAAAACGATTGAATTTTAAAGAATTGGACGCAGCTCAATTGGCACGAAGTCTTCCTGATGTCGATATTGCACTCATCAATACCAATTACGCGATGTCATCCGGTTTATCACCGAAAAAAGATGCCATTTTCCGTGAAGGCAGTGATTCGCCTTATGCCAATATTATTGTGGTGCGTGAAAATGAAGTGAATGATCCGCGCATTCAAATGCTGGTAAAATCGATTCAATCACCCGAAGTGATGGAAGAAGCTAAAAAGATTTTTAAAGAAGAAGCCATTGCAGCTTGGCAAAGCAATTAAGGGTAAAAAATCATGTACTTCAAAAAAATTATTCTGCTTGGGCTTTGTATATTAATGACAGGTTGTGCGACAACCACAGAAGTCATGAATCAAAATGACACCATGGGCAACTCGATTGAACATTCTGCAAGTCAAGGGGATGCGCGCGCTCAATATGACATGGGCATGCGCTATTTTTTGGGACAAGGTGTGCCTGAAGATTATAGCCGCTCTTTTTATTGGCTAAATAAATCGGCTAAACAAGGATATCCCCGCGCAGAAAACGAATTAGGTTATCTGTATGCAGCGGGCCTTGGCGTGCAACAAGATTATGCCGCATCGTTACAGTGGTATTTACGCGCCGCCAATCACGGATTATCCAGCGCACAATATAATTTAGGTTTAATGTATGCAAATGGACTTGGCACTCCCGTTGATAAAGGAGCTGCGAGACAATGGTTACAAAAATCAGCGGACAAAGGATTTGCTCCTGCGCGCCGCGCATTAACGCAGATATAATATGCATCAGACCCATTTAGCAAGAAAACGATTCGGGCAGCATTTTTTGCATGACAAGCAAATTATTCAGCGGCTTGTTGATGCGATTCATGCCGAACCGAATCAACATCTGGTTGAAATAGGTCCGGGTCAAGGCGCTTTGACGGTTCCTATTTTAAAAATCGTCGGTCAGCTCGATGTGATCGAGATTGATTGGGATCTGATTCCTGCTTTGAAAACCCGCTGTCTTGGCAAAGGATTATTAATCACTCATCAAGCGGATGCGTTGGAATTTGATTTCAAAACGCTGGTTCAAGACAAAGAAGAATTGCGAGTCATCGGCAATTTACCTTATAACATTTCAACACCGCTGATTTTTCACTTGCTTGAATATTCTGAACATATTCAAGATATGCATTTTATGCTGCAAAAAGAAGTCGTTGATCGACTCGCAGCGCAACCAGGAGATGATGCTTACGGACGTTTAAGTATCATGGTGCAATATCATTGTGCCGTCACCTCCTTATTTCATGTGCCGGCCTCAGCCTTTTATCCGCCGCCGCAAGTGGAATCCAGCGTTGTTCGATTAGTTCCGCATGTTGAAAAACCGCATCGCGCTAAAAATTACGAACATTTTTCGAATGTCGTGAGGCTTGCTTTTTCACACCGACGAAAAACGTTACGTAATTGTTTAAAAACCATGATGGGCGATGAAGATTGGGCCAAAGTGGCCATTGATTCGCACCGCAGACCCGAAGAATTAAGCGTTGCAGATTATGTTCAGCTGAGTAATTTATTTTTTAAGTAACAAAAAAGCTCGTCATTGCGAGGCGCGCTCTTCGCGCCGAAGCAATCTTTTAAAGATTGCTTCGCCCTAAAAAACAGGACTCGCAATGACAGTGTGAGAAAATTAATTATGTCAACCTATGCTGTAGGGGATATACAAGGATGTTTTAAGCCACTGCAGGCATTGCTGCAGCACATTCATTTTGATCCTGAAAAAGATACTCTTTGGTTTACCGGCGATTTAGTTAATCGGGGACCTGAATCCCTCGCTGTTTTGCGTTTTATCAAAAAATTAGGAAAAAAGCATCGCATCGTGCTTGGCAATCATGATTTGCATTTGCTGGCGCGCGCACGAGGCGCGCATCCGGGTTGGCAAGAAGATACACTCGATGAAATTTTAAAAGCGCCGGATCGAGATGAATTGCTGCGATGGTTATCCGAACAACCGTTAATTCATCATGATGAAAAATTGGGATTTACCATGGTGCATGCCGGTTTAGCTGCAACTTGGGATTTAACGCTGGCGAAAAAACTTTCGCGCGAAGTCGAGACCATTTTGCAAAGCGAAAAGGCTGACGAATTTTTTCAGAATATGTACGGCAACGAACCTGCTCAATGGGATAACCATCTGCAAGGGTTCGAACGTTTGCGCTGCATTACTAATTTTTTTACCCGTTCGCGTTTTTGTCATGCCGATGGCAGTCTTGAACTCGGCAACAAAGGCAAAATACAGGATGGAAACGATTTAATTCCCTGGTTTAAATATCCAAAACGAGCCAACCAAACTCTCAATATTCTTTTTGGTCATTGGGCCGCTTTGGGTGGTGAAACCCATACACCGCGTGTTCACGCACTGGATACAGGATGTGTGTGGGGTTATGGCTTGACCGCCATGCGATTAGAAGATGAAAAACGATTTATGGTAGCTTGTGAAAAAGGAAATTTACAACATGATTAATTCAACCACTTTTTTAAATTGGGATGCATTGAAAGAAGCCGCTGTACAACAGGAACCGTTTCCTTTTGCAGTTATTCCTAACTTGATTCAACAACCTGTTTTAAATTCGCTTGTTGAATCCTTTCCGACTATTAAAAATCGCGGCAGTATTCCATCTGAATCTGTTAAATCCGAATCGATTTTTCAGAATTTTTTAAGTGAATTAAAAGGTCCCGCATTCCGCCAAGTGATTGCTGAAAAATTTGAACTGGATTTAAAAGATAAGCCTACGCTTTTGACGTTGCGAGGATACACAACGGAACGTGATGGTCACATCCATACGGATAGCAAGGATAAATTAATTACCGTGCTACTTTACATGAATCCTACTTGGGACACGCCCGAGGGCAAATTACGTTTGCTAAATAGCAAACAGTCTCTGAACGATTATTTTGCCGAAATTTCGCCATTAGCAGGCTCCTGCTTGATTTTCAAGGTCACGCCGAATTGCTGGCACGGTCATTCTACTTTTATTGGCAAACGACTTTCGTTACAATTGAATTATTTAAGCAGTGAGGCAGCTTTTGCGAAACATCACCATCATCATCGATTCAGCGCCACGCTAAAACGTCTGTTTCCAAAGCTTTTCCCCGCAAAAGAAGAGAATTATTATTAAATGCATATTTTATTTGTTAAATTAACTTCCATGGGCGATCTCATCCATGCCCTGCCCGCGATCACCGATGCCTCAAAAGCGCTTCCCGGCATTTCATTTGATTGGGTGATTGATAAAAATTTTTCGGAAGTCGCCCTGTGGCATCCCGCTGTCAAAAATATTATTACGACTGAGCATAGAAAATGGCGCAAACATCCGTTGCAAACACTGAAAAATGGCGAATTCAAAGATTTTTTGCATGCCATTCGTCAAGATTCTTATGATTTTGTGATTGATGGTCAGAACAATTTAAAAAGCGCATTGGTATCATTCCTCACCAAAAAAACCCGCCATGGATTAGATAAACATTCTGCGCGCGAGAGTATGGCGCATTTTGTGTATCACAAAAAATATTCCATTGATAAAAATTTACATGCGATCACGCGTTTGCGAATGTTGTTCGCGCAAATTTTTAATTATCCTTTTATTAATGATCAAGTGGATTATGGCATTGCGAATTATGCTTTTCCAGAAGTGCCTTTCAAGTTGCCTAAACCATATGTATATTTTGTACATAATGCGAGTTGGCCTTCGAAACTTTATCCAGAAAAAGATTGGCAGCAATTAATTCGAATGGCTGCCAATGAAAAATTAAACGTGGTGCTGCCGTGGGGTAATGCAGCAGAAAAAGTACGCGCGGAACATATCAGTCAAGGTCACCCCAATGCCATGGTGCTGCCGTTTTGCACTTTGTCACAACATGCGAGAATCTTACAAGAATCGGAAGGCGCGATTTGCAGCGATACAGGATTAAGTCATTTGGCAGCGGCACTCAATGTTCCTGCGGTCACGATGTATGGCCCAACCAGCACGCGCTTAATTGGAACGACGGGCGGAAACCAGCTGCATGCTGTTTCGAAATTCCCCTGTATTGAATGTTATAAAATGCGTTGCAATTATGGGGGCAAAGCTCAACCCATTCCGCTTTGTCTTGATGCAATCAAACCTGAAATGCTTTGGCTGGCCCTCAAGAATTTGTTTTGATCTGCCTCGTCATTGCGAGGCCGTGCTTTTTACGGCCGAAGCAATCTTTCGAAAGATTGCTTCGTCGCAAAAAACGCTCCTCGCAATGACGAGCGTTTATTTTCGTTCTAATGTAATAAAACTATATCGATACTGATTTTTATCATCCGGCAAAAAATCTTTACTTTCGACTTCCCGCCATTCTTTTTGATTTATTTCAGGAAAAAAAGTATCCCCATCCATTTTTTCATGAATAATCGTGAGATATAACAATTTAATTTGCGGCAACAGTTGTTTAAAAAGATCCGCGCCGCCAATGACAAAAACCTCATCGTAAGGCAAAAGATAATCCAGCGCTTCTTGAATCGTGTTAAATACTCGACAGCCAGCCGCCTCAAATGTTTTATCGCGAGTGACAATCACATTTTCCCGTCCGGGCAGAGGACGACCGATAGAAAGATAAGTTTTCCGCCCCATTAAAATGGGTTTGCCGAGCGTGATTTCTTTAAAATGCTTTAAATCGGCGGGCAAATGCCAAGGGAGACGATTGTCTTTGCCCATGACTCTATTTTCAGAAATCGCAACAATAGCTGATAGACGCATATAACAATCCTTATTTTGTCATCCCCGCACCGTCATTGCGAGGAGCGCTTTTTGCGACGAAGCAATCTTTTAGAGATTGCTTCGCCGCCTATCGGCGACTCGCAATGACGGGCTAGAATCCCACGCACTTAGACCAAAAAAGTATGGTGCGAATCAATCTCTTGAGTCAACCAAACACTGAAAAAAATTTCGCTTCTGTACATTTCCTGCTAACATGGCTATTTTGGAAATCGCTTATGACTACTGCACCTTCTTTGCCCACATACAAGGAAATCCAGTCTGCCCTGAAAAAAATTCCCGGGGCCTATCATGCTGCACAAGTGCATGGAATGATGTGCGGTTTAATTTGTGCCGGCGCCACCAAAAAAGATACCCATTGGAAAATGGCGCTGGATGAAATCAAAAAATATAAAAAATCCGAAGAAATGCTACAAATGCTCTATGAGACCAGTTACGATCTACTCATGCAGTTTTCCTTTGAATTTAATTTATTACTGCCGGAAGATAAAAAAAGCATTAATCAACGGGCGGAAAGTTTAGGCCTCTGGTGCCAAGGTTTTTTGATGGGTCTACAACGTGGGAACATTCCGATCGAGGAGCGCGAACCCAGCGAAATTACTGAAGCCTTAAATGATATTATTGAAATTTCCCAGGTGAATTACAGTGAAATTATCGATAACGAAGAAGATGAAGTTGCGTATTTTGAACTGGTAGAATATGTTCGTCTGGCGGCGCTGATGATTTTTCACGAATTGCATCCGGCTAAAGGCGGCCGTACCACCAAAAAATCCCTACATTAAACGTTAAGGAGACGCCGATGATTAAAATGACTGAATATGCCAAACGGCGCAAGCAATTGATGCAAAGCATCAATCCCACTGCGATTGTTATTTTACCTGCCGCACCGATTCATCGACGCAACGGTGATTATGATCATCCCTATCGTCAAAGCAGTGATTTATCTTATTTGACGGGTTTTGAAGAACCGGAATCGGTTCTGGTATTAATTCCCAAACGAAAAAAAGGCGAATTCATTCTTTTTAATCGCGTCCGAGATCGTGAAAAAGAAATCTGGGAAGGTTACCGCGCAGGACAAGCTGGCGCGATCAAAACCTATGGCGCAGACGAAGCGCATCCGATTGCTGAATTTGAAAAATATTTACCCGAATTACTTGAAGGTCGCACGGAAGTCCATTACCCACTCGGTATTGATCCCGCATTCGACAAAATTTTATTGGATGGCGTCAACAAAATTCGCGGCAAGATCCGCAATGGTCTGCAATCGCCGATTGCGTTTGTCGATATTACCGATACGTTGCATGAAATGCGCTTAATCAAAAGTCCGGCAGAAATCGAAGTGATGCGGAAAGCCGCTGAAATTTCAGTGGATGCACACTTGCGCGCCATGAAGGCTTGCAAACCTGGCATGTACGAATATGAACTCGAAGCCGAATTACAATACGAATTTAATCGCAACGGCGCTCGATACCCTGCTTACACCTCCATCGTCGGCAGTGGCGCAAATAGCTGCATTTTGCATTACAACACCAACAATCAAAAAATTAAAAATGGCGACATCGTTTTAATTGACGCCGGTTGCGAATATCAAAATTATGCAGCCGATATTACCCGAACGTTTCCTGCTAATGGAAAATTTACACCCGAACAACGCGCGATTTATGACATTGTGCTTGCCGCACAAATTGCCGGCATTAAAGCAGTGCGTCCTGGTGCAGAATGGCCCAAAGTCCAGGATGTGATGGTTAAAATCATCGCGCAAGGTCTAAAAGAGTTAGGTCTCCTGAAAGGCAACTTAAAAGATCTGATCGAAAAACAAAGTTATTTTAAATTTTACATGCACAAATCCGGTCACTGGTTAGGACTCGATGTGCACGATGTCGGTCGTTACAAAATGCATGGCAAATGGCGCAAGCTGAAACCAGGGATGGTGTTGACGGTTGAACCTGGCATTTATATTTCTTCTGATATTCCAGGCGTTCCTAAAAAATGGCACAACATCGGCGTGCGTATTGAAGACGATGTCTTAGTCACCAAAAATGGCAATGATGTCTTAACCGGACGATTACCCAAAAAAGCCACTGACATCGAAGCACTGTTAAAGAAAAAATCATGAACTTTGATATTATCATCGTAGGTGGCGGCATGGTGGGCGCATCGCTTGCTTTGTCGCTACGCGCTTCGCCCTATCGCATCGCGTTAGTCGATGCCAACGCTACCAATTTAGCGGATGATAAACGGTTTATTGCTTTAAATCACAGTAGTTATTGCTTATTTGAAAATCTGAAAATCTGGGATTCCCTTGCACCGCATGCGACAGCGATCAATGAAGTGCATGTTTCACATCGCGGTTCCTTTGGCATCACACGCTTAACGGCTCGCGAAATGAATTTGGCAGCGCTCGGATTTGTGGTTCCTGCAAAAGAAATTAATCTCGCGCTTTATAACAATCTGGAAAATATTACTCTGCTTCGCCCAGCGCGCTTGATTGATATGTCACAAACTTCAGAAGAAGCCGAGTTAACGATTGAAACACCCGAAGGCACGCAAAAAATCCGTGGAAAAATAATTATTGGCGCCGACGGCAATTATTCTACTGTCAGACAATTACTAAACATCTCTGAAAAAAAACTGGATTACCAGCAAAGCGCCATCGTTTCGATGATAGCTCTCAATCGTTCGCATCATCATATTGCTTATGAACGTTTTCAAGATAATGGCGCAATCGCTATGCTGCCTTTGACCGAGAATCGCGCCGCCATGATTTGGACCGCTGACAACGAAGAAATTCATCTTCTCGAAAAAATGTCGGATGATGTTTTTTTACAAACATTACAGAAAAAATTTGGTTATCGTCTGGGCCGCTTGAAAAAAAATCATGGGCGCGCACTGTTTCCATTAGTTTCTATTCAAGCGGAACAACAAATAAAAGGACGAACCATTTTAATTGGAAACGCATTACATGCTTTACATCCGATTGCCGCTCAAGGCTTAAATTTAGCTTTGTATGAAGTGTCCACTTTAAGCGATTATTTGAAAAAAAATTCACTCGACACCTTTTCTTTAGACAATTTTGCTGAAGCACAGCAAAAAATAATTACGCGTTTTTCACATCATCTAAACACGCTATTTACTAGTGATTTTTTTGTGTTAAACGCAGCGCGTCAATTAGGAATGATAGGCCTCGATCTTTGCCGACCATTAAAATTGCGTTTTATGCGACAATTACTGGGCCAAACAGGACGAGCTATACCGATCAGGGAACGAAACAATCATGAAACCATCTCAGCATGACACCGAACAAAAACTGATTGCGATCACTCAACAATTACTGCTTGATTCAGGAATTGAACTGAAACAAATTACTTTACATGCTTCATTGCAGCGCCATTTAAGCATTGATAGCTTAGGCCGCGCCGAATTATTTCAGCGCATCGAAAAAGAATTTGATATCCAACTTCCTGACAGCTTGATGGCGGAAGCTGAAACATTGCAAGATATTAGGAATGCAATTGAAAAAGCACAGCCTGGAAAAAGAATTTCTCATGCTGTAACTCATCAGGAAAGTCTGGAAAAATCTTTTATCAATCCTGTTCAGGCCAAAACCTTACTGGACGTTTTATTGCTTTATGCAACAGGCGATCCGGATCGTCCTCATATTTACTTACAAGATGATCAGGGTCGCGAAGAAATCATTACTTATGGACAATTATTTGAAAATTCACTGCGGGTCGCGTTTCAAATGATCAAACGTGGATTGCAGCCCGGTGAAACGGTCGCGATCATGCAACCGACTAATCCTGGATTTTTTTATACTTTTTTTGGGACTTTATTGGCGAACTGCATTCCCGTTCCAATTTATCCGCCATTTCGGCCACATCAGATTGAATCGTATGCGAAACTCGAAGCCAAAATTCTACAAAATGCCGAAGTGCGCATGCTCGTCACCTTTCATGAAGCAGAGCATTTAAGCAAAATGCTGCGCGCATTTATTCCCAGTTTAAAACAAGTCGTCACTGTTAATACATTATTGAACGGAACTGAAAAAGCGCCCTATATTGGGGCAAAATCCGATGATTTTGCCATGATCCAATATACATCGGGCAGCACCAGTGCTCCTAAAGGTGTTTTGCTCACCCATGGCAATTTGCTCGCCAATATTCGCGCTTATGGTGAAGCCATTCAAATCACACATCACGATGTTGCGGTCAGCTGGGCGCCGCTTTATCATGATTTAGGGTTGATTGGCATGTGGCTCGGCAGTTTATATCACGGCATTCCATTGACACTCATGTCCCCGCTTTCTTTTTTAAGCCGACCAGAAAGATGGCTATGGGCGATTCATTATCATCGCGGCACAATCACGGGCGGTCCCAATTTTGCGTATGAATTATGTATTCGCAAAATTGAACCCAGCATGATCGAAGGATTGGATTTAAGTTCCTGGCGAATTGCATTTAATGGTGCAGAAGCCATCCAAGCGAAAACACTCGACCGTTTTACGGAAAAATTTGCGCCTTATGGTTTTAGAGGCGAAAGTCATTTGCCGGTTTATGGTCTGGCTGAATCTTCTGTGTGTGTGGCCATCTCACCACTCAATCGAAAACCGCGCATTGATAGAGTCGAACGCAAAGCATTTGAAGAAGAGAATCGGGCCGTTCCAACGACCGCTGAAAATGCTCTGGAGTTTGTCGCGAGTGGCAAAGCGATTCCAGGACATGCCGTGCGAGTGGTTGATGAACACAATCAACCGTTGCCCGAGCGTCATGTCGGGCAATTGCAATTCAAAGGGCCTTCTAGCATGCAGGGTTATTATGGTAATCCAGAAGCCACCATGGCGATTTATCATGATGGCTGGTGGGACACCGGCGATTTAGCTTATTTGGCGGATGATGAAATTTTTATTGCAGGTCGAAAAAAAGACCTCATCATTAAAGCAGGACGTAATTTGTATCCTGCCGAAGTAGAAGAAATTACGGCTCAAACTCCGGATATTCGTAAAGGATGCGTGATTGCCTTCGGCACAGTGGATCCCATTCGCGGCACAGAAAAATTAGTCATTGTCGCAGAAACCCATACCAAAAAACCACCACACCCTGAAAAAATTATTGAGCAAATTACTGAAAATATTTCCAATGCGCTAGGTGTCCCACCCGATCACGTCGTGCTTGTGCCACCGCAAACGATTCCAAAAACTTCCAGCGGCAAATTGCAACGCGCCGCATGCAAAACCATGTATTTAACCGGCAAATTAAAACAGCGAAGACCGTTCTGGATGCAATTGACAAAAATCAGTTTTAGTTTTGGTTTAGCCAAATTACGGCGAACGTTTGGAATGATGGTTAAATTTATTTATTCGGTGTATGTCTATTCGCTCGTCATAGCGACCTTGCTTCCCGTTTATTTGTCTTTATGGATTTTACCGCAAAAAATGGCGGCAGGTTTATGTCAATTCTGGGCACGCTCACTTTTTTTCTTTGCGCTTTGTCCTGTGAAAATGACGGGTAAAAAAAATATAACTGCAGAAACCCCACTGATTTATGCCATTAATCATGCAAGCTATGTTGATGCCATGCTCGCACTAAGTTTTTTGCCAATCGGAACGCGATTCATTGGCAAACAAGAATTGACGAAAACCCCTATTATTCGACGGTTTATGCAAAAGTTGAATTTTTTAAGCGTTGATCGAACAGATTCAGCCAAAGGCATTGATGACACCAAACAAATGCAAGAGATTTTAGAACACGGTCATTCTATCGCCATTTTTCCAGAAGGTACGTTTAGCTATTCGGCAGGATTACGTCCTTTTAAATTAGGCGCATTTAAAATTGCAGCTGAAACGGGTGTTCCCATTTGTCCTATCGCCATACAAGGCACACGTTCGATTTTGCGGGGTGATGAAAAATTATTAAAACCCGGAAGAATTATTGTTACGGCGAATCCACCCATCAAAGCGCCTGGAAAATCCTGGCAAGATATTAATGAATTTAAAAATACTGTGCGCGCAATCATAGCTAAAGATTGCGGCGAACCCACGTTGGATTTAATACGATCGACGGTGGCCGAATGAAAAAAATTTTAAATAAAAAGGAAACCCTTATTTTCGCCGCCTGGGCAAGTTACGATTGGGCGTCGGCTGCTTTTCCAATTATTATTACAACGTTTATTTTTGCAACGTATTTTACGAAACAAGTTGCAGTGAATGAAATTATCGGCACTTATCAATGGGCGAATGCGACCGCGCTCGCGGGTGTTTTAATTGCGATTTTAAGTCCGATCTTTGGCGCGATCGCCGATCATGGCGGTCATCATAAACGCTGGCTACTTTTTTTTACTATTTTATGTGTGATTTTTACCGCGTTACTTTGGTTTGTGCATCCTCATTCACATTCTATTTACACCGCACTGAGTGCTTTTGTGATCGCAACCATTGCGTTGGAAATCGGGATCGTTTTTTACAATTCTTTTTTGCCGCATATTGCGCCCGAACGATATATCGGTCGTCTTTCAGGTTGGGCGTGGGGCGCGGGCTATCTTGGCGGCATTATTTCATTAAGCATCGCATTATTTTGTTTTATTAAACATCCGCCGATCTGGCTGAATACTCAATCGGCTGAAGAAGTGCGGATTTCAGCGATTTTAGTCGCCGTTTGGTTTGCCGTTTTTTCAGTGCCCTTTTTTATTTTCATTCCCGATTCAAAAGCAACAGGATTATCTGCAAAAAAAGCCCTGAAAAAAGGTTTAAGTGAATTATTTTCCACACTAAAATCTTTGCCAGAACAAAAAAATCTGGTGCTCTATCTTATCGCGCATCTTATTTATGTTGATGGACTTAACACCCTATTCGCTTTCGGCGGAATTTACGCAGCAGGCACTTTTGGCATGAGCTTGGCGGATGTGGTTTTATTTGGAATTACCATGAACTTAACCGCCGGTATCGGCGCGATTTTTCTGGCCTGGGTCGATGATTGGATGGGTTCAAAACCTACGATTTTAATTTCACTACTCGGACTCATACTGCTCGCATTGCCATTATTATTTGTCCAGAGCACCGCTGCATTTTGGGCCATCGCCTTATTTTTAAGTATTTTCATCGGCCCCGTTCAAGCGGCCAGTCGATCGCTGATGGCACGCATTACTCCAAAAGAAAAATCCACTGAAATGTTCGGGTTATATGCCTTTTCAGGCCGAATCACCGCCTTTATCGGTCCTTGGGTCTTAGGCCTTGCAACTTATTATTTTCACAGCCAACGTGCGGGAATGGCGACAATTTTAGCTTTTTTTATTGTGGGTGCATTGCTCATGATAAAAGTTACCGAGACACGCTCTGCGTAAAATATGATCAATATTTTGACATTCCCTTCAAAAAAAGCAATAATTAGGCCCAATAATTAGCGAGATCAGCACAATAAGGAACCCAGTATGTCATTAAAAAAAATTCTTCCATTAATTACTTTATGCTTTCTTTCCATTCCGGTGTACGCGACCAATCTCTGTATCCAAAATATCGACCAGCATGTTGATCGCAACGTTCTCGAATTAGAAGATTGCAGTTTGAATGATCAAGATATGCCAGCAATCGCAGCCTATTTAGATAAGCATACTGATATTAACTGGCTGGACGTTGTCGATAACAATATTGGCCCAAATGGCGCGATTGCCATTGCTAAAATGACGACTTTACAAACGTTAGAGTTGGATAATAATCAAATTGGCGATACCGGCGCTGCCGCATTAGCTAAAAGCACTTCGTTACAAAATATTTCTCTTTGGGGCAATCAAATTGGTGATGCGGGAGTGATTGCACTTTCTGCGGATTCCACTTTGCAAGGATTGCAATTAAATAATAATCCGATTACCGATAAAGGCTTGAGCGCGATTGCGAAAAATACTTCGATTCAAATTTTAGATGCAAGCTCAATTAAAACCATCAGCGATTCCAGTGCAGAAGCATTGGCTAAAAATTCAGGATTAAGAACGCTTTACATGGATAATGATGGAATTACGGATACCGGCGCGATTGCATTAGCAAAATCTCCTTCGATTCAGTGGGAATTGAGTTTGATGCAAAATAAATTGACCGATGCGGGCGCGATTGCCTTGGCAACTTATTCGAAAGCACAAGCGCTTTATTTAAATGGAAATCAAATTGGCGATCATGGCGCAAAAGCACTGGCAAAAATGACATCTGCTTTTGGTTTGCTGGCGCTTGGCTATAATCGCATTACGGATCAAGGTGCAGCGGCTTTAGCTGAAAATCAATATTTTACTTTTATGATGCTGGATTACAATCAAATTACCGATAAAGGGGCAGAAGCGTTTGTTAATAATCCGGTGCTGCAACAATTATATTTGGAAGGGAATCAAATTACGGATGCTGGCGCAAGTGTCCTCGCAACCAATTCAAAATTAAAATGGCTAGGCTTAGGATACAATCAACTGACGAATACCGGCGCTTTTGCATTAGCAAAAAATATCGGATTACAAACGCTTCTAGTGCAATTTAATCATATAGGACCTGCTGGGATTTCTGCATTAGAAGCCAGACATTTTGATGAGCTGGAAACTTACGGGAATGATGGCAAACTGGTGAATAAAAAGGTTGCTGGAATTGAGACATCGAAAGAACATAAACAACGGTTTATGCAATCGCTTAAAAAACACTTAAGTTAAAACGGTTGTTTTTCCAAAAACCCATTGTTACTATTATTAGATAATTTAAACAGAAGGTCTTTTCAGTATGAGCAGCAATACCATTGCAATAACCGATCATTCATTTGAAAATGAAGTCGTTGAATCCAAAACCCCTGTATTAGTTGATTTTTTGGCACAGTGGTGCGGCCCTTGTAAAGCAATCGCCCCCATTCTCGATGACATCGGTCAAAAATATGTGGGAAAACTCAAAATCGCCAAATTGGATGTGGATTCAAACCCTGCAACCCCTCCTAAATTCGGCGTTCGCGGCATCCCTACCCTGATTTTATTCAAGGATGGCCAGGTCAAAGCAACCCAGGTGGGTTTGCTGTCCAAAGCTGAATTAATCAGCTTTATTGATGAAAATATTTAATCGTACTAGCCCTTTAAAAAGGGCTAGAACTCTTTTAAAATTAGTGCTATTGTTTAATTAAGATAACCTCTTATAGAGCCTATCGATTAACCCACGCTGAACTAATTAACCCATGAATATGAATGTCTTGTCCAATGGTCGAGTCGTTTAATCAAATCACAATCTAACCCCGAGGATGCTATGGCAAATGCTTTACCAGCAAATTCAAATGTAGAAGACGTAACCGAACAATCCAACAGTAACAACTCTAATAGGTCCACAGTCATTATGAATCTCACCGAACTCAAGAAAAAAAGCGCCCAGGAACTTATTCAAATGTCCGAAGAATACGGCCTGGAAAACATGGCCCGTTCGCGGAAACAAGATATTATTTTCGCCATATTGAAAGCCCACGCTAAACGCGGTGAAGACATTTATGGCGATGGCGTATTGGAAATTTTGCAAGATGGGTTTGGATTTTTACGTTCCGCCGAAGGCTCTTATTTAGCGGGCCCGGATGACATTTATGTTTCGCCTAGCCAAATTCGTCGATTCAATTTACGTACCGGCGACACCATTTCTGGAAAAATTCGCCCACCAAAAGAAGGCGAACGTTATTTCGCTTTATTAAAAGTCGACCACATCAATTTCGATGCCCCAGAAAATGCGAAGACCAAAGTTTTATTCGAAAACTTAACACCGTTATTTGCCAACGAATGGCTGCAAATGCAATGCGGCAATGGCAGTACCGAAGATATTACCGCCCGCATTATTGATATTGCAGCGCCGATTGGTAAAGGACAACGCGGCTTGATCGTATCGCCACCGAAGGCTGGTAAGACCATGATGCTGCAAAATATCGCGCACTCGATCGCGCAAAACCATCCAGAATGTTATTTGATGGTATTATTGATCGATGAACGTCCTGAAGAAGTCACCGAAATGACTCGCTCCGTTCGCGGCGAAGTCATCGCAAGTACCTTTGATGAACCGGCTAACCGTCACGTACAAGTCGCAGAAATGGTGATCGAAAAAGCGAAACGCTTGGTTGAACATAAACGCGACGTGGTGGTCTTACTCGATTCGATCACACGCTTAGCTCGCGCGTACAATACTGTTGTTCCCGCTTCCGGAAAAGTCTTAACCGGTGGTGTGGATGCAAACGCTCTGCAACGTCCAAAACGTTTCTTTGGTGCAGCGCGAAACATCGAAGAAGGCGGCAGCTTAACCATTATCGCAACCTCCCTGGTTGAAACCGGCTCCAAAATGGATGATGTGATTTACGAAGAATTCAAAGGAACCGGCAACATGGAAATCCACTTGGATCGCCGCATTGCTGAACGCCGAATTTACCCTGCCATCAACATCAACAAATCCGGCACCCGTCGCGAAGAATTATTGCTAAACAAAGACGTGATGCAAAAAGTCTGGATCCTCCACAAATTATTGCAACCAATGGATGAATTGGCTGCGATTGAATTCTTGATTGATCGTTTGAAATCGACGAAGACTAATGAAGATTTCTTTGATGCGATGAAGCGATAAATTTTAACTTCCCTCTTCTCCAAATAGAAGAGGGCCAATCTCTCCAAAAACCCTTATCTTTATAACTTGACAGTACCATATTTAGTACTTAAAATAGTACTGAATATGGTACTTTTTTATGAGGTATTTTATGCACACTTTATCTGCTCTGGAAGTTAAACGCCGCGGCGTCGCCGCTTTAGAAGAAGCCTTGAAGCAGGGTCCGGTGCATATCATTAAAAACAATCGCCCAGCCTGTGTGGTATTAAGCGAAGAAGAATATGCAAATTTGCTCAAACAACAATTGCATACCACGAGCCTATGGGAATTATTAGATAACAGGCCCTGGAAAACTACCCGCACCAAAAAAGACATCGACAAACAAATCCATAGTGAACGAGATGATTGGGACAAATAAAAATGCAAATTTTTTTAGATTCTTGTGCCATTATCTATTGGGTCGAAATGGCAGAGCCATATTATGGCCATTTTTCTGATCTGCTACATGATCTTAGAAAAAAATACAAAAAACCTACGTTTGCTGCCTCTCATTTAAGCCTGCTGGAATGTCGAGTAAAACCCTTACGTGAACGAGACGACGCTCTTCTTAACCAATACCAACAATTTTTTTGTGCTACTGATCTATCACTAATACCTGTGAGCCCTGAAATAATCGAAAAAGCAACTGAATTAAGAGCCTTTCATCAATTGCGCACACCGGATGCTCTGCAAGCTTCTTCTGCGTTAACCATTTCAGATGATACAATTTTTGTGACCGGTGATAAAAATTTTAAAAAAATCCCACTACTGGAAGTTGCATTAATTCAATAAGAGAAAATCATGACCCACTGGCTTTTCAAATCCGAACCTTCCACATTCAGCATCGATGATTTAATGAAGCGCCCCAAACAAATAGAGCACTGGGACGGGGTACGTAATTATCAAGTCCGCAATTTATTGCGTGATCAAATCAAAGTAGGCGATGAAGGATTTTTTTATCATTCCAGCTGCACACCACCCGGCATTGTCGGGATTATTAAAGTCGTAAAAGCAGGTTATCCTGACTTTACATCATGGGATAAAAATTCCGATCATTTTGATCCAGGAAGCACTGAAAAAAATCCACGCTGGTACATGGTTGATGTTAAATTTGTTAAAAAATTTCCGCGCATTATTACCCTCGATGAGATCAAATCACATCACCAATTAAAAAATATGATCATCACTCATCGTGGCAATCGCTTATCGATTACCCCGGTTACTGAAAAGGAATGGCAAACGATTCTTGAACTTGCAACTGGATAAAAAGGAATGATTTATGGATCAAGCAAAACAAGATAGATGGGACGGTTCGAACTACAATAAAAACTCTTTGTTGCAATACGATGCTGCGATGAAATTTTTGCAAGAACAACCATTTCATGGCAACGAAGCGGTTTTGGACGTAGGCTGTGGCGATGGCAAAATTACGAAAGAAATCGCAGCACGCGTTCCGAAAGGCCATGTAATCGGTATTGATGCTTCGCCTAATATGTTACAAGAAGCTAAAAATAAATTTCAGCAGGAAAATTTGGATTTTCAGTTGCAAGATGCTCAACAATTAAATTTTGTCTCAGAATTCGATGTGGTAACTAGCTTTTTTTGTTTGCAGTGGGTGCATAATAAACTAGCTGCTTTTACTGGTATTGTAAAATCCTTAAAACCAAATGGAAAATTTATTGGAATTGTTCCAATGATTGGCCGATTACCCGAAATCACCAATGAATTAATGCATACAACACGTTGGCAAAAATATTTTGAAGGCGTGGGCGATCTACTAATCACTGCAAGAGACACCCAATATGATGTCTATGCAAAAAAAGCTGGATTGCAATTATCAAAATATCAAAGGGATGAGATCACCACCCATTTTCCATCCAAAAAAGCCATGGGCGATTGGTTATTTCCAGTCACTCCGCATTTAACAAAAATACCTTCCTTAGAAGAAAAACAGAAATTTATCGAGGAAGCAGTGAATATCCATCTCCATGAATTTCCAGCAAAAAAAGAGGGTACTTGTGATGCAAATTTTACATTGGTAAAAATGATAGGTATAAAATAGAGAGTTATGAGTTAAATTTCTACATTAAATCATAATCGGCTTAAGCGTTTCATTTTGTCAATCCTGTCTTTTTTAAGTTTTTTCATCCACTGATCTTTCGAAAGATCTTGATAGGCTAATGCTGCATATTGTTTGGTTTTATCCAGATAAATTTCAGCCAACTCCTCGCAAACCACCCCTCTCGTCACACGCAATAATTCAGTCGTCAAAATGCCTTTTTTATGCAGTGCATTATACTGATCAAGCAATTCTAACTGCATAGTGAGCGCTTGGTCGATTTTGTTAAGCCCACGCAAACCGCATGCAATACCCCATTTGCCGCCCAAAGCGATGACCTCCAGTTTTTTCTTAATTGCTAATTTAACAGTTTGTTTATATGCTGAAATAGCTTCTTGATATTTTTTTGCATCGATAAAATTGCTTCCCAAATTATTATAATCAATCATATTCCAATCAGATACTTTCGGATCTTTCGATTGAGTATTAATAGCAATTGATATTTTATTCCATTTTATTTTATCTTTCAGATTCGGGGTAACAAACGCAATCATATGTGCAGCATTACTGGCGTGATAATCTAGTTTATGCTTTTTACTGAATTGATACGATTTTAAAAAAAAAGGTAATGATTTTTTAAATTGAAATGCTTGCATATAAACACGACCCCGCTCTAGCAAAACCCTTGCTTGAGCGATCGAATAGTTGGACGTCAGTAACTTTTCTGCGGTATCTAATGTTTTGTGAGCTAGCTTAAATTTGTGTTGCATCGCTTGCGCTAAAGCAATTTGTGACAAAATCTGCAAATAAATGGATTTGTTCGTTCGTGATTTAGCTTCGGGCAATATTTTTTTTAGGTTTTTTTCAATGTCGGCGGGTTTTCCAACAAAAAGAGAGTCAAATTCTTCGATAGAATTAACATTTTTTCTTTTATGCATGGGCCTATCGTCCTTCATAAATTCACGTCATGTTAGATATAAAATCCGCCAACGCAAGCGCGCCAGGATTATCGTGCTGATTTATTAGTTCGTGCAACATCATTTGCTGATCTTCGACAGTACGATTTTGACCCAATTTATATTTTCCATTAATTTTGATAATTTCCATATGAAAGCCATCGATGTGTTCTAATAATTTTGTTTTATAATGTTCTGGAATTTGATAATGAGTATTTGATATCGATTCATGATGCGAAACTAATTTTTCTAAATCTACCGCAAGTTCTTCTTTGCTGACATTCGATGGAATTCCTTCTGCATGTACTACCGTATAATTCCAAGTCGGAACATTCGGAAATGTTTTATACCAAGCGGGTGAAATATAAGAATGCGGTCCATGAAAAAGGCAAAGTGAATTTATTTTTTCATTTAAAATTTTGCAATGATCATTCTTTTTTGCAAGATGCCAGATCAACGTGCCAAATTGGCCTCGATTTTTATCTAACATGGTTGGAACATGCGATACATGCAATTTATTTTCATGGTAACTAATTAATGTGGCAAACCCATATTTTTCAATAAAACGATGCAGCTCCTCAAGATTATTCTTTTCGAATGATTTTGGTATATACATGAGTATAAATGACCTTAAATTTTGATGATTATACCGTAGAAAATACCTTATCCATAATGCTAATAAATACGATATAATAAAAAAATGACTAATCAGAAAAGAGGAACAACCCATGGAAACCACCCCTTCCACCAAGAAAAAACATGCCGGGATTGTTGCCGATGAATTGGCCCATTTATTAGCTGACACGTATACACTGTATCTAAAAACCCAAAATTTTCACTGGAATGTGACAGGCCCTCTTTTTCCAGCATTGCATGCACTTTTTGAAACCCAATATGAAGAATTAGCCGAAGCGACGGATACCATTGCTGAACGAATTCGCGCACTCGGTGTATTGGCCCCCGCCACCTTTTCAGAATTTTTGAAATTAACCTCACTCAAAGAAGGTTCCAGTAAATTATCGGCTGAAGACATGGTGAAGGCATTAATGAAAGATCATGAAACGATTTCACATCATTTGCTGGATGTTTTTGAAAAAGCGAACAGCGCAGATGATCAAGGCACGGTGGATTTATTAACTGAACGCATGCGCGCGCATGATAAAGCCGCTTGGATGTTACGAAGCTCACTGGAATAATGAAACCACGATATCGCGGATACATTGCCTATATAGCCTTTTTTACCGCTCTTTTCGGTTGTATCTTTTTGCTATTTCAAAGTAAAGGTACGAACGCCCTAATTCCGAATGCCATCTATAGCTTAACTCTGATTGGAATGTATGGAATTAGTGCGCTGTACCATCTTCCCATGTGGAGCCGACCAATCTATTTAATCATGAAAAGAATTGATCATGCGGCTATTTTTGCTTTAATTGCGGGAACAGCAACACCGATCTGTTTACTCGTTTTAAAAAATGATTCAGGCGTTCGCCTGTTAGCTCTCTACTGGGGAATTGCTATCTTAGGAATGATCTTAACGCTTTTTTGGATTAAGAGTCCTAAATGGATTAGAGCGCTACTCTATGTCATTCTGGGTTGGCTGGCTGTTCCCTACTGTTCAGAAATTAAATTTAAAATGGGAAATGAGGCGTTTCTATTACTCTTAGCGGGTGGCGTTTTCTACACATTTGGCGCATTGGTTTATGCGATTAAACGTCCTAATCCCTTTCCCGACTTATTTGGCTATCACGAAATTTTTCATTTGCTAATAGTCATAGCCAGTGTTCTACATTTTATAGTTATTTATAATTTAATCTCTGCCGTTTAGGCGGTTGGATTTTCCAAACTTAATACACCGGCATTGTAATCATACGCAAATAATTCTGCGTAGCGACCCCATTCGATAACAGTTCGAAGTACCCGTTCGGCTTCTTTTTCGGTTAAATAATCTTCAAGCAGCGAAAGAAAATTTTCTTCGAGCGCACGATGGCGTGGATGGCGCGTTAATTGTTCGTAAATGTAACGGGCAAGCGGGACATATTTTTTCAGTAATTGTAAAAATATTTTTTTACGTTCCAAAATGTCGGCTTCGACGAAGGCTTTTCCTTCATCAGTAATTGTGATATCCCCTTTTGACACTTTTGCTAAATGCAAAATTTCCAATAATTCAGTGAGAGGAAATAATTCATCGATATCTAACATTAATGTTTCAGCAACGACTGGCAAATCCATTTTGCCATTATTTTCTGGGGTATTCAGTGTTTCTAATAATCCGGTGACTTCTGCGACACTCGCTTCGGGTAAGCGATAGCCCAAATCAATTGGCTCATGCCCTTCGACTTGTTCCGCTGGCGTTTGCGTTGTCATCATGGTGTAAACACGATCAATTTGATTGCGGAAACGCGGATCTAAATCACTGCGTGGATGTTGCAATGTTACTTTTAATTCGCCACGAATTGAACCTGGATTGCTGTTGAATACAATAATGCGATCGGCTAATAAAGCGGCTTCTTCAATGTTGTGTGTCACAAATAAAATACCACTAATGCCGGTTTTTTTCGTTTCCCATAAATCCATTAAGTCGCTTTTTAAGTTGTCCGCTGTCAAAACATCCAACGCTGAAAACGGTTCATCCATTAATAATACGTCGGGATTCACCACTAAGGCGCGCGCAAAACCCACACGCTGACGCATACCGCCCGATAATTCTTTTGGAAATGCGGTTTCGAAACCATCGAGACCGATGGTATCAATCGCTTTCAGTGCGCGTTCGCGGCGTTCATCACGATCTATGCCTAAGGCTTCTAAACCTAATTCCACATTTTGTAAAACCGTGAGCCATGGCAATAAAGCAAAATTTTGAAAAACCATCGAAATGCCGCGCACTGGACCATGAACCGGTTTGTTGCGATAAAAAACGGTACCATTGGTTGGCGAAATGAGGCCTGCAATAATGCGTAATAAGGTGGATTTTCCCGATCCTGATTTTCCTAAAATCGCAACGATTTCGCCTTCATTCATGCGAAAATTGACATCTTCCAGCACCTGCAATTCCTGGCGCTCGCCGATTTTAAAACTTTTATTGACGTTTAAGACTTCAATCAGGGTCCGATCTTGCATACCACACCTCAAAGCAACTGATAACGCGTCTCAGCTAGCACGTATAACGGACGCCATACTAACCGATTTAATATTAATACCAAAATACACATCATGCCGATACCTAAACCCACATGCATAAAATCACCGGCCGCCTGAAATTCCGTAATGTAAGCACCTAAACCGGTTGCCACTAATTTGGTATGCCCCCATTCGACGACTTCCGCAACAATACTCGCATTCCAAGAACCGCCTGCTGCCGTAATTGCGCCAGTCATATAATAGGGAAAAATGCCGGGCAAAATGAGTCTTCGCCAACGCAGCCAAACATTCAATCCTAAATTATCGGCGACTTGCAGCAAATCTTTCGGTAACACGGATGCACCCGCAATGACATTGAATAACACATACCATTGCGTCCCTAAAATCATGAGCGGTGTTACCCACACATTGACATTCAGATGATAGGTGACAATAAAAATAACCACAAAAGGATACAGCAAATTGGCGGGAAACGCTGCTAAAAACTGGGCAATCGGCTGCACCACTTGCGCCACATTAGGCCGCAATCCAATCCAAACGCCGATTGGCACCCACAATAATGAACAAAGAATAATTAAAACAATGACACGGAAAGCCGTAATCAATCCGAGATAAAACACATGTTTTACTTCAGAAAAAGGCACATTGTGCAGCACATAATAAATGGCGAACAACACGACAGATGCAACCGAGATAAAAATCAATCCATCCCAAATCATCCCCATTAATTTGTCGTAGCGTCTGACTATTTTAAATTTTTCTTTGACCCGAAAACGTGTGCGGAAAAGCGCAAAATTCACAAACCCATCAAATAATTGATTGAACTTCTGGCCCACAATTCGCAATAAACGCGTACGATGAAAAAGATCAATGACCCAGGAACGAACTTCACGATCTTCGCCCACTTGCTCGGCTTTGAATTTTTCAGCCCATGCGACCAAAGGTCGAAACAATAATTGATCGTAAATCAAGATC
Organism: Gammaproteobacteria bacterium; assembly: GCA_021325575.1. Lineage (GTDB taxonomy): Bacteria > Pseudomonadota > Gammaproteobacteria > DSM-16500 > DSM-16500 > JAJPGW01. The sequence continues at coordinate 177,613 of JAJPGW010000010.1, read as the reverse complement.
ACAATTAACATGGTAATAATGGCGTAAAAAATCGCTTTCATATTCATTGCTTTGATAGCGAGCGCGATATAGGAACCAATTCCCGGTAATAAAATATCTTGATTCGCAACGGATACGGCTTCGGATGCCACCACAAAAAACCAGCCTGCCGACATCGACATCATCGTATTCCATAATAATCCCGGCATAGAAAATGGTACATCAATACGCCAAAAACGCTGCCAGGCGGATAAATGGAACATGTTAGCGGCATCCAGCAATTCCGTTGGAACCGAGCGGACGGTTTGATAAAAACCGAGCGCCATATTCCAGGCTTGCGAGGTAAAAATCACAAAAATCGCGGCACACTCAGGGCCCAACAAACTTCCAGGAAAAAGCGCGATAAATCCAACAATCGTAATCGACAAAAATCCGAGAATGGGAATCGATTGCAAAATATCAATAACAGGAATAATGATGCGCTCAGCTCGTTTATTTTTAGCGGCCCAAGTGCCGAAAATAAAAGTAAATAATAACGAGAAAAACAAGGCAATCAACATACGTGAAACAGTACGTAATGCATATTTTGGTAAATTTTGCGGGTCGAGCGAAATGGGGATCAGTTGACCTAAATGATAGGGAACCGTCATTTGCTTAGCCTGCCAGGCGAGCAAAGCAATCAATCCTAAGGCAAATAACAATGCCAGAATATCCCAATAATTTGGATAAACTCGGCCTTTATAGGCATTCATGAATGTATTGCGTAAAAAACTCATGGCCCTTACCTTTTGCGTGTTTTATGGTATTAATTTATCCGCAAAAATACACTTTTTTTGCTTAAAGATACAGAAAAATCGTTCATTAAATGAAGGGGCCAATTAAGATTCATTTAATATTGATGAACTAAAAAATACTGGGAGGGCATCATTTTGGGCGTGAGCATATGCGATTCGGGTCTCGTCTCATCCAGTCGATTTTTATTAGAAACCAGTTCATTTTGCAGTTTGATGCTTTCATCATGATGTCGAATATATTCTTGAACGCAGTGATCCAAATCACGATCATGCATATCTTCAAAATAAATTAAAAAATTGGCTTTCAGACTTTTTTCATAAGGTAATATGACACATTTGACGATCCCAAAAAAATTGCCCCATTGAAAATAAATCACAGGTGGAATGCCGCCGGGATAAAAAGGAGCTCCCGTTAAATATTGATTTCCATGCCAAAAAATTAAGTCTTGGATCGTATATTCTCTAAAATCAAGAAATTGCTGTTGCGTCACCGAGATAATCGCACTGTGATAATTTTTTAAGGAAGCCTGAATGCGTTTTTTTAATAATTGAATGGCATCGAGATTCATCGCCTCATGCGGCAACAAAAAAACCCCGTGGTAATCATGTTGTTTATGCTGCTGCGAACGCAAATAATAATTCAAAATCGGATCATAAAACGCATTGCTTAATTGCTTTTGGTGCCATTCGAGAAAATGCGTTTGGTCCGTCGAGAGATTTTTTCCTTCCAAAAAGGAATGCAAAATCCCGGCGGAACTACTATGAATGGGCTGTAAAAAGAGATGCTGTTGCATATTCGTTCTCGGATCACATATAAAGACTTCGGCCGCCGTCTACGATCAACACTTGGCCGGTGATGTAATCTGCCTCATGCGCCAAATAAAGAACCGCTTTGGCAATTTCTCGAGGGTCGCCCTTTTTTTTCAAAATAATGCGTTTAATGATTTTTTGTTTTAATTCGTCTGATATTTCATTGCCTTCGCCTTCGGGCCAAAGTGTTTCACCTGGCGAGATGGCATTGACGCGAATATCGGGCCCTAATTCTTTCGCGAGCGCTTTGGTGAGCATCACGATGCCGGATTTTGAAATGGAATACACAGGATAATCATATAAAGGTCGTTCAGCATGAATATCAGCTAAATTAATAATGCAGCCATGATGCTGCTTTAAATAGGGAACAGCCGCTTGAGAGAGAAAAAACGGCGCTTTTAAATTAGCGCTCATTAAATCATCCCAAGTCGCTTCTGTGACATTTTCGATTTTGGTTTTATAAAATCGCGAGGCATTATTCACGAGCAGATCGAGTCGACCGAAGGTTTTGGCTGCATCATCCACTAATTTTTTTAAATGAGCCGTCTCAGTTAAATCCGCGCAAAATAATGCCGCAGAATGAGACCGAATCGCATTCAGTTCCTGACAGAGCTTTTCAGCCTCCGATTTAGAAGTATGATAATGCAATGCCACATTCAGTCCATTTTCGTGTAAAATACGGGCTATTTCTGCCCCGATGCGACGGGCGGCCCCTGTAATTAAAGCGGTTTTTTGCATGGTTACTCTGACGTTAAAAAAGAGCGGTTATTATAAACTTTTATGCTGACATTACCTAGTCCTGATGAACAGGCTTTAAAGCACTCTGAACGCTTGACGGCGCATATTCGCCAAGAGATTGAAAAATCTCAAGGAATGATCACCTTTGAACGCTATATGGAGCTCGCCCTTTATGCGCCAGGGCTCGGCTATTACAGCGCGGGCGCGCATAAATTAGGGAAAAAAGGCGATTTTGTGACGGCCCCTGAAATTTCCCCACTCTTTGCGGGCTGTATTGCAAACCAAGCTGAAGAGATTTTTCGAAAAACGGGATTAAAACAAGTCCTGGAATTCGGTGGCGGCACTGGCGTTTTTGCTAAGGATTTTTTATTGGCGTTAGAAAAAAAGGCCTTACTTCCTGAAAAATATTTTATTCTTGAAATCAGCGCCGACTTACGTGAACGCCAGGAACAATTAATCCAATCAACCTGCCCACATCTATTGTCACGGATTTTTTGGTTGGAAAAATTACCTGAAAATTTTGAAGGGATTATTTTTGCCAATGAAGTGATGGATGCGTTTCCCGTTTCGCTTTTTGAATTATCTGAAAAAATAACAGAACGCGGTGTTGTCTGGAAAAATGGAAAATTCTCATGGGAAAAATTGACACCGTCGGGTGACGTATTCGACTACGCCAATTTTTTAAAAAATGAATTTTCATTACCAGAAAATTATGTTTCTGAAATGAATTTTCGAATCAAACCCTGGATTGGTTCGCTTGCCCATTCATTAAAAAAAGGCGTTATTTTGTTACTGGATTATGGCTACGGCCGACGCGAATATTATCATCCGGACCGGGCGCAAGGGACGTTAATGTGTTTTTATCAGCATCATTTTTTTGATGATCCTTTTCTTTTTCCGGGTTTGCAAGATATCACAGCGCACGTTGATTTTACGACTGTTGCTGAAAGCGCTGTTGCTTTTGAGCTTGACGTTTCCGGATTTACAACCCAAGCTGCTTTTTTACTTGCGTTAGGTTTGCTCGATCACAAAGAAGAAGATCCCGTTCTGCAATACCAGCAAAGTCAAGCAATCAAAACCTTGACGCTGCCATCCCAAATGGGCGAATTAATTAAAGTGATAGCTTTAAACAAAAATATTGATTTAAACTGGCAAGGTTTTTCTTTACAAGACAGGCGACGAGACTTATGACCACCGATAGCAACAACCGTTTAGCAACCGTTGAATTTCATCGAGATGAACTGGGATTTTCAGCGGGTCATTTCACTATTTTTTCGGCGACGGAACGCGAAGACTTACATGGACATAATTATTATGTTGACGCACGATTTCAGGTGCGATTAACCGATAACGGCATGGCGTTTGATTATCGTATTTATAAAAATAAAATTCGGGAATTATGTGCGAAATTGCATTTGAAATTTTTGCTGCCTTCCCAATCTAAATTTTTAAAAATTGAAGACCAAGGTGCGATGTGGTTTGCCCATTTTAATAATGAACCCATTCCCTTTTTAAAACGCGATGCGCTGATTTTGCCGCTCTGCAATATTACCATCGAAGAATTATCAAACTGGTTTTTGCAACATCTGACTCAAGATAAAAATGATTTAAAAAAATATCAAATCCATGGGATTACGATTCGTGTTTTTAATGGGCCGGGGCAATCGGGTGGTGCCACCTGGAATGCAAATTAAATCGACGAGCCAAATTACAAAATAACACACCGCTTTTTTCCAACCTCAACCAGCGCCAATGGCGGCTGCGGCAATGGTTCCTGTTTACGAGGCAGCTCTGGCTCAACTAGAAGATCCGGAATATCTAATTCAAATTGATCTTGTAATTCAAATTTATCTTGCCCCACTTTTTCGACTTTAAATTCCGGCAACCCTTTTTGAATTCGCCTCGTCGATGAAGCATCCCAAACCACCGCGCCAAATAATTCTACTTCGACCTTTTTTTCTGCCGAAAGCCGCAAAACTCGCCTATCGGGATTCGGAATCACATCGTAACTTCCATCAACGAATGAAACAAACAAGTCACCATCGCATAATGCCGCGAGCTCTGAAAATGGCACGACTTTAGGTATAGGGACCGCCTTCCGCACTAATTGCATTTTATCATCCACACTAAAATGCATCACAGCACGATATTTTGGTTCGCTTAATTCAACATAAAAACTGCTGTTTTCTGAAAAATTTCGATGAACGGTAGTTTTGGCTACAGCGCTTTTCGATATAGTGTATTCATCTCGTTTTTCCAATTTTTCATTTTTTGAAACACTGAATAGCATCAATTTATTTGCCGCTTGAACAATAAAAAAATTTCTTACTGAAAAAATTTTGTTATTAAATAATTCATCGGCTTCAAATTCATCACATTTTTTTAATTGATCATATTGACGGCGATATAAAACTAATTTGCCCCAATTTTCCCCGACCAATAAATATTTATTAGGAACTTCTACCACCTCTGCGAGAGAACCAATTTCCTTACCCGTGATATCACAAAGCGGATATAAGCTTCCTCTAAAAAAGGTGATGAGCCGCACTGTTTCATGATTTTTCCATTCTGGAAAAGCCATTACATAATCCGCTTCTTTTTCTGTTTGCAGCAAAACGGGAAAGCCGGGTCTTCCGAAACCTATCCACAAAGTAACATTATCATGAATATTTCTTTCTGGATCATAATAATAATCCGCCGGCAACGATTGTGAAAAACGCGCATCCACTGTCGATCCATAAATAACGGTATCATTTGGTAACACCATCAACGCCGTTTTTCCAGATAAGGCACTGGTTGCTTTTGGAAAAGCGCTTTCCTGCTTTTTTTTCAAATCAAAAAAATGGAGTTGCCCTTTTTCATCAAATGCTGCGACGCCGTATTGTTTGCAAAGCGGCTGAATGGCCGTCATCTTTTTGAAATTGAATTCTTGCCTCATGGAGGTCATTTTTATGTCCTGATAGGATCATGATTAGTAATAAAAAAACATATGCGAAATCCAAGATGGGGTCAATATAGGCTATCTCGCCTTTAAAACCCTTGACGGATTTAAAGCAATACCCTTATAATTGCTCAAAATTATTACTAACGAGTGAGTATAAAACATGCATGATCGTCCAGGAACGGGTTTGTCCAAAATCTTAGAATTAAAACCAGATAATGATGGCGTTGTGCGCCTAGCACCAAAAGCAGCGCAAGCCCAAGGTCCATTATTTAAAAAACCCACAGCCAAACGCCCCCCAATCCAGATGCCTACAACTACAAATTCAGCGCCATCCTCTGTTGCTACACCACAACCAGAGCCGACTGAACAGAAAGCCCCAGAGAATCAACAACCTATTCAGCCTGTATCCCTTCAGATGAAACAATTGCTTATTTTGAGATTAGCAGAAAGACTTAGGCGCGCTAATGCTTCTCTCGCTGCTATGCATTACTTTTTAAACATAATCAATCTCGATCTCACAAAAGAATTAGAGCCGCTAGAGGAAACCCTTCGCGAATTACCGCATGAAATGCGGACAGCCTTTTTTTTCTCCAAGGAAAGATCCATCGTACAGAAAATAAATGACATGGCTCAAAAACTTGAAGCTAATAGGAGAGCAGCTGAAGCCGCTGAAATCGCAGAAATTAGTAGACGAGCTGCAGAAGCAGTTGCTGAAGCTTTCAGAAGAACCGCCGAAGCTGCCGTGGAATCTAAAGCAGCAGCCGCCCCAGAAGTAAATGCAGAACAAGAACTGATGGATCTTTCCCCCGATTCTCCAAAATCGGTGGAACCTGTAGAAACCCTCATTGTTCCGCAAGTATCTTCGAACCTTATCCTACCCGTACCGAGATCAGTATCGGACGCAGTGTATTATAATGAAGAACCCACTTTGGATTTATCAGCAGAACCTGAGCCACATCCTAACGAAGAACCTACTTTAGCGTTACCCGCCGAACTCGCTCCTCAACCTAAAGCAACGTGCACTTGGCCTCATGGCTTTTTTACCAAACTTCAAATCCCGATGACTGATTCAAGAGGCAATTACATCAGCGATGAAGAATATTATGGCGCATTAGAACGCGAAACCAAGGCCTGGGTTGATGACTTTTTGAGTAAGCCACGCTTTTAAACTTGCGCTCCCTACGGGACTCGAACCCGTGTTACCGCCGTGAGAGGGCGGCGTCCTAACCACTAGACGAAGGGAGCAAAAAGCTCGAAAATTCAAGATGATATAAATTATAATAGGTTATGGGCAATAAAAATGCTATTATATTTCAATTATTAATCTCGGATTGAAGAGGATTTAAAAATTATTAAGTTGTTAAAAGGGCTGATTAACCGATTTTCAAAGGACAAGCCCGAGACCACAGAACCTGTCATTATACCGCGCTCCGAGCACTCCATTTCGCGAAAACAAATCAGTCCCAATGCGCTAAAAGTGCTTTATCGACTTCGCGATGCGGGATTTGATGCTTTTTTAGTAGGCGGTTGTGTACGTGATTTATTATTGGGACGTCGTCCCAAAGATTTTGATCTTGCCACCAATGCCAAGCCCGAAGAAGTGCGCCGACTTTTTAAAAATTGCCGTTTAATTGGTAAACGATTTCGACTCGCGCATATTTTATTTGGCCCAGAGATTATTGAAGTTGCCACCTTCCGCACTCATCATGAAAACGCCACCGAAACACAACATGGACACATGCACCAAGGCATGATTATTCGCGATAATGTGTTTGGTTCGATCGAAGATGATGCACGGCGTCGTGATTTTAGTATTAATGCGCTTTATTACAATATTGCTGATTTTACCGTGCTGGATTACACCAATGCGATGGACGATATCAAACATCGGCGATTGCGTATTATTGGTGATCCTGAAAAGCGATTTCATGAAGATCCCGTTCGATTGATTCGTGCAGCAAGATTCGCCGGTAAACTTAATCTTACGATTAGTCCCGAAACGGAAACCCCACTCAAAGAACTCAGTTATCTTTTACAAAACGTTTCACCGGCGCGTCTTTTTCAGGAAGTTCTAAAATTTTTTGAAGAAGGCGCACTGCTGAATACGTTTCATTTGTTCCGAAAATATAAATTGGTCGAGCAACTTTTTCCTGAAACGGCTGGCAGTTTAACTCATGAAAATGCTTTGAAATTAATTGAAGATGCGCTTTCTAACACCGATCAACGCCTAAAAGAAGGCAAAACCGTGTCACCCGCCTTTTTATTTTCGATCTTTTTATGGCATCCGATTCAAGCGCACGCAACCCAAGAAGCAGCAAAAGGCTTGCCGCTTTATGTTGCGTTTGAAAAAGCAATTTATCTCGTCATGAAAAAACAAATTGATCGACTGTCGATTCCAAGAAAATTACAAGTCACGATTCGTGACATTTGTTTTTTACAACATCGTTTTACCCAACGATTTGGTTCAAGGCCCTATCGAGTGCTTGAACATCAACGCTATCGTGCGGGTTATGATTTATTAATGTTAAGAGCAACCGCCGGTGAACCGGTCAAAGATCTTTATGACTGGTGGACTGAATTTCATGATGCGGATCCGACGGTTCGAGAAAAAATGATAAAATCCGCCGCAAAAGCCACTCCTGGAAAAAAACCCAGACGATCCAGAAAATTTTCCAAACCGCGCATGCCACGTCCTGAAAATACGGCTAACTAAGCATTCCATCCCACATCTTAAAAAAATTAGGACACGTTTTTGAAACGCATTCTGCGCCTTCAATTTCAACGCCCGGAACACAAAGTCCCATAATAGAAAAGGCCATCGCAATGCGATGATCATGATGACTGTCGATGGTTGCCGGTTTTGGCGTGCTCGGATGAATGCGCAGCCAATCGCTGCCTTCTTCGACTTGCACCGCCAATTTTTCCAATCCTTCGCGCACGGCTTTAACACGATTCGATTCTTGCAGACGGGTATGGCCTATATTCGTAATCGTCGTGGGCGTTCTTGCAAACGGCGCCATTGCAGCGAGCGTCATAAAGGTATCTGAAAAATCTCGCATATCCACGTTCACGCCGCGTAATTTTTCTGGGCCTTTTACGGTGAAACCTTGCTCATCTTCGATAATTTCGCAGCCCATTTTTTCCAGGATCAGTAAAAATCGCACATCGCCCTGTTTTGAATTTTCTCGATCTAACGGTTGAATGGTGACTTCACCACCGGTAACGGCAGCCGCTGCAAAAAAATAAGAAGCCGTCGATAAATCCGGTTCAATCACATAATCAATCGCTTTATAACGTTGTGGCACGGGGATTAAAAAACGAGATTGATGTAAACGTCGCACTAACACACCAAATTCCGCCATCATCGCGCAAGTCATATCGACATAAGGACGATTGACGATATCGTGTGATTTAATTTCCATTTGAGTTTTGGCAAAAGGCGCTGCCATTAATAATGCCGATACAAATTGTCCGGTCTCCGATCCTTCAATTTCGATTTCCCCGCCTTCGAGCGCTTCGGCGCCTTTGATCGTAAAGGGCATGCGCTTGGAATCTTTTGGAATAATTTTGGCGCCCTGGGCACTCAACGCCTGGATCAAAGGATGAAGCGGACGCTGGCGCAATTGTTCGGTTGCATCAAAATAATATTTACCCGGCTGAGTCGCGCAGGCGGCAAGCAAAAACCGTGCGACGGTACCTGCCGAATGACACCAGATATTGGCTTCTCGCTTAGGAAAACAACCACCGCTACCGCCAACAATGCAAGAATGATCACTTTCATCGAGTTGGATCACGATTCCAAGTTGTCTAAGCGCATTGATAAAGGCGAGTGTGTCATCGCTGATTAAAAGACCCGAAAGTTCTGAGACGCCATCGGCTAAAGCGGCCAATAATAGCGCACGATTCGTCATGCTCTTTGAGCCTGGGATCGTCACATGCGCATTGGTCGGCGCTTTGGCAGGTCGAATGATTTGTTTCATAGTATTTCAAATTCTTTGGTATAATTAACCATATCATACGCTTATTATCCTATGAAAAAAAACCATCTCAACAAAAAGACCCTACTTGAACTCCATCGCTCCGGTCAATTGACCGATGCTAAAGAAGGTTATTTGCGATTATTAAAATCCACACCGCGTGATATTGAGTTGCTGCATTCGCTCGGCATTCTTTGCGCGCAACAGGAGAATTTTGATGAAGCTTCGGAGTATTTACAAAAGGCCTTAAAAATTCAACCAAAAAACCTGCAAATCATGTTGCACCTTGCCAATATTTTAAAAATTCAGGGATTATTTAGTCACTCCGCACAAATATTAGAAGAAGCAATTGCTATCGATCCTGATTTTATTGCAGCACTCAATAATCTTGGCACGGTTTTTTATGCGCAAGGAAAATTGGCGGATGCGGTGCGCTGTTATCAAACCGCGATTGATAAACAACCGGATTTTGCCGATGCTTATTACAATTTAGGTTTAGCCCTCGTCAAAAAAAATGATTTGGATGCCGCCGAATCCATTTTCAAAAAATTAATCTCACTCGCACCCAAACATTTTGCAGCCCATTTTCATCTTGCTTGTCTTTACATGCAACAGGAAAAAATCGATGCGGCGATCCATGAGTTTTTGCATATTGAAGAAATGTATCCCAATCATTTTGAAACAGAAACAAATCTTGCCACCTGTTTATTAAAAAAAGGCAATTTGAATGACGCCAAACTTCATTATTTTAAAGCGCTGGAATTAAAACCGGATGACATTCAGGTTTTATTTAATCTGGGCGTGATTAACATGCAGCAAGGGTATGTCGATGCTGCGATTCAATACTATCAGCGCGCGGTGCAGCAAAATCCGAATGATTTTGCACTGCAAAACAATCTGGCTGTCGCTTTTTTAGTGAGACGACATATTAATTTTGCGACTCATCATTTTCAGGAAGCATTGCGAATTCAACCTGGTAATACGTCGATTCAGCATATACTTGATTTGCTTGCAAAAGACCAACATCTTTTGACATCACCTCCAGAATATATTCGCTCTTTGTTTGACGCCTATGCAGATCATTATGAGCCGCATTTATTGAAAGCATTGGAATACAAAGTACCGGAATTATTACGTGATGCGGTTTTTTCAGTGCGGAAACCGCAAGCTCACCAATGGAATATTCTGGATTTAGGCTGCGGTACGGGTTTATGCGGCGCGATCTTGAAACCTTACGCGAAAAAATTGGATGGCGTTGATCTTTCGCCAAAAATGCTAGAGGTCGCTCGCGAAAAAAATATTTACGATAATTTAGTCGATGAGGATTTATCCCAATTTCTATCGAAAAAAAATTCAGATTATGATTTGATTGTTGCGGGTGATGTGTTGGTTTATACCGGTGATTTATCCACCATTTTTCAAAATGCTTATCAGGCGCTAGTCCCTTCTGGACTTTTTGCTTTTAATACGGAAATTTCTGAGGATGATGATTTTAAAATGAATCAGTCTGGCCGTTTTTGTCATCACAAAAATTATATTGAAAAATTGGCTAAACAGTTTCAATTTAACATTGTTCACTATGACACCTCAATGACTCGCATGCAAAACAATGAGCCGGTTTATGGGCATTTGTTTGTGTTGGAGAAAAAATAAATCTTTCGTCATTGCGAGGAGCGCTTTTTGCGACGAAGCAATCTTTTGGAGATTGCTTCGTCGCAAAAAGCGCTCCTCGCAATGACGAATTAGGCTTTGTGGGATGACACAACTGGCGAGAATATGATAAATTCTAAATGTCCGCTGGGAGCAAATGATGAAAAAAATCGGCTTCACCTGGTTTATTTTTTTATGCGTCATGTTACTGACCACTTGCGGTTGCCATAGTAATTGCTTCAAGAAAACCATTTGGGATGAAGACTGCACCCCCTCGGATGCCAGAAATACCCTGCTGCGCGAAACCTGGTTATGTCATATCAATACCAATACTGCATTATGGACACGTTGTGCTGATCACTGGTTTTTAACCGGTGAACCGAATTGTATTGAACGTTCAAATTTGCATGCACCGGCGAGTCAAACCGTTTCCAAAATGGTGGTGCGCGTCCCGAATTTTTGCAATATTAGTTATGGCGGCGATTTTCAGGTGCAAATTATCGGGCACCAAGACCGAAACAGCGTTTCTATCATTGGCCCGCATTCGGCGGCTCGACGCGTCAGTATCGAATTTTATAAAAACACGCTTTATGTGGGCACCGTCAAAACCCTGAATGGGCCCTGCGATGTTCATGCACCGATGAGCCAAGTCATCGTCCGCATTGGTGTGCGCGATCTGCATTCCATCAAACAGTGTGGCTGCGGAACGATTTATGGTCGAAACATCAGTGGCCGTGGTTTGATTATTAATTCATCTGGGCGTGGCGATACGATGTTAGTCGGCGTCGGTGATTTGGATGTTGCAAGTGTTACGCAAACAGGATCCGGCACAGTCACTATTATCAATACTTGCACGCCGTATTTATGTCTAAAGGTAGTTGGTAATGGCAATGTGAATATTAGTGGCCGTGTGGGCGTGCAATCGATTGTACATCATGGGAATGGTACCGTGAATATTGTGGGCACCGATACGGATTCATTGGTGATTAATGCCGCTGGGATGGGGCTAACGAATGTCGTAGGCTTCGCTAATCTGAAACGCGTGGTGGCAATAGACTGCAGCCAAGTTTATCTCTATTGGGTGAACAGTTGCGGCACCTATGTTTGCGAACGCAATCACGCCATGGTGGGACTCGCAGGCCACACCGCCAATTTAAATGTTGATTTGAGCGATGAAGCCCACTTCCAAGGCAGTTATTTGCATGGCGGCAATGTTTATGTGCGCACCCGCGATGAATCTCATGCCAATGTGGTTGCAGACAAAAGAATTTTTGCCAATGCCGATGGTTTAAGCAGTATTTATTTTTATGGCACACCGACGAATGTGTCGCGCTTCATGTCAGGAAAAGGCGTGGTCATCCCGGTTTGGTATAATCCAAGTTGCGCGCCTTGCGCTATCAAAGCGCGAATTGCTACCGAAGCTTGTCCGAATCCTGCGTGTTTTAAAGCGGAATGTGAATAGATACGTTGTGTTATTGCGAGACCGTGCTTTTTACGGTCGAAGCAATCTTTTGAAAGATTGCTTCGCCGCCTAACGGCGACTCGCAATGACGATCCTAAACTTTTTCTAAAACGCCAACATCACTTTCAGTAAACAGCGACCGCATTTCCGTCCCAAATTGGCTAAAAAACGCTTTCACCAGATTTTGTGTCCCGCTGTAATCTTTATATTTACTGACGTGGAATTCATCATGCAATACATCCATCAAATTGCCTAAGCCATCCACTAAACCTAATTTCAAAGCGGTTTGACCCGACCAGAAATCCCCGGTAAATAAATCTTTAGGATCGGCATGTAATTTACCACTGCGACCTTGTAACACGACTTCATTAAAATTGTTGTGCACTTCCGTAATCACCGTTTTAATTTTTTCGATGTCTTCGGGTGTTTGCGGTAAAAATGGATCTAAACGATCTTTATTCACACCTGAAGTATAAACACGACGTTCGACGCCAATTTTTTTAATTAAGTCAGGAAAACCAAACCCTTTCATGATCACACCAATTGAACCGGTGATCGTATTCGGGTTCACATAAATTTTATCGCCCGCAACGGCAATGTAATAGGCCCCGGATGCAAGCATGTCTTCGCCGACCACAATCACTTTTTTGTGATATTTTTGTTTAAAATTAATAATGGCATCATGAATAATGGATGCTTGAACCGGTGTGCCACCGCCGGAATTAATATCCAATATCACACCTTTCGCATCATGATCTGAAAAAGCGTCTTTTAATTCTGGCAACACTTGTTCTGCCGAAAAACTGCCGCCGGGTTCGATGGTGCCGTCTAGTTTAATAAAAGCGACATAGCCTTTTTCATCTTGCGGGCCACTCAGAGATACGATGCTATTGCCAGAAAAACTCATGATGGCAATAAACGCAATCAATAAAAACACGATCAAAAACCGAATATTTTTCCAGCGTTTTTCGGAACGTTTTTCGCGGATCAGTTCTCGGACTAATTCATTTGTTAAATTTGGGTCTGTCATAAAAATACCTTATACTAGATCGCAGGAAAGGAATCCCCTATGCGAATTCGAGAGTGTACTCTCATTGGGCTATTTTTCGCAAGCTGTGCAGCGAATGCAAGCCCAGAACTGAATATGACACCAGGCGTTAGCCCTGTTAGTCATGAAATGTACAATTTGCACATGACTATTTTATGGATCTGTGTGGTCATCGGTATTATTGTATTTGGTACTATTTTTTATTCAATTCTTTTTCATCGAAAATCCATCCATCCGCGACCTGCCCGTTTTCATGAACATTTATGGGTGGAGCTCACTTGGAGTTTTATTCCGTTATTGATTTTAATTTTGATGGCGATTCCAGCGACGAAAGTGTTATTGGATCTTAATAATTTTGATAAACCCGATATTACGATCAAAATTACGGGGTACCAATGGAAATGGCGTTATGATTATCTGGATCAAGGTTTTGGGTTTTTTAGTAATTTGTCGACGCCTTATGATCAGCTGAATGGGACAGCCAAAAAAGGGGAATATTATTTGCGTGAGGTGGATCATCCGCTCGTTGTGCCGATTCATAAAAAAATTCGGTTTGTGGTGACTTCCAATGATGTGATTCATTCGTGGTGGGTGCCGGATTTGGGGATAAAACGGGATGCGATTCCGGGGTTTATCAATGAAGCGTGGACGCGAATTAATCGAGCGGGGACTTATCGGGGGCAGTGTTCTTCGTTGTGCGGGATTAATCATGCTTATATGGCAATTGTGGTGGAGGCGAAGACGGATAAAGATTTTGATGATTGGGTGGTGCAGCAGAAAGGGGGCACTGTTGTGCCGACCGTGACGGCTGGGGCTCCGGTCACCACCCCTCACCCGACGCCTGCGGCGTCGACCTCTCCCACAGGGGGAGAGGTGAAAAGTGCTGCGCCTGCGCCTGCTCCTGCTGCTGCTCCTGCTGCTTCTGCTGCTCCTGCTGCTCCTGCTGCTTCTGCTGCTCCTGCTGCTCCTGCTGCTCCTGCTGCAGTCCCAACTACAGCTCCCGCGGTTGCTCCTGCTGCTCCTGCCGCACCCGCAGGTCCTGGAAAAAAATACACGCTCGATGAATTAATGAAAATGGGTGAGCAAGTCTATATGCGAATTTGCGTTGCTTGTCATCAGCCGAATGGAGAAGGATTGCCGCCGACTTATCCTTCTTTAAAAAATAGTCCGATCGCGACGGGGCCATTGCCACAACACTTAGATCGTGTACTGAATGGTAAACCTGGCACTGCGATGCAAGCCTTCAAAGATCAACTCAGTGATGATGAACTGGCAGGCGTCATCACTTATGAACGACATTCTTTTGGAAATCCAGGAAAAGAACTCGTGCAACCCGATGATATTAAAGCGGCACGGCAAGGAGCTCATTCATGACACATGCAACTCATCTTGAAAAAAAAGGAATAATTCACTGGATGGCTCGCTGGATTTTTACCACAAATCATAAAGACATAGGCACACTTTATCTTTGCTTGAGTGGGCTCATGTTTTTTATCGCAGGCTTAATGGCCATGATGATTCGTGCGCAACTTCTTAAGCCTGGCATGCATTTGTTTAATCCGAATTTTTATAATGAATTAGTCACATTACACGGATTAATTATGATTTTTGGCGCGATCATGCCAGGGTTTGTTGGGCTCGCAAATTGGATGATTCCGCTGATGATTGGCGCACCGGATATGGCGTTGCCGCGCTTAAATAATTTAAGTTTTTGGTTGTTGCCGTTCGCATTCACTCTGATGCTTAGCACATTGTTCATGGCAGGCGGTGGGCCCAATTTTGGTTGGAGTATGTATGCGCCGCTTTCAACCACGTTTGCGCCGCCGAGTACTGATTTTGTGATTATTTCCATTCACATGATGGGTTTATCTTCTATTTTGGGCGGGATTAATATCATCGCGACGATTTTGAATTTGCGCGCGCCAGGCATGACGTTAATGAAAATGCCTTTGTTTGTTTGGACGTGGTTGATTACGGCTTTTTTATTGATTATTGCGATGCCTGTTTTGGCGGGGGCTGTGACCATGATGTTATTTGATCGGCATTTTGGTACCAGTTTTTTTAATGCAGGAGGTGGTGGTGATCCGGTTTTATATCAACATATTTTTTGGTTTTTTGGACATCCGGAAGTTTACATCATGATTTTGCCGGGGTTTGGCATTATTTCAGAAGTGATTCCCACGTTTAGTCGAAAAAAATTATTTGGTTACACATCAATGGTGCTTGCCGTCGGCGCAATTGCTTTTCTTTCTTATATTGTGTGGGCACATCATATGTTTACGACGGGAATGGGAAGTGGCGCGCAATTATTTTTTATGTACACGACAATGTTGATTGCAGTTCCAACGGGGATAAAAGTTTTTAATTGGGTTGCAACCATGTTTCGCGGTGCTCTCACCTTTGAAACGCCGATGTTATTTGCGATTTCGTTTGTGATTTTATTTTCGATTGGTGGATTTTCTGGATTGATGCTAGCGATTATTCCTGCGGATTATCAATATCATGAAACCTATTTTGTGGTGGCGCATTTTCATTATGTGTTAGTGACGGGTGCTTTATTTACGATTATGGCGGGAATTTATTATTGGTTACCGAAATGGACTGGGCATTATTACAATGAAACATTAGGCCAATGGCATTTTTGGTTGACGGTGATTGCGGTGAATGTGACATTTTTTCCGATGCATTTTTTAGGATTGGCAGGCATGCCGCGACGGGTTTCAGATTATGCGTTGCAATTTGCGGATTTTAATTTTATTGCGAGCATTGGCGCATTTGTATTGGGCGCTGCGCAAATTATTTTTTTAGTGAATATTATTCTGACGATACGCGGTGGAAAAAAAGCGCCGTCGAAAGTGTGGGATGGGGCTATGGGGCTTGAATGGACAGTTGAATCCCCGGCGCCGTATCATACGTTTGCGACAGCGCCGGTTTTGGATTAATGTTTATTTTTAGCCTTACCACCGAGTAATGGCTTTAATTCAATGTCTTCGCTAGGCCCAAGGGTTTTAGCGCGCTGCAATTTTCCTTTTTTGTTTTGAGGGTTGGCCGCAATTGATCGCTCTGAGTCTGCACGAATCACTCGTGATTTGTTCAATGCCATACGCATATCAAAACTGGTTTTTTGTTTTTGCAAAAGCGGTGTGGTTTCATCTGGTGTTTTTGGACGTTCTACCGTATCACCCATATCTGACATATAAGGATTCAACTCTTGTAGTTTTTTATCTTTTGTAGATCGTTTGCTATCCTCGAGTGAAGGACCCGCATCGGAATAAAAAGGATCTAATACTTTATGCGTTTGAGATGCTTCATGAAACAGATGAAGATGATCGGGGCTATGACCCGCTTTGACTTGGGCATGGGCTTTCACTTCATGGCTGGCTGTAGACATACCATGACCAATCCTTGTGGTAGATGTGGTTTCCGATGCGGCTAACTGTTTTTTAAATTCTTGATACTCAATTTGGGAAAAAGTTCTGCTACCTGTTTTTTCTAATCCAGCATTTACAGTTTCAAGTGTTCTTATTTGGGTTGAGATAGTTTCAACTTGGGATTTTATCAACTGAATTTTTGTTAAATCTTTTCGCATTGATATAAAAATTGTGTCTTCTAATTGAATTCGAATTTGATCGCAACCATGGCTTTCAAACCATCCCTCACGAGCTTTTTTTAAGGCTCTAAGACAAGCCCCCACAATTTCTTGCAGTCTCTCGACTTCAATTTCTAATTTCGATTTTTCAGCTTTCAAGGCTGTGATGTTTGCTGAATTGTCGGCGACCAATTTGGTAACGGATTTAGAGCCCCAGCCAACGAAGGCTTTGAGTGCAACTCCAAATCCATGAGCGCGCCAGTTGACTCTGAATCCAGCGGGTGATTCGACCACCGGTTGTGGTTTTTTTGAAATAGGTGATAAATCTATGGATGCATTAGGTCTTACATGGGCGACCATGTGATGGCGTAAGAAATTTTCTGTGATTTCGCATCTTTTAGCTAAGTTTTCCTTAACATGCGATTCGCCGCTTACCCGTAATGCATTGCCTAATCTTTCTAATCCCGACTGTTCCCCTTTTTTGTTGCCACCTAGCCACGAAAAAAAGGTAGCAAGTGGCACAATCACGGTAGCAGTTAATAAAACCGAGAAAAACGATTTGGCTTTAGCATTTTCGCTGAGAGTATAATCTTTTCGTAATTTTTTCCCTGTCCAATAGAGAAAATTACCTAAACCATTTTTTAAACGACCTCCAAATGAAACATCTTCCTTCAGATATGCTAGCTCCGATTTTACTTCATACTGAGCTCGTAGAAGCCTATCCTTAGTTTGAGTGGCTTGATCTTTAATTGTTTTAGGGTAATTTGATTTTTCTATTTGTTCTAACCATTTTTTAAGATTTGCAACGCGGTCATCAGTCGATTGTAATTTATTTTTTTCTAATTCTTTTGCAAGTTGGGATTGTCTTTGTTTAAAAACAGGTTCAATGGCTTCTTCAGATGCTTGCTTAACCTCATGCTCATCATGATATCCATGCTCTTCAAGGATTGTAGCTAAAGGACGGGCATGGAACGCCTTATCTAGGTCTTCTTTTTTGATTCCCAAAATTGGATTGACTCTGTAACGTATTAGCGCTTCTTTCTCAGACTGACTGAGAGAGGTTACGCCCGAAGCTCTGTATTGATCCATGATTTCGGATATTTTTTCGATTTTATCAAATTGCTTAGCCATTTCTCCGTATTGCCCGTCGATATGGTCAAGTCTGACTACATGTTGTTTGAAATTAGCATCTGCTACTCTGATTTCAGCAACTAAAGAGTTGTATTGCTCAAGGAGCTCGACCAGATTTCCTTCTGCTGGAACATTGTTCAGATTTCCTTCATCAAATTCACTTCTCGACTTAGCGAGTAAGCTCAATTTATCAGTAGCTTTAAGTAATGCATTTAAATTTTTCTCATGCTGTTCAAATTTGTCAATTTTTTGTTGAAGCGCGACACTTTCGGCTTCTTGGGCTTCTTTGGCTTCTTTGGCTTGGGCTTGTTTTTTTAATTCTCTTAATTCATCCAGCACTAAAGCTACCTGTTTAACTTGTAGTTCCAACACGCTATCTTGCTGTTTTTTTTCCGTTTGATCAGTTTTTAATTTTTGATTTTTTTGTTTAAACTTATAAGAGGTAGAAGACAAATCTCTTATTTCAGCTGCAAATGCTTTCTCTACTGACTTCACTTCGGCACTTAATTTTCTTTCTGCTTCTCGTGTTTCAATTTCTAATTTTGTTAATTCAGCGTTAAATTTAGGCATTAGAGCATCGATTTGAGCTTCCAGCGCCCGCTTGTGCCTATCGTGATCCGCTTTGATTTGATCATAGGATATGGATTCTTTAATCATCTCTCTAACTTTTGCTAAATAAGCATTTTCAAGATTAAGTTGATCAATATACCCTTCCAAGACTCCGAAGATTTCTGAAATACGAACATTTCCGGTTTCGCGATTGGCTTTTTCGAATTCTTTTGCGTCTTCTACCCGTTCTTGTGCTTTCAGATCTGCTCTGATTTGATCTGCATACATCCATAATCCTCTTGGAATATAATCTTGAAGATATTTTTGAAGCGGAACATTTTTGAATCTAGCAAATCGTCGTGCATCTTCTTCTTTATTAAGATTAAGCCCCTTCCCCTCCTCCTTTATATAAAAATCTAACCAAAATTGTAATACTTCTTCTGGATTAAGTTCCTCGTCCACAGCTCCTTTTCGTTCTCTCGGTAATAGAGGTTGTAATTCCAATGATTCGACAACCTCTTCGGGTTCAGCTCCTCTGCGGGCTCTTGTAGTCTCGGGCAGAACAGCTTGTTTCTTTTTTATTTGATCAAGTTGTTCTTGAATAGCCCGTATAGTTAATTCTCTTATTTGTTCCTGAGGAGATTTGTCTCCAAAATCTTTTTTGAAATCCTCTAATTTTTGCTGAAAATTTTGCTGAGTTGCTTTGGCTTCTTTTTTTTCTTCTATCGTAACAAATTCAGGATATTCAGCAGGTGTTAAATCCATAAAAAATTGCCTTTCTTCCCTAGAAGCTTCATCCCAATTTTTTTTAGCATCTTCACTGAATGGAAAATCAGGAATTAGCTCTTTCAAATCCAAATTGAGCTTTTTATTGTCAGCGCCCCCAGAAACTAAACCTTGCAAACTCAACTTGAGGTCCTCACGGTAGGATTCTAATTGGCTCAATTCAAAACTGCCTACTTGTCGACGGCCTCCACCCGCAAAAAGTTCGCGTAGCGTTTCATGAAATTTTGTTAACGCTTGCTCTTGTCGAGCCTGTGGAACATTAGCTTGTAAATAAGGTATAGTTTGCTGAAAGGCTTCGTCTAATTTAGCAGCTGTTTCTTTTAATCTCTGGTATTCACCTTCGAATCTTGATCGGGCTGTGGAGAAGATATTTAATGCTTTTATCACTATTTCAATTTCAGGATATTTTTTAAAATGTTCCCAGGCTTTTGCCACTCTAGCCATACTTTCAGGATCTGCAGCATATGTTGTGACATTGAAACGAGCTAACTCAATATCTTCTCGTTCTTCCGGGCTTAATTTAGCTTCCAATGTTTCCAATTTTGCGTGTAAAAGGGAAATTTGTTCATCAAACACCTTAGCATACATTGCAGCAAGATCAGCAACTCGTGCAGCACGCGTTTTCAGTGGGCTCGAAAGAGTCATGTAGTTACGATTAAAGGCCATACGGATTGCCCTCTTTATCTCTTACTTTTAGTTTATAATGAAAAAGTTAACATTCCCTTAAATAAGAATAGCTTTTTAAGGCTATTTGTCAAAACAAGGACTTAGAAAAAAACAGTCGTTTCAGGGAGTTAAGGTTAAAAAATGAAAGGGGAAGGGATAATATGCCAAAACCCATTCAAAAAACAGTTCTCTTCACGGTTTTTATCGTTTTTTTCATGTTTGCGTTTAGCTTTGCGTTTGCTCCGCTTTATAGCGCCTTTTGTCGCCCTACCGGGATCAATACCTTGGTGCGTGATAATACGGCTCAAGATTTGAAGCGCAATATTACCGTACAATTTGTCACAACCAATAATAAAGAGTTGCCGCTGGATTTTTATTCGCGTACACCCAGTGTGAGCGTGCATCCCAATCAAATTGTGAAAGTGCTGTTTTTTTTGAAAAATACCACGAATCATGAAGTGACTATTCAAGCGATTGCGAGTTTTGCACCGACCGCTTCTGCAAAATATTTTCATAAAATAGAATGTTTTTGTTTTACGCGTCACACATTAAAAGCAGGCGAAGAATTGAATATGCCGGTTGTTTTTCGGATTGATGATCAAATTCCTCAGGAAATCAGTACGATTACGCTGGCTTATGGATTATTTGATGAAACGGCCTTCACGAAAAGGATTTCGCCATGAAAAAATATTTTATCGCAGCGCCCAGTCAATGGCCGATTTTAGCTTCGGTTAGTTTATTCCTAGTTTTAACGGGTTTTATTAATATTATTCATAATAATTGGATTGGGCATTATTTTTTAGCATTTGGATTGCTACTTTTGGTGTACATGTTATTCGGCTGGTTTAGCACCGTGATTGATGAAAGTATCGAAGGATTGCACAGTGCGCAGATGGATCGCACTTATCGTTGGGGGATGGCGTGGTTTATTGCGTCCGAAATTGCGTTTTTTGGTGCGTTTTTTGGGGCATTGTTTTTTTCGCGATGGGTGGCCATTCCGATTTTAGGAGGGGATGAAGGGAGTGCCGCAACACACACATTATTGTGGCCAGACTTTCAAGCGATTTGGCCTTTGTTAAAAAATCCAAATACACAGCTTTTTCCAGGGCCGGAATCCGCGATGCCAGCATGGGGAATACCGGCTGTTAACACGTTACTTTTATTAAGCAGTGCTGTCACTGTCACGTTTGCCCACTGGGGTTTGAAAAAAAATCAGCGGAGACAATTAAATGCAGGCTTGATCCTGACGATTATCTTGGGTCTTAGTTTCTTATGTTTGCAGGTTTATGAATATCATGAAGCTTATACCCATTTGGGATTGACCTTAAAAAGCGGTATTTATGGCACGACTTTTTTCATGCTGACTGGATTTCATGGCGCGCATGTGACGGTGGGTTTAATTATGTTGAGTGTTATTTTAGTTCGTTGTTTGAAAGGCCATTTTAATGCTAAGCATCAATTTGGGTTTGAAGCAGTTTCCTGGTATTGGCATTTTGTGGATGTTGTCTGGTTGTTTTTGTTTGTGTTTGTTTATTGGTTATAAAATTGGATTGATTTTACTTAAATTTTTAAATTCTCTTGTATTAATACTTTACGATTAGCCATCTTTGGTTATAATGTCTGCAAAAATCAGCAAAACGAGACCGCCATGCCCTGGTTAATAAATGCCGCACAAGCCGATAAATTCAGAAAAAGCCAAAAATCACTGATTTTTCTGGATGCGAGTTTTCACATGGATGGCCGTGATGGCAAAAAAGAATATATCGAAAAACATATTGTCGGCGCGCAATTTTTTGATATTGATCTATTTAGCGATCCCAATAATCCCTTGCCGCATACTCTGATCAAAGATGAAAAATTAATTGGCGAAAAACTCGCATCGCTTGGCATTCGCAATGATTTCAAAATTATTATTTATGATAACAGTGATTTGCACAGCTCCGCGCGAGCGCTTTGGATGTTAAAAACAGTTGGTCACAGCCCCCATCTTCTTTATATTTTAAACGGCGGCTTAAAAGCTTGGGAAAAATACGGCGGAAAAGTCGAATCCGGCATTCCTAATTTTTCTGCAAAAAATTATACGGCTAAATTCCAGCCAAATTATTATCGTGATTTATCCCAAATGAAAGATGCTTTAACCCACAACTACGAGCAAATTGTCGATGTGCGCCATCCCGCCCGTTTTGCAGGCGCGCCTGAACCTCGCCCAGGTTTGCGGGCGGGCCACATTCCCGGCAGTCATTCGTTTCCTTTTTCCACTTTTTTTGACAAGGACGGTCAATTTCATCCAATCGAAAAACTGCGTAAATTGATGCTGAGCGTTGCCATTGATCCCAAAGCACCCACGATCGCAACCTGTGGCTCAGGCGTCACTGCGCCAATTCTGGATTTCATTTTAGATATCATGGATAACAACCATCATGCGGTTTACGATGGCTCCTGGACTGAATGGGGATCTGAAAAATTATATCCGGGTGAAAAAAGTCTCGGCGAACGGCCTGTGGAAAATTGTGTGGATGATGATTATCCGAAGAAAATTGAATAAAGCTCCCTTCTAGTTATTACCCTAAGCTCTTTTGTCCAAAAAATTCCTTTCTGAGTTTTTGCATATCTTTTGTATATACAAATAATTTATAATGAGGTATAATAATGCTTGAAAATATAAAAATTAACCAGCGCGTACTCGAAAAATTAAAAACAAAACATAAAGTACTTCCCGATGAAATTAGTGAGTGTTTCATCAATCGCTCTAGGGGATTATTGGAAGATACAAGGTTAAATCATAAAACGGAACCCCCCACTTTTTGGTTTATTGCTGAAACAGATTTTGGAAGATTACTAAAGATAGTTTTTATTGAAATTGAAGGTGCTTACGAAATAAAAACTGCTTATGAACCAAATAAATTAGAGGTCAGAATATATGAAAAATACGCGTAAAAAATTTACCGAATCACAATGGGAAAATAGAACACTCGGCGCCACAGAAAAATTCGCAAGGAAAGCATCAAAAAAACATGAAGAAAAGCTCGATGACAAATTAGGTTTACAAAGTATCTCGATTCGTTTACAAAAAAATCTTATCGACGATCTTAAAGAAATAGCCAAAGAAGATGGCCTAGGCTATCAACCCTACATTCGCCAAATATTAACCCAGCATGTGCGAAATGAGATAAAAAGACGAAATAAACATTTACGGATAATTGCTCATAAAAATTATTAAGCACCCGCTCCACGCAATGCCTGCCCTAACCGAATCAATACATACCGCAAATCGGTTAAATTCTCAATAAATGCAGCAAGCAACACGTATTCTTTTGACAAAGGCACTGGCGGCCCATCGGGTGTAATGCTTCTAAATATTTCATGCACAGCAATAATCGCATCCGAGGCATCATCGACCCCTTCGGATAATTTTTTTAAACTCAGCACTTGGATGAGTCCTTCAAATATGGTTATTATTTTTTTTTGGTATAACATAATCGAATCCTGCATTTTTTTAGGTGTATCTTCATTTGGATCCAATTGCTGCAAAATATAATGCGTGGAACATAAAATTTCAGCAATGCGTTCAACCATTACAACAAAATGGCGATGTCCTTTGTCATTCATGAGACTTAAGCCATTGGCAAAAATCCAGTTTGGTAAAAATTGAATTTCAAATAAATTATTCGATTTTTTATCAGAAAAAAAACTCTCTAGCATTTGAGAAAATTGGAGAGAATAAGATCGCAACACCACAATCAATGATTTTCTGAATTCGACATCGGTTTTAACGGGAAAAACAAACAAATTAGTCGCGATACCAATCAATGTCCCGAGACCGATATCATAGAGTCTGTAATTCATCATGGCCATCGACCCCGATAGCCAGGTATAAAAAATAAGAAGCAAAACCATTATTAAAAAATATTCTAAACCCCGTCGAACAACTAAACCGTTGGGCGTTTGCATGACAATCAAGGTTGATAACGGCAGCAAAAACATTTCTGCGTGAGAAAAGAAAAAACTGACAGCGAGAGAAATCAATATCGCAATCAATTGAATAAAATAGCGCTTCATATTTCGCTCGCAATTTTCTGAAATAAGTGGATTGCAGCTTTTAATTCATCAATAAAAATAATAAATTTCAATGGCTCGTTGGAAACCACTTGCAGCGTTGTCTCATAGAGGTCATCGAATCGCTTCATGATCGCATGCAATTTTTCTTGCGTTTTCAACTCATTCATTTTATCAATATGCGCCAGAATGGTTGATAATTCATTCATTTCTACAGAAAAAATTTCAAAGGTCGCATGATCTTTTACTCGATAGCGGAGGCTGCCCGTCGAAATGACCACGCAAAAAAGATCATTAAGATCATTAAAAATGGCGTTATTTCGCATTTTTTTACAAACAAAACGAGAAAAATTCATCTCCTTTACAAACCTGGCTTTCAGATAATGCAATTTTCTTTCGTAAAAAAAATCCTGATCGGCATAATCTTTATTTAGATAAATCGAAAAATAAAGCTGCTGCAATCGCACCAGTTTTTTAAAATTTCTTTTCATCATCCAATGAAAGAGCGCATTTATCATTTACGTTGTTTCCTTTTGATTTCGCGCCAATAGCTTTGTTTTAATAAAAATGCGAGAATAAAAAAGAGAACTAAAAAAATCAATACAAACACACCCATTTTTTCCTGTTCAATCTGATAAGGATTGGAAGCATACGCTAAAAAATTAACAACATCGCTCACCATCGCATCAAATTGCTCAGGCGTCATCGCCCCATGCGATTGCAAATCCAGTAAATCATACCATTCATATCCTGAACCAAAATCACTATGATGCCATTCCGTTTCAGGCAATAAAATTTGCACTCCCTGAAACGACGTTAAAATGCCAGACATCGCCGTATTCGGCAAAATCAAATTATTGACGCCCGTCGGACGCGAAGGGTCCGTATAAAAACTGTGAAGATAGGTGTACACCCAATCCGCACCGCGATGATTGATTTCCAGCGACAAATCCGGTGGTTTTACGCCAAAAGGCCAGGTTGTAACCTGAACTGGCATGCGCTCATACACCACACCCGCATCATGCGCAATTTTGTCATACCGCATGTACTCCATCGTATGACACGCCATGCAAATCGTTGCAAAATATTTTGCGCCGCGTTCTATGGATTTTTTGTCATGGATGTTTACGTGCGCCTTTTCAAGCTCAACAGTCGGTAATGCCGCCCATGCAGTATTAAAAAAAAATAAAATCAGAATAAAAAAATATTTCATCCCGTCAATTGCTCCGGCAGCGCTTTCACTGTTTCAAATCGTGTATAAAACGGCATTAAGAGAAAAAATCCAAAATATCCTAGCGCAAAAAATTGCGCGAGCACTGTTCTCAATTCTGAAACTGGTTCGATTCCAATATAACCCAATCCAACAAAAGAAATGACAAAAACACAAATCGCCATTTTGGAATACATTCCCTTATATCGAATCGAACGCACCGGACTTCGATCCAGCCACGGCATCACAAACATCAAGGCAATCGCCGCCGCCATCGCCGCCAATCCTAAAAATTTATTAGGAATCGCACGCAAAATCGCATAAAACGGCGTCATATACCAAACTGGCGCAATGTGTTCTGGCGTTTGCAAAGAATTCGCAGGCACATAATTTTCAGGTTCCAGAAAAAATCCATTCATATCCGGCCCAAAAAACACAATCGAGAAAAACACGATTAAAAAAACCACCGCGCCCATTAAATCTTTTACCGTATAAAAGGGATGAAACGGAATGGTTTCGTCACTCGCGCGCGAATGGTCTGTATTAATCCCATCTGGATTATTAGACCCAACATAATGCAACGCCACCAAATGAATAAAAACCAAAAATAACAACACCAACGGCACCCCCACCACATGCAAGGCAAAAAACCGATGCAGCGTTACACCGGATACTACATAATCCCCTCGCAACCACACCACAATATATTTTCCAATCCAGGGAATCGCGCTCGCAAACGAAGTAATCACTTGTGCACCCCAATAAGACATTTGTCCCCATGGCAACACATAACCAGTGAAGGCTTCCAACAACAACGTCACATAAATCAACATTCCAATCAGCCACAATAATTCCCGTGGTTTTTGATAAGATCCATAAATCAATCCCCGATACATATGTAAATACACGACAACAAAAAATGCGGAAGCGCCCGTCGTATGTAAAAATCGAATCAACCAACCATAATGCACATCGCGCATAATATATTGCACCGAAGCAAACGCACCTTCTGCCGTTGGGGTGTAATCCATGGCAAGCCAAATACCTGTAATAATCTGAATCGCTAACACCAACAATGAAAAAGAACCGAAGTAATACCAAAAATTAAAATTACGCGGCGCAAAATAATGCGTTAAATGTTTTGCGGAAAATTCGTTGAGAGGAAAGCGCGCGGTAATCCATGTAAACAATTTATTTTTTTTCATAAATTAAGTTTTCTGTCCCTGATCAACACCTACAATAATCATGTTATCGCTTAAATAATCATACGGCGGAATTTCAAGGTTCTTCGGCGCCGGCACACCCTTATACACGCGACCCGCTAAATCATAGAGCGACCCATGACACGGACAATAAAAGCCACCGAGCCACGAAGGCGAAACACCCCCCACATCCGGTCGATACGTCGGAATACAGCCTAAATGCGTGCAAATTCCAACAGCGACAAAAAATTCAGGCTTGATCGAACGATAAAGATTTTTTGCATAAGGTGGCTGTTGATCTTCATTGGAAAAAGGATCGCGCAAGTCATCATTTAATTTTGGCAACGTCGCTAACATCTCAGGCGTTCTGCGTATCACCCAAATCGGGCGACCACGCCAGACTATGGTTAATTGCTGCGTGGGTTGTAACGGCGTGAGATCCACTTGCACTGGATTGCCACTCGCTTCCGTTTCCGTACTCGGCAACCAATAACTGATAAAAGGCAAGGTCGAGGCAGCTAATCCGACACCACCCACCGTCGCGGTTGCACGTCTTAAAAAACAGCGGCGTTCTTCATCGACTTTTTCTTCGAGGTTTTCTTTGCTCGTCATTTTTAATAACAATCCTTGTTAAGTCACCTATTCTGCCACAAAAAACCGCGACAGAAAAATTCCCGATTCAAACAATAACCACAACGGCACCGCAAAAACCGTCTGTGAAAAAACATCCGGCGGCGCCAACACCATACCAATCACAAAAGCGCCCACGATGGCATACGGGCGGCATTTTTTTAATTTCTCTCGCGAAACCATTTTGCTGCGCACCAACAAAATCGTAATCACCGGAATTTCAAAAATCACCCCAAAACTCAAAAATAATTTTAACGTAAAATCCAAATACGCACTGACATCCGGACTCACCATGACCCCTTCAGGCGCTGTGTGCGTTAAAAAATGAAATAAAATCGGAAAAATCACAAAATAAGCAAACGCCGCACCCAAATAAAATAGCAGTGTGCTCATAAACAACAGAGGCCACACGAATTTTTTTTCACGAACATATAATGCCGGTGCTGCAAACGCCCAGATCTGATAAAAAAAATACGGCATCGTCAAAAACAGTGCCACAAAAAAAGTTAATTCAAACGGCACAAAAAAAGGCGCTGCAATATTAGTCGCAATCAATCCATGCCCTTTTGGCAATTGTTTTAATAGGGGCAGCGCAAGCCAGGTATAAAGATGATTGCTGAAATACAACAAAATAAAAAACGCACTTGAAAAAAATAACAACGCGCTAACCATTCTTTTTCGAAATTCATCAAATAAGCGCAGATAAACTGCACGGCTCTCAGTCATGAGGAATCCGAGTCGTGGATTCAATTTCATTTTTTATTTTGGTAACCGTTTGTCGAAAAATTCGCAAAGCCTCTCCCAGTTTTTGCGCGACACCCGGCAATTGTTCCGGCTTTATCACAATGAGCGCGATCACTAAAATCAATAGAATTTCACTTAGATGCATAGGCTCTCCTAACGTCGTCCCCGCGAAAGCGGGGATAACTGTAAATGTATGGCCGCCCTAGTCCGGATTTTTTTCATTAACGGAAGAATCTTCCTGCAACCCTTTGCGAAAATTTTTCACCGCCTCACCTAAGTCTTTACCCACCTCACGCAACCTTTTCGTGCCAAACACCACAATGACAATCAAAAAAATTAATAGCAGAGAACCGAAGCTCATTCCTTTGAATAACATGCGTGATCTCCTTTAAATTCCATGAGGGTGGATCCAACCCAATGCATACGCGATAAACAACAAAATAAAAAGTACCAGTGACAAACTGATGCGCCACGTGAGCGCTTTAACCACACGATCGGATTTGCCGCGATCGCGCACTAGATAAAATAACCCACTGCCCAGGCAATATAAAATAAACAATAAAAATGCAATGATCACCAGTCTAGCTAACATGGGCACTCTCCTTCCATCATTCTTTATTTTAGTTTATTCCTAAAACCCCCCTATGTCATCCGCGGCTAAATCCGTTATAATCTGCCGCTTTTACGGAATGCAAACATGGCAAAATCCATTAGCGTCTACCTGCAGTACTTAATGCCAAAACGTGCCTTA
Source organism: Gammaproteobacteria bacterium (assembly GCA_021325575.1). Classification (GTDB taxonomy): domain Bacteria; phylum Pseudomonadota; class Gammaproteobacteria; order DSM-16500; family DSM-16500; genus JAJPGW01. Next base: position 148,897 of record JAJPGW010000010.1, on the reverse strand, counting down.
ACGGCCCTGGCAGGTAAACTCGCGCGCTGCAAAAAACCCTGGCTCAAAAACGCCTTGATACGCTATTTTCTGCGGCGGTTTGATGTGGATATGCGAAGTGCTGTCATTGAAAACCCATTGGATTATGCCAATTTTAATCTTTTCTTTACCCGTAAACTCAAACCCGAATTACGCCCCATCGCCAGCGCACCCGATCAAATCGCCTGCCCTGTTGATGGCACCATTTGCCAAATCGGCGACATTAAAGAAAACACGCTTTTTCAGGCCAAACAGTTCGATTTCACCCTAAAAAACTTATTAGGCGGTTTTGAAAAAAATGCCGGACTTTTTCAAAATGGCAATTACGGCATTTTTTATCTCGCCCCAAAAGACTATCATCGCGTACACCTGCCCTTTAGCGGAAAATTACGGGAATCGATTTTTATTCCAGGCAAATTATTCTCTGTGAACCAGAAAACCACGGATTCAGTTGCGAATCTTTTCGCCCGCAATGAACGCTTAGTCAGTCTATTTGATACCGAAATAGGCCCCATGGCTGTCATTATGGTCGGCGCCATGTTAGTCGGCAGCATCGAAACCGTCTGGCACGCCAATACCAAGACCAACAAGATCGTCACCGAAAAATTCGGCGGATCTCTATCCTATGAGCGGGGCGCCGAAATGGGCTATTTTGAAATGGGCTCAACGGTCATTTTATTGTTTGGCAAAGACAAAATCAGCTGGAACACTAACTTACAGGCAGGCTCAAAAGTCCAATACGGCGAGTGGATCGCGAGCCTAAACAAAAAAGGGTGATCTTGCGACCACCCCCTCAATTTATACCCCAGGCTTCCTTAGCCCTTACTACCTTTCCGTGGCAGACTATCCCAGTGGATACATCTTCCTAATGCCGGTCCTAAATTCGTCCGTGAACAGTTAACATATTAACAAATATGCCAATTTCTACAATCGAAGCAAACTGTATAAAAATCAACAGCTTTGCTGACTTTTTGGTCTATTTAAGTTACTTTTCAAGAGGTTAAAAAACGTCAAGCTTGCGCCTATGGCTTATTTCCTACAAGATATTAGGTATATGTCTTATAATGATTTAAGAAGATGTTACTTATGATGAAACAGGTCGGAAAGCCAATGCTGAATGGTATTGCCCAAAAAGATTCCTAAAAAGAGCGTTCCGAATATCATAAAGGCAACATAAATGGGCAAGAGCCCAACTACCAGCACATGCCAGTGCCGGAACCAGTGCTCAATGCTGGACAGCACAGAAGAGATAGAAAGCCAACGGCTATCTTTTAATAAAAGATAATAAATACAATAAATTGCCGTGACTAGACAAGTGATTGCACCGATGCTTAAGGAGTAGCGTTTATTCATTGTGAGTTACTTTTGTTAATGGATATGCGCATTTTATGCTTAATTCCTTAAGAAAGAATTAACAGATAATGGACTTAATTATTCCTTAAGATAGGTGGTCTAAACTGATAGGACATGAACCGCGCTAAAAGCGCAACGAGGGGTTATGGCGAATATTAGAAAACCTACCATTAACGATCAGGTTAAACACTTAAAAGATCAGCTATTACTTGCTTTTGAAAGTAAAACACAAAAAGCATTAATGGAAGCTCGTGAAAGAGCTCGAGCAAAAACTGAAGCGCGGAGCGCGCTAAGTGAGTTTGGTTTAACAGAGGCCGATGTATTTGGCGCAGCCGATAACAAAGCCGAATCCGCACAAACTGAACCGACAGTGCCCCGACAGCAAGAAAATGCAAAAGTTGTAATGTTAGAAGATTGGCTAGGAAGAGTTGGGGATAAATTTCTTACTAAAACTGCATACGACACATTGTTTAAAAATTTTCTTGTCGAATATGACCAACGCGCTCCCAAAAAATTTCTAGAGGGTAGGCTGCATTTACCACCGGACAAAATCCTTCTTTTGCTTAATGATAAGAGCAAAGAACTAAACGGTATTAAGGTTCGAAAATTCCTGATGGCCTACCACGCAGGCAATATGCTTCGCTTAGCCAATGGCTTAAATAAATCAGATGCAGAACTTGCCCGCCTTGAACAACAAGCAGGAGCCGCGAGAGCCATCGCAAGTAATCCCGGATTTCAAGTACAGCCTCTCGATAAAAAACATGAACAAAGTCTTATAGATAGATTGGATGCTTACAAAACGAAAATCGGAAATTTTAAACTTCAATTAAATACAAAACTTGAAACAATAGCAGGCAACATATTTGCTGAAGCAGCAAAAGATTATAAAGAAGCAGATTATGAAACTGCACATTCATTAAAAAAAATCACTACAATAACAGTAACAAGACTATCTGCAAAAATAACCCAAGCAGCCCAAACGGCTTCAGATATTACCATGGGCAAATTATCTGGTTCGGATGAATTTAAACAGATATCGAATCAAGATAAATTTGACAAGCTAAGTAGTCTAAGAGGTGAATTACAGACATTTCATAGCAATGAAACTCGTCGTTTAGCAAAACTCAAAAAAACAGTCGAAACCCAGTTCGAAGTGAAATATGAGGGACTACTTGCTGTTCCCACTATTCAACTTCTAGATTGGAAAGAAGAAGAAAAAGAGGCAAAAACAACATTCGATAAATTTAATCAAGATCAGGCTGATCAACTTGTAAAATCCACAGAACAAATAGCGGCTTTAAATAAGCTCAAAACTGCTTTAGCTCAAGGAGGCGACGCTAAAGAAATAGGCCAAACCGTTCTTGCCATAAAATCCGTTCGCGATGAATTAATAAAAGCGGACGCAAAAAAAGCGGTGCTATCACCCAGCGCTAAAGCAAAAAAAGAGGCAGATGACACGGCGGACATTCAAGGATCTGGATGGGGTAATGTTAAAACTGCTCTGAATGATTTACATTCTGCTTTCGTGCCAAGCGAAAACTCACTGACTCTCGCACATTTTCAAAAAACAATTGATGACGCAATTCAAGCAGAACAAGCTGTTATTACCGCAATTAATAAAAAAAGACAATCGCTGGAAAGAGATGTCACAGTTTTCCAAGAATTACGTTCAAAACAACAAGAAATCGATGCGCAAAAAGCTGAAATTGAAAATGCCAAAAAAAAACTTGCGGACCAAAAAAAAGCGCGTCTGGATGCAATTATGCGATGTCAACAACAATTGAATGCCTTGTCAGCACAAATTGTTACTATTGAAACTATGCATATAAGTCCTCTTCGTATTGGTCTTCAACCTGTTCCTTTGGCTGGAACTGAAAGACAGCCTTCTCCACAAAGAGCGAAATCACCGTTGCGACGACCTGAGTCTCCCCCAAAAAACGAAGAGAAAGATAATGCTGAATTTAAAGTTAGACAAAATGAAGCAAAAGATGCTCTCTGGTTTTTATGGGATGAATATCATCGTAAACCAGCTGCTAGAATACCTGTTAGTCCTAGAAATAGGCCCCAGGAAGCCCCGGAGGTTGAGCTTTCCGAATTAAAAGCAACTCGTCCACAAGGTGACCCGTGGGGTCGAGCAAAAGCAATTACGGGCGGCACGGCTGGAATTGCTATAGGTTGTGCTGCAGGAACTGCTGGTGGTTTTTACGTAGCAGGCGCCACAGGTACGGGTCTATTAGGAGGTCTTTCAAGCGGCGCGGCTTTATTAGGTGTCAGCGCTGTTGTTGGTCTAGCTGTTACAGGCGCTCTATTGATTATTGCCGGACTAGCATTAGTTGGTCTTGGCATTTGGTACGGCCGCAAAAAATATCGCGAATACAAACAAGCAGAAGCAGCAGAAGCCCAAGCTCAAAAACGGCAAACTGAAAACACTCCTTTGCTTAATAACGAGCATAAAGAACAGTTGAGTGAACAAAAAACACCTTCTCGGCGCCCTTCCAATGCTGAAAAACTTCCCACTCAGCTGGAAAGTGCACTTGCCGAACAAGCAGCGCATTTGGCCGATATGGGGGTTCCACCTCAGACTCGAAAATTTATTTCTGATAATCAATTGTTTTGTAATGAATCTCGAACAATTAATGATCGCATTTGTTACAGACTACGTGGTAATTTTTATTTAACTTTGCCAAATGAAGATTTGCAAAATGATGATTCCAGAGGAACTTGTTTAGATGAATACACTGAATTAGGAGCAGGCACAATAGCTCGACAGCCTATTTCAACTATTGCAGAAGCTACCAACCGCCTTAAACCACCTATTCCAGGCAGTAGCAAGGGTATTAAAGTTGCGATAGAAGATAAAGGAGCAGAATTATTAACTAACTATAAAGGTAAATATAATATTTCGTCTGAACGCATGACTGATATTAGAGGATTAAATCTGGATCCTACTTCATTTACTGAAGATGAAAAAAGTGGACGTTTATACGTTTTAGGTAATATTTTTGTTGATGAAAAGGGTCAATTTCATTATGCACCCAGTACAATCAATTTGCCGACTGGTGTTTTTTCACATCATTATAGCCCTCCCAAAGCTCTGGCAATAGAACAAATAAGAACTGACGCTGTTTTTCAAAAATTACAAAACGAAAAAGCTCGCCTAGAATGGCTGAAGACCTTGGAAGCAAAAGTTCCAAATAAACAAGCATTAAGCTGCGTAAGGAATAATACACATATCCAACCGCCCGTTATAAGAAAAAACATGGATATAAAAGATGGCCAATGCACTTACACCCATGTTAGAGATAATCTTTACATGCTCTTACAAGGCAACGATAATGATCAGACGAAAAGATTCATTATGTGGGACGGCAAAAAAATAACGGGTAGATTGGATAATTTAGATGATTACGAGCCTCAAACTGATGCTCGAGTTCTTTCTTCTCATCGCACTCAGTCAGCTGCCATTGCTGTACGACCAAGGACAGAACAACAACAGCAGCCAGAAAACAGAGGTACAGGATTGTCCCGTTCTCAAGATGGCAAAAGGTAATTGTTCATTACACTTTTTCGGTCTGGTAGCGCTTCACACTCGCCATAATCTCAGCCTTGGCAGCTTCGGCATTGTCCCAGCCATCAATTTTCACCCATTTGCCGGGTTCTAAATCTTTATAGTGCTGAAAAAAATGCGCGATCGAAGCAAGCATCTCAACGCCTAAATCTTCCGGCTTTTGCACATCTTTATAACGCGCCGATAATTTATCAATCGGCACCGCGAGAATTTTTGCATCGACGCCGGATTCATCCGTCATGCGCAACATGCCGACTGGACGGCAACGCACGATTACACCTGGAATCAAAGAATAGGGAGCCACCACTAACACATCCACCGGATCACCATCTTCAGACAACGTCTGCGGAATAAATCCATAATCACACGGATAATGCATACAGGTTGCAACAAAACGATCGACCATCAAGACGCCGCTTTTTTTATCGACTTCGTATTTGACTGGATCACTGCGTGAAGGAATCTCAATCACGACATTGACATCGTTTGGCACCTGACGACCGGAATCAATTTGTTTTAAGCTCATATTCGTTCCTTAAATTAATATGTTAACTAACCCCTCGTCATTGCGAGGAGCGCTTTTTGCGACGAAGCAATCTTTTAGAGATTGCTTCGCCGCTACGCGACTCGCAATGACAAGCTACTGGCAATGACAAAAATTATTTTTCACGGGCCCTTCGCATTTCACACATTGCCTAGTACCCGTTTCACGCAAATTCACATCCAAAGAAACCCTCTGGTCGAACACAAAACATTCCCCATCAAAATGCGCACCACCCGTTTCTGAAAAATAATTTAAAATCCCGCCCTGCAATTGATAAACTTCTTCAAAGCCATTTTGCAAAAGATAAAGCGCCGCTTTTTCACAACGAATGCCGCCCGTGCAAAACATCACGATGGGTTTTTCGCGGGAAATTTTTTTCGTTTCTTTTGGAAATTCAGAAAAATCATTAATGGCGAGATTCACCGCATTTTTAAATGTACCAAAACGCACTTCATAATCATTACGCGTATCTAAAACCGTGATGTCACGATTTTCATCTAGCCATTTTTTAAATTCGAGTGGGGAAATTTTCGGTGCAGAATTTTTTTCTGCGGCGACGGTCGGTTCCCGCATGGTAATAATTTCATTTTTAATTTTAACTTTCAGACAGTCAAAAGGGACTTCTGCTGAAAAACTTTCACGAAACGTCATACTCGCAAAACGCGGATCTTCTTTTAAAAATAGTTTAAAACGCTCAATATTTTCTGGCGGACCTGCAAGACTCACATTCATGCCTTCTGGGCTTAATAAAATCGTCCCTTTCAGTTGCTGTGACTCACAATGCGCAAGTAAACGGGCCTGAAGATCAGGAAGCGCCGTTAAAGCAATAAATTGATAACCCGCAATATTTAATATCTGCATACTCTAAAACGTCTAAAAAAAGGACTGCCCACTTTACTATTAACCTCTGTCATTGACAACAGGCGTAGAGGGGATCCATGATAAATTTTCACTTACTTGAGAAGGAACTCATATGAAGATGATGCGATATTGGCTTTTGATAGCAGCTCTCGCGGTCCCCTGTGCTCTTTTAGCGGCTCCGGCCCCGCAGATGTGGGAAGAAGTCTATTCCGATAACGGCACCTGGAATGCCCAATTGGCGGTGATCAATGAAGTCGGGCACATCTGGTTTCAAAAGGAAGATGGGTCAAAAATTGATCATTTCAAAATTGATAAGGCTAATCCGCAAAAATATGGTATGGATTCTGATCAATATGGCGATTTTGATAAGGCCTATACGCTGGTGCTGACGACAGCGAAAAATGACGCGGATCCCAATTTCGTCTCCAAAACCTGTGTCTTCGTTATTTCGGCCAAAGGAGTAGACCCTGATATAAGACCGCTGTCTTATAATGGCGCGACCTGCACCTGGAAATCCAATCCCGGTGTCGGAATCAATTATTACGTGTCATAAAACTGGAAAAATTCTCGACAACCTTTTAAACTAGGCGCCTTATTGTTGTCATTGCGAGCCGCCGAAGGCGGCGAAGCAATCTCTAAGAGATTGCTTCGTCGCTGACGCTCCTGCAATGACAAAAAAAATGAGGAGACTTGGATGGATTGCTTATTCTGTAAGATAATCAAGGGTGAGATACCGGCTAAACTGATCTATCAAGATGATAAAGTCGTGGCGATTGATGATATTAATCCCCAAGCCCCACACCATAAATTGATTATGCCAAAGAAACACATAGCAACCCTGAATGATCTCGCCACCGCTGACAATGAATTAATCGGTCATATGGTCCAAGTCGCAAAAAAGTTAGCGAAGGACTTTAATATTGCCGAAGAAGGTTATCGTGTCGTCATGAATTGTAATGCAGGCGCCGGTCAGTCGGTTTTTCACATCCACATGCACTTTTTGGGTGGTCGACCGATGATGTGGCCGCCAGGTTAGGGTTTTAATGCAAAAATATTTTTCTAAAATTATCGAAGAACTCGGTGAAGATTTAAATCGTGATGGTTTGAAAAAAACGCCGCAGCGCGCTGCGGAAGCTTTGCAATTTTTAACGCAAGGCTATCAACAATCCATTGAAAAAATTGTCAATGGCGCGTTATTTGAAACTGACAATGATGAAATGATCATTGTAAAAGATATTGAATTGTATTCACTGTGTGAACATCACTTGCTGCCATTTATTGGAAAATGCCATGTTGCCTATTTGCCAAAAGGCAAAATTTTAGGATTATCTAAAATCGCCCGCATTGTTGACATGTATGGCAGACGTTTACAAGTTCAGGAAAAATTGACGAAACAAATTGCGGAAACGGTTTTATCAATCACTGGTGCATCCGGTGTCGGCGTTATTATTGAAGCCAAGCATTTATGTATGATGATGCGCGGCGTGGAAAAACAAAATTCTGTGATGACAACGTCCGTTATGCTCGGTACTTTCAGAAAAGATCGGCGAACGAGGACGGAGTTTTTGAGCCTGGTGAATCGGGTCGGATAAGCACCCCTCACCCGCCGCGCTTCGCGCGTCGACCTCTCCCACAAGGGGAGAGGTGATCGGTGGTCTTTCAACGCAGAATGCTTTTCACCTCTCCCCTTGTGGGAGAGGTCGCAACACGTTTTTTGTGTTGCGGGTGAGGGGTGTTTTTCCGTGATAGCGGTAAAGAGTTCAATTCTCGTTCAATTTTTTCCAGAACGAATTCTACGTTAGAAAATACATCATTGTTCCAAAAACGAAGCACAGTAAATCCATCTTTTTGAAGTGCTTGTGTTCTCAAATTATCGTAATCAATTTTTTCCGCATGATGTTTGCCATCTAATTCAATAATTAATTTTTTTTCTAAACAAACGAAATCCACTATATATCCTTGCAAAACATGTTGACGACGAAATTTATAAGCAAATTCTCTGTTTCTTAAATATGACCACAAAATTTCTTCCGCATAAGTTTGTGAGTGACGCAATTTTTTCTTAAATTGTTTTAACATAAGCAATTCCTAATAAATAAAACAAAAGAGCACCTCCAGCATGCGTTTTTCATATTTCAGTGACGAGTCAGAGGTAATAAATAGAGATTAAGCCAGAGGTCTTTGCAACAATTTTTCTAACACGCGCAGTGGCGCATGTTGTTGATTTGCCATCGCGTTCACGGGTAAATAAAACGTTTGTTCTAAAAGATGCTGACCTGACATGGCAGCATGCGAAACATGATCGGTTTGCACGACCCAGGTCGTATTTGCGGGAAATTGAATTTCAGCTTGATCAGCATTTTTTTGATAATGCTCATCGGCTTTCATATTGTCGTGTAATTGCAGCATGTAATGATCGTACAGGGTTCGGCGTTTTTTAGTAATTTTTAATAAATGCAAAAGCGTATGACTGCCGCGTATCGGTTTTTTTAAGCGATTCAGAAATTGTTTCGCGACGATTTCAAATGGCTCACCTAAGCGCCAGACACGCGGTTGATTGTTAGGGTTGATATTTGAAAAAACGCGGAGAATCCGCCAGCCGTGATTGGGATTGGCAGGAAATGCGTCAACGTGCAAGCGGGTATCATCTTTGCGGTATGAACTCATGCGGCCTTTAATTTCTACAGGACGAAAACTGGTGCGACCGATGATCAGTGATTTTTGATACTGGGGGAAAAGCTGATTAATCAACTCCAGCGATTGCTGTGAAAAACGTGAGACAACATTGTAGATTAAAGAATTTTCGAGATCCGAATTATTTTTTGCAACGCCGCGCAATTCTTTGGTCAACTGATTAAAGCTAATGTTTTTGGTTTTAGGGTTAATAATTTTTTGGGATAGAATTTTTTTTTCTTCTGCCGTCAATTGAAAAGATAATGCTGGCATGAAAAGGACTTGGCCTTTTTCTAACGATTCGGTGAGTTCGGTTTGGAAAGTGGGATTAAAGTTTTCTTGCCAGGAGGAAATGGATAGCGTTTTTAGTCGGTCCATGGAAGATCCTTAAAAATACGTCGTCATTGCGAACCGCGAAGCGGTGAAGCAATCTTTTTAGAGATTGCTTCGGCCTAAAAAACAGGCCTCGCAATGACGAAAGCCGTTTTATTTCTCTTCAATAACTTCTTTCATGCTCAATCGGATTTTGCCCTGACGATCAATTTCGAGGACTTTGACACGAACCACTTGTCCTTCGCTTAATTTATCCGACACTTTCGCAATGCGTTCATGCGCAATTTGTGAAATATGAACGAGACCCGTCTTGCCTGGTAAAAATGTCACGATGGCACCAAAATCCATTAATTTGGTGACTGTACCTTCATAAATGGTTCCAATCGCCACATCCGCTGTTAATTTTTCAATACGGCGTTTAGCTTCTTCGCAGGCAGCCAGATCCGCTGCAGCAATACGTACTTCACCATCATCCGTAATATCAATAACCGTTCCCGTTTCTTCGGTCAAAGAACGAATCGTCACGCCACCCTTACCAATGACTTCACGAATTTTATCCGTCGGTACCCGCATAGTTAAAATGCGTGGGGCATAAGCTGACATTTCGGTTCGCGGTGAGTTGATCGTTTGTTCCATAATTTTTAAGATATGCTGACGACCTTCGTTGGCCTGATCCAGCGCAACGCGCATGATTTCTTCGGTGATACCATCAATTTTGATATCCATTTGTAATGCCGTCACACCTTTTAGAGTGCCCGCCACTTTGAAATCCATGTCGCCTAAATGATCTTCATCACCCAAGATATCGGTTAAGACAGCGAATTTTTCGCCTTCTTTGACCAATCCCATTGCAATACCCGCAACATGTGCACGAGTTGGCACGCCGGCATCCATTAATGCCAAGCTGGTGCCGCAAACCGATGCCATGGAACTTGAGCCGTTGGATTCCGTAATTTCTGAAACCACGCGTAACACATAAGCAAATTCAGATTGGCTTGGTAAAATCGGATTGACGCTGCGTTTTGCAAGGTTACCGTGACCAATTTCACGACGTTTTGGACTGCCGACAAAACCGACTTCGCCCACGGAATACGGGGGGAAATTGTAATGCAGCATGAAGGTTTCTTTGCGTTCGCCTTCGAGTGCATCAATGGTTTGCGCATCACGTTCAGTACCGAGTGTTGCAACAACCAATGCTTGGGTTTCACCACGCGTAAACAACGCAGAACCGTGTGTTCGAGGTAATACACCGACTTGAATTGAAATCGGACGAACCGTTTTGGTATCGCGACCATCAATTCGGGGTTGGCCTTGTAAAATTCGGCCGCGGACGATTTTGCTTTCTAAGTTATTTAACACATATTTGATGTCGTTAAGCAGTGATTCATCCTGATTATTTTCTGCGAGAATTTTTTCGATCGCATTGTCACGAATTTCGGTGATGGTGTTTTGGCGTTCCATTTTATCTGCAATTTGATAAGCACGAGCGAGTTCGGCTTCAGCCAATTCATGGGTGCGTTTTTCAATGGTGCTGTTCAATGCAGGTGGTTTCCAGTCCCAAGCAGGTTTGCCCGCTTCGCGAGCGAGTTCTTTGATGGCTTGGATCGCAGTTTGCATTTCGCGGTGAGCGAACATGACAGCGCCTAACATGGTTTTTTCAGGTAGTTCTTTGGCTTCGGATTCAACCATCAAGACGGCTTTTTCAGTGCCTGCGACCACCATATCTAATTCAGACGTTTCCAATTGAGCCATGGTCGGATTTAATAAAAAGCTGCCGTCTTTGTAACCGACGCGTGCTGCGCCTAAAGGGCCCAAAAAAGGCATGCCAGACAGGGTCAAAGCGGCCGATGCGCCTAACATCGCTGGGATATCCGGGTCAATTTGGGGGTTCATAGACAATACGGTTGCCACCACTTGGACTTCGTAATTGAAGCCTTTGGGGAACAATGGACGCACAGGACGGTCAATCAGGCGGGAAGTCAGAGTTTCTTTCTCGCTGGGCTTGCCTTCGCGTTTAAAGTAGCCGCCTGGGACTCGGCCTGCTGCATAGGTGCGTTCTTGATAATTGACGGTCAGGGGGAAAAAGTCGCGGTCTTCGCTGTCACTCTCCTGTCCCACGACAGTCACGAGTACAACGGTATCATCCATGCTGACCAAAACAGCCGCAGTTGCCTGCCGGGCCATGACGCCAGTTTCTAGGGTTACGGTATGATCGCCGTAGCGAAAGGTTTTTTTCACTGCTGCCACAAGGAATATCCTGTATTAGTTCAAGAAAGAACTCCGCGGAAAGCCGCGGAGAATATAATTATCACCGCGTCAATTAGCCGCGAACTTCCAATTTTTCAATGAGTTGCTGATATTTAACGGAATCAGTCCGTTTTAAATAACGCAATAAACGACGGCGTTGGCTAACCATGTTGGTCAAACCATAACGGGTATGGAAATCGTGGGTATTGGTCTTTAAATGCTCGGTTAATTTTTCGATGCGAGCGGTCAGAAGCGCGATTTGAACTTCTGTGGAACCCGTGTCGCCTTTGGCGCGCTGATGGGTCTTGATAATATCTGCGGTAGCAACTGCTGTTAATGCCATTGTTTAAAACTCCAACTTATTCAATTCAGTACTTTAATGAGGCACGTATTGTAACGAGGTCAGTGATTGGTAGCAAGGGATTCCTTTATTTGTTCAGATATGTTGCACCAATCGCTTTGGGGCCACTCGACCATCTTCCAGGATTTCGCCCACCCCCAGAAATCGATTTTCGGTGTAAAGTCGAACGATACCGCTGCGAGGAAGATTGGGGACCATCACGGATTGACCCATACGAATATAAAAGACCGCTGAAGTCGATAATTGAATGGTAGCCAGCCCCTGGACGGACGATTCAACGGGCATCAACAATTGCGTTAATGCTTCAGAACCTTTTTCTTCAGCCAGTTTTTCCAATGCCGTGAGTGTAAACATCGGATGATCTTGATAAGGCGTCACTGAAATTCGACGTAATTCAGCAACGTGCGCGCCACAACCTAATGCTTCGCCAATATCTTCAGCCAGTGTGCGCACGTAAGTGCCTTTGCTGCAATGCACGTCTACCACAAGAGAATCTGTTTCTATTTCATCGCATTCGAGACTAAAAATTGTGATAGTACGGGCCGCGCGCTCAATTTCGATTCCCTGACGCGCGAGCTCATATAATGGTTTGCCCTGATGTTTGATGGCAGAATACATCGGTGGAATTTGTTGAATGGTACCCAAAAAATTCTGTAAAACCATCTCAACACGTTCGAGAGTAATATTTTCAACGGGTCGTGTTTGGATAATGGAACCTTCTTTATCACCTGTCGTGGTTTTGATGCCTAACTTGATAGTGACACGATAGCGTTTATCGGATTCCAACAAAAATTGTGAAAATTTCGTCGCTTCTCCAAAACAAATGGGCAACATGCCAGTCGCTAGCGGGTCTAAACTGCCAGTGTGACCTGCTTTTTTAGCTGAAAATAATCGTTTTACTTTTTGTAATGCGCTATTGGAAGAATCCCCGAGCGATTTATCAAGCAGCAAAATGCCGTCAATATTTTTTTTAACTTTTTTTTCATTCATCGTTTTCAGACTTATTATCTTTTAATGCAGTATTAATTAAAGAAGAAATCCGGTTGCCGCGTAATGTCGAATCGTCGTAATAAAATCTCAATTCGGGGGTCACACGTAATTTCACGGCATGCGCGAGTTCATAACGCAGGGATTTGGTGGCTTCATTCAGATTTTTTAAAATATTTTCAGCGTGTTCTTCATCTAAAACACTCACATAAATTTTTGCAAACGACATATCGGGAGAAACATTGACGCCGGTGACACTGATGATACCGAGCCCCATATTTTCCGCTTCACGCTGTAAAATATCAGCGAGTGCGGTTTGAATTAAATCGCCGATGCGTTGCATGCGGCTATATCGTTTTGGCATTTTTAGAGCGCTCTTTTTACTTCAATTTTTTCGAAAACTTCAATTTGATCGCCGGCTTTGACGTCGTTGTAATTTTTCACGCCGATACCGCACTCGGTACCTGCACGCACTTCGCTGACGTCGTCTTTAAAGCGGCGTAAGGATTCCAAATGGCCTTCGTAAATCACAACGTTATCGCGCAATACACGGATTGGGTTGTTGCGTCGTACCACACCTTCCAACACCATACATCCTGCAATTGCGCCGATTTTTGATGAACGGAACACATCGCGCACTTGTGCGAGACCGACAATTTTTTCCTGGATTTCAGGTTTCATGAAGCCACTGATTGCGCGTTTCACTTCATCGATTACTTCATAAATAATACTGTGATAATGAACGTCGACGCCTTCGGTTTCGATTAATTTGCGGGCTTCGATGTTCGCGCGCACGTTAAAGCCGATAATAATGGCACCGGATGCGAGTGCTAAGTTGACATCGCTTTCATTAATACCGCCGACACCGCTGGTGATAATTTTTACTTTGACGTTTGGCGCGGATAATTCGGATAAAGCTTGTGAAAGTGCTTCCGCAGAACCTTGTACGTCCGCTTTTAATAAAATATTTAACGTACGCTGTTCAGATTGGTCTGTCCCCATGCTTTGTAAAATATTTTCGAGCTTGGACGCATTTTGTCGTGCCAATTTAATTTCACGGAATTTGCCTTGACGGAACATCGCAACTTCGCGGGCACGTTTTTCATCGGACACCACAACAAATTCATCACCTGCGTTCGGCGCACCGGATAATCCTAACACTTCGACTGGAATCGATGGGCCTGCTATTTCAACTTGTTTGCCGGTTTCATCAAATAAGGCACGCACTCGTCCATATTCAAAACCCATCAAGACTAAATCACCTTTGTGTAACGTACCTTGTTGCACTAATACGCTAGCAACAGCACCGCGACCTTTATCCAAACGCGATTCAATGACGACACCACGAGCAGGACAATCTACAATCGCGGTCAATGATAAAACTTCGGCTTGCACTAAAATAGAATCCAGCAACGCATCAATGCCTTGTCCTGTTTTAGCAGAAATCGGCACGAACATGGTTTCGCCGCCCCATTCTTCGGGGATTAAATTATATTTAGCTAATTCATTTTTGACACGATCAGGATCCGCTTCGTGTTTATCCATCTTGTTGACTGCAACAATAATCGGCACATTCGCAGCTTGTGAGTGAGTGATCGCTTCAATGGTTTGCGGCATCACGCCGTCATCGGCTGCAACCACGAGAATAACAATATCAGTTAATTTTGCACCGCGTGCACGCATCGCAGTAAATGCAGCGTGGCCCGGTGTATCCAAAAAGGTAATCACACCTTTTTGTGTTTCGACATGGTATGCACCAATGTGCTGTGTTATGCCACCTGCTTCCATCGCCGTGACTTTGGTGCGGCGAATATAGTCTAGCAAGGATGTTTTCCCGTGATCGACATGGCCCATGATGGTCACGACCGGCGCACGAGATACCGCTTCGCCTTGAATATCTTGTTCGGTGTCTTTGGCTAACGCTTCTTCGAGAGCGTAAGCGCTAATGGGTTTTGCTTTATGCCCCATTTCTTCGACGACCAACATCGCTGTTTCTTGATCAATCACTTGATTGATCGTGACCATCGCGCCCATTTTAATCATGGCTTTGATGACTTCAGCGCCCTTGATCGACATTTTTTGGGCGAGATCAGCAACGGTGATGGTTTCTGGGATAGTGACTTCTCTGACCATGGGTGCAACAGGCTTATTAAAGGCCTGGACTTGCATTAATTTTCGGGTGCGGCCGGATTTGCTGCGGATACGACGTTGCTCCATCAGCTCATCACTCATGACCAGATTGAGATCGCCGCCTTTTCCTAAAATGGCGTCGTAACGATGATCGTCTTCATAACCGCCTCGACCGCGTTTTTTCTTTTTGTGACGATCGGATTCTTCTTCTTGTTCGCGGGAAAAGCCAGGCTTGTCTTTGCGTTTGGGTTCCACAGCCGCCGTTTTTGGTTTTTCTTTTTCTTTGGTTGCGGGTTGTTGGGTTTCTGCCGTTGCAGTCTTAGTTTCCGCTTGGGCTGACGCGCCAGCGACTGGCGTAGTCACTTCGGTCGTGATTTGTTCTTCTTTGATTTCTTGTGGCGGCAGGACTTCGACTGTGTCAGATGCACTGGTTGTTTTTTGTTGTTCTTCCATCATCGGACGTTTGACGTAAGTTCGTTTTTTACGAACTTGGACGCTAATGGTTTTTCCTGCGCCTTGGGTGCCGGATACTTTTATTTCGCTGGTTTTTGCGCGACGTAAAATAATTTTTTCTTGAGCGCCGGCTTCATTTTTTGCGCCATGATGTTTTTGCAAGTAACGTAATAGTTTTTGCTTGGTTTCTTCGGAAAGATGATCGTCTGCGCCCACTTGAATTCCAGCGTTTTTTAGCTGAATAAGCAATTGGTCCACAGTCACGCCAGTATCCGCTGCAAATTTCGCAACCGACACGCCCGTTTTTGTCACAGCAGGTGTTTCAATTTTTTTTACGGTGCGTTTTTTTTCTGGCACTTCATTCTTAACCATCAAGCCTCCTGAATCCTATTCTGCGTGGTCTGAATCAAACCACGGTTTACGAGCTGTCATAATCAGTTTTGCGGCTGTATCTTCATCCAGTTCGCCGATTTCTAATAAGTCATCAACGGATTGTTCTGCCAGATCTTCGCGCGTAATAATTCCATGGTTTGCTAACACATACGCGACATGTCGATCCATGCCTTCCATTTCCAATAAATCCTGAGCGGGTTCTGCTTTTAAGGATTGTTCTTCGGCAATGGCTTTTGTGAGCAATTCGCCTTTTGCGCGTTCACGCAATGCATTCACTAATTCTTCGTCGAAGCCATCAATTTCTAATAATTCCTGTAAGGGGACATAAGCGATTTCTTCGAGCGTGGTGAAGCCTTCGCCCACTAATACAGCGGCCATGTCTTCATCGATGCCTAATTTTTCTTGGAAAAGAGTGAGCACGGATTCTTCTTCGGCGGCGGTTTTTTCTTTTGCTTGGGATTCTGACATGACGTTTAATTTCCAACCGGTCAGTTCACTCGCTAAACGAACATTTTGGCCGTTACGTCCGATGGCTTGGGATAATTGTTCTTCTTTCACTGCGATATCCATAGTATGAGTGTCTTCATCCACTACAATGGATGCCACTTCAGCAGGCGCCATCGCATTAATCACGAGTTGCGCTGGGTTATCATCCCAAAGAACGATATCAACTCGTTCACCACCTAATTCACCGGAAACAGCTTGTACACGTGAACCGCGCATACCGACGCAAGCGCCGATAGGGTCGATACGTTTGTCATTGGTTTTTACAGCGATTTTGGCGCGGGAACCGGGATCGCGAGCAGCGCCTTTGATTTCAATTAATTCTTCGCCAATTTCAGGCACTTCAATTTTGAATAATTCCACTAACATTTGTGGGCGTGTGCGGCTGACTGCCATTTGCGGGCCTTTTACATCGGAACGCAATTCATATAAATAAGCACGGACGCGATCGTTGATGCGCATGGCTTCATGCGGAATCATTTCGGTGCGGGTTAAAATGGCTTCGGCGTTATTGCCTAAATCTAAAATGACAAACTCGCGGGTTGCTTTTTTGACAACACCCGTGACTAATTGGCCTAAACGTTCTTTGTAAGCATTGACGACTTGGGCGCGTTCAGCTTCCAATACTTTTTGAACGATCACTTGTTTCGCTTTTTGTGCCGCGATGCGGCCAAATTCAACGGATTCCATGTCTTCTTGGACATAGTCGCCGACGTTTATGTGCGGATTTCTTTTTTTCGCTTCGGTTAAGGTTAATTTGGCTGTGCCGCCGTCACCTTCTTCATCTTCTTGTGCGTCGTCGATCACCAACCAGCGGCGAACAGTTTTATAGTCACCGGTTTTTTGATCAATGGTTACCTTGACGTCAATTTCGGCGCCTGCGCGTTTTTTGGTTGCCATTTCCAAAGCAGCTTCAATTGCTTGAAAAATAACATCTTTATCCACACCTTTTTCGTTGGACACCGCTTCAACAACTAATAAAATTTCTTTGTTCATAGCGTCAGTCACCTCATTTAAAACTCTGCAATTAATTTTGCTTTATCAATTTCAGAAAATGGTACAACCACTTCTACCGCATCGACTATAAGATGAATATTCATCCCCTCGACTCGGGTCAATATACCGACTAGGTTCCGCCGTGTATCGATTGGCGCTAGCAGTCGGATTTTTACTTTTTGGCCTATGTATTTTTGAAAGTGGCTGATCTCAAATAATGGCCTATCTAATCCGGGGGATGAAACTTCCAGAGAGTATTGACCCTGAATCGGGTCTTCGACATCCAGCATGGCGCTGATTTGGCGGCTAACCTTGGAGCAGTCATCGACTGTAACTCCTTGATCTTTATCGATATATACTCGTAATACCGATCCGCGGCCCTGACCTGCGAGTTCGCTTCCGACAAACTCATACCCTAAGGCTGTCACAATCGCAGCCAAACGGTCTCGCAAGCTTATGTCTATACCTCTCATACTTCAACCCACTTTAAAAAACAAAAAACCCCATCAGGGGTTTTCTTATTTTTTCATTTCTTGGTAGCGGGGGCTGGATTTGAACCAACGACCTTCGGGTTATGAGCCCGACGAGCTACCAGGCTGCTCCACCCCGCAATCACGGCGCTATTCTATTATAAATAGTTCAGCACATTCAAGTTAAAAGATTGTTTTACTCCATTTTTTTAATGGTTGCCTCCAATTGGGGTTGTTCCATCTGGCCGGGAACGAAAGTGATGGGGCCTGCGGTCGTTACATTGGTTTTCGCAATGAAATAAGCTGGGGTGCCCAATAATTGCAAGTTTTGTCCCAATTTTAGGTTGTCTTTGATTTGTTGGGCGATCGCATCGCTCTTCATGTCGGTTTTTAATTTGTCGACATTGAGGCCGACGGCTTGTGCAACCTTCATGACAGAATCTTCGGTCAGAAGTTGTTGTTGGGTGACATCTTGCATTAAAGCTTTGTGGAATTCTAAGTATTTGCCTTGTAATTTAGCGGCAAGAGCGGCTTTTGCAGCAAATTCAGAATTCGCGCCGCGAATGGGGAATTCTTTGAAGACCAGGCGGACTTCGGGATCTGCTTTCATGACCGCATCCAAAATCGGTGTCATGTGCAAGCAATGTGGGCATTGGTAATCAAAAAAGTTGACGATGGTCACTTTGCCTTTGGCATTGCCTGTCGAAGGATCATTGGCTTGATGGAAAAGTTCATTGGCAAATTTCGGCGCGGTTTCTTGGGTTTTTTGGATGGTTTTGCGGGCTTCATCGATTTGTTTTTGTTGCAGGGCTTGCAACGCTTCGACTAAAACTTCAGGGTTTTTGACTAAATAATTATGAACCACATCTTCTATTTGTTTTTGTTCCGCAGCGTTCATGGGCTTTGCGGTGTCAGCTGCAAATGCGCTGGTAGATAAGCTCGCGGCAATCGCCAGGGGAGTTAAAAGATGTTTCAGCTTCACGTGAGACTCCTAATATGGATTTTAATGGCAAAACAGTAAATTAGGCGGAAAAATAAGTCAAGATTGTTTCGCGTTTTGGATCGCTAATTCACGTTGTTCGTTAATTTTGTCGGCTAATGCTTTTTGGGTAAAGCCGGCTTGGATTAATTCTTGGATATTGACCGTTTTGGCAGCGGCGTAAGCTTTCATTAGCCAATCGGAATCTTGGTGGGTCACAATGGCGCACGCCAGTAAAAATTTTTTAAACCGTTCTTCACGGCGAAAAGCGTCAACACCCAGTAATAAAGTTAACGTTTCTTTTGCGGATAACGTTTTGTCACGTTCATAATCAGGAAGGAATCGTGACACTAATAAAGCGAGATCACGATAATCACTAGGAATTCGATAACGCTCGGATAATTTTTTGAGTTGATCTTGGGTTAAATCATGCGTCAGTATGGCGAATCGGATTTCGCTATCGGATGTTTTGGCGGTTGCATTTTTCAGCGACTGCAAACCGTTTTGTTTTATATTTATTTCAGGAAATAAAATAGGAAGTGCATCGCTCTCAGCAAGTACCAAAAAAAATGCTTCTGGATTTTTTTCAGTGAGCGCGCGTTCTAATTCTTTCCAGACACGTTCTGCGACTAAGGCATTGATTTCGCCTGCTTCGACCATTTTTTTCATTAGGTCAATCGTTTCAGGAGCAACATGAAATCCAAGAAAATGGTAACGCGCTGCAAAACGTGCGACACGCAATACACGCACAGGATCTTCGACAAAGGCAGGTGAAACATGTCGCAGGATTTTTTTCTGAAGATCGTCAAGACCATGATAGGGATCAATCAGTTTTCCGTGTTCGTCTTCGGCGATTGCGTTAACGGTTAAATCACGGCGTTTCAAATCGTCTTCGAGTGTGACATCGACTGATGTATTAAAATTAAAACCTTTGTAGCCTTTGCCGGTTTTTCTTTCAGTGCGGGCTAACGCGTATTCTTCTTGTGTCTCTGGATGTAAAAAAACGGGAAAATCTTTTCCGACAGGGCGAAAACCTTTTTTTTCCATTTCTTGTGGAGTGCTACCGACGACGACCCAATCTTTTTCCTTGTGAGGAATATTTAGGATCTTATCGCGTACGGCACCGCCGACTAAGTAGATTTTCATGTTTCTTTCCTACGCTTATAGTGAAAAAGTATAACATAGCGGTTGGGGGGATGCAGTTTTCTTCTGCTGGGGTTTGGGTTTGTTTCACTCGCTCAGGGAGCGTACTTCCCTGTACTAAAGCATTTCGTCCGTGAAATGCAATCGCTCCTGAAACAAACCCAAACCCCAGCAGAAGAAAACTGCATGGAAAAAGGGGGATAAAAAGCATTTTTTTTATATTTTTATAATAGCGAAATAACTTCTCGTAGATGATCTGGATTTAAAGTTCCTAAAATTACGCTTGTCACGCCGGGTTCTTTGAAAATAAATTGCATGGCGGTTTGTACGGGATTATCGCCGCTAATTTTTGATAAATGGCCGCTGGCTAGGGCTTTTTTGATGAAAATCCCTTTCTTTTTTGCATAGGCGTGTTCGATGACAGATTTTTCTTCGGTGTGAATAGGATTATAGGTGACCATCACGACATCGGAGCGATCCACAGCAAGTAAACCACCCTCGAGTGTTTTGGTTGACATGCCGAAGGCTCGGATCTTGCCGGATTGTTTTAATTTTTCTAATGTGGAAAAAACCTGATTTTCTTCGATGATTTTTTTATCTTCGCCATTGGAGTGAATCAATAAAATATCAATCATGTCGGTATTTAAGCGTTTTAAACTGCGCTCGATACTTTTTTGGATGGCGTTGGGTGAAAAATCAAAATGTGATTTGCCATCGACAAATTCTTCGCCGGCTTTGGTGGAAATGATCCATTCGTCACGTTGGTTTTTTAATAATTTCCCGAGACGCTCTTCGCTCTGACCATAAGCAGGCGCCGTATCCAGTAAATTAATTCCGGACTGTTTGGCAAAATCTAGCAATGCCATCACTTCTTGATCCGATGGCAAAGAAAAATTTTCGGGATAATGCACATTTTGATTTCTGCCGATTTTTACAGTGCCTAATCCGATGCGACTGACCTCAATGCCCGTCGAGCCTAACAACTGCAATTTCATAACAACTCATCCCACACGGGTTTTGCAAGCGCTGGGATCGGCCAGGCGCGAAGCAAACGCAGGTCGGCAAGTTCTTTTTTTACGTTGTCGCGATTTAAGATTGCAATAATTTCATCTGCTAATTTGGGTGCAAGCGCTAACTTGGTAGGCCATGCGGCGATGACATTTTCCACTTCTTTTGCATAACAAGATTCAGGACGTGTGCCATCCGGTTGCAAGGGTTCGGCGCGATCGACAAAAAAGGTCGCAAATTCTGTTTTGGAAAAATCGAGCCAAGGGAATAATTCCATTAATTCTTTTTTGGTTGCCTCAATTTGTTCTTGGGAATCGCGCTTGATGCCTTCTTCGGCAATTTGGCCGCCGATGTACCACACAAATTCGCCTTCTTCGGTTTTATGCGTTGTGATGGTAATTCGCGGTGTTGAACTTAAACCTAAACAATGTGCGTACAATGTTTGGGAAAATCCGGTTTTTGCAACCACCATGTGCAAGGGCCTGCGTTGCATGGCGATGCCTTTGTTTTTTAAGGAGGCTAAAAGAGATTCGTTGCCAGCGCCCGCTGTAAAAATATATTTTTCCGCTTTGACATGAATCGGTTCAATTGGCTCTGCCTGAATTTCCAGTGAAGTTAATTGACCTTGCGCATTAAAAATAAGTTGCTCATCTTGCAGTGGATCAATTTTAAAAATGACATCTTGATTGGGTTTTACTAATTCACGCACCAGCGCGAGTACGTCAATCACAATTTCATCGAGCGAATACACTTGGCCTTTAAATTGCGGATTTTGAAAAATCAGCGGAAAATCATCGCGTTTTAGTTCCTGCACATTGCCTTTCAATGACATGCTTGCAAAAAAAGTGGCGATTTTCGATGCAAGAGAACCGGTGGACCACAAATATTGATGTTCCGATAAGATCGGCACTTCAGAAAGATCAATCACGCCTTTGCCGTGCAAACATTCGTTCCAGATTTTTGGCATTTCAGCAATTGCCTCTGCTGCAACCGTCATCATGCCCTGCAGCGCATATTTCACGCCACCATGAATAATTCCTTGCGATTTATTGGTTTGTCCCGCGCCCAATGCTTTTGATTCTAAAAGAATGACAGAATAACCGATTTGCCGTAATCGATTTAATAACCACAATCCTGCAATGCCACCACCGATGATCACAATATCGGTTTCGACTATTTTTTTCATTGATACCTCAATGTGGACGAACGAAGGTGCTTATTTCAATCTATTTTGGGTTGGGAGGCAAGGGCTTAGTCGAACCAATCGCAACTTATTGAATTATAAGTTTAATTTTTAAATTCTCACTTTGAATTATAATTATATAAATATGGCGACAAAAAACGAGAAAACGTATGGTCCAACCAACAGATGGGTTTAATCAAGATCACTTTGATAACGCCAAAATCGATGGCGTTACCACAAGCTATCTTACCGATCCGCTCGCAGAAAATGCTCGAAATACCATTTCTAAAATATGTAAAGACAGATTTTCTGAAGAAAGTTGGCATTTTTTACAAGATATTTATAACTGTCACAAAAAAGAAAAAGAAAATGAACTGATCCAAAGTGATATTGATAGACTTATGCGTACTTATATTGCTGAAAAGTCAACGCAAGAAATCAATATTGATAGTGCCACACGACAAAACTTAATAAAAAATGTTAGTGTCGCAAAATCCCCACAAGAAGCTTTCGCTCATTTTTTACCGGCATTTGGTGAAATCGTCGTATTATTTAAAAGAAATTTTAACATATCTGAAAAAAGGGACATTCAAGGTGCATATACTGCTTCCGTTGGCATTAATGACATGCTTAAACAACTTGAACCTCTTACTCAGCAAAAAGATCAATCTCGTTTTCGACGCGTTTTTTCTATGGATAGTTCGATACACCATAAAAGCAAAAAAGACGCAGAAATGATGCAGAGCGAATTACTCGAATTAAAAGCTAACATGGCAGCAAATCCGCGCGATGGGGCAAAAGCTCAAGCAAGATTTCAAGAAATTTGCACGACGCACGGGAAAACCCAACAATCACTTTACAATCAATTGCGAAACAAAGATAAAGCAGGACCCATGGAAGGATTGCTCTTAGCAATCCCAGGACATGAAGCGCAAATTCAGCGAAGACGTGCAACCGCTATCCAGCCCGAAGCGAATCAAGATATGTTTCGACCCAGGAGATAAAGACTCAAAAAGGCTCGCATGATATAGTAAATTCTCTCTATTGGAGCCTTCCTATGAAAATTAACCAGGATGTTTTTATTGTTGGCGGTATCCGAACCCCTTTTGTCAAATCCATGACAACTTTTGCCGATGTCACCAATCAAGAATTAATGACCGCTTGTTTAAACAACCTTGCAGAAAAATTTAATCTACTCAATCAAACCGTCGGCGACGTCTCAATCGGCGGCACCATTCGAAATTCACTGGATTGGGATTTTGCGCGGGAGTGTGTTTTGGGATCAGGACTAAGTCCTTATACGCCTGGTTACAGCGTGCAACGCGCGTGCGGATCCAGTTTGGAATCCATGATTGAAATTGCTTTAAAAATATCTGCCGGTGAAATGGAAAATGGAATTGCGGGCGGGGTTGATTCAAATAGCGATATTCCTGTCACTTTTCCGCGTTCTTTCGGGCGGAAATTAATGAAAATGCATGTGGCTAACAATTTTTTGGATAAATTAAAATTATTTTTTACTTTGCGCCCTGCTGATTTTAAATTGCAAGTGCCATCCGTGCGAGAACCACGCACCGGACTTTCTATGGGTGAACATTGTGAAAAAATGGTAAAAGAATGGAATATTTCGCGCGAAGCTCAAGATGAACTTGCGTTACAAAGCCATCAGAAAACTGCGAAAGCTTATTCAGAAGGTTTTTATGATGATTTAGTTTTTGAATTTCACGGAATAAAAAAAGATGGCATTGTGCGGCCCGATACCTCCCTCGAAAAATTAAGCAAACTAAAACCTGCTTTTGATTTTACGGGAAAAGGCACACTCACAGCAGGAAATTCAACGCCACTGACAGATGGCGCGGCTGCCGTTTTACTTGCAAGCGAAGCCGATGCAAAAAAACATGGCTGGCCCATGCTCGCCCGTTTTGTTGATGGAGAAGTTGCGGCTATTGATTTTGTGCATGGTGATGGCTTACTGATGGCCCCAACGATTGCAGTACCGAGGTTACTTGCGCGCAATAATTTAACCCTGCAGGATTTCGATTTTTATGAAATCCACGAAGCATTCGAGGGACAAGTATTGTGCACCTTGAAAGCCTGGGAATCCGAAGATTATTGTCGAAAAGTCTTGAAATTAGACCACACTTTAGGAAAAATTGACCCCACCAAATTAAATGTCAAAGGCGGCAGTGTCGCCATTGGACATCCGTTTGCAGCAACCGGTGCACGCATTGTCGCAGGGCTTGCAAAATTATTAAGCGAGAAAAAAAATGCACGCGGATTAATTTCCATTTGCACAGCCGGTGGAATGGGAATGGCGGCAATTTTAGAAAGCTAACGAGGAAAAAAAATTCATGAAAAAAATAGCAGGCGTTATTCTTTTTTTATTTTCTGGTGTTTTGTTTGCGTTACAACCTCCTGCTGTCAATTCTGTCACAGCCCATTTTGATAAAGTAAAAAATGATCCCGAGCATTTATTATTATTTTTACAAGACATGCCGAAAGGCGGTGATTTGCATTTTCATTTGGGTGGATCAGGCATGGCAGAAAACATGATCCAGTACGCAGCCAATGATAATAGCTTATGTATTGATAAAAATACTTTTGCGATTTCGGATAATCCCAATTGCACGCCGGATTATTTGTTAAATAATTCTCCGAAAAATTCTGCCCTTTATAATCAAATTATTAATGCTTGGTCGATGAGAAATTTTGTGGCAGGGCCTGAATCCAGTCACGATCATTTTTTTGCAACATTCGGAAAATTTAATGCCGTATCCGGAAAACATAGCGGTGAAATTCTCGCCGAAGTCATGCAGCGCGCTTTTGATCAAAACGAATCGTATCTTGAACTCATGGTGACGCCTGACAGTGATGCCTCCGGCATGTTAGGAAAAAAATTAGGTTATAACAGTGATTTTAAAGCGATGCGCGAAAAATTATTAGCGAATGGTTTGGATTCCATCGTCGCTGATATTTCTAAAAATATGGATTTGGATGAAGCCAAAACGAAAAAAATATTAGGTTGCGAGCCCACTGCCCCTCTTTGCAAAATCAAAGTGCGATATCTTTATCAAATCTTGCGTGAACAACCGCCTGAACAGGTGTTCGGTCAATTGCTTGCAGGATTTGAAGTGGCATCCAAAGATCCACGATTTGTCGGGATCAACATGGTGCAACCGGAAGATGGTTTTATTTCCATGCGCGATTATAAATTGCATATGCAGATGGTCGGATTTTTGCATGACCTCTATCCAAATGTGCATATTTCCTTACATGCGGGCGAATTAAATTCGACTCTCGTGCCCTATGCTGGTTTGCAATTTCATATCAATGATGCGGTTCGCGTTGCCCATGCTGAGCGCATTGGTCATGGCGTAGATGTTGCTTATGAAAAAAATTCTGCTGAATTACTAAATGATATGGCGAAAAACATATCATGGTTGAAATTAATTTAACAAGTAATGCAGAAATTTTAGGAATTGAAGGTGACAAACATCCACTTCCGTTATACATGCAATTTAATGTCCCCGTCGCATTATCAACCGATGATGAAGGCGTGTTACGCACGAGCCTCACGGAACAATATCAACGAGCTATTTTGACTTATCATTTTTCCTACCCGACGATTAAAAACCTAGTGCGCAATAGTATTTATTACAGTTTCTTGCCCGGGAAAAATTTGTGGAATGATGAAAAATATTCTGGGCTGAATAGTGCCTGCGCAAAAGATTCACTTGCTGCTAAAACTGTATCGCCTTCTTGTCAGACATTTTTAAATAATAATGAAAAAGCCGCGATGCAGTGGGATTTGGAAAAAAGATTTTTTGATTTTGAAAAACAAGCAATCTAACTAATGTCATCCTGAGCGTAGCGAAGGATCACTCCAAATTTGAGCTGATCCTTCGCTACGCTCAGGATGACCTGACTTCATATTTATAATTATTTATCCGAAATCAATTTCCCCGCCTTCGCCCACTCTTCGCGCGGGACTTCCGTGATGACCACATCCACACTTTCTAGCGGGCAAGTCAGGGTTTCAGAAGCCACTCTCGTTACTTCACGAACAAACGCGCGTTTTTGATCCAACGTGCGGCCTGGGTGCATTTCTAAACGTAATATAGGCATGATAGTTCCTCTTTTAATAAGTGGTACTCAGGGATTGAGCGCCAGGTGCTTAAAGTATTACTGAGATATAAAAATTGATAAATAGGTGATATATTGGGTCATTTAAAACCTATAGGTTCTTAATCATGAACAAATTGGCCGGCATGGAAATGTTTGTGAAAGTGGTCGAAAGCGGCAGCTTTACTGCGGCGGCAGAGCTCAGCAATGTGTCGTCGACCATGGTCGCAAAGCACATTCGAATGATTGAAAAGCGGCTGGGCGCCCGTTTGCTCCATCGCACCACTCGCAGACAGCATTTAACGGAAGTCGGCCGGCTCTATTATGAACGTTGTAAACTAGCACTTTCCGAAGTAGAACTCGCAGAAGCCAGCGCTTCAGAGCTTCAAGCGAATCCGCGCGGAGTGATTAGATTGGTGGCACCCGTCAGTTTTGGCAATCAAAAATTGGTACCTGCTTTGGTCGACTATCTGTCCCGTTATCCAGAAGTCAATGTTGAATTAACATTAGATAATCGCGTACCGGATCTCATTAATGATGGTTATGAATTAGGGATCCAGATCGGTGAAATCACTGCAACCGATCTTGTCGCACGACCGCTTCAGCCTTATCGTCGGATACTGGCAGCCGCGCCAAGTTATTTGGCCACGCATGGATATCCAGAACATCCCGAACAATTAACGATGCACAGTTGTCTTGGCCCTTCTTATTGGCGTAACTACAATCGCTGGCAATTATTGGGGCCTAATAATGTCGTGCACGAGGTAACCGTGAAAGG
Organism: Gammaproteobacteria bacterium; assembly: GCA_021325575.1. Lineage (GTDB taxonomy): Bacteria > Pseudomonadota > Gammaproteobacteria > DSM-16500 > DSM-16500 > JAJPGW01. Next base: position 121,796 of record JAJPGW010000010.1, on the reverse strand, counting down.
TCGATTCAGCGCAAATCAGGGAAGCGCTTTGCGCACCGCGGCTTTGCTCGGAGCGGGCATTGTGTTGCAACCCGAAATTTCGTTGGCAGATGACATTGCAACAGGTCGGCTCATCCGCGTGTTGCCTCAGTGGTCGTACAGACCGACACCGATGAATTTGATTTACGCGCAAGATTCGCGTCCCACTGCGAAGCTGCGAAGTATAATTGATTTTTTGGTTCAGCGGTTTGGGCTGGATGCCAGCTAGGAGCATGCTGGCATGACGATTTTGTGACAACTAGGGATTTTTTTAGTTAATCGCTTTCTTCAACCATTCATTTGCCTCAATCTGACTTTCATAAATTACATTTCCATCTGTCAGAGTATGTTCCTGATCAGAATAAACAACCAACTTTACCGGCTTATTTTGTAATTTAAGTAAATGATAAAACTCATACGATTGAGTCACAGGAACTCGCGGATCATTTTTACCGTGCATTAATAATAAAGGCGTTTGCACATTTTTACTGAATAAAACAGCAGAACGTTGCAAATATAATTTATTATCGTCCCATACTGCTGCTGATAAATATTTTATAAGATAACTTGGAATATCTGTTGTACCTTCGAATGAAAGCAAATCGGAAAGACCGCCGCCGGAAACTGCGGCTTTGAAACGATTCGTTTGTGTAATCGCCCAATCGGTCATGTAACCACCATAACTCCAACCAAAAATGGCTAAATGATTTGGATCCACAATATTTTTGTCAACCAAATAATCGATGCCCGTCATCACATCCTGGAAATCCCCGCCGCCAAAATCACCTACATTCGCTGCACGAAAACTTTTTCCATAACCTGTGCTTCCACGATAATTCGGTTCCAAAATCAGAAAACCAGAATTTAAAATCACTTGCGTGCAAGCAGGCAAAATCATATCGCCATATTCATCGCAGCCACCCTGATAGCGCAATGCAAAAGCGCCTGAAGGTCCACCGTGAACGGTCACTAATAAAGGATATTTTTTGGCAGGATCATAATCGGCAGGTTTAATGAGAATGCCTTCAATGTCCAAATTATTTCGTGATTTCCAGTGAATGGTTTCTGCAGTACCCAGATTATTTTTAAAAACATCTGTAAATTGTGTTAATTGATCTAATTGAAAATGATCTACGCTGGCGCGATAAATTTGCGGTTGCTGAGTTATTTTTTCATATCCAAATGCAAAATAATTTCGTTTTGCATTAAATGCCATGGTCAGTGGCTGAATAAATCCATCCTGATTGGAAACCAATTTCGGTGCGATTGCCGGATCAGTATTTAATTCATAAATTTGCGGACCAATTGCTTTATACCAATCGAATGCATAAATCGATTTACTCGAAGCTGACCAACCAATAATAAATGGATTTTCATTCGCCGTATTTGCAAGACAATGCGTTGCAAGATTTTCTGTGCTGGCAACGCAAATTTGTCCGTTATTATCCGGATCTTCGTAAAATAAAATATTTTTATCATAATTAGTTAAATTGGTATGGAACGCGACCCACTTACCATCCGGAGAAAAAACCGGTTGCCCGCCAGCATGGTCAGCCGTATATGGCAATTCTGTGATTTTTTTATTATCTAAATTGATCAGAGCAATTTTGGTTTTAATTCGGTAAATAAAATCGGAGCCTGCGCGTTCTTGATAAGAATAAGCGATCGTCTTGCCATCAGGCGACCAATCAAAACCACCGTCCAATGACGGAATAAAAAATTGCGCGATGCTAATTTGATCTGATGTTAAAGGAGTAATCGTGGCATTTCCTGTGGTTCCGACCAAATAAATTCGAGCATTTTTGTAATCGTGCTCGACATCAATTGCATTATGATCCTTGCGCACGGGCTTTTTTTCAGTATCAGCAACAAAAGCGATTTTCGAACCATCTGGCGAAAATTTAAAAGCTGAAATATTTCTGTCAGTGAGCGAAACCAATGTCTGAGTTTGATTATTAGCTAAATTATAAATTTTAATCGCCTGCTCTTTATCTTTATTTTCTAAAAATGCAACACGCTTGCCATCAGACGACCACACAGGCAAAGCAACGTGCTCACTTTTAATAATTTGCATTGTTTTGCCAGCATTATTTTGAAGAAATAAAAAATAATTGCGCTCTTTGCCTTTGGCTGTCGAAACAACTTCAGAAGTCGTATAAGCAACTTGTTGGCCATCAGGAGATAAACCAATGTCCCCGATTCTGGGGTAGGACAGAACTTTATCGACAATGTTTTCAGGAAAACTGCTCGAAGAAGCGAATAACAGACCAATGATCAAAATTGTTTTTAAAATAGTATTTCGCACACGCGCCCCCTGCGATTTGCGTTAATCATGAACATTTATAATAATTTTGTGCAAACTATCGCAAATATGATAAAATTGGGATTAATTTCATCGCACTATTATACCAACGAGGAGATCCTAGTATGAAATTTTTTATTACCCTATTTGCAAGTTTATTGATTTGCACCCAGGCATTCGCAGTGCAAACCATAAAAATTATCTGCGATCAAAATGAATCAGGCTTGGATAATCTATTTATTGCAAACAAATGGGTAAGAGATTCGATGCCTTGGTATTCTTCATACGCGCAAGAATTTATGGGCGCTTATTCTTTTACGGGTGGTATGCGCACTATTAAAGATCAATATCCCAAAGACCCGAGCCCTCATCTTCACTTCATGAAGCCTGCGATTGATTATGATGATGAACGTGGCGAAATCATCATGTGCCGCTACAAAATTGGCAATACCGAAATGATGGACATTGATAATGTTTTGGAAATGCGTTCGATTCTTTATTTGCCTAAGGATTCTTGCTATGTTTCATCGTTTAATACGATAACTTGCATTAGTAAATAATCCACGGTTAAATTAGCGAAGTGAATAGATACATTCTATTGAAAAAGGATTTTTTATGCTAATCAAAACCAGCCAACCGATTATTTTGGATAGAGACAAAATCACGCTACAAATCGCAAAATTTTGGGATCAAATATCCGAAGGTTGGCGCGTGATATGGGGCAAACATATTCATCATGGATTTTATGAAAATGATCAAACCATTTCGCATGATGTTGCGCAACATAATTTGATAATCAAATTAACTGAATTGTTGACCATTCCAAATGGCGCAACGATTTTAGATGTTGGCTGCGGTATGGGTGGCAGCAGTATTTTTTTAGCAGAAAAATATCAAGCGAACGTTACTGGCATCACACTCAGTCAAAAACAAGCGAGTATTGCGAGAGCACAAGCCGCAAAATTAAATAACGTGATTTTTAAAGTCGAAGACGCATTAGCTTTACCTAGTATTCCTGATAACTCAATCGATATTGTTTGGTCTTTGGAAAGCTGCGAACAATTTTTTGATAAAGAATTATTTATCCAACAAGCTTATCGGGTTTTAAAACCCGGCGGAAAATTGATGCTGGCAACTTGGTGTTCTGATCGCGAAGAATATCACGATTCAGACGCCAAAAGTTATCAAAAATTATGCCTCGCATTTGATGTACCTTACATGCCGACGATTGAATGGTATCGCGAAACAATTATTAAAAATAATTTTCAAGTTAATACAATACTAGACTGGTCCCATCATGTGAAAAAAAGCTGGGACATCGGCGTGTCACTTGTCAACGCCTATTCTTTTTTGAAATTATTAAAACTGGGTGGCTTGCGGGGATTGCGTTTTGCTAAACAAATTAAATTGATGCGGGATGCGTTTATTCAAGAAAAAGTGAAATACGGCGTATTTGTTGCAAGCAAAATAACTGATAGCCATCTCTAACGCAACCGGTGCATGCCAAGCTCACAAAGATGTACTTTTTCGGCTATCAGACTTTATCTTGTCGATTTTTAAATTTCTTAAATGCCGAATTAATTAATTCCATTCTCTTTTCAACTTTATTGGCAGCGGCTTCAAGGGTAAAGCCTTCATCTAATAGCTCTTTGATCAGTAATATTTTTTTAATTTCTAAATAATTAAATCGTCGAGTGGTAATTTCAGGGCTATCGACCGTTTTGATTAATCCTTTTTCCTGCCAATAGCGTAGCTGGCGCTGTGGAATACCCGTAATTTCCGCCACCTCGCCTATCCCGACAATTAATTTTGTCAGAAAGTCATGCTCATCCAATATTAAGCTAGCCGATTGATTATTTTGAGATTTTTTGGTCATTGAACACTCTTTTCGTCATTAAATTAAGAACCTTAAAATACCATATTGTTGACTTTTTTCCAATCAATGATATTATATTACATGATTTGTAGTTTAATTACAATTAAAGAAACAAATTTACAGACGAGGCTATCATGATAAATCTCCAAAATAGCGCTTTGCTATTAATCGAATTTCAGAACGAGTGGCTTAGAGAAGATGGCAAGCTCAATCACTTATTAAGTGATAGGGCACAATTTTTCTCTTCGCAAAATAATGCGAAAAATATCATTGAATGCGCTCGGACCACTGGAATTAATATTATCCATTCTGGGCTCACTTTTTCCAAAGAATATAAAGAATTAGGAAAAGCGACGCATGGACTGCGCGCAGCGATCCCGCAAAACAAAACATTTCTTGAAAAGACCGATGCGAGCGAATTTACCAAACCGTTTATACCTGAAAAACATGAATTTAAAGTCAGCGGAAGAATAGGCAGCAGCGCCTTTTCTGGATCCAATTTAGATGCTTATTTGCGGAATAACAGAATTACCCATTTATTTATGATGGGCTACGCACTCCACGTCTGTGTGGAATCAACCCTCCGTGCCGCACATGACTTAGGCTATGAATCCATCGTGATTGAAGATGCCTCATCCGCATTTAATCAAGAACAGAAAGAATATTTTTTACAACATGTGATTCATCATTTTGGTAGCACCATGAAATCAATCGATTTTATCAATTTTTTAAAACGAGGAACTATTTATGAAAGACAATGATATTGAAAAAATAATAGAAGTGATTACTGGGTATTTTAAAGGAACGTATCAAGGCAATGCTGATCTTTTAATTAAAGCCTTTCATCCTGATGCGCGGATAACAGGAATTATTAATAATACTGTTTGTGATTGGTCACTGAAAGATTTTATTGCTCGCGTAAGCGCTGCGCCAACTGCAGAAAATAAAAAAGAAAAATATGACAAGGAAATCATCGCAATTGATAAAACTCATCAAGCCGCAATGGTTAAAGCACGCGTTTTGGTAGCCGGATTAACTTTTTTTGATTATATTATTCTTTTAAAAATAAATGATAATTGGATCATTCGAAATAAAAGTTTTGTGAATGTTCCGTAAACTACGGATCAGACATGATAAGCTGCATACAAGAAAATTTTGTCATTTCTACCGATAAATCCCTTTTGGATTTGGAAATGATTTACAATTTTCTGAAAGAAAGTTATTGGGCCAAAAATCGCACTTACAACCAAGTTTTGGAGTCTATTCAAAATTCCATTTGTTTTGGCCTTTATGAAGATAATAAACAAATAGGCTTTGCGCGCGTCATTACTGACACGTCGGTTTTTGCGTATCTGGCGGATGTTTTTATTTTGCCTTCGCATCAAAATCGAGGATTAGTAAAATTTCTTTTAGAAACAATTTTTAAAAATAAAAAATTAAAAACTATTAGTTCATGGATGCTTGTTACCAAAGATGCCCAAGCGTTATATCAAAAATTTGGATTTGTTGAATTTCCATTTCCGGAAAGAGTGATGCTTAAAAAGCCCTAAAAGCAAATATATCAAGGCCCCGATTTTCGACGTTCTTTATCTCGACCTTCAGAAGTATCGGATCTCGCACTATCAGGCTCAAAAGGTGATTCTGTCGATGCGGTCGAAAGCGGCGTTGTCCTCAAGTTTGACGTCGGTGAGGGTGAAGCCCCTGAAACTTTAAATTCTGATGGAGAAGAAGAAGAACGAGCTGGCGGGACTTCTTTTGGAGCAAACGCTTTTAATCCTGTTTCAATCGCGCTTAAACAACTAAATGCTGTCGTTGCAAGAGGAGTCATCGCATTTTTGACTGCTGTAATACTTTTATCTTCAGTTTTCCTTATAGGTGAAAATAAACTTCTAGGCGAAAAGGCAGATGATAACGTATCCATAAAACCTTGGTCTTGAGTAAGAAATTCAGCTTGTGCCTTTTCAATATTTTTTTGGATATTGTCAAAAATATCATTGAATTGAACTTGCCTACCCTCAGCCATTTGTCCTATGCGAGTTTCTAACGCCACTACGGCTTGATTTGTATAAGTAGCAAATTTACCCGGCATTCTTAAAATACCGGACATTTTTGCTAACGCAGTTTTTAAATCTTGGATCATGGGCGCAAAGTAGTCTTTTATCGAATCCTTAGTAAAATTGACATTAGGTTGCATTGGAATTTGGACAACATTCTCATTAATCCGTTTTAATATTCCCTCTAAATTATAGCCTTCAAATTGCTCCTTAAATGAACCTATTCTTGCACTGATATCATTTAAGTTATTTTTTACTAAATTAAAATCGAGGGGTTGATCCGTATTCAATCGTTCAATTTGACTTCGCAAGCTTGCAATAATTGAATTTATTTCTGTTAAAAATGTTGTTCGCTTTTTTTCTTCTTCTATTCCTTGCGCAGCTGCTGCAATATTAAGTTTAAGACGATCGATTTCTTCTAGCAGATTTTTTTTGAAAAATTCACTGCTTTCTTGATTAAGATTTTGCTGTTGTTTTTCATGGTAAAGATTAAACAGAAATTTTTGCTTAAGTCTCTCTTCTTGGGATAAATCAGTAGTGGGAAAGGTTTTCACAAATTCAGGATGAGATTGAATTTGCATAGTGACTTCTAAGCAATATCCTTTTAAAAATCCTTCAATGTATTTAATTTTATTTGTTTCGTAATCTTTAATGTCGAAGGCTGCCCTAATTTCTTCGCGCAAATCGCCACTACTGTCTAGCATTTCTTGCTTTGCTAACGCATATAATTCATTTGTAAATTGAGTCATTTGACTGGCAGATTTTGCGTCTAATGCAGTGTTTTCTTGTGCTAGCTGACTATTTTCCAGGATGCCGATATAAGTCTTGACGGCTTGACTTAAATTTGGAATTTCGAGTTTTACCTCACCAAATGCATTGGCAAATCGTTCAACAGAATTACTTTTTGCAATTTTCTTCTTTGCGGAAGTCAGAAATTTTTCTCGGTCCTGACCCGTTTGTAAAAATTCGACGAAATGACTATTAGCCATAGACTCACCTCGTTTTTTTATCTTTTTGTAATGCTTATTTAGTAATTATAGGAGATAGTTAGCCTTTTTGGGGTCAAAATAACTCAATGATTTTATTAGGATTAATAAAATAGGTTGTCGCTATTAAAACTAAGAGTTATGTATTCGCTGTTTTGGAGCAGAAATTGCAGAACTAAATTGTGATGCTCTGCTCCCCTGTTTGTGTTTAGAGCTTTTGCAAATGCAGAATATAAGCCACCTTTAAGTTGATGCTTTGTTAGCATTTGAAGAAGTCATTGTTGCAACAGGTGTGGTTTCAGCTGTTGGTGTTGATTGCACAGCAACCGCAGCTTGTAATCTAGCCTTACCTTGGGCGGTTTTTGTGGCGTTTTTAAAACTTGCAAAAAATCCATCTGTTTTAGATGCCTTGTCGTCTTTTGGTGGAATAGTCTTTGCATCTCTGGTTGGAGTTGCAACGGCAGATTTTAATTGAGCTTTGCCTTGAGGTTTTTGCATGGCTTTTGCGAATGATAGATATAATCCACCTTTTGTACTAGTTGCTTCTTCACGTGCTTTAGCTTCAGCGGCACGTACTTTTCTTTCAGCCATTAAAATTGCTTTTTCTGCTTGTAGAGCTTGATTTCTTTTATCAGCTTTATAATCAGCTTCGGCCAACTTAGCTTCATTAGTTCTGTCACCAAAATAACGTCCCACCATTCCCATTATTTCTTTACGATTGTCGGGGCCCATGATTCTATTAATTCCCGAATGGCCTTGTTGGTAAGCATTTTCGATCGAAGTAAAAAATTCCGCAACTCTTTCACTATCGATTTCACCTGAACCAAGATAATGATAATGAGTGTGATATGCCCCTTTATCATATGAACTGCAATGTTCAAGAGCATCATGACGCTTATCAAACGGTCTGAATTTATTATAAGTTGAAAACTTTGTAGCAATTTCCGGGCAGCGAGGCGTAACCCAGTCAACTAATTTATCACGATGATTTCTAGCTCTTGCCTCATCTTGTGGGTCTTTTTCATTAAAAGGGAAAAAAAACAATAGAAAATCACGATCAATAATTAATTTGCCGGTTGGTTTCTTGTCGGCAGAAAACATTTCACACACAAATGGCATAGGGATTATCCTCGTTTTTGCGTTTTTTAATGATTATTTTTTATATTACGAATTTAACTAATTAACATTTTATTAGAGTCACACAATTATCCGCAACTACAACCAAATATTATTGATAACCAATTATCTTCTTTTTTAGTGGCTTTTGGGGTTGGTTTTTGTTTTGGTTGCGCAAATGTAGAGTGGTCTGATAATGGTGTATTATCCAGTAAAAAATAACTATCAACTGGCAGACGTTCTTTTGGGCGAGCATGATCTTCTTCATACTTTTTAAGTTCAGCATTAAATATACCTCGAAGAAGTGTCTCTGGCTTGAAATTTTTTGGATCTAATTTTTTTTCTGGATTTGATGTTTCTGGTTTTGATGTAGTTCGCATAGGACACCTCGTTATTCAAGAACTTATATCGTTATAATTATCTTCAAAAAAGAATGATAAATAATACACGAAATTTATTAACAAATTCTTAAATCCAATAGAATAATATATTATTGATTTTATTAATAAATTATATTAGGCTGCGTCTTACTTATGAGAAATCACACCCCATTGACAGGTCAATACATAACATTAGAACCATTAGAAGAAATTCACCGCGAATCATTAAGAGCAATTTCCCGCGATGAAAAAATTTCCGCATACTCTCCTGCACTCCGATTAAAATTCGATAGCTGGTTTGACAAAGCTTTAAAAAAATATCCTGATGCGAACCAATTGAGTTATGTCGTCCGCCTATTGTCAAATCAGGAATTGGTAGGATCAACAAGATTTTATGAAATGAGCCCCGAGCACCAACGTGTAACCATCGGCTACACTTGGTTTGTCCCGCAGGTTTGGGGAAGTGTTGTGAATAAAGAATGTAAATTATTATTATTGCAATATGCTTTTGATACCTTGAGGATGAACCGAGTTGAATTTTGTGTCGACGCCCGCAATGCTCGTTCCCGCGCTGCGCTGAAAAAATTAGGCGCGACCGAAGAAGGTATATTGCGGCAGCATATTGTTCTTGATGATGGGTTTGTTCGGGATACGGTGGTTTATAGTATTTTGAAAACTGAATGGCCAGGGATTTGTTCTAATTTGCGGCGGGTTTTATATAAAGATTGATGGTTTTGGTTGCGAGTTAAATTTTTTCGAAAATTCCGATTTTATTTTCTGATAGAGTCAGTTTTTCGCAGGATTGATCGAGGGATTCGTATTCTTTTGAAAATTCTTTTTTAAATTGATCGAAATCGGAAAGTTGGTTCCAGGAATCGATTGTTAGATATCTGCCTGGTTTGTTTGTGTCTTTGATCAAAGTGGTTCCGTGATAATTTTTGGATTTTTGGAATAGCGTTGACCATTTTCCTTGTGGGCCGTAGGTCTGTTCAAACTCGGATGTTAGTTGTGGATTAACTTGGAATTCCCAAATAATATAAATCATTCTGTTAGCACCCTGCGTTTGCCAAGTTTATCATTTACTAAATACCCAGCTAAACAAGCTCCCAGAAATAATGTAAAAAACAACGTCGGCAAAGTCACATTGACCAAATCTAACAACCACAAGCTGATCGCAGCGCCTATGCCCATCAACCCATAACTATATGTAACCATGTTTTTCGAAGCTGAATCTTCTAATCCAATTCTATCTAGAATAGCCAAGGCTATAATTTCATATAAAAAAGCAGCGCCAAAAATACTCGCGTAAAATAAATATTGAAAAATTCGATCAGTGCAGTGACCGAAAATTAAAATTGTGAACGTAGAAAATAATACAGTAATCAACAAAATAGATTGTACACTGGCTTCTTTTTTAATTCCCATTTTTTCTGAAACTAGAATTGCATTGGTTGATATTTTTTTCCAGGCTATCAAAATATTGTATTTTTTGTAATTGATGGCACCCATCGCAACACCAAAATAATAAACAGCAAAAATCATAGGCGCAAAATGTTCTGGCATCTTAGATGTTATACTGAAAATGACAACTTGAATTCCAATTGTAAGAAATACAACAGAGCCAACCAAGCGCCATTCCGAGACTCTCTCTAACATTGGTTTTATTTCAATCATAGACGTAATAGATTTTTTCTGCACAATAGAATTGTGATTCGCAAAAAGATCAAATATACCTGCAATAAATTGTAATAATATATCAATTGATAACATGATCCCAAAACTAATGTCTAATTTGATAAGTTTCCAAATAATCAAACCGATAATCATCCCAAAATAATAACCTAATTCCACCCAGGCAATCCGTTGTTGTTTTCCTGCGACATATGAAGCACGTAATACCCGAGAATAAAACCAGAAAGCGAATCGGGCGCTTAATAGCAAAAAGAAAATTAGCCCAGAGGTGCCTGATAGAGAAAAATCAATTTCATTTTTTTTAAAAATAATAAGCAGCGCTACGGACGTTAAACTTCCAAAAAGGGAAAACCATCTTCCTACGCTATTCCATAATTTTTTGGAAATGAGTTGTAAAAGAATTAGCCCAAGAACAGAGCCAATAAAAAAGGCCAACACTGAGCCATTTTTTAAATAAGGAATACGAATAACATTAATTCCGTTTCCTAAAATCATTCCGCCGCCGAAGGCTGCGATGAAATTTGAAAGAGAAAATAAATAATAGTATGGATTTTTTTGATTTTGCATTAAGAATGCTCTTTTAAAAATGAGATATTACAACCACTCCATCTTTTTCTAAACACTTATTAAATGCTCATTTGTAATTTTTTTAATAACTTCTTTATAAAGGTCAGGTCTGACTTTACGATGCAGATCGATTATTTTTTGCGATAGCAGCAATGAGGGGGTTTTGTTTTTTCCTGATGCTACATCACATATAACATCCTCAGGAATTTGCGTATGATAAGCTATTCCTTCCAATGAGTATTCTTCAGTGCGTAATATATCCTGGATAACAAAAAGCAAAAATTTTGACTCAAGCATTGCATTCTCCTTGATGACACTTATTTTTAATAAAGAAAAATAATCCTTGTTTTTCGATCTAAAGAATTCCTTAAGTTCCTCGCAGATGCGTGTAAAAAGTTCGATTTCTAAAATAAGAGTTTCTTTTGATGTTAATTTTTGATGATTTATTCCAAATATATGAGCAAATGATTCGGTTGCTGCCATAAATTATATCCTATTTGTACAATCCTTAAGTTTGTTTATATTTTTAAACCAGAAAGAAGATAATACTGAAGCGATGCGCTGACTTAATTTTATTCCATAAATGCTTTATAAGTCCATATTATAACGAATCGACCGAATATAGTCTTTTATAAATGAAAAATCAACTATCTTAATTTTTTTTCGACCATTTACTGGCTGGAAATAATAGTATAGGATGGCGAAAAAATAACGGGACCACTATGCTAAATTTGCTAAGTGACAATTTGAATATGCTAATGGCAAAAGCCAGACTTAATTCTAATGAACTTGCAAGAAAAATTGGTATTCCTGCAACTACTATCAAACGTATTCGTAATAATGAGCAAGCTAACCCAACTATAGGTACTCTGCTGCCAATCGCACATTATTTTTCAATTTCACTGAATCAATTATTAGGAAATGAGCCCTTACACTCAATTGAAACGAATTCCTTATATAAAATTCCACTACTAACATGGAAAGAATGTATAGATTATTCATCGCTTAATTATGAAATGTTTTCTAATAAAATTCTTACCGAAAGGAAAGTGAGTTCAAAATCTTTTGCATTAATTCATGAAGACAATGATATAGAAATATTTCCTTTAAAAAGTATACTAATCATAGATCCAGAGCAACAAATTGCGTCTGGTGATTTCGTTATTGTTGCGAATACAGAACAAAAAATTGCTTCGATTAGAAAATATATAATTGAGCTTGATCAAATCTATTTGAAATCGTTAATTAGCGGAACTACGATTTCGGTATTAACACCCTTATATAAAATTTTGGGTGTCATTATACAATACAAATTAGAACTAAAAACTGAATCTTTGTGAGCGCTAGCCAATATGTTTAAATCTCTTCCTTTATTTTATTTTCCTACAACAATATGCTGGTTAGATGATGATAAGTTATTTTTGGAAGCCGCCGATAATTTATTTAAAGAAAAATTTAATTCCATCTTTTTTGATAATCCGCATAAGGCATATAAATTCCTTAGTTCGTATGAAACATCTTTACCTAAAAATAATTTTATTAAATCACTTTCTGAAAATGATATTTACGATAAACAAGATCATTATCCTGTTGATATTAACATTGGTAAAATTTCTCAACTATCAGAAAAACCGCATCGACGAGATGAAATATCAATTTTAATTATTGATAATAATATGCCAGATATAAAAGGCATCGATATATGTCGTCAATTAAGTGGTTCCCCATATAAAAAAATATTATTAACTGGTGAAACTGAGGCTAATGAAATCATTAATGCGTTTAATCAAGGAATTATTGATAAATTTGTCTCAAAAGATCAGGATATAATAGACAATTTACAAAAATGCATTGTGGAACTTAATAACAAATTTTTTTACAGCCAAACAGAAAATTTATTACCTGATATCGAAACATCTAAATTAACACCATTGGCTGATCCCATTTTTATTGACTTCTTTTATAACTGGTGTAACTCAAATAAAATTGAAGAATTTTATTTGATCAATAAAAATGGCAGTTTTTTAGTTAAAGATAAGAATGGGAATAAAACATATTTTATTGTTATGAGTGAGAAAGCAATAAAGGATTTTATTAAGTTAAACGATGACGCATTAGATAAGGCCGGTAAAATGTTAGAAGAGATTTCCATAGGAAACAAAATTCCATTTTTTGGTGTTAGGAAAGAGTCTTGGGAGTTTGATTATGCTGAATGGGAAAAATATTTATATCCAGCGCAAATAATAGAAGGAAGAGAAATGTATTATTGGGCAACTATTCAAAACGGGAATAACTAAAATGATTTATAGTTTTTTATATGTGTTAGTTTTTAGCATTGCTCTTGTGCTTATTCAAAAGTTAGATGCGGACATACCGCCACTTTTTTCACTACTTATCACTGCTAGCATAGGGAGCCTATATTTTAATTTAATTAATATCACTAACTTAAAAAAAATATATTTAGATTGTCTTAAAAACAAGATTCAATGGATTTTGGTCATGATCATTGTACTAGTTATGTGGGCAACTACGATGATAGGTCCTGGAAAAATCGGCGCCTCGCTTTTTAATTTTATCTATTTTGCCTGGCTTGGGGCGATTGGGCTATTTATGATAAGCCTTCGGGATTGGAAAAAAAATTCATTAAAGTTTTATTTTGCAATCTGTGTATTAATTTTAATTGCATCCAATATTTATTTTGAACTTCGTCTATCAATGTCCTCTCAAACTCTTTGGGGCATACTATTGGCGTTAATTGGAGGAACAGCTTCTTTCATTTACTTTAAACAAAGCCAAGCCTTAGCTAAAAATGCAAACTTATCCGCAACTCAAGTTTTAGCTGTTCGATTTTATTTATCGATCTTTATATTGTTAATTATTATACCTAAACATCATCTATATGAATATTTTAGCTTACTAAATAGTATTAATTTAATTATATTGGCATTTTTTAGCTTAATTATTCCTCTGTATTTTTCCCAAAAGGCGCTAGAGAAAATTACTTCTGAGCAGCATGCTATTATTAACAGTTTATGTCCAATAGTGACGGGAATTCTTCAAGAGGTTATTTTTTATGACATCAAAGTTGAACAGATGATCGTTTTTATTTTATATTCACTTGCTATCGCTGGTTTTTATTTTATTAATAAACATTATAGTCGTGTGTACCAATGAAAATTTTTCACATCTTGGTTTTATTTCTTTCCCTGATCTCAGCCGCACATGCAAATTATAATCATATTAAATTGGCCATCTTTGATGATCCCAGGCCTGATCCATCATGCAATGAGAATTCTCAACAATTTGTTAATTCATATTTATCTGGAATTAACACAGCAATTACAGTTGCATCCGAAATGGGATTTTCTATTACTGAACGTGAATTTTTTCACCAGAATAATTTAACAAGCATTATTCAACAAGCTACAAATGCAAAACTATGGAATCCAGATATTATAATTGGGTTAAGCACATCAAATGATTTCTTAATGTCAAAAGCTTTTTTTGGGGACCAGGTTATTTTATCAATTTCTGCAACAGATTCCGCCATAGTCAATTTACCAACCGGTTTTTATAGTTTAGGTATTCCTGACACACAAGCAGTTAAGACAATTATTAAGTTTATTTCTAATCACTATCCAAACTCCAATCTATTTATTACATCCGCCGCAGAAAGCAAGGAAAGTGTAGATTTTGGGGATTTACTGGCACAATCCTTTAAAAAACAATTTAAAACAAAATCTGTTATTGAAAGAAAATTTTTATCAGACGATATGAATAATTTAGATATTTCAAAATTTATGGCCGGCTATCAAAAAAATGATGTGATAGTGATAATGTCTATTGGTTACGATTCCGCAATAGAATTAATGAATAAAATTTCAGCTAATCTTAGGCCTATTAAACCAATTTTTATAACTTCCACAGATAATTGGGGTAACAATCTAAGTCCTAAAAATATGAATGGAAATTACGATGTTTATCGAATTGATACTCTTTCTGGGGGAGAAGACACAAAGGATTATAAACTATTTCTTGATAATTATAAAAAGATTTACCATGCTATGCCAAAAGATAAGATAAGCTTTGTTACTTATCAAGCTGTGATGTCTTTTGTTGATGCTTTAAAAAAATACCCGCATGAGGGAATTTCATCATCCACTAAGCAAAATTTATTAAATAGTTATCTTCTGGCATTAAAATATAATCCTAACTGGTATCGTCCACCATATTATATGGTATACAAAATTGAAAATAAGAATGAAATTTTTTACGAAAAAATTCACTAGCCTTTTATGAGATGGAAATCAAAAAATAACACCCTCACCAAACAAATTAAAAAAGCAATAGGAAATAGAATATTGTTTTTTTCAATTGCATTCATGATTATTATTTTTGGTCTTACTCTATATGATTTATCTATTAGTTTTAAACAACTTCGCTCGCGTATCGAAGAGCAGTTAAAACCGATTGAAGATTTTGCAATTGGTCAAGCAATGATTAATAATTTGGACACTGTGGATCTAAAAATTCAGAATTTTAATGAAAGCAACAACTCATCATTCAAAGTTGAATGGGTACGACAAGGTGTTCCGATACATAAAATTGTTACCTGGTATTTTCCATTTTCGTGGATCTATGACTATCCTATTGGCGAAATCGCTGGTTTTCAATTTGGATATTTTAAGGTCACAGGAAACTTGTTATCTGATAAATCTTTAATTTATGATCTTTTATTTAGATTATCTTTATTTTCTATTATTACAATTTCAGTAATTTGCATCTTATCTCCTTTAGCGAAAAAAATTCCTGAGCAATTATTCATTGATCCTATTAATCACTTTATTGATTTAATTTCAAACAATTTAGCTCATGGAGATGGTAGAGAAGACCTCAATCCTGTTGAATTACAATTGCTAGAGCGTAAAATTCTTTCACTATTAACATCCGCAACAGACTTAGAAAAAAATAAAGCTGCTATTGAGCTAGGACAGTTATCAGCTAGGCTAGCTCATGATGTTCGATCTCCACTAGCTGCTATGGAAATGAGTTTAGAAATGCTTTCCAAAAAAACCACGTCTGATGATCTTAAAATATTGAAAAGTGGAATTAGAACCATAAGAGATATTGCTAACAATGTATTAGATCGTCACCGTAATCCAACTATATATCTTGAAAGCTCCGAACAAATCATTAATACAGATGGAAACATAATTCGACATGTACTTTTATATCCATTAATTGAGATGATTATTTCACAAAAGAAGCACGAGTGGTGTTTGCAACCATGTGAAATATCATTAACAATTGACTCAATTGCTAAAAACGCTTGGATAAAAACAGCTCCAAATGAAATTAAGCGGTTATTGTCAAATTTGATGAATAATGCTTACGATGCATTAGAGAAAAAACATATTGGAATAATTCATATTATCTTATCAATTAATAATAATCATATTAGTTTGAAATTAAAAGATAATGGCGTAGGAATTCCTGCTGATAAAATTGAGTCTGTCTTAAATGGTATTAGTTTAAAACACTTTGGAAATGGACTTGGTCTATCTAGCGCTAAAAACTATATAGAAACACTTGGTGGAAGTTTATCTATATCTTCTCAGGTAGGTGAAGGTACTGATGTTACTTTATTAATTCCTCAAGCTTCTGATATTTCATGGCTACCAAAATGTATTTCTATCCATAAATCAGACATATGTATTATTATTGATGATGATTCATCTATGTTGATATATTGGAAAGAAAGGTTGGACAATATTGGAATTATATCAATATTATTTTCTACCTATCATGAAGCTTATTCATGGGTAATCAATAATAAACATTTACTTAATTCAGTTGTTTTTATTGTTGACTATGAATTAACAGGAACAGATATCAATGGATTAGTTTTTATTGACGAATTTGGTGAAAAAAGTAATTGCTATTTAGTTACAAGTTATGCGGAAGAATTTTTTCTTCAAGAAGCTGTTAAAAAATCTAAAGTATGGTTAATTGCAAAATCACTAATAAATGAGATCCCATTACAAATTTATGATATTTAATTTGATATGACAATTTTAGAATCAATGTAATCATATAAATAAATGTCACAGTTCCAGTATCACTTACCAAACCGATAACATTTTTTTAATCGCAACTAGAACCAGCGAAAATCGATGCGTAATTTTCGGCATTTCTTTCTTAAATTCAGCGAAATAATATTTTTGAGTATTTTCGAATGCATTCGCTAAATCTTTCTGATCAGATTTATCATCAATTCCGAAATAAGGATAATGATGCAAATACTCACCAAAAATCATTTTGCAATCATGAATATATTTATGGGTATCTAAAATGTGGTTATGCCAGAACTCATCGAGCTCTTCTGAAGGCGGTAATGCTATTTGAGTTTGAAATGCATATTTTTTTTGTAAAAAAAGAAAGTTTCTGTATTCATGGGACAGGGCTTCGGCTGTCGATCTTGCCCAACCTGATTGCACCATCTTGTTAATAATCATAGAAAAATCGATTTTATAAATATAATCTATCGCTTCTTCTATTGTTGGACTTAATGGTTTCGCTGCGATCATGTAGAATCACCTTGCTATTCTTGGTAATTATAATGATCTAGATTCTAACCTGGGTCATGATCATTTTGCAACCACTTTGTACAAACTTTGATTAACTTCTTGACAAGTCACTTGATGGTATGTCATCATTGCTCAAATTTTAATTAACCCGGTAATCAAATTATGCAAAAGAAAAACTCCAGCCCTTTTATTTCTAATTTTTTTATGAGCTTACTAGTTTGTTCTATTGTACTTGCCATTATGTTTAGCATGAAATTCTATATTAATCTGGGACAAGGTGTGTTTTTTGCCCTTCTGGGTTCTATTTGCTATGCAGTTGCTAATACGAATTTTCCGAAACGTAGAAAAAAGAATTAACTTTTGACAAAATATGTTTAACGATGTATTTTTCAAAGCTTAATAGATGTAAAAATTATTATTAACAATTTAAATTAAAAGGTGAAACATGAAAATATTATTAGCGAAAATTTTTAAAGGTAAAAACAAACCAGCTAATTGCCATGGTTTTTAATGTTTTAATTTCCCGTGAACTTGTTTAGCGTTGAGATATTTATTCCTATAAAGTTGGGCCTTCGGGTGTAAATGAGATATGCGTATTCTTTACCTTGATGCCAAAAAACTTTTGTTGAAGATCTTCTTCTGATTTTCTTATATTTGCAATCATATCTCCTCTCTCTTTTTTTGCTGTTTCAGGATCTTCATAGGGGGCATTACACATATAAGGCTCATATTTATTAATAAGGACATCATATTTTTTTATAAAATTATGCATTTCTTGAAGTAATTCATCTGTAATTAATCCTTGTTGATAAGCATAATCATATGAGGTAATAAGATCATTCAAGTATTGATACAGAATTTTATTGAAATCGTACAACTGAATTAGATAGTTAGGATTTCTCTTATCTGATTCTGTATATTTACATATTTTTGCTCTATCTTCATATTGATGTGAAACTCTATCAACTTGTATTTGTAATTTCTCTGAGGTTTGTGCCAACAGTTCATTGTTTTTTATAACACTACCTGCATACATCACAATCGCAAATGGCACTGCCACGGTAAAAATAATTTTATTAATCCCGTGATGAAACATTCCAGTCATTTTATCTATAAACCACGACCATGCACCTTGATGACTAAATTCATAAATTTGTAGATTAAATTCTTTTTCAAACAAATCCACCGTAATATTTTCAAAGTTTTCTTCGTCTCTTTTTGAAATAAATTTCCTATCCTGATAAAATGGTTTATAAACAGATAATTCGTTATATTTTTCTCTATAAATTTCCTTGCACATTTCTTGATAATCTTTCGGTTCTGTCAAAATATGTGCCCTCCAGGCTTGGCTTATTTCATATGATGGAGGGATAACTTTTTTATATTTTGCTAACAGAAATAAATAGTTCTTATATTGATGACATGCTACAGAGGCATCATGTAGAGACCACCCCTTTTTTTGATGCAAATAATCCATGACATCAGCCATGTCATCAACATTTATTACATTTCTATAATATTCCCATCTCACTTTGTCCATAACACCCTAACCTAGCGCTTAAAAATAAGAATAATTATCACTGCGGTTAATGCTGCCAAAAAGAAATAGTAGGATAATGATTTTGTCGTTCTCAGTACCGGAGTTTTATATTTTCCGACGACACTTAAATAAGGAATGGTCGGTAATTTTTCACCAAATTCATTTAAATACAATTTTTTTGTTATTTCCTCGTAAATATCATGGCTAGTTTTTGTAATAAATTTTTTATGTCGGAAATATTCTTTATAGTCGAGCCGATCGGAATTTTCTTCGACCAAATGTTTTTTTAATTTAATGTATTCATCTAAACAAGAAATTATGTGGGCTTCCCAAGCTTTTTGTATCAAATACGACGGCGGAATTTCCTCACTCTCATATTTTATTAATAAATAGAGATAATTTTTATATTGTTCACTGCCAGTCACCGCTTCCGCATAAGTTAATCCCTCACCTTCCTGCAGATAGGAGATGATTTTATCCATATTAATGCTGTCGATAATTTTTTTGATTTTCTCCATTTAAATATCTCCAATTAAGGTTGTGAAGATGCCTGGCAACCTCATGTAATTGGCCATAATTTAATCTTAACAAAAATAATTGATTATATTTGAATATAGAATCAGAATGGAGATAGTTTTGGGCTATTTATGATCTGCAGTCTGATTGTAGATCAATTTAGAAACAGCAGATTTCAATTTGTGCGACAAGAGAGCTTAAAAGGGCTCTCATTGACACGTCGGATACCAAAGATGTGGATAACTGGTATTGATAGAAAGCAAACTTTTTTGACCTAGAATAGACGACCTTACTCCTTTTTCTGAGAAGTATGAAAATCAACAATTTCCCATCCCATTGCACTAGCATGTTCTTGTAATCTGGCATCTGGATTTACCGCAACCGCTCTATCCGCCATTTGCAATAAATCCAAATCATGAATTGAATCTGAATAAAATATCATTCGTTTAAATTTTTTATTTCCCTGCTTCAGCCATAATTCATAATTAATTTTTTTACCCTCTCGGTAATTTGGTGTTCCTTGAATATCACCTGTATACTGATTTTCTTTCATGACACCTTCTGTTGCCAACATATGGTCTGCTTTAATAAAAGCCGCAACTGGATCAGCTAAAAAACGCATTGTAGATGTGCTCATGACAATGATTGCGTTTGCTTTTTTATATTGTCCGATTAATGCAAGAGCTTTGGCCGAAACCATCGATTTTAAATGTTTCTCAAAAAATTCTTGCTGAAGTGCCGAATATTGCTTTGGACTAATTCGATTTAAAAGTGAAAACTCAAATCTAAAATTCTCATGAATATCAAGTGTACCGTTTTCATAGGCTTTTTTTAACGCCATTCTTTTATCTTGATCGTTTTTATCCGTAATACCTTTCTCTGCTAAAAATTGATGCCAGAAATCCATGCTGTCACACGCCAGCAAGGTTTTATCCATATCAAAAATAATTACTTCACAATTGCTGTTAAATTTTTTCATCGATTACCCTAATGATCATTCCTCTTGATTTAGTTTCAACGAATACTAACGCTCGCGCTCCACAAAATCAAACCAACGCCTGATACCCAGCTACTTTCTCATTCGCAGCCCTAACAACCGGTCGAGAATATTTTTCACTCGAACCGGAAAAGAACGAACAAATATAACTACACCATCCTTCAGATTTTTTAACAGGTGCAGGTTTTGGCTTTTGGCTAAGAACACTCGCTTCTGACGTTTTTAATTCATCAGCTGATTGAGCTGGAGCTGTTAAAGATCCAGTTTTAGGTGTAACAGCAGATTTTTTGCATTCTACCGGTTTTAAAATGACGGGGTTTAATGCTGCAACCAAATAATTAAATACGAAAACGGTTGCAGCAATCGCTAGGCCTGATGGTCCCGCTTCTGCGCCGGCAACAGCACAAATGAGCCATGCATAGGCCCACGAAGCGCCGGGCGCCCAACCAGCTGGTGCAACAGCAACTACCGTGTCTTTTGAAAAAATTTCTTCTAACGTTTCTTTTGCAACATCACATCCTTTTTTTCCTCGTCGCATTTTTAAAATGGGATCCACAAAAATTTTAGGAGAAAGATTTTGTGTTGCTGATTCAAATATCCCCGTCAAAACACAAGCTAAATGCACATTGAGATCTAAAAAAACATCCCAGGCGCCAACGGCGGGTGAATAAGTCCAGGTACCAAAAACAATTGCAAATGCACTATTCCAGGGAATAATGGCTAAAGACGCTGCAACAATAATTTTTAAGAGCAATTCATAAGGTGGTTCTTTGCCCATTGCTTTATAAAGCATGACAACGGGAATCGCACCGACCGCCATAATAGCAGTGGATCCTGCCGCCTGATTAAATTGCTGACCGTTGATACCCCAAACTTCCGAAGTCACAGCACCTGCAATGTTTGTTCCTGCGACCGTTGCGGCTCCCCAATTGTTATCTCGCAAAGCATTTTCATAAACGGCCAAGACGGTTTGTTCACTGGGATTCATTAAGTTATGACAAAATTCCTGGCACCGAGAAATTTTTTGTTTTTCTGGTTCTGTCAATGTTCG
The DNA here is from genome assembly GCA_021325575.1 of Gammaproteobacteria bacterium. Taxonomy (GTDB): domain Bacteria; phylum Pseudomonadota; class Gammaproteobacteria; order DSM-16500; family DSM-16500; genus JAJPGW01. The sequence continues at coordinate 100,114 of JAJPGW010000010.1, read as the reverse complement.
AGTATCAACGGTAAGAGCGACTTGATCTGTTTTAGTTTTATTTTGGAAGGCCTGAAAATCAGCGCCATGTTGCTGAAAAGCGGATTTCAATAGTTCAGGAGAAATCGGGGTACCTTGTTTGACTTGGGCTTCTATATTATATCTTGGAATATTTTCTTGAAAATTAGATCAGAATCATCTGGTTTGGGAGGGGTGGATTCCCATCCAGCTTCGGATTGGTAATAGTCGCCGTAGTGATCTCTTTTTCCTGGCTGAAGCTTAGCATCCTGTTCAGAGTGAGTTGGGACTGTTGGATCAGCTAGTTGGTTATGACCTTGCATTTTTGCCTCGTTTTGTTCGATATCTTTTAGAATGGGTCAAAATTATATCGGGGGAATCTTAAGACAACCTTAAAGGGAACTTCTCTCCGGCTCCGGCGGCATGAATACTCTTTGCTCGATCCTTAAGAATCTATTAACCGTGCCTTAAGCTTTGGCGAGTACAATATCTAAAATTATAAATCCTTTTAAACCCGCAAACATGCTGAATAATCATTTAAATTCGAAATTATTTAACCACAACTAAATTCGGCTTATTCATTTCATTCGATATCTTAAATCTAAAAATATTATATTTGACGTTATAATCAAAAATATTAATCCCTTCCTTTATTTTCAAGTAATGCGCCAAAAGACATTCGGGTAGTAAAAATATACCCGTAGTACCAATTTTAAAAATAGTTGCAAAGAAAATAATATGCGTTACATCATGAAAACTGAGTTTGCCGAACATCATAATGGGATAGGCGATAAGATTATAAACAATTTCACCACCGCAAGTTGAGATAATACTACGTAACCAATAATGTTTGCCGCCCATGGTAATTTTTAATTTTGAGACCAGATAATTATTGGTATTTATTCCAATAATTGTTCCGGTAATTCCGGCAATAAAAATTCGAGGCATAGAGCCTAAAATTAAATCGTAGGATGATTGAAATTTAAAATCGGCTGGTGAGGGCAAATGAATTAGCAAAAAGCTAAGGACAGTAAAAATAGTACTGCTAAAAACAAACCACCACATTAAATTGCGTCCCACAGGATATCCATAAACTTCAGTGGTTACATTACTCAAACAATAGGTTATGGGTGTTGTAAAAATTCCTGCGGGTAAAAGAATCGAGCCAATTAAAACTAATTTGAAAACCGTTAATCCTGATAATATGCTAAGCGCCATGTACATCATGACTATGCCAATTAAATAATTATAAGAAAAATTGCCAACGTGGGGCAATGCTTCGATGGAATCTATTTTTGGAAACTTAAAAAGTTCAAATAATCTTTTCATGATTTTTGGCCTTAATAAGTATTCTATTTTGGATTAGTGGTATCTTTTCCTTGTTTTCAAGCTGTGCTAACCATTTTTGGAAAATGGGTATATCTGAATTTAGATTAAAATTTCTAATAGTTGGCGTAAATTTTAATAATTCTAAAAGTCCATCCGGACTATATAATGTCCGCCAATAACCTTCCGTGATGGACACAGAATTAAAAAGAAGACTAAATTTTTTATAAAAAGAGTCCAGAAATTCATCTTTTTGATAATCAAGAAATTGCCCTCGCCATCCTTGCTCATCTTTTCCAAATAGTAGTTTAAATTCTTTTTTGTCTTCGCAGCCAATATGTTCAATAATGACGACACCCTCTGGTTTCAAGACACGAAAAATTTCAGGTATATCCCAACACGAAACCATGCACGTAATTACATCAAATGTATTATTTGCAAAAGGTAAATGTGAACTATCCCCATGAATGATTTTTAAATTGGGTAATTTGTTTTTTTTCACTAGAATTTTTGCAGCATTTACCATATCTTGACTAATATCAACACCAATGATTTCAGCATAATAAGGCGCTAAGGGTATTAATTTAAATGCTGTTCCACATCCAATATCTAATAGTTTTTTGTCGGCGGAAGCTATTTTGATAATTTCATCTGACAAATTCCATGGCCTTGGAGTCAATGGATCGTCCATTCCTCGCAATTTTGTAGAATCATAATTTGATACGTATGAGAAAGTCATTTAATGCGTCTCTGGCCTTTTTAACACAAAAACCTTGCCTAAGTTTTCATATTCGATTGTATTTTGTTTTTTTAATCGAAAATTTTCTTTTTCTTTTTCATTGAGCAATTGAAAATAAATTTTGGTCACATCATTTGAAGAAAAATTGCTCATCATGTTGGATGAGCTTACGATTTCTTCGGCGGACAGGTTTAAAGTCAATCTTGTATGTATGTCCTCAATTTCAAATTGAGTTATTTCATCATTAAAGATGACAGAAATAATTCTAAATAAAGGAGACATTTTTTCTGTTAACGCCAGCTGATAAATTAAATCGGCGTCTTCTTTACAAAATCCATTTAATACCATTAATTCATTAATTAAGACATTCGGTTTTTCTGTTACCACAGTTGATTTGCCGCGAACTTGGTAAGTAATGGATAAATTCTTGTTGTTGGCCTCACCAGTAACGCTAACTAATCTAAAAGCTGATTTTGGATATAATCCTTTTATATAGTTTATAAGCTTTCTGAATTTATTTAACATGGGTATGCCTTTATTATTATTTTAGTATTCCATTTGAGACTGAACCAAAACTCCTATAATTTTGTCAGAGGATTCTAATTTTAAAATATTATCCTTAAATAATGGGTTTATTGATTTAACATATTTATAAGGGTCATCCATGTGCAGTTGTTTAAACATAATAGTATTATATTTTTCGATATGCACTAGAACATAACTGCCATCTTTTGGTAATTTATTTGGATCAAAAATCAAATGCGAATTTTCTGGAAAAAGGGGCAGCATAGAATTATCACGCATTTTTAATGCAAAAGAATTTTTATCAACATAACAAGATGTTTTTACCACTGTCCTTTTTTTGGAAGGATTGTTTTCCAATGCATTGGGTAACTCATTCCAATCCAGCACAACAACATCTGTGCTATTCAAACTGCTCATTGAAGCATCTTGCCCCAAAAGCTCAGGCAGCGATACACGCAATACTTTACCGATTGATTCTAAAGATACGATGGTGGGGTTACAGGTAGGATCAGACATTAATTTCTGAATGGTTCCAATGGCAATCTTAGCTTCTTTTGCCAAGGCTTGTATGGTGAAACCCTTTTCTCGCATTAATTCGGTTAATCGATTATTCAGTCTGCTGTAATTTCTCTCCAATATGTTTGTTTTATCGGTCATTTGTAGAAGGGCCCTATTAAATTAAAATAAGTTGCATCGATCACAATTTTCATTATAATGAAAATCAGAATCATTTTATACATTATAGTGAACACAATTGAACTAATTATAACTAATAAAATGCAATCATGAAATTAGGGTGAAGGAATAATTTTTAAACAATCAGTTAATAATGATTTTTAAGAAATTCAAGTTGAGCGCGAAATAGTGAATCATCTTGCGCGCAGCTGAATGTAAAGTGTTATTAATTTTAACTTAAGGAGAAACACATGGAAATTCAAAATACCACAGAAAAAAATGAAGAAGTCATATTCTTAAACATGATTGAAGAAGATGATGTCAGCAGCGCGGACATGCTTTGCAATAGAGCTTGCTCGTAAATAAATAAGTTAGCCCGCGAAGAATATTCGTGGGCTAAAAAAGGATTTTTTTTGTGAAAACCACCGATAATCTCCAATATGTTTTTGCATGTCTTGCCACACATTCATATATCATTTCCCGAATGAGGAATAATTTTGATGAAGTGCATAAACATTTCAAATTATCGTCACAGGATGTAGCCGGTTTAAAGTTATTTATGGATACGCAAGGTGAACGGCTCTTAACATCCGCAATCTTAATGGAAGAAAAAAGATGGCGAGAGATGCTCCCTGCTATCAAATATGTGGCAGCGGTAGTTTCAAAAGATGAACTAAAATCTTATTGGCTGGAATATTTAACCTCAATTAAAGCAGTTGAAAATATACCTGTATCGACCCTCAGTGAAGCCATTAATTTCTTATACTATATATTAACAAAATATACTACGGGCTCTCTTTTACATGAAATAATTCAATATGAGATAGCAAAGAACACCGTTTCTGCATTTGATTCTATTGATACAGAAAAAACTATTTATCCCGTCGAGCAATTAACAGATGATGATGCGTCATATCGTGTAGTATTTAATCCAAGCTATTTAATCGTCGATTTTAATTTACCCATTTCAAAAATTATTAATGATCTAACTAAAGGTAGAGTGGTAGATAGTTATAACAATAAAATTGAAAATATTCTTTTTGTTAAAAGTAGAGTATCAAATATTGTTAGAACAATAAGTCTTCACCCTGTTGCGTCTCAACTTTTACGCGAATTAATTAATTGTAAAAATTTGAAATCTTGGAAGCAACGTGTTGCATCGGGGGAGGATACCTATCAAAAATTTCTTATAAATATGATGGATATTGATCTTGTGACCATTGAACAAATTGGCGGTGAGCACTATGTTTATCAAGACTGATCAGTGTTTAGGTGTGGGTGTAAATTTCAGAAATGAAATAGGAAATGACATTATTCATCATATCAACGAGATCGATTTTATTGAAGTCAACACAGAACGTTTTTTTGTAGATAAAAATAATTTACATTTGGATAAAATTTTAAAAAAAATCCCTCTTGTATTACATGGCTTGACGTTATCAGTCGGAGCAGATCAGCCAATTGAGCAAACTTATCTAGACAATCTTTCATCTACCCTCTCTTCGGTTAATTGCGCGTGGTTTAGTGAGCATATTTCTATGACCAGCATAAACGGGATTGAAGTGAGAGCGTTAATGCCTGTTAGTTTTAATGAAGATAGCATAGAAAGAATAGTCAATAAGACCAAAACTATTATGTCTAAAACAGATAAAAATTTTTTATTAGAAAATATTACCTATTATTATTCCATGCCAAACAGCAAAATGAATGAAGCGGCTTTTATTACAGAAGTAATTGAAAGATCAGATTGTGGTATGCTGCTTGATGTGAATAATTTATATGTCAATTCAATCAATCATCATTATGATCCATACGACTTTCTGGAACAAATACCAAAGGAACGGATAGTCGAAGTTCATCTTGCAGGATGCGATTACCGATATGACATGCTTGTGGATACTCATGCATCTCAAATAAAAAAAGAAGTACTCGAGCTATTCAAATATTTATGCAGCAATGCCGACATTAAAGGTGTAGTCATTGAAAGAGATTCAAACTTGGATAGTTTTTCTGATCTGATAGATGAAGTTCGCTTAGTAAGAGATATCTTGAAAAAAAATTCTCGAGCAAGGAATTAATATGTACTATATCAAAGGAATTAATGAAATAAATAATATAATTCAAAAAGCAATAGGGATGCCCAGAGACAATAATGCATATTATAATTTTTTGAAAAAAAATTCGGTTTTCGAAAATTATCAATTTTTGGATGAAATTGAACTGTACAATTTTCAGGATCTTCACCCTTTGGTTCCTAACTATTGTGAGAAATATAAACAGCATTATGCTATGAATTCTCCTATATTAAATGATCGAATAAATAATGGATTTTTCAGAAAGGCCTTGAAAAAACTAGAATTAATGAACGCAGACCTTTTTAATTTATCCAATTTCTTGATTAAAATAATCTTGCTGAATCATCTTGAATCGTACACCGATGGAACTACGGGTGAAACCATCGGACTTTCCTGTATGGACTTTAAAGATCATTTTGATGAAGAAGATTTTATAGAACTGATCGTTCATCAGATGACGCATATGGTTTTATTTATGGATGATTTTTCAGATAAGCATATGTTAGATGCCGACAGAGATATCATGATTGATGTGGGAATAAAATATGTTTTAGGCGGCACCCAATTCCCAATATATATTGCTTTTCATAGTTATTTAGTCGGCGTTGAGATTTTAAATTTTCGTCAGCAGTTCAACGGTCTGAATTACACGGGGAAATATCATGGTACGACAAAACGTATCGTGAATGGCTGCGAGAGCTTTCAGACAGGATTGAAAGAATATTTTTCTCTTTTTTCAGCTCGGGCTCAGTCTATTTTAAATGCTGCATTTGATTCATTCGAGACCATTAGGGTGAGTAGCTAATGATAGAATTAAATAAAAATTATTTTTCATCAATTAGCGCTCAGGTAAACGACCCTTCCTATAATCAAGGAGAGCTTGACGACCCAACCGTAATTTATTTTGAGAATGTTTCAGATACGGATGCGTATTCTCGAGTTGAGTCGGCATTGCAAGTTGATGGTTTTAGCCTTTTACAAATAAATGATATTGACAAAGTAGAAACAATAACCAAAAAACTGTTCGGCGCCCCTCTTTGTGATAGAAATCCAGGCAATAAACCCTATGCAAAAGTGCAGCGCGAAGATAAAGCAAAATATTATGTCAATTCGCACTTTGCTCAACCAATGCATACAGATGAAGGCTACACGACGAGGTTTCCACGCTTTGCTGCCCTCTATTGCGCAGAATCCGCTTTATTGGGCGGGGATAGCATCATTGTTCGATTAGATTCACTCTATCCTCAGCTGATAAAGCAATTTGGTGAAAAAGTAAAGCTATTATTTAACAACGATGCTGTAACGGTTGAGACTGGACTTGGAATAGAAAAAAAACCGATCTTGTTTTATCTTGATGACGGTAGTGTTGGCATTAGCTATTCGGCTACTCTACACAAGATGTTGTGTAGTGAAGAGGTATTCGAGTTATTTGATTATATTACTAAGTACGCACATTCTCGCTATAATCAGCTGAGATTCAAATTAAAACCGGGCCAGACATTGCTGTTTGATAATAGTAAAATTCTTCACGGGAGAACAGCTTTTACTCGAAACGGTTCACGTTTGCTATATCGTTATTGGTTTAAGGATACTAAGCTATGAATGTTGTACTCCCTATGCTGAAATTTAATCTCAAATGGTATGGGAGAGTCATGCGAGATATTTTATTTCGCTATAAGATACTGCTATTATTTGTCGTTTTATTGATATGTCCAACACTAGCTTCTTTATGTCATTTGCTTATTTTGCCTCTTAAATCTCTTTTTATTTATCCAGTAACCGATGTAATAAGCTTTAGTGCCTCATTGTTTTTTTATCAGATTTTTGGCGTAATTTGGATATCGATACAATTTATTTCTCTATTTAAGCCGCCGTGGCACAAATATTTACTAACTTTGGAATTAACAAATATTCAAAAACAATTAATTGATATTAGCCTGCTGCTTTTTGTCGATATTGTTATGTGGATACCATTACTGCTGGCGACTATTAAATCTATAACAATGTTAGTCATAACAAAGTGTATTGTTTTTATTGCGCTGACTTTGCTTGCTCAAATTTCATTGATTAAATCAAAATATTCTATGTGGGCAGCTATTTTGCTGCTGGATTTGTTTATCATTTTTACCGTTATCACCTTTAGTCAGTTATCGCAATTCATCCTAATGATTGTTTTGATCTCCGTCATTTACCTTTTGCTAGGTCGCTGTTATGAAAATCCATCTCGCCAATCACTCACAGAAAAAAAACAATCTGGTGTTTTCGCTAGCAGGATTAATTATCATCAATCTTTTCCTATGTTACGGATACAGATAAAAAATTTATTTGCTTATTCTTCGCAATTAACCATATTGTTTTCACTCATGCTCGTTATTTCATTAATAGCTATCGTGCTGATGATTTTTGGCATAACTAACCCATTTCTACCCTTTCTTATTTCAATAGCGATGCTAATAAATTCATTGTCAGTCAGTAATATTTTTAATCGGGTGCATACGCAATGGCAGGAATATTCAAGTTATCTTTCTGCTCTTCCGGTTAGTCAGTTTTCACTATTTAAAAATATTTTATTTATTGCTACGGGTATTACTATTTTGTTTAACATACTTATCATCTTTGTAGCGGATTTTTTACGTGGCAATGATTTTGTGGCTAAAATTATGATTGCTTTTTTTCTAGCTATTGTTTTTTTAGCAACGACTTATCTACCTCAGATCAAATTTCGTAGGTTGGGATTTTTTGTTTCATTTTGTTTAATGTTTTTATTTTTGTATGTTGACTATTTATTAATATAATTGCGAGAAATAATATGACATGTTCATTAGAGATTAAAAATGCCTCTAAGTCATTTGGAGACAAAAAAATTTATCATAACATTTCATATTCATTTGAAATGGGTAGCTATGCGATAGTTGGGGAAAATGGTACTGGGAAAACAGTATTAATTGAAATGCTAGCCGGTGTTTCTTTGCAAGATGCGGGAGACATTTTTTTGACAGGAATAGGCAACAATCAGTCACAACAATATAAACAAAACTTAACCTACATACCAGGAAGACCAGTTTTTTTTCCTGATGCAACTGGCAATGATTTTTTAAGTTTTATTTCATCTGTTAAAAAATACAAGAAATCTAATAATTTTATTAACTCATTGATAGAAGGATTTAAGTTAGCCCCTCACTTGGATACTAAGTTTAAAGATATGTCACTTGGAACCCAAAAAAAATTGTTTCTTACTACGATTGCTTTGGGTGATGGTCAGCTAATCATCATGGATGAGCCTACGAATGCTTTGGATGATACATCAAATAGAGTATTGCAAGAAATCATCAAGAAAATATCTCAGGATAAAATTATTATCACTGCCTCGCATGATGAGATTTTATTAAATGCAATTAATCCAACCATTATTAATATTACTACGCGTCCTGTTACTTCTCTAACTTGATGAGGTAAAAATGCTGAACTTATTTTATAATTCGATCACTGAAGTATTGATGACCGACGATGATATACTGATTAAACTTAAAAAATTACGTGATATAGTTAAATTAAATCTACAAGACGATAATTTTCGATTAAACTGTGTTGAAAGTGTCATCGATACTCTTGATGATTGGACAAACCCAGAAAAAGATTGGAATTCGCCAGCTATTTTTTATCATGAAAAGTTGAAATATTCTGTCCGCATTATATTTTGGCCAGCTTTTATTGATAATAATCCCCATGAGCATAAAACATGGAGCGTCACCGGAGTTCTTCATAATCAATTGGATATCAATACCTACGAAATGCTAGAAAATCCAAAGCGGCTGAAGAAACTCAGAACAATATCAGCCAAAACCGGGGAAGTCGGATACTTGGCTCCGGGTTGTATACACAATGTTTGTAATACTTCTCACGAATTGTCCGCTTCTTTACATATTTTTAATAATATTTCTTCAATCGACAAGCCAGAAGAAAATGCTATTTGGTATCCTTCACCTCGCAAACATAATTTAATTAATGGATCAGCGGAGCGTGCATTGCTATCCTGTTTATCTATTGCAAGCTTGATTCGAAATCAAAAATCGTTGGGCCTTATTGAACGTATTTATTCGCACTTACCTTTGTCATTAAAGCTAAATGCGGTTAGTTCGATGTATTTATTTGATCCCTCTTATGCACGACACCGCTTTGATCAATGGGAGGGTCTTTTATATGATAACTATTCGCCATTCTGATATAAAAGATTATGAACCTTTTGCAAAATTTATTTCGATTCTCGATAGCGAAGCGCCTTTTATTCTGTACGACCCCGATGAAAGAAAAATGGATAATGATAAAGCAAAAAAATTTTTGACACGCATTTCACTGGAAAATAAATCGGTTGCTTTTTTTGCTTTAAATGAATCAAATGAAATTGTTGGCTTTGTCTGTGGTGAAGTATCAAATTATAATCGCACATCGCATATTATGAGTATAAATATAGGAGTATTAAAGCAATATCATCGCTCTGGCGCAGGAAGATTTCTAGCAAATAAAATATTAGAGTATGTTAAGTTGAATCAAATCACTCGCGTTGAAGCGAGCATCATAAAAAATAATATACCCAGCTTAAATCTTGCAAAGCGTTTTGGTTTCGAGATTGAGGGAATTAAAAAAAATTCCATTAAAATTGGCAATGTATACTATGATGAATATTTTTTATCAAAACTCTTTCTGTAAGCTTTTTATTGATCCTTATATTTCTTTCTCATTAAGAACTTGGCTCACGCTATCAGCCGCATTTGTAAATGCTATGGGCATGACGATTCCTATTTTTATAACTTTATATCTTTCAAAAAATCTTCATTTTTCACTTATGTCTATTTCTTTTATTGTTTCTGCATATGGTCTAGGCTCAATCATTGGCTCCTGTGTCGGAGGCGTCCTTTGTTCCCGATATGATTGTCATAAAATATCTATCTTAATGTTATCGCTGGGTGGCGTTGCAACGTTTGCTTTGTCTTTTATTTTGCATTTTAGTCTGTTTTTATTTTCTATGTTTATTACTGGATTATTTTATGGCGCATTTAAACCCGCTAATGCTCTGAATTTGTTGAGAGGAATAGAAAAATCGGATCAGGCAAAATTAAACGGGCTTTATCGAGTCGCTTTCACTTTCGCTATGGCCATTGCAAGTTTGATTGGGGGAGTATTTATCAATTATTCTTTTCAATGTATTTTTTGGTTTGATGCAGCTACTTCATTAATGGCTGCTTTATTGTTGCTTTATTTTTCCAGATTATTTCCATTTTGTTCTGGCACTTCTACGTTAACAATTGAACCTACTGTTCGTAGTCATGATAAAACTGGAATTATATTAGGTGTCATTTTGTTATTTAATTGCATGGTATTGTTGCAGGTCAGAACAACCTATACCCTCTATTTAAGTGACTATTGTCATATCACATCCAAATTGCTTAGTTATATTTTGGCGACCAATTGTATTATGTTAATTTTATTCGAGGTGCCATTTTTACAGACAGTAAAAAAATATAATCAAATCATGATAGGAGCTGTAGGTTCTTTTCTCTTATGTCTTGCCATGAGTATTTTAGTATTCAAAAACCTTTCAAGTATTCCATTTATTTCATGTGTAATTTTTACGATAGGTGAAATTTTATTATTTCCGACTATCATCGCTATTTTATTCAATAGGACGGACGAGAAAAAAAGAGCCGCTTCCCTTGGATTTTATCAGTCCATATTTTCTGCTGGGACCATGTTAGCACCATTAACGGGTGGATTCATTTATTCAAAAGATCCAAATTTGTTGTGGTTTTGTTGTGGCGGAATTGGCTTGGGTAGTTTGATACTATTTTATCTTTTGGCTCAAATGACGACAAAATCAATAGCTTATAATTGTTAAACATTCGCCGCGATTGGCGGTTGTTTGTGTCGCAGGTCCTTCAGTGTGCCGAATTCCTTGTTCCCATGCGGATTTATATCTTACTTCTAGATTTCCAATCACCCTTTTGCCTTAAACGCCTGAATTCCTGTTTGCCCATGTCCCAATATCAGGGCATGAATATCAGCAGTACCTTCGTAAGTTTTGACGGTTTCCAGATTCACCATGTGGCGCATCACGTTAAAATCTTCCATGATGCCATTCGCGCCGTGCATGTCGCGAGATTCGCGTGCGATTTCGAGTGCGACTAACGAAGAATTGCGTTTGATGAGTGAAATCATTTGTGTGGTCGCGCGGTTTTCATCTTTTAATCGCCCTACTCGCAAGCATGCTTGCAAGCCTAAAGTAATTTGTGTTTGCATGTTGGCAAGTTTCATCTGTATCAATTGGTTCGCAGCCAATGGCACGCCGAATTGTTTGCGGTCGATGACATATTGTCTTGCGGCATTCCAGCAAAATTCGGCGGCACCCAGTGCGCCCCAGGCGATTCCGTAGCGCGCATTATCAAGACAGCCTAATGGGCCTGATAAACCATCGGCGTTTGGCAATTCATTTTCAGCGGGCGCGAAAACATTATCCATGACAATTTCGCCGGTGAGTGAGACACGTAAACTTAATTTGCCATGCATTTCGGGTGCGCTTAAGCCCTTCATGTTTTTTTCTAAAATAAATCCGCGGATGCGGCCGCTATCATTTTTCGCCCACACGATAAAAACATCAGCGATGGGAGAATTCGTGATCCACATTTTATTTCCGGTGAGTGAAAATCCACCGTCAACTTTTTTGGCGCGTGATTCCATGCTGCCAGGATCCGAACCGTGATTCGGTTCTGTTAAACCAAAACAACCAATCCATTCGCCGCTGGCGAGTTTGGGTAAATATTTTTGTTTTTGCGCTTCACTGCCGTATTGATAAATCGCATGCATAACTAAACTGGATTGCACGCTCATGACAGAACGATAACCGGAATCGACGCGCTCAATTTCTCGCGTTAATAAACCATAGGAAACATAATTAATGCCGGCACAGCCATAACCTTTAATCGGTGCGCCTAAAAATCCTGACGCGCCCATTTCATACATGATGTCACGATCAAATTCGCCTTCGTGAAACGCTTTTTGCACGCGCGGTTGCAATTTTCCTTGCGCGTAATCGTGAGCGGAATCACGCACCATGCGTTCTTCTTCGGTTAATTGTTCATCGAAATAAAAAATATCATCAGCTGACATGTTTTTTCATCCAATTGATTAAACCGCCGACTAATAAAATTTCGACTTGGCGCGGCGACAGTTTGTGTTTGAGAGGAATTTTTTTACCGGTACCTTCGATGGTTGCCACAATATCAGTACAGGAACGGATGGTTTCAGGAATATTTTTGAAAGAAATCATATCGCCTAATTGGATCCCATCATAATCCTCTGGATTTTTAAAGGTAAGTGGCAAGATGCCAAAGTTAATCAGGTTTTGCCAGTGAATTCTTGCAAAACTTTTTGCGATGACTAAACGCAATCCTAGATAACGTGGCGCGAGCGCTGCGTGTTCTCGACTGGAACCTTGTCCATAATTTTCACCCGCTATAATGGCGTGACCGCCTTTGTAATGATCGGCTTGTGCGCGTTTTGCGTATGTGTCATCAATGATATCAAATGCAAATTCACTGATTTTCGGAATATTACTGCGATAAGGTAAAACGCGTGCACCTGCAGGTAAAATTTCATCGGTGGAAATATTATCGCCCACTTTCAGCATAACCGGCAGCTGAAAATCTTCCGGCATCGGATGCAAAGGTGGGATGGATGCAATATTTGGGCCTTTGGTTAATTTTATTTTGCGTGCTTCATCGAGGGGCAATGGCGCTTCCAACATCGCTTTATTGGTGATGCGTTTTTTTGGTAATTTTATTTTTGGATAAGGCATTTTTAAATTGCGTGGGTCAGTAATTTTTCCTGTGAGCGCGGAAGCAGTTGCGGTTTCTGGACTACATAAGAAAACACTGTCTTCCATTGTGCCTGAGCGTCCTGGGAAATTTCGCGGCACTGTGCGTAAACTATTTTTCCCCGTTGCAGGCGCTTGTCCCATTCCAATGCAACCATTACATCCTGCTTGGTGAATACGTGCACCCGCATGAATTAAATTGCCGAGCAACCCATCACGCGCTAATTCTTCGAGCTGATCGCGCGAAACAGGATTGACATCGAAGGAAACATTTTGACTGACACTTTTATCTTTGACCATCAAAGCGGAAATGGCGAAATCGCGAAATCCGGGATTGGCAGATGAACCGATGTAGGCTTGATAAATTTCTTTGCCTTCGACTTCACGCACTGGCACGACTTTTCCTGGACTGGATGGTAATGCAATTAATGGTTCAAGGGAGGATAAATCAATCGTGTCTTTTAAATCGTATTTTGCGCCTTTGTCAGCGACGAGCTCGACCCAATCAGCTTCGCGGTTTTCGCTTTGTAAAAATTTAAACGTTTCTTTGTCGGAGGGAAAAACGGTTGCGGTGGCACCCAACTCTGCGCCCATGTTAGCAATCACGTGTCTATCCATCGCGGTTAAATGTTTTAATCCAGGACCGTAATATTCTAAAATGCGATCGACACCGCCTTTGACGCTGTGGCGGCGTAACATTTCTAAGATGATATCTTTGGCGCTCACCCATTCAGGCATTTTTCCTGTTAATTTAATGCCGAAAATTTTTGGCATTTTTACATAAAACGGTTGGCCTGCCATTGAGAGCGCGACTTCAAGACCACCGGCGCCGATGGCTAGCATGCCTAAACATCCAGCAGCGCAAGTGTGGCTGTCTGAACCTAGTAAAGTTTTCCCGGGTTTTCCGAAATTTTCCATGTGGACGGGATGGCTCACGCCATTGCCTGCACGGCTGAACCACACACCAAAACGTCTTGCCGCACTTTGCAAAAATAAATGGTCATCCGGATTTTTATAATCTTCTTGGATGAGATTGTGGTCGACATATTGTGCGGAGAGTTCTGCTTTGACACGGTCAACACCCATTGCTTCCAATTCCAGCATGACGAGTGTGCCGGTTGCATCCTGGCAGAGAGTTTGATCGATTTTGAGGCCGATTTCTTGGCCGGCGATCATTTCGCCTTCGACTAAGTGGGATTTTATAAGTTTTTGTGCGACATTCATTGTCATTTAAACAGCTCCTTAAAATAAATTCATTTTATCTCTTCATGCACCAATTTGAACATCGGTGGCAATTCATAATTTTCAAATGCGCGTAATAATTTTTCGGGTGTGTCTTCGACGATAATCATGTTTCGATAAACAGGTTTCAGAAAATTTTCATTGACCATGTGGTCTAAAAAAGTGAGTAAGGGGTCAAAATAATTTTTAATATTTAAAATCCCGCAAGGTTTTGTAATCACGCCTAATTTGTTCCAGGTTGCCATTTCAAAAAATTCTTCGACAGAACCAATGCCACCCGGCAGCAAAATAAATCCGTCGGATAATTTGGCGATCAGCGATTTTCGTTCATGCATGGTTTCAACGACATGCAATTCCGTCAATCCCTCGTGTGCAATTTCAACATCCATTAAAAATTTTGGCAGCACGCCTATGACTTCTTTGTCATAATGCAGCATCGCATCGGCAAGTTGTCCCATCAGTCCAACACGCGCACCCCCGTACACTAAACCAATATTTGCAGTGGATAGAGTTAAGGCGAGATCTTGCGCCGCATCAAAATATTCTTTTTTTAATCCGCGGTGCGAACCGCAGAAAACCGCAAGTCGTTTAAATGTGTGCATCGGCTATTCCTTCTCGGTCTTTTATTAGTTTTTCCACTACACTTGGATCGGCTAGTGTGGAAATATCGCCTAAATCTTTTAAATCGTTATTCGCAATTTTTCGTAAAACCCTTCGCATGATTTTTCCAGAACGCGTTTTGGGAAGCGATTCTGCCCACTGAATATAATCGGGTGTTGCAATCGCACCGATCGCGTGTCTTACTGTTTGGATTAATTCTTTTTTTAATTCATCACTGGGTTTCACATTTCCCTGCAGGGTAACAAAAGCATAAATGGTTTCGCCTTTAATATCATGCGGCACCCCCACAACAGCAGCTTCAGCGACATGATGATTTTCGAGAAATGCATTTTCCAATTCGCCGGTGCCGATTCGGTGTCCTGAAATTTTTAACACGTCATCGTTACGTCCTGTAATCCAGTAATATCCTTCGTCATCACAAGTTGCATTATCACCTGTAAAATAGGTGCCAGGATATTTTTTAAAATAATCTGCAAAACGTTTTTCATCGCCATAAATGGTTTTCATCATGCCAGGCCATGGTTTTGTAATCACTAAATGCGTGTCGATAATTTCAGGTTTTACACCAAAAAAAGGCCATGAAGCAGATCCCGCTTTTAAAGGGGTTTGAAAAGGTAATGGCGTAATCATGATGCCGCCAGTTTCTGTTTGCCACCAAGTATCCACAATCTGACAACGTCCATCACCTACGACATCGTAATACCATTGCCACACATCGGGATTAATTGGCTCACCTACTGTGCCGAGAATGCGTAATGATTTGCGAGCAGTGCGCGTGACATATTCATCCCCTTCGCGACGTAATGCGCGTATCGCTGTGGGTGACGTATAAAAAATTGTTACACCGTATTTATCGATGATGTTCCAATAACGTGAAAAATCCGGATAATTCGGCACACCTTCAAAAATCACCGACGTTGCACCATTGCATAATGGTCCATAAACCACATAAGAGTGCCCCGTGATCCAACCCACATCTGCCGTGCACCAAAAAATATCTTGCGGTTGATAATCAAAAACATAATTAAATGTCATCGTGACATAAACCAGATAACCTGCGGTTACATGCAAAATGCCTTTTGGTTTTCCGGTGGATCCTGACGTATATAAAATAAAAATCGGATCATTCGCATCCATTTCTTCACATGGACAGTCGGCTGAAACGGTTTGCATTTCATCGTGATACCAATGATTTTTTTTGTCATCCCAGGGAACAGAATTTTGTGTGCGTTTTATTACGATTACTGATTCAACAGATGGACATTCTGTTAATGCTTCGTCGACATTTTTTTTCAGAGGAATAATTTTATTGCCGCGCAATCCTTCATTGGCTGTGATGACGAGCTTACATTCAGCATCTAAAATTCGATTGCGAAGTGATTCAGGTGAAAATCCGCCAAACA
This sequence comes from Gammaproteobacteria bacterium, assembly GCA_021325575.1. Taxonomy (GTDB): domain Bacteria; phylum Pseudomonadota; class Gammaproteobacteria; order DSM-16500; family DSM-16500; genus JAJPGW01. The sequence continues at coordinate 83,644 of JAJPGW010000010.1, read as the reverse complement.
CAACGGAATGTACGGCACCAATGCGTGCACACGCAAGCATCGCAATAATGGCTTCCGGCACCATTGGCATGTAAATGCAAACGCGATCGCCTTTTTTTACACGAAATTTTTTTAATACGTTCGCAAAACGGCACACTTCATTATAAAGTTCTGCATAAGTTAATTTTAAGGATTGATCGGGATGATCACCTTCCCACAAAAAAGCGGTTTGATTGGAACGCGTTGGCAAATGTCGGTCGAGTGCGTTGTAGCAGGCATTTAATTTTCCGCCGGAAAACCATTCCACATTGAGATGTTCAAAATCGCCCGTCAAAACGGTTTTAAAAGGTTGGTACCACGCGATATATTTTTCGGCCTGTACTGCCCAAAAATGGACTGGATCATCCATTGAACGCTGATACAAGGCTTTATAATCATATTTCTGCATAGCTTTGCTTCCGAAGTTTAATTATACTTTCCCTGATAGGACAACTAAGGATACCCTTTCTATGCGTATAAACAAAATTTCGTTCTGGGCGTTAGTGACATTTTTTACAGCATGCGTTTTTTTCTGGTCAAACATGGCGGCCGCTGAACGAACAGCGCTTCCTAATATCAATTTGACTACCGTTAGTGGCCAAAAATTGACGAATAAAGTCTTCTATGGTCATGTTTCGTTACTGCATGTTTGGGGGACCTGGTGCCATTATTGCCGCGAAGAACAACCGGCTTTGCTGCAGCTTAAATCGCATGGCATTCCAATTTATGGCATTGCCTTAAAAGACGATGCGAACAGCGTCAGAGAATACCTTGGAAGTCATGGCAACCCTTATGTCATGGTGGGCATGGACTATAATGGCGCCGTTTCCAATGCCTTAGGCATTTTCGGCACCCCAGAAACCTATGTGATTGATAAACATGGCATGATTCGCGAAACCTATACCGGTGGAGTCGACCCAAGCGAAGTGATCTCCGCGGTCCAACGCATTTCCAAAGAAGGCTAGTATTATCGCAAACCCCTAAGCTGCTCAATCGAGCAATATGTTAATATAGTATGATAGGGCAGCTGTGGGGAAACTGATCATGAATCGGCAAGATGTAAAGAAAAATCCTTTACCTCTACTCGGTTGGCGTGAGTGGGTTTCGCTTCCTGAGTTAGGTCTTTCGAAAATAAAAGCCAAAATTGATACGGGTGCCCGTACTTCTGCTCTGCATGCATTTGCCTTAGAACCTTTTAAGGAAAAAAATCAAGAAAAAATCCGTTTTGAAATCCATCCCAATCAACATGACACCTCAGAAATTATTACTTGTGTTGCCAATGTGATTGATTTGCGTTGGGTTTCCGATTCCGGCGGTCATCGTGAAAAACGTTATGTCATCTACACACCGATTACGATTGGCGATCAAACTTGGCCGATCGAAGTGACATTGACGGAACGCGATAGTATGTTATTTCGCATGTTATTAGGACGAAGTGCGATACGAAAACATTTTGTGGTGAATCCTGCACGCTCATTTATTACAACTAGAAAAAAGGTTAGAGTATGAAAATTTTGATTTTATCGAGGAAACATGATTTATATTCCACTCGCCGATTAGTGGAAGCGGCTGCCATGCGCGGTCACAAAGCCGATGTGATTGATACGTTGCGTTGTTACATGAATATTACCTCAGCTCGCCCCTCTATTCATTACAAAGGTGATGAATTAGATGTTTACGATGCCGTCATTCCAAGAATTGGGGCATCAGTTACTTTTTATGGTGCCGCTGTGGTTCGACAATTTGAAACCATGAATGTTTTTTGTGTGAATGGTTCAGTCGCAATCACTCGCGCGCGTGATAAATTGCGTTCATTACAATTATTATCAAAAAAAGGTTTAGGATTACCGATCACCGGTTTCGCGCATTCTGTCGATGAAATTCAAGATTTGATAAAAATGGTCGGCGGCCCGCCGCTCGTCATAAAATTTTTGGAAGGCACGCAAGGGGTTGGCGTCGTATTAGTTGAAACATCAAAAGCAGCGCGCAGCGTGATCGAAGCCTTTTTAGGTTTAAAAGTCAATATTCTAGTTCAAGAATACATAAAAGAAGCCGGCGGCGCCGATATCCGCTGCTTTGTTGTAGGCGGTGATGTCGTTGCTGCCATGAAAAGACAAGCTAAATCCGAAGAATTCCGCTCCAACTTACACCGCGGCGGTTGCGCGACTCCCATTGAAATCACCAATGAAGAACGCACCATGGCAATTCGTGCCGCCCATTTGGTTGGCCTGAATGTCGCTGGTGTCGACATGCTACGCTCCAATCGCGGGCCTTTGATCATGGAAGTCAACGCATCTCCCGGTCTTGAAGGAATTGAAACCGCAACCGGCAAAGATGTGGCAAGTACGATTATTCAGTTTATCGAGCAGAATTTGGAAGAAACCAATCGAAAAAAATGATTACTATTATATGCTAGCCGAATCATTCTTTTGAAAAACTTCTTTTGCAGCAAATAATCCGTTTAATGCCGCAGGAAAACCTGCATAAACTGACATTTGAATAATTGTTTCAATTATCTCAGTTTTGGTACATCCAACATTTAAGGCGCCCTGGATATGCACTTTTAATTGTGGCTGTGCATTACCTAATGCCGTTAATGCTGCAATCACCGCAATTTCTCGGGATTTTAAATCGAGACCTGGTCTTGAATAAATATCTCCAAAAGGGAATTCAATCAGAAGTTTCGCAAAATCAGGCGCGATGTCTTTTAAACTCTCGATGACCCGTTCCCCTTGTTCTCCATCAATTTTTTTTAAATTTTCCCAGCCACAGTTATATCTTTCGTTCATATCGTTCACCTCTTTTGCTTTAGATTGCTGTAATATTCTATTTTTTGAATTAAAACACGTTTGTATTTCATCCATTCATTAATATGCTGTTGAACTTTTTCAAGATGGACTATTAACATTGCTTTGCGTTTTGCTACTGTTTTATCACCTTGATAACGCAATTCTGCAAAACGTTGCATATCACGTATTGGCATACCGGTCGCACGTAATCGCATCAAAAATTCGATCCACTGAAGATCATTTGATGAATACTGTCTATGCCCGTTATCTTTACGTGCTATGAATTTAACAAGACCAATGCGTTCATAATAACGCAAGGTATATTCTGTCAAACCTGTGGTTTTTGCCATTTGCTGGATCGTAAAGTATTTTTTCATGAGAAAATCATACAACTTAGAGTGCACTCTAAGTCAAGGACTTTTTTATTCTCTGGTATATCGTTTTTTTTCATATAATGTTAAGAGAACCAATCATCAAGAGAAACCTATGTCTTTACATACCCCTATCTGCGACTTATTAAAAATTAAATGGCCAATATTTCAAGGACCCATGGGTGGCGCGACCACTCCCGGTTTTATTTCAGCTGTTGCAAATGCCGGCGGCCTCGGAACATTAGCATTGGGGACAAGACCGCTAGAGGAAGCCAGAAAACTGATAAAAGATACTTTAGCGCTCACCAAAAATCCGATTGGTGTGAATTTAGTTTTAGAGTGGGATCAGAAAGAACGTTTAGAAATGAGCTTAGAAGAAGGAATCAAAATTATTTGGTTTTTTTGGGGAGATCCCACGCCTTTCGTAAAACAAATTCATGATGCCGGTGGTAAAGTCATTCACACCATTGGGAGTTCAGAACAAGCTAAAAAATCAGTTGAGGCCGGTGTAGATATTATCGTTGCTCAAGGTTGGGAAGCTGGGGGTCATATTTGGGGAGAAGTTGCAACATTACCCTTATTGCCAGCTGTCGTTGATGTTGTCGGAAAAGTTCCTGTCGTTGCTGCAGGCGGAATTGCTGATGGAAGAGGTTTGATTGCGGCATTAGCATTAGGTGCAGCAGGCATTGTGATCGGTACTCGTTTGTTAGCAAGTCACGAAGCGGAAATTCACCCAATGTACAAAGAAAAAATTATTTCGGCAAAAGAAACGGATACTGTTTATAACGATTTGTTTGATATTGGTTGGCCAAATTCTTGGATGCGAACCTTGAAAAATTCCACTTATCAAAAATGGGCTGAAGCCGGTTCACCAAAACCCGGAAATCGACCCGGTGAAAATGAGATTATTGCTCGGTTACCCAATGGTAAAGAAATCCCCCGCTACAGCTATATGTTACCAGGCGCAACGATGCAGGGAGAGTTAGAAGCGATGGCACTTTATGCGGGACAAAGCGCAGGTTTGGTTCATGAAATAAAATCCATTTCTGATATTTTTGATGAAATTACCAGTGATGCGCTGAGTGTTTTATCCGAAATGACGAAATTTACTAAATAAATGGCGCGATTATGGCGCGATTTTTTAAAATCGCGCCAACTCCAACGAGTCTAAAAATCACCATTTTTTAAAAAAATTAATAAAATCAAATAGATATTCCTAAACTCTCTCCCGTTTGGCTTGCAATATATATGGCGCGATTTTCGAAATCGCGCCATTTTTAATTTTGCATAATGAATACTAAAATTCTCTAATTTTATGTATAATAAATGACCATAAAAATAACGCCGATCTAAAAACCAGACAGAGAGCGATCTATGCAGGCAAGAAAAAAAGACGATGCCAAACCCATAATTTCATGCGAAGCCATGGGCTTAGATGCTGAACTCAGTATTAATTCCCCCGTCCTCGCATTATTGCCTGATGTCACAGCAACCGCTAACGCCGGGACCATTACTGTCTTTAATTGGAAAACACAAAGAACCCTCGCTGAATTGAAAGAAGCCACTATTCAAGACAAAAAATCCGTTACCGAATGCCTGTTGCCGGTTCCTCATAATCCCGAAGAATTTATTAGCTGCTTGCGCACCAAAAAAAATGTTGGAATAAGATCTGAATGCGATGGTTTCAGCATCTGGAATTGGCCTAAACAATGCCGTGTCGGAGATTTTCATGAATTTAATTTTTGTGGCAAGTTAGCGTATAACGCATCACTTGGAATCGTTGCAGCTGAAGATCCAAATCAACCCTGGTGTATTCGCGTTTATAATATGGCGACTCGAAAAAACCAACAAATACCGATCTGTGAATCTCGCTTTCTAAATCCTATCGCACATTGGGAATTTTTATCACAGGATTTATTGTCGGTAGTAACCATTGAAAATGTGATTGTTTTATTAAAAATGACTTTCGCGGATGAGCAAATTCATCATGAAGTTCTCTCGCGGGAAAAAATGACCGTCAAAGCAGTGGAAAATATGGGACGGATTGTAAAATTGACTGCTAGTCCGGATCCTCGATTTTGTGTGATGGAAACCCTTTTTGGCAGTCAAAATATGTTATTTTTATTAGATATTGAAAATAATAGGCTAAAAAATCCACGGTTAATTACTCGAAATCTCTACTTAGTAACCGATGCACAATTTTCACCGTCCGGCGTTTTAAATTTTTATGATAATGACAGACAAATTCATCGATTCCGGCCGGATACGTTCACAGATGAAATAATGTTAGATGATATAGATGTCGATAGACTTTCAGTCGTTCCCGGTGGATTAGTCACACAATCAACTTCTCAAAAAAATCCCGGATTTTTTTGTTATATGCTGGAAGAGGAACAAACTCATTTGCAGCAACAAACAAAAAAGACCTCTGCTTACAGTGCGAGTTTTCTTTTATTTAATAGTTGCTTGCCTATGATTCCGAGACCCGTGGCCGAAATAATGTCAGATTATTTTGGGCCACAGGACATGGTTAATACTTTTACCACCTAAAATGCTGACCCGATTCCAAATCCACTGGTTGTTCAGGTTGGTTTGCAGACAGATCAGAAAGAACGGTTCGATAATAATAATCAGTCTGTTTTTTTGACGCGCCAGGCAGCCCTAGTTCGATATCGTCAAACTCTTCGAAATTATCGATCGCTTCCATATTCCGTTCCGGTGCAACAAAGGGTTGGTCACTAGGAAGGTTGTTTTGTTGTTTTAAATGGATGTTCTCTCTTACCAAACGAATTTGTTCTTCAATTAACTGATCCATTTTTTGTCGAACCATTTCTAATGACGCATCTTGTGGTAAATCATTTTCTTTACCAGAGGATGGTATTGATTTTTCCTCAATTTTAAAATGGCTTTTTAAAGCACGATTTTCTTGTTGCAGTACCATTATTTTTTCGGATACTTGCAATACTTGAGCTTTATAATAGGCTAATTCAGTTTCTAGGAGTTCAGCTTTTTTATCCGGTTGCTTTCTGAGTTCATCTAATTTGGGCCAGTAAAAGGATAATAACATTTGAACATGACTTGAAGAACGCATAGAAAATAAGCCTCGTTGATTATTTATTGTGGGTGAAATTATAGAATAAGAATGCTTAAGAAAAAATTAAGAGTTGTTAATAATACGTTATGGTCATGGCATTTTGTGTAATAAAAGCACAATAAAGGCGCGCCCCTTGTGACAGCGATCACTCCTGTTTATAGTTAGCGGAATTGTTTTTATGAGGTTGTTGTTGAGATACCCGCTAAAAGCATGCAGGTATGACACATACTTTTAGTACCAAAGGATAAAAAAATATGCAAGCACTGACGGTCCAGCAGCGCATTTTGCTTTGTGTTTTTTTCACGTTGCTTTGCGTTGCGATGTTTTCGCCGATTGCGAATAATCATTATTTGCCGATTTCGCCGGATTTTGTGAATCATCTTGCGATTATTTTGCAGGCGAAACTGGCGTTAAGTGAAGGGCAGTTTCCAATACGAGTGGCACCTTGGCAGGATCATGGATTTGGGAATGCTTTTTTTCAATTTTATGGCAGTGTGCCTTATTCTATTGCGGGATTCATTTATAAATTTCCCGTGCATACCAATCCTTTTATTGCGTATAAACTTACGATTGGATTTTTTTATATTTTAGCGGGGATTTATTTATTTCGTTTGGTGAGCTGGCTTACTAAATCGCGATCGATTGCACTGTTAACTAGCGTTCTTTATCTTACTTCGCCTTATTTATTGATCAATATTGATGTTCGTGGTGATTTTCCTGAATCAGTTGCGCAATGCATTGTGCCGATTGCGCTTTATTACACGCTGCGTTGTTACTCTCACTCCTGGAATTTAAAGCGTGTGGTTTGGATGGCGATTAGCTGGTTTCTTTTAATGTCAACGCATCTTGTGACATTTGCTTATACGTCGATTTTTATGGGATTATTTTTATTATTAATTACGTTTTCATCTTGGGGTACATTGACAAGTTTAATTCGTACAGGCGTTATTTATTTGTTTTCATTTTTATTAACCAGTTGGTTTTTAGTCCCGATTCTTTTGACGAAAAATTATCTTTTTGTCAGCGGTTTTTTTACAAACCCAATGGATAACGCTTGGTTGACTCGGTTACCGACGCTTCTTTCTGTATCAGCGGTGAGTCCGATGCCTTTGCCTGGTAATGGCGAATTATTTTTTCCGCTTTATGCAGCAGTCGGCTGGCCATTGCTGATTGCGGTCGGTTTGCTGATTTATTTATCTTTAGAAAAAAAATTAGCGCCAGCCGATAAAAAAAATAAATTATTATGGCCGTTGTTTACGATTTTTTTACTGGCTTTATTTTCCGTTTGGTCTCCCGTTGATTTTTGGAAACATTTACCGACTTTCTTGAAATTTTTGCAATTTACTTATCGCTTGCTGACCCAAGTCATGTGGGCTGGCGCGCTTTTATTTTGTTTTGCGCTAGCCGCGGTTTTTAAAGAAGGTCTCACCGCACGTCAAATGGCCATTGGGATTTTGTTATTAGGCTTAAGCGCAGGCTCCTGGCTTTCGACGCCACAAAGTAATCCGATTACGATTAATAAAATTATTGCCTCACCGGATATGGGTTATGCCAAACATGATTATTTGGTAAAAACCGATTTTGTTCCTGAAACACTTTTGCCAAAAAATAAAATAGCGACAAATCTCGAAAAAAATTGTTCGCGCATGAATCACGAAATTATTTGTCACATCAATAATAAAAATGAATCCAGTGTGCAATTGCCCGTTTTGTATTATCCAAAATTACTGAAAGTGTCAGTCGATGGCAATGATGTTTCTTATTTTCCCTTGCGGTATAAAAAAGAGTTGGCGCTAACTGGAATTAATTTGGCGCGGGGTCCACATGTTGTTCAGGCTGAATTTAATGGCATAACGTGGGCGAATCAGTTGAGTTTATTTGCTTGGATTATTTTACTCGCTGGATTCATCGTAGCGTATTGGCCAAAGCGATCACAATAAAATCGCTTTGAAATCGGTGGCAAGTTGCTGCAAATCAAGACGATTCAGGAACAGGGAATAACACATCCAGGCACTGAGTGCTGCGAGATCTCGAAATTGCGGAGGAATGTATTTTGGCGGGATCGCAATTTCTTCTTCGATGAGGTCTGACAAAATATGCACGTCTTCTAGTGTTGTTTTTCCCATGAATAACACAGGAATTTGACTCACTAATCCTCTTTGCACCGCGAGACGTATATAATTATAAATTAGAATAAATCCTTTGCTGTAAGATAAATCTTTGGTAAACGGTCCACCATCGGGCACACTGCCGCGAAACACTCGGATAGTCGATTGATAACTATCGTCTTCATCTAATCCTTGTCCGCGATAAAAATTAAAAACATCGAGAAAATTCGCGCCTTCTTCTGCCATGTTCACGCCTGTGATGCGATTAGTTAATCGTTTTAATCGACCGGGATAGGATGCAAACGTAAAAACTTCGGTAATAATCGCCAAGCCTTCCTGAGTAATTGTCGATGAGGGCGGGCCTTTACTCAGAAAAGTACACACCGGTTGCGCGAGACCGTTTAATGTCGTTCCCAAATGCACCCAACCTTCGTGGACTTCAAAGGTTTTGATTTCGCGTTCGCTGAAGTTTAAGCCGCCGTGAATTTTAATTTTTTCAGCGCCTGCAGAAGCATCCGCTAAAATTCCATCACTTAATTCGACGTTAACGTTTTGTTGTCGGTCAGTAAAATAATTGGCGAGACGGGTTCTTAATATATTGACCGTTTCTTCACTTGAGTATTTTTCAATGTCAGCTTCGGTTACTACTTGATCTTTAATATTGGCCAACGTATCACTCACGAGTTTTGCTAAATCTTTTAATGTGGGCGCACCGACATGAAAGGCATCTTCTGAACTGCCATACAGTTCCTGCGAAATTTCAGTAAATTTGGGTGTGCCGCGCACCAGTAACAATTCGACGACACGCGAGTATTCACGACACATACGGCGCATGATGCTGCCGACGCCGCTGTATTGTCCTAATTGTTTACGGATGCTGCGTTCAATTTCGTGGAATTCTTCGATTTTTTTATAAGGATCAAACTGCAGTGGATTTTTTTCAAGATAATATGCGGTGGTGACGTGTGGCAATTTTTTAAATTTGTGTTTGAAAAAATGGGCTTGGATTTCTTCGTCCCACTTTAGCGCATCGAGAATGCGGATAGGCTTTTGCGCGGCGACTATGCGCTCTGAAAGCTCGTGGATAATGCTTTGATAGTCCGTTAGCGTGGGCATGGGTTTTTATCCTGCTGCTAACTATTATTTTAGCATATTAAACACTAGTTTGTCGCTGTACCACAATGTCGTTGCGAGGAGCGTTTTTTGCGCCGAAGCAATCTTTTGGAGATTGCTTCGGCCTAAAAAGCAGGCCTCGCAATGACGAGGTGGCTTTCGCAATAACATTAAAAAATAAAAAATTTTTTATAGCATTCCGTACTTTTTCAGCTTAGTACGCAACGTGCCACGTGATAAGCCCAGAATACGTGCGGTTTCGGACTGATTATTGCGTGTGAATTTCATCACAGAGGCTAATAAGGGTTCTTCGATTTCATCCAAGAAGAAATCATAAACATGACGCGGTTCTTCACCTTTTAAATTCGCAAAATAATGACGGATCACTTCTGCGACATTTTCACGTAAAGGAACTGCTGTTTGATCGGAATAATTAGTCACTTCTTTTTCGTTCATATACTCATCCAACCGCGCAAAGCGCGAACAAGGGTTAATCTGCAAATAACGACTTGCGTCGTTCGTTTTCTTCGGCGCATTCAACACAAAGTTGAAAGCCCAGTTTTCTTCTTGCTTCGGGGATTTTTTCACCGCATTCCCCGCATATTTTGGGTCCCGCTTTTTTGACCGCATCTTGACGGAGTTTGCCAAGTGCGCGGGAAACCTCGTTATCGATAAAGTCATTTGCAATATCTGCTTCATCTGCCATAGATAACCTCCTCAAAAAGGATCGCATATTATAAGGAAAATGAATGAAATTGCAAAAAAATAACGCTTAAATTTCTCCTGACGGACCCGCGTTTCTAACTGCTTCATTTACATCGAATTTTTTGAAGTTTTCTCGGAACTTTTCCATCAAAAGCTTCGCGTATTGATCGTGAGCATCCCGATTTGACCAGGTTTTACGTGGATTTAAGAGCCCACTGTCGACGCCTGGGACCGCTGTTGGGATAGCCAGATTAAAGCCTGGCAAGGTCTCATAAGTGGCATTTTTCAGCTCGCCATTCACAATGGCCGTTACAATCGCACGGGTCGTAGGAATCGAGAATCGTTTGCCGCCTTCACCGTGTGCACCACCCGTCCAACCAGTATTCACGAGGAAAACCTGCGCCTCTGAGTTTTCCAGCCGTTTCATTAATAAATCAGCATAGACGCCAGCCGGGCGCGGGAAAAAAGGTGCGCCAAAACAGGTACTGAAAGTTTGTTTAATGCCGCTGCCTTGTCCGACTTCTGTGCTGCCAACTAAAGCGGTATAGCCGCTTAAAAAATAATAGGCTGCTTGTTCTTTGGTTAAGCGCGCAACGGGGGGTAACACGCCATATAAATCGCAAGTTAAAAATAAGACGGCGGTCGGCTGCCCGGCTTTGTTTTCTTCTACGCGCAATGGAATATGTTCGCGAGGATAGGCCGCGCGAGTATTTTGGGTCAGAGAACCATCTCCATAATCAGGTTCATTGTTTTTGCCTAATACGACATTTTCTAACACAGCACCATGCGTAATTGCATCCCAAATCACCGGTTCACGTTCGCGTGATAAATCGATACATTTTGCATAACAACCGCCTTCGAAATTAAAGACGCCGTCTTTGGACCAACCGTGTTCATCATCGCCAATTAAATAACGATCGGGATCGGCAGAAAGTGTTGTTTTTCCTGTGCCAGATAATCCAAAAAATAATGCGGTTTTGCCATTTTTGCCAACGTTTGCAGCGCAGTGCATCGGCAATACTTCGTGCGGTGGCAATAGGAAATTTAATACGGAAAACATGCCTTTTTTCATTTCACCCGCATAATACGTTCCGCAAATTAAAATGGAACGTTTGGAAAAATTTAAAATCACTGCCGCGTCACTGTTGACGCCATCGCGTGCAGGATCGGTTTTAAACCCAGGCACACACAGAATTTGCCATTGACCCGCTTGATCTTCTGTAATTGCTTTTTTCGGGCGAATAAATAAATCTTGGGTAAAAAGATTATGCCAAGCGAGTTCCGTTCGAACTTTAACGGTCAATGCAAATTTTTCTTCGGCGCCTACGTTTAAATAGGAAACAAAGGCGCACTCTTTTTCAGCCAAAAATTTTTCGGCGCGCAACCACAGTGCATCAAATTTTTCAGGACTAAACGGTTGATTAATGGCATTCCAGTCGACGGTTTTTTCGGTAATCGCATCTTTAACAATAAATCGGTCTTTAGGGGAACGGCCAGTGCGGACACCGGTTGTTACATTGAGCGCTTTGTTGGAAGCCAGTACGCCTTCTTTGCGTTTCAATGCATGGTCAATTAATTCAGAGGGTGAAAGATTTAGATAAATTTTAGTCATATTTTTTGTCTCGATCATTAGTTATTTCTCCCGCTAACTTTTAGGTGGCGATTGTATCCTAAAATCGATCAAATAAACATGGCAATTACCTTGACGATCGTCTTTTGATCAGAAAGAATACCCGCAGTTTAATCACGAGCAGAATTTATGTCTGAATTAGATCAATTAATCTCCAGAGCCATTTCTTCGGAAGGGAAGCAAGAGGATGTAAACAAGGTTTATTTAGCCTTGTTGCGGACCCTTTTGTTTGTTCCGGTGAAAAAAAATACAGCGAAAGCCGAAGAATTTGAACCATTATTTGCAAATATTAATGGCAATTATTTTATGCCCGCTTTTGATTCATTGGAAAAATTAACTGCTTGGGCGGGGGATCAGTTTGATCAAATGGAATATGTTGAACTTTCTGGAAAAGATACCGTGGCAGGGATCAATGAAAATGTTTTTTTATGTTTGAATATCGGTTCTGAGTTTTATAAAGAGTTTTCACCGGATGAGGTGAAGCGATTGAAGATGATTGTGGGAAGGATTGAGCAGTTGAAGTAATAGAGCCTCAGAGAATGGGTATCCAATATTTGTAATTTATCAAAAGAATTGATAAAATAATGGACAAATTTAATGGGGGTTACCATGTCTGACAGTCGAGCAAAAGAACGAAAACCAGCCCCTGCTGAAGGCACTGAATTAAGCACATTAAGTACATTAAGTGCATTTCGACCCGCCTACTCTGGAAGTGTTGATGGGGTTCTTGAAGCGGTTCGTAAAGAATTAACATCTCGCAAAGAACGTGACCAGAAAGATTCGGCTGAAACACAAAAATTAACTCAGCTTTTGCAGCTTTGTGATGCATTACATCTCTCCTGTCACCCTAAAGTGAGAATGCAGGGCGAAGCCTACTTAGTAGATACGATACTCGCCCTAAAAGTTAAATCTTATGAAATGCTCGTGGAAACATTTCGTGGTTGCTTATGCGAACAGAATTCAAAACCATTTATTTGGTTTTTAGAAAAAGCATTAAAACATGAATTGGCTGAACTATTAGAGACGCAAGCGACGGATCGATTTCTTGCAATAACACCGGGATCAAATGCCGACTGTGCTCTCTATTATTTAAATCAATTACAAAGAAACAAACTTTGTGAAATCTTAAAAGAAGAAAAAATATCCATTACTGATGCAATAACAAAAGGTTTAGCAGAAGCGGATAAAATTCGGGACGACCATCGCTGGGATAAAACCAAAAGTTTTTCTCGCAAAACTCCTAATGTTGAATTTTTTGTTGGTAATATGTGGGAAACAGAAGGTTGGAAAAAGGTGGTGTTTGCTAAGTTAGAAGAGATATTTCACATTCTTGAAAGCGCTAAGAAACCAGAAATAGCACCCGCTAAGGCTCAAGATGCGGGCCCTTCTTGCATTGTTTGTTAGCCATGTCATTCTGAGCTTCGCTCAGGATGACAACGTTTTATAGGCGCGCCAACCCGCTTCACGATATTTTCTGGCTTCATCTAATGGATTTTTCGCAGCAATAATTCCTCGTCCGACGATAATAATATCAGCGCCATTTTCTTTGATTGCTTTGTCGGGTGTTACATATTGCTGACCTAATGAATCATTCTCTGTTGCGAGATTCACGCCCGGCGTCATGTAAATCCATTGCGGATCATCGTTTAATTTATGCTGTGAAATAAAACCAAAAACAAATTCGGGAAATTGTTCCGCCATTTCCAGGGTTTTTTCGGCATAAATTGCGTCGGTAAAATTACCTTCTGAACTGAGCTCAGCGATTAGTAATAATCCGCGATTTTTTTTCAAGCCGACTTCAGCTAAGCCTTTAATGATGCCAGGGCCGGGTAAAATATAGGCGTTGATGATATCTGCCCATTCAGCAATTTGATAAATTCCATTTTGATATTGATGCTTTACGGTATTGCCGATGTCTGCAAATTTTCGGTCTTCGAAAATTAAAAATTGATGTTTGTCGGCGATTTTTCTGAGTTCAATGAGAAATTTTTCATTAAAATCTTCCAGAATGTCGACGTGGGTTTTTAACACGCAAATTTCGGGGCCGATTGTGTCGGCAAGGGCTAATAATTTTTCGGATTGGGTGACATCTGCTGAAAGGGCGAGATTGGTTTTTTTATCGTCCATTAATTTTAGTAATTTTTTGGCTAGCAAATTTTTACAAAATGGGATGCGTTCTAAATATTGCATATATTCTCCTAAACGAGCCTAAGTTCTTGAGATTGCTTCGTCGCCTTCGGCTCCTCGCAATGACGGCAAGTGTTTACCCCATCATTGCGAGGAGCCGAAGGCGACGAAGCAATCTCGAAAAGATGCTCCGCCGTCTCTCGACGGCTCACAATAACGAACTATCTTTGCACTAAACTTTCAACAATGTCGTATTCTTTTTTAGGAAGTAAATCTGATTGAAGCAATTCTTGCAAAATTTCACTCATCGTCAAAACCGCATGCACGCGATAATTTTTTTGTTGGAGATTTTCTCTTCCCCCTTGCTCACGATCAATTAAGACAGCAAGATCTTTGATTTTTAAACCCGCTTCTTCTAAGTCTGCAGTCGTTTCTAAAATACTCATGCCAGAGGTGATGACATCTTCAATGATTAAACAAGTTTGCCCTGCTGCAAATTTTCCTTCGATTTGTTGTTTTGTGCCGTAAGATTTTTTTTCTTTTCTGCGCATGATCATTGGAATTTTATGATCGAGTGAGAGACAAGTCGCAATCGGTAACGCAGTGTAAGGCACACCACAGATCAAGTCGAATTGACAATTTTTTACTTTTTCCCAAATCGCATTTGATACTGCGCGCAAAACGTCTGGATAGGAAATAATTTGCCGCAAATCCAAATAAATTTTGGATGTCTGACCACTTTTTAAAGTGAATTCCCCAAATTTTACAGCCCCGATTTGATAGAGCGAAAAAATTAATGAATTAGATGCCATAAACTCTCCTAGCTTTTGCTTTTAACACTCACCTCACTTGCAATTCACGTGAGATGGGTTGATGTTGCTTCCCGCGCGATTGCGTTTCATGGATGAAATGCTTAAGTACATGGACGTACGCCCCCTGAGCGCGGGAAGCAACATCAACCCATCTCGCGTGAATTCCCCAAAACAATACACATTATGCTTTTTTTCTGCTAAAATCACCCAGATTTTTTGAGTCTATTTAAAATGAAAAAGACTAAACCCGCCCAATTGGTACTTGAGACTGGCGAAATATTTACCGGTCAAGCGCCTGCAATGCAGGAGGGTGTCACTTTTGGTGAGGTTGTCTTTAATACGGGTATGGTTGGATATGTTGAAACCCTGACCGATCCTTCTTACGCCGGACAAATTCTGGTATTCACCTACCCTCTGATTGGCAATTACGGCATTCCGAATCCCAGCACCTGGGAATCGAAAAAAATTCACGCCAAAGGCGTCATTATGTCGGAACTGGCACCCAATTATTCCAGTCACAGCGCAGAAAAATCCTTAGCCGATTGGCTGACCGAACAAAAAATTCCTTATTTAACCCATGTCGACACACGCGCCCTCACCAAACGGTTGCGCAGCAAAGGCGTGATTCCAGGAGCGATTACTGATTTAAGCGCTCACCCTTCTCAATTTGAAGATTTTAGCAATATCCACTGGGTCAAAACCGTTTCTAATCCACAACCTGAATATTACGGCACCGGTGAAAAATTGATTATCGCCATCGACTGCGGCATGAAAGAAAATATTATACGGTCGCTATTACGATTTCCGATTCGAATTAAAAAAGTTCCGCATGATTACGATTTTACTAACGAGCCTTATGATGGAATTTTTATTTCAAATGGCCCGGGTGACCCAACACAGTGCCAAACGACGGTTCGCCACATCCAAAAGGCATTACAAAATAAAAAACCCATTTTTGGAATTTGTCTCGGCACCCAATTATTAGCGCTTGCTGTTGGCGCAAAAACTTATAAATTGCCCTTTGGTCACCGCTCACAAAATCAACCGTGCATTGAAATTGCGACCCAACGTTGTTTTCTCACCTCGCAAAATCACAGCTATGCAGTCGATGAAAAAACCTTACCCGCCGACTGGCAAGTTTCGTTCAGAAATTTAAACGATCAAAGTGTCGAAGGCATTGAACATCAATTTTTGCCTTTTTTTGCCGTGCAATTTCATCCGGAAGCCGCTCCTGGCCCCGAAGATACGCAATGGCTCTTCCAAAAATTTTATGACCAAATTACCCAATCAACTAAGGTGGCGCATGCACTTTAATGGCAAAAAAGTTTTAATTTTAGGATCCGGTGGTTTACGCATTGGGCAAGCCGGAGAATTTGATTATTCCGGTTCACAAGCCATTAAAGCACTCAAAGAAGAAGGCATCCAAACCGTTTTAGTGAATCCGAATATTGCAACGGTGCAAACCGATGATCAAATGGCAGATGTGGTTTATCTACAGCCGTTAAATGTGAAAACAGTCACTCAAATAATTGAAAAAGAAAAACCAGATGGCATTTTATTAGGGTTTGGCGGTCAGACGGCTTTAAATCTCGGATTAAAATTAGATAAAGATGGCGTGCTGGCCAAACACAATGTAGCAGTGCTTGGCACCCAAACCATTTCGATTCAGGGAACAGAAGATCGCGATATCTTTAAAAATCGGCTGGAAGAAATTGGCATCAAATCACCGATCAGCATTTGTGCCACGACAGTCGATGAAGCATTAAAAGCCGCTGAAAAAATTGGTTATCCCATCATGATGCGCTCCGGTTTTTCATTGGGCGGATTGGGTTCAGGAAAAATTTCAAATCCAGAAGAATTAAAACAGCGCGCAAACGAAGTGTTATCGTCCGTTTCGCAAATTTTAATCGAAGAATATTTAACAGGTTGGAAAGAATTCGAATATGAAATTGTGCGTGATGCGGCCGGCAGCACGCTCACCATTTGCAACATGGAAAATCTCGACCCCATGGGCGTGCACACAGGCGAAAGCATTGTGGTCGCGCCAGCGCAAACACTCAATAATCAAGAGCATCAAAAATTACGTAACATGGCACTGCAAGTTGCTGGGCTTTTTAATATTGTTGGCGAGTGCAATATTCAGTTTGCGATTAATCCTACTAATGGCGATTATCGCGTTATTGAAGTGAATGCTCGTTTATCGCGTTCTAGTGCGTTAGCATCGAAAGCGACAGGTTATCCTCTTGCCTTTGTCGCAGCTAAACTCGCATTAGGTTATCTTTTGCATGAAATAAAAAATAGCGTCACACAAAAAACCTGCGCGTTCTTCGAGCCTGCGCTCGATTATATTGTCGTGAAAATTCCACGTTGGGACACACACAAATTAAAAACCGCCGATCGCACCATTGGCACCGAAATGAAAAGTGTCGGCGAAGTCATGGGAATTGGGCGTTCTTTTCCAGAAAGTTTGCAAAAAGCCGTTGGCATGCTAAATATCGGTGCATCGTGTTTAACCGATTATTTACACCCGATTGAAAATCCGAAAAAAGAAATTGAATTTCCAACCGATAGGCGATTGTTCGCACTCTATCATTTTTTCATGGCAGGCGGCACTGTCGACGAAGCGCATCGCTTAAGCCGTATCGATCGCTGGTTTTTATTTCATATTTGGTCTATTTCAGAAACGGAAAAAACGATTTCAGAAAAAAATCTATCGCCTGAGGTTTTGCGTCATGCGAAACAAATGGGTTTTTCCGATCGCGCGATTGGCAAACTCGTCAAAAAATCGGAAAAAGACATTCGTGCTTTGCGGTTAACGAATAATATTGTTCCCTATGTTAAGCAGATTGATACACTGGCCGGCGAATTTGAAGCGGAAACCAATTATCTTTATTTGACCTATCTAGCCACAGAGCATGATATTCCGCCTTCTGAAAAACGCCCCGTCATGGTTTTAGGTTCCGGCCCTTATGCGATTGGATCTTCCGTTGAATTTGATTGGTGCGCGGTCAACACCTTACGCACTTTAAGAAAATCCGGCGAAAAAGCCATTTTAATCAATTCCAATCCCGAAACCGTTTCAACCGATTATGATGAATCCGATCGCTTGTACTTCGAACAATTAACATTTGAACGCGTGCAAGATATTGCAGATTTTGAAAATCCAAAAGGGGTGATTGTTTCGGTGGGTGGACAAATTGCGAATAATCTTGCGATACCGCTTGCTAATGCAAATTATACCTTGCTTGGCACACCGGCTTTTTCGATTGATCAAGCTGAAAATCGTGAAAAATTTTCCGCGTTACTCAACCAACTTGGCATTGATCAGCCACCCTGGCAAAGTGTCACCAGTTTAGCGAGTGCGAAAAAATTTGCAAATGACGTAGGCTATCCAGTTTTGATTCGCCCTTCGTATATTTTGTCAGGTGCCGCCATGAATGTCGCATATGATGACAATATGCTGGAGCAATATCTGAAAAAGGCTTCGCTGGTGTCACCAGAATATCCCGTAGTGATTTCTAAATTTATTATCGATGCCAAAGAATTAGAAATTGATGGCGTTGCCGATCATGGGCGTGTCGTCATCGAAGCCATTACCGAACATATTGAAAATGCAGGCGTGCATTCAGGTGATGCAACCATCGTTTTACCGCCGCAACGATTGTATTTAGAAACCATACGTCGAACCAAAAAAATTACTCAGCAAATTGCGCGCGCTTTAAATATTACTGGCCCTTTTAATATTCAATTCATCGCAAAGAATAATTTTATTCAAGTGATCGAATGTAATTTGCGTGCATCGCGATCGTTTCCTTTTGTGTCTAAAGCCACTGGACATAACTTTATTACGATCGCGATTGAAGTGATACTAGGCATTTACAAACAGCAGCTCTATGAAACATTGGAATTAGATTATGTCGGCGTGAAAGCGCCTCAATTTTCTTATCAACGTTTGAAAGGGGCAGATCCTGTCGCACATGTTGAAATGGCATCGACTGGCGAAGTAGCTTGTCTTGGAGAAAATCTTTATGACGCCTATTGGCGCTCATGGCTTGCCACCGAACAAAATATCAAGGGCAAACGGATTTTAGTTTCCATCGCTGATCCGCATAAATTAAAATTTATTCCGTATTTACGACAACTTGAAGAACGCGGCTGGGAAATTTTTTGCACCAGCGGCACGCATTCGGTGCTTTCCAAAAATGGTATTGGTTCTTATTTTGTTTATAAAGCCAGTGAAAAAGTGGAACCCAATGTGCGAAATATTATCTCCAATCGCAAAGTGGATTTAATTATCAATATTCCTAGCAACAATATTTCCGAAGCGCATACCGATGGCTTCACCATTCGCCGCATGGCGATTGATCATCACATTCCGCTGATTACCAATTTGCAATCGGCGCTGATTATTTTGCAGTGTTTGATTGAGGTGAGTGAAACCGAATTGCCGGTGAGATCGTGGCAGGAAATCCTGGCACTCCGATCGGTATAAAACAGTGCAGGATGATATTTTTATTGCCTGCCGCGGAAAATTTCAATTATTGTCTTTCGGATTTTTGTATTAAAATGTTTTTGCCATTTTTTCTTTGTTTTGCTGACCCATTTGTTCTTTTTCCGCATCGTATGGACTAAAAAAATGTTGGATGGCAAGCTCGGCTTTTTTTCGGCCTTCAGCAACCAATCTCGCGTTTTCGGCTGAGGCTTTTGATCGCCAGACATCATCATTCAAATTGGTTATTACCTGTTGTATACATTCGGATTCCATTCGCTGTTTCCAACAAAGTTGTTCCATCCCTTTGCAATCTTTCATTTCTTTGTAATAACTTTGAGAAAATTCTTGATTGTGTTTTAAATATTGAAACAATGAAATTTTTCCAAAGCCGGTTGCTTCAATCATGGATTGTACGCCTGTCATCCCAACAAAAGTCATTGCGCCTTGCATCAAAGTGCGGAGTGAAGAATGCGGGAAACTCGCGGTTAAGAAAATATCAACACTTCCTGTTTCATTGCCATTTTCGTAATGAAATTGTTGTCCTTGATCAAGATCAAACAGATTAATCGTTTTGATTTTTATAGTAGAAGATTGCGTATAGCCCTTTATCCCTTTGAGTGCATATTCAATATCACCGACAATAATATAACTTGCGGCTTTTACTTTGAAATGTTCTGCGATTTTTAAATAATCCTTAATAAAATCCGGTGCAATCGACGGATTTATTTTGGCCCTTTGTTTATCTTTACTTTCAGTTTCTGCCTGGTCCTCTTCTCTCAGGGTATTTGCAGTAAAATAAACTAAGCCAAAAGGTTTTTGCAATGCGTCTTTAAATTGTTGATAACCAAACGAAGCGGCAACGGATGCTAACGGAAGAGTAGGACCCTGATAGACAGTGACCCCTTTTCTTCCTTCACCATATCCGAGGTTTATTCCAAATATTGGATGGATGGGTTGATGACAAAGACCAAGGTATAACCGTTTCGCAGATGAAACCATCTCAGCTTGTATCGGAACATCACCACAGATCACTTGAACGTATTCCAACACTTCCGTTTCGGAATCCAGACTTTCAAGACTGGCAACATGAACGGTGCGGTCATAAACCTGTAATTGATCCGGTTGATCTTTAACACCAAAGAGTTTTTTTAAATTGGCAACACCCGCGTCATTGCTAACCACCATGCAACGATCGGCCTTGCTAAACGGTTTTGCAAAATAAGCAAAATTCGCAGCGGCAACGTGGCAACCTGACCCGCCTTGACATACAACGGCTATAACGGTGGCTGTACTACTTCTCATAACAGATTATTTCCTGCAACTAATTTTAATTTTTCAGCGGGTTTATCTATCTGTTTTGCTAATCCCAAGGCAGAAAATAAAGCTTCATTTTGTTCTAAGGCATTAATACAGTCTTCCAATGCCAATCCACCATTTAATTTGGCAACAAAATTTTCTAATTGTTGCTTGCGATTTTCATTTACTTTTAATCCTGCGACATATGGATGATTTCTTGCGTGACTAATATTCGCCCTTAATTCTTTATGTAAATGAATTATTTTTTGTCTGAATTCTTCAGTAATTTGCTTGTGCGCACGAATTTCTAATTCTTTGGATTCAATCAAATCGGGCAGACAGACAGCCGTGTCACCACATCGCATTTCATAATCTGTTATTATTTTTATTACGCCTCGAGGAGCTTCTAAAATGGTCTGTACCATCGATATGATATTTTCTAAATAGACTGAAACGGAATTCATTCTGAAAATATCAAGATGGTCATCTTGTCCCAACGCGTAAATATTTCCATTCGAACTGATTTCTGTTGCCATTAAATTAACGCGCGCCCTATGCATTACTAATTTTCTTTCATCCGCATCAATTGTAATTTGTACCGGATTACCTGCCCTGATATGTGCGAGGCTACCATCTGGTAACCATTTTGTGAGACCATCAATGGGTTCTACTTGCAGGTTGTTGGATATTTTTCTAACGACAAAAGCTCTCATATCCAATTGTTGACTATAATTAAGCAACCATGTATTCGGATGGGTAGGTGATACCATCATAGGAGTACTATAGCATCTATCTGATCTCCATATTTTTCGCGTATCGGGAAACATTCCTTCAGGAACTAATCGTGAACATGCATCACGTAAAGAACAAGTCATTGCTTTGAAATCAATATCAAAACGTTCAACCGTTAAGTGGGTTGCTGATGGAGCATAAGTTTGAGTGAGTACAGCAATAGCATTATTTCCATAAGGCGCTATCGCATGAATATATTTATTGTCAGAAGTTCGAGTTAGCATACTCCACTTCGGCCCGTTGCCTATCCATATTGCCCTGGGTGTGCACGCAGCAAACCAATTGGTATTTGCAGGAAATTGAGTGAAATAATATTTGAGATGAAGATCAGTATCACGTTCAACGGGAAGCGGGATAGGATCTTTGTGTTCTGGTAATATAAAACCCGACGGAACGGTAAGGCTGCCTAAATAAGATACTTTAGTATACTGTACATGAAAAATATTTTGTGGAAGCGGATAATAATCACCTTCTAATGAGCACGGAGTCGCTTCTTTTTGACGAGTGGCTAAATTATAACTCCCGCTCGGAGAATTAACATAATCGATTCCTCTTAAACTGACAAATCGTCTATCAGGACTTTTCATAAAATCCCGGCCAACATGAATTTTATCAGTCAGGGTAACCATTTTGTCATTACGTGAGTCACTCATTTTTTTCACCTAAAAGAAAATAATCGTTCTGCGCCCTAACGCAGAACGGGATAAATAATTATTAAATTTTTTATTTTATACAGCTAATCTTGCAGCCGGTTGATCTTGATGAATCTCTGGCACAGCAACTAGAGCTTGCTCCAGCTCATTTCCTGTTTTTGTGACTTGTAAAAGGGCTTGTTCGACTTGTTGTAACTCTTTGGCAAGGGTTTCCTTTCTGGCTTGTAACTGTTTAGCTGTTTCAGTGTTTTGTGCTATTTGTTCCAGGATGGGTTTGTTGATAGCATCTAACAAAGTTTTTACAAAAGTATTTATTTCAGTTTCGGGAACAATAAAAGTATTATTAGCCTGGTTAAATCTGGCAATCGACTTAAAAATCGCTTTGGATTCTTCGGTCAACTTATCCTTATCTGCTTTTCCTAGAAAGAAAGTATAAGCTTCTTGGCTCTCACTGTATTCACTTTTCCATGGCAATTTAGTGCGTTCGGTTAGTAAATTTTTCACTGCATCGACGGGTGAAACGGTCTTTGACTCTGCTCTTACTTGCGCGCCATTGCCTTGCATATTATGCACTAATGTAGAAAGACATGCAGAAGCTTTAGCATCTGGAGTGGCTTTCGTCTTTGCTGCGAGTTTTGCAGCTTCCAGATTTTTTAAGAATTGCTGACGAAAGTCTTTACCAAAATCGAATGAACTACGATAGAATTGAACCTGTGGTCGATTATCCCAACTCGAATTTTCAATGTCCCATTCGCGGCATTTCAATGTGGATTGGATTGGGAAGCGGGAGTCAATTGGGTTTTTGCTTTCGTATTCTTTTGCTACTGCTTGCGCTGTTTGTTCAGCAACTTGCTTAACGGTTGATTCATCTAATTCTCCACCGTCTACATACATCGTGTTATACCAAGAATGATTTTGTCCCATACTTGGTGCGTGAAAGGCTTTTTCTCGTTTATTTGCAGGCTGCGATATTACATTCAGTTCGCCATAAACATGATCTTCTTTTTCAGCAATAATACCGTGATAGGTTTCATGATATAAATTATACGACCCTTCAAGTCTATGAATAGTAATTTTAAATTTCATTTTATTAACCTCGTTAGTTTTTAACTGACTGATTATAGTAGAAATATAATAAACAAAATATCAGAAAATTCTTAAGGAATTATTAAAACTATTCAATTTCTATCATTATCATAGACCTGCACCCATGCAAAGATACTTTATTTCTACATAATCATCGATGCCGTATTTGGATCCCTCACGGCCTTGGCCTGATTCTTTGATGCCGCCGAAGGGGGCGACTTCGGTTGAGATGATGCCGGTGTTGATGCCGACCATGCCATATTCTAGGTTTTCGGCGACGTTCCAGATGCGGTTAATATTGTTGCTGTAAAAATAGGAGGCGAGACCGAATTCGGTAGCATTGGAAAGTTGGATAGCTTCTTCATCGTTATGAAAACGAAATAGTGGCGCAATGGGGCCAAACGTTTCTTCTTTTGCAAGCAGCATGGTTGAATTCACATCGGTTAAAACGGTCGGTTCAAAAAATAACTTGCCGGTTTTGGGAAGGGGGTTTCCGCCGCAAGCAATTTTTGCACCTTTTTTTACGGCATCATCAAGATGTTTTTTTACTTTTTCTATGGCGGCTTCATTAATTAAGGGGCCTTGTTGGACACCCTGCTCTAAGCCATTACCGATTTTTAGGGCTTTGACGGCTGCGACTAATTTTTTTTCGTAAGAATCATAAATTTTATCTTGGACTAAAATTCGATTGGCGCAGACGCACGTTTGTCCGGTGTTTCGGAATTTGGATGCGATGGTGCCCTGTACGGCTGCGTCCAAATCAGCATCATCGAATACAATAAAAGGAGCGTTGCCGCCGAGTTCTAGCGATAATTTTTTTAGTGTGCTGCTGGATTGTTTCATTAATAATTTACCGACGGCGGTGGAACCTGTAAACGAAATTTTTTTCACTAAGGGATTGGTTGTTAATTCTTCGCCGATTTTTTCGGGGATGCCAGTAATTACATTAAAAACGCCGGCGGGAAATCCCGCTTTTTCAGCAAGAAAAGCAAGCGCTAGTGCACTCAATGGTGTTTCTTCCGCGGGTTTTAGAACAATAGTGCATCCTGCGGCCAGTGCCGGTGCACATTTTCGTGTAATCATTGCGGAAGGAAAATTCCACGGCGTGATGGCACCAACCACGCCTATCGGTTGCTTGATCACTAATAAGTGCTGATGTTTTTTATTGGAAGGAATCACATCGCCATAAACTCGGCGGCCTTCTTCGGCAAACCATTTTATGAAAGAATTGGCGTAATCCATCTCACCACGCGATTCCGCGAGCGGTTTGCCTTGCTCAAGCGTCATCAACGTTGCGAGATCTTCTTTGTTTTCATCAATTAATTGAGCCCAGCGTTTCATGATGTTGCATCGCTCGAGGGCGGTCATTTCACGCCAGGATTGGAAAGCGTTGCTTGCCGCATCAATTGCGCGTTTTGTTTCTGCCGCACCGCATTCAGGGACATGACCGAGTTCAGAATCATCAAACGGATTGTTGACGATGAAGGTTTTTTTGTTATCGGCGTCTATCCATTTGCCGTTGATAAAACATTGCTGACGAAATAATTCTGTATTTTTTAAATTTTTCATAGGCATTCCTTGTTTTACCTCCGTCATTGCGAGGAGCGCTTTTTGCGACGAAGCAATCTTTTAGAGATTGCTTCGCCCTCGCTACGCGAGGACTCGCAATGACGAGGTTATTCGATTAATTTTTCGAACACCGCCTTCACCGTCGGCTGACTATCCCAGTTTTTCATAAACCGTTTTAATTCCTTATGATAAGCCCGATTCAATCTGAATTTTGAAAAATGTTCCGTCATCCCATCAAGATCAATTAAAACGGGGTAATCATTTTTAATTAAGATGTTCGTTTTTTTCAAATCGCCGTGAGTTAAATTAATTTGCGTCAGGTTTTTAATTAATTGCATCACGCGTTCTGCAACCAAAACAAAATTATCGTTGTCCGAACGGAATGGTGAAAAATACTCTCCAACATGCGGAGCATCGATCGCTTCCATCACAAAATACGATTTGCCGCGAAAGCCTAAAAAATGCTTTTCAATAAAAGCAATTGGCCGCGCGGTTGGAACGCAGAACAAGCGCAAGCGCTGCGCCATGGTCCAAGAGTATTCGGCACGGGTTTTACGCAAACAACGGCGTAAGCGATGAAAAAGATTTTTCATGTTATAGCGTTTAACAACCAGCTGGCGGTTATCCAGACGAAATTGCACAACAGTAGAAGAACGTCCTGCTTTTAAAATTTTTGATTCTGGATTTTGAAATACCGCTTCTGGATTTTTTAAAAATTCCTGAAATGCCGGTGAATGATAAGCGCGATCATACATGATCAATGAAGTGAATTGATCGCGTCGCACAAAATCCGTGGAAGAACGCTGAATTTTTTTCGAAAAGCGTTCCCAGCGTTTTACCATCCATTGTTCGATGGCATCGTGCAAATAGTCGGTATCGGCTGTTTTAATCTGCCAGCCTCGCGCTTCCGCATAGACTTTAAATAATTCTTGTCGCAAATTGTCTGTGCCAACGCCTAATTGTGAAAAAAACAAGGCCAGATGATTGAGACTTTGTTCTTTGGTCAAGACACCTTCGTGCTGAATAATGCTGCCACCATCCAGCGTATAAATTTGTTTTTGAGTAATCAAAAAATTCTTCAAATGCAGATCGCTCTGCTCAATGCCAGAAACATGCTGCGTGGCGAGTTCAATGGTGACAGCCCGCATGAGCGGCATCACTTCTTCGATGTTTTTTTTGCGCTGCCAAATATCGTGCAGACTGAGACTGTCCTGAATCAGTTCGAAAATGAGCACTTGGATCTTGTTTTTTTGCGCGGAACCTTTCCATAATAATTTAGGGGTAGGGACATTATAAAAATTCAGCGCATTAATCCCATTTAATTCACGTTCGAAATGCGCGTTGGCTTTTCCGGGTTCATAAAATAATTTCACAACCACATCACGATCAGCCCAGTTGGCGAGAGTCACCAACCGTTTTCCCGGAATAATTCGTAAAACAGTCTCGCAAAATAAGGGATCCGGATTATCAATTAATGATAATTTAAACGCTTCGATGTTATCGCGATCAATTTTTTGTAATTGCTTCCAGGTGATGTCAGGGGCCTGGGGAGAGTTATCCATGCTTTTGATACAACTTGTCGCCACGTTTTTTCACCTTATGCCAAAAAGTTTTTTCCATCGTTAAAATATCACGTAAGGGTTTACCGCGATAATATTTTATAAAACGCAATAAATCACGCTCATTCAAGCCTTTTGTCTTACTTGAAAAATAAAGACCCGCGAGGTCTTTGATTTTCCAGCGGTCTCTCATGCGGGAACCCATTCCAGCACGGTGCAAATCGATTAAATAGAAAATAATCGTTTGCTTAGCATATTTTAGTAAATCCAATAAAAAATGACAGAGGTAAAAATCCCTGTGATTGATATTATTTTCGTGCAATGTGCGGGCAATTCGTGCAATTTCTGGAATAAATCGCATTTTAATGGAAAATAATTCACCCTTGTTCGCTACGGTAAAGTCTTCCAGGGTTACTGTGGGCGGTAATTCACGCGTGATGATAAAAGATTGCCTGTTAGCAGGATTCCACCCTCGCGAACCATATCCTACGACTTCTGGAACCGACACATTTAATCGACGCAAGGCATCGATCGCTTGCCATTCATTTTTGGCGCTAATCACGGGTAATCTTAGCTGTAATAAATTTTTGAAAATTTCTTTCCAGCCCACACCAAAATGTTGCTTAATAAAATAATACTGTTCACCCATTTTGATGCGCTGAGTGCGTCGATTTTCCAGTTCGCGATACACTTGACCCTGATACGACATGATTTCATCAAACAGCTGCGTTTGATTTTTTAAATGATTTTGAATTTCAGGCTCTAAAAAAAATTGCACGTCATCACCGTAATGATTCGAGAATATCGACTGCGCGCTCGGACATGCTGTAGATATCCGCTTCTTTTGCAAATTGTAAGGCGTTCCGTTGCCAATCCTCGCGCGTCGTCGATAATAACATGGATTGCAATGCATCATTAAACGCTTGCTGCTGAAAAGGCGAAGATAAAACCAGACCCGCGCGCGCTTCCCGGATGTATTTCGCATAACCACAAACATCCGTCGTTAAAACCGGCAAACCGGCTGTTAATGCTTCAAGTAACACGGTGCCTGTATTTTCATTGTAAGCAGGATGAACCAAAAGATCAGCTGCCAGAAAAAATCGTGACACATCGTGACGGCCGCCTAAAAATAGCACCTTGTCGGAAATGTTTAATTTTTTTGCCTGATGGATAAAGCTTTCTGGGTGATCTTGTCCGATGACAAATAATTTGGTGTGTGCTTTTGTTTTTTCATCAAGCGATGATAGCCCCACTAAAATTCGATCTAATCCTTTGGTTTTAAAACCGGACCCCACCATTAACAATAATAAATCATTTTTTTTCAAATTAAATTCATCGCGTAAATGATCGCGAATTTCTGCTGCATTGGAGGGCGCCATTCTTTCGCGTGAAATACCAGGCGGTAACAAATGAAAACGATCTTTTTCCGTTTGATAAAATTTCTGAAATTCCTGCTGCTGTTTTTCAGCAATCAGTAAAATTCGGGTTTTTTGATTTTTTTCAAAAACCGATTTTTCAAATTGGGCCAATTGCCGATAACGCGGGACAAAACGATACCAGAACGATCTCCCGGCATTTTTTGCAAGAAAACACGTATCAGCAGCATAATAAACATCGAGGCCAGGAATTTTGTTAAATCCTACCACTAAATCATATTTTTTATTTTTTAATTGTTTTTGTAATTCTCTGGAAAAATTCAAATTGCGGGTGTGATTTTGCCAGCCTTTGATTGGCAACAGATGCACTTGCAAATTCGGGTCTTTTTCACCTTCCCACTTTGCAGTGTAAACATCTATTTCATGACCGCGTTGCAAACAGGTTTTCGCAATACGCAAAAAATCCCGCTGTAAGCCGCCGAAAGGAAAATAATTAAAAAGACAAAATGCAAGCTTCATAGTTTTACATTATCATGTTAGTTATCAATCTTCATAAGGATGCAAGGATGCAGAGAATTATTCTTTTATGCAGTCTTTTTTTTACTGCTGCCGTATTCGCACTTTCAACCCCCTCCCAATGGCAAGGAAGACCCGCTCAATCGTTGTTGCAGCAATGGGGAACGCCTGCTTCCGTTACGACCACATCATCCGGCAATACAGTTTATGTCTATACCTTTAAACGGCTTAAAAGCAATCCGCCGGCTGCAACCGCGAACCCTTCCATCATTGTCGGGCCTAATGGTAAAGCCGTCGCGGCCAGTATACCACAAACCGGCATGCCAACTCTCACGACCTGTACCTGGCGGTTTGAGGTGAATAGGCAGGGAATGATTGTGGGCGTGGGCCTTGAAGGAAATTGCTAAAGTCGGTTGACCCTTTGGGACCCCTTCTGCTATATTTTTGCCCACATTAAAACGAGTAGAGGAACGTCCTTCGTGAAAAAAACCATTATTTTTTGTGCTTTTATTCTGGCTGCAAACACGGCTTTTGCAGACCATCAATCATCAGCCCCGACAACTCAACCGGCCAACGCTGCAACAGCAACCGCCGATGATCCAGAAACAACGGCCAATGATAACGACACCATTTTTATTTCGGACACAGTGAAGTTAGTGCCCAAAATGGCGCACGAAGAAAATGCCGATCAGCATTATGAAATTGATTATTCGTATCCAGAATTGGAAGACGGTTCATTAACTGCGAAGGAACAAGAATTTAATAAAAAAATGAGCGAACTCGCATTAGCTGAAGTCAATCAATTTAAAAAATATGTTGCCGAAGATGCGGCGCATATGGCAACGCTCCCTGAAAGTGTTAGGCATAATTATTTGAATATTGATTACGATGCGGATGTGATTAAGCCTGCTAACTCCACTCTGATCAGCGTGCGATTGACCAGTGAAGGCATGCAAGCAGGTCGCGCGCATCCTTATCATTTGCATAAAGTGCTGAATTATGATTTGAGTTCAGGGAAAGTGTTACAGCTTAACGAATTATTTAAACCGCATTCGCCTTTTTTAAAGATCATTGCAAACTATTGCAAGAACGCGTTAACTAAAAAATTACAGGATAAATGGATGATTGATGGCGGGACCAAACCTAAACCTGAAAATTATAAAAATTGGAATTTGGAACAAGATAATTTGTTGATTACGTTTGATGAATATCAGGTAGCGCCTTATGTTTATGGTGCACAGGAAATTCATATTCCTTATTCCGTTTTGAAAAATGTGATTGCGCCGAGTTCGCCGATTTATGCTTGTTTGCAGGGGAAATGTGGAACCAAATCAGATTAACTATTAATCGTCATTGCGAGGAGCGCTTTTTGCGACGAAACAATCTTTTGAGAGATTGCTTCGACCTAAAAAACAGGTCTCGCAATGACAGGTTACGAAGTCGGCAAACTTCGCACAGTAGATTCAATCCAGTTCTTCGTTTCTTCCATCACCTCTTCCGCCGTACGATTCGTCGTCTCAATCAAAGGACCAATGACAAGGTGAACGGTGCCCGGAATTTTTAAAAATTTTCTGCGCGGCCAAAAATATCCAGCATTATGAGCAATCGGTATCACAGGGGCGCCAGTTGCAACCGCAAGACGTGCGCCACCTAAGCGATAATGGCCTACTTTTCCCGCTGGAATTCGCGTCCCTTCGGGGAAAATTAAAATCCAACGGCCTTCTGCCAGACATTTTTTTCCTTTCGTAATGATCTGTTCCATGGCGGATGATTTTTTAGTGCGATTGATGGCAATGGGACCCACCGTGGCAGCGCCCCAACCAAAAAAGGGAATCCATAATAATTCTCGTTTTAAGATAATCGCCGGCAAATTAAATAATCCAGGGATAAAAAAGGTTTCCCACGTCGATTGGTGTTTGCTTAATATCACGCCGACGCGATGTTTTGGAATATGCTCAAGACCGGTTACTTTGTAATTAACCCCACAAATATATTTAAGCAATGCGATATCGAGGTTGGTGTAAGTTAAAACAATTTTGCAGCGGTATTTTAACGGTAAAAATGAAAAGACTACGCAAATGATGCTGTAAATCAACAAAAAGGATAAAGACAAGATAGAAAAAATGAGTGAGCGCAGAAATAAATTTATTTTTTGGAAAAAAGAAAATGGTGGTTTCATATTTTTTTACTCAAAATGGCATCGACCGCTTCCGATAAATCAGCAAAGTAATGAATGGATGGAATTAAATCCGGGTGATTTTCTAGCGTTTTTTTCCCATTTCCTGTTAAAACCAAAATGGGTTTGCAATTCATGGTGATCGCGACTTGCATATCGACAATCGAATCGCCGATATAAAAAACATCTTTGAAATCGAGCTGATATTTTGCCTGGATTTTTTGCAGCATGCCGGGTTTGGGTTTTCTGCAATTACAGTTATCCTCGGGATGATGTGGGCAATAAAAAATTTCTTCGATGGAACCGCCGAGCGATTCCAGTTCGGCGGTTAATTTTTCGTGAATTTTTTTAAGAACATCATGGTCATAAAATCCGCGCGCAACGCCTGATTGATTGGTCGCAATCAAAACGCAAAAGCCACCGCGATTCAGCTTGGCGATCGCTTCTAGACTACCTGGAATCGGCTGCCACTCTTCTGGCGATTTAATATAATGCGCCGAATCATAATTAATGACGCCATCGCGATCTAAAATAACATAAGATTTTTTCATTGGAGTAATGCGATATCCGCAACCTGTAAAAATAATTCGCGTAATTGTTTTAACAATAATAATCGGTTTTCACGCACGGCTTTTTCTTCGGTCATGACCATGACGTGATCGAAAAAATTATCGACGGGTTCGCGAAGTTTTGCAAGTTCTGCAAGACTTTCTTGATATTTTCTGGCTTCCAGCAAAACATTCACGTTTTTTTGCTGGTTTTTTAATTTAAGTGCCAGCGTTTTTTCATAATCATTTTCGAATAATTGTTCGTTCACAAAGAGTAATGAAATATTTTCTTTGTATTGCGATAAAATATTATTGACGCGCTTGTTTGCGATGCTTAAGGAATCAGCTTCCGGTAATTTTTTAAAGGTTTGGACTGCAAAAATCCGGCGATGGATATCGTAGGGTTTTGAAATATTCAGCGCATGCACTGAAGCAAAAATATCACTGCTCACGCCTTGTTCTTGATAATTATTTTTTAATCGCTCCAGCATAAAATTCAGAACATCATCAACGACGTTAGGATTTTCAAATTTGACCACGTAATTTTTTACGGCAAATTGTAATAATTCCCGTAAATCGAGGTCCCATTTTTTTTCGATCAGGATTCGTAATACGCCCAACGATGCCCGGCGCAAGGCAAACGGGTCTTTTTCACTGGTGGGTTGTTGATTGATGCCAAAGACACCGACTAACGTATCAATGCGATCACTGAGTGCGACGACGCATCCCATGTCGCTCGCTGGAATCGTGTCGCCTGAAAAACGCGGACGATATTGTTCGCGTAGTGCGTTTGCAACGGCAGGATCTTCGTCATCATTCACCGCAAAATAATACCCTGCAATTCCTTGTAATTCTGGAAATTCTCCCACTAATTCGCTAGTTAAATCTGTTTTAGCGAGCAAGCCTGCGCGTTTTGCCAGTTTTTGGTTTAAACCAATTTCATTGGCGATAAATGCAGCGAGCGCGCTGATTCGTTCAGCTTTTTCAAATACCGTGCCGAGTTTATTCTGAAAAATTACGTGTTTTAAATTCTCAAGCCTGCTTTCGAGCGTCAATTTTTTATCGACATCAAAAAAGAACGCTGCGTCCGATAATCGCGCGCGCAATACGCGTTC
The DNA here is from genome assembly GCA_021325575.1 of Gammaproteobacteria bacterium. Lineage (GTDB taxonomy): Bacteria > Pseudomonadota > Gammaproteobacteria > DSM-16500 > DSM-16500 > JAJPGW01. The sequence continues at coordinate 51,699 of JAJPGW010000010.1, read as the reverse complement.
GTTACCCGTGATCACTTGTTTCGGATTTTTGCTTTCAATGTTACTGATCGCAACAAATTCGGATTGCAACTTACCATTTTTATCAATCACAGGAAAATATCGCTGATGATCTTCCATCGCTGAAATCAGAGCTTCTTGGGGAACGTTCAAGAATTTTTTGTCAAAATTTCCTGAAAATGCCACTGGCCATTCGACAAGTCCTGTTACTTCTTCCAGCAATTCTTCGCGAATATTCACTTCCGCATTTTTTTTCGTGGCAAGCGCGCGTATTTTATTTTTTCTTGTTTCAAAATCCGCTATGACGTAATTTTTTTCTAAGGTTTCGGCGTAATCGGATGGTTTTTTGATATCAATCCATTTTTTACTGTGAAAACGATGGCCGCGCGTTTTGCGTCCGGCTTTGCAACCCAAAATGGTCGCTTTAATCACATTCATTCCATATAATAAAATCACAGAATGCACAGGTCGCACAAATTCAACCGTGTTATCGCCCCATCGCATCCGTTTTGGAATCGGTAAAGCAGCCAGCGATTGCTGAACCATTTCAGGCAATAATTCCTGAACTTTTTTGCCTTTTACTTTTTGGCGGAAACCCACCCATTCACCAGCGGCATTTTTGATGGTGATTAATTTTTTCGGATCCACATTGCAAGAACGCGCAAAACCAACACACGCAGGCGTTGGATTACCTGACGAATCAAATGCAGCAGCTAAAGCGGGACCTTTGCGTTCGGTTTCTGCGTCATCTTGTTTTTCCACTAAATTTTTAACTAACACAGCAAGCCGTCTCGGAGTTGCAAAAAATTGGGTTTCGCCGAATTGCAATTCGGATTTTCTGAGACGTGTTTCCATTTCAAATAAAAAGCTTTTGGCTAAACGCAGAAGCGCTTTGGGAGGCAATTCTTCGGTGTGAATCTCAACCAGAAAATCAGCGTGCTTAGACATGTTTTGCTTCCTGAACTTTATTTTTTGTTTTTAATAATGGAAATCCTAATGTTTCGCGTACGGCGAAATAACTTTCTGCGACCATTTTTGCTAAACGACGGATTTTTAAAATATGTTGTTGTCTTTCCGTCACAGAAAGGGCGCGTCTTGCATCCAGCAAATTAAATGTGTGCGATGCTTTCATCACCATCTCAAACGCCGGAAGCGGTAATCCTGATTCAATCAAGCGCAAACTTTCTTGTTCATATGTTAAAAAATGATTGAATAGCACTTCAATATTGGCGAGTTCGAAATTGTATTTTGACATTTCGACTTCATTTTGATGGAACACATCACCGTAAGTCACGACACCTGCGGGTGTTTTGCTCCAGACGAGATCATATATATTATCGACACCTTGCAATGACATGGCGAGTCGCTCTAATCCATACGTAATTTCGCCGGTCACGGGTTTGCATTCGAGCCCGCCGACTTGTTGGAAATAAGTAAATTGCGTGATCTCAAGACCATTTTGCCAAACTTCCCAACCTAATCCCCAGGAACCTAAGGTTGGTGCTTCCCAGTTATCTTCGACAAAGCGAATATCATCCGCTAATGGATCGATCCCTAATGCACGGAGCGAATCGAGATACATCTCCTGAATTTCAGCGGGTGATGGCTTTAAAATAACTTGGAACTGATAATAATGCTGCACGCGATTGGGATTTTCGCCATAGCGGCCATCCGCCGGTCGGCGGCAAGGCTGCACATAAGCCGCACGCCACGGTTCAGGACCAATGGCTCGCAAAAAAGTCGCTGGATGGAAGGTTCCAGCGCCCACTTCGGTGTCTAATGGTTGAACAATCAAGCATCCTTGAGATGCCCAATAATTTTGCAACGTGGCAATCATGCCTTGTAAGGTTTTGACATCGTTATGATTTTTTTTCATGTGCGAAGACTCGTGGTTTAACGCGGAATTATAGCATATAGGGCTCTTTCATAAAGATAATTCCTTATGATAAGGTGGGATCGAAAAAAACAGTTTCTGCTTTCAATCCTTGAGTCATATTTTGAGAGAGTGTGTGATGGAAAATCCATTATTGAGTCCTTCGTTACTGCCGAGCTTCAGCAGCATTTTGCCGGAGCATATTGAGCCTGCGCTAAAACAATTAGTTACTCAAAATCGTGTGCAGCTTGCGGAATTGTTGCAGCAGAAAAATTTTACCTGGGACAATTTAATGGTGCCGCTCGAAGAAATGAGTGATCGTGTCATGAAAATGTGGTCGCCGGTTTCGCATATGCGGGCTGTGGTTGAAACCGAGCCGTTGCGTAACGCCTATAAAAATTCGCTGCCGATGTTGATCGAGTATCACACTGAATTAATGCAAAATGAAAATCTTTATAAAGCGATCCAATCGATCAAAGACACTGAATATGAAAAATTAAATCTTGCGCAGCGAAAAATTATTGAAAATGAATTACGCGATTTTAAATTAGCAGGCGTAAATCTTCAGCCGACTGAAAAAGCCCATTTTGGCGAATTACAAAAACAACTGAGTCAATTAACCACGCGATTTTCAGAAAATATATTGGATGCAACGGATGCCTGGAGTTTACATGTCACTGAAAAAGAAGCGCTGAAAGGGTTGCCTGATGAAGCATTAAAAATGGCTGAGCAAACCGCGCAGGAAAAAGGGAAAACGGGCTGGGTTTTTTCTCTGGAATTTCCTGTCTATTCCACTGTTATGAAATATTTAGACAATCGCGAGTTGCGCTGGTTGATGTATGAAGCCTACACCACACGCGCATCAGATCAAGGTCCCAATGCGAATCGTTTTGATAATACCAAGTTGATGGACGACATTTTAAAAATTCGTCATGAAATGGCGAACGTTTTAGGATTTAACAATTTTGCGGAATATTCGCTCGCGACCAAAATGGCCAAAACGCCAGATCTCGTGATGGGATTTTTAACGGATTTAGTGGATAGATCGAAAAAATTTGGTGAAGCTGAAATTCAGGAACTCGCAGAGTTCGCTCAAAAAACGGATGGTATCTCACAACTGGAAGCTTGGGATTTATCTTTTTACACCGAAAGATTACGCGAATCCAAATTTGCACTCTCACAAGAAGAATTACGTCCCTATTTTCCAATCGATAAAGTATTGTCTGGCATGTTTGCCATCGTTAACAAATTATATGGTATAAAAATTACCGAAAAAACCGCCGACACTTGGCACCCCCAAGTGCAATTTTTTGAAATTCATGATGAGAAAAATAATTTGCGCGGCTATTTTTATATCGATTTATATGCGCGCGCGCACAAACGTGAAGGCGCCTGGATGGATGAATGCCGCATTCGACGAAAATTGCCGAATGGAAAAATTCAGCTTCCCGTTGCTTATTTAACGTGTAATTTTAATCGCCCCGTCGGCAACAAACCGGCGCTCTTAACTCATGAAGAAGTGCTGACTCTTTTTCATGAATTTGGTCACACGCTGCATCATTTACTCACGCAAGTCGATTATCCTGAAGTGTCAGGCTTAAATGGTGTGCCGTGGGATGCGGTCGAATTTCCCAGCCAATTTTTTGAATTTTGGTGCTGGGATAAAGACAGTTTGCAACTCATTTCAGAACATTATGAAACGCACGAACCAATGCCAGGCGCGCTTTATAACAAATTACAAGCAGCGAAAAATTTTCAACCCGGTATGCATATGCTCCGACAATTAGAATTTGCGATTTTTGATTTTCGCGTTCATCTCGAATACGATCCGACCAAAGGCGCGCGTGTTCAAGCTATTTTAGATGATGTAAGACAACAGGTCGCGGTCTTCAAAACGCCGACCTTTAATCGTTTTCAACATAGTTTTTCCCATGTATTTGCCGGCGGTTATGCGGCAGGTTATTACAGTTATAAATGGGCCGAAGTGTTATCCAGTGACGCTTTTTCCAAATTCGAAGAGCGAGGTGTATTAGATCCTGCAACTGGACGCGAATTTATGCATGATATTTTAGAACAAGGCGGTACGCGGGAACCGATGGAATTATTTGTCGAATTTCGCGGACGAGAGCCGACGATTGATGCGTTGCTGAAGCACAGTGGGTTATTATAAATCGTAATTTGATTAAAATTTGACATATTTCAGCTGAATTTGGTAGTATTTGACCTCACGCACATTGTAGGTATTACCAAATGACAGCTTCAGCAACAGCGCCCGATGACAAAAAAGCCGATCCCATTAGCCAACTAAAAAGATATTCCGATCCAGAATCGTCATTTCAATTGGATGGAAATGATGAGGGATACAATTCAATTGTACCTCAGCGAAAATTAGTTTATGCAATGTGGACTCAAAAAATAAAGACCGCGGTCCTTGCAGAAGATAAATCCAACCCCCATCAATTATTGAAAACAATTCAGCTATTTCTCTCAATTGATCACAATCTGACAAGAATGTTGCTCGCCACGGATGGCTTTTCGTATTCTGATCAAACTACAATAAAAAACCTAGCTAATTTAATTTATCAATCCGCTTGTCAAAATAAATTTAACGATGCTGATTGGGTTTTTTTAGAAAACCTCATTGCAAGTAATTTAGTAATGACAAGAAAAACAACCAAGAGCGCCCCTATCGATAAAGTGTATCAAAGTGTAGTAATCCCTGTGATGCAAAAAAATCTATGCGATACCATCCAACAAACACAATCATTATTAGCCATGCATGGGGCTGAAAGAAAAGTCGGTTTATTTGAAGAAAAAATGTCGGTAAATCCTATGCCGCTTCTCAGAAAATATCTTCTTGAATGCCAACAATTATCGAAAGATTTCGATACCGTTTTATCCGATCCAGAAGAAACTGAAAAATACGATCAGATAAACTCGGCATGCCAAGAGTTTCAAACAAGAATGACAGCAAAATTTAATCTTCTTAATAATTTTACTCGATCATTTGAAAAGCTCACTTCACATGATCGTCAACTTGCAGTTGAATTCGCTCCGGAAAAAGACAAAATTCTTGAAAAAATGAGTAAATTACCGATTATTGCAATTAATTTATCTACTCCTATTTTATTAGCTGAAATTGATCTTTTGGTTCATTCGTTTGTTAAAAAATATCAAGCAGCAAAAGAACTTGCCATTTATATGGAAGGCATAAAATTTTATGCGAAAAAAGAACAATCCTTTGCTCCCGTCTATCAACAACTCGTTGCCGAAATTAATAAACCGAATGTTCCATTAAAAAATATGATTAACTTGCTTGAACACATCGATTCTTTAATGAATATACCTCACCTTGACGCGCCGACTACTGCTAAAAAATTAGTGGCAATACTTGCGGAAGATAAAGAACTCCCTAAAAAAATAGTAGACATTCAGCAGGTGCTGGCTGATGCGCTTAAGAATCAGAAATTTGTTAGCAGGTTTTCCTAGTCATTAATTGGTATTGGATTTATAACCGGCCTTTAACGACGACGCGAAGATCTTTGCGATCCAGAAGCATTTGCAACCCATTCTGGATTCAATTTTTGTTGTTGCAGTGTTTCTAACTCTTCTAATAATGTTTCCATTTCTTTTTGTCGTAATTCTAATTTATTCGTATAAGAATTATAGTCATCCGCAACGATTGCTTGTTCTTCTGAATTTTTATCGCGTTTTGATACCAGCGACAAAAATCGAGAAGGCTTACTATATTCACTGTGATATCTTACCAGCAAATCAAGAATCGCTTGTTTTCTCTTGGTATAGCTTTCAATAGTTCCGAATGATGTTTTATTTTTTAGATCGGAAATAATCGTTTGGACTTTTACAGCAAGTCCACCTATCTTTGATTTTATGGTATCTATTTTTCCTTTCAAATTTTCTTCTTTCGATTCAACATTGGCCGCAACGGATACGCCATTTGAACTCTTTGACGAATTTAAACTGGCTGCAATTCGAAGGTTTGATAATTGATTAGCAGGTTTAACGACTTTAGATTCGGTTTTCGTTTGATTCGATTTTTTGCTGACATTGCTCTCTTTAGGATGAGAAGCACGGCGAGACCTACATTCATCGCTCTTATTAAAAAGATAAGGCGCAGCACAAATCGTGCCGAACATTATGCCTGCTAAAGTTGATTCATCCAACCCCCTTTTGTAGATTGCAATAAGACTATTCCCAACCGCTAAAAATAGACCCCCCGCAAACAGCACCGCATTACTTATTTTAGAATCGTTGCTCGTGGTAAGACGTCTAGTATGCGCCATGAAGGACTCCTCGAATTATTTGCTTTATGGCATTGTAATAAGTTAAGCCTTAAGAAAATATTAAGATTTTATCTAAAATTTTGCGTTTATAAGGGACATTCTTAAGAGTATTTTAAGCTGATTTTATCTTTTTTTACCCTAAAAACCTTATATAAAATAACAAGTTAGCTACTATTTGATCAAATAATGATCAAAACGGGTTGATCAAGCGGGTCGTTTCCGGTAGACTGGCGCGATGCAATTGTTAATACGTAGTTCAAAATTACTTATCTTAGCTGCTTTAAGTTTTAACCTCACAATAGCCTGGTACGGCGATAATACAGCAGTCTCAAATATGGTTTCCACTGTGATAACCGGAAACGAATATACGCCTGAGAATGCACCAGCGGTTGAAACAGTAAGCGCTAAATCTGCAGACTCTGTCTGGGGCAGCATGCGTCAACAGTTTAAACTGGACCATATGGCTGACTCCAAACGCGTTCAGGCGGAAATTCGCAAATTATTGGCGGACCAAGATAAGCTGCACAGCATCTTGGAAGCGGCCGAGCCTTATATTTATTTCATCTATAAACAAACCCAAGCAGTGGGTTTACCAGCTGAATTGGCATTGATTCCTGTCATTGAAAGTGAATTCAATCCTAACGACCATTCAAAAGTCGGCGCCACCGGTCTTTGGCAGTTGATGCCACAAACGGCGCGCGAACTCGGTATTAAAGTGAAACCGCAATATGATGGTCGACGTAACGTAGTTGCATCAACGAATGCGGCACTCGCTTATTTTCATGATTTAGGTAATAACTACTTTAAGGGCAACTGGTATCTTGCGATCGCCGCTTACGATTGTGGTCAGGTCAAAGTGGCGAAAGTGGCAAAACGCGCCGGTAGTCACGATTATTGGGATTTACCGTTACCCAAAGAAACCAAAGCGTATGTACCAAAATTAATGGCGGTTGCAGCGATTATTGCAAATCCCGATAAATATGGCGTGAAATTACCGCACGTGAATAACCAACCTTATTTCGCAGAAATCAAAACGAAAAAGCCTGTGAGCTTAAATACGATCGCGAAAAAAGCGGATATTGATCTTGAAACCTTGCAAACCTTGAATCCGGATTACAAACATACCGTAGTTCCGAACAAAAAAGGTTTTTATACCCTGCTAGTTCCTGTTGAAAAAGAATCGGAAGTTCGTTCGCATCTCGCAGATGTATTAGTGTAAGAAATTATTATTTTTTTGAATCCTTTTTAGATGCAATAGATTGATCTGGCTCATCGGTTTCATCTGGCTCAGGATTATTAATAGGATTTTCTTTAGCGAAAAAAGATAATACCAGTTGAGTTAATCCCGGATGGGGAATAGCGACATTTGTTACTTCAGCGATATTTTGTTGTCTTTCTGCCAAAAATTGTTTTCTGTTTTCTCGAAGTGTGTTTGCTAAATCAGGTTCTTCTTGGACTTTACTTAAAAATTCTAAAAATTTCGCAAATCGTTCAGGTGTTTCTTGATCGACCAACTCGTTAAATTTAATTTTATGATCTTTATTCGTGGATAAATCCCGAAATAATTCCATTAAAAGCGGTGGTAATGGTCCATTCGTGCTGCTAAGACCTAGCACCATTTGAAAAATGAGATTGGGTTCCAGATTTTTTTTAACAACAAATTTATTCCTTTCCCAAGTATAAAATAATCTGAAAATTGCATCATTTATCTCTGTGCGATGACCATTGCATGCTTCATAAAAAAAATCTCTATAGCCAGAACTTTTTTCCAGCGCTTGGCGATAACAACTCACCGCCTTATTTTGATCAGCCAGAACACCGAGTCCTGCTCTATAACATTCTCCAAGAATAAAATAGCCTTCTGCCATATTCATTCGAGCGAGATCCTGCCCTAAAGCAAAAACAGCATTCCAGTCTCTGTTGTCTTTGTCATCAAGATACCAATTGGCTGTATTAAAACTTTTTGCAATCACATAGGGAAGGAATTGTTTAGCCGTTATGATGCCTTGCTTAGCTAATTCAGTTAATGTTTTTTGAGTTTCCTCAGAAAAATCCATTATATTTCTGCCAAAAATTACCACCATCGGTTGGGCATTAAGATTGCCGGCTTTTACGGCTCTTTTTAGATGGATATCTTTTTTATGGTGATCATCTTTCAGACCACAATAACAGGCTAAAAAAAATTCTTGGCCTCCTGATAAGGGTTCTTTTTTTTCTTTTTTTTCCCGGATAATTCTATTCCAATGTTGTCTAAAAACTCTGGCATGATTGCTATAGTTTGGATTGTCAAAAAAATCCTCCGTCCCGATCATTGAATGAAGCTGAGCTGAGGCAAGAGGCTTTCCCTCTAAGACACCTTTTACAAGCTGTTCCGGATCCATTGTTAAAGGATCAGTCCAAACTGCTTGGTCGGATTTTGATTCTTTTGGCAGAGGATCTTTGAAATCCGACCAGGTCATGAAAATTTGCTCCAATTAATACGGTAATATCACCACCTTCGTCCCCGATTCCGCAAAATTGTACCGCACCCATTCTGCATCCGGTATGCGCATGTGGACACAACCATGACTGATATTGTCTTCGACCATCATTTGATCTGGTGTGCCATGCAAGGATTGGCCTTTATTGAAAAACATGCAAAAAGGCATTAAAGAACCGCCTTTTCCGATTGGATAAGTATGGGAAATACAATCTTGATCGCCCATCCTTCCGATATGGAATGTTCCCACTTGAGTGCGGCAACTGCCCGGTTTATCAGGGCAACGCGGAGCGCCTGCACTTGCAATGCCCGCTTTGACTAATCGACTGTCTTCATACGCGCCCCAGGCATATATTTTGGGATCGACGATGATCACTTTTTCATGGGATTCGATCGTTTGGGGCATGAGAGAACTGTATTTATCTTCATTGAAGGCGCTAGAATAAGGCGCTTGTCCTTGGTAAAGTGGCAACCCATTAAAATCAGCGGGGTTGGGTGGCTCAATTTCCTGGCCACATCCTGTTAATGCCACCGAAACCATCATCATCAAAAAACCAGCCTGCCAATGACGAGGACTCATCGTAGTCTCCTAGTTTTTTTATCCTTGTAGCTAATATTATATTCCTTCAAGAAGGGTCAAAATCAGGCAAAAATTATTCACCTAATTAGATGATGATATTTATCTAGTCTAAAGATGAGTAGAAATTGGTCAAAAAGATAATCCGCGAAATGAGAACCATCGAGTCGCGGGATGACGGATTGGTGACTGGGAGGGTCGATTGGCGACTTCAGATTGTTAATCGCCCCCCTTAAGGTTAAGATATTTACCTATCAGGAGAAAAAAATGACTGCCACAAGACGTCACCCGAAAGCGTTACCTTATTTGTTTTTGACTGAAATGTGGGAGCGATTTGGTTTTTATGTCGTGCAAGGGATGCTTGTACTTTTCATGACGAAAGCCTTTGGTTTTTCTGATAATAAAAGTTACACCATTCTTGGGGTTTTCACAGCACTTGCTTATATCGCACCGATGTTAGGTGGCTTTTTAGCTGATCGGTTTCTGGGGTTTAAAACGGCGATTTTGTGGGGTAGTTTTTTTCTGATTCTGGGTTATGCATTGATGGCATTGCATTCTTCAGGATTTTTTTATTTTGCCTTGGCAACCATTGTCGTGGGTACCGGATTATTTAAACCGAATATTTCCAGTTTGTTAGGCGCGCTTTATTCACCAAGTGATCCGAATCGCGATTCAGGTTTTACTATTTTTTATATTGGGATCAATTTGGGGATTTTATTATCTGGGATTGGTTCAGGCGTCATCAAAGATCATTTTGGCTGGCATGCAGGATTTGCACTGGCGAGCTTTGGTTTAATCATTGGGGTGTTGGCTTTCTCCGCCGGTATAAAATGGGGTGAAATAAAATATAAAACATTTATTTCTGCTTCTGAAAATGTTTTGCTGCAAAAAAAGTTTATTTTTGTTTATTGTTTTATTGCTGTGCTGCTAATTAGTGTGTTATTGGAAAATTCTCTGGTCGGCGATTGGTTGCTGCCGATGATCGGTATTGTTTTACTGTTTTTTGTTTTCATTCTGTCGAAAAAACAAAATCCAGAATATCGCAAGCAAATGTACATGCTGAATTTTCTGATTATTTCGTCTGTTTTATTTTGGGCAATTTACTGGCAAATGTTTTTTTCCGTGAATTTATTCATTGATCGTGTGGTGGATAGAACCGTATTTGGAATAACATTGCCAACCACCGCATTTTATTCCCTAGAGGGGGTTTTCGTCATTTTACTGGGGCCTTTATTTGCCTGGTCCTGGCAAACACTCAATCAAAGCAATCATAATCCCTCGCCGATTGTGAAATTCGTAATAGCCATATTTTTTATTGCATTGGGTTTTTTAACCTTAGTCGCGAGCACTTATTTTTTTAATGGAACATTTCAGGTCAGTCCGTTATGGATTATGTTATCGTATTTTCTAATTACCATAGGTGAAATGCTGTTATCACCGATTGGTTTAGCGGCAGTAACCGTGCTCTCGCCTCCGCATCTTACCGGCATGATGATGGGTATATGGTTTGTGGCATTAGGTTTTGGCGGCGAATTTGCAGGCTGGTTGGCAAAAGTTGCAAGCATTCCAGACGTTGCGCAAAATACCGTGACGCAATTAACGATCTATCGTCATGCATTTCTTTGTTACACGCTGATTGCATTTGGCGTTGCAATTATTTTGTTTATCATGCAATGGGCTTTGCGAAAAGTGTGGGAATGATAAAATAACTAATTGATTCTTCAAGTAAACAATGCATTTTTACCCCTAAGAAATTGCTATAATAGAATTATTCAGTAGAAATAGTTATTTTCTACAAGGGGCGCCTATGTTTGATGCTGATCGCCCAATTACTAGTAGCGACCAGGATCGTCTGGGTCGTAGCACGTTTGCTAAATATTTGGCACGCTGCATCTTGGACCATAAAAATCCAGAAAGTCTTGTGATTGGATTGTATGGTGGCTTAGGGGTTGGGAAAACGTCCGTCATCAATCTTACGCTGCAAGAATTGCGTTATGCCGCGAGCAACATGCTTGATGAAGATAAACCGGTTATTCTGAATTTTAGTCCGTGGAGTTATTCAGGGCAAAATCAATTGATTTTTAGTTTTTTTCGTCGGCTGTCTTCTGAATTACGACGCGCTGAATATTTGGAAAATTCAGAAAAAATTATTCATCTACTGGAACTGTATATTTCATTTTTTACTCATCAACCCGTGCCAAAATCGTTGCGGCCAAAACATAATATTTTTACGCGATTTTTTAAAAGAAAAACCGTGACCGAAGAAACTTACGGCTGGGAATCGGGCCGCGATCTTACGCAAGTCAAAGCGGAGCTAAATGAATTATTAAGCAAACAAAAACATAAAATCATTATGATCATTGATAATATTCCGCGACTGGAAGATGCGGAGATTAGACAAATTTTTCAGATTGTGAAATCCATGGGGGATTATGCAAATACGGTTTATCTCTTGGCGCTCGACAAAGAGCAAATGCTGCGCGTGATCAGCCGCATTCACAATGGTAATTCCGAAAGTTATTTGAATAAAATTATTCAATTGCCATTTGATATTCCACCGATTTCGCCACAGGATCTTGAAAATATTTTTGTCGATCGGTTAAAAAAATTGATGGCGATCGTGCCTGAAGATTCTTGGAGCCAGAATTACTGGGCTGATTTATATTATTCAACCATCAAGTTTTTTTTCCGAAATGTGCGGGATATTACCCATTACATAAATACATTGGGATTTAGTTATATTCATGTAAAAGAAGTGGTAAATCCAGTCGATTTTTTTGCGATTACTGCGCTCGAAGTATTTGAACCGGAAGTGTATGCCGGCATTCGTGCAAACAAAGATTTATTTACGGATTTGATGGACACGGTTTACGAACAGGACCCCGAAAAAATCGCCGAAGACAAATTACGTTGCGATGAAATTATTGCACGATCAAAACAAATTCCCGCTGATATGTTGCTTCCGATGCTAATTCGGTTATTTCCTCGTTTACGCACACTTTATAATGCGAAAATGACTTTTTATCATTCTGAAGCGGTCGCAAGAAAAAACTTGCGAATTTGCGCACCTGATGTGTTTGATATTTATTTTCGGATGTCCATGCCTGTTGGATTAATTCCTGAAGCTGAATTTTATGCCATTTTATCCATGATCAAAGATGAACAAGGATTTGCCTTGGCCTTATTACGTTTGAATCAAGATGATAAAATACTTAAATTCCTGGATTTATTTGATAGCACCGGCGCTGCTATGGTTCCATCGGAACATATCAATCATGTGGTTGATGCGCTAATTGACAGTGGCGATTTATTTCCAGAAGGCGAAACCTCCCTTGTCAGTTTTAACACCCCCATGCGTATTCATCGCATTTTGCACCAATTGTTGAGACGATTTGATTTGAGTGAAAAACGTTTTGATATTTTTCGAAATGCCATCAAAAAATCGACCAATAGTATTTATAGTATTGTGCATGAATTAAATGTTCAAGCGCAAGAACACAGCGAAACGGAAGATACTTTTTTACCCTTAGAACATCGAGATTTTAATCCCGAACAACTGACGGCCCTGCAAAAATTAGCCGTCGGAAAAATCATGTATTGGGCCGAAAACGGAAGGTTGGTTGAACACCCTAAATTAATTGATCTTCTTTACGCCTGGAAAAACTGGGGCAACGAAGAAGAGTGCAGACAATATGTTGCTGAAATTACTAAACAAGATAAAAAACTCCTTTATTTTTTACAATCGGCTTTTAAAGAACCGATTGATCAAGCCATCACAAAATTAGAAAAAAATCCGGAATGGAATAAATATATTATCAATGTCGAAGCATTTATTTCACCGCAAGCAATAGAACCGCTGGCAAAATTAATGTTCGAAGATATTTCCTTTGAAAAAATGCGCGAACGAGAGCAGCTGGCTTTGCTCATTTTCCTAGATTCTATCAACGCCAATACCACCAAAGTGATTCCGAAAACATCGATATAATTATAAATTTACCCTGATAGCGACGGAGCATTGTGAGAACAAGATGAAACGGCTCCGGATCGAAGATGAAGAATCCTTGCCACAGACACTGCAAACATTCCAAATTTTCTGCAATAACTTTCTCTCGGTCTTGGAATAACAGGTACGGCGGATAGTGGATCAACTAAATCAGGGATTTCCGGCATTGGTTGAAAAGTAATCGTTGTTACTTTTTCTTTAGGAACTGGGGCTAAATCAGAAGGTTTTTGCTGCTCTGCCTTTACTTCTTCTTTCTTTGGAACTTCCTGGACCTTTGCTGAATGCAACTCGCCAGATTTTTTGGTTTTTCGTTTTCTTTTTTTCTTTTTCGATTGAGCGGGCATTTTCAGTTCCGGCGTTGCAACTTGTTTTATCTCATCCTCTGGTATCAAGGGTACTGGAATGGCTGTTCCCCCATGAAGCCTCGCCCAACGTAAGGGATTAGCATGTCGTGATTGCTGGAGTTTATCCAGTTTGTTTGCTGTTGGAACTCTTCTGCCTCGTTTCATCGTTCCAGGCATCTCTTTACCTTGATTTGAAAGTGTAGGCGCATCATTTGGTTTTAATTCTAATTTCCTTTCATCGTGCAGAGCCGCTAATTGTCTGTCTCCTAAATTTCTGTATGCGCATGCCAAACTTCCATGTGCTTTACTCAAAATAATTGTTGGCGGCGAACCTGATTTTGATAAATCAAATTTAGTAATTGATTCTAAAATAGGGATACTTTCTTCAAAGCATTCAATACTCTGGAGGTATCCTGCATATTGAATTTTTGCTTTCCAAAATGATGAATTCGCGTTAATTAATTTTTCAAAAAGTCTTCTTGCTTCAATGTCTCTTCCATTTTTACCATAGCAATTTGCTAAAGTGAGTTGACTGTATTCATCTGGTACGTCTTCGACTGCTTTTTCTAATGTTTCCAATAATCCTCGAAATTTAGGGCATTTATTATTTAACACTTTTAATATTTTCATTTTATGCCGACTTCTTTTTTCTTCCTTTGCTGCATCCAGCATGCGTTGGATTTCTTGATCGGTCAGTTTTTCATTTTGAATTTTACCGATTAAATCATCCACACTATCTTGTTGTTTATCTTTTTCGTCACCCACTTCTGGCGAATAAACACCCTCATTTAAAAAATCCCAAAATGCGAAAGCATTTTTAACTCCCGGTGTTTCTTTAAAACTATCAGGAATTCTTTCTAGCATTTTTTTAGCTTTTTTTAAATTTTCAATTTTATGATCCACCTCTCGAAATAATGATTTGTAATATCGATCATAGGTCAAACAATAATCGCGCTGGACTCCGGGTGGAAAGAAATCGAATTTTTTGTCGTCAATTGCAGCGAGACATTTTTTAGCCTCTCCATACTTTTTCATCTCCAGATGACACCTGGCCTGATTAATCTGAATATTAGTGGGATGAAGATTATTGGCCTTGTATATCTTTTCCAAATTCTTGAACTTTTCCAAAGCTTCTGCCGGTTTTCCCCCATTAAGTAAACCAAAAGCCTCTTCTAACAATTTGGTTCGCATCTCTTTAGGAAAGGGAACTGTTCTTGTTTGAAACATAATAATTATCCTGATTTGTATATAATTTATTCTATATTGTAATTGATATGAAATTATTGTTCAATATGACAAGAAGGTTGCTTGATAAAGATACAATGAGAAAACAAGCGCTGAAAGCGCGATGCATGAATTTACACAGAAGCCGTAATACTGAAATAACCTCGCGGCTGACGCCCTTGGCCAATCACTTCCCAAGATTGAATTTGTTTCGTTAGAGGTTGCGCAATCATCAAATTCGCGCTGAAATTTTTGGAAAGATAAAACCGCACACCGCCGCCCAGTGAGGTCGCGCTTTGTTTTTGTTTAACGCCAATGACGTTTTTTCTATTCCAGATGGCACCCGCATCATAAAACGCATAAGGTTCATAGGACTGGAACAGTGGGAAACCCACTGGATTATCCATACGTAATTCAAAGGTTCCAGCGAGACCCTGATCACCAATGATTTCTGCAGGATCATAACCACGACCTAATTGCGGACCACCAAATGGAAATTGTTCGGAGGCAAGTAATGGCTGACAAGAATATTGACCCGTGAGATAGATAAATGCTGAAAAACGTCCAAACAATTGCTGCACACGACCCGCCGATCCATCAAATTTAGTAAAAATACCATCTGCGCCAAACCGCGAAACCGTCAACGAATTAGAATTTTGCGAAGCGCCTGCGACAGGAATCCCTTGCTCGATGAATAAACCCATCGAATTAGATCCCTTAAACCGGTCGGCAAAATCATAATTAGCACCCCCTTTTAAGGTACGAATATGATCATCATATAACTGGAATGAAAAAGATCGCGTTCCGCTATCGATATAATTTGCACTACCGATTAACGTTAAATCCTGGTCTTGCGCGCGAATCAGAGGATATTGAACCGAGGCATAAGACGTCGTCGCATCCCCATCAATTTTTAACGGTGCGAGATTCAAGCCTGGCATAGTGCGTGCATCATTGATATCGAATGCGCCACGCATGCCGTTGGTACCGATGGGGAATTCGTGGAACAAATCCACATATTTTAATTCTTGCGGACGCGTGGTTCGAATCATGGTTAAACGCGTGGCATCACCCGATTGATAAAGTGAATTGGCAGAAACGCTGCCAGTCACTTGATTCGGCCCTAAATACAAGGTTCCATAGTTGTCATAAGAAATGTAACCTTCGAAGGTTTTATGCTCGACCACTAACGCGACATCGGATGCGCCTACGTTAGTTTTTGAAGGTTCCAACACGGCACGTACGCTGGTACCCGGAATTTCATTGGCTAAACGTAAATAATATTCCATCACGCTCAGTTTCAAAGGGCGAGATCTTTTTATCTTATTGCCATAGGCTTGAATGATACAGCGTGAATTTTGCGGTGTACCTTGAACCGTCACATTCGCAATGTAACCTTCTATGACACGAATTGTCACAGCACCATTTGCAACATGCTGCGGCGGCAAAATGGCACGCGATAAAATATAACCATTATTGCGATAATAATTCGTAATCGACTGCACAATCTCTTCTAATTGGGCAACGCTAATCACTTTACCCAATTTGTCCTGATATAACTTGGAGAGTTCACGGGTGCTGTAAACATGATTGCCTTCAAGGGTAATTTTTTGCAATTTAAATTTTATTAATGCGGCTTGCGGGCCCAAGGGACTCGGGGGTTTTTCTTCTTCATGTTTAACTTTGGAAGGGCCAAATTGTTGCGGTTCAATGGAAGGCGCAGAGAGTTGTCTACTGACAACACCCGGTTCAACACTGGAAGGAAGAACATCCACGGCATAAGCGTTATGAATGAAAAACAGGCTCAGGCCAATCAATAGTCGTTTAGCGATCTGGATGATGCTCTTCTTTTTCATTCAGAATAAATCCCTTTAAAACCCATCCCTATTTAGGGTCTATCCATTATATCCAGTTTAGTGTTAAATAGAAAAGAGGAAATAAATCACATGGAAGCATAAATGAGTAAAAAAATTCCCATATTCATTGGTTTTGTCCTACTCATTTTGACGCTTTATTTTCAAATCAATAAACATGGTTTTTTAGAGCATTATACTGATCGGCTGCAAGAACTGGCCTACGATGTTCAATTAAAAACAAGACTATTCCGGGCACCGCACCATTTTAAAACCTCCGTTGCAATTATTGATATCGATGACAAATCACTGGATAGAATAGGACGCTGGCCCTGGCCGCGATCGAAACTGGCTGAACTAGTTACTCATTTGCAAGCAAACGGAGCGGTTGTCATTGCATTTGATATGATTTTTCCTGAAAAAGAAGAAAATATTGCCGAAACAGTATTGAATTCATTTAAAAAAAATCAATTGATTACGCCAGAAATAACACCCGCCTTTGAAAAAATTATTCCTTATTTTGATACGGATAGCCAGTTTGGAAATACATTTACTCACATCGATACCGTTCTCGGTGATTCTTTTTTGCCGCGGGATATGAAAATCGGTTTGCTAATACCTCCTGTTCTCACACTGAACTCACCCCAGGAAAAAGCATTAACATTTATTACTGCCCGCGGTTATATCGGGAATAATCCTGTTTTGCAGGCTACCGCTAAAAGTGCTGGGTTTATTAATGTTTTTGGTGACGAAGACGGCATTATTCGCAGTGTTCCATTATTCATTCGATATCAGGATGGGCTATATCCTTCGCTTGCCTTGGAGGCTGTGCGCACTTTTTTATTAACAGATGTTCATTTAATCACGGAACCTTATAATAAGCAGCTCGAAATAGAAGGCGTAAAAATCGCGGACCACGTTATTCCCACCGATGGAAATGCGCGTGTTATTATTCCATTTCGCGGAAAAAGTTATACATTTCCCTACTATTCTGCAATCGATGTCCTGGAAAATAAAATTCCGAACGATTCATTGGAAGGAAAAATTGTTTTTATCGGAACATCGGCAACTGGTTTAGGTGACCTGCAAACAACTGCCATACAGCCAGCATTTCCAGGGGTCGAAATTGAAGCAACGGTTGCTGATGGTATTCTGACGGGCAATTTTCCTTATCGACCCGCTTGGGGATTTGGTGCTGAGATCTCGATCACTGTTGTACTGGGCCTATTATTTGTTTTTGTTTTTCCTTATCTCAGTCCCTGGCTTTTGACATTCATGATGGTTGCGGTCCCCTTGTTATTAATCACGGGTAACAACTGGTTATGGGAAACGACCGGCCTCATCATTTCCATCTTATTTCCAATTATTTTAACCCTGTTACTCGCCTTAATTAACATTGTCTATGGCTATTTATTTGAATCCCGTCGTCGCGAGCATTTAAAAGAAATGTTTGGCCAATATGTTCCCGCAAAACACATTGATGAGATGCTCACTTCTAAATCCAGTTATGGTCTTTATGGTGAAGACAGAGAAATGACGGTGTTATTTGCTGATATCCGAAATTTCACTACGATTTCTGAAAACATGAGCGCATCACAAATCAAAGAAATGTTAAATAATTTTTTAACGCCCATGACGGAAATTATTTTCAAACATCGCGGCACGATTGATAAATATGTCGGTGATATGATCATGGCATTTTGGGGCGCACCACTCAAAGATAAACGGCATGCAAAACATGCGATTTCTGCAGCGATTGAAATGCAGCAGGCACTTAAAAAATTACGGGAAACAGCAATCGAAAAAGGCAGTCCCGAAATACGCATGGGCATCGGTTTAAATAGCGGGCTTATGAGCGTGGGTGATATGGGTTCTAAATTTCGTCGGAACTATACCGTGCTCGGAGACGCAGTCAATCTCGCATCTCGCATAGAAAATTTAACGAAATTTTATGGAGTAAGCTCCATTGCGACAGAATTTACCGTGGAACAGCAACCGACTTTTGTTTTTCGATTGCTGGATAAAGTGCGGGTAAAAGGAAAAGATAACGCAGTAAAACTGTTTGAGATTGTTGGATTCCGCGAGCAACTGACACCTGAATTAGCAGAAGAAATACAAATGAGCGAAACGGCGTTGAATTATTATTTTAATTCAGCATGGCAGAATGCTTATGAATTATTTTTAAAATTAAGTGAAAAAAATCCGGAATCGAAATTTTACAAAATTTATCTGGCGCGTATTGCTGAATTTGAAAAAAACCCACCTTCTAAAGAATGGGATGGCATCTATTCGCATATTGAGAAATGAAACCCTACTTCGTCATTGCGAGGAGCGTTTTTTGCGACGAAGCAGAATGACGAACGTGGCTTTTGATTATCCGCCAATACAGAAAGAATCTACGGTAGTCGGTTTTGTAACCGGTGCATTGTTGTCACTGCCACCGGTCGTTCCAGTCGACGATGCTTTAGTTGTATTGCCCGTCGATCCGCCGCCACCAGAATTCCCACCGCCACCGGCTCCGGTTGTAGCCGCAGCACCCGCCGCAGCGGCTCCTTTAGTGGTTGTGGTTGCAGCAGGTTGCGCCGCAGCAGGCGCAGCCGCAGCTGGCGGCGGAGTAAATTTGGCAGGAGCCACCTTAGGAATTTTTTGCATAACGCTCTGAATATCCGCTGGCAGGTGCTCAAGAGTAGTAGGCGCAACCGAAGGAGAAGTCGTCGTCACATAAGGCGTTTTCGCTGACAGAACTTGAATACCTGCCGCAGTGCGCATAAAGGGCTCGCCTGCGGTCCATTTCATATAAATTCTTTCATACATTGTTTCCGATGCGCCATGACCCACTCCTATCCGCGGAACCAAATGCACAACATACCCTGATCCACGCACACCAATCGTCGCAACTGGCGTATCGACTTCATAATTGTTCGCATTATCTTTAGGAATTAAACCGGTCACTGTGCGAAAGCCGCCTTTTAACAATCGGGCAACGAATCTGGATTTACCTTTTTCCACGTCTTTACCAAAATCATAAGAATCCATCCGTAACGCGGTTTCGTTGCTTAATGCAATTACGCTGTTATCACTAAAAACAATTTGTCCGGTACTGATTTTATCGGTCGTAATCGTATCATGCAGATAAATGGGAGAACGGCGCTGTAACACACGGTCGGGTTTGCCTTCTACCACTGCTTTGACGACCCCTTTTACCCAGACAACTTCGCCGATTAGTTTGGCCTCAGTGGATTTGGCTTCAGGGGCTTTGGCTTCAGGGGCTTGCCCAGCGGTTTGAGGTGCCGTGGTAGTGGCGGCCTTAGCAGGGGCTGTTGGAACGGGTTGGGTATCTGCCGCAAAAGATACATAAGCCATTGAAAAAATGGCAAAAATAATAAAAATTTTAGCGACCCAATGACGCGGATAAGCTGATTTCATCGTATTCTAGACCCTCCGCCATACCTTAAATTATAACGGATTTTCAGCCCTTTTTTGGGGTGACTGACGCATTAAAAACATCATGGTATGATGTCCCGCGGATTAATTTTTAAAGAGGATTTATGGCCCACTCGCTTTACCAACGCGATCTTATCTCCATCAACGATTTGTCTCTCGAACAAGTGAAAACCATTTTAGAAACAGCTAAAAAACTGAAACAGAAACCCGACACTCAGGCATTACAAAATAAAATTATCGCCAATTGTTTTTTTGAGCCATCGACTCGCACGCGTTTATCGTTTGAATCGGCGGCGTTGCGATTAGGCGGGAAAGTGACCGGTTTTACGAGTGATGGTGACTTATCCATCCAAAAAGGCGAAACGCTGCGCGATACCATTCGGGTTATTTCAGATTATGCGGATCTTCTGGTGATTCGTCATCCGCGTGAAGGGGCTGCTCGACTGGCGGCAGAAGCATCCGACAAACCGGTTATTAACGCAGGCGATGGTGCCAATCAGCATCCCAGCCAAGCTTTAGTTGATTTATTTACGATGGAAGAATGTCAAAATAAACTGAACGGTTTGAGCATTGCACTCGTTGGCGATTTAAAATATGGCCGTACGATTCATTCTCTGACTCAAGCTTGCATGTTATTCGATATGCGTTTTTATTTTGTCTCACCCGAAGGATTAACACTGCCGGATGCCATCGCCGATCATCTGAAAAAAAATGGCGTACGATTTTCTTTTCATCAAACATTAGAAGAAGTCATTCCCAAAGTCGATATTATTTATTTGACTCGTTTGCAAAAAGAACGTCTCGATGAAGCGGAATATCAATTAGTCAAAAATAAATATACTTTGACCGCAGGACTCTTATCACAGGCCAAATCCAATTTAAAAGTGTTGCATCCTCTGCCGCGTGTTGATGAAATGGATACGAGCATTGATAAAACACCGTTCGCTTACTATTTTCAACAAGCCGCCAATGGGGTTTTTGTTCGACAAGCCCTTTTAACTTTATTGCTGAATGAGAAATCATCATGACTAATAAAACGCTTTCTGTTTCCGCGATCAACAATGGCACGGTAATCGACCATATTCCATCGGGTTATGCGTTGCGCATTATTCATCTGTTTCGTTTTTTACATGATAAAAATAAAATAACCGTCGGCTTAAATTTGCCGAGTAAACGACTCGGGTTAAAAGATTTAATTAAAATCGAAAATCGGATGTTAACGGATCTCGAAGCCAGTGAAATTGCAATTTTTGCGCCGGAAGCGACTATCAATATTGTTAATGACTTTGAAGTGATTAAAAAAATTGAAACAAAATTGCCGACGAACATCGCCAATATTTTTCATTGCCTGAATACGAAATGCATCACACACAAAGAACAAACCGAAAGCGTTTTTTATGTCAAAGAACAGGGAAAACAAGTGAAATTGATTTGTCACTATTGTGAAAAATCTTTTGAACGAGACCAAATCAAACGTAGTGCGAGATACTAATGTTAACTATTTTAGCGAAATCGATCGAGGGAAAGCCGATTTCCCTCACGCTGCAAAGTCCCGAATCCATCACGATTAACAATGATCAACTGACGCTTTTACCAGGATTGATTGATCCGCATGTTCACTTTCGCACCCCTGGACATGAATACAAAGAAGATTGGCGAACCGCCGCACATGCCGCAATTCGGGGTGGATATACAACGGTGTTCGATATGCCGAATACGTTACCGCCCACGGTGACTGCCCTTTTACTTCAGGAAAAAAAAGCATTAATTGATTCCCAATTACAAGAAATTGGTATTCCACTTCGCTATCAATTATTTTTTGGCGCGGACAAAAAACATTTAAATGAAATTTCATCCGTGGCACGTGATGTGATTGGCATAAAAGTTTTTATGGGTTGCAGCACGGGAAATTTAGTCATTGATGATGATGAAAGTTTAGAGGCCGTTTTTGAAATTGGTGCAAAAAATAATTTAATTGTGGCCGTGCATGCGGAAGATGAACACCTACTTCGGCAAAATAAGGCGCATTATAAAAACAAACTTGATTATCCTGCGCATTCTGAGATTCGGAACATTACAGCGGCCGTGACGGCCGTTGAAAAAGCAATTAATTTATCCAGAAAATATGGAACAAAATTATATGTGTTGCATGTGAGTTCTGCGCCTGAAATTCAACTTATCAAAAAAGCGAAACAAGAGGGACTAAACGTTTATGCTGAAACAACGCCGCATCATTTATTTTTAAATGATTCAGCCTATGCGAAATTGCACGGTAAAGCAGTGGTAAATCCACCTTTACGTTCAAGTGAACATCAAGCTGCATTGTTCAATGCGATTCATGAAAAAATCATTGATACAATTGGGTCGGATCACGCGCCACACACTCTATCAGAAAAAGCAAAACCTTATGGCGAATGCCCATCCGGTATGCCAGGAATAGAAACAACGCTAGCTTTATTGCTGAATGCTCATCATGAGGGCTTGTTATCATTAACTGAAATTGTTTCCTTGACCAGCACGCGCGCGCGCGAAATTTTTTCGCTGCCGGAAACGAATGATTTTGTACTGGTTGATCTGAATAAAACGGCAGAAGTTTCTGAAAGTCAGTTAAAAACGAAATGTGGTTGGTCGCCTTATGCGGGGAAAATGTTGAAAGGATGGCCGGTTTATACCATTCTTGGTGGAAAGTGCTATTCGATTTGAGTCTATTTGTCATCCTGAGCACAGTGAAGGATCTCAACAACCCCGGCAAGATCCTTCGCTGCGCTCAAGATGACAATGATGGTATTCAGTATTCATGACGACGCCTTAAGCATTTTCATCGCCTTACATCAGTACTCTCAAAAATTTTATCCGCCGAGGCTGCAATAAATCCTGTGTATAACTTGCCACTCGGTAAAGGATAACGCTTTGCAAATTCATAATAGCAAGAGGGTATAGAATAAATTCCTTCTGAAAATTTCACATCCATTTCACCCGCCAGCGTGCTGGATTGTTCGAGACACTCCTCTTTCGTTCCTTTGATCGCACCACCCGAGGTATTTAATTTAAATCCATGTCGCAACAAAAATTGATTCACTTGCTCCAGTTTTGGAAATTTTTTTAATTCATTCACGTTCACAGTAAAATGATTCGCGCAAAAACCAAAAGCGTAAGTCCACGCCGCATATTCTGATTCATCTAGCAATTTTTTGTAAGTATCATATTGCAGCGGCTGCCAAAGCGCGCCGGATGAAAGTAATGTTTCTTGCTGAAGCATTGCAGCAGGGATTTTTTTTATTGCGTCAGCAATCGTTTTTTGTAAGTAAGGACTGAATTTTTCAACCAATAATTCGCTTATAAAAACTTTAGGCGCAGTAGGATCTTCATGTTCATAATGTTTGGCAAATAATTTTTTCACCGGAAATTCATATTGCCCTTTTTCCACATAGCCATATTTTTTAAAAAAAGAAGCCAGCTTTTCCACATTGATAGAAGGATGATTAAATGTCCTGAATGCCACATGATCATTGATGATACGTTCGCCTTCCGCTGAAAATAATTCATGAATTTTCCGAGCATGTGGATTTCGATCCGTATAATCTTGCCAAAGTGTTTCAAATAATTTTTGATAGCTCATAATAAAGACTCCAATACTTGAATCGGATGTAATAATGTTTGTTGCATAAATCGCTTGGTTTGTTCTCGGCAGGAAAAGCCCGTTGCTAAAATCGGTTCATATTCAGTCATATATTTTTGCCAATCCACATTAAAAAGTGCGCGACTCGTGTTTTGATGGATTTTTTCGTGACCATAGGCCCCTGCCATCCCGCAACAACCGGCGGGTAACGATTTTAACTCTAGCCCCAACGAGTCAAAAATCATTTCCCAGTTTTTTTCGGCTGTAACCGACAGCGATTTTTCCGTGCAATGGGAAAGAAGATAATATCGGCCTCGTAAACGAACCGTAGGTATCTGATGAAAAACTTGTACCAACCATTCTTGCAACAGCTGGATATTCAGATTTTTTAAACCGAGCGCTACATATTCATCGCGATAAGTAAGCGTAACACTCGGATCGATGCCAACTAATGGCACACTGGATTCCGCCAATTCACTTAGCTTTTGGTGATTTTCTTTAGCTGTTTTTGTAAATTTAGCTAAAAAACCTTTAACTTGCAGCGGCTTTCCATTAGCAAAAAATGGCGCGATCAAAACGTTGAACCCGGCGCGGGTTAAAAAATCATAGGTAGCCAAGACCACTTCAGGCTGATAAAAAGAGGTAAATACATCTTGGACTAGTATCACACTTTTTGATTTTTGTTCTTGGGTCATTTGTTTTAATTCGACTGCGTTGGCAAATTGAGCCTTCCGTTTGATCAGAGCTTCTTTCAATGAAAGCGTGCTGAATCGCGGCGGATTAATCAGGCCAAAGAATAATGACGCAAAAAAACGACTAATAAAATTCTGAGTAAGGGCATTAAAAAATCGCGGAAATCGTTGCAACTTTGGCGCCCATGTTTCGATCGATGCAATCAAATAATCTTGAAGGGGGCGCAAATAGCGCGAATAATAGGCGGATAAAAATTTCGCCTTCACTTCTGGCACATCCACATTCAATGGACATTGTCCTTTACAAGCCTTGCAGTCAAGACAACCGGACATGGCTGAAAAGACTTCACCGGAAAAATCATTTTTTTTCTTAAATTGGTTTATTAATTTTTGAAAAAAATGAGCTGATTTTTTTTCTGAAAAATTAAAATTTCGTAATGCCAATTGTCGTAACCATTCCCGAATTAAAGTAGAACGTCCTTTAGGTGAATGAATGCGATCTTTAGTAATTTTATAAGAAGGACACATCAAATCCGTTGTTGCATAATTAAAACAAGCGCCATTGCCATTGCAGATCATGCTATTTGCAAAAATCTGCTGGGTTTCGGCCGGAATTTCTTTGTCAAACATTCCGCGCAAAGGTCCTGATAACTTTACCAATTCCTGTTCAGTATTCAGTGCGACAGCAATTTTTCCTGGATTTAACTGATTATAAGGATCAAATAATGTTTTAATGGCGCGCACCACTTGATAAAGTGTTTCCCCAAAAAAAGATTTGGCAAATTCAGTACGATGGCCCTGTCCATGCTCGCCCCACAGGATACCGCCATATTTTTCTAACAATTTAACGACTTTTTCAGACAGCTCGCGCATGATTCGCTCATCATTTGCAATCTGCATATCCAACGCAGGTCGGACATGCACACAACCGGCATCGAGATGTCCATACATACCGTACTGGAGATGATACTCATCTAACAGATTTTTGAATTCCGCAATGTAATCGGCTAATTTTTCAGGGGGAACTGCCGTATCTTCTACAAAAGGAATCGGACGGCGCTTGCCGTCGGTTTTTTTGCTAATTAATCCCACGGATTTTTTTCGCAGTTCCCATAAATATTTTTCTTCTTGCGGTGTTTTGGCAATGTAATAATCCAGCGCGCCATGGGGCTGATCTTTGCTATTTGCTAATATCGCACAGAATTCAGTTGTTTTTTTAATTAAAACGTCTTCTTCATTTGCAATAAATTCTACCAAATTGATTGCGCCGGTTTTTTCAGTAATAAAATTTTTAATATAAAAATAAAAATTATCCTGACGCACTAAATCAATTAATTTTTCATCGATGGCTTCAATGGCTAACGGATGAAATTGATTAATCAGGTCGGCCGCGGATAACGCATCAGAAAAATTTTGATAAGAAACGACAATCACCATTTTATGATTAGGAAGCGGTGTTAGTCGCAATTTGCATTCTGTGACAATACCAAGGGTTCCTTCGGAGCCGGCTATCAGATAATTTAAATTTAATTTTTCAGGATTTTGATAGGTTTTTTTTAAGTTATAACCATTTAATGTTCGAGGCGTGGATTGGAATTTTTCATCAATTAATTTTTCATGGGGTGTTAATAACTGAAGCAAATCCTGATACAGCGTTTCAGAAGAACTGATTTCACTCGTTTGTAGCTGACGTCCATTTGCCAGAACACAAGTTAAATCCACAAGATGATCGCTAGTGCGTCCTAATAATCTCGAACCAATTCCACAGGCATCCGTATTGATCATTCCACCCAACGTTGCACGATTGCTGGGTGAAATTTCCGGCGCAAAACTCACGCCAAAAGCACGCAGATGCGTATTTAATTGATCGAGCACCACACCCGGTTGCACGCGCACCCATTTTTCCTGCATGTTGATTTCGAGGATTTCTCGCATGTATTTGGAGCAATCAATGATAATCCCTCTCCCAAGTGACTGCCCATTGGTGCTGGTGCCGCCGCCGCGCGCGCAAAATTTTATATCATGATATTTTTTTTGATTTGCCAATTGCATCAGAGTCACAACATCTTGTGTGTCACGCGGAAAGATAACCGCTTCGGGAATCACTTGATAAATGCTATTGTCCGTTGCGACTGCGAGACGTGAAGCGTAATCAGTGCGAATTTCACCTTTGAAATGTTTCAACTCTTTGAAAAAATTTTCGTAATTTTTTTCTAGTGTCGATTTTAGTGAAATGTGGGGAAGCATTTAAACCTCTTTGGGGGCTCGCTCCCGCTTCGAAGCCAAGTTGCGTTGAGAATCTCGCTCCGGGAGCATACATCCCTGTATTTTAGTATTTCATCCATGAAACACAAGTCGCGAGATTCTCAACGCAACTTGGCTTCAAAGCGGGAGCTCAGTTGGGTTATCCTATTTCGAATTTTATTCCTTGGGCTAAGGGTAATTCACGGCTCCAGTTTATTGTATTTGTTTGTCTGCGCATGTAGGCTTTCCAAGAGTCTGAGCCTGCTTCGCGGCCGCCGCCGGTGTCTTTTTCGCCGCCAAAGGCACCGCCGATTTCTGCGCCTGATGTTCCAATGTTGACATTAGCGATGCCACAATCGCTGCCGCGTGATGATAGAAATGTTTCGGCATGCTGCACATCTCTTGTAAAAATAGCAGAAGATAAACCATGCGCGGAATGATTTTGCATTTCGATGGCTTCTTCGATATTTTTGAATTTCATCACATATAAAATGGGACCAAATGTTTCATGTTGAACAATTGGCCATTGGTTTTTGGCTTCAACTAAAGTGGGTTCAACAAAAAAACCCGGCTGTTGTAATGCTTTTCCACCAAATAAAATTTTTCCTCCGGCATCACGTACATCTGCAATTGTTTTTAAAAACTGATCCACTGCCATTTTATCAATTAGCGGTCCCATTAAATTTTTTTCATCTAAGGGATCACCAATTGTGATTTTTTTATAGGCTTTAACTAACGATGAGACTAACGTATCGTAAATTTTTTCATGAACAAATAATCGGCGAGTGGTTGTGCATCTTTGTCCTGCGGTTCCAACTGCGCCGAAAACAATGGCGGGGACTGCAAGTTTTAAATCCGCGCTTTCATCAACAATAATTGCATTGTTACCGCTGAGTTCTAATAACGATCTTCCTAACCGATGCGCGACGATTTCATTTACTTTTTTGCCGACTTGTGTTGATCCTGTAAATGAAATTAATGGAATGCGATTGTCGGAAACAAAATGTTCGGAAAGCGCATTATCACTGCTGATAAAAAGTGAAAAAATGCCAGGATATCCTGCTTTTTCAAGCACTGTATTGCAAATATGTTGGACTGCAACAGCGCAAAGTGGCGTCTTTGGTGATGGTTTCCAGATGACCGTATCGCCTGCGATCGCAGCAATAAATGCATTCCACGCCCAAACTGCAACGGGAAAATTAAAAGCAGAGATCACACCAATCACCCCGAGTGGTTGCCATTGTTCGTACATGCGATGTTCGGGACGTTCTGAATGCATGGTATTGCCATACAACATGCGCGATTGACCGACTGCGAGGTCTGCCATATCAATCATTTCTTGGACTTCGCCGTTTCCTTCTTGTTTAGATTTGCCCATTTCCAAAGACACGAGACTGCCTAACTGGTCTTTGAATTTTCGTAATTCTTCGCCGACCAAACGAATGATTTCCCCGCGTTTTGGTGCGGGAACCGTTCGCCATTTTTGAAATGCGGACAGAGAAGTTTTTACGACATGTTCATAATCTTCTTTGGAGGCATTATAAACCGATGCAATCGGTTGCCCATTGGTGGGATTATAAGAAACAATTTCACCGGCACTGGTGGTCTTTGACCACCAGTTAGATCCCGTGCTCGTTCCTGAATTTTTTCCTGAAAGATTGAGAGGTTGCAAAATTTTCATTATCACTCCATTTTATTATTCTATTGTTGCGGACGCACTTTCAAACTTTTTTTCGGTGGGGTCTCCGTATGCGTAGTAATGACCAAAACGGTTGGTGATCAAATCATCCAGGGTGAATTCTTCCTGTTTTACGTGACCTTTGTATTTTCCAGGATTTGACATTACACAATCTAGAACCGCAGCAAGCGAGCAAGCTGTCGTCAGCTGAATCGCGGACCATACTTGACCATGAATTTCAGCGGGATAGAATTTTTTGACATAGTTTTCTTCACAAAATTGATTATGCTGCATGCCAGTCACGGAAACATAAACCAGCACCACATCCTGCGCTGTTTTTGGAATCGCATTTTCTAAAATACGTTTTAGCATATCACGATCATGATTTAAATTAAGATCATTCATTAAAAAACGCATTTTTTCGCAATGGCCGGGATAACGTATGGTTTTGTAACCGATATTTTTGACTTTGCCTTTGTAGGTTTCTGCGAGCGAACCGATTCCGCCGGAGGTGTTAAATGCTTCGTACGTTAAGCCATTAATTTTAATTTCTTCGAGATCATCCAATGGCGGCAGAGAAACCGTTTTGCCATCTTGAATGGCTTCACAAAAATTACCATATTCATTTATTAAACCATCGGTGGACCAGGTGAGTGAATATTGCAATGCGTTGCTGATATTCAGTGGCAATGCACCAACGCGCATTTTAACGGTATCTAATGTGGGAAAATGTTTCATTAAATGATTGGCAACAATGCTGATAAATCCAGGTGCCAAACCGCACTGTGGAACAAAGGCATTGGTCGCATTTTTTGATAATTCTGCAACGGTTTCAGCAACGCCGGTATCTTCTGTCAGATCAAAATAATTTAAATTAAATTCTTTGGCGATTTTTGCAATCGGAACATTGCAATAGTATGGCAAGCTGGAAACAATGCCCTGCATTTTATTTTTTTTCAAAAATTCTGACATTTGCGCGTGGTTTTGCGCGTCTAATTGAATTAATTTTAAATTCGGATTTTTTTTAGCGAGTTCTTTTAAAAAATTATTTTCGATATTAATGTCTGCGAGATAAACTTGATAATCTTTTGAACTGGATAATAAAACTGCGATCAATGTACCGATTTTTCCTGCACCCACAATGAGTATTTTATGCATATTAATCTTCCCTTTTAATTATCAGTTTCCGAAAGTGAGGATAACATAAAGACGATTACATTTTCATCCTGGCCGCAACTTGTCCAAATTGCTGGATTGCTTCATAACATTCATGGTCATCCTCAATCAATTTGTCATCGCTTGCACAGGGCGCCAGTAAGGTGCAACGGGCGCCGTGACGCAAAGGGGCTTCGCCGCATTCTCTTGCCCAATGGGCGCAGTCTGCGGGCTCTTCCTGATCGCAGGGATTTCCGAAGCCAAAACAATGTCCCAAGGTAAAACAAAAAACCAAGGGACAGCTAATACATGCGAGGAATTTTAAACAGTCATTGGTTCTGAGACGACCGTTTAGGCGATCGACTTGTCTTTGTGCGCTATCAATGGTTTGGTTATACCCTTGCTTAAACTCAGGATGATGAACTGCGATATTGGCTAAACAATTTTTTTGAAAATTTTTCTGAAAGGATACGATTTGTTCTCTGAAAATGACGTTCACTCCTTCTTGGTCACCATCAATATTTGGCACGATGACGAGCGGCCAAATTATTCCTAGTTCGACGAACCGGTTGTGTTTGCGGGAAAAAATTTCATGTCGATTTTGCACCACTAAATCGCTCATGGTTGAAAGCAGCGTTTCAAATTTTTGTCGGACTTCGTCTTGCGATTTTTTTTCGCCGACCAGCGCAAGCAATTTAACACATTCTTGTTGGTATCCTTGGATAAAATCTGCAGAAAATAAAGGTTTTGAACCGCCTTCGACATCGGCATTTTTTACTTCGTGATTGGCGGATCCTTCGCGATAGAGAGGCATTTCGCCTGGCATTAGGACTGCGGAGGGTTCAGGTTTTTGTTCGGTGGCACCCGGTTGGAAATCATCCAGTAATTCCTTAATGCGCGAATCAGAGTAGTTTCTTTGCATGAATTGTTAGCCAATTAAATACGTTGCCGACCCCGTTGCAATGAGATGCCCTTCTTCGTTTTGTAAATCCATGTGCGTAAAACTTAATTTGTTGCCACTGCGGATCACGGAAGATTTGGCGGTAAATTGTTTTCCTTTTCCGGGGCGGAGAAAATTAATATTTAAATTGACTGTGCTGGTTTTGCTTAGAATTTCTTTGAGTTCATCTATGGATTTGCCGTGATGTTTTCTCACAGCAGTTGCAATAGCCGCGACACCGCCTGCCATGTCTAATACAGAAGAAATCACGCCGCCATGTAAAATGCCGTGAAAAAAATTGCCGATTAAATCTTTTTTCATGACGAAGCTCATGACGATGTGGTCGTCTTCGATGGTGTCGAGCGTGAGGCCAAGCATTTGATTAAACGGGATGGCGGTTAATGTTTTGGTTAGTTCGTCCAGTGAAAAAGTGTTTTCCATTTTTTTATTTACTATCCTCCTTTTACTAATTTATTACTATGGGTAAAAGAGGTCAGCGTTTCACTACCTAATTCTACTAGAGTATTTAATGTACTCTCAGCGAGTTCTTCATCGGGTGATTGATCTGGGATCAAATCAGGTGAAATGCCCATACTCCGATCACGCGCTTCAATTTCTACCGCCGCAAAATCTCGTGTTGATGTAGTATCTTCCAACTCTTCTTTGGCCATTGGGTTTGTCGCTTGAAAATATACATACTGCGCCGCCCATGCCAATGAATTTGATTTAGCTCCTCCCTGAAAAGCGGCAGGCATATATGCACCCGCTCTTGCAATCACACCCATAGCCATCTCAAAAAGATCCTCTTTTTCTTGTTCTTCTTTGTCGCTGGAATTGGCAGGAACAGGTTTTGGGGTGTCTTTTTTGCGCGTTTGTAACATTAATTCAGGATTTTTTATTAATTTATCAACAAAATTATCGATGTCTTTTTCAGTCAATTTTTTGGATTCAAGCTCGGGTTTGAATTGTTCAGTTAAAATATCTTTATAAAATTTACGTAATGCTATTTCATATTTTTCAGGATCTTTTTCTTTATCGATAAATAAAACAGTTGTATCGGGTTTCGGCACATCTTTGCTTAAGAAATGATGCTGAATGGCGAGGTCCAATACCATTTTGGTCGCAAATCCTTCTTTGTCATTTAATAATTGCGTGACAGGTACACCGCTTTGAAAGGCATTATTAATTGTCTTGGATAAGCTCTCAGTAACCCGTTCCTTAAACTCAGCATTATTTACTAAATCCGTAAATAGACCTCGGTCCTTGATTTTTTCAAGGATTTGTTCAGCTAATTGCTTGATGTGGCTCTGATGAAGAAAGCCTGTATAACCCGCCATGGGAGACCCCCGCTATCTTTAATTAATTAAATTGTATCATAGGGATTTTTAAGAAAACCTTAAAGAAACTTGTGTAAAATTACCATAAATCAGCTATCAATGACTTGTATTTATTAACAAATTGATTAATAACTGATCGAAATATAACTATAACTTATTAATTATTATTGAAAAACGAGGTATATAATGGCTTTATCCCAATCACGCGGTTTTAATCCTATAAAGGATGATGACGCAAAACCAACGCAAACCCAGTCTGCGCCTGGCCCGGAACTTATGAGGACTTCATCAGCCAGAAAAGCAAGCTCTAGGACTCCTACTAGTCCTAATTCAGGCGAAACAAAGCTTAACCGTACAACAAGCTTCGATCATACAGTAGCAGGTTTATTTGGGGGCAAAAAAAGTCCATCTCCAACGTCAAATAGATCACCCTCACCGAAAGAAGAAGCAAGCGAGATACTTGCTATTCTTAATCGTAAGAAAAAGGGTGACTTCAGGGGCTACCCTATCGAATCCATTGTGGAAGCTTGTCATCAGCTTAAAGAAACGAAAGAGATTATGGGGATACTAAGATCTGGAAATAACGAGGTTGATATTTCTAAGTATGATTCTCTTCATATTGTTGCGGCTAGTATGGCTGCAAGTCATATGCGAGATGAAGAATATAATAACTTAATGTCCTCTTATCGCGTTTAACGATTCATTTTTCAATCGTCGGGCTTTGTATCTGACAAAGCCCTTTTTGTTCATCTCAAAAATCAAAAATCCTAGCATTCGGTTTGGGTCTCCATTAAATTAAGGGCCATGACTCAACTCGCCTTACAAATTGCCCTGCCTGTCCCATTGCGCCGATTATTTTCCTATCTGCCGCCGGAAAATTATTCTGTTGAAAAATTAGTACCTGGTTTGCGCGTGCGCGTGCCGTTTGGTAAACGGATTTTGACTGGTATTTTTATTTCCACCACGGAAACACCGGATGTTGCTTGGGAAAAATTGAAACCGGTTGCTGAGGTGCTGGATGAAGAATCTTTGTTTGCAGCTGATGTTTGGCAATTGTGTCATTGGGCGGCGGATTATTATCATTATTCGCTTGGGGAAGTTTTGAGTGCTGCGTTGCCGGGGTTGTTGCGGAAGGGGAAAAATCCCGCAACAGCACCCCTCACCCGCCGCGCTTCGCGCGTCGACCTCTCCCACAAGGGGAGAGGTGAAATGCATGAGCTAAATAGCGCTCAGCAAACAGCGGTCGATGCAATTCAAAAATCGCGTGGACAATTCCAGCCTTTTTTATTAGATGGCGTAACCGGCAGCGGCAAAACCGAAGTGTATTTAAATGCGATCGAGTATTTTTTAAAAAAAGATCAGCAAGTTTTGGTATTGGTGCCTGAAATTGGATTAACACCACAAACATTGCAACGCTTTCGCGATTTTTTTGCTGAAAAAATTATCGCTTGGCATTCCAGCCTGACAGAAAAAGAACGCTACAACGCATGGATTGCTGCAAAAACCGGTGACGCCAAAATTATGATTGGCACCCGGTCTGCAATTTTTACGCCATTTAAAAATTTAGGTTTGATGATTGTCGATGAAGAGCACGATCTTTCTTACAAACAACAAGACAGTTTTCGCTATCACGCGCGTGATCTCGCGATCATGCGTGCGCACATGAATCACATTCCGATAGTATTGGGATCCGCAACGCCATCGCTCGAATCACTGCATAATGCTGAACAAAATCGCTATCAATATTTATCCTTGCCGAAGCGTGCAGGAAAAGCCGCGATGCCCGACGTGCAAATTTTAAATATTTGCAAAAAACCGCTAGAACAAGGATTGTCGCCCGCCCTTTTATCTGAAATTAAAACGCATTTAAATAACGGCGGACAAGTGATGCTATTTTTAAATCGGCGCGGATTTGCGCCCGTTTTAATGTGTCATGAGTGCGGTTGGATGGCGGTTTGTAAACGCTGCGATATGCGCATGACTTATCACCATCATTCATCCACTTTACGTTGTCATCATTGTGATTCACAAAAAAAATTAATGACGCATTGTGAAGGTTGTGGGGAAAAATCCTTGCATACGATTGGTCTCGGCACCGAACAATTAGAACAAGTTTTAGCAAACCATTTTCCTGATGCGTCCGTTGCGCGCATCGATCGAGATAGCACACAACGAAAAGGCAGTTTAGAAAAATTGCTGGATCAAATTCAAAATAATGAGCATCAGATTTTGATTGGGACTCAGATGCTAGCAAAAGGCCACCACTTTCCAAATGTCACGCTGGTTGCGATCATCGATGCGGACGGTGGATTTTTTAGTCCCGATTTTCGCGCGCTGGAACGCATGGGACAATTATTGCTGCAAGTATCAGGTCGTGCCGGGCGCGCTGAAAAACCGGGCAAAGTGTTGATACAAACCCATCATCCTGATCATCCCTTGTTAATTCAATTGCTGCGCGAAGGTTATAAATCGTTCGCAGACAGTCTCTTAAAAGAACGACAAATTGCATTTTTGCCGCCCTATTTTTTCTTTGCATTATTTCGCGCTGAAGCGTATCATGCGCGCCAGGCTGCGGGGTTCTTGCAGCAAATAAAAAATATCACGGATGTAACTGGAAAAAATATTCGAATTTTGGGACCCATTCCTGCTCTAATGCCGAAACGCGCAGGACGCCACCGAGTCCAATTGTTGATTCAGGCGGCAACCCGATCGGTACTGCAACGTTTTTTAAAAGACTTAGTCCCCGCAATCGAATCCCTTCCTGGCAAACATCGCGTACATTGGTCACTCGACGTTGACCCGCTGGAAATATACTAATAAAAATAGGGTTTTTTATGGCTTCAGATAGAAAGCACAAATTATTGCATACGCCGTTTGAATATTGGCTCAAGGATTCCGAAGATAAATCGTTTGGCGTTGATGAGAATGCTTTGTGTTTTTACACCATGGGCTGTACCGAAAACGGTTTTGCTCGCACTGCCAAAAATTGGCAGAACATGCATGAAGCGCGCGAAAAAACGGGCGCTAAATTTGCCGTTCAAAACGGTGACAACAATCATCATGATGGCGTAACAGAACAAAACTGGCTGGTTACCTTTCAAAAATATTTTCATGCGCTTCAAGGCAAAAAATTTATTGTTTTTGGGAATTCCGGCAATCATGATCAAAATGCAAAAAAAGGCGTCCAGGATTTAGACCGACTTTTTTTACAAATCGACTATACCTTTAAAACGCTAGATGGCAAACCGGATCCCAAAAAAGAAGCGATTTTTTCAAAAAAAGAAATCGATCTTGCCGAATTAAAAGCCTGCGACAATCCCTGGAACATGCCTGGTCGATTTGGTGTGCTGCATATTGGGATCCATATTGATTTATTTTTTGTTGACTCCAGTACGCTTGCACGCGATTTTCATCAATTTTATGTTAAAGGCAATCAAGACACGATAAACCAGTGTGCTTGGTTTTTTCGCGATGTTGCTAAATCCAAAGCCCGAGTCAAAGAAGTTTTTTTACATCATCCACTACGGATTGATAATAAAGGATCATTGCGCTCTGATCATGGCGATTATTTATTGGATGCGGAATATGAAGAGATACTGCAATTTTTAAAAGAGGCCGGCGTGCAAATCACTCGAACCATTCGAGATAATTTGACACGCACATTAAATTATAATGAATTGCTGGAAGCGATTATTTTTATTACAGGAAATCCTCATAAAAAACTGGATGCGGGGCCAGGGTCACTGGTTACGGTATTTCATGTAGCGCATCTGCACGGCGCGCGCTTTTTACATTTACAAAAA
Organism: Gammaproteobacteria bacterium; assembly: GCA_021325575.1. Lineage (GTDB taxonomy): Bacteria > Pseudomonadota > Gammaproteobacteria > DSM-16500 > DSM-16500 > JAJPGW01. The sequence goes on along the minus strand of JAJPGW010000010.1, from coordinate 16,133 downwards.
CCAAGTACTTTGCCAGAAAGTAAAGAGCTTGTGGAATTTCGTCAAGTCACTTCTGGTTGGGGCGGTGGTACACTGCAATATCGATTTAATTTTGATGATTATGAAGGAACACTTTGTGCGTTTACTGATTGGGGCATGACAACGCACACGATCACCCCCAGTGCAAATCCAAGTTTAACCACTGCATTAACCACCCTTGATAAACAAGTTGTTACGGTAAAAGACGATAAAATTGTTCAGCAACATCTGGACGAACAAACAAAATCACTTCGTGATGCGGTAATGGCAGCCTGCAATGAATTTCAAGCATTTTTGAAACAAAATCCATTTGATGGTCATCAACCGATGGGCAGAAAAATGCAAATGCCGGAATTTGTGAATTCCCTTTTTAGTATTTTTCCCGCTGTTCCTGATAAATTTAATCCCATTAGTTATCTGCCTACCGTCCCGGACAAATTGAATCCCATTAGCTATTTACCGAATACCGGGGGCAAAGTCTACGATTGGATGCCGCCTTTTATTGTTGAATCGGATCATTTAAAAAATTTTTTTAATCAAGAAATAATACATTTTGCTGAGGCGAAAAAACATTTAGTCAACCGCATTGCAGCCTGCAAGAAAAAGCCTGGCGACTTGCCCTTTTACGAAAAGTTGATGGCGGAAGTTCCGACCACCTTTGTTAAACAAATGGAATTGTATTATGACCAATGGTGTGAGATTTTTCAGAAACATCTTGGGCAATATCTCGATTTTAAATTAGTTGAAAAAACAGCAACAGAAACCAAAGCGTCTCCAGAAGCAAAAACAGATAAAACAGCACCTAAACAAGAGCCTTCCGATAAAGTTCAAAAAGTTTCTGTCAGCAGCCCAAAGCGGTCTGTATTGGGGCCTGGAACATTTTCTCCTCGCCGCTGTCAAACCAATGCCTTGGAAATTGCCCTCATGCCCACATTGACACTCTCCGCACCGGTTTCTCCCATTCGATAGCCCTTTTTAAGATTTCACGAATATTGACCTCTGAAGAATCTTTGCTATACTCACCGCTCTTTTCATTGTTGCCGGGGTGGCGGAACTGGTAGACGCGCTGGACTCAAAATCCAGTGGTGGCGACACCGTGTCGGTTCGATTCCGACCCTCGGTACTGATTTTCCTCTATTAAATCAATCTATTTCATTCAAATTTATCGCTTAAAAATTCTTTAGTTTACTGTGTTGTGTATAGTGTGTATAATATGACTAGCAAAGAAATTATTAAATTGCTTGAATCGGATGGTTGGTTTAAGCACGTGCAAAAAGGCAGTCACTGCCAATACAAACATTTAGTGAAAAAAGGCAAAGTAACAGTGCCGCATCCAAAAAAAGATTTACCTATAAAGACCGTCCAAAGTATTTTTAAGCAAGCAGGCTTGAAATAAATGGAGTGCTATTTATGAAATATCCCATTTTTATTCATAAAGACAAAAAAAGTGACTTTGGCGTTATTGTTCCTGATTTACCTGGATGTTTTTCTGCAGGGAACACAATCGAAGATGCGATTGAGAATGCGCATGAAGCAATTGAATGTCATTTAGAAGGTTTGCTCATCGATGGGGAACAAATCCCATCAAAAAAATCGATTGCTCATCATTTAAAAAATCCTGAATATCAAGATGGAATTTTAGCCATGGTTGAAATTGATCTCACCAAAATTTCAGGAAAATACCGAAGAATTAACATTAGTTTGCCTGAACGTTTTCTAAAACAAATTGATGCTTACACAAAACATCACGGCGGCAATCGTTCTGCTTTTCTACTGCATGCAGCCATGGATTTTATGGCCGAACACCGTGACCATCATCGAAATTAAGAGTAACATCATTGTCTATTGTCCCGGTGGCACAGGGGATAGCGCGGCCCCCTCCTAAGGGGCAGGTCGGCGGTTCGAATCCGCCCCGGGACGCCATTGAAAAATAAGAGTATTACCTCACTCACTTGGTCTTCTTCTGGTAGTTAGCTTATACTTCTCACTCAATTCTACAGATGGGTGTCACTATGGATTTCAATTTTGAACTTATACTTTTCTACGCGCTTGCCTTAAGCGGCATTATAGCCTTATTAGATGTTTTGTATTTCGCGCCCAAGCGGAAAAAACAGCAGTCTAAAAAAATGCCTCTTATAGTGGATTATGCACGTTCATTTTTTCCCATATTACTTCTTGTTTTTTCGGTGCGCTCATTTGCTTATGAACCTTTTCGCATTCCGTCAGGATCACTCAAGCCAACTTTATTGGTTGGCGATTTTATTTTAGTTAACAAATTTGATTATGGGATTCGCTTACCTGTTATTCATACAAAGATACTTTCGATAGGCGAACCTCAACGCGGTGATATTGTTGTTTTTCGTGAACCACCAACAGAGTCGCGAGACCTTATAAAGCGTGTAATAGGGCTTCCTGGCGATAGAGTGAGCTATAAAGATAAAGTGCTTTATATTAACGGAAAAGAAATGTCTCAACAGTTTAAACAATATGGCACTGATCATGATGACAGCTCAGCGTCTTGGAAGGTGGTAGAAAAGCAGGAAAATTTATTAGGAGTAACGCACCGTATTTTCCAAATTCCTGCGAGAGAGAACGATGATTTTGATGTCGTTGTGCCCGCAGGAAAATATTTTATGATGGGCGATAATAGGGACGATAGTGCAGACAGTCGTGCGTGGGGATTTTTACCAGAAAAAAATATTATCGGAAAAGCAACGCGAGTATGGATGAGTGTTGATACACCGAAGCATCCTGTTAGATGGGAAAGAATTGGTGAAAAGATAGTTTAAGCATTCTGAAAAATAAGATATGACCAAGCGAAATGACGCCAATCAAGTTTAGCGCTTTTTCTTTGTCCGCAGATTCGCCGCGAGTAAAACCAATAGTGCTAGAAAAAAAACCGATGCTATTCCGAACATTTTCTGAATTTTAATCGCTTGTTGTAGCCGTTCTTTACCGCGGCCTAATTCTGATTTTCCTGCTGAAAGTCGTTGCTCACCTTCTTTTACTTTTTGCCTGCCTTCTGCGACTTGTTGATCGCCTTCAGCGATGCGATTACTAGCAATTTTGTTACCCTTCATTGCTAAAATGGTGCCAGTTCCTGGCATCACCGCTGTTGCGAGAAGAACAGTTACGTTTTTTATTTTATTGTAAGAACTCTTAGCGCTGGATAATTGATTTTCGCCACTGGCTAGCTTTTCTTTGCCGGCTGCGAGCATTTGTTCGCCGTGCTGAAGTTGTTTTTCAGCTTCTACGATTTTTAGATTACCGGCATTAATTTGTTGGCTGATGATGATAAAACTTGTGGTCGAAGCAATCGCCAATAATGCGACAAGTACCAATAAAAACATTTTTATCATGTTGAGTTCTTCCGTAAATAAATTTCGTCGTATTTATTTCTATTTTAACATTCCATTTTTGGTCAAAATTTAATTTCTTTATTTAATAAAATTGGGTATGATATAGCGGTCTATACAATTTATAACCATAAGGTGATTATATGTACAAAAAAATTATCTCTTTGTCGCTATTAGCGCTGGCTACTTTTTCATCAGCCTATGCAGCTGACAAAAATTTTGATTGCCCGCAACCCAGCGAAATCCAATCAACCGATTTTACCGCTCCTTCCATTTGGACCGCACCCGCTGTTAAGCATGCTGCCAAAGGCACGGTCGGCGTTGGCTTAGGTGGTAGCAAAGCCGTGGAATTTTTAGGTGCCGAAGAAGCAGAAGTGAACCACCAAAAAGGCTGGGTTTGCGTATATCTTTCAGATGGCGACAAATCTATAAATTATTTTGAAAAGAATATTATAAGCACGGTTTCTAATACTCCTTATTTAGTGAGATATTCAGATCATGTGAAAGAAGAGTTGCAAAAAGCAGAACCTTATTTGAAAAATTATCCGCATGATAAACCGCTAGGATTTATTGGGTATCAAAGAGAACCTAAAGATCAATAATGTTCGCACGGGTCAAGCTGAATGGTTTGGCCCGTTACTTTCTTTTTCACAATATTTTTTTGTTCGTATTTTTTCTAGAAATAAATCAGTATCAAATTGATTCTCTAAACAGCCGTATACTAGTTTTATCGCCGATAAAATATCATCCAGTTTCTTATCTTGTTTTTTACTATCCATTTTTTAATCTCTCGAAATCGATCATATTAAAAACATATTCTATCAAAACTTTTGTGTGCTGAATAAATCTCTTGGTGATCAAATAAACTACAGCGTATTCTTATAATTTATTAAATAATTATTGTTTTACAATAATAATTTATATAAAATTAGCTCACCATCGATGGTAATAATTTATTTAACAATTAATGAAGAGGTCTAATATGAGATTTAAAAAAATCAGCAAAGCAGCTTTATTTTGTATAGCTTTAGTTGCGGGAGTAGCTCATGCAAATGAGGTACTTTTGACAGCAAAGCAACCCATGGAAATCACCTACCGCATCGTTCATAAAAATCAGAATGAAAAACCGGTTTTTGATGCTCCACAGACTGTTACTCTTAATAAAAATATGACGATACCCATTGATCTGAATAATTATGATCAGGCAGGAATCGTCATTGTCTCTGCAGCAGGTCATGAATTGCCGCCTTCTGCAAATCAATTTAATACACCTCGACAATGCTCTATGACGACAGATAAAACCAGAGCAACCGGCGCTTTAGAATTTTCGTTAGATGCTCATAAAGCAACTTGTCGCACAGAAGGCGGAGTATTTGGATAAACACGGCGGGTACAGAAATGTGCCCGTTATTTTTTCTTGGAGAATTGATATGAACAAGATCAAGCAAGTCAGTTTATTTTTTCGGGTTATTTTCCAGATATTATTTATTACCTTTCCCCTTGTGCTCATCTTTGGTTGGGCGACAAATCCGGATTCGGTTGTGCTGATGCATGGAATGATTAACATGAACTTCATTCCCGCGGCTTATCGAGCGAATTCTGCGATGGGTGGGATCATGCATCCACTCAGTGGGTCCGAAAAATTGTTAGGGTTTGGGATCAGCTGTATTCCGCTCGCCATTAATTTATTTATTATTTATTCACTGATTAAATTATTTAAGCTCTATGAAAAAGGTGAGATTTTTTCAATTGAAAATGTGCGTCGAATTCGAAATGTCGGTTGGGGATTATTAGTGGGTCAAATTGTGGGGCCGATTTCAGATGGGTTTTTGGGTGTTGCACTAACCTGGCATAATCCGCCGCATCATCGCTATGCTTCGATCACGTTGGATCAAACCAATTTAGGCGTGCTATTTATCGCACTCATGGTGATTTTGATTTCCTGGATCATGGCAGAAGGTTGTAAACTGCGTGAAGAACAACAACTTACCATATAGGTGATACCATGGCGATTATTGTTAATTTAGATGTGATGCTGGCGAAAAGAAAAATTCGCTCGAAAGAATTAGCCGAGGCAATTGGTATTACCGAGCAGAATTTATCGATTTTGAAGACGGGAAAAGCAAAAGCGATTCGTCTTCAGACGTTGGATGCGATTTGTAAATATTTGGCGTGTCAACCGGGAGATATTTTAGAGTTTCAATAAACTATCTTCGTCATTGCGAGGCACGAAGTGTCGAAGCAATCTCTCAAAGATTGCTTCGCAGCCTAGCGGCTGCTCGCAATGACGGGGTTATTTTATAGTTTTTTTACTTCTAAAAGATAAATCCTTCGACTATCACTATGCAGCACTTTGAAAACAAAATTATTTATTTCCAGCGTTTCGCCACGTTTCGGCAAATGCCCAAAACCTTGCATAACCAAACCGCCGATGGTATCAAATTCTTCGTCGTTTAAATTTGCTTTAAAATGTTCATTAAAATCCTGAATGGGCGTCGATGCTTTGACAGTAAATGTGCCGTCATCATGCTGTTTGATTTCATTCGCTTCATCAATATCATATTCATCTTCGATGTCACCGACAATTTGTTCCAGCACATCTTCAATTGTCACGAGTCCTGCAACATGGCCATATTCATCAATCACAATTGCCATGTGATTGCGATTGACGCGAAATTCTCGTAATAAAATATCCAGGCGTTTACTTTGTGGCACAAAAACCGCGGGGCGGATTAAATTTTTGATGTTAAATTCCAGTTCTTCTTTTTTGAAATAATATCTTAAAAGATCTTTTGCTAATAAGAAGCCAATCACATCGGTACCGGATTCATCCATTACGGGAAAGCGAGAGTGGCCGGATTCAATCACCACATGAAGAATGGAATCCCAATTACTGATGTCTTCGATGACGACCATTTGCGTTCTTGGGATCATCACTTCGCGTACGCGCATTTCAGACACTTCAAGCACACTTTCGATCATGCTAAGCGTTTCTGCGCTCAAAATTTCGCGCTCTTCGGCATCACGTAAAACTGTGATCAATTGTTCGCGGTCTTTCGGCTCACGAATCAACATATTGCTTAATCGTTCAACCCAGGAACGTTTTTCTGTTTCTCGGTCTTGCTTCATGGTTTTTGCCTTTTTTACACGGTTTGATAGGGATTCACAAATCCCAATTTTTTTAAAATAATAATTTCTTCTTGTTCCATTTTTTCTGCATCATCCTCTTTTTCATGATCATAACCTAAAAGATGAAGCGTCCCATGCACGACCATGTGCGCCCAATGGGCATCCAGCGTTTTTTTTTGATCGCGTGCTTCCTCTTGAATCACTTCAGCGCAAATAATAATGTCGCCTAGCAGTGGAACTTCAATTTCTACATCCGCTGGCGTTTCGAATGGAAAAGATAAAACATTAGTCGGTTTGTTTTTATGTCGATAAGTTGTATTCAGCGTCGTAATTTCATCTTTATCGACAATCCGAATCGTTAATTCGGCATTGGGAATTTTTCCCTGCAGTGCAGATTTGGCCCAGCGTTTCAGATCAGTTGCCGCCGGAATAGAAATACCTGACACTGCACGTTGCACACTGATGTGATACATGCTTATTTGCCTGATTTTTTATTGTATTGCTCGTATGCTTCAACAATGCTTTGTACTAATGGGTGACGCACGACATCGCTTGCCATAAAGCGGGTGAAACTAATGCCTTTTACGCCTTCCAGCACTTCGATCGCGTGAATCAATCCCGAATCACGATGACTGTTTAAGTCAATTTGCGTGATATCGCCGGTGATGACGGCTTTGGAATTAAATCCAATGCGGGTTAAAAACATTTTCATTTGTTCGATCGTCGTGTTTTGACCTTCGTCCAAAATAATAAACGAATCATTCAGCGAGCGGCCGCGCATATAAGCGAGTGGCGCGAGTTCAATCACATCGCGTTCAATTAGTTGTGCGACGGTGTCAAAACCTAACATTTCATATAAAGCATCATACAAAGGACGTAAATACGGATGGACTTTTTGCGCGAGGTCGCCTGGCAAATAACCTAATTTTTCGCCGGCTTCAACAATGGGGCGCGCCAAAATAATTCGGCTGACCCGCTCCGACTCCAGCGCTTGAACAGCGCATGCCACGGCAAGATAGGTTTTACCGGTTCCCGCAGGCCCTATTCCAAAATTAATATCATTATGAAGAATATTATTAATGTAGCGAACTTGGTTTTCACCGCGCGCCACAATTACTTCACGTTTAATGCGAATTTCCATGCTGTGTTCCTCGGCGGTGGGTTTAGCCGACGGTGTTTTTTGTGCGGTTTGTAAATACAAGTGAACCTCCTGCGGTTTCAAAATCTTGTGCTTTTCCGCTTGTATATAAAGTTCATGAAGTATTTTGCAGGCTTTTTCGACGGCGGCATGCATACCGCTCACAGAGAACGTATATCCGCGTTGCTTGATATCAACGCTGAGACGATCTTCTATTAAACGGATGTGTTCATCGAGTTTGCCGCAGAGGTTAAGCAGGCGTTTGTTGTCTTCTGGTTGTAAAACAACAACTTGCGAAAAGAGTGTGGTTTCCAAGTCTGTGTATTCCCCGGGTTGTGGGCTCAATTTAATTATAGCTGGAAATGGATAGGATTTTACAAGTTTTTTATTAATTATTTAGGGGTGGTGGTTTGGGGGGAAAGTTTTTATAATTGAAGGGATTAACTTTTCTTTTTTAGGGTCCGGGAATGTTCTCGCGTGAAGGGTACAGAGCTCAGCTTTCCCTCTGCTTACTCGCTCAAAGCAATACGTCCATGTATTATACGTGACATCCCTGTCACCTAAATCGCGAGTAAGCAGAGGGAAAGCTGAGCTCTGTACCCTTCACGCTCTACGGAGAAGATTGTTCGAAAATTTTTTCTCGCATTTTTCTACAAACTTCCTGCATCACATGAATATTATGAATACAGGCCAAATTCCCATAAGCAATCGCTTGCTGTTTAAATAAAAAATGCAAATAAGCGCGCGAAAAATTTTCGCAAGTATAACAAGTACAATCTTCCATGATGGGCCGCTCATCTTTGGCATAAATACTTTTTTTAATGAGAATTCGTGCAGGATTTTCTTCACTTTCAAAAGCGATCCAATCGTCTTTTTCAACGATTTTTCCGTAATAAAGTGAACCATGTCTCGCATTGCGGGTCGGCGCCACGCAATCAAAAATATCAACACCCTCTGCGACCACATCAATCAGATCTTGTGGATTTAATCCGACTCCCATCGTATAACGAGTTTTATTTTCGGGTAACAGTGGTCGAACCCAAGAAATGACTTCTACCGTTTTTTGCATATCAAAACCAATCACTTCGCCGCCAATGGCGATACCATCTAATTCGGCGCTTAAAATAAATTGAGTGCTCTGTTCGCGTAAATCTCGAAAACTTCCACCTTGAATAATGCCAAAAAGCGCTTGTTTAAAGCCATATCTTGATTCGGGATTTTTTTCATGAACGGTTTTGGATTCCAGCAACCAACGATGCGTTCGTTCCATGGCAGCAAGTGCTGCTTCTCGACCACCTTGTTCCGGTGTGCACTCATCAAAAGCCATAATAATATCGGCGCCAATAATTTTTTGCGTTGTAATCGAACTTTCAGGCGTGAGATGAATAATTTGTCCCGTGTCAGGATGTTTGAAGTGCGCGCCGTGCTGATCAATTTTACAAATTTTGCCGTTTTTTGAGAGGCTAAACACTTGAAAACCACCGCTATCGGTCAGCATGGGTTTGTCCCAACTCATGAATTCATGCATGCCGCCCGCGCTTTCGATGACTTCCATGCCGGGTGAACACAGCATGTGATAGGTATTGCCGCCTAAAATAATCTGGCTGCCGGTGCGTTCAAGATCCGTAGGCGTCATGTGATTCACGACGGCACGGGTACCAACAGGCATAAAAGCTGGGGTCAGGATCTCGCCATGCGGCGTTGTGATCTTGGTCACGCGAGCATTATTTTTCGTGTGTTTTTTGACAAATTGAGTCTGAAACGAGTTAGGCATAACGGTTTTTAAACCCTGGATTTATATAATTAATTGATATTTAGTTGTTTTTTTTGCGGCAAATTCAGTTATTTTTAAGATTTCGTTAATATTACACAAGTAAACTAACTTGTCTATAAAACTGAGGTGTGTTGTGAGTCTTTCTTACGCCAAAATGCTGACCAAAAAAGATGATGAGTTAGCTCTGCAAAAAAAGAAGGAATTAGAAGAAAAACAAAAACGGGAAGCAGAACAAAAAAAACTTGAAGAGCAAAAAAAAGCGGAAGAGGCGCGCAGACAAGTTCGTCTCGCTCATAAGCTAAAAATTGAAAAACAACTCGAATGGCACAAAGTTTCTGAATACAAAAAAAGAGCTGGAACACCATGGAAATGGCGAAAGGCTCGTGAAAAAATTCCCGTTCCGAAAACAGCGTTTTTATTCATGGATGCATTAGAAAAACAATTAGACGCAGATCTCGAACCTAAAATAGTCTTGGGCGTAGGCGGAATTGCTAGACGATCTTTACGCAATTTAGACATTGTAAAAGTTAAAATAGGCTATGAAAAATCGCTTGATATCGATCTGGTAGCCAACACCTGCCATCGACAAAATTTATCGGCATTAGCCACTATTCAACAAACAGCCGGCCGAACCTATTGTGCCCTTGACTCTCGTCATGTCCCGGGTTTACATACAATGATCGAACAAAAATCAGCGGAAGATAAAGAAAGAAAATTGCCAACAAACCCTACTGAACCCACCGAAATTGTTGAGCTTGTTTCAAGTCACTATTTAAGAGATCCAGCCTATGAAGAAGATCATTTACTTATGGATTCTCTCTCTCGAAATGATTACTTAAGCACTTTTTATTATGATAAAGAAGGCAATACTTATGTCGCAACCGAAGAAGCATTAGATTGCCTTGAAAAAAACGAACTGAAACTGGTTGATAAAACTCGACTTTATCAATTAGAAGCTAGGCTGAACAGAAGAAAAGAAGAAGACTTTAAAGGTAAAAGTACCGACCAAATTTCCTACGAAGAAGATTATCTTCGCTTATTGAGTTTGATTGTAAAACACGCCGAAGAAAAAATCGCTTATTCTCCAGAACTAAAAAAATCCATGCCGCTTGGTATCAAAATTTTAAGAAAAAAATTAGACGAATTTAGACAAAAACCCGCTGATGAAAAAGCAGCGCGCGCAAATCTTGACGCGATAAAACGTTTAAATCTCTTTCTTTATGAAAAAGTATTTTGTTCGATGCGTTGTAAAGATATCGTTACTCTATTTTATCCCACTCTCATGGAAATTTTATTTTCGACTTTAGTAAAAATTAAAGGAGAACGTTTGCATTGTTTATTTGATCCAAGAAAAAAAATACCCCTCGAATATTTTTATGCCGGTATTATACTGATTTCCGATGAATTTCAACTTGTTCCTTTATCTTATACTCCCAATAAACAAAAAGAATATGTAAAATTAATCAATTATCATATCGATAATAATCCTTTATTTGCCACCTGTTTCAAAGATATTCCAGATAATCAACGCGTCGAAATTTTCAATGCGATGCGAGATAAAATATTTCCATTCAAAACCATCAATCGCTTTCCCGTCGGTGAAGCCGTTCCAGATGAAGCCGGTAAACTAATTCCACCGCCAACAGGCTTTCGCTGGTCTTTTGCATCCAATGGCTATATTCAGCAAATGATAGCCATGCCATTAATTTTTAAAAAATTATATCTGGTTGATGAAGCCATGTTTGATACTGAAGCTGAAAAATTTGTTCTTCCCAATCCTAATCACCGCTGGTGCATCACACTGGATAACGAATTAGTGCAAATGGAAGAAAAACCTGGATTTGGCTGGTATGAATTTAATAAGAAAGGTACGAGAGAAGTCCGTTTTCAGCAAATGCCGCTTACCGAATTGGATTTCCACGTCAGAATACGCGCCCAAACTAAGCAGCCGAGCAAATCCACTACCTTCGTTCGTCAGGAATTAGAGACTTCGAAAACGGGCATGTTCGGAGGGGCTCCGGACCAAAAAGACACCTTACCGCTTTTAGTTCCTAAAGTTCCTAACTCTCAAGCGCCAGTGTCAGAAACACCTTTAAAACGTGTTGAGCCCAATGGTACCCCGCTCTTAACGACTAAGCGATAATAACTTTCTGATATTTAAAGACTTTTTTTGTAATAAATTTCATCACCCTTAAGATTTCGTTAATGTTACCCCAGTAAACTACCTGTCTATAAAAAAACCATAATAATCAATATCGCATACGAGGACTACAATGGCTCAACGAGGTGCCGCGACTGATAATCGGGCGCGCGAGGTGGCCTTTACTAAAGTAAAGTCTGCTATTATTTTCGCCCGTTTGGCTTTAAATCCAGTCGAAGATGGCGTATCACCTCAATATCATGCTTGTCTCAACATCTGCAAAATGGCCGCAGAAGACTGTAAAGCACTCGATGACGAAATGAGAACAAAACAACTTGCGGTCGTTTTGGATCTAAAAAGTCAGGCATTAACTGGATTGGGAAAGCTCGACGAAGCCAAAAGCGTTCAAGCTGAACAGCAAGCGATAATGAACCCTTACTGGGATAAAAAATTAAATAGCGGCGCAACACTAACAGAATTGCTCCAAGAATCCGATGAATTAAAACAGCAATCAAAATCGAGGTTAGATATGGCTCAACGAGGGGTGGCACAACCAAAAGATACTAATGCAGGGGCTGCTGAACTAAAAGATAAAGCGCCTTCAAAAGAAAGCATTATTCAAATAATTGAATTAGCTCGAAAGAATTTGGAAAAAGCAAAAGAAAACAAAAATGCACAAGATTTTCAGGCATTCATCAAATTTTGTGATGCAGCAGCCCATAAAGCTCAAAACTATATTCAGGTTGACTGTTTACGGGGAATGTCATTGCTTGACGAAATTGTGAAATTAAAAAAAGAAGGATTGATCAGAAAAATAATTATAGAAGCTGAGCAAAAGATAAATTCAGCTAATGATGAAGGATTGGCAGCATTGTGTGATGAAGGAATCAAAGCAGCCAAAGATTACATTCTGATTGACGAAGCGCAAGGACATTTTTTTCTTGGAGAAATTCTTGAATTGCAAGCACTTGGATTCCAACGAAGTGATCGACCAGCGGATGCCAAAAAAATACAAAAAGAACGTATCGCGGTCGCAAAAGAACTCAAAAAAATTGAAGCAGAAAAGGAGGAGCTCCTTAAAATCATAGCCGATCCTAAAGATCAGAAACCAGAAAAATTACTTGCCTGTTGCAATCAATTAATCAGTCGTTTTCCGGATTCATCCGTATGTGAATTAAACGCATTGATTATGCGCTCAGATTTGCTTCGCATGGCTAATCCCGATCAATCTGAGAGAGATGCCATAAAAATAATTGATAAATACAAACAACCTATCGGTATCCTATTGCTAGCCAATATTCGCGCTGATCAAAATAAAATAGATGAAGCTTATAATCTTTTAATTGGGTTAATCAACGAAAAAGAGAGCGCCAAAAATCATACTGTTGAATTTCCATTTGCTTTTTTCCTAGAACTATTTATCAAATGTGAAAGATTTCGAAAAACAAATACAACGAAATTACCTTTACTCGAAGCAGATAAAAAACAAGAAGGATCGACCTCTAACCCTGCAGAATTATTTTTCGCACGAGCAGAGAAGTATCGTGCCGCTAATCATGTCGAATTGGCATTAGAAGATATTAAATTCGCCTTATGGTTAGCTAAAGTCGAGTTTTTCCAACTAAGTGACGTTGATGATGGCTCAAACCAAAGCGAAATAAATGGTATTCAAGCCCGCATTAAAAAATATGAACATTTCCAAACTGCAACTCAACAAAAATTAGCAAAACAAACTCCTGAAGCCAAATTTTCGGTGCCCAAAACAGGCATCCCCTTAGTTGCAAAAGAAAATCAAGACTTAAAAGATCCAGACCGCGATAAAAAAACAGAACCCGATTATTATCAACAAGCACAAGCAGCACTGGATAAACCTGATCTGCCAACCTGCTTACAGCTCTGCGAAATAGAAATATCCCGCTGCAGAAATCAATTGATGGCAAGAGATCCCATTGTTGGAAATCAAAAATTACAAAAAATTCTGTTAATCAAGCTTGCGGCTTTAAAAAATTCTAGAAAACCCGGCGCCAAACAAATATTTGACGAAATGTTTAAAATTGATGAGCAAATCAAAGCTGGGCAAGCTGACTATAATGGAATTCTTTCAAAAATGAGCTCCATGCTTGATCTAAAGCTAAAGGGACTTCTCCCAGCAACTGTCGTAAAAAAAGTACGAGCACAAATTGATCTAGCTAATACACTTCATTCACAATATCCGGATTATTCAAGCGAAGTATATATCCGCAGAGCACATGCCTATCTCAAATTAGCAATCAATCTTAAAGCGATTAATCCGGCCGATGCAGAAATAAATGCATGCTTTCTAAAAGCAAAAGCCGATTTGAGCGAAGCGATAAATAAATTTAACGATTGTCGTGCTTATCATATTTTAGCATTGGTCAATATAGAAGAAGACAATTATAAAGAAGCCTACGAAGCCTTTAAAAAATTTATTTTTTTTGAAAAGAGCTATGATCATCCTTATGTACAACAAATCGGTGGGGCCATTCTTAAATTATTTTTAGTCTGTGAAGAAAGCGGTGCCATTCCTGGCGCTTTGCCAAAGCTTATAAGAGCGGATGAAAAACAAGAGCTTACCATTAGCGAAGACACGGCGAATCTTTTTGTTCAGAGAGCACGAAATTACAAAATCAAGCATAACAATATTCTACTAGCCGTCAACGATTTCAAAATGGCAATCTGGCTTTTCAGGGTCTGTTATAAAAATGACCGCGCCCACCAGGTTGCAGTCGAATTAGCCGAAACGGAAAAATTGCTCCTCGCTGAAGAAAAAAATGCACCAACTGCAACTCCCGCCGAACTTAAAACTGCGCAAACTACTGAGGTTTCAAAAGAAAGCAAAAATCAAAGAAATTATTTCGCAGAAGCAAAAACTCACTGCAAAAGTGAACGCCATGCTGAAGCGCGCGAATGTTTTGTGCTTGGAATGGAACAAGAAAACCAAACCACCGAGATGGTTGACCTTGCTTCTGCTCAAGAGATTTTTTCAGCATTAACAGCCTGCGATGAGGAATTAAGAACGTTTAATACCGCCTCACAGGGCCTAAGACCCGCTCTTGGAGATCTTGCTGACCGCTTAAGACTTTTTGATCAAAGAGAAAAAAACTTACTTCAATTTGAGCATCACGCTTATCTTGCGCGCGCTCTTGTCGAATTCGAGAGAACTAAAAACTTTACCAACATTCATATTGCTATCTGGATTCTGCGTCATCAGATTAAAGCAGATCCTGAAGCTGCCACTAAAAATAAATTACCCGCTGATCTTCAATTTATGTGTAAGTTGATGAGTGCTATTCATACCATGAACATGGACACAATAGATATATTATGTGGAGGCTTAACGGTTCGACTTGATCAGCTTATCGTTGCGGATGCCAATGTTCGTGGAGCAATTATTTGTTTCACGAGTGCATTAGCTAAACATCAACAAGAAGATTTCGCCAATGCACGTGAGGATTTTATCAAAGGGATGGCTTCTGAAAATGAATTAAATGAAGTAAAACACGTTGGCATTGCTTGCGAAATTATTTTTAAGGCGTTTTTGCAATGTGAAGCTGCGCATTCAATAAATCATGCAGTTAAAGTGGGGTCAGGCAATCACAAGTCATTAGAAGAATTTGATTCAAACTATTTTTATGAGAAAGCACAAGCGAATGAAAAAACCAATCTAAAAGCAGCCATCGATTATCTACAAATCGCCATCTGGATCTGCCGTTATCAATTATCTTCAAATAAAGTTCAACAGCATGAGTTTCTTAAACAATTATACGAGGCAAAATTACAACCTATGTTAGCTCTCTTAAAAAAATTAATTGGCCAGCAAGAAAAGTCGCCAAATCCTTCGGTGACAATTTTGCCCACTGGTAATCAATCATCCGCTCCAACTAAACCCACTGTTGTTGCAACTGTTGCTACACAACCTGCCGCTGAAGTTAAAGCAGAAAAACCCAAAAAGAAAAAACCAAAGAAAGCAAAACAAGCTGCGGCTAATTCTGTAAACGGTGTTTCAGATCAACAATCCAAACGACCCACGAGAAAAGAACGACAAGCAGCAGCAAAAATTAACCGCGATGCTGAAGCTGCAGAAGCCGCAGAGCGCAATAAGAAAAAAGCGGAGGCAGAGGCAAAGCGAGAAGCTGAAGCAAAAAAACAGAAAGACGAACTAGCTGCTCAAAAAAAACAAAAGCAAGAGGCTGATGACAAGGCGTACCAAGAATTCAAAGCCTTGATTGAAGAACGAGAAGTGATTCGCAAAGGGAAAAAATCTGAAATGCAAAAGATTTGGCGTCATGAAATATCTTCCAAACATTTTATTGAAAAACGAGAGGAAGAAAAACGCCAGGCCGAAACTGCTGAAAAAGAAACACAGCGTTTAGCCGCCGAAGCCGCTGAGAAAGAAAAACAACGCTTAGCCGCCGAAGCCGCTGAAAAAGAAAAACAACGCTTAGCCGCCGAAGCCGCTGAAAAAGAAAAACAACGCTTAGCCGCCGAAGCCGCTGAGAAAGAAAAACAACGCCTAGCCGCCGAAGCCGCTGAGAAAGAAAAACAACGCCTAGCCGC
>JAJPGW010000002.1 GCA_021325575.1 Gammaproteobacteria bacterium | reverse complement strand
TCATTGCTTGGCTTATTTTTAAAGAACATTTACTTCAACTTCAGAGGACGGCATTTTACAGCCATCCATCCTTATGTCAACAACTCTTTGAAAAAAATTTTAAAAATTTTCAAAAGGGCTGTTTAACCGTGTTTTAGTGAGAGCTTTCAGGCCAAATTCTGGACTTGGTCAAGCCTATCGTTCTAGGGTTGGACAGATAGACTTTGGGTGGGAATGCCTTTTATTGTGGTTAAATCCTTATACTTATGCTCAATGTCCAACTCAATAAGTATAGCACAGATCATAAAAAAGCCAAAAAACTCATTTTTTTTCTGTTTTTTCAAAACGTAAGGAAGCCGAATTAATACAATAACGCAGCCGCGTAGGCATAGGACCATCTGGAAACACATGTCCCAAATGCGCATGGCATTTACCACAGGTGACCTCAGTACGAACCATGCCATGGGAAGTATCCGTTTCTTCATGAACCGAATCGGCAGAAATAGGCTTCATATAACTAGGCCAACCGGTTCCCGAATCAAACTTGTCGCTAGAGTCAAACAAAGGCTCCCCGCAACAAACGCAATAATAAGTCCCTTTGTCTTTATTATCCCAATATTTACCGGTAAAAGGAGGCTCAGTCCCTTTCAATCGGCAAATGCGATATTGTTCTTCGGTCAGTTTCGCCTTTTCATCTTTGTCTTTCATAATTACCTCTACAGGTATCTTTAAATCAATTATACTTCAACTTCAAAAGTAGTGGAGAAATACTGATGAACAAAAAAACTGGAAAATCCCCGGATCTTGAAACCTCTCTCAAAGAAATTACCACCCTGATTGAAAAAATGGAAAAAGGCGATTTGAGTTTGGAACAATCTCTGGAATCCTTTGAGCGCGGCATCACCTTAATCAAACATGCGCAAAAAATACTGCAAGATGCCGAACAAAAAGTTCAGATTCTCATGCAAAAAAACGGCCAAGAAGAATTAGAAGACTACGAGAATAACGAAGAATGAAATTTCAAGAATTCACCGACGATTGTCAACATCGTCTCGACAAACTTTTTAATGTTTATTTAAAAAACTCAACCATTCCCGCCAAAAAATTACAGGACGCAATGACTTATGCAGTACTGAATGGCGGAAAACGCATACGCCCCTTATTAGTGTATGCAACAGGTTACGCATTAAATGCATCCACTGAAAATTCAGATCCGCCCGCGATCGCGATCGAACTGATTCATGCTTATTCGCTGATTCATGATGATTTACCCGCGATGGATAATTCTGATTTACGTCGAGGAAAACCTGCTTGTCATAAAGCATTTGATGAGGCGACTGCGATTCTGGCAGGTGATGCATTGCAACCCCTTGCGTTTGAAATACTCGCGACTCATCCTGCAACCTTAGAAGACTCACAACGATTAGCCATGATTCGCATTTTGAGTGACGCGAGCGGCTATCAAGGCATGGTTTCAGGACAAGCACTTGATTTAGCAGGAACGGATGCTATTTCTGAAATGTATCAATTAAAAACGGGCGCACTTTTAATTGCAAGCGTGAAACTGGGTGCGGTCGCTGCAAATGTTAGGGATAAAAAAACACTTACCGCGCTCGAAACATTTGCAAAAAATATTGGCCTTGCTTTTCAGATGCAAGATGATTTGCTCGACATTGAAGATTCGGCAATCACAGGGAAACCAAAAGGATTGGATACGGCAAACAAAAAAATAACTTTTCCTTCACTGCTTGGAATCGAAAAAACGCGAGCGATGATCGAAGAACTTTATTCTGAAAGTTTAACGGCACTCAAAACCATTGGCGAAAAAACCTTGTTTTTAAAGGAACTGGCTGAAGCGCTTTTACAACGTAAAAAATGATTACAGGATCACAGAAAATCCGCTAAACTGCTAAAAAACTCGAGGGATGTTATGTATTGCCCATTTTGTAATGCTGAAGATACCAAAGTGACTGATTCACGTCTCATCAGTGAAAGCAATCAAATACGACGTAGACGCGAATGCCTGGATTGCAAGGAACGATTTACCACCTATGAAATGGCAGAATTAACGTTGCCACGAATTATCAAACGCGATGGCCGCCGAGATTCTTTTAGCGAAGAAAAACTACGTGCTGGCGTCATGCGCGCACTTCAAAAACGCCCCGTGAGCGCCGAAGAAGTCGAAAACGCCCTTTCTCGCATCAAACATAAAGCGCGCGCCAGCGGCGAACGTGAAATTTCTTCTGAACAAGTCGGCGAATGGGTGATGGCAGAATTGCGCAATCTCGATCAAGTGGCTTATGTACGCTTTGCCTCCGTTTATCGCAGCTTTCAGGATATCAAAGAATTCCGCGAAGAAATCACACGCTTAGAAAATCAAATCACCGAGGAATAAAATGAATCCAACAGCAAGACACAACGCCCGTTTTTATGCGGTACAAGCCATGTATCAATGGGAAATTAATCAAACTCCATTAAATGAATTGGAAGCCGATTTTTTAGTGAATCACATCAAGAAAAAAACCGATCTCGATTTTTTCAAAAATTTAATTAATGAAGTGCCAAAAAATATCGACGAGCTTGATGCGCAAATGAAACCTTTTCTCAGTCGTCCGATTAATGAATTGGATCCCGTCGAATTAGCGATTTTAAGATTGGGCATGTATGAATTAAAACATCGACTGGATACGCCCTATCGCGTTGCGATTAATGAATGGCTGGAATTGGCAAAGCAATTTGGCTCGGTCGAGGGTTATAAATTTGTAAATGGCATACTCGATCAAGCAGCGAAAAAATTACGTCAACATGAAGTGACTGCGCATAAAAAATGAATGAATTTGACATCATTAAAATTTTTTTTGCAAAACAAAATCTCGAACGCCGAGATGTCATTCTCGGCATCGGTGATGATGCAGCGATTACGGAAATTCCAGAGCATCATCAACTAGTCATCACAACCGATACATTAATTTCTGGCGTACACTTTCCTGTTCCTACAGCTGCATTTGATATTGGATTTAAATCACTTGCAGTGAATTTAAGTGATCTTGCTGCGATGGGAGCAACACCCGCTTGGTTTACGCTTGCCATTTCTCTGCCAGAATCCAATGAAAAGTGGCTTCAGGAATTTTGCAATGGATTATTTTCATTAGCGAATCGTTATAAAACAGAATTAATCGGCGGCGATCTCACACGCGGTCCACTATCGATCACGATTGCCGCATATGGTTTCGTCCCAAAAGGTTTAGCACTGAAACGCAGCACAGCAAAACCAAATGATTTAATTTATGTGACAAATTCTTTAGGTGATGCGGCATTTGGCCTACAGTCAAAAGACCCTTATTTTTTAAATCGCTTAAATCGCCCAGAGCCTCGCATTGAAATTGGTGAAAAACTACGATCGATTGCAACCTCTGCCATCGATATTTCTGATGGATTAGCCGCTGATTTAGGACACATTCTGGAAGCAAGCGACGTCGGGGCAACGGTTTTTGTTGATGATTTACCTTTATCTTCTGAGCTTACAAGCGCTCTTCCTAAAGAAAAAGCCATTGAGCTTGCATTAACCGGCGGCGATGATTACGAACTTTGTTTTACCGTTCCTGAACAACACACAAAAAAATTAAATGGGCCTTATACTTGCATCGGCAATATTTCAGAAAAAAAAGGCTTAGACTTACGCTACAAAAATGGTAAAAAATACGAAGGAACAATTGGCGGCTACAATCACTTTGCTAAATAGAGGAACTCATGCGCGATTACAAAGTTCCACCCATTCCCGATTCTGTTTGGACAAACCCTCTGCATTTTGTTGCGTTCGGATTTGGCGCGGGCGCGATACCCATCGCACCCGGTACTTTCGGCACGCTGATGGGCATTCCGTTTTATCTCGCATTAAGAACATTTCCACCGTTAGTTTATTTTATTTTATTAATTTTCATTATTCTCGGCAGTATCTGGATTTGTAACAAAGTCTCAAAAGAAATTCACGTCGAAGACCATCAAGGGATGTGTCTCGATGAAATCGTCGGCTTTCTGGTCACGATGTTTGCTCTTCCCTTCGCCACAAAATGGATTATCATTGGATTTATTCTTTTTAGATTATTTGATATTTTAAAACCACCACCGATTCGTTTTCTTGACGAAAAATTAAAGGGTGGCGTTGGCATGATTTTAGATGATGTGGTTGCCGGCATTTTTAGCTGCATTATTTTACATTTACTCACATGGATCATTTAATATGATAAATTGGTTTCCAGCGGCAATGATTTCGTTACTTAGTTTTGGCTTGTGGGGACTTTTTACTAAATTAGCGGTCGTGCACATTGATTCAAAAAGCGCACTCGTCTATCAAACCATCGGTGTTGCCATTGTTGGCGTTTTAATTCTAAGCGGAATGAGTTTTAAACCCGCAACGGATACCAAAGGATTATTTTATGCGGTATTGACGGGTGCCGCTTATGGCATTGGCTGTCTTTTTTATTTTATTGCTGCAAGTAAAGGAAAAATTATCACCGTAGTCACACTCACTGCGCTTTATCCCCTGGTTACGATTTTACTTGCGTATTTATTATTAAAAGAAGTTGTCACGATTAAACAAGGGTTAGGAATTGTAATGGCATTTGTTGCGATCATGCTCCTGTCAACTTAAATAGGATTTAAGAATGGATTTTTTTGAAAATTGGTATGAAGAAAAACGTTCCGCCTATTTGTATCGCGTGCTTGCGATACGTGAAACCAATGAAACACGAAAAAAACTATTTAATGAATTGGCTGAGCTTGCGACTCGCCAAGCGGAAATTTGGGAACGAGAAATAAAAAAATCCAATCAACCGATCCCAGAATTTCATCCCGATTTTCGAACTCATATTGTAAAAGCGTTAATTCAATGGTTTGGCACAAAGCCCTTGCGCTTTATTCTTTCTGCGATGAAAATTCGCGGGATGTCGATGTTTGCAGAACCCACGAACCATCATGAAAATCGCCATCGCGGGTTGACTGCGGCCGGAAATTTGCGTGCAGCGGTGTTTGGCGTGAATGATGGCATTGTTTCAAACATGAGTTTGATTTTAGGGGTCGCGGGCGCTACGACCAATCTTCATTTTATTTTGCTTTCAGGTGTTGCAGGTCTTTTAGCCGGCGCATGTTCGATGGGTGCAGGTGAATATGTTTCAATGCGATCGCAGCGCGAATTTTTTGAATATCAAATAGAAATCGAACGCAATGAACTCGAAGAATATCCCGAAGAAGAAGCCGCCGAACTTGCTGCCATTTATCGCGCGCGCGGCATTCCAAAAGAAGACGCAGAAAAATTAGCCCAAGTACTCATTAGCGATCCTGAAAAAGCACTCGCGACTTTAGCGCGAGAAGAATTAGGTTTGAATCCCAATGAACTAGGCTCGCCTTGGGGTGCTGCGATTTCATCTTTTATTTCGTTTGCGATTGGGGCATTTATTCCATTGATTCCTTTTTTGTTCGGTGACTATCGCTGGAATTTTTTGATTTCGACTGTTTTAACCGGCATTACATTATTTTGTATTGGCACCGTATTGAGTCTTTTTACCAATCGCAGCGCGATTCGAAGTGGGTTACGCATGCTGTTAATTGGCGCGGGCGCTGGCATCCTGACTTATGTCATCGGACATTTATTTGGTGCAGTGGTTTAAAAAAGGGTGAACGATTTCAATTGCGGGAAAACACTGGGACACCGATGCCAAATCTTTTTTCAAAAATAATAATTTCAGATTGGGTCCTGCATCTTGAGTAAAATAAAGTGGCAGCCCCTCCTTTCGTAGTTTCCAGACTTTTTGCATACTGTTCGTCGTTTCGGTTAAAGAATAAATAATCGGCGGCCAGGCACTCAACATGGTTGCATGCATACTCATCGCATTGGATTCCGCGGTTTTTCCCAATTGATCGAAATCATGATCAAGAATCGCTTTTTTTAATAAGGGTAAATCCTGATCGACTTTGGAAGGCCACGCAGAATAAAGAGAACTCGTTGTCACTGTGCGCTGCATCGCTTCACGAGAACTGATGCCTTTTTCTTTTTCACTCAAAATCAAAAGGCCAACGGATAATTCTGGCCAAAGTGCTTCAATCATTTCACCATGCGAATCCATACCATCATCGTTTGCGCCCGCTTGCCATTCGACAAATCCATGCCAAATGGAACGACTCGCGCTGCCGCTGCCTAATCTTGCGAGAATGGATAACTGATTTGGCGCTAAATCCCATTGATATAAATCATTTAAAGCAAGCACGATCGATGCAAATCCAGAAGCGGAAGAGGCAAGTCCTGCTGCAATCGGAATATTGCTTTCCAGCACAATTTCAAAATGCGGCAAATTATTTTTGCGAAATAAATTTAAAAAAGTAATGAGTCGGTTACCAAATGCAGAAGACAACCCTATTTCAGTATTATTTAAAAAAATAGAATCCGAGTCTGCATCACTCACACGAATTTCTGCAACCGAACCTTTGTCACCCAACGAAATAGATAAACTGGATGTCACTGGCAAATTTAATTCAGCATTACGCTTTCCCCAATATTTGCATAATGCAATATTGGAAGGCGCAAACATTTTTGCCGAGTGTTTTTTTGCAGGCTGATATGATTTCTTGGCAAGCAGTGTGTTAACGACATCAATTTTTTTCACACTGAACTCCGAGATCGGTAATATTGACGGGAATTTTTTCCCCTTTTGCTGCATGTGATGCGGGCAATTCGCCGAGAGCAATGACACAATCGCCAAATCCGGAACCCGAAATTTTTGCACCTAAAATGACGTCGGATTCTCGAAGTGAACTGATAATGGTTTGTAAAACCGTATTGCTCACGCCTAAACTTTCCATGACGCCCTGTTGAATATTCATGAGCTTCCCGAGTTTAGACCATAATTCATTAGTAATGGCTTTTTTGCCTTCGGAAACACAAGTATCAATGGTTTTACAAAATTGCTGGAATATCAATGGATAATCTGAAAAATACTGATCGACTTTTTTGATCGCATCCGGCGTCGGTGTTTTGCTGCCAGAGTAAATAACCGTTAAGGGATAATGATTTTTTAATTTTTCAACGGTTAAAGGTTCCGAATGATACTCAATGATCCCGCCAAAAACACACGCAGCAACATCTGCGCCAGAACCTGCTCCCTGTACTTGCCGGATAATATTGCGCGCAACACGCACTAATTCCAATTTTGAATAGGGAAGATGGAGCCAGGTCATCAACGCGGTCACGGTTGCAACCGTAACTGCAGCTGACGAACCAAATCCGATTTTGTCAGAAAATTCGGTCGTAATTTCAATTTCACAGCCTGATTTCATTTTTTTCTGGACGTTTTTGATCGCAGTTAAAACAAACTGAAAAGGCGCAACGACTTCGATTTTTTCGAGATCACACTCATGATTTCCCAAAGCCGAGCGAATAATTATTTTTTTGTCCGTACGCGGCGTGAGTACGACGGTCATGCGTTTATCAACCGCACAAACCAGCGCGCGTTTGCCGTGCAACACAGCGTATTCGCCCATTAACATTAAACTGCCTGGCGCTGTCACTTTAACCGACATGTACACCTCGCGTTTCTCCCATAATGGGTAAAATGGCATGATCGTACTTCATGCAAAGTTCTTTGAGTGCGTTTTCATCTTGAGTGACGATCAAGACCATTCCGGCTTTTTGACCGGCGACCGCACCTGCGCCACAAATTTTTGCAGCACCGTTGTTACGTTCAATATCTTTAATAAAACTCTGCACGCGCAATGGCACGACACCAATGCGTGTTAATAATTCATGGTTCGCGCGAATAGATTGTTGAATATCATCAAATTGGTTTTGTTGCAGAGCCACATCCATCGCCTCTGTTACCGCTGCAAAATCATTGCCTATACTGGAATTTTTAAAATGGTCTGCTGCCATCGTCACGCATTCTCCAGTCGTGGTTTCCGGCGTGCCGGTATTCACTAAATACATCGACACAGACGGAACAGCACGATTTTGAATTTGACCTTCTTTGATAAACAAACAACCGCCTTGCAGCGAGACTCGCACATCGAGACCACTGGATTGACCATGTTGCATGTTTTCAGCTTCCAAACCTAATCGATAAAAAATATCGGACGATAAATCCATGCGTAAATGATTCGCGATCGCGTGCACAATACTTAAAATCGTTGCAGCCGACGAACCCATTCCGCAACCAATTGGAATATCGGAGCGCACGTGAATTTTTACCCCTTGCGTCAAGGTTAAATTTAATGTTTCAAAAAATAAGCTCATCGCAAATTGGGCTAGTTCAACCGGTTTATGCAGCACTTCACGAATTTTATATTCGCCGTGAATAAATTTTTTGTATTTGGATTTGATGCGATTTTTTAAATGATCGAGCGCCGTCAAGCTTAAACTTTTTTCATACGATAAATCCGATAAATCAAATGAAACAAACGGTAAAAGTTGCGGCGTGGCGGTAGCTGTCACATAACGATTGACCGCCATCGCGAGCGCAGGCTTGCCGTACACCGCTGCGTGCTCACCTGACAAAATCAATTTTCCGGGCGCAAAGACTTTCATGTCACCTTTTCGTAAATTCGTTTGTGATTATCAATAGCCGCTAGTCGAAATTGCCCTGTATTATAACGCGGCAATTCAGCGCGGCTGCCATCTTTTGGATAGGGATACGAATAAAAATGTTCATATTCAGCATAAGTTAAAGGCTTTCGACTGGAAAGCATTTTGTCATGCTCATCCTGATGTAAAAAAGTTTGATAATTTTCTTGTACGGTGCCGCTAAAATATTCTGCTACACAACCTGAACCGTAACTATAAAAACCAATGCGTTTGCCGCTTAAATTTTCTTTAGACAAATCTAACAAAGCGGTCAAACCCACATAGAGCGCTGCGGTATAGCTGTTCCCAATTTTTCTGCCGTATTCGAGTGAAAGATTGATTTGAGAAAATAAATTTTCATCGCTGGATGTTTGATTATTTATTTTAGCGAGATGTTGATGCGCTTTTTCAACTAATTTCGGGACCGGTGTGTGATAACAATAATATGCATGGTCCGAAAAATTTCGTCCTGATAATGTTTGATATTGCACCCAGGATTTTTCCAGCATGTTTAGATAAAGTTTGCTGGAATATTTTCCTTCGACAAATGCTTCGTCCGAATAATTCGGGCGCCAGAAATCCATGACATTTTCAGTGACAACACCGTATTCAGAATCAAATGCAATTAAACGTGGATTCGCCGATAACACCATCGCAACCGCACCCGATCCTTGCGAAGATTCGCCGGGTGTTCCTAAACCATAGCGCGCAATATCGGATGCAATCAACAATACTTTTTTATCCGGATGTTGACGCAAAAAAGGCAGTGCCAACTGCAATGCGAGTGTCGCGCTATAACAAGCTTGTTTTAATTCAATCACGCGACAACGTGCAGGTAAACCCAATAAATCATGAACATAAATTCCAGCCGCTTTCGATTGATCGATTCCCGATTCCGTTGCAAACAAAACCATTTCGATGGATTGCGGATCAACATTTTTTAGGGCGCGCAATGCTGCATTCGCACCCATCGTGACAACATCTTCATCCGGTGGCGGCACCGACATTTGGTGCTGACCGAGTCCCACATAATATTTATTTGCTTCAGTGCCGCGCGCTTTTGCAAGTTCGGCTAAATCCAATGCGTATTGTGATGTGTAAAAACCAATTGCATCAATTCCCACTTTAACCACGTTATGATCCCTCATTTTCTTTACGACGTTCTAGTTTAAGGTGACTTTTCATTAATTCACCCTGATTGGTTTGGGCGGCAAGCAGCGATAATTCACCACATAATACCGTAGATGCCACAATAATGGCGAGCCGTCTGGCATTTTGTCCAGGTTCGCGTTCTTCTAAGCAATCTAGGATCCGTAAATTTTCACGAACAAAATCAAACGTTTTTCCATTGCCGACCGCGCCGACGATCACATTGGGTAACGTGACTGAAAAATACAAATCATCATGCCGCACTTCTGCATAAACAATGCCTTGTGACCCTTCGATAATATTCGCTGCATCTTGACCGGTGGCAAGATAAAAGCCCAATAACATATTCGCAAAATGGGCATTGGCGGTGCGAAGCCCACCGGAAATGATATTGCCGATCATATTTTTCTTTATATTGATTTCGACAATTTTTTCTGGGGTGGTTTTTAATAATTTGCGGCAGACTTCTCGGGAGATCGTGACTTCAGCGACGACATATTTACCCCGTCCAAGGATGCCATTCACGGCCGAGACTTTTTTGTCCGAACAATAATTTCCTGAAATGGAAATATATTTTAACGTCGGAAAGCGCATCAAAATCCATTCCAGCAAGCGATCCGCTGCGAGCGTCGCCATATTGTGACCGGCCGCATCCCCTGTATTAAATTCGAAACGCAGGAACACGAGCGTCCCGACCATTTGGGTATGCATATCAATTAATCGCGCAAACCGGCTGGTCTCGGAGATAATGGATTGCATGGCCTCTTTGTGTTGTTGCAAATTGAGCAATGCCTCGTAGGCATCGGTCACATTGTCTGCCTCCAGTAAGACCGAACGGGTCATGCGCTCATCAATAATCACGGCGCGTACGCCCGATGTATGGAGAGTCACGCGGGCACCGCGATGGGTTGAAGGCCATAAAGGTGTTTCGAATGTGGCGAGAGGTACCATAATATCCCCAGTAACCTCAGGCCCTGCTAGCTTGATTGGGCCTATGACCCGCATGGGTATGGTCGCAATCTGTTCCGTAGTTTGCCATCTCATATTTGATTTAAATCCAACTCAGTTTATGGTATAAAACGCGCTCCATTCTACTGGAAAATCCTTCATGACAGCAACAGAACAGGTGGTCTTGGTCGATGAATTTGATACCCCCATAGGCACCGCTGAAAAAATGCAGGCCCACCGGGACAATCTCTGCCACCGGGCGTTTTCTGTATTTATTTTGCGTCGGACACCGGATTTACAGGTCCTGCTCCAGCAGCGAGCGGCTGAAAAGTACCATTCGCCATTATTATGGACCAATACTTGCTGTTCACACCCCCGTCCGGGTGAGGATATTCTGCTCGCCGGTCAAAGACGTTTAAAAGAAGAAATGGGCATTGAAACCTCATTACAGTCCCTAGGCTCGTTCCATTATATTGCTCATTTTGATAATGGCTTGAGTGAAAATGAAGTCGATCATGTGTTGATTGGGTTTTATGATCAGGAAAAAATAACACCTAACGCGCAGGAAGTTCATGCCTATCGTTGGATTACATTGCCAGATCTCAGAAAAGAACTCGAATACTACCCAGAAAATTTTACGCCCTGGTTTAACAGGGCGCTGGAAGTGGTTGAGAGAAATTTATCGCTTTTTTAGTTATACTTTTGCAAGAATCATTTTCATGCCATTTCAGCATTCTTTTCTGAATAAACCGGAAATCGATCGCAAATCTTTAAAACCTCAGAACGGATGCGTTCAATATTTTTTTCTGAATGTATATCATCCAGAATATCGCAAACCCAGTTGGCTAAGGTTTCGCATTCTTTTTCTTTGAAACCTCTTGTGGTCACGGCGGGTGATCCTAAACGTAAGCCACTGGTGATAAAAGGTGACTGTGGGTCATTTGGAACCGCATTTTTATTCACGGTAATATTGGCGCGACCCAGAGCCGCTTCTGCATCTTTGCCGGTGATTTTTTTGTTGATTAAATCAATTAAAAATAAATGATTGTCGGTGCCGCCGCTGACGATATTGAATCCGCGTTTAATCATGGTGTTTGCCATCATGCGAGCATTATTCAACACTTGTTGCTGATATTTTTTGAAATCAGGTTGCAGCGCTTCTTTGAAAGCAACGGCTTTTGCAGCAATCACATGCATCAAAGGACCACCCTGCCCGCCTGGAAATACGGCGGAATTTAATTTTTTTTCTAATTCGGGATTGGATTTTGCCATGATCAAACCGCCGCGTGGGCCGCGTAAGGTTTTGTGCGTTGTTGATGTTGTGACATCCGCAATTTTTACAGGCGAGGGATATAAATCCACCGCGCATAATCCTGCGACATGGGCGATATCCGCCATCAAATAAGCGCCGATACTGTCTGCAATTTCGCGTAATTTTTTCCAATCAACAATGCGTGAATAAGCTGAAAATCCAGAAACAATTAATTTGGGTTTATGTTCTTTTGCAAGTTGTTCAACTTGCACGTAATCAATGTATCCTTTTGCATCTAATCCATAGGAAAAAAATTTATATAATTTTCCGGAAAAATTCACAGGCGAACCATGCGTTAGATGACCACCGTGTGCGAGACTCATACCTAGCACTGTGTCGCCTGGATTAATCATTGCAGCATAGGCCGCAGAATTTGCTTGCGAACCGGAATGTGGCTGAACGTTAGCATAATCCGCGCCAAATAATTTTTTCACCCGCTGAACGGCTAAATCTTCTGCGACATCGACAAATTCACAACCGCCGTAATAACGTTTATGCGGATAACCTTCAGCATATTTATTGGTAAGCACGGATCCTTGGGCTTCTAAGACTTCGGGACTGACATAATTTTCAGAAGCAATTAATTCAATGTGTTCTTGCTGGCGTTTTTCTTCGTCTTGAATCGCGCGCCAAATTTCGGGATCGAATTGTTTTAAAGGAATTGCTTCGAACATTGTTTTATCCTTTCAAAGTAGAATTTTCCAAGATGGTTTGCGCTTGTTCGGCGCGATATTTTTTGATTGCCTGACGAAATTCAGGATGTTTGATGCTTAAAATGCTAGCTGCGAACAATCCTGCATTGATAGCACCGGGTTTGCCTACGGCCATCGTCGCAACCGGAATGCCTGCGGGCATTTGAACAATCGATAACAAGGAATCCATGCCATTAAATGCTTGCGAAGGCATAGGAACACCAATCACGGGCAATAAGGTTTTGGCCGCGATTACGCCAGGCAAATGGGCTGCACCCCCGGCGGCACCAATGATCACTTCGACGCCATCTTTTTCAGCATTAGCAATATATTCAAATAAGGCATCCGGCGTGCGATGAGCGGATAACACCCTTGCTTCATAAGGAATTTTTAATGTGTCCAATATCTGTCCAGCATGCTCCATCATCGGCCAATCGGATTTTGAGCCCATCAGAATACTAACAAGTTTAGTCATGATATCCCTCGAATTCGTTAAAAATGAATCCGATTATAGTGCAAATCGATGGTTTGCTTCATCTTTTTTTATTAAGGATTGTTAAGCAATAAATTGATATTTTCCTATTTTAGGATTATACTAATATAGTAAATTACAAAATCAGAGGTTCATAATGCGTCAACAAGTTAAGGTCGTGGGTAATAATGGTCAATTATCACTTGGCAAAGAATTTGCTGGGAAGATGGTATTGATCGTCCAAGTGAATGATGGCACGTGGATCATCAAGTCGGGTGAATTTATTCCTGATTCCGAACGATGGCTTCATCAAAAAGGGCAAATGGCGAAATTAGAAAATGCAATTGATTGGGCTGAAAACCATAAACCCGTCGATAACTTTGATAAGCTGGCTCGAGGAATGCAGGATGGAAAAAATAAAAATTGATACGAACAATCCGCAATTTCAGCAAGATTTTTTTCATTTAGAAAAACCCGAACAACTTGCTTTAATTAGAACCTTAAAAAAAATATCAGAAATGCAATGGCCCCAACTCTATTCAGACAAAGGGCTCAAATGGGAAGCCATTTTGTCAAAAGAAACTAAATCTGGCCAACGTATTGATACTTTTCGCTTCTCTCAAAAATATCGAGCGACAGCACTTAGACAAGATCAATTTTTACGATTACTGACGCTGCATATTGATCATGACAGCGCCTATAATTAGAAATGAACACTACGGAAAATATTTCCGCGTCAACCAACGATCATTGAAATCTGCATCGGTGAGCGCAAGTCCTGCATACAAGTTTCCTTGATTGTCGATCAGAATATGATTCGCGCTAAAAAATCGGTCGTTTGGATCACCGGGAAAATCATCCCAGGTTGACCAATGAGCACCGGCATCCGTACTCATTCGGATCAGTGCGCGCGTTTTGGGAGAACTTTCTTCATCGATGACTTCGCCTGATACGTAAAGGTTGCCATTTTTATCGATGACAATCTTATCGGGCGCGGTGATGCGTTTATTGTCTGGATATTTGAAATCATCCACCGTGACAAAAGGACTGGTTTTACTGCCTTTTCGGACGATCCAATGGCCGATGTTGCTTGCATCTTCATCAGTCCAAAGACCTGCGACATAAATATTTCCAGCAGAATCAATCACTGCGGAAGATCCAATGAGAACCCAATTACCTAAAGAAAAGCTATCAATGGTTGTCCAAGTTGCGCCTTGATCGGTACTCATTCTGACATACCAAGTATCAAGCCATGTGCTTTCTACAATGTAATAAACATTGCCGCTTGCATCAAAAAAAATTGCGTTGATTTCGCCACTGCCGTCTGCGTGATGGGCTTTAGATTGATTGGATTTGGTTTTATTGAATTTGGTGTTATTGCTTTTAGCCTTATTGATACCAATATAAAAATCATCTACGGTTGTCCACGTTTTTCCATTATCCGCACTTTTGCGAATGATAGAGTGACCTATATCGGGTCCCGGTCCACCGGCATAAATATCGCCATTCGGAGCAATAGCAAGTGTCGTTACGCTTGAAAATTGGGGAGCTTCGTCCACCGTATTCCACGTTTGTCCGCCATCCGTACTTTTTTGTATTATCCAATAATTAGGATCTTGACTTCCAGCCACATAAAAAGCACCTTGTTGATCGATTGCAAAGGCCATTAAGCCATAATTGGGGAAATTAAAAAGAGTATTCCACGTATAACCTTTATCAATACTTTTTCGAATAAAACCATAATCGTTTCCATTCTGATTGGCCCATCCGGCTTGGTATAAGTTTCCGTTACTGTCGCTAGTAAATGTACTCAGATTAGAGCAAAACATCGTGTCGCTGGTGTTGATGGTTTGCCAGCCAGGGGTTTTTGCTGCAAAGGAAAACATGGAAAAAGAAATTAAAATTAAACTGAGTAATAGTTTGGCTTTCATCTTATAACCCTAAATCTCGTTTTGTACTATTTTGATAGTTAATTATATCTTTTGATTAACAGAGATCAATGCTTAAAGCAGCGTATGCCGGTAAAAACCATAGCGATACCCTGTTCGTTACAGGCTTTAATGACTTCTTCATCTCGTACTGAGCCGCCGGGTTGAATGATTGCTTTGATACCGGTATTGGCTAGACGATCTATGCTGTCTCTGAAAGGGAAAAAGGCGTCAGATGCGAGGACGGTATTTTCAAGATTGGCGGATTTTTTGAGGGCGATATCGACGGCGTCGATTCTGGAGACTTGGCCGGCACCGATGCCGACAGTTGCGTTGTCTTTTGCAATTAAGATGGCGTTGGATTTAATGTGTTTTAGTACGCGCCAGGCGAAAAGCAGGGACTCGAGTTCTTTTGGTGTGGGTTTTAATTGGGTTACGACTTTTAAATCATTGGCGGTTAAATTTTTATTATCGTGGGTTTGAACTAAAAGACCGCCATTTATGAATTTAAATTCAGTGTCTTTGGATTCGGCATTCAACAATTGATTTGACTCAAGTATGCGTAAATTTTCTTTTTTGGAAAAAATTTCAAGAGCACCGTTTTCAAAAGCTGGCGCAATTAATACTTCGACAAAAATCGTTGATAAAAAATCAGCGATTTTTTTAGTGCACGGTTGATTGAGTGCAATAATACCGCCAAATGCAGATTGCGCATCGGCGTTATAAGCGCGCTCGAAGGCTTCATCGATCGTTTTTCCTGTTGCAGCACCACAGGGATTTGCATGTTTCACAATCACGCAGGCGGGTTCTGAAAATTCTTGAACGCAGGTTAAGGCGGCATCCGCATCAGCAATGTTATTGTAGGATAATTGTTTGCCTTGATGTTGTTTAGCGGAAAGAATGCCGCTTTTTTCATTAGTAAACTGATAAGCTGCGGCCTTTTGATGTGGATTTTCGCCGTATCGAAGATCAAGCGATTTTTGTAACTCTAATTTGATATTTTCAGGAAATAATTTCGATAACTCAGCTTTTTGAAGTTGTTCCAAATGCATTTTCTGTAAATATTGACAAATAATCGCATCATACTGAGCCGTATGCTCGAAGGCTTTGGTTGCTAATTTTTTTCTGGTTTCAAAACTTAAGCCTTTTATCAAATGAATTTCATCTAAAATCATTCCGTAATCATTGGGATCAACTACTACACCCACCCAATCCATATTTTTGGCGGCAGAACGAATCATGGTAGGACCACCAATGTCGATATTTTCAATCGCATCATCAAACGTTGCTGCTGGATTCGCAATAGTTTTTGCAAACGGATATAAATTGACTACAACCAAATCAAACCAATGAATACCATGTTGCTCTGCAATGCTCGAATGGGTATCACGTTTTCCTAAAATTCCACCGTGAATTTTAGGATGCAATGTTTTCACTCGGCCATCCATAATTTCAGGAAAATTGGTGACTTCTGACACTTCACGAACGGGAATATTCGCTTCACGTAACAGTTGGCTAGTACCGCCGGTTGAAACAATTTCGACTTTTAATTCAGCGAGAGCACGAGAAAACTCAACAATTCCCTTTTTGTCTGAAACGGAAATTAGTGCTCGGCGTACGTTATAAAACTCTTTCACGATCTGGCTCCTGTTTTTCTACTGTATAACAAAAAGATTGACTGATTCTTGATTCAGCTGGCTACTACTTTTTGATAAAGGTTTAGTAAATACAGAACCTTTATGCAATGCTGCAACCGTTGCTTCCCCCAAAGTAAGCGTTGGATTGGTCGGCATTTGGGGATTTGCTGCTTCTTTGGCATCAGATGATTGTTTCGGTACCGGTGCAGCAGCACATACAAGATCGTCCACTTGAACCACATTTGATGTTTGCAGTCTTTCAGCGACTGCAGTTAACATTTCATCTGCTTGCTGCGCTTCCTTTTGTTGCTGCAAACTTAATTGTTCTAGTTTTTTTTCGGCCTGAGATAAATCAAGCGCATCTCTTTGAAGCTGTTGTTCCCGCAGCTCCATCTGGCGTTTTTGGATTGCCAGTTCTTGTCTCATAAGCGCTCTTCTTTGATTATATTGGTCTGTGCGATGCATTTCTTGTAATCGCGCGGCCAACTCTTTTTCTTCGGAAGGTAAGTGTTTTAATAAATCCGGAATTTTAATTTGAGCACCTCGAAAAATACTAAACTCTGAGTCCTGAACTTCAAAATGATAATAAAGTGAATTGTCCAGGATAGTGACGTGACAGGAATGTACAGCCAGTTTACGGGGCCAGATCGGCAATTTACTGATGAATCTTGCGCCATTACAATATTCTTCTACATCATCAAAGACTAATAACAATTCTTCGGGTTCAACTTTAGCCTCCGTTTCAGCTTCAGTATTGGATTCGGTTTCATTTGGAAATAGATGTCTTGCCATTAATAAATATTGCCAAACTTTATTAGCATAAGCCGCGTGCAGTTCTTGTGGCTCTTCGGGTAATTGTTCAGTGCTGTCGAATTTCATTTCGACTTCTTTCAGTTTTTCAAAATCGGCTTTTGCTTCGGCTATTGATTTTTTTGTATAAGATTCTAAAACAATCGGATGTACAGGACGGTCATCAAAAAACTTTGAAACATTCTGAACGACGCGGTGAGTATGATATTGCTTTTTCTTCTCATCAGAAAGATGCGAGAGCATTTTGAGTGCATCCGGTTCGCGTAGCCATCGCACAAAATTAGAAGACCCTCGATGGGTATTAATAAAAATTTCGCCGTTAAAATCTTGTTTATGAATAATTAGCAATGCGACTAAAACTTCATATAAAAGATCAGGTCTTGTTGAATCAGGATCCAATGTGGTTCTATCAATATCAAGTGCGATATGAACCTTTTTGAATCGTCTAAGATCCAGTAATCCTGGCATTTTAACAACGGCATTCGCTTGCATCTTTCACCTCATTTATTTC
Source organism: Gammaproteobacteria bacterium (assembly GCA_021325575.1). Lineage (GTDB taxonomy): Bacteria > Pseudomonadota > Gammaproteobacteria > DSM-16500 > DSM-16500 > JAJPGW01. The sequence goes on along the minus strand of JAJPGW010000002.1, from coordinate 50,565 downwards.
ATCAACTGGATTGCTTCAATTAGCGCCTCTCCTTCTAGTTTTTGGACGCGATTTTTTAGGGTTTCGATAGTATCATTTGGCAATACCTGACATTTTTTTTGAATCAGGATGGGGCCCGCATCGATCTTTTCAGTCACGTAATGGACCGTACAGCCGGTCTCTGTTTTGCCGGATTGTATCACAGATTCATGGACCGTTTTATCCATCATACCTGCAAAATCGGGTAATAATGAAGGATGCACATTAATAATTTTATTACGCCATTCATTAATAAATGCATTCGATAAAATTCGCATGAAACCAATCAATACGATCGTATCAATTTGAAATTGATGTAGAATTTCAGAAATTTTATGATCATAATCTTCCTTTGAAAATAACTTCGGATCAACAAATTCAGTGGGTAAATGATGGTCGCGGGCTTTTTCCAGGATGAGCGCATCGTTTTTATTGCTAATCACGATTTCAATGCCTGCATTTAATTTTTTGGTTTGAATGGCATGAATCAAATCCAGCATTACCGTGCCGCGGGTTGACCCTAAAATGGCTAGACGTTGCATGCTCGCAAATCCTGCATATGTTGAATTCGTTTTTTAATTAGCTCATTTGTTCCAATATCTTTTCGATGAAATAATTGTCCTTTAATTCGCTGTATTTCAGTTTCTGCGATTTGTTCTGCATCCATAATCGTATCGGCTATCCCTACGACGGCGATAGTGCGCGAACCCGTCGCGTATAATTTTCCATTGCGTTCATCGACTGCGCCAAAATAGAGATTATTTTTGTTGTGAACGGCGGAAATATCAATTTCAAAGTTTTTTTCTGGATGATCGGGATAACCGTTTGGTACAGCATATTTACAGACGGTTGCGAAATTTTCGAATGATACTAAATTTCTCGATAAGCGCCCCATCACCATGGCTTCACAAATAGCAAGAAAATCCGATTCTAAAATGGATAAAACATTTAAAGCTTCTGGATCGCCAAATCGTGCGTTATATTCGATTAGACGCACACCATTTTTGGTTGCAATGAAACTACCATATAAAATACCAATGTAAGGTTCACGAAATTCGAAAGTAAGCGCATCGAGTACGGCTTCATTAATGCGCGTTGCTTCATGTAAATCTTTTTCTGTTAAAAATGGCAGAGAATGATCGCGATCAGAATAACTGCCCATGCCACCGGTGTTTGGGCCTTCGTCATTCACAAATGCGCGTTTGTGGTCTTGCACTAATGGCATAGGAATAAGACTATTGCCATCGCAAAAACAAAGTAGCGAAAATTCCTGGCCAATGAGTTTTTCTTCAATGACAATTTTGCTTTGATGAGCCAAAATTTCACTACAAAATTGAAATGCTTCCTCAAAAGAATGTAAATGATCTCCCGCTACTTTCACGCCTTTGCCACTCATAAGGCCATCCGCTTTGATGACATAATTATTTTCGCCTAAATCGGTGATGAAGCGTTTTGCTAACAATAAATCATCAAATACACCATAAAGTGGTGAAGCGTTAATTTTATATTTTGTTAAAAGATCGCGAGTGAACGATTTGCTGCTTTCGAGTTGTGCGAGTTTTTGTTTGGGACCAATAGTTGGAATGGAATTTTGCCAGAGCACATCTGCCAACCCTTTTTCGAGCGGTGCTTCGGGGCCTATGATTGCGATATTGATGTTCCATTCTTTGGCTTTGGTCCTTACTTCGTCAATCCTGCCAATGTCTCCGACCCAGTAATTTTCTGTTAAGGGCTTGATGCCGGGATTTTTGGACGTGCCGCAGCAAAAAATTTTCGGAGCTTGTGGGGAACGATGCAAAGCTTTTGCGATTGCGTGTTCGCGGGCGCCTGAGCCGATGATTAGGATGTTCATGTTTCAGTATCCTTTGGGAAAGTTTATTAGCAGTTTTCTTCTGCTTCGGGTCAGGTTGGGTTTGCTTCACTCGCTCGGGGAGCGTACGTCCATGTACTAAAGCATTTCATCCATGAAACGCAATCCCTCCTGAAGCAAACCCAACCTGACCCGAAGCAGAAGAAAACTGCGTCGAAAATTCTGTCGAGCGCTAGGGATGACACTCTTCCATTAAAACTCGTTCCTTTCTTTTTCTCGCTGTTTTTCTAATTCCTGAATGGTTTTTTCATTAATATTGCCTGTCACATACACTCCATCCATGCAAGCCATACAAGGGCGTTCGATGTGATGATCACCACGACGGGTGACGGCTTCAACTAAATCATCAATTTTTTGATATAACAGTTTGTCGACACCTAAAAATTCTCGAATTTGCTCAAGCGTATCGTGTGCCGCAATTAATTCCTTGCGAGATGGAATATCAACACCATAAAAACAAGGATGCTTAATCGGCGGACAGGCTGAGGCAAAATAAATTTCCTTCGCGCCAAATTCGCGGACCATTTTGACAATTTCGCGACTGGTCGTGCCACGAACAATACTGTCATCGAGAATCAATACTTTTTTATCCTGAATTTCTGTTCGTTGCGGCGTTAATTTATAACGGACACTGCGACTTCGCTGTTGGCCATCCGGCATAATAAACGTGCGACCGATAAACGGATTTTTATAAAGCCCTTCGGAATAGCGCACACCCAATTCATGCGCAAAAGAAAGCGCGGCTGTATTTGAAGTAAATGGCGCAGGAATTACAACATCCGGCAAAATATCAGGATATTTTTCTTTCCAGTGACCTGCGAGATTTTGTCCCATGCGCAAACGAGAACGATAAACGCTCACGGCATCCAGCGTCGAATCAGGACGCGCGAAATAGACGTATTCAAAAATACAGGGAGAAAATTGTTTTTTCTGAACGATTTTCCGGAATAATTTTCCAGAACGATTCACAAAAATAACTTCGCCAGCTTGAATATCGCCCTTCGGTTCAAAACCTAATGCATAAAACATCGTGGTTTCCGATGCGACGATATAATCTTTGCTGCCATTTTTGTTAGTGCGCTCACCTAAAACTAGTGGGCGAATACCATGCGGATCTCGAAATGCTACCAGTCCTTTGCCAATCACTACACTCACAGCAGAATAAGAACCCGTTGCCGTTGTAAAAATATTTTTTACTGCATCACAAACAATGGAAAAAAAAGCTTCTTCATCGTCTTGCACATAATTTTTATCATCCAAACCATCTGCAAAAAGATGCAACAACACTTCCGAATCAATCGATGAATTCAGATGGCGATGTTTTTTTTGTGTGATTTCTGTGGCAAGTTCTTTGTAATTTACTAGATTGCCATTGTGAGCAAGTGCTATGCCGCGCGGACTACCAATCCAAAGCGGTTGAACATCGGCGAGATTATAACCGCCCGCCGTCGGATAACGCGTGTGAGCAATACCAATATTGCCATGCAGTTTAACGACATCATCCACAGTAAAAATTTCGCGAACCAGGCCTAAGCCATGTTTGGTATAAAACCGTTCGTCACAAGTTAGAATGCCAGCCGCATCCTGCCCGCGGTGCTGCAGATGAATGAGGCTGTCGTGCAGCTCGGCTGCAACGGGTCCCTGACTGTAGATTCCAACGATGCCACACATGCGAGAAGACATCCCCTTAAAACCCTGGATTGTATCAAAAATTATGAGAAATGGGGCAAGAAACAACTGGACTTTTACAATATATTGATTTTGTACATTATTTATTTTTGATCGATAGCCCCTAACGGATTTATAATAATATGAATAGCTGGCTCTAAGTTGGTAGGGGGTGTGTATGAAACACCGATATACGGCAAGAATTTTTCTTGAAAAAGATGAAATTGAAGGCGGATATGGAGATGACTTGGAAGACCTCTATACCTGGATGCTTGCCCAAGCTGAAGGTAAGTTCGGCAATGTGCATGGCGAAATTATTGATACAACGACCAATAAAGTCGTTAAAAAATTTGTTAAAGCACCACCTGACTGACTAGCTTTATCCTTTTAGGCAAGATAACCCGCAATATTCTTTTTGATTCTCTCATTGATTGACATTAATTTTTCTGGAAAACCAAATTTATTTCCTGTGATCATTTCGTATAACTGAATGTAGCGCGAAGACAAGGTGACAATTAATTCTTCGGGTGCTTCGGGTAATACTTTATCGTTATAGGGATCGCAATTATCATTGAACCAGAGACGTAAAAATTCTTTGTCGATGTTTTGGGGTTCTTGATTATTTTGAAAACGTTCTTCGTAATTATTGGCTAACCAATAACGACTGGAATCCGGTGTGTGAATTTCATCAATTAAAACAATATTGCCATCGGCATCTTTGCCTAATTCATATTTGGTATCGACTAAAATCAAGCCGTGTTTTGCGGCGGTTTCTACGCCAAACTGAAATAATTTTAAGGCGGCTTCAGATGCTTTTTTCCAATCTTCAGCACTCATCCATTTTTCATCTACGATTTCTTTTGGACTGATCGGTCTGTCATGTTTTTCTTCTTTCGTTGTTGGAGTCAGCATTGGTTTTGCGAGGCGTTGATTTTTTTTCATACCTTCGGGTAATTCATTGCCACAATAATTTCTTACGCCATTTTTATACTGAGTCCAAAGTGAAGTGGAAGTTGTGCCAGTGATGTAACCTCTTACAACAAACTCAATTGGAAAAACCGTGCATTTTTTTGCGATTGTGACATTGGCATCGGGAATTGCAATCACGTGATTTGGAATAATATGTTCGGTTTTTTCAAACCACCAAGCGCTTGTCAAATTTAAAACCTGGCCTTTGTAAGGAACTGATGCAAGTACGCGATCAAATGCACTTTGTCTGTCAGTCGTAATTAAAATTAAGCGATCCCCTAAATCATAAGTATCGCGAACTTTGCCGCGATATTTTTTTCCGAAAGAAAAATCAGTTTCGGTTAAGCAATAAGGAATGGCCTTCTGAATTTTTTCAGCGTAATTTTCAATAATGGTAGCAGTCATGGGCATAGGGATTAAATAAAATATGTGAGTTAATAACTTCGTTGATGGCTTTGTCATCACCTTGCACTTGCCACACAATACTGTGCTTGATTGCATGAACTCCATCAACACCAAAATGATGAGTCAGCATTTGTAATTTTTGCTGGCCTATCATGTCTTCTTTTGCGCGTACTAAGAAATTTTTTGCATTTTTAATGTTGGTAATGATTTTTTCTTTACGATCATTAAATAAGACACCGCTCTTTTTGATTTTTTCAAAAATTTCAGGTGAATCGCAGGCAATTTCCCAGTGTGTCAGACGATTGACTTTAACTGGAATGCCCGAATGTTGCAACGCATTTTCAATGGTCAATGCTTGGTTGTCCGTTATAATCAAATCAATCAAAAGTTGGTTGTTTTCTGGTTTGTAATTTTTTATTTCAATGGCACGCGGATAAAAGTTCAGTGGCTGGACTTTTTGTTTATACCCTTTTGCAATGTACTCGCGCATGGATTGAAAAATGGCATCGCAAGTTTCAGTGCGTTCCGGGTGGGGCATCATGGCCATCACATTGCCAGCTTTATTAGAAACGGCAGCGATGTTATTGATTGAGCCATTTGGATTTACTGGAAACTGATCGATGACTTGGCCTTTTTCATCGCAATATTGAAACACATTCAAGCCATTTTCCTGCATTTCATGTAATAACGCAGACGGAATGACAAAACGACCTTCGCCATGAGCGACCGGTAATTTTAAAATATCGGTTGGTTTTAAAAATCGAGTGAAAGCATTATATTGAAAATGATCGGAAACTCGCATGTGCACCCAATCATTGTAATAGCCTGTTCCTAAAACTACGCCATCACGCATGCGTTTATTGTCTGTGAGAGACATGGCTAATTTGTTGTTTTCAAGTCCAGGCACTAAACCGGTTTCTACTAAAATTTGGGCGCCGTTGCAAATGCCTAGAATTGGTTTGCCGAAATTGCTTTGTTCGGCAAGGATTTTCATAACAGGATCCAGCGCTGCAATAATGCCCGCACGTCCGCGATCTTCATACGAAAAACCGCCGACGATGATATAACCATCGTAATCAGCCAATTTTTCTTTGGATTGGTTCCATAAAAATTCTTCAGGGACCATGCCAGCACGTTTGACTGCGAGCATGGTTTCACGTTCGCAGTTGGAGCCTGGGAATTGTATGATGGCAATTTTCATTTTAAAGCCTCTGCTCACCTATTTGCTGTCATTGCGAGGAATGTTTTTTATGACGAAGCAATCTTCTTGAGATTGCTTCGCCCTAAAAAGCAGGGCTCGCAATGACGGGCTAAAGTAATTTTACTTTATTTTCACCTTTCACTACTTTACCAATTTCATATAACTTGAATTCTTGAAAATCTTTCAACGCAGCGCGTGCTTTATCAACCATTTCTGGCGATAAAATCATAACTAATCCGACGCCCATATTAAAGGTGCGATAGGCTTCAGCGTCATTTAATTTTCCTAATGAACATAATAATGAAAATAAGGGTTGCGCCGGCCAAGCGTCTTTTTTAATTTCGACGCTGCAATTTTTTGGTAGTACACGCGGAACATTTTCCAGTAAACCACCGCCGGTGATGTGTGCCATGCCTTTGATGGCAATGTTTTGTTTTAAAAGATGTAACACAGGGCGGGTGTAATTAATGTGAGGCATTAGCAAGGCTTCGCCGATGGTGCAATTTAATTCGGGCAGCATTGCGTCAATTTTATATTTAGCGATTTCAAAACAAAGTTTGCGCGCAAGTGAATAGCCGTTTGTATGCAATCCACTGGATGTGAATGCTAAAACAACATCGCTTGCTTGAATATTTTTTCCTAAAATGGCTTTTTCTTTTTCGACAACACCTGTAATTACGCCAACTAAATCATGTTCGCCAGTAAGATACGTCCCTGGCATTTCAGCGGTTTCGCCACCCACAAGGGAAATATCATTTTCGCGGCAGGCTTTGACCATGCCTGAAATAATTTGTTCGATAATTTCCGGTTTTAATTTGTCATTAGCAATGTAATCTAAAAGTGTTAAAGGTTTTGCGCCAAGCACAATAATGTCGTTCGTGGTTGCACTTACCAAATCCATGCCGATCGTATCGTATTTTTGCATCATGCGGGCAATCATGATTTTGGTGCCGACGCCATCGATGCTTTGCACGAGCACCGGGTTTTCATATTCATTCATAATGGATTTCAAATCATAAAGCGCGCCGAAACTGCCAATATCAGTCAAAACATTTTTGGAAAACGTGCTTTCGACGCTTTTTTTAATGCGCTTTACTGCTTCGTTGCCAGCATGAATATCAACGCCCGCTGATTTGTAGTCGATAGTCGTCATAGTAATTTATCCCTCAGGCCATTTTCCCAAGCTGTTTTAGCTGTGCTTACTTCTAAATCGATGCAATCTAGCATTTTTAATTTTTTGGTGGTGTTGGTGTGACCGATTTCAAAAACGGGGACATGATAATGTGCAAAAAGATTTTTGAGCGCAGTCATTTTTTCACGTGCCACTTCTAAAACAAATCCACCCGTTTCAGAAAAAAGTAATTTTTCTCGCGATAATTCATCGGAATAATTCATCGTTAAACCAATTTGTTTTTTAAATGTCATTTCTGCGAGAGCAACCGCTAAACCCCCATCTGAAATATCGTGAGCAGATAAAACTAATTCTTGTTGGATGGCATCATTGACTGCAAAAATTTCCGCAGCAATCGTTGTTAAATCGGGTTTTGGAACATTTGCGCCTAATTCATTAAATAAATCGTAATAAACACTGCCGCCGCACTCATCTTTGCGTTTGCCGACTAATACTAAATGGGAATCGGTGCGTTGGAAATTTTTCGTAATGACTTTGCGAACATCTGGCATGTTGCCTAAACAACTGATCATTGGACTCGCAGGAATTGCGCCGGATTTTGATTCGTTGTACAACGAAACATTTCCTGAAATCACAGGCAAGGATGCACCAGGATAGGCTTTCAAACCAATGGCTTTGCACGCATCAGCAATTCCGCGCACGGATTCTGTGAAATCCCACATTTGTTCGGGTTTTTCTGGATTTCCAAAGCATAAACAATCCGTCACTGTTTGTGGCAATGCCCCGACTGCTGTGATATTTCGCGCCGCTTCAACAACGGCATTGATGGCACCCCAGTAAGGATCGATTTTGTTGTAACGCGGCGTTTGATCCAGTGAAAGTGCGATACCGGTGTTTCGAATTTCTTCGGGATATTTTTCTTCATTGAAAGGTTGCATCACACCCGCATCCGCTTCGCCTGCTTCAATAATCGTTCTGCCCTGCACTTGTTTATCATACATTTCAAAAATCGGGGCGCGTGAGGCAATATTTTCATGTGCTAATAATTTTAATAGCACATCATTAAAATCGGTAGGCGTCGGCAAATTCGGTTCACTGAATTTTTTCTGAGAAGGCGTGTAGGGACGATCATAAAGAATTCCTTTCGTGACATCACATGCACGCGCATTCACAATTTTTTCACCGTGATATTTCACGACATACATGCCATCGGTGCGAATCTTACCAACGACTTTTGCCTGCGCACCCGCAGAAATCTGAGGCAATGCAAATGTTTCGTTGTAATGCGTAAGAATCAAATCCGCTAAATCAGGCGCAACAACCCACATAAATCGTTCTTGTGTTTCAGAACACAAAATCACCGAAGGATGCAAATGCGACATGCTGGTCGGGACTTTTTCTAAGTCTATTTCGGCGCCGAAGCCCCCGGCTTCAGCTAATTCGACGCTAGCACAAGCCACACCGCCTGCGCCTAAATCTTTAAAACCCACGCGATCTATTAAATTTTTCTCACGTAAAATATTAAAAAGCGCATAGTTTGCTTTTAATAGATGTCTTTTTAAAAAAGCATTCGGTTCTTGCACCGCACCTTTGTTGCGTTCTTGATGTTCATCGGATAATTCAGTCGATGCAAAACTTGCGCCACCAAAACCGCTATTGTCTGTTGGTTTTCCAACTAGAATGAAAACATAATTATCTGCATTTTTGGGCGCATACGAATGGATTACCTGATCATCACGCACAACGCCTAGCGTCACGACCGTCACTAAGCAATTTTCATTATAAGATGAGTCGTAATAAACATCGCCCGCTAAATTAGGGACGCCGATGGGATTGCCATAACCTGCGATTCCAGAAACAACACCATCATGAATCCAGTTAGTTTTTTGTCTTTTGATATCACCAAACCGTAATCCGTCGGCAACCGCTATCACTTCAGCACCCATACAGCAGACATCGCGAACATTACCGCCTACACCCGTCGCTGCTCCTTCAAAAGGGACAATTTGTGAAGGATGATTATGCAATTCATGGCTAATGACAATGCCGTAGCGCTTACCCTCTTTATCGCGGGCGACTTCGACAATTCCAGCATCTTCCTTCGCACCGAGAATGACATTCGGCCCATCGGTCACTAATTTTTTCAGATGTTTACGGCTGCTTTTATAGGAACAATGTTCAGAACCCTGAATAGACCATAGAACCAGTTCCGGCAAGGTCGGGGGTCTTTTTAAGATAGTATTTTGAATAGTAAGGACTTCATCGACGGTTAAAACTAAATGATATTTTTGTAGGATATGATGCACTTCTTCCCGAGATAAATCAGAAAAATCAAATACTTCTGGATTAGCAACCGTGTCCATTAGTCAGTTCTCTCATCAAGTAAGTTGCATAAGATAGCATAAAAATGGGATCGTTAATATTTTATTAAGCTAAATAGTTTATAGTTTGGGCCTCAAAACCTACTATATGGTGACCCGAAAACAAAAACTGCAGCAACTAGGATGGCGCAATAATAGAAAGTATTTAAAGAGGTTTTTATGCAAGTTCGTCAACATTCGCTTTTAGATTGGATCCCACTCGCTATGCTCGAAATTGAGAGCTGTGACGGTCTTACGTTATTTTATTTTTCTGATTTTTTAATAAAACTTGCTAAAGATCCTGAATTTGCAAAGCACAAAGCCGCCTATCCTGAAATGAAAGATGAGACAGATCCTCAAAAATTAAAAGTGGCTTGGAGAAATAGAGGATTTCCCACAGTTTTTAGCACATCAAAATATTTTACTTTTGAAGAGAACAAACATGGGGAAACATTCGAGTGCGGGTTCAGATTGAAAGAAAATACCAGTGCTTCCCACGCTCTGATGCATTTTTACAAAAAGGCGAAAACTGTTTTGGATTGCACGCTAGTAATCAACCTTGCTCGTCCCGTAGCTTTTCTCTATTATTTTCAAGAACGATTGGGGAATGAAGGAGGTAATTTCTTATTTGATCATTGGTTTGGGGCAACTTTTGAAGCAACGCCAGCCAAATATAGATTGCATATCAATGATAATGTTAGTTACTGCACTTCAATAGAGCGTTTTATAAAACGCGTCAATCCCCCTGAAACAAAAACACCGACGGTCAGATACGCTCAACTCGTTTATTTTAAAAATCATCCGGATTACTTGAAAAAACATCCTTCTGGCAATGCACAAGGATGGAATGTTTACTGTGTAGGGGTTAATGGTGAAAATGAACCTTGTTTCCTCGGATTTGGTCTCGGACGAGAACCTCAGACGACAACACAGATCCTGATGCGTCTGCGAGATGAATACAATCTACCCGCTGAAGTGAAATCCGGAAATTTTGAAAATCATATTAAGCTTTCCGATTTAAGCCCCGTTCCATTTTATATGGAGCCGCTCGCCCTGAATGAAGAATTCTTGAATAAAGGCATAGAAGGTCCCCGAGGTTTAGCCAGTGCCTGCGAAGCTGCCAAGATACTGCAACAAGCCGCTGATCATCATCGTTCTCTTTCAGCCAATGCAGGACAATCAGAAGAAGGACAAGCAATGACTGACGACAAACTCAGATCCTCCAAATCCCCCATGCAATTATAACCACCATCCCTCAAAGCGTCAGGGTTCAGGATTTTTTTTTCGAAAGCGCCGTCTGAATCTTATCTTATTAGCACCCCGTAAGATTCGGCACGAAAAAATCGGCCCTCGCGCTCCTCAGCTTGCGCGCTCAGCACAACCTAAACCCATTTAAGCGGCAACCTTAGTTCGTCAGCCGATGAACCAAAAAGAAGAAAAGCCCACCCCAAAAGCGCTTTCGAAAAAAAAATCCTGAACCCTGACGCCCGCCCCCAATTAATACTAGACATTCCGCCCAACGCATACCATAATCTCCGTTTTTCATATTCTCTTTTTAAGAGGAAAAACGAAGGGAAATGACCAGTAACATTATCGAACTCCGTGGCGTCTCAAAGTCGATTCACGGCCACGACATATTGCAGAATATCAACCTCGAAGTGCATAACGGTGAGTTTCTCACTTTGTTGGGCCCATCCGGTTGCGGCAAGACCACTCTGCTTAGACTCATCTCCGGATTTGAGACCCCGACCACCGGCCATATTTTTATTAATGGCAAAGACGTCGAGGGCCTGCCGCCGCATTTGCGTCATGTGCATACGGTTTTTCAAAGTTATGCGCTGTTCCCTCACATGAATGTGGTTGAAAACATCGAATTTGGCCTGCGCTGCCAGAAACTGCCAAAGAATGAAATTGATCGCCGGGTCGCTGAGGTTTTAAAGACGGTGAAACTGGAAAAGTATGCCACCCGCAAACCCGAACAATTGAGTGGCGGCCAGCAACAACGAGTCGCTATCGCACGGGCCGTTGTGAACCGTCCATTGGTTTTATTATTAGATGAGCCGTTGAGCTCGCTAGATTATCGCTTACGAAAAACCATGCAGATTGAGTTAAAACAGCTGCAAAGAAAACTGGGTATTACCTTCATTTTTGTAACCCACGATCAAGAAGAAGCCCTTTCCATGTCCGATCGCGTGGTCGTGATGCAAGAAGGCTGCATCGAACAAGTCGGCACTCCGCGTCAAGTTTATGAAAACCCTGAAAACCTGGCAGTCGCTAAATTTATTGGTGAAGCCAATATTTTCGAAAGTGAAATTATCGCGATTGATGGCAAACTCATTACCGTCGATATTTTAGGCCGCCGCCGCATCGTGAAAAGCACGCGGCCATTTTCAGTCGGCGACAAAGTCCATATCCTGGTCCGCCCCGAAGATTTACGCGTCTGGGACCAAAAAGAAACCGAAGGCGATACGGCTGATATGTTCCCCGGTGTCGTCGAAGAAGTGATTTACAAAGGCACCACCGTCGACCTCATGGTCCGTTTATTTAATAATAAATTGGTCGCGGCCACTGAATTTTTTGATGAAGATGATGACAGGCTGGAATATGCCATAGGTGAGCAAGTATGGACAACGTGGGTGTCGGGGTGGGAAGTCGTATTGCCGTACGAAGAAACCGTTACAGCTTAATGGGACTACTGACCATGCGATCAGATAATGGTTTTAAGTACTTTTCACTGAGCGTGATTTGGATTTGGCTTACCATTTTTGCCTTGCTGCCGTTTATCCTCGTTTCAATTGCAAGCTTCATGAATCATGATGAAAGCCATATTATTCAATTGCCGTTTACTCTCGCCCATTATGGCGAACTGAATAATACCATCTACTTAAAAATTTTCGAAAAATCGTTTTATCTCGCTGGATTTTGCACTCTTTTTTGTTTGATCTTGGGTTACCCTTTCGCTTATATCATTGCGCGCATGGAAAGTTCGTTCAAAAGTCTTTTGATCCTTTTGATCATTATTCCCTTCTGGACCAGTTCGCTGATTCGGACCTATTCGATGATTACGATTTTAAAACCGAAGGGCATTATTAATTCGATCATGATGTGGTTGGGGATTGTTGATAAGCCGCTGCCCTTGTTATTTTCGGATATCGCGGTTGTGATTGGTTTGATTTACAACTTGCTGCCTTTTATGGTGCTGCCGCTATTAACCAATATTGAACGGCTGGATAATCGTCTGATTGATGCGGCGCGTGATTTGGGCGCGAACCGGTTTACGACGTTTCGACGGGTCATTATGCCGTTGACGATGCCAGGGATTTTATCCGGCTGTATTTTAGTCTTTTTGCCGGCAATGACGATTTTTTATATTCCAGACTTATTGGGCGGTTCCAAATCCATCTTGTTAGGAAATTTAATCCAAAACCAATTTTTAGTTACTGAAAATTGGCCATTGGGTTCTGCGATCAGCGTGGTCTTTATTTTATTGTTAGCGCTTTTATTACTGATTTATTGGCGCTCGACCCGCGGTAAAACGCAAGGTGAGTTATTATGAAAAATAAATTTCTGCAAGCCTTGCCGACATCGTCTTATTTGACGCTGATTTATTTGTTTTTTTATATTCCTATTGTGATTTTGATTATTTATTCATTTAATGAAGCACAATATTCCTTGTTGTGGCATGGATTTTCCTGGCGCTGGTATCAGGAACTGTTTGCGGATACGGATTTGTGGATTGCGGTTTGGCATTCCTTGATTTTAGGTGTTTTTGCGGCATCGGTTGCCATGTGCATTGGTTCGCTGGCAGCGGTCAGTTTGTATCGCTATCAATTCATGGGGCGGCAATTATTGTATGGTCTTATTTTTATTTTAATTTTGTCGCCGGATATTGTGATGGCGATTTCTTTGTTAATTTTATTTAGTTTTTTAAAAATTCCATTGGGATTCTGGAGCTTGCTGCTCGCACATATTACGTTTTGTATTCCATTTGTGGTAGTGACGGTTTACAGCCGTATGGCCAGTTTTGATGAATATATTTTTGAAGCGGCCAAAGATTTGGGTGCTAAAGATACGGTTATTTTTTCCAGAATTATTTTGCCTCTGCTCTGGCCTGCTATGCTTGCCGGATGGTTGTTAAGTTTCACACTGTCTTTAGATGATGTGATTATCAGTTATTTTGTGACAGGCCCCGGTTTTGAAATTTTACCCTTAAAAATTTATTCGATGGTACGATTAGGGGTCAAACCAGAAATTAATGCACTTTGTACAGTGACGTTTGTTTTAACATTAGTACTGGTATTGATTTCGCAGCTTATGTTACGGAAAAAACCATGAAAATAGCTCGTCTGGGTTTAATTCTATCTTTATTCGCCGCCCAAGCGCTTTTTGCGGCCGAAGAAAAAATCGTGAATGTTTACGCCTGGTCAGCGGAAGTGCCTGATGCGGTAATTCAGCAATTTGAAAAAGAAACCGGCATCAAAGTGAATTTTTCGACTTACGACAGCAACGAAGTCATGTATGCTAAATTAAAAGCGAGCAAACAATCTGGTTATGATGTGGTTGAACCATCCAGTTATTATGTGGATCGCATGCGCCGGCAAAATATGCTGGAAAAACTCGACAAAACCAAACTTCCTAATTTTAAAAATTTAAATCCTGATTTTTTAAATGCAAAATATGATCCACAAAATAATTTTAGCATTCCCTTTATTTGGGGGGTCACGGGAATTTTTATTAATAATAATTATATTCAGCCGAACAGTGTCACTCGCTGGTCCGATTTGTGGAATCCCAAATATTCTGATCAATTGATGATGCTCGATGATACGCGCGAAGTGTTTTCGATGGCGTTGCGTGTTTTAGGCTATTCGGTGAATGACAGCAATCCTGAACATATCAAACAAGCGTATTTAAAATTAAAAGAATTACTGCCGAATATTAAAATTTTCAGCAGTGCCGTTTTATCGATTTTAATTGATGAAGATGCCAATGTTGGCATGGCGTGGAATGGTGATCTTTATAAAGCCGCTCAAGAAAATTCGCGTTTGGGATTTGTTTTTCCCAAAGATGGATTTGTGATCTGGGTCGATAACTTTACGATTGTCAAAGATCCGCCACACCGTGAAAATGCTTATAAATTTTTGAATTTTCTAATGCGGGCTGACATTGCACGCAATGCGGCACTGGATAATAACTTTCCGACTCCGAATTTAGCCGGATGGAAATTATTACCGCCTGCTATTCGAAATAATCCAGTCGTGTATCCCTCTCACGAAGTCTTGCGTCGCGGCGAATTTCAAACGGACGTTGGCGACGACGCGCTTGCTTTATACGAAGACTACTGGGAACGGCTGAAGATGGGAGGCTAATATTTATTTTTATAAAAATACAAACACGAAGGAACGAATTATGACGAAATGGTTAAGGATTTTTCTCGTCATTTCTCTATTATGGCCAGTGAGTGCTTTTGCCTCTGACAATGTGGTGAATGTCTATACCTGGGCGGATGAAATCCCGCATGAAGTGATTGCACAATTTGAAAAAGAAACGGGAATTATCGTCAACTACTCTACTTTTGATACCAATGAAATCATGTATGCCAAAATTCGGGCCAATCGCAATATTGGGTATGATTTGATTGAACCCTCGAGTTTTTATATCGACCGCATGCGTAAACAAGACATGCTGGAAAAACTGGATAAAACCCAATTAGCGAATTTTAAAAATCTGGATCCGTTTTTTGTGAACCAGGCTTATGATCCGGATAGCAAATACAGTGTTCCGTTTATTTGGGGCATCACCGGCATTTTCCTGAATAAAGATTATTTTAAATCGCATGATATTGCGAAATGGGCTGATTTGCTCGATAAAAAATATGCGGACCAGTTGATGTTTTTGGATGACTCGCGAGAAGTTTTTTCCATGGCGATGTTGATGCTGAATTATTCGATTAATGATGCGAATCCCGAACACATTAAACAAGCGTATTTAAAGTTAAAGCAATTGATGCCGAATGTTCGTTTATTTAATACCGATGCGGTGGCATCGATTTTGATTGATGAAGATGCGACGATTGGGATGTCGTGGAATGGTGATCTTTTCCGCGCGCGGACGGAAAATAGTAAACTCGATTTTGTTTATCCTAAAGATGGTTTTGAAATCTGGGTGGATAATTTTGCGATTATGAAAAATGCGCCGCATCTTAAAAATGCCTATACTTTTCTGAATTTTTTAATGCGGCCGGATATTGCGGCGAAAGTCAGTCTGGAAATTAATTATTCCAGTGCGAATTTGGCGGCACGGAAAGTTATGCCGCTTGCTATTCGCAATAATCCCACTCTTTATCCGTCAGTGGATGTATTGAAACACGGTGAATTTGAAACGGATATTGATGATAAGGCGTTGGCGCTTTATGAGAAATATTGGGAATTGTTGAAGATTGGTGGGTGATTTAGATTCCCGTCATTGCGAAGCCTGCTTTTCAGGCCGAAGCAATCTTTAAAGCACGTCATTGCGAGACCGTGCTTTTCACGGTCGAAGCAATCTCTTAAAAGATTGCTTCAGCGCAAAAAACGCGTTTCGCAATGACGGGAATTTAGGGCAAAGTTCTTATACCGGCATCTCTCTGCCTTTGTTTGATTTTTTCAGCCGTTTGCTTTCGTTTATCAGTTTCAAAATAGCTATAAACAATTTTTTTGACCGATCGGAAAACCTGCTCTACTTTTGTATCAGCTAACTTATCCAGCTCATCCACTTTTTTATCGATTGAACTGAAGGTTTCAGAAACCGAATTAAACAATCGGGCAACGCCATTCATGGCTCCTTTTTGGAGCCATGCGCAGGGACTTTCCTTTTTTTCCTGAGGTTTGATGGTTCGCTGTACAAATAAAGTGGGCGCTTTAGTCAAAAGAGGTGTAATACCCATTTTTTGTGTCTCTGTTTCTTCTTCATCTACAGGCAATACTGAAAAACGTGAATCTTCCGCGAATTGGATCGCTTCTGGCATTCGCAAGATCGGAGCTAATTTAAATTTTTCTGTTCTTTCTCTTGGTTTTATTTTTGGCTGTTGTTTTAGATCAACGGGTTTTGGCCTATCCGGTAACTTTTGGTAACAAATTTCAAGTTTTTCCGCATGTTGAAAATCGCTTGGATGTTCCCTTCTTATTTCTTCATACAATTCGGCTGCTTTGTCAAAGCGCTGAACGATGTGATAACATTCGGCTAGCATATGCTTGCGTTTGAAACGGGCTGGATTAATGGTGCGGGCTTTTTCAAAACATCGAATTGCGTCTTCGTGTTTATTTTGTAATTTATAATATTTTCCTAACTGCGACCAAGGTGGGGCATAGCTTGGATCTTCTTTTGTGGCTTTATCTGCAAATATAATGGCCTGGGGGATATTCGAATATTTTGTAGAATAAATAATAGAAAGTGCATGATAGGCGCGGGCTTTCGCTTCTTTATGCGCTTTCTCATCGTATTTATCTTTATGTTCCGCAAGTAGTTTAGGATCGGGTTCCGTGACTTTTTTATATACTTTAATTGCTTTGTCAGGTTGTAAAAATTCTTCGTTGTAGATTTTGCCAATCGAAGTATGCGCCTTCCAATTGAGCGGATCGATATCGATAATTTTTTCATAATCACTTAGCGCCGCTTCAAATTTTTTTGCGAGATTGTTAGCTTTTGCAGAAACAGCAAAAATATGCACGTGACGTTCTGTATTTTTAGCTTTGCGATTACTCACAAGGTCCGAGCATAAAGATACAAATTGATTATTTTTAAGAAAGGCTTCAGCTGCTGCAATAATTGCCTGCTTTTCTTCGGGAGTCCCTTTTTTTTCTTTCTCTCGTAATTGATTTAAATACGCTTGGCAATCGCTAACTTTAGTGAAATCAAATCTTGCTCGCAGCATACCTAATCGCTCATAGTTTTCAAAATGAGCAATATGGTACCATGCGATCTATTTATTGCACAACTAGCCTATGTTAACTTTCATCATGACGTAAGGATTATAGGCTTCAGTCTTAAATCCATATTTTTGATAGAGACCATGCGCGTCTTCCGTCATTAGGAACCAACGGAATATGCCTTTTAAGCGGGGATGTTCGAAGACATATTTCATGAGCGCTTTGCCAACGCCTTTGCTGCGATGTTCATCATCAATGAAGACATCCCAAAGTGAAGCAAATTCAGAAAAATCCGTAATTACCCGTGCGAATCCCACTTGTTTTCCTTGATAAAAAACGCCAAAACAGACTGAATTTTCGATGACTAGAGGAAAGCGTTCAACGGGCAAACCAGTAGAATATTTTGAGGGAACACATAACAGATTATAGACATACGTGAGATCCAGTTTTTTCTTAGTAGAACTTAACGTATATTCGCCGAAAGTGGTATCGGGATAGGATTGCTGATATGGCATTACTCAACCTCATCATGTAGTTTTGATAGTATTTTGGCCAAAAAGCAGTGGCGTACTTTAGGTTCTCAGTATAGAATAATCTCGCTTTGCAAGTAATACTTTTCTTTGGAGTTATTATGAAAAAAATGATCGCAAAAATAATGCTCGTATTGGCAGCCATCAGCTTGGTGGGTTGTTCCGATATGAGTAAACAAGATGTGGGCACCATGACGGGTGCTTTAGCGGGTGGTTTATTAGGTAGCCAATTTGGCGGTGGCGGCGGTAAGGTCCTGGCCGTTGCAGGTGGTGCGATTGCAGGCGCCTTTATCGGTAATGCTATCGGTAAAAACATGGATGAAACCGACCGCTTGAAAATGAACCAAGCGTTTGAATCAAATAGCGTCGGCCAACCGGCTTATTGGAGAAACCAAAATACCGGAGCTAGTTACACCGTGGTTCCTGTTAAAAACGTTGCTTATCAAGGCAATCAATACTGCCGCGAATATCGTTCGACTGCGAATATTGCTGGTAAAGAACAACAAGTTTACGGAACAGCTTGCAGACAACCCGATGGTACTTGGAAAATTGTTAAGTAATAAGCTCATCAAACCTCTCCTTCGGGAGAGGTTTTCTTAAGAAAACCTTAAGCTATTGATATTTATCGAATTTCTCTTGATTTTTTTTCATTTATAGACTATGATTGATCAAGTTGTGGGCAATTTCCCGCAGCTAGACAAATTATATGTCATTTCAACGGTTTAGAATTATACCTAGCCAGCCTTCTTCGCCTAAATATACAGAAGAAAAGTCCATTCTTCATGGAAAAGCTCGCGAATGGAAAGCGGGTAATTTCGAACTCCAAGGCCAGCCTTGGCAGGATTCTTTTAGCTCTGAACCGGAAAAAAACTTTGAGCAAGCTCTGGATCAATTCGTTCAATCAATCCCGAAAGCTAATCAAACAAAAGTTCGAAACTGGATTTTGCAATCGACTGGCATTGGACAAGAAATTCCTGACAGAACCAATGGCCATCTTTTAAATAGTCTTCTTTCTCTGAACATGAATGCCAAAATGGGCGGGAATTCCGTTCATCAAGTTCGTTTCTGCAATACCACTAACCGCATTATTTATACCGCTAAGATCCCAGCTATTTTAGAAACTGTCGAAAAGCCTGCCGCTCCTGGAGATACAAATTATAATTTTGATAATTTCGAAGTTACGATTGAAGCCTCAGTTGATTTAAATGGTATGGATGAACAAGTCAAAGCGGAATGCCGTGTTAAACCTGCCGATCCTCTTTTTAAAGAAATGTTAACGCACATTGCAGAACTTCCCTTTGAAACAACACAAGTTGTCAGTTTCGACATCGACAACACATTTTCTGGTACAGGCGATCATGCGGGTCCAAATCTTACGCCTGAACTTTTGACGATCGCTTATTTTTGTGAAGCAGCACAAATTCCTTATGTTTTTGCTACTAACCGAAGCTTACATATGGATATTACTAATTTATTCCCTCAAAAAGATGAGCAACCACCAAAACCAAACGATTTAAAACAATATATTGCGGAATCCACTCTGTCACGTTTTGGTAAAATGCTAACAGATCACGGGTTAAAAACCGACATTTATACTCCCCTGGATAAAACAAGAGAAAGTCAGTATTGGCAAACCACTATTGCAAAATCTGAAGAAGATTTTTTAACTCGTATTCCCGAGGGCAACGATAAAGATCATAAATATTGGGAAGGAGAATTCAAATCAGCTTTCAAAACACTTTTGGATGAAGAAGATAAAATTCATCAAGAAATTTATGAAGCAAAAAATCTTCCTAAGCAAAGACAATTAACTGTTGCTGTTGATAAAGTTCGGAATGAATCAAAACTTCACCCTGACGACTATGTACAGGTATTGCATGTCGATGACGATGCAAATGTTTGCCGACAATTGCCGAAGTTAGAATTAAAAAGCACACAAATTACAACCCTTCATGTAACTAATCCATATAATTTTGACGCTGTTTTAATTAAAATGGCTAGCTTTATTGGATTAGATCGTTTTGCCAAAGATTTACTCCTGACCAAAAAATTTCAATCTCCTGAAAAAGTATTACAAGATTTATCTGCAGTCCGTTATTTACTACATACAGATCCTTCCGCAGAAATTTTTTCATTAGCAGAAACATTTAAAAAAATTCACTTTGCTAACTTGAATAAAGCGCAAAAAGAAGAATTTGAATTTTTGTTTTTTGCAAAAAAATTATTGGTAAATTGCGAATTTGACGCTGAGCATATTGAAAATAATCTAGCTGCTTTTGGTTATTTGCATTCTGCGCAACCCACTTCTATTCAGTTTTGCGTATCGTTAATGCGATTTCGCGAACAATATGAAGATAAATTGACAGATCAACATAAAGCTCATCTTGATCAAATAGCCAAGGAAGCGGCCAAGAAATTTGATTTTGTGAGCTTTTACAAAAATAAATATGCAACTTGCGATTCCGCCACTAAAACAGATCTCAATAAATTTGTTTACAACTATTTAGAGGATAAGACTCCTCAATTAAAACGAAGCAAATGTCTTTACATCGCCGCAAAAGATGTCAGCCGCTGGACTAAGTTCAAAAATCAATGGCGATCCATGCCGCTTTGGAAAAAAGTGGTTGCTGGCGTTTGCATCGGAGTGGGCTGCTTACTTACATTATCGGGCTTGCTGGCCAAAGTTGGGCTTCCGATACTTGGCGTCGGATTGGGTTTGGTTGGTGCTACCCCTCTAGCAGCAGGCGCGGTTACTGGCACGATTGGCATTGCCCATACTATTGACATTGCCACAAGGAAAAAATTCAAAGGCGAATTAGACGATTTAGTTTCGAGCAAAGAACATCACGCTATTTCACTCAAATATCAACAGAAACCATATCAACTTAAACAACTTGCCGCAAAAATAGAAGCAGAAGCTAAAGAAGTCAAAACAGGCGAAGAAAAAACGCCAGGTTCAAATGTGTCCGTTTTACAAACATTATCACAGACGCATCCCAAATTAGCTTCCCAAATAAATGCTACCATTGTTCCTGGAAAAAAGGATCACGTTACGTTATTTCAACCTTTTGCAGAAACATTGCGACGTCAAATTAAAGCCAAGAAACTCGCTGAATCTGCAGAACAAAAACAAGCTGCTCAGCCGGCCGAGCAACAACCAAGCAACAATCCTACCCCCTAATCGCTATTTCGATTGCACATCGCATTAACTTCCTTTATCGTAAATTCACCAAAAAACGGGGAGGAAGTCATGGAAAAAATCGGATTTATCGGTCTTGGTATCATGGGTAAACCCATGGCACTGAATCTCATTAAAGCAGGATACCCGGTCTCTGTTTATGCAAGGCGTTCTGAAGCAGCTGAACCCTTGGTTCAATCTGGCGCAAAAGCCTATTCCTCTCCCAAAGAACTTGCCTCCAATGTGGATGTTATTATCACCATTGTTCAGGCCACAGCCGATGTCGAAGAAGTATTACTCGGCAAAAATGGGATTGTACAAACCGCTAAACCCGGCACTATCGTCATTGATATGAGTACCATTTCAGCGGGTTCAACCAAATCGTTTGCAGAAAAATTAGCAAAAAAACAAATCGAAATGCTGGATGCACCCGTTTCAGGCGGGGAAAAAGGCGCGATGGAAGGAACCCTCACCATTATGGTGGGTGGAAAAAATGAAACACTCGAAAAAGTAAAAAAAATCTTGAGCGCGCTCGGCAAAACGATTACCTTAATTGGCGATCACGGTGCAGGACAAGTTGCTAAAGCCTGCAATCAAATTATTATTGCGGAAACGATTATTGCGGTTAGCGAAGCGCTGGCTCTTGCCAAAGCATCCGGTGTCAATCCTGAAAAAGTTCGTGAAGCTCTGCTCGGCGGTTTTGCTTCCAGTCGTGTACTCGAAATTCACGGCAAGCGCATGTTAGATCACAATTATCAGCCTGGATTTAAAGCTAATCTACATCGCAAAGACATGCATATTGCGATGGAAGAAGCGCATCGACTTCATCTGAAATTACCTTCGGCGAGTCATGCGACACTGGAACTCGATAAATTAGTCACCAAAGGCCACAGTGATCTTGACTCATCCGCTTTACATTTATTAGTTGAGGAAAAAGGATGACGACCAAAACCAAAATTACCCATTCTTGTCAAAGCTGCGGCGCACAATATCCAAAATGGTCGGGGCAATGTTTGAATTGTAATTCTTGGAACACCATCGTCGAAGAAATTATTGCAAAAAATTCTCGCTATCAAGGTTATGCGCTGGGGCAACCTGAAGTCACGCAAATGAGTCAGGTCACCCTGAATGAAGAAACACGCATTGCTTCAGGATTACTTGAACTCGATCGCGTGCTAGGCGGTGGTTTAGTGATGGGCTCTGTTGTTTTAATCGGTGGCGATCCTGGAATTGGCAAATCCACTCTTTTAATTCAGACGCTTTGTTTTTTAAGCCAGCAATTAAAAGTTTTATATGTGACGGGCGAAGAATCGCTGCAACAAATTACGTTGCGTGCGAGACGATTAGGTTTACCCGAAGATCAACTATTATTACTTGCCGATACGCAAGTCGAACGCATTTTAAAATTAGCGCAAGAAGAAAAACCTCGCGTGCTTGTGATTGATTCCATTCAAACGATGCATACGGAATTATTACCTTCGGCACCCGGTTCCGTCGGACAAGTGCGAGAAAGCGCAGCACAACTTGTAAAATTTGCAAAACAAACCGGCACGGCATTATTTTTAGTGGGCCATGTGACGAAAGAAGGCACGCTCGCGGGCCCTCGCGTTTTAGAACATATGGTTGATACAGTTTTATATTTTGAAGGTGAACAAGATAGTCGTCATCGCGTAATTCGTGCGGTAAAAAATCGTTTTGGCGCCGTGAATGAATTAGGAATTTTTGCGATGACCGATAAAGGTTTGCGTGAAGTCAGCAATCCGTCGGCGATTTTTTTATCGCGTTATGAAAAACCCGTTCCCGGCAGTATCATTACGTCAACTAAAGAAGGCAGCCGACCTCTATTGGTCGAAGTGCAAGCCCTTGTTGATCAATCACACATGGCGAATCCGCGCCGTGTTTGCGTCGGATTGGATTCACAGCGATTGGCGATGCTGCTTGCTGTTCTGCATCGCCATGCAGGCGTTGCAACTTACGATCAAGATGTTTTTGTCAACGCAGTCGGCGGAGTGCGCGTCATGGAAACAGGAGCGGATCTTGCCCTGTTGCTCGCTGTTTTATCCAGTTTGCGTCATCGTGCATTGCCGCAAGATCTGATTGTTTTTGGAGAATTGGGATTAGCCGGTGAAATTCGGCCGGTGCAGGGCGGACAAGAACGGTTGCGAGAAGCTGCTAAACATGGCTTTAAAAAAGCGATCGTGCCAACGACTAATGCTCCGAAAAATAAATTGGGTGAGATGGAATGTTTGACGGCGTCGACATTGCAAGAAGCAGTGGATCATTTTAAAAATTTAATTGCCTAACTCTTTGATTTTTAGTAAAAAATAAACATTATCTCCGGTATTGATCAAAATTTGTATATTGTTTATAATAACCAATCTAACTGTCATTGCGAGCATGTTTACGTGCGAAGCAATCTTTTAAAAGATTGCTTCGACCTAAAAAGCAGGTCTCGCAATGACGGATCTTTTATAACTTAATAATGAGAGATAAAAATATGAATGGTCGTCCTAATCCAAAACTCACAGAAGCATTGGAAAAAATACAAGAAGCTCAAGCATTATTTCAGGAAGTTGCAGAAGCAGAAGATAAAACCGTCATTAAAAACAAAACTGTTGCTGAACACGGCTCAGACCTTTGCAAGGAAATTCTTCAGGTTGCGGGACAAAAAACTTTACCTCGCGCTTTTTTTGAAGCAAAACAAAATGCGGTCGATCCAGTTGCGTCCTTAATTTCCCAAGCAAAACTAAAATTCGCTGCTAAAGAATACAAAGAGGCGGATTCACTTTATCAAAATGCGCAAAGGATACTTAGCAACTCTATCGGACCCGATTCTATTATGCGCCCCCAAGGTGAAGAAATTGCAGCTGGGTTAAAACAGTGCGAAGAAAAATTGGCTGTTGCAGGATTAAAAAATTCGCAATTAGCTGGGTATTTTAACAGAAAATCTTAAAGTTAAAATTCCGCAGAATAAAGACTTATTTCTGTGTCATCCCGCAAATTGCTCGGTCGATGTTTCAAAAAATATCACAAGGATCTCACGAGCAATTCTGCGGGACCCGGGATTTTGCGGCGTTTGTTGGAAGTGGAATTCTGGAAGGTTGTTAAAAGCCCGGGTCCCGCAGAAACGTTCGTGGGGTTTAAGTAACTACGATAAAATACCGGGACGAACGTTTTGCGGGATGACACAGAAAACGTGTCATTTTTATCATTCTTGCACTACTACCCTCACCCGCTGCGTAATCCTCGTCAGTAGTTCATAACCAACCGTTGCGCTGTGCGACGCAATTAGTTCAACCGGCAATTCCGGCCCCCACAAAATAACTTTGTCGCCGACTTTTGCTTCCGGTTGCGAGCGTAAATCCACATTGATCATATCCATCGATACGCGGCCGACTAGCGGACATAATTTTCCATTTACGAGCATAGGCGTGCCATTTTTTGCATGCCACGGATAACCGTCGCCATAACCCATTGCGATTACACCGACCGGCATATCTTCGGTACAAGTCCAGGTCCCACCGTAACCAACACGTTCACCTTTTTTTAAATTGTGAATTGCAATTAATTCAGAAGTAAAACTCATCACTGGTTTTAATCCAAATTCACTGCCCGTGCGTCCCGCAATCGGTGATGCGCCATACAACATAATTCCCGGTCGCACCCAATCGCTGTGTGCAGTCGGCCAGGAAATAATCGCGCCGCTGTTTGCAAGACTGCGTGGACCAATTAAATTTTTAGTGAGCGAATCAAAAAGTGTAATTTGATTTTGCGTGGGTGCACGATCTACCGAATCCGATTCAGCAAAATGCGTCATCAATCCTATGGGTTTTTTGACTGACGTGCATTTCATTAAGCGTTCATACATCGTTGAAACATCTTTAGGATCAAATCCCAATCGATGCATGCCGGTATCGATTTTCAACCAGATATTCAGCGGTGTAATGTTAGGATTTTTTTCCAGCATGTCGACTTGTGCAGGTTGATGGACGATTAGTGTAAAATTGCAGTCGACCGCACGTTTTAATTCATCGGGACGAAATAATCCTTCCATCAAAAAAATCGGATTTTTCACGCCAGCTTTTCGTAACAGTGTACCCTCTTCGAGACACGCGACACCTAATGCTTCGACATCAGATAAAGCGAGTGCGATGCGTTCCAATCCATGACCGTAAGCATTGGATTTCACCATCGCCAGAATAGAACTTTTCGGGGCAATTTTTCGAATTTGTTTGACGTTGTGTTTTAACGCTGCAAGATTAATTGTAATTTGTGTTGGACGGCTCATAATTTTTTTTAATAAGGGTTACGGGTAAAGTTTTCAAAACAAGTGTATTGACCCAAAAAGGTTAAGCGCACTTTGCCAATGGGGCCGTTACGTTGTTTTGCAATAATAATTTCAGCAGTGCCTTTGTCAGCGGTATTTTCGTTGTAAACTTCATCGCGATAAATAAATACAATGAGGTCGGCATCTTGTTCGATTGCGCCAGATTCACGTAAGTCTGACATGACAGGACGTTTATCCGCGCGTTGTTCTAAACTGCGATTTAACTGTGAAAGTGCGACAACAGGAACTTTTAATTCTTTGGCCAAACTTTTTAATGAACGCGAAATTTCAGAAATTTCTGCCGTGCGATTTTCATTGAATCCGGGGACTTGCATTAACTGCAAATAATCCACAATGATCATGCCAAGCTGGCCGTGTTCTTTCGCTAAACGGCGCGCGCGGGCGCGGACTTCGGCGGGACTTAATGCGGGCATATCATCGATATAAAGTGGCGCTTCGGATAACATGCTGACGGTGGAGCTAATGCGCGGCCAATCTTCATCTTGCAATTTTCCCGTACGAATTCGCAATTGATCAATGCGACATAATGATGAAAGCAAGCGCATAACGATCGATTCACCGGGCATTTCCATACTGAAAATCAAGACGGGTAATTTACTTTTTATTGCGACGTGCTCGGCAATATTCATCGCGAAAGTGGTTTTACCCATGGATGGTCGGCCGGCGATGATCACGAGATCTGAAGCTTGAAGACCGGAAGTCATTTCATCAAAATCGTTATAGCCTGTTGGAATCCCCGTAATCGGATCATCCGAATGGAACAGCGTGTCGATTTTATCCATGGTGCTGGCGAGAAAATCTTTGATATTGACGGGACCGCCAACGCGGGCACCCTGTTCGCTGATAGAAAAGACTTGGCGTTCTGCTAAATCTAGTAATTCAGTACTGGTGCGGCCTTCTGGATTGAAAGCATGGCCTGCAATATCATTCGCCGTTGCGATGAGTTGGCGCAATACGGAACGCTCTCGGACGATATCCGCATAGGCCGTGATATTCGCAACACTTGGAGTATTATTCGCCAATTCAAATAAATAAACTTCGCCGCCGGCATTATCTAATTCGTGCATTTCTCGCAATGCTTCAGAAACGGTCAACACATCGAGCGGTTTATTTTGTTCGGTCAATCTCCCCATGATGCGGAAAATCAGACGATGGTCATGGCGATAAAAATCACTTTCACGAACCCGGTCAGCCACCTGGTCCCAAGCACGATTATCCAGCATCAAGCCGCCGATCACGGATTGTTCAGCTTCGATAGAATGCGGTGGGATTTTGACAGAGATGGTAGGGGCCGTTCGCGGTTTGGATTTTTTATTAATCGATTGAGAAGATTCCATGAATGCGCCATCTTAATCAGTGTGGATTAAGCGGGATTTTCGCATTATTAAATTGGTTTGTCTAAAGGAATTATTCGAGGGTCTAGTCGTTTTTGTCATCCTGAGCGAAGCGAAGGATCTTACCAAAGTTGGCTAGATCCTTCGCTGCGCTCAGGATGACAGCATGGGGGATACCTCTTATGCGAGAGCACCCCGCTGCCAAAATTAACCTTCAGGAATAATATTGATTTTGATAACTGCGTTTACATCGCTATGCAGTTCAACTTCGATATCATATTCACCCACTTGGCGGATCGCGCCCATTGGTAAATGAATTTCACTTTTAGCAATATTGACACCTGCATTGGTGATGGCATCAGCGATATCGCGAACACCGACGGAGCCGAAGAGTTTGCCTTCTTCGCCGGATTTTGAAGTGATGGTAACCACTTGCAATGTGACGAGGGCTGCTGCACGATCTTGTGCTGCTTTCAAGTGCGCTGCTTCTGCTTTTTCTAATTCAGCACGGCGTGCTTCGAATTTTTTAATGTTGTCAGCTGTCGCATAGACCGCTTTGCCATTTGGCACTAAATAATTGCGACCGAATCCGGGTTTGACTTTAACTTTGTCGCCTAATGCGCCTAAGTTACGAATTTTTTCTAGTAAGATCACTTCCACAGGTAATACCTCTCATAATATTAATCGTTTACGAAAATCAAATCCGGTATCAAATAATGCCAGCATCGCAATCATTATGATACTGAAGGGGGCCATCCAGATAACACCTAGGTAAATAATACCTAACCCTATCCATCCCCACTTTGGTCCTTTTAAAAAATAATGAATCACACTCAAACCGGCTACAAAAAAAGTCACATACAAAACCGGCATCGAATCTAAAGCAAATTCATTTCCCACATACGCTAACAAGATGCCAAGTACAAAAATCACTCCAGCAACATGTCCTAAACGAATGCGGTGCAATTCTTGTCTTAATCCGCCTGGATTAAACATTGCAGCCTGCCACCAGCGCGCAATCAATAATTGCAGCAAAGCATTCGATAAAATCGCAACCGTTACAAAACCAGTCGCATACGGTTTGATTGCCGCAACTGCCATGGCGCGGGCTTCTGCGCTAGATGCATCGCTCGCACTGATTTTGTCGGCCATTTCGACGGTTTTTGCGAAATACGTCGTTAGATGACCTTCCCACCAAGTTTGCACATCGGGATACAACATATGTATCACACCGATACTGAGCACCCCCAGCAATGCCGCTAATTCTAGCGTAAAATTCCAGGTATTAAACCGTTCTAAAATGACGGCAAAAAACCAGGTCAAGATATTGCTGAAAATCATGATCACTAGGATGACAAGCGTAAAAGACATATCCTCTGTCCCGCCTGACATCGCATAACTCAGAGCCAAGGGTAATGTGCTAGCAATTAAAACCAGCGCACCTTCAAACGCACCCTTGCGCAGTGTCACGAGTGTTGCAATCAATATGCTGACCGTGCCAATCACTGGTATAAATGCCAGCAAAAAAGCAGCTGACATCGCTTGCACACGGCCTTGCAATACAAAATCCGTAAAACGGCGTAACAACATTGTACCCTTTAAATTTTAATGCTTATCGCAATAAGGCAATAAAGCCAGAAAGCGCGCACGCTTAATCGCAGCCGCTAATTGGCGCTGATAACGTGCTTTGGTTCCTGTGATGCGGCTAGGAACGATTTTGCCACTTTCAGTAATAAATTTTTTCAACAGATGAACATCTTTGTAATCGATTTCTTTAATTTTGTTACTGGTAAAATAACAGAATTTTTTACGACGAAAATAATTTGACATGGACGGCTCCGTTATTTTTTAGTATCAATTTCAGTTTCTAATTCAGCTGGGCTGCGTTCATCATCCATCACGACCGGTTTTCTGCTGCGGGAACGGTGGTGACCGTCTGAATCCTGCATGCCGCCTTCTGGGCGGGCATCTTTTTCTTTCAACAACGGTGACGGATCTTTGACTGCGCCTTTCGCACTCAAGATCATATTGCGAATTACTGCATCGTTATAACGGAAGGCATTGCCAAGCTCATCAACGGTTTCTTTGTCGCATTCAATATTCATTAAGACATAGTGCGCTTTTAATAATTTATTGATGGGATAAGCTAATTGACGACGGCCCCAGTCTTCGGAGCGGTGAATTTTGCCTTTTTTCTGGGTGACCAAGGTGGTGTAACGTTCGATCATAGCAGGCACTTGCTCGCTTTGATCCGGATGAACTAAAAAAACAACTTCATAATGTTTCATTATGGTTTCCTCATGGGTTAAAGCCTAATTCCTCTGGAATGTAGGCAAGGATAAGGTCATTAAATTAAGACCTTCGAAAAGCAGCTGATTTTACGCAAAAACCCCCTGATATGCAACTTTTTGACAAGGGCTTTTTGGGACCCTTTAAAGGGGCAAAAAATGTGCTATTAACTCATTCATCCATATCATATTTCTTGACAAGCGAGGGTAAAAACTTCGAGAATAGGCGCCTTCCAAAGGCTATGTAGCTCAGCTGGTTAGAGCGCGGCACTCATAATGCTGAGGTCGGTGGTTCGAGTCCACCCATAGCCACTTTTCTATGCTGTCTTATGTTTATCAAAAAAATACTTCAAATCCTCTGGATGCCGCTCGAGTAATTTCAGTAAATTACTCACAGCGGGTAGCGGTCTAATTTCCCCACGTTCATACCGACTAAATCCATTTTTACCACCACCGAATATTCTCCCCGCTTCTTCCTGTGACAGCTTAAGAACATCTTTACGAATATGACGAATCTCTTCTGGCCGCAACAAACCATCAATTTTTGACTTGAACTCATCAAAAGCCTTTTCAGTTTTAGCGATATCTTCGCCGTTTAAAATACCTTCTTCGCAAGAATCGCACCATAAACCAGGTTGCTCTAACGTTATAGATTTCCCCTTGTAAGTGTACACTTGCGGTTTTGTCTTTTGACTTAAAATACCTTTATTACACGCATGGCATTTCATTGGTTATTTCTCCTTAAAGGAAATAATAAAATGACCCCTCTCATCTACCTGAAACCCTATTGCGCGCGCATCTCTTAATGCTGTACCAGTAACACGTAGCTTTATTGTCGTCGAAAAGGCAAGCTTAATAGCCTCCAAATCATAAGTTCTTACTCGCTTTTCCATATTTAATTATACCCTATTAGGTTATTTTTTCAATAAATAATTACCCTTATAGGGTAATATTAAATAGCTCAATCAGACGAATGAGACATAACACCTTGATTTAAAATGAAAAACAGAAAAATAGAGAAACTTGCTCTGACAAACTCTGAAAAGGAACAGCCAATAGTAATCCTTACCATAATACTAATACAACCAGATTACACGAAATGGGCCACTTATAGCGATCGTATAAGTGGCCCATCTAGTTTTTTGAATCAAATTTACAATCCATTAAAACTGCTCATGATTAGCCTGTACTCCTCTTGAGCTTCCAAAATTAATTTTTTTAATAATTTCTTCATATAAATTTTTTCTGACCGATCGATGAATATCAATAATTTTACGAAACAAATAAACTGAGGGAGTATCATTTCTGCCAGCAATCAAATCAGAAATCACATCAACAGAAGTTTGCGTGTAATAAGCTAACCCTTCCATTGAATATTCTTCGGTTAATAAAATATCGTTAATTACATATTTTAGTAAATTTGTATCAAGCATTGCGTTCTCCATTTCAAAATTAAATTTCATTAAATAAAAATAATCTTTATATTTAGATTTAAAAATTTTTTTTAACTCCTCGCAAATGCGCACAAATATTTCAATTTCCAAAATCGATCTTTCTTGTTTTGTCAAATTATTAGAAAATATTCCAACAATTCGATATAAAGGCTCCATTGCTGACATTCTTTACTTCTCCTTTTAATTTAAACTTATTATTTCCCGAAATTATTTGGTAAGACTTGATAAACTGAAGACAAAGAAGGTATGTTCCTAACATAAAGGCTAGTTATTAATTGCGAATTTTACTTTTATTTATGGATTTTTCAATAAGAATTATATCATATATGAAATATTTTTATTATATATTGTTTTTGTTATTTATTTGTTTTAAATTTTCCGAATTCAATAAAGCATACAGAGGTGCTCAATGTCTTGTACTAGAATAAATATAGTTGGTTGTGGGCGGGTAGGAAAAACAATTGGCTATCTATTAAAAGATAATAATTTAGTACAGGTCGACGGTATTTTAAACAAATCCTTTTCTAGCGCAAATGACGCGACAAAATTTATTGGCCAAGGGAAAGCATGCATTTCACTCGATGATTTACCATTAGCAGAAATATATTTTATTACTACACGGGACGATGCTATTCAACATGTATGCGATCAATTAGTTTCTAAAAAATTGTTAAAGCCGGGATCAATAATTGTACATTGTAGTGGCTCTCTTACATCTGGAGTATTAGCCTCGGCAAAATTATTAAACTGTTATACCGCGAGTATTCATCCTATAAAAAGTTTTGCACATCCTGAGTTCTCTATAAAAAACTTTAATGGCACCTATTGCGCTATCGAGGGAGACGAAGAAGCGACAATTCACATAACTAGACTATTTGAAAAAATTGGCGGCATAGTATTTAAGATCAAAAAGGATGCAAAAAAACTTTACCATGCAGCAGGTGTTCTTGCTAATAATTATTTGGTTACACTGCATCATTTGGCAGTTAATGCATACAACAAATCTGGTGTTGATCATGAAACAGCAAGCAAGATAACAAGCATGTTAATGAAAGATGCTTTACAAAATCTGCAAGGATTAGATCATACCAAAGCATTAACAGGGCCACTGCAAAGAGGTGACGTTCAAACCATAAAAAATCATGTGAGCGCTTTAGCAGAAGATAAACGTACCAAAAAAATCTATACCGCTTTAGGCTTTGCAACGCTCGAATTAACAAAACATTCAGAAAAAACAAAAAATGAATTAATGGAAGCATTAGCTTTAGATGCGGCCCAATCAACGGATATTTTAGATACGGCAAAAATCCGAAGTAGGCTATAAAAAAATGCCAATTATGAATGTGAATTCAAAAAGAATTTAGCAAATAATTTTTTCATGGAAGAAAATTTTATTTTCTTTAAATGATTTCCATTTGTATATCCTATTCTATACCCTAAGCTAAAAGCATCTTTACCTTTGATACGATCCAAAATTTCAGGTTGTGAAATTAATAGCTTTTCCGAATATCGTTTTCTAGTTCTCAGCTGATCCTCTAGAACTACCGTACCATTTCGATCAAATTCTACGACCTGCAAAGAATGTTTTCTTTGTTTAATCTGCATGTCGAGTTGAGCAATTGTAATTAAATCTTCTTTACTCAGTCCAGACATTGCTTTTGGATTGCGAAGTATTTCATCTGTTGTCATTTTTGGAAAAACATTCTTACCAATTAAATGCATTACACAAATTTCATGTCCTCTTTTATTACAATATATAATGGCATCTAATTCAATCGTTATATCTTGATCAATTCTATTGATCATATTGGTCCAAAAATTAATTACTTTTTGCATATTGATACTCATAAAACAATTTTTAATATGTTATCGTTTTTTGAAACTTTAGAAATTTTTTGTTGATTAAATTTATAATTCGATGACCATTTCTCTATTTTTAAGAAATCATTATCAAATTCAATTAGGCAATCATCCTGTTTTTGCAAATTATAAGCAATTCTCGTATCATAGACATCACTATGTTCTATTAGTTTTATATTTTTACCAATTAATGAAATAAATGGGTTTAAAATGATTGAAATAACCATTTTATAAATCCAAACAGAATAAATTATTTTGATAATTTCTGAAAAGCTTCTCAATCCCGAGAAAAGTATCAAATACGCGACAATGCATAAAATTATTTCACTAAAGCCACTTGAAATTAAAGTCCTTATCCAAAATCGTTTACCATTCATATAAACTTTTAATTTTGAAATCAAAAATGCATTGGCAAGCATCCCGCTACTGACTGAAAAAACACTTGTAATGTTTGTTCGGATAATATGTTGGAATGCAAAATCATAGTGAGAATTAATTGTATTTCCTGCAGGGGATGGCAGCATTAAAGCAATTGTAATAAATATTCCAAATAAAAATTGACAGATTATCCCACAAAACAAAATTTTCATGGTAATTCTGTAACCATAGACTTCAGCTATAATATCACCTAACGCGAATACGCAAGGTATAATCAATCCGCTCAATGGAATTTCACTTCCAAAAAATGCAACCATTCTAAAAGCGGTAATGTCGCAAATGATAAAAACAGTAATAAATAACATTATCAAAAATGTCAAAAATTTATATTGTTTTAATGGTTTTTTTCTTATGTAAGACATTATCGATAATTTTCAATAGACTTAACAATTATTCCCAAAATTTTATAATTAGCAGTGCAAACCATTTCGTTAGAATATACGTTAACGGGTTTAAAATAATAGACATTCCCATCTATAAATAATTGACGTAACACTGGCACGCTGTTTTTCTCTAACAAACAGAAAACATAATCGGTGTCTTTCGGTTTCATTTCAGTATCAATAATAACAATTGAATTCTGATAAAATACGGGAGACATCGAATTTGTATTTATTGCAATCCCAAAAGACCCTTCACCAAAATGCCCAATAGCACCAAAATACAATTTTGAATCAAATTGAATAGGCCATGCATTGATATCTTCAAGATTTATCACAGGCAAATAAGTAGTTTTTCCAATTTTCTTTTTATTTTGATACTCGTCGCTGGATAAATCTTCATAAAGTAAATCATGTAAATCTACTCGAAAAAATTCTGATAAAGGCTCTAAACTAGACAAAGTGGGATTATTATTATCTTTTTTCATTCGAAAAATAGTGGCAATAGGAATTCCTGTCTCTAGAGATAAGGATTTAATATCCAAAGATAATTTTGATAATAAAAATTCAAGATTTTTATTTATAAATCGTTCTTTGGATATTTTTTGTAGTTTTTTTAACATGGAAAATTCATTTATGATCGAAAGTTATGGAATTATTTCATAAAATAAATAATTATCAAGAAATTCTTTATTGGTGGCGATCATGAATTATACGTTTATTTGATTTCAGAGTTATTTATAGTCATTGTTTTGAGAATCTAGTAAGCCAGACAAACCATCCCTTTCATACACTGTTTAAAAATTTTTTTTAATTTTATAACCGTAAGACCACTGCAGCCGTGGTGGTTAAACTGCACATCGCCGGTTGGGGTAAAGCCCTGTGATTCGTAAAATCGAACAGCACGTAGATTGGTTTGCAGTACCCATAAAATAATTTCTTGGAAACCCTTTTTAATGGCATCGCGATATATTGCTTCGCAGAGTTTTTTTCCAAAATCTTTGCCAAAAAATTCGGGTAATAAATAAATTGCGCTGATTTCCAGTGTGGTTTTTGGATCATCGGTCTCATCCCTCGAAGGACAAATACTTGCGAAGCCGATTATTTTTTCGGAATTTTCAATGACGAAGATTTTTACGCCGGCACGTAGGCGGTCTTGCCATTCTTGTTCGCGTTTTTCTAGGGATAAGTTATCTAATATGGCATCGGGCATGAGGCCGCGATAGGCACCAAGCCAAGAGGCAATATGAACTGTCGCAATTTGTTTTGCGTCAGTTTCATTGGCTAATCTTATGATGGGATGAGTTGTCATAAGCCACATGATAGATTAATGGAAATCTTTTTGAAATAATCTAATCTTCAACAACACACTTCTGCACCAACAAGCGCATATTCCTTATTTATCAGTTCATCCTGGTTAATAATTTAGAAGATGCTGTCATAGGATTTAATTGCGCAAAATATTTAAGTCCCTAGGCGCATTCCGCTATGCTTTAAGTCGGGTGCATCAAGCCTTTCGAAGGTAGGTTTTAGACCCGCATACTTTTCTGGATGATCCCTGATCAAATCTCTAAATTTTTGTTCAATATCATCATTTTTTACTTTGATTTTTGGTATGATACCGTCTGCTATTTTGTAAGTTGCTACAAAACGATCTAACATGGCCTCGAGGGATTTCGGGTTTTCTTGTTTTGTGAAAATTCTGTCTTTTGTAACGGTATATTCTATTTTATTAGCTGGATCAGCTTTAGCCTCATTAGATTTAGCATTAGAAATCCTTACTGACTCCACTGTTGTTACGCCACTTGCTCGTAACACCCTTTTCTTTTCTTCCCAATCCCAATTTGCAGGAAATTTTTCTTTTTTAAATTCAGCGTCGTCAAGTAAAAATGATTTTTTCCAACTAGTATCTGGTCTGTGTATTCCAGACGAATCGGCAGTTACGGAAGCGGTCTCGGAAGCAGTGTCGCCGTCGGGTAGATCTGGTTTACTTTCTGATAATCGCGCAGGTCGTTCTGATGATCGAACAGCTCGTTTAGCGTCAGCTAAGACATCACTTGAAGGCGCTCTCAATCCGGCTGATGAGTCCAAACCCAGTCCCGCAAGAGATGAACGCGTTGAAGAACTTGGTCGTCTTGGTCCTGATCCTGGTGGTAAAAGTTGTTCTCCCTCGTCATCTGTAAGTGCATTTTGATCTTCAACTTCTGGAGCTAAAGCTGCAGATCCTGGTCTTGGTCTTGGTTGTTCCGGCGTTGCGTTTGAAGAGATTCCGAGTTTTTGTTTCACCCAATTCCATGCGCTTTGCGATTGCGTCGCCCGCGCTCCTTCTGTAGTAAAATCCATAAGAATAGCAACAGCACTTTGCCCAATATTTAATTTACCGTTCGGATCTTCTTGCCGCCAAATGCCACTTTTCGCACCGTTTCTTGCACCCTGAACACCGCCGAGTAATGTTTCTTTCACGGCCCACAGAGCACATGTGAAAGGAAAAGCTAAGCACGCGAGAAAAGCACCTAAAGCTTTAACTGCCCCATTACTATTTTTAGTTTTTTCTGCCATCTTTTCGAACGGCCAATTAATTCCTTGAACTACACCTCGCAAGCCACCTGCGACTGCGCCAAATCCGCCGCCGACGACTAAACCTAGACCTTTGTTAAGGGTTTTTAAACCGCTTTGCAAACCTTTTGGTTCAGTTAAGATATCAACCACATCGCTCGGGACTTTCCAAAAACCCTTTTTATAACCTCGTTCACCACCTTCAACAAAACCGGCTGACGCGCCTACTCCTCCTCCGCCTAAGGTTCCAATGACAATAACGGGTATGGATATCGCTAAACCAAAAAGAAAAGATCCCATACCACCATCTTTCATCAATCTACCGACCGACTCGACACTTCCTAAGAAGCCGAAGGCTGCACCTCGAAGAGTGCCTGATATCGCACCGCCCAAGCTTCCAAAAAATGCACCGGATAATCTACTAAAAACATTTGGCATAATTTTCTCTTAAAAATAGTTACTTAAAGTATATCAACCTTTTAAGTTAATTTTACTCTAGGAAGGTTAAGGAAACCTTATTTAAAAAAGAAAAATAAAATCAATCACTTGGGACACAATGTTCATTGGCAAAAGCGGCTTCTATGCTGCCATTTTTAACTTTGCCGCTGATTTTGGAGTTTTTGGACTTTTTGATGATGCCGGGTTTGCCTTCGAAGGTGATGCCGCCGGAGACTTGGGTATTGCAATGGAGTTCGAGAATAGGTGTTTTATCTTTGGATTTTACTAAGATTGAGCCTTGGACGTTGGAATTGTTTAACACGATTTTTTCGGATTCCATGACAAGGTTTCCTTGAAAATCACCGTTGTTGGCATTCAGAGATCCGACTACGCAGACATTGTTTTTTATTGTTGATTCAGTGACTGTGGTATTGCCAGAGACATCCATTTCTTTGAGTTCGGCGTTATCCGCTAGGAGGTCGCCGGAAACGAAAGTACTGCCATCGACGATGGTGCCTTCGAGTTTGGTTTGGCCTATGCATAAGATGTCTTTGGTGGTTTGGTCGCCGAAGGCGCAAGGATCTTTTTGGGCGAATGCGGGTAAAGAAAAGAATAGACCGGAAACAATCACAAGCCAGAGTTGGATGCGCATGGTTATCTCTCCTTGATATAGATATTTTATCATTAAAAAAGGAGGGGAAATTGGGAAGTTATTACGGTCTGATATTGTGTTAATTTAGGCCATAAAATATTTTTTTGGATTTATTGGTGTCGATAATCACTGCCTAACGCGAGGAAAAGCACCCCTCACCCGCCGCGCTTCGCGCGTCGACCTCTCCCACAAGGGGAGAGGTGAAAAGCACTCTACCCATGCAGGAATCACCTCTCCCCTTGTGGGAGAGGTCGACGCCGAAGGCGGCGGGTGAGGGGTGCTTTTGGCTCAAATCAGGATTAATCGTGACAAACTGTGATGCCTTCAACCTGGGCAACACCGGTTTTAATCGCAGCTTCGGCAACCGCGCTCGAAACCTTTGCCCGTAATCTCGGATCCAATAATTTTGGGAGAATATATTCCGGACCAAATTCCAGTGACTTCACTTGATACGCTTCAAGCACTTCTTTTCCGACAGGCTCGCGGGCCAGATCTTTTAATGCATGAACTGCGGCTAATTGCATCGCTTCATTAATTGATCTTGCGCGCACATCCAAAGCGCCGCGAAAAATATACGGAAAACAAAGCGCATTATTCACTTGATTTGGAAAATCACTTCGACCCGTCGCCATAATTAAATCATTACGCACTTTGAATGCGACATCCGGCATAATTTCCGGTGTAGGATTTGATAAAGCAAACACAATTGGATTATCTGCCATGACACTCAACATGTGCGGCGTCATAATATCAGGCCCCGAAACACCGATAAAAACATCCGCGCCTTCGAGCGCATCGGTCAAGGTACGACGTGCGGTTTTTATCGCAAAACTTTGTTTATAAGAATTCAAATCATCACGACCGTGATGAATCACGCCGCCGCGATCGATTAACATGCAATTTTCACGCACGGCACCTAATTTAATTAGTAATTGCATGGTTGCAATACCCGCAGCACCTGCGCCAGCACAGACAATACTCACGTCAGCCATTTTTTTATTTTGTAACGCTAATGCGTTTAATAAACCGGCCGCAACCACAATGGCTGTCCCATGTTGATCATCATGAAAAACCGGAATGCTCAATTGATTTTGCAATTCTCGCTCGATGATGAAACATTCGGGCGCTTTGATGTCTTCCAAATTAATTCCGCCAAACGTTGGCGCAATGCGTGCAACCGTGTCGATAAACGCTTGCGTGTCTTCACAATCCACTTCGATATCAAACACATCGATATCGGCAAAACGTTTAAATAACACGCCTTTGCCTTCCATCACGGGTTTACTGGATAATGCACCGGTATTTCCTAAACCTAAAACAGCTGTGCCATTGGTTATCACACCCACTAGATTACCTTTACTGGTATAGAGATAAGCATCCAGGGGATTTTTTTCAATTTGGCGAACGGGTTCTGCGACGCCGGGTGTATAACACAACGATAAATCATATTGAGTTGCAGTCGGTTTCGAAGGGATGACGCTGATTTTTCCTGGGGTTGGGAATGCGTGGTATTTTAAGGCTGCTTTTTTTAATTCTTCGCTCATGGGCTCATCCTCTTTTTTTTAAAATAAAAAAAGCGCTGAAACAGCGCTTTTTAAAAATAGACTAGTATCCACTCTCTTATTTGGATTGATGATCTTCAGCCGCTTTGGGTTTGCCTTTGTTACGGCCATATTTTTGTTGAAAACGATCGACACGGCCTGCGGTGTCAACGATTTTCTGTTTGCCAGTATAAAATGGATGGCAACTGGAGCACACGTCTAAGAGCAGGTCGCGACCGAGCGTTGAGCTGGTTTGGAATGTATTGCCGCAGCTGCAGGTGACCTTGATCTCTTTGTATTCTGGATGAATCCCCTCTTTCATATAAACCTCTTAACCTTAGAATTCCTGAAAAAATAGGCCTGAATGATAGCTCAAGACCCTGATTTAACGCAAGTCAAATTCCGCAATAACAGGGGCGTGGTCTGAAGGACGCTCCCAGCCGCGGGGGTTACTATCAATATAGCAGTTAGTGCACTTTTCTGCTAATTGACCGCTTGCCAAGATGTGATCGATACGCATCCCTCTGTTTCTTTTGAAAGAATTTAGGCGGTAATCCCACCAGGAGAAGCTCTGGTCGGCTTGGGATTTTAGCCTAAAACAATCACTTAGGCCTTTGGCGGTGAAACTTTTAAAGGCGTTCCGCTCGGGTTCCGTGCAAAGAACCTGCCCTGCCCATTCGGTGGGGTCGTGGGTATCACGGTCTTCGGGGGCAATATTGAAATCGCCTAATAATACGAATTGTGGGAATTTTTTTAATTCTGCTTCTAAAAAAGCATCTAAATGGTTTAACCAGTTGAGTTTGTATTGGTATTTTTCGGAAGTAATGCTTTCGCCGTTTGGAATATAGACATTCATAATGCGAACATTTTCATAGGTGAGACCCAGAATGCGGCGTTGTGGGTCGGATAAATTTGGGATGTCGCAAACGATATCGGCGCAGGTTTTTTTGCTGATCACTGCAACGCCGTTATAAGCGCTTTGTCCGCTGAAATGGCACTCAAATCCCGCTGCTTTAAATTCATCGAGCGGAAAATTTTCATCTAATACTTTGGTTTCCTGCAAAGCTAAAATATCGGGACTGTGGGTTTTCAGCCATTCTAAAATGTGTGGCAGGCGCACT
The DNA here is from genome assembly GCA_021325575.1 of Gammaproteobacteria bacterium. Lineage (GTDB taxonomy): Bacteria > Pseudomonadota > Gammaproteobacteria > DSM-16500 > DSM-16500 > JAJPGW01. Next base: position 10,917 of record JAJPGW010000002.1, on the reverse strand, counting down.
CGGATAGAGTTGATGTTCCAGGTGGCGATTTTTAGGGGAAGGGACATAAAAACTCAACTAATTTAAAAAAGGTTTCGTCATTGCGAGGGCTGCTTGCTTTTTAGGTCGAAGCAATCTTTTAGAGATTGCTTCGCCGCCTATCGGCGGCTCGCAATGACGAGGGTGTTTACTATTGGCTGTAGTACATATCAAACTCCACCGGATGCGTCGACATATTCAAACGCGTCACTTCTTCGCGTTTGATTTCCATGTACGCTTTCAGGATTTCAGGAGTAAATACACCGCCTGCTAATAAAAATTCATGATCTGCTTCTAACGCCATCAATGCTTGTTCTAATGAACCACATAAATGCGGTAATTTTTCCGCTTTTTCATGTGAAATGTGATAGAGATCCTCATCAACCGCATCGCCAGGATGAATTTTATTTTTAATGCCATCGATTCCCGCCATTAACATCGCTGAAAATGCGAGATAGGGATTGGCCAATGGATCTGGGAAGCGCACTTCGATGCGTTTTTCTTTGTCGGTGAAAACACATGGAATTCGGATGGCAGCCGATCGATTGCTTTCTGAATAAACCAGAGTAACTGGCGCTTCAAATCCAGGGACTAAACGTTTGTAACTGTTAGTCGTTGGGTTCGTCAACGCATTCAATGCACGGCCGTGTTTAAAAATACCGCCAATGTAATATAACGCGATGTCAGATAATCCTGCGTATTTATCGCCTGCGAATAAATTTTTCTTCGCCATTGCAAGAGATTGATGGCAATGCAAACCACTGCCATTGTCACCGACAATCGGTTTTGGCATGAAAGTCACCGTTTTTCCAAATGAATGCGCAGTGTTGCGAATAACATATTTGAAAACTTGCATTTCATCCGCTTTAAATAACAGCGTGTTATAACGCGTTACAATTTCGTTTTGATTGCTGGTCGCAACTTCATGGTGATGCACTTCTGGCATGAGGCCCATCGCCATTAAGGTTTTACACATATGCGAACGCAAATCATGAGATGAATCAATGGGCGGAACTGGGAAATAACCCCCTTTCACGCGTGGGCGATGGCCCATGTTGCCTTCTTCCTGAACCAAACCAGTATTCCAAGCGGCTTCGTTAGAATCAATATGATAAAAACAACCGTTCATATCCATTTTCCAACGAACATCGTCAAAAATGAAAAACTCCACTTCCTGGCCAAAATAGCTGGTGTCAGCAATGCCGGTTGATTTTAAGTATTCTTCGGCACGTTTGGCGACGCCACGTGGATCACGGGCATAAGGTTTTTTTGTCACAGGGTCCATGACATCACAACGTAAATTTAAGGTCGGAGATTCACAAAAAATATCGACCACAGCGGTTTCAGCATCCGGCATTAAAACCAAGTCGGATTTATTAATCTGGCACCAGCCGGAAATGGAGGAACCATCAAATACTTTACCGTATTTAAAAAAATTATCGTCGATCTTATTGGCAGGCAAGGTCACATGGTGTTCTGTGCCGCGTAAATCGGTAAAACGCAAGTCGACAAATTCAATGGTTTGTTCTTGCATCATTTTTTTAATTTTGGCGGGAACGGTTCCTGTCGCCGCTTTTGGTTCTAGAACTGCTGTATCGATGGCCATAATGTTTTTCTCCCATGAAAAATTCAGCCGAAAGTATAACTTATCTCGATGGTTTGTGGGTAATTTTTTTGAATTTTAACTGCTCCTTGTCATGCCTGTCATCTTATGAAATGAGGCAGGCACACCGCCTGTTGCGCCTTGAACCTCAGAAAACGTGGCTCGTTGGGGTTGGCTGAATCCAGGTGTCGCCTGTCTCGGCTGAGCTGGATTTGACCCAGTGTCTCTGACGGTTGGCGCTGGATTGGGCTTTGTGGTTGGCCCTTGTCCATTCTGATTTAACACCATTCCAGGGACATGTAATGGCAAACCCGTCAAAGGAGGTTTTCTTTGATTTTGAGATCCACGCCCTATTAAAGGGTGGCCAAACCCAATCGGAAAGCTTGGAGTTTGCGGGCTCGCAACAGTTCCATTGGAGGGAGGGGCTTTATCCAGAGTTAACGGTGGTTTTCCTTGAGTCGGAACCGTTGCACCTCTTGGAGTTCCATTATCTGGATTCCCCGTAGGTTTTCCTCGAGGGGTCGAAACTGCACCATTAGCAAGCGTAGCGCCTGGTTGATCCTGTTGTTTAGCCTGATCCCCATTTCCCATTTTCGGTGTAGGCGCCCGCGACGGCGATGGTTGTTGTAATCTCTGTTGCATTAACGCAGGCGATGCTTGGCCCGCTCGCTGTTGTTGTTCGGGTGCTTTTTTCTTTTCAGCATTTCCTTCTGCTGGCTCACGATAGGCAGGCAAAGATCGGGGAGCTTGCGGAACGCTCTGCGCTGGTTGTTGCTGATAATTATCCTGCACGCGTGTTCCATGTATTTGAAAAGGTGATTTATTCAATCTTTCATCAATCAGCTCATGAAAACCTGCTGCCTGTAGCCTTTGCGCAAGATGCACCAACGTAGTCACTTCTGGTTGGGAAAGCGGTAAATCCAGTAAAAAACTAATCGCTTGTTTGCAAATAATCATCGGAAAAAAATAAGCAGGGATAGTTTCGACTGAAGTCGCAACCAGTTGATCTAAATTATCGTAATTTTGATTAGAATATCGATTCCACAACATAGTAAGTTGTTGATCAACATCTTCATAATAAATATGCTCAGTCATCCCAAAAACTTTCCAAACATGATATAAGGTTGCATATTTTTTTATATTGACATCTTTTCCTTTTTGCAGCTTGGGATTCACATCTTCCAGTATTTGTTTATAAAAAATATTTTCAAACAAACCATTCACAACATCATCTAAAAGCGACTTGCAAGGATTGGGTTGTTTTGAGTCACTAGGGTTTAATTTATCGATTACCTCTTTTCTCAAATCACCCTTGTTTGAATCAGGTTCTGGATGATATTGCAAACATTCTTGAACCGTGTTTTCAAGTAAGAAAACAGGAAGCTGCCCACCGATCACAATAAGCCTAGTGCGAAGACTATTTGTCCCTTTAAATTGACCCTCTTTGATCATTTCGTCGAGGAGCAAAGGAAGATGACATAAATAAATGGCTACTCGTCTTTTAAATTGATCAAAGGGTGAAGTTAATTTTGCATCTTGTTGAACTGGGGTCTTCTGACCAGAATTAGGAGTTGTTGTCCTTAAAGCCATTGCATCATCCTCGTATTATTAATCTTATCGATTATAGAAACCAAAACCTTAAGGTTTTCTTAACACAGGAAAGTGGCTATTTTTTTACGCATCAGTTAAGATAGACCCCTTTTTTATAACTATAAAATTCGGGTGTCTCGTGTCAGAACAATTACGCAATATTGCTATCATCGCCCATGTCGATCATGGGAAAACTACGCTCGTTGATAAATTACTTCAACAAACGGCGAGTCTTACTAAAAAAACTACGAATACTGAACGGGTCATGGACAGTAATGACCTCGAACGCGAACGTGGGATTACCATTCTTGCGAAAAACACCGCGCTCAAATGGCGTGATTATCGTATTAATATCGTAGATACACCCGGGCACGCGGACTTTGGTGGGGAAGTTGAGCGTATTTTATCGATGGTGGATTCAGTCCTGTTATTGGTAGACGCAGTCGATGGCCCGATGCCGCAAACTCGATTTGTAACGATGAAAGCCTTTGCGCAGGGTCTCAATCCCATTGTTGTCATTAATAAAGTGGATAGACCGGGTGCGCGTCCGGATTGGGTGGTCGATCAGGTTTTCGATTTATTCGATCGATTGGGTGCAACCGATGAGCAATTGGATTTTCCGATTGTTTATACGTCGGCATTATTGGGTTATGCCACACTGGATTTAAGTCAAACGACAACGGACATGACCGCTTTATTTGAAGCCATTGTCAAAAATGTGCCGGCGCCTGATGTCAATCCGAACGGACCCTTCCAAATGCAAATCAGTACGCTGGATTATTCCAGTTATGTGGGAATGATTGGTATTGGTCGCATTACACGAGGCCAGGCGAAGAGCAACATGCCGGTTACGATCATTGATCGCGAAGGCAAAACACGTCAGGGCAAAATTTTACAAGTGTTGGAATATTTGGGATTGGAACGCAGTGAAGTGCCGGTTGCGAATGCGGGTGATATTGTTGCAATCACCGGTATCGAAGAGTTAAAAATTTCTGACACCATTTGTGATCCTGCTGCCGTTGAAGCATTAACGCCCTTAACGGTGGATGAACCGACTGTCAGCATGACCTTCCAGGTAAATACCTCCCCTTTTGCAGGCCGCGAAGGAAAGTATGTGACCTCGCGCAAAATTCGTGAACGATTAGAAAAAGAATTATTACATAACGTCGCCTTACGCGTCGAAGACACCGGCGATCCCGACAAATTCAAAGTGTCTGGCCGCGGTGAATTGCACTTATCTATTTTAATTGAAAACATGCGGCGCGAAGGTTATGAATTAGCCGTCTCTCGTCCTGAAGTCATTACCAAAATGGTCGACGGTGAACTGCATGAACCTTTTGAAACCATGACGATCGATGTAGAAACAGCGCATCAAGGTGCAATCATGGAACGATTAGGTTCACGCAAAGGCGATTTAAAAAACATGGTAACGGATGACAAAGGCCGAGTGCGATTGGATTATGTGATTCCATCACGCGCGCTGATTGGTTTTCAAACTGAATTTTTAACCATGACATCGGGTTCAGGATTGATGCACCACGTATTCAGTCATTATGCCCCTGCTGTGAAAGGCGAAATTCCACATCGACAAAATGGTGTATTAATTTCAAATCAAGCAGGCACGGCTTTAGCCTATGCATTGTGGAATCTGCAAGAACGCGGTCGAATGTTAATTGGTCCACAAACTGAAACTTACGAGGGTATGGTAGTGGGTATCCATACTCGCGATAATGATTTAGTCGTGAATGTTTGCAAAGCAAAACAGTTAACGAATATGCGTGCAGCAGGATCGGATGAAAATATTATTTTAACCCCGCACATTCAGTTTTCACTTGAACAAGCGCTGGAATTTATTGAAGATGACGAATTAGTGGAAGTGACACCTTCGACGATTCGGATTCGTAAAAAATTCTTGAAAGAGCATGAGAGGAAACGGGCATCTAAGGGATAAAATATGAAATTAAAAGAGCCAATTGAGGCAAAGGACGCAAAAGCAACTTTATCTAAAAATCAAGTAGATCAAATCAATGATCATGCTGATGCAAATGATCAGTCGCTGGAATTAATGGATTGTTCGTTATCCGCGATGCAGGTGTCACAAATTTTTTCTGCCCTCAAATGGAATAACAACATAATCAAATTAGTTGTGGTGAGATGTGAATTTATTGACGATGCTGCGGCCGTATTTCAAAAACAACAATCTCTGAATAAAAGAATAAAATATGATATTCAGGAAACACCGCAGCTGACTGTTAAAGAAAAACCTTCAGCATTAGAATATTTCGTCAAATCCATCTACGAATTTTTTGTACCTGTTGATAAAAAAAAGCCGTCAGCTCCGGCAAAAGTTGCAACCACAGCTCCTGATACTAACAGCACAGAGAAACCTCCAGTAAAAACTCAACAGCAAGAAGATAGGGCATTCTCTATCCGCTTCTGATCTTTATGGGCTTTTTAATCAACTGACAGGGGTTTATGACATCCTAATTCCATTTTAAAAATTGAATAAAAAATAGCATTATTTAATAAAAAAGTATAAAATTATGCAAAAATAAACAACACCGCGAACCACGAGGAATTTTATGAAAATTACAGCTAAGAACTCACGCGATAGCTTGGATTATGATCAGCTTCAACAGCTTAAAGAATTTAAAGGAGAGACTCTTGATTTAACCGGTAGTAAATTATCAGTATTTCAACTTTCGCAAATTTTTGCCGCGCTAAAAACTAATCCAAACATCAAGCATTTAATTCTAAGAAAAGTCGAATTTTTTGATGAAAACCTTGCGGCTGTTAAATTTAGAGAACTACGGGCTACGGCAACTACAATAAAGTTTGAATTGGATCCATTGGAAATTACTACTGCAACGGCGACAACTCCTACTGCAACAATACAAACTACCCAAAGTGATCCCGGACCTTCAATTAAGCCCAAAGAAACCAAAGCAAATATTCAGTTCTTCACTTCAGTTCCTTTAACCCGAACAAAATCAGAAGGCGCGATAGTGGTCGATGATAAAAAGGTTGCAGCATTAGCACCGACAAAATGGCCTATTTCCGAACCGAGTCCAAAAAGCAGCCTTCTCGCTCGAAATCTTTGGACGCACAAACAAAGATTATCACCAACAAATAATTCCTCTCCAGGACCAGAACGAGTTGAACCCACTAGTCCATAAAATTCGTAAAACAAGCCTCTTTGCATTTATAGTTGGATGGAGAGGCTTGATTGCGATTTTAATGCTATTGAAAAACATTCTAAGTTAAGTATAATCCGCAAATTCACTTCTGTTTAAATTCTTATTTTCACTTGTAAAAAAAATTTCACGCTTCATTCAGCGTTTTTTTCTTCATTTATTCACCAATAAGCTGCTATTCAATTTTTTTAAGGAGTCATTATGCGTTCAAGAAAAACTGTAGGGGGTTTAGCCATGATTCAGCGCCGTTTAAAAACGCGCGCGGTACCGATTGTTAAAAAAAATTCTCACTCGCACGTGACAACACGTCATGGCAAACAATGGGGTGAGCATGTTAGCAATTTAAAAAAAGCATTTGGGTCTAAAGATGCGGAATCTTTTTTATCGGAATGCAAATCCGCAGAATTGTTTATTGAAAAATTAAAAAGTTCGGAGGAAGTGAAAAAGCAAGCGGTGCGAGCGAGGTTGTTGGTGTGGCAGAATTCGTTGATTGATTTGCAGAAAAAATGGAAGGAGGTGGTTTTAGAAAAAGAGCAATCGAAGTGTCAGGTTTTGTGAATAGGCCGGAGGCCGTGAGATAATAGCCCAGGCTAAGGGCGCGTTTTTTGCGCCCGCAGGCCTGGGTGAGCATTTCATTAAACAGCAGGGGCTTTTCTGCTAGTTCTATCGCCACCTACGTGAGCAGAGCAATCATCGTCAGCTCCTGCATCTCCTGCCGATCCTGATCGTCCATGATGTGGATGCTTTACTTCTGAATCAAACGCGCCCTGTTGTTCTTCGTTGGTAAATGGACTAATCGATAATGATTCTCCGCCACTTTCGGCAACAGCCGCACTTAAATAGGCTTCCGCATTATCTCCAAATAATTCTTTTTGAACTGTTGCTGCACTTCCTTGTATGTATCCTGGAACTGGGTAGTTCAAATTAGTTATATCGGTCTGTGCGTCTAAATATTCTGGAGAGTCCATTTGTTTTTCTCCACCAAGAACCACAGCGTCTGGTTTTGTGACAACACGTTTTTGTAATCCAGGTTTGCCATTGCTACTCTCATGCGTTGGCACAGATGTATTATGTGCGGGTCTTTTATCTTCTGGTTGTTGCTGAACAGATGCGTTCTGTGTAAGTACCAAACCATCATAAGATCGGATTATTTCCTTTTTCTTGTTATATAATTTATGTGATTTTCTTACTTTTGATTTATAAATTGAAAACAAACCAGCACCTATCGCACATGCACCACCCGCAATAGCAGCTATACCTCCGGTCAAAATAATTGCTGCTATACCACCGCCAATAGCAAGACAACCCAAGCCAAATTTTTTATTTTTGTACCACGGCGTGGGTTTTACTTTCAATTTTGGAATTTTTTCATTGAGTTTGGCGGTTTTTTCGATCATAGGCAAACTGCTTTGACTACAATCTTTTAAACCAAAGAAAATCAACATACGGTTAAACAGACTTGGATCTCTATAACTTGTTGGAATACTGCTATAGGTATCTGCTTTAATACCGCACGCCCCTAATGTGCCTCCGTTCAAACCGGCACGTTTTCTGATATGACCCGCATGCGCCATACGTTGTACAATATGTTTTTCAAGCCCACATCCAGCTAGTTTTTCTGTTGTATCCAGCAGTATCGCATCGTTTACTGTTTTAAATTCGACTAGTCCGGCACGGTCTTTACCACTTCTGCAAAGAACAATGACAGCCCAAACCTTAGCAAAATCATCATCGACTTTAGCACGTTCGACAAGATTACTTTCACCCATAATTTGATTAATTAGGTCTGCCATAATATTTCTGAGCGCAGCCAATCTTAAATTGGTATTCTCTGAGTGAAGAGGTGATTTCCCCCGATAAATATTATGATATTTTCTCATGACAGTTTTTAATTTTTCTATTAATGCCATTTTTTCTGGAGGAACAGGGGCTTCATTTTGTTCTTTGTCATCAGATTGCGATTTAGACGAATGCTCCCGAATTAATCGACTTGCCGCATTGACAATAGAATGATTTTCGATACGACTTTCTACGTAGCGGAGAGGATTCAAAGCAGAATTGGCGAACTCAATTTTTGATTCCGGAGCCGCTTGTTGCATTTGAGAAACAAGAAAGTGATCAGAATCTTTTGAACTTTGGAATGGGTTACTAGGACTCAATAAAGAATGTGTATAGGTATACTTCGCTCCCATCAAATTCTTTGCTTGTTGCATACCTTCTACGGTTGCTGCAAAGCTTGCTGCTTTGGTCGGAAGCAAATGTGCGAGTGTACCTGAATGATGGATTTGGATGATTTGTCGGTCGTTTACTGGATCCGTCACATCAAAAAGGCGCACTTCACCCGCATTTCTAATGCCGGGTATAAATTTTCTCAGTTGGGTTGAAGTCATCCGACCTTCAAGAATATCCTTTGCATGATGACGGATAAGTTTTTTAACGCGATCATTTTCTGCTTGAAACCAATCAATAGTTTCTAATGCATCACTTTTTGTTGATGGATTAGCTAATAGTTGAAATTCTTTTTTTTGTTTATCAGTAAATCCACCGCACATAGGAACATCAACTTGCAATATTTCTTTTGATTTACCACCATGATCAATTTGGGTGAGCGTAGCAAGACTATAAGCTGGCTGATCGAAATTACAAAAATCGCGAACTTCGACTAGCTCTTTTTGTAATCGATTTCGTAATTGATCAAACATTTCCTTTTTAACTTTTTCTGAAACTTCTTGGCCGTTTTTCTTAAGGTGTGCTTCTATTGCTGGTTTAAGTGTTTCAACAAGAAATGGGATAAGAATTTCCTGCACCATTACTGTCATTTCTGTTTGCGGGTCTTTACTCGTTTTAATTTGATCAAAAAACTTTGTTGCAATCGTCTGAATTTGCGATTCATATTTATCAGGTGAAATGTTATAACAGACTGATAGCAATTTTCTGGCAGCATTTAAATAATTGAGCCCCATGATGGCCCAATTTTCATAACCCGGGTCGTATTTCTTTTTAGTATCCTGCAATTTTGCATCACGATACAAAACGTGATGCTCTACACCCTCTACTTCTACTTTAACGAATTGAGATTGAATGCCATTCCTACCATCTTGCAGAATGTGTAATTGTTGGATTGCATGAGAAAGATAGTCCCTGTTTACTGGACCGTCTTTTTCAAATGCCTGACGATTGGAAAGAATCTCAGTAATACCCTTATCATCTTTTTGAATCGAACCCACAGCATTTTTTCTTTGTGCCAAAAATGCCTTAAAAATCTTGGCGCGATTTTTAGGAGATTGTAAGAGTTCAACGGGTTGTTGATTTGCTTTGCGTTCTTCTTGCATTGTGGACCTCATGCAGCATTTAATTAGGCTCAGTATAAAAGACTTTTCTTAAACTAAACTTAAATATAAGCTACTAATTAATAATAATTTTCTTAATAAAACCTTAAGAATCGGAGTAAAAATTACTATGATTGCGTTGATTCAACGAGTTACCCAGGCATCTGTTTCAATCGATCAAAGAGTTATTGGCGCCATTCAACAGGGAATCCTGGGATTGATTGGGATAGAAAAAACCGATACGGAAGCGAATGCGGATAAGTTATTGGATAAAATTCTAGCCTATCGCATATTTGAAGATGCTGAGGAAAAGATGAATCTGAGTGTTAGGGATGTGAAAGGGGGTTTATTGCTTGTGTCCCAATTTACCCTTGTTGCTGATACAAAAACAGGGACGCGGCCTGGGTTTTCGACAGCGATGCCGCCAGAGCCTAGCAAACAATTATTTAGATATTTAGTCCAAAAAGCTCAGGAAAAACATAGACCTATCGCTACTGGAGCATTTGGGGCTTATATGCAAATTAGCCTTTGTAATGATGGGCCTGTGACGTTTCTTTTGAAAGGGTAATTAACTCCCATCTATAAAAAATCATTATTTTTCAATAAGATAAATTATCTCGCTGTTCTATTAATACTCTCTTAAGAATTAATTGATAACATTTTAACCAGCATGTTTAATTTTGCGAGGTTAGAAATGAGACGAGTATTAATTGCTGTTTTAAGTTTGGTTTTTTCAATGGCAACATTGGCAGGATCATCGCTTCGCATGAAGATCGATGGGCCTGTAAATAATAATCGTTATTTTTTGTATGTCACCCATGTTGGAGCGGTGAGCATCTTGAATGGTAATGCCGGAAGAGCTTATCCCATCGTAGAACAGGGAAATATCCAAACCATTATGGTGGTTGATGCGAGCAACATGAGTATGCATCCACAGAGATTACCTGCATCGTGTAATATTTCAGTCGATGGTAATCAGACAGTTACCGTCAGAGGAACGTTAGTTCAGGGAGCGAATGGAAATGCACAAATTAGTAATATGCGGTGTTCGGTCAATTAAGTATTAATTCAAAAATTAAAAACCCCCAGAAGGAAACGAGGATAACCAGTCTGAGGGTTTCTAAAACAAAAAAATCCCTGGAAGCATTTTCCAGGGATTTTGAATAAGAGCCTGGCGATAACC
>JAJPGW010000011.1 GCA_021325575.1 Gammaproteobacteria bacterium | reverse complement strand
GATACCGGTATCTGGTCTAAAAAAGCCATTGCCGAAGCAGAGCGTTATGGCACAGTCAATGTCGCAGCCAAGTTAGAAAAAAAAGACGATCTCATGTGGCTCCCGCCGCAAAATCAATGGTCACTGAATCCAAAAGCCGCTTACGTACACTACACGCCAAATGAAACCATCGAAGGCGTAGAATTTCATTGGGTCCCAAAAACAGGCGATGTGCCGTTAGTTGCTGATATGTCATCCATGATTTTGTCGCAACCGATTGATGTGAAACAATACGGCATTATTTACGCCGGCGCGCAAAAAAATATTGGCCAAGCCGGAATTAATATTGTCATCATTCGCGATGATTTAGTGAAGGAGCACATGCCGCATGCGCCGACGCTTTACACTTACAAAATTCAGTCGGAACATAAATCTTTTTATAACACGCCGCCAACGTATGCCTGGTATATTGCTGGATTAGTATTAGCCTGGATGAAGAAAAAAGGCGGCGTGCAGAAATTTTATGAAATGAATAAACGCAAAGCCCATAAATTATATTCTTTGATCGATAACCATAAAGAATTTTATAATAATCCAGTGCATCCAGATTATCGTTCCATCATGAATATTCCTTTTAATTTAAATACCACTGAATTAAATGATTTATTTTTAGAAGAGGCGAAAAAAATAGGCCTGACCAACTTAAAAGGCCATCGTCTGGCCGGTGGCATTCGCGCAAGTATTTATAATTCCATGCCAGAAGAGGGTGTCGATAAATTAGTGGAATTTATGAAAGATTTCATGAAAAAGCACGGATAGTTTTTTCCAACCCAGAATTCCGCGAGCCGGGTTGGTTTTGCTTCCCGTGCGATTGCGTTTCATGGATGAAATGCTTTAGTACATGGACGTACGCTCCCCGAGCGCGGGAAGCAAAACCAACCCGGCTCGCGGAAGGCCCCCCAGACGTACGCTCCCCGAGCGCGGGAAGCAAAACCAATCCGGCTCGCGGAAGGCCCCCCAATTTATTTCCCCCGCATTTTAAACATCTGAATCCTCATCTCCCGACGAGCTTTCGCCTCATCAAATCGTCGTTGCTGAGTTTCATTATGAATCGTAATCGGCGGAACTTTCGTTGGTTTCCCCTTGTCATCTACCGCAACCATAGTAAAATAGCAGGTGTTCGTATGTCGTTCGATCCGCGTTAATAAATTTTCTGCAATGACTCTGATACCCACTTCCATCGATGTTGTGCCGACAAAATTCACGCAAGCATAAAAAGTCACTAATTCACCCACATAAATCGGTTCTTTAAAAAAGACTTGATCAACGGAAAGCGTGACCACGAATTTTCCCGCATAACGCGCACCACAAGCGTATGCAACATGGTCCAACATCTGCAACAAATGCCCCCCATGAACATTCCCGCCAAAATTCGCCATATCCGGCGTCGTGATTTCAGACATTTCCAAATAACGACGGTCTTCTTCGTGTGTTTGACTCATATCAAATCCTCAAGAAGGGTCTTTAACTTATATTATACAGGAGTTTACGATGAAAAATTGCGTAAAAGGTACGGGTTTTATTGAAGTTTTGGTCAGTTTAACGATATTGTCTTTTTTATTGTTAGGTTTTAATGCAATGGAATTTGCGGCTCTTCAGGCCAATCACAACGCCTATTTTTTCAGTTTGGCTCAAAATCAACTCGATGCGATGGTGCAGCGTCTGGAGGCTCATCCCGATGATGTTCAAGGGGAGTTAACTCTCTGGAACCAGCAAAATCAGGCGTTATTGCCAAATGGCAAAGGTTATCTCTCAGGCAATCCACCAGACTCCATTACGCTTTTTTGGGGACAAAAAACCACTGAAAAAAATTGCGATCACATTCAATTAGGAAAAATCAATTGCTTAAAATTACCCGTCTAATTGGTTTTACTTTAATCGAATGTCTCTTGTCATTGCTGATAAGTACTTTGATCGTTGCCTCGATTATTTTTATTTTTCTGTCAGCTGAAAAAGCAATGCAGTCAGAAACTGACCTTGCGGCCCTTCAGGAAAATGAACGTTTTGTTACCTTATTTTTACAAAATGAAATAAATCAGGCAGGGAATATTGGTTGTGGAAAATTAACGGATCATTTTCCGCTACAGGGATTTTTATCGTATACAGTGACGCCTGAAAATAAAATCACCTGGACCGAATCAATGCTTACTGTTCGGCATGCGGATGCCATTTTGACTAATTTAACTCGAAATATGCAGGGTTTTTCAACATTTTTTGTGGCGCTGAGTCCACGGTTCGCAAAGGGAGATATCGTTATTATTTCAAATTGTGCATCGGCCGATATTTTTCAAATTAAAAAAATTTCTGTGACTCAAACGGAGCAAATGATCACCACTGAAAAACCGCTAAGTGCGCGTTATCAAAAAAATGATGAAGTGGCTTTATTTGATACCAATACTTTTTTTATCGATAAAACCAATCGAGTGACGCGCGATGGAAAAATAATTTTTGCACTTTATCAATCGGATATTTATGGACGACGCACGGAATTGTCAGAAAACGTGACTAATTTTGTTATAACGAATGATCAGGATGAGAGTGGTAAAACGGTTGGGTTGGATCTTGCTGCTGATTTTGCAGCAGGAAATTTTTCAAAAAAATGGTATCTCTATCATGCGCTATAAAAATTTCGGCGGTTTTGCTTTATTAATTGTGCTCGCCTTTTTACAAATCATGACTTTAATAGGCATTGCCGCGCTTCATGAGGCGCTGCTTGAAATGAAACAGGCAGAAAATAGTTGGCGGAAAATAATGCTTCGCTCTCAAGCATCGCTCGCTTTGGCGAATGCTGAAATGGCCTTAGTGCAAGCGTTGCCTTCCTGTCTCGTTCCCATTACTTCACTTTCCGATTTAATGGTTACGCTGAAATCGCCTGTTGCTTGTGTTGGCACCTTGCAAAGCATGCAATACTATTATATCGTCGAGGACTTGGGAAATGATCCTTGCGCCTATATTCAGTTATCGCCAACAAAGATTACTGCCAATTATTATCGCATTACCGTACTGGGTGTTCTGAATGGCATTCAGATTGCGATGCAGAGCAGCTGGATCAAGCCGATCGATACGAATTTACCTGATTGTACGATCATGCATGAAGTCAGTGCAGGACGACAAATGCTGCGTACGTTAGATACGAGTTTGCTTTAAGGGCTATTTAAATAAGGAAAATATTATGGAAAATTTAAAAAACAAAGTGATTTTTATAACCGGTGCGAGCCGCGGAATTGGGCGAGAAATGGCTTTAAGATGTGCCCGAGATGGCGCGAAGATTGTCATTGCTGCAAAAACCGATCAGCCGCATCCCACCTTAGAAGGAACCATCCATACTGTTGCGAAAGAAATTGAAGAAGCGGGCGGCGAAGCGTTAGCATTGCAAGTTGATGTTCGCGATGAAACCAAAGTCTATGAAGCTGTTGAAAAAACGGTTGCACAGTGGGGTGGTATTGATATTTTGATTAATAATGCAAGTGCGATTTTTTTAGCGCCGACTTTAGAAACACCCATGAAACGGTATGATTTGATTCAGGGTGTCAATGCGCGCGCCACCTTTGTTTGTTCGCAAGCCTGTCTTCCTCACTTAAAAAAAGCGAAAAATCCGCATATTTTAACCATGTCACCGCCATTGAATATGAATCCGCGTTGGTTTAAAGAAACCTTGGCTTATACGATGTCGAAATATGGCATGAGTATGTGTACGTTAGGTATGGCGGAAGAATTCAGAAATGATGGGATTGCAGTCAATTCATTATGGCCAAAAACCACGATCGCAACCGCTGCGATTGCGGTGAATTTTCCTAAGCAGATTTTACAAGCAAGTCGAAAACCGAGTATTACGGCGGATGCAGCCCATGTCATTTTAACGAGTGACAGCCGGCAGACGACGGGAAATTTTTTCATTGATGAAGATGTGTTGCGCACGCATGGGGTGACGGATTTCAATCAATATGCGCTGAATCCGAATGTGCCGTTGATGCAGGATTTCTTTTTGAATTAGCCTGAGTTAATCCGTCATTGCGAGGAGCGCAGCGACGAAGCAATCTCTAAAAGATTGCTTCGTCGCTGCGCTCCTCGCAATGACAACCTAAAATTCCCATTCTCTCCAAGCCGGAATCAATGGAAAATACAAGCCAACTTTGATCGGCCGCGAGTCTAATTCTTTCACTGCAAGATAATACTCATAAAGCTGGTTTTCATATTGCTTTTGCTGTGTCAGTAAAAAATTTTCCAAATCATCGCCTGCATAATCCGCCGATTTATAATCAATAATCCAACGTGTTCCCGTTTCATCAACAAACGTACGGTCTAGCACATAATTTTTATTGCCCATCGTCAGTGAAAATTCAGAAGAGGCTTCTTGGTGTGGCTGTAAAATCCATTGGCCGCGCGGATCTGCAAAAATATTCTGGAGGGCTTGCAAAATCTTGGTTGAAGCATTTGGAATTTCCTCTGCCAACATTCCTTCACGTTGCAGTTGAGTCTTAAGATATTGCGAATGAAGGGCGGATTCTGAATTCCACCAAGCTAACCCTTTTTCAGAAATCAATTGCAAAATCTGATGCAGCACGGTACCAACATATTTCGCATTATTCTGAACCAATTGAAAACCGGATTTATTCTGATGCAATGCCGCGCCTTCAGTAAAAATGGGTTTGACAAAAGGATTTTTCCAATTCGAAGTAAGTCTCTTAATTGACTTGTTGGAAATCGCTTTTTCACTGGATAAAATTGCGTTTTTCAGTTCTGCAGTATTTTTCTGATATTGATTTTCAATCGCCGGCCATAATTTATTAAGCAAAGAATTATTAATCGGTTTTTTAATGGCATTTGTCTCATGCTCTTTTGTTTTGAGATTGAAAAAAATATGAAGTTGTTCTTTAGCACGCGTAGCTGCAACATAAAGCAAACGGCTCATTTCATAGTCATTTTTTACATAATGCTGGCGCTTAATGTAATCATAAATGGAATTATTTTCTTCACCGACGGCCTGAATGGGCGCCATAATCAAATCGGGCTGCTCGCCAGTACGTGCACGCTCCATCCAGCGCAATAGCTGGTTATCATCTTGGGAGGCTCTTCGCTCTAAAAAAGGCAAGATCACGATATCAAATTCTAATCCCTTCGCATTGTGAATGGTCATGATTTGCAGGGTATTATCCGCATCGGAAAGGGGTGCAGCATATAATTCAGTGATAGCATGATCGAGTGAAGTGCTGTGCGGCAAATCATAGGCATGATCCATACTCTCTAACAGTTCAAAATACGTTTCAGCATCTTCGAGGTCCGAAAACTGACTGACTGAAGCCGGCCCTCCCAATGACAACCAGGTTTGTTCTACCCAATCTCGCAACGTATGACGCCGACGCTCTTCCAGTGCTAGTTTCAAAATGGGGAGAATTCGGTTTAATCTTGTTTGAGATTCAACTGATAATTTGGTAAAAATTTCTCGAGATTGTAATTCTCCCCAAAGAATTTGTTTTGATTTATTGCCAGCAATGATTAAAAGATCACCTAAAGTCAATCCACAAAATGGCGCACGCAAAATGGAAAGCCAACTAATACGATCGGCTGGAAAAAGCAGGGCGCGGGTGAGGGCCATTAAATCCTGGATGACAGGACGTTTTAATAAAGGCTCAATGTCGAGTGCGCGATAGGATAAATTGGCTGCTTTTAACGCCGGCAAAATAGCTTGTAAATGAGTACGCGACCGGACTAGAATCGCGATATTTTTATCAGGATGAATTTTTCTGTTTTCTAAAATAATATCCACTATGCCACGGGATTGCGTTTCAGCATCTGAATTCACGAACGAGTGTAGCTTGACGCATTCGCTATTTGCAGAATCGCTATTATGCGGCGAACTTGCAGAAAAGGACACCGCGCCACTGGCAATATCTTCAAAGGCGGGGAATACCTCGCTAAAATGTTCATTCACCCAATTAACAACACCCGCTTTAGACCGGAAATTCACAGATAAATTAAGTGATTTTAATTTGAGTGCGCCGATCCCTTTTTTTCTAGCCCGAATAAATAAACCGACTTCCGCTTCGCGAAATCGATAAATCGATTGCATAGGATCGCCAACTAAAAATAAGGTACGGCCATCGTTGGGTTCCCAGCCTGCAATTAATTTTTCTAATAATCGAAATTGGCTGTTAGACGTATCCTGAAATTCATCGATTAAAATATGCTGGATTTTGTAATCGAGCGCGAGAGTTAAATCGGTTGGCGCATCATCTGAACCCAGGGCATGAAATGCAGCCTGTGCATTTTCAATGAAATCAATTTGACCGTGAGCTTGAAAGACTAATTTTAATTGGGCGACGACCACTCGCAACACATCATGAAGTGCGGCCAGTGTTTCCCAATGATGTTCAGCATAATTCGATTCGGGAAGTTTTCTAAAATCGATCAGCGCTTGATTCAGTTCTTCGTTATCTCGTAAATTCTCAAGTAATTCTTTCATGCGCTGCTTAAAACGGCTTAATAATTTTTTTTCGTCTGGATTTTTCAATTCGGAAGGCGCCGGAAATCCTTCTTTTTTAGTCACATCTTTTCGAAATTTATCTTCTTTGGTTAATAACAAATTCGCGAGAGCATCCCATAATGGTAAATCCTCAAGTTGGCTACCGGGCATTGCTGTTAATTCAGCTAAATTGCGGATAGATGATTCAGGATTTTCGCGTATAACATTCTGCGCAGCAAAACGCGCCAGTGCGACAAACTCATCTGCATATTCCTCAGGAAAGCTGTCATGCAATGTTTGCAGGGTATCCGTGATCACGTGCGATAAGTGTTGTTCCAATGTTTTTCTAAGTTCGGGATTGTTGGCGTTTTGCGTTATATACGGTAACCATTGATCCCTTTTAGCTAACATGTCGATTAATAATTTTTCCACATTGCTTAGGTCATTATCCATGTGCATTAATAATTGTTCGATTTTTTCAGCCCATGCGACGTTTTCTTCTAAATGGGATAAAAACTCATGAACCGCTTCGCGGTAAAGTACAGAAGGATCATCCGCAATCTCAAGGGGTGCGCCAAAATTCGCGAGCAAGGGGAGGTGGCGCGTCAAGCTTGCATTAAATGAATCAATGGTTTGAATTTGCAAACGATTCGGATTATCCAGCAATTTCCAGTTAAAATGGACATTATTTTTTAAAGCATTTTTCGCTAATGTCCATGTTTTTTTCTCGTGTGAATTTTTCGGTTCCGGTGTATTCTCTGCATTTTTAAGCGCGCTGATGACTCGCGTGCGCATTTCTGCCGCCGATTTTTTGGTAAAAGTAATCGCGAGAATTTCTTCAGGTTCTTTCACGATTCCTAATAGCACTAAAAATCGCTGAGTCAGCAACTCGGTTTTTCCAGATCCGGCCGGCGCCTGGACGATAAACGACTGGCTTGGATCAAGCGCCGCTTCCCGTTCTTTACTGTCCTGTAAATTCATGGGTTTCATCATCATCTTCTTCTAACTGGGTCAATTCATAAATTCGGCAAAAGGATTTCAAATCGCAATGAGTGCAGGTCTTGTTAGGGTCCTTCGGACTGACGGAGGCTTCACCTTGATAAAAACGGTCAGCGAGCTCCGATAAATTTTTTTGCCATAAGCGCATTTGCTCAGTCCACAACGTCGCATCGGCATATTTCAAATCAGCCAGCGGATAAACGGATTTGATTTTTAAAGGGGATTTGCTGACACCAGTCATTTCCATTTTAGTCGGATTAATTTTGGCAAATGCAATTCCAATGGTTTTGTCTGGATTGGCTATGCAATAAATTGGTAACTGAGGTTCTTCGAGTCGTTCGCCAAACCAGTTTTTTTTGTCGATGGCTTTGCCGGTTTTGTAATCGATAATTAACTGTTTTTCAGCGGTATTTTCAGTTAATTCATCAATTCGGTCGACGCGAAATTGGGTTTTGACGCGCCCAATGGTTGCTGAAATTTCCTGTTCCAGCGCGACGACTGAAAATCCTGGTCGGGATTTTTCAATTTGCAGCCAGTCCCAGATGATTTTTTCAGAACGTTGTAATTCGAGTGCGAGATAGCGTGTGTTATGCGATTTAATGGATGCGCCTATCGTTTTTAAGGCGGTATCGGCGGATTGTCGAATTAATTCTTTTAACGTGGCATCCGGTATTAATAAGAGTTTTTCAGAATTGCGTAATTCACGCCAGATTAATTCCAGCGCTTTATGGATTAAATTTCCTCGATCCAGTTTTCGTAAACCGAGCGTGGTGTCTTCCCATTTTTTGGCATGCAAACGGATTTCTGCAAAGGCTTTAAAAGGGCATTCTGCCTGATTTTTAAAAATGCGCACGCCACCATGAACTTCTTCATCTGGTAAAATGGCTGGGGCTTGATAATCTTCAATGCTTTCTAATTTCTGAGATTTAAACACGGAGACAGCGACTTTGGTGTATGCGCTTTGAGGCAAGGAATCGAGCGTCATATCAGGATATTTTTTTAATAACGCACTTTGGAATAATTCGCGATCTTCAATATGATTAGGATAACTAAAAATAATTTCTTTAGCAGACTGTTCTAATTGTTGCGTCAGTTTCTCACAATAAATTAATTCACGTGAAGCGGAAGCGTTTGGCATCAACAGGTTTTTCTGCAAGCGCAAAGGTATAAATGGATTAGGCTTTGGCCTTGCGGGCCATGAAATGTCATCTAATCCCATGACCCAACTTCGTTCAAACGGAATTTCTGCCGCTTCCAGCATACCTAAAATCTGCACACGGGTTTGCGGACTTTCGGGTTGAAAAACAATGTTCGATGCTAGCGTAATGAGATAATGCAGACTTTCATTAAAAGAGAGCGCGCCAAGAATCATATCAAAACTTGCGTATTCAGTGAGTAAAGGCAACCAAGAATGATGAACGACCTGATATTCATGACTATTCATGCTGCGTTCGCCTGGCCAGCCCCAGAGCACGAGTTGATCGCAAATGACTTTTACCCAGTGAGAAGCCGGTTTTTTTTCTTTTAGGTCTATTTCAGGTCCCAGAAATTTTTTAATTATTTCGGCAAGCTGTGGACACGATTCGTTTAAATTAAAAGGATATTCTGCATCCACTAATTGCGAGAGCGAAACCAAAGTCACATTGGATGAATGCAATCGTGCATCAAAAATCGCTCGCTGAAACCGTTCTGTTTCGGCGCCCGCAACAAAAGGGGATCGCAACAATTGGCTTATAGTAGGTAGCGGTAATGCTTTTCTGCTTAATTTTAAAAGTTGTAGCGCATCATGAATGATAGGATAAGTTGTTAAACTTTTCCCGGCTGAAATATTAAAATCGGGTGATTCAAACACTTCTGAAAAAATGCGAATAATTTTGTCGCGTAACACGTGCAAATCTGGGACGATACAGCCAATGGATTCGCATTCGGGCGCCAATGCTTTTGCCCAGCGCGCCATTGCATGAATTTCTGCTTCTGCATCCTGCAATCCAATTTTGTGGGCTTTTTCATTGATTGATGTCATGTTGGCATGAATGATTTCAGTGCCCGCCGCTTCGCAACAATTCAATAAATATTGATATTGTGGAGCGATATCGGTAAAACCAAACAGAATAATTTGTTTAGCGGGTATGATTTTTTTCTTTTTAATTTTTTCTGCAATAACATCGGCAAGGCTATTTTGGTCTAGCCAGTTATTTTTCTGTAGGATTTTCTTAAATTGTAAAGCCCATTCTAAAAACGCTCGACTATCTTCAGTTAATGCGAGATTTGGATCATCAAGACTCACTCGCCAGCGTTTTAATGTCTCCCAAGCCGATTTTGAAAGTTTCGCGGTATCTGTTAATTGCAACAAGGTTTCATTCAGCGGAGAATCGCGCAGAATTTTTTCCCATAAAATTCGCTCATGCTGTGATGACAATAAAAAAGTGCAATCGTTTAATTCACGCGCCGCATATTCCTGCCAGATTTTTTCTAGCCAAGTCGGATAAAAGGGCAGAATTTTTAAGGTGGGCCAGCATTTTTTTTGTTGTGTGGTTTGCCATTCAGAATATTTTCGGGATAAAACGGCAGATAATCGACGATTAGGCGTCAAGATTAACGAGTCATCATGAACCTGATTGAAAATATCCATTTAAGCTAGCCTGAAATTTCATTATATTTCGGAAAAATGACGTCGAATTGCAATCCTTTGCCGGAAGGCGGGGAGCTTAAAATAATGTGCGCCTGATGTAATTCAGCAATTTGGCTGACAATCGCAAGGCCTAAGCCACTACCCGGCGCCGTGGTGCCTAAAATTCGGAAGAAGCGCTCGAATACACGTTCACGCAATTCGGCCGGGATGCCTGGGCCCGTGTCTATCACACGGAAAATAACATCTTCATCGGTCGTGATAATTTGAACTTTGACTGATCCTTTTTCCGGTGTGTAACGAATCGCGTTATCGACGATGTTACGGATTAAAATGCCAAGTGCGGTTTCATTACCAAAAATAATCGCGCCACGCGAAGGCGGTGCCATTTCAATTTCGATGTGTTTTTCAAGGGCAATTGGGACCAAAAACGCAATAATTTCAGTCGCAATTTTTTGTAAATCAACAGGACCCACATCTTCCAGTGATTCTTCGCGGCCTAAGCGGCTGAGTGTCAGCAACTGTGCGACGACGTGAGAACTGCGATCAACGCCCTGAATCACTTTTTGCAGTGCTTGCTGCACTTCGCTGGTATTATTCGCACGTAAAGCGACTTGAGCCTGTGTTTTAAGAGCTGCAAGAGGAGTGCGTAACTCATGCGCCGCATCGCCTGCAAATCGTTTATTGCGATCAAACGCTAATTTTAAGCGAATAAATAATTGATTCAGTTCCGAAACCAACGGCTGAATTTCAATTGGTATGCTTTCATATTCCACGGGCTCAAGATAAGTCGATGCGCGATTAGAAATTTCTGATGTGACGCGCGTGATGGAACGCAATGCTAATCCAACGATGAGCCAAATTAAAATACCAAAAATGGGATAAGTGACAAGCAGAATATACGCATTATTCCGCGCGATTTCATCTGCCAATCGATCACGAATGTCATATAATTCGGCGACAACAATTTTGTTACTGGTTTTTTTATCGAGTGATGCATAAACTCGCCATTCTCGACCACTTAAGATATGATCGGAAAATCCTATGCGCACTGCATTTAACGGAAAAAACGGTTGTTCATTGGAATGAAATAATAATTTTTGATCGTGCGTCCAGACTTGAAAAAGTAAATGACTCGGCACAATCGGTGTCTCGATTTTAGCAAGACGCAATTCGACGGGATTATTTTCTTTTTTCTGAATCGTAAACGTTTGATTGATCGCTTGAATAATGTCTGAAAATTTTATGAGTTTTTCATCAAGATAAGGTTGGATGACGCCTTTATCCAGTAAATAATTTCCGACGGCAGTAATCGTTGAAGCAATGGTTATGCTGATAAAAAGACTGATAAGCAAAAATCGTCGTATTGAACGAATCATTTTTCATCTTTACTTTTATCGATCATATAACCGATACCACGAATGGTATGAATAAAATCTTGGCCGAATTTTTTTCGTAAATTGTGGATGTGGACTTCGAGTGCATTACTGTCGACGTCTTCGCCCCAGCCGTAAAGCGATTGCGTTAAATGTTCGCGAGAGAGAACTCGACCAGCGTTTTCCAATAATTTATGCAATAAAGCAAATTCGCGGCGTGAGACGCTCACTAATTCGCCTTTTAAACTGACCGTATGCGCTGCTGGATCCAACGTTATATCATCATGTTGAATGAGCGGTTCTGCGCGTGAAGAAAAACGTCTTTGCAATGCGCGTAAACGAGCAGTGAGTTCATCGAGGTCGAACGGTTTCGTTAAGTAATCATCGGCGCCGCTGTCTAAGCCTTTGACGCGATCTTCAATCGATTCGCGGGCCGTCAAAATCAAAACGGGCATGGTTTGGCCGCGGGAGCGTAAGTTTTGTAAAACGGTAATACCGGACATTTTGGGTAGTCCCAAATCCAATACGACGAGTTCGAAATTTTCAGTTTTAAGCGCTTGGTCAGCAGATAGGCCATCTTTTAGCCAATCGACTGCATAGCCATATTGGATAAGCCCGGTACGCAGGCCATCGCCTAATAATTCATCATCTTCAACTAATAAGACTCGCATGAAAGGGCTCCACTGAAAAACTGATGTCTAAATGTACCGTTTTTGAGCGTTAATGGCAATAAAAATGCTAATTGTTTACGGTTATTTTTCTAATAAATTGAGTGGCTTAAAAAAATCAATGACTTCCGGATTTTGGATAAAAGAAAGGTTATAAGGGTGCTCGGCATAAAGACGTTTAATTTCAAAATGATCGACCAGGGCATCGATTGCAATGGCAATTTTGCCGAACAAAATTAATTGGATGGTCGGATTTTTTTTAAAAAGTTGTTCCAGCACATGTTTGATAAAAGGCTGCCAGGCGAGGGCGTCTTTTTTGACGGGGGTATCCTGCAATACGAGAGAGGCATTTAATAATAAAAATCCGTGGTTGATGAGATTTTTAAATAATTCATCGTTGGTTTGGATTAGATGATGTTTGTTGAGTGCCGCAATATGTTGTTGGCTCGTGTGTTTTGGATCGAGTAAACCCTTTGCGACTAAAAGCATTTTAATCATATTGCGTAAAGAGGTCGCGCGATTGACTTCTTTGCTAAGCCCGTCATTGGACCAAATACTTTTGACATTGGCGTCCCAAAAAGCAAAACCATTCGCTGAATGCTCACGGGGATAAGGTGATTCGCCAAACAACACATAATTCACTTTTTCCATCGGTAATGAAAAAGCGCTAAAAATTTTTTCGCTTCCCGGCAGCCAGTTATTTTTTTGCAGGGTTTCCAGATAGGTTTTATCCATTTTTTTTAAGGCATCTTCAATGCAGTCCCGCCAAGATGAATGGATACAGTTGAGGTTAAATATTTTTTGTGTTGTCATAGCCTTTTTTAGGAGCACTCAATGAATAATAATTTGCTTCAGATCTTAGCATGCCCTGTTTTTAAAGGTGAATTATTGTTTGATCGGACCAATCAGGAATTGATTTGTAAATTTGATCGGCTGGCGTTTCCGGTGATTGATGATATTCCAGTGATGTTGGAGTCTAGGGCTAGGAGGATGGCGGGGGAAGAGTAAATTAATGTGTACATTTTAACCAATATTATATAAAATGAGTTTTTTTAAAATAACGAGGAATGGTTATGGAAAGTCATAAAGTTTTAGAAGAGTTTAGAGCGACTGCTAAAGCCATTGAAGAAATTCAATTTCCAGTAGTAAATACCTCCCATAGGGGTTTTATCACTGAGATGTTTGGTAGTAAGCACCGGGATTTTTTAGCGAACAAAAACAATAAAGATATTTTGTTGGCTGTATTTGTTGGATCTGAAGCTCATGAATATGAACAACATCTAAAAATTGATGCAGAAGAGTTTAAACAAAATCCTCATCCTATTTATAAAACGTTAGACGAAATCAATGCTTTGAGAGTTAAAATTTATCATGACCAAATTAAACCTTTAATTCCAAAAGCGCTTGCGCAAGGCAAAAAATACCTGGAATTAAAAAAAGCTGAACAAGAAGCAAAAAGCACAAAAGTGTCACCAGTATTTGGTGAACTACAAGCATCTGAAGCTAAAAAGCAAGAAAAGATGAAAAGCTATATTGTGTTGACCTCATCAATTGTACGCGGCCCTGCGGGTGATGTTTTTGATGTTAAGGTTGAAACGAAACAATTTCCAGCAGGGCAAGTATTACCCCAAGAAAGAGCAACTAAGCATAAAAAATGTCTTTTTCATTATGTAGAAGATCAATTCGTAGAAGGTGTCGCGAAAAAGTTAGAACAACTTTTGTTATCTGATCCAGAAATGTTAGGATTTCGATGGTTTAACAGAGATATTGATGCAAGACATAAAAAACATGTTCAAGTACTCCAAAAACTTATTACGTCCTTAGGAAAAGAAAGCCTAATAATACCCGATCAAAAATCAGATGCTCCTGCTGCTAAGATGAATTTACCAAAGGCTGAAGCAATGCCTTCGCCAGCAGAGCAAGCTTTTGAAGCGTTCAAGATGACCATTAGAGAAATGAATGTTGTTGATATTCCGATATTGGAGGTGGGATGTAGTCATACAACTCTTTGGGGGATTTCTGCAGATGATTTTTATGTTAAACGAGATGACGATCCGGTTGCATTTAGTATTTTCGGATTTGTAGAAGATATAATTGCAAAATGTAGGAAAGGGGTTGATAGCCAAAAATTTAAAGATCAAAAATCACGCAGTTGCAATACTCCCTATAAAACGGTTGAAGAGTTCAATGCAGCACAAAACAAAGCCGCTGATCAGCTTGAGCCGCTTTTAAAGCGGGCAGAAACACAATATGCCGAGTATCGAAGGTTGCAACCAAAGGCAGTTGTCTTTGCACCAGCCGATGAATTCGAACAGTTTGTTAGCCAAGCAAGACAAGAATATTCCGAATATCGAAAATCACAACAAAGGCTTCGGGAACAAACTTCATTCATTGCAGATGATGGATTCATGGATTTTTGGGGACCAACGATAGCCGTACTCTCTCTCTCTACTTTCAAATTAATTAAAGACCAATCTGCCCTGAATGCTCAGATAGATGCAAAAGCAGTTGCTCCTGCTAAGAAATCTGTTCCAAAAGCTGGATTATTTGGGCAATCCACTCAAGATCTAGTAAGTCAAGGTGCAGTAGCGGGAGAATCTGAACTCCAACCTATGGGTAGGAGTTTGACACGGCGAAAAAGCAGGGAGGAGTAAGTAGTCGAATTGGTGGTTGATGCCAACGTCATTGCGAGACCGTGTTTTTTTCGGTCGAAGCAATCTCAAAAAGATTGCTTCATCGCAAAAAGCGCTCCTCGCAATGACGAAGCGTTTCGTATCAATCTCGAAAGTCTTTTACCCTTCATCCGTCCCATTTTTCACTTTAATATTCACTTCCCCTTCAACCGCATGCGCATTTTGTTCCTTTCCTGGATGAGGACGGCGATGGCGGTTTTTGGAATAACGCTTGTTACGGCGGCGTTGTGAGTGAGGATAACGGGATTTATGTTCGGACAAATGAGTGACCGGTTTATCCATCACAGCAATATTGCCATTGACCTCGGTATCCATGGGTTGTTGAATTGGGATGACCGCTGGTTCGATGTGTGTTAAAGGCTCGGGTGCTGCATGCTGCATCGGTTCTGCGTGATGCGTTGGTGCAGGACGTTCTTGAGTTTGCTGATGGTGGTGTTGCTGCTGCGGTCTTCGCTGATTGTAATCATCCCGACGCTGATGCGGTTTTTTGCCGCCACGATGACGTTGATGACGAGGTCTGCCGCCGCGATTATCCCGATCTCCGCGTGGCGCAGACGAACGTTGATAGTCGCGTCGTTCGCGTTTGGGTTCAGTTGTGGTGGATGTGGTTTCAGGTTTTTTCTCAAAAACATAATTCAATAAACGTTTGATCAAACCTTGTTGTGTTTTTGAAGAAGAACTCGATGGAGCAGGTGGTGGTGATGCCTGATCGATCTGCATGCTTTTAATCATGGGTTCCGCATGAGTTTTTTGTGCAACTTGAGTTCCAGTGATCGCTTCGACTTCTGGCTCAATAACTAATTTGTAACTCACCAGCTTTTCATCTTTTTCCGTCACATCAGATGCACGTATGCGTTCCACTTCGTAATGGGGTGTTAAGAAATGCGGATTAGGAACAATTAGAACAGCCACATTTTGGCGTTTTTCGATGTCCATGATAGCTTGGCGTTTTTCATTTAAGAGATAGGTTGCAATTTCAACCGGCAACACAGCGCGAACTTGTGAGGTGTTTTCTTTGATCGCGTTTTCTTCGATTAAACGCATCATCGAAAGCGCCATCGATTCAATACCACGAATCGAACCCTGACCTAAACAACGCGGACAACTAATTTGTGTTGATTCGCCAAGCGATTGACGTAAACGCTGACGCGACATTTCTAATAAACCAAATCGTGAAATGCGACCAATTTGCACGCGCGCTCGATCCATCGCGAGCGCATTGCGCAAGCGGTCTTCGACTTCGCGTTGATTGCGAATCGGTGTCATATCAATAAAATCGATAACGATCAGACCGCCTAAGTCGCGAAGACGTAATTGGCGAGCAATTTCTTCGGCGGCTTCTGAGTTAGTGGTGAGTGCGGTTTCTTCGATATCACCGCCTTTGGTTGAGCGAGCTGAGTTAATATCAATCGAAACCAATGCTTCGGTATGATCAATCACAATCGATCCACCCGAAGGCAATCTCACTTCACGTTGGAATGCCGATTCAATCTGGCTTTCAATTTGGAAACGGGTAAATAAAGGCGTCGGATCTTTGTAAAGTTTAATCCGATGCGCAAAATCCGGTCGTGCTTGTTTGATGTGGTTTAACACATCTTCGTAAACGCTGACTTCGTCAATTAACACTTCGTCAATTTCTTTGCGTAAATAATCACGAATAGCGCGAATGACGACGCTGCTTTCTTGATAAATGAGAAAGGGCGCTGCGCGATGTTCGGTGACTTTTTTGATGTTTTCCCAATGACGCAACAGAATATCAAGGTCCCACTGCAATTCTTCCTGACTGCGACCGCTGCCCGCGGTACGGACAATGACGCCCATGCCATCGGGTAATTGCAATGCAGCCAAATTTTCACGCAATTCAGACCGTTCATCACCTTCAATGCGACGGGAAATACCGCCGGCGCGAGGATTGTTAGGCATCAATACGAGATAGGAACCTGGCAGTGAAATAAAAGTCGTGAGCGCTGCCCCTTTGGAGCCGCGTTCTTCTTTATCAACCTGGACAATGAGTTCCTGGCCTTCAACAATAATTTCATTGATCGAAGGACGTCTGCCGGTATCGACATAATCAGATTTGAAGCAGGAGCGGGCGATTTCCTTCAGTGGCAAAAAGCCATGGCGTTCCGCGCCATAGTCAACAAATGCGGCCTCAAGGCTCGGCTCAATGCGAGTAATCCGGCCTTTGTAAATATTGGATTGTTTCTGTTCGCGAGAGGCTGATTCAATAATAAGATCATACAAATGCTGGCCGCTGGCCAAAGCGATTCGCAACTCCTGATCTTTGTGAGTTGCGTTGATTAACATTCTTTTCATAGACACCTGTTGTTTTATGGCGCTCCATAACACAAGAGATTTGGGCAGAACAGGATATAAGGCGATGATTTAAAAGGGGTTGCCCCGGTATTTTGCTTGATATGGTTAATTCTCATTATCATACTACAAGTATTCTTTCGCCTTGAGTGGCTGTTCTATACGAGAACTCGCTCACTGCTCCAACCTAGACAAACTCATGAGTCTGGATTGCGATTATTCAGTTACCACGGCATGCCGCGGGGTTATTAATATTCAATAAGTTAGGTAATTAATATTGATCCTAAGTCATTGTGACTATACCAGTATTTTAGGTTTCTATCAATTATAGTGTTTAGCCTTTATAATTTAAAAATTTAAGGCAGCCCCCTATGACTAAAACAGTTCAATACCTGACCATAGACCCTGAATTTGCCGGTCAGCGAATTGATAATTTCCTGGTAACTCGATTAAAAGGGGTGCCAAAATCGCATATTTATCGCATTTTGCGTAAAGGTGAAGTGCGGGTAAATAAAAAACGGATTGATCCAAGCTATCGTTTGCAAGCCGAGGATAGCGTTCGTATACCCCCAATCAAAACGGATTTACCCAAAAAGCCCATTACCCCGAGCCAAAAACTTACGCAAACCCTTACTGATCGGATTTTATTCGAAGATGAAAGAGTGCTGATTATCAATAAACCGTCAGGTATCCCAGTCCATGGTGGCAGCAAGGTCAAAATCGGTTTGGTCGAGATTTTGAAAACCATGTATCCCAAACATCCCAATTTAGAGCTGGCCCATCGTCTGGATGCGGATACTTCTGGATGCCTTATTTTTGCAAAAAAACGTAGTGCATTGCGCGAATTACATGAATTATTGCGTTCAGGCAAAGTTTCCAAACAGTATTTGGCCTTAACCAAAGGCCATTGGTCGCAAAAAGAGTTAAAAGTCGATGTTTCCCTACAAAAAAACATCCTAAGCAGCGGAGAGCGAATTGTTAAAGTTAATAAAGAAGGCAAAGAATCCCTTACGATTTTTAAGCCAGTCCAAACGTTCGACGATGCAACCCTAGTTGAAGCCGATCTATTAACAGGCCGTACCCATCAAATAAGGGTCCATGCCCAATATCGAAAACACCCAATTGCAGGGGATGAAAAATACGGTGATCGGGATTTCAATAAATCCATGAAAGAAAAAGGCTTAAAAAGGCTGTTTTTACACTCCCACCACGTGTCTTTTACTCTACCCTCAACAGGACTGAAAATTTCAGTAACAGCCCCATTGGATGAAGAATTAAAAGTTTTTTTAGAACAACTTTAATACCCCCACCTTCAAACTCTTGTTCCCGCTTTAAGAGCTTGCTGCTGTTTTTTTCGAATATAAAAACGGGGTGGCACCTATCTTCTTTTTTTCATGCGCAGCATGAAAAAAAGAAGATAGGTGACAGGACCCCGACCAAAAATCAATTCGAAAAAAACAGCAGCAAGCTCTTAAAGCGGGAACAAGAGGCACAATATAGGCTAAATCCCTGTTTGACACGGAAATTTCCTCAGCATAAAATGCCGCACCTATGTCAAAAGACACAATACCCACAAAAGTTGACCCCTTTCGATTTGCGG
Organism: Gammaproteobacteria bacterium; assembly: GCA_021325575.1. GTDB lineage: Bacteria > Pseudomonadota > Gammaproteobacteria > DSM-16500 > DSM-16500 > JAJPGW01. The sequence goes on along the minus strand of JAJPGW010000011.1, from coordinate 83,788 downwards.
ACAATGGAACCCGTTTGCAGGGTACCTTGCCGATCAATGAAATGACCCGTTTAAAGAGCGGTTTAGCCTCGGATGAGGGCGGGGTGGATATTAATCTCCTATTTGGGGTCGATGAAGAGGGCATCCGCTTCCTACGCGGCCACCTAAAAACCGACCTAATCGTGCAATGCCAACGTTGTATGGAAACCTTCAAATATGGGATAATAGACGACTTTATGCTGGGGATCGTCGAAACCGAAGAACAGGCTGATGAACTACCTGAACGGTTTGATCCGGTAGTCGTAAAAGACGAAGAACTGTCTATACTTGAAGTAGTAGAAGATGAACTGATTGTCAGTTTGCCCATTGTACCTATGCATAAATCAGAAGATTGCAAGGTAAAAATGCCATTTAAGGCTGATTCAGACGATGAAGCTGAGTCAGATAATCCGTTTAAAGTCATCGAACTTTTGCGGACCAAAAAGGACAAAGGCAAATAGATACTTTTTTTTAATGAATTGTGAGAGGAGTTACATCCCATGGCTGTTGCAAAAAGTCGAAAATCTCGCGCTAGACGCGGTATGCGTCGCGCTCATTCTGCGTTATCCGCCCCTGCATTGTCCGTTGACGCTGCAACCGGTGAAACGCATCGTCGTCACCATGTCAGCCCAGATGGTTATTACAAGGGCCGTCAAGTGGTTGTCCGTAAACCCGTAGTCGAAGAAGAAAGCGGCGAAGAGTAATACCTTGAATAATAAAATTACCATTGCAGTGGATGCGATGGGGGGTGATCACGGCCCCTCGGTGATTATTCCAGCTGCCTTGCAGGTATTGTCGGCTCATTCTGACTTACATTTGATTTTGGTCGGCGATCAAGCTGTTTTGCAAAAAGAATTACAGCAGCATTCGGCGAGCAAGGTCATGAACGGTCGCGTTACGGTTCATCATGCCTCACAACAAGTTGGGATGGATGAATCTCCCGCAATTGCGTTGCGCACCAAAAAAGATTCCTCCATGCGCGTCGCAATCAATCTCGTCAAAGACGGCACAGCTAGCGCCTGTGTCAGCGCAGGCAACACTGGTGCATTGATGGCGACTGCCCGTTTTGTTTTAAAAACCATTCCGGGCATTGATCGCCCCGCGATTGTTTCAACGTTTCCAACGATCCATAAAGAAAAAATTGTCCGTTTGCTCGATCTCGGTGCCAATGTCGATTCCACCGCTGAAAATTTATTTCAATTTGCAGTGATGGGGTCTTTGTTATGTTCCGCAGTTGATAATAATCCTTCGCCCAAAGTGTTTTTATTAAATATTGGCATTGAAGATATCAAAGGCAATGAACAGGTCAAAGAGACTGCTCGTTTACTCGAAAGCTCAGGCATTTTAAATTACGCAGGTTACATTGAAGGCGATGAAATTTATAAAGGCGACGCGGATATTGTTGTCTGCGATGGTTTTGTTGGTAATGTCGCACTCAAAACGGCGGAAGGCGTTGCTGTTTTCATTGGACGCTTGATCAAAGAAGCTTTCATGAAAAATGCACTGACCAAAATAATCGGTCTTTTAGCCAAACCCATTTTAAAATCGGCTACGCATCGTGTGGATCCAAACCGTTACAATGGCGCAACATTAATTGGCTTACGCGGCATTGTGATAAAAAGTCACGGCGGCGCCAACAAAGAAGCATTTGCTCACGCCATCGAAGAAGCGATTATCGAAATCGAAAAAAATATTCCAGAACGCATTAGTTCCGAAGTAGAACGATTATTAAAATTATCTAAACATGATGACACGGCTAATCAACTAGAGAATTAAATCAATGAAAAAATATTCTCAAATTTTAGGAACAGGCAGTTATCTCCCAGAAAAAATTCTGACGAATTTTGATTTGGAAAAAATTGTGGATACGACCAATGAATGGATCGTAGAACGAACCGGTATTCGCAGACGTCACATTGCCGAAAAACATGAAACCGCTTTAACGATGGGAGAAAAAGCCGCGCGCAACGCGATGGATGCGGCAGGAATTACCCCAGAAGAAATCGGCATGATTATTGTTGCGACGACTACACCTGAAAAAATGTTTCCGAGTACCGCTTGTCTTTTGCAACAACGGTTTGGAATTGCAGGATGTCCTGCTTTTGATTTGAATTCGACAGCCTGTGCTGGATTTATGTATGCATTCAGCATTGCAGATCAATATATTCGACAAGGTGCGATTAAATATGCATTAGTGATGGGCAGTGAAGTTATGTCACGCATTGTTGATTGGTCTGATCGCACCACCTGCGTTTTATTCGGCGATGGGGCAGGCGCGGTTGTGCTGGGCGCTTCCAACAAGCCCGGTGTTTTATCCACGCATTTACACGCCGATGGCACGCACAAAGATGTTTTATCGTTGGATCACAGTATCGGTCGACCCATTGATGTCGAAGAAGAGTTATACATCAAAATGACTGGCAACCAATTATTTAAATTAGCTGTCAATATCTTAGGTGATTTGTTTGATGAAACACTTGAAGCCAATTCGATGAAAAAATCGGATGTCGATTGGCTGGTTCCTCATCAAGCCAACATTCGAATTATTCAGGCGATGGCCAAAAAATTAGACCTGCCACTCGATCGTGTTGCAATCACCTTAGAAGATCAGGGCAATACTTCCAGTGCGTCTATTCCGCTGGCATTGGACAAAGCTGTTCGCGATGGTCGCATTCAGCACGGTAATACACTTCTCTTAGAAGGTTTCGGGGGTGGCTTAGCGTGGGGTTCGGCGTTGATAAAATATTAGAGGGTGCTATGCAATTCGCTGTTGTTTTTCCCGGACAAGGTTCTCAATTTGTTGGCATGTTGAAAGAGGTCGCTGACGAATTTAATCAGGTTAAAAAAATTTTTAGCGAAGCGTCTGCTGCGTTAAATTATGATTTGTGGCAATTAGTACAAGATGGCCCCGCCGAAGAATTAGATAAAACCGTACATACTCAGCCTGCATTATTAGCAGCGTCTTATGCCGTTTGGTCTATTCTGCAAACGAAAAAAAATTTTAAACCGGCGATGCTTGCAGGGCACAGTTTAGGCGAATATACGGCGCTAGTGTGTGCGAATGCGATTGCATTTAAAGATGCTATTTCACTGGTTGCCGCACGCGGCCGATACATGCAAGATGCCGTTGCATTTGGTGAAGGTGCGCTTGCTGCGATCGTTGGATTAGAAGACGAAGCCGTTAAAGCCCTTTGCGAAAAAGCAAAACTCCAAGGCGAGGTCTTAGCGCCTGCCAATTTTAATAGTCCAGGCCAAGTTGTCATTGCAGGGCACAAAATCGCAGTCGAGCGCGCTTTAGTGTTGGCAAAAGAATCGGGCGCGAAGATTGCTAAATTACTTCCAGTGAGCGTACCATCTCATTGTATTTTAATGAAACCTGCCGCAGAAAAACTCGCGGACACGTTGAAAAAAATCTCGATCCAAAAACCCACTCTTCCTGTTTTAAGTAATGTGGATGTCAACGTTTATGAAACCCCTGACGCTATACGCGATGGTTTGACTCGTCAGTTGTATATGCCGGTTCGTTGGGTCGAAACGATCCAGACGATTGCGCGATCTAATATTTCGACTATCATTGAGTGCGGTCCAGGAAAAGTTTTAAGCGGACTGAATAAACGCATTGCACCCGAACTTCAGTTCAGCAATACCACTGATATGAATAACCTACAAACCGTACTGGAGACTGAAAACTCGTGAAAATAGCATTAGTGACAGGTGCGAGCCGTGGCATTGGTCATGGAATAGCGCTCGCGTTAGGACGAACAGCCACCGTTGTAGGGACTGCAACCACTCAGGAAAGCGCGGATAAAATTACGAAAGCATTTGAAGGGGCCGGCATCAAAGGGGCAGGTATTGTGCTGGATGTTTCGAATCCGGAATCAATCGAGGCTGCGATTGCAACAGTCAAAGAACGCTTTGGCATGCCAACGATTTTGGTGAACAATGCAGCGGTCGCGCAAGATAATTTATTATTACGGATGAAAGAAGACGAGTGGTCGCGCGTGATTGAAACCAATTTAACGTCTATTTTCCGGTTAACCAAAGCGTGTTTACGCGATATGTTAAAAGCGCGCTGGGGCAGAATTATTAATATGGGATCGGTAGTGGGATCAACCGGCAATCCTGGGCAGGCAAATTATGCGGCGGCAAAAGCCGGCTTGATTGGTTTTACCAAATCGCTGGCCCAAGAAGTCGGGTCCCGCGATATTACGGTCAATGCGATTGCGCCGGGTTTTATTGAAACCGATATGACCAAAAATTTACCAGATGAACAACGCAATTTATTATTATCAAGGATCCCAATGCAGCGATTAGGCAAACCCGACGATATCGCAGCCGCAGTCGTTTTCCTCGCATCCGATGCTGCAGGCTATATAACTGGCCAAACTCTGCACGTGGATGGCGGGATGTACATGAATTAAGAAGAAAAAGTAAAATTCGACTTGCAACTTACATTTTTTTACATACACTTAGGAACAGTTTATTCGGTTTAAAGAGGAAATAATATGAGTACAATTGAAGCACGCGTAAAGAAAATCGTAGTAGAACAATTAGGAGTCAAAGAAGAAGAAGTCTCTAATGACGCTTCTTTCGTTGATGATTTAGGCGCTGATTCGTTAGATACCGTTGAATTAGTGATGGCATTAGAAGAAGAATTTGAAACAGAAATTCCAGATGAAGATGCTGAAAAAATTACCACCATTCAGCAAGCAATTGATTACATCACCACTCATCTCGAAGAACACAGCAAAAGCTAATTAACACATGAGTAAAAGACGTGTCGTTGTAACCGGCCTTGGCATGATTTCTCCACTCGGTTTGAATGTGGAGGATACATGGAAGGCCATCTTAGCGGGAAAAAGCAGTGTCCGACCCATCGATCATTTCGATGCGTCTGACATTAACTGCCGTATTTGTAGTCGTGTTTTAAACTTTGACGCGAACCAATACATGACCGACAAAGATGCGCGCAAACGCGATCTTTTTATTCAATTTGGTCTTGCTGCGGGTGTGCAGGCTATTCAAGATTCTGGCATTGAGGTGACAGACAGCAACTCTCATCGAATTGGTATTTCAATCGGATCCGGTATTGGTGGTTTGCCGATGATTGAAAAATGTCATGCGATTTTGTTGGAATCGGGCCCTCGTAAAATTTCGCCGTTTTTTATTCCGGGCGTGATCATTAATATGATCTCCGGCAATTTATCTATCATGTACGGAATGCATGGGCCAAACTTAGCAACGGTTACCGCCTGTACCACAGGCACCCACAATATTGGTCTTGCTGCACGTACCATTGCCTATGGCGATGCCGATGTGATGGTGGCAGGTGGCGCCGAAATGGCAACGACTCGATTAGGCATCAGTGGTTTTGCGGCCATGCGTGCATTATCAACACGCAATGATGAACCCGCAAAAGCCAGCCGCCCTTGGGACAAAGACCGTGATGGATTTGTGCTGGGTGATGGGGCGGGTGTTCTCGTTCTCGAAGAATATGAACACGCTAAAAAGCGCGGTGCAAAAATTTATGCAGAACTCACCGGTTTTGGCATGAGCGCCGATGCATCTCACATTACCACGCCGCATCCAGAAGGTTTGGGCGCAGCGATGGCAATGGAAAATGCATTACGTGATGCAAATCTAGCGCCTGAAAAAGTGCAATACATCAATGCACATGGTACTTCAACCATGGCAGGGGATGAATTGGAAGTGTTAGCGATTAAACGCTGCTTTGGTGACCATGCATACAAACTCGCTGTCAGTTCCACTAAGTCCATGATCGGCCATCTATTGGGTGCGGCGGGATCCGTTGAAGCGATTTTCACCATTCTGGCCTTGCGTGATCAAATAGCTCCGCCAACGATTAATTTAGATCATCCAAGCGAAGGCTGTGATCTCAATTTTGTCCCTCATAAACCACAAGAAATGACAATTACAGCTGCGATGTCGAATTCGTTTGGCTTTGGCGGGACGAATGGGACATTGTTGTTTGAAAAATTGAAATAAACATCGCATATCAATTTCGCGCTTTCAGCGCCCGCAGGCCTGGGTTAGGGATTTACAAACAATGTAAGCGCTGAAAGCGCGAAACGCTTCCTGATGTAGAAAACTCATGTAAAATATCCTTATGAATAAAAACCAGATGGTTCTCTCATTGCTTTCACTTTGCCTGCTTTGGCTTGCAGTGCGCGTGATGGGTTTTTTCTTTTTTTCAAGCATAAGCGATCCCAATGGGGTGAAATACCTTGTTCGTTCCGGAAGCTCCATGCACACTGTCATTGACGATTTATCCAATCAACAAATTGTGACGCATCCATTTTTATTTAAGATGTTAGTTAACTTTAAAAATAATTCCCATCAACTGAAAGCCGGACAATATCTTTTTCGGAAAGGCACGTCTGAATCGCATATCCTTTATCAAATTACCACGGGCACAGGCTTGGCATATCATACATTTACCATCGTACCCGGCTGGAATTTTAAAGAATTACGCGCGGCGCTTTCGCACGATCCTTATTTGCATCAAACCATCCAAAGTTTATCTGATGATAACATCATGAAAAAACTCGGCGCGAATTTCAAACCGGAAGGCTTGTTTTACCCGGATACTTATTATTTTATGGATGGCGCAGATGATATGTTTATTCTGAATCGTTCCTATAACGCCATGCAAAAAAAATTAAATAACGCCTGGAAAACCCGCGATCCCGAGTTACCTTTCAAAACGCCATATGAAGCTTTAATTGCAGCATCTATCATTGAAAAAGAAGCTTATGTCGAACAAGAATTACCAAAAATTGCAGGCGTCATGATTAATCGTCTAAAAAAAGATATGCTTTTGCAATTTGATCCCACCGTAATTTATGGAGTAGGGGATAAATATACGGGCAGCATTCGACGTTCGGATTTGCAGGCCAATAATCCCTACAATACTTATGTTCATAAAGGTTTGCCACCCACGCCAATTGCAATGCCAAGCATGGCGGCCATCACGGCGATCCTGCATCCTATGCAGCATGATTATTATTATTTTGTGGCAGACAGTACGGGCAATTCTACTTTTTCAGGTGAATTAAACGATCACAATAAAGCCGTCGAAACCGCCCGAAAAAACCGCTGGTTTTTTAATTTTTCTCTGACGAAATATTATTTACTAAAATATATCCAAAATATCACCTAAGGATGCGCATGCGAGATCCGAACTCGGGAATTTTTCTTACCATTGAAGGTATCGAAGGCGTTGGAAAAAGTACCGCCGTCCAATTTATTCAAGAATATCTCACGCAAAAAAATAAAAAATTTATTATCACGCGCGAACCGGGTGGTACTGAAATCGCAGAAAAAATCCGCGAAATTTTGCTAACACCCAATTCAGAAGAAAAAATCACTCCTGATACCGAATTATTATTAATGTTTGCGTCCCGATCACAGCATATCCATCATGTCATTTTGCCGGCGTTGAAAGCTGGAAAATGGGTGGTAAGCGATCGTTTCGTCGATGCCAGTTACGCCTATCAAGGTGGCGGTCGACAATTAGATATGAAATTTTTGCAGCAATTAGATGAGCAAATCGTCCACTCGTTAAAACCGAATGCAACTATTTTACTGGATGCCTCGCCCGAAATTGGTTTGGCGCGCGCCAAACATCGTGGACCGCAGGATCGAATTGAACAGGAAAAAGTAGATTTTTTTGAACGAGTGCGAACAGGGTATCTTGCCAGAGCCTCGAAAGAGCCTAAACGTTTTCATGTAATTGATGCTACAAAACCAGTAGAATCCGTTCAAAATGAAATTAAAACAATTTTAGATGGATTAAACGATGCCTAAATCTATTTATCCTTGGCAAACATCACAATGGCAGCGCTTAACCGAATTAAAACAACAAAACCGCTTGCCGCACGCGCTATTGTTAAAAGGGGCCGCAGGGCTTGGCAAACGATTTTTTGCGTTGGAATTTGCGCGTTTTCTATTATGTCGCGAACAGAATGCTCCGTGTCATCAATGTCATGGTTGTCATTTATTTGCAGCAGGTTCTCATCCCGATTTTATGTTGCTGGAACCCGAACAATCGGGTGGTGCGATCAAAATCGATCAAATCCGCGAGATGGTGCAGTTTGTCAGTGAAACGGCGATGCAAAGTGGCTTTCGCGTGATTATCGTCAATCCTGCGCATGCTATGAATGTTTATTCTGCTAATGCATTGTTAAAAACATTAGAAGAACCTGCGCCAAACACGATTATTATTTTAATCAGCGATCAAAGCGCGCGTTTGCCCGCAACACTTTTGAGCCGCTGTCAGAAAATTTTTTTTCAAAAACCCACAATCCATGAATCAAGTGCGTGGCTGAATGAAAATTCTGAGATCCTGCAAGCTGAATTATTATTAAATTTGGCGCAAGGCGCACCACTCAAAGCAAAAGAATTTTCAGAAACCGATTTACTCGCAACACGCAAAACATTATACGATGGTTTGCATTTATTAAAAGACCAGAAAATGGATCCGATAACACTTGCGGCAAAACTTCAGGAGTGTGATCCCAAAGTCTTTTTTGAATTATTATTTATGTGGCTGCAGGACATGCTGCGTTTTAATGCGACTAGAGATAAAAACCACTTAACCAATTCAGATTACGAGGGTGTTTTTTCTCAACTGGTTCATAAAATCTCAACTCAACAATTATTTCACTTTCTGGATCATGTCAAAAAAATCTATTCACATGTGTTGACGGGTCTTAACTTGAATCGATTATTAATGCTCGAAGAATTACTGATGCGCTGGGTGCAATTATGAATCTCGTAGATACACATTGTCATTTGGACCAACTGGATTTAACCAAATATGAGGGTGATCTAGAAAAAGCGCTTGAATTGGCAAAAAAAGAAGGTGTCACGCATTTTTTAAATGTATGTATCACATTGAAAGATTTTCCCGCCGTATTAAATATTGCCAAAAAGCATCCCAATATCTATGCGTCAGTGGGTTTGCATCCCAATGAAAGAAACATTGATTCAGAGCCGACCGCGGATGATTTGGTCCGATTGGCCGCCGATAAAAAAATCATTGCCATCGGCGAAACCGGCCTTGATTATTATCGAAGTACGGGCGAAACCGAATGGCAACGCGCACGGTTTCGTGAGCATATCCGTGCCGCAAAAAAAGTAAAAAAACCCATAATTGTGCATACACGTGAGGCGAAAGACGATACAATACAAATCATGCGGGAAGAGCAGGCACAGGATGTAGGCGGGATTATGCATTGTTTTACCGAAGATTGGGCAATGGCAAAGGATGCGATGGATTTGAATTTTTATATTTCATTCTCAGGCATTGTGACATTCAAGAATGCGGTCCAAATTCAGGACGTCGCGAAAAAAATGCCGCTGGATCGCATTTTAGTAGAAACGGATTCGCCTTACTTAGCGCCCAATCCGCATCGTGGTAAAACAAATGAACCGGCTTACGTGCGTTATGTGGCAGAGTATATTGCCAATTTACGGGGCATGGACCCTGAAACCTTAGCCGCTAAAACGACTGAGAATTTTTTTAGGTTATTTAAAGATGTTTAGACCAGCAGCATTTTATATCGGGTTACGCTATACACGTGCAAAGCGACGCACCCATTTTATTTCATTTATTTCACTCATGTCGATTTTTGGCATTGCCTTAGGTGTCGTGGTGTTAATTACCGTGTTATCCGTAATGAATGGTTTTGACCGCGAAATTAAAAAGCGCGTCTTTAGCATGTGGCCGCCGATGACCGTGACAAGTGTCGCAGGCTATGTCGAAAATTGGCAAGAGCTCGAAAAAATTTTATTAGATAATCCACAGGTGACCGCCGTCGCACCTTATGTGAATGCAGAAGTCTTGATTACGCATGCAAATAGTGTTCAACCTGCGATGTTGACCGGCGTACAACCGGACGCTGAGAAAAAAATATCGGGATTAAGTGATAAGATGGTCGAGGGTGCTCTCACGGATTTAGTTCCAAAAGGTTTTGGGATTGTGTTAGGCGAAGAATTAGCAAATCGTCTGGATGCAATCGTCGGAGACAAGGTGACTTTGATCACACCGCAAGTGTCGCTGTCACCTGCAGGCGTTTTGCCGCGTTATAAACGATTTACCGTGGTTGGTATTTTCCGTGCTGGCAGTGGATTTGGTTTTGATGTGGGCATGGCGTTTATTTCGCTGGGTGATGCACAAGTCTTATTTCAAATGGGTTCAAATGTTTCCGGATTGCATGCGAATATAAAAGATTTATATGCGGCGCCGAAAATTTCTGAAGATTTATCTAAGCAATTAACTCAAACGGCGCGCATTCAGAATTGGACGGATCAGTTTGGGCCATTTTTTCATGCCGTTAAACTTGAAAAGACCATGATGTTTTTTATTTTATTACTGATTATTGCGGTAGCCGTATTTAATTTAGTGTGTACGCTGGTTATGGTCGTTAATGAAAAAGAATCTGACATTGCAATTCTCAGGACATTTGGCGCAACGCCTCGCATGATCATGATGATTTTTGTGGTGCAGGGCGCGGTGATTGGAATTGTCGGGACTGTGCTTGGAATTATTGGTGGAATTGCACTGGCATCGAATGTGACTGCCATAGTCAATTGGATACAACAAATTTTTGGTGTGCAATTGCTTTCATCTAGCGCTTATTATGTTAACTATTTACCTTCTGAATTGCAGTTGCAAGACATCGTAAAAATCAGTTTAGCCGCATTGATTTTAAGTTTGCTTGCGACCTTATATCCTGCTTGGCGCGCATCGCGTACGGAACCGGTGGAGGCGCTGCGTTATGAGTAAAGTGACGATTCAATGTTCGAACCTTTCCAAAACCTACGATGAGGGCATTTCCAAAATCCAAGTATTGCGCCAAGTGCATCTTGAAGTGAATTCAGGCGAAATGGTTGCGATTGTTGGAACATCAGGATCGGGCAAGAGTACCTTACTGCATTTATTAGGTGGTCTCGATAAACCGACAACAGGACACGTGACGGTAGCAGGAAAAAATCTCGCAACCCTTTCTGAAAATGAAAAATGTCGTTTGCGGAATGCTTATTTAGGATTTATTTATCAGTTCCATCATTTATTACCGGAATTTACTGCGCTTGAAAATGCGGCCATGCCGTTATTGATTCGGAACACGGAGCCTGCGCTTGCCGAACAAAAAGCAGAAAAATTACTGGATTTAGTCGGCCTAAAAAACCGATTACAACATAAAATTGGTGAATTATCGGGTGGCGAACGCCAACGCGTTGCCATTGCACGTGCGCTCGTCGGTGATCCACTTTGCGTACTGGCTGATGAACCCACAGGAAACCTCGACCCGCGCAATGCGGAAAAAGTGTTACATTTATTTTTTGATCTACAAAAATCCCTTCAAACCAGTGTCATCATGGTGACCCATGATATGAACATTGCCAAAAAAGCTCAAAGAGTGTTAGCGCTTGAAGATGGGCGGTTGGTGGAAGTTTAAACGAGTTTTCTAATTAAACATTGCGCCAAACCCTACACTTTGCGGGATGACAAGTGTGGTGCGATTTTCTCTGTGCTGATTATTAATTAATTAAAATATTAAAGGATTACACATGTCGATATGTACCATTTTATTTCTTTTCGGCATTCTATTATCATATTTTTTCAGAACACCACATGACCTAAAATGCTCTTTAATTGTTTTAGCAATTGCGGTTGTTTCAGTTATTTTTAAATACACAAGATTCATTGCGTTTTTTGCATTTGGATTTGTGTGGCTATTATTTTGCGCAGAGATAATTTCAGCTTGGACGCTGCCAGAAATTCTAGAAGGTAAAACAATTCAAATTATCGGCACCATTGCATCGATTCCAAATGATTCTAACCATATGACATCTTTTTTATTTTCTATTAAAAAAATTCAATCAGAAAATAACAATTATCCAGCAAAAGGACTGATACACTTATCCTGGCGCAATGCCATACCCAATTTAAAAGTGGGTGACGAATGGCAATTGACGGCACGTCTTAAAAAAATCCATGGCACACGCAATCCCGGCGAATTTGATTATGAAGCCTGGGCATTTCAAGAAGGAATTCGGGCAAGCGGCTATATCGTGAATGAAGATAATCATTTAATTTCGCATCAATTATGGCGCGCGCCTCTTGATCGTCTTAGGCAATTTTTAAAAGATAAAATTGAAACTAATTTACCGCACACGAATACATCCCCTTGGATCACAGCATTAGTCGTTGGTGAACGTCATGGGATATCGGCAGAAAATTGGGAAGTGCTCCGAAATACCGGCACCAATCATTTAATGGCGATCGCGGGTTTGCATATTGGTTTTATGTCGGGATTTATTTATTTTCTGGTTTCAAGAGGCTGGCGCAAATTCCCGCGATTATTGTTAAAAATGCCCGCGCAGCATGCCGCTTCTTTTGCTGCTTTATTCATGGCAATACTTTATAGCGCGTTGGCGGGTTTTTCTATCCCAAGTCAACGTGCCTGCATTATGCTGGCCGCCTTTTTATGCGTCAATTTAGTTCGACGCAAAACATTTACTTGGCAAGCCTACAGTCTCGCATTATTTTTGGTTTTATTGATAAACCCATTGGATATCCTGACAGATAGTTTTTGGTTATCGTTTTCCGCTGTCGCATTAATTATTTTTGGTGTCAGCGCACGCTTGGCACCCGCAGGATTTTGGTGGAAATGGGGACGTATTCAATGGGTTATGGCCTTAGGTTTAGTGCCGCTCAGTCTTTTATTATTTCAACAATGTTCTCTGATTTCATTTGTCGCCAATAGTATTGCGATTCCATGGGTTGGGTTTCTAATCGTTCCATTAAGTTTATTTGGCAGTTTTCTTTTATTAATTTCTGCAAAAATCGGCAGTGTAGTATTAATTTTATCTGATAAATTATTAAATATTTTATGGATAATTCTGGCTTGGTTTTCTCATCTTTCATTCGGAAATTGGTATCACGTCATTCCAGAAAAGTTATTAGTTATCGCCATGATTGGCATTGTCATCTTATTATTACCCAATCGATTTCCTGGAAAATATTTAGGAATAATAGCGCTTTTGCCGATGATTTTTTACAAACCACCTACGCCTGAATTTGGTGACGCCTGGTTTACTTTACTCGATGTAGGGCAGGGGTTATCTGCCGTCCTGCAAACCCAAAATCATTTTTTAGTTTTCGATGCGGGCGCGCGTTTAAATGATAATTTTGACATGGGTGAGAGTGTCGTCGTTCCCTTTCTAAGAACGGCTGGCGCTAAGAAAGTCGACATGTTAGTTATCAGTCACGGCGATAACGATCACATCGGCGGCGCATTTGCCATTTTAAAACGATTTCCTGTTGATACAGTTAGAACCAGCGTACCCGAAGAAATTGCAAAACCGGTCACGCATTACTGTTTAGCAGGCGAGAGCTGGAACTGGGATGGCGTTAATTTTAAATTTTTATATCCCGATAAAAATGATTTAGGCTTTGATAATGACAGTTCCTGCGTGTTGCGCATCACAGCACATGATAAACATATTTTATTGACAGGCGATATTGAAAAATACGCCGAAGAAAAAATGGTCGAGCAGGATGCAAGTGATTTGCCAACTGATATCTTAGTGGCGCCACATCACGGCAGCAAAACCTCGGCCGAAAAAAATTTCCTCGCGCTCGTCCATCCGGAATATGTTTTATTCCCAATAGGCTATCGCAATCGCTATCATTTTCCGCATCCCTCAGTAATCGAAGCTTACAATGCGATGAATACTAAAAAATATGATAGCGTCGAATGCGGGGCTATCCAGTTTTTTATTATGGCGAAACCCGCGAATTTCTGTTTTCGGAAGAGTCATCCACAGTTGTGGAATCAGGCAAATCTCGATATGGGGTTCTCTTAATTTTTCGCGGCATTGCTCTGACCCTTGGCGGGTTTGCATGCTGCAGTACATCTGCCGCATCATCAACCCGAGCTCTATCCTCTGGATTACCAAAGAAACTATCGGATAATGCACACATCCCTCTAATAATTTGCGATGCATACGTTTCCTGTAAATTTGCAACTTTATTTGCAAGAAATGGACCATGTCCTTGTGATAAATCGGTAAACCCAAGAAAGGATACATTCCCCAAACATTCGCGATATTTTGTTTTTGCCGTTTGGTCAGTCGGTGTTTTTAGCAATCTTGCCGTCGAAGCGCAATACTCTGAAACTTGCTTTGGATCCAGAAAAAGACTTTCTTTCGCTTCAGGATTTGCTAACTTTGGACAACTCCTGAAATCATCATTCATGAATTTTATTATTGCGTCGTCACTGACCATAAAAGGATATGGTCCCTGAAATGCAGATTTGGGTGCCATTACTTGTCTCATATTTATCGTATTGGCTTCAAAATCACATAACAAAAAGCACAGTCCTTCTGGACGCGCAAATTGGCTCATATCAGTAACGGTATGAATGGCTTCAGAGGGTCTTAATCCTTGAATATAACGTGGCGATCGGAATGAGTTCTTAACTGCTCGATCAACTAAATAGATGCGACAAGAATGCTTAGCATAATTATTTCCTTTTTTCATCGAATGGAAAAATACACCGTGGGATTCTGTATCGGTAAATTTTATTGATGTATCGAATAAAACTAAAAGATGTCCTGTGAAACCCGCGTAGATTTCATATCCTGCGCGTTTTTCACTATTTCTTCCAAAAATTCCTACTTGAATTTCATCTCCATGGGATTGGTAATGGATTAGAACACTCTTGTCTCCTAAGTTTCTTCCGGCCGATTGGTACAAATCTCCCTGGGTTTTACTGGTTGAAATCATAAAAGGTTGGCACGTATTCCCTTGCTTTACAACAGCTGTTGGTAAATCACATGCTTCTTTAACTTTACCAATTAAAATTCCATTTTGCGGTAGGGTAGGATTTGCTCCTTTGAAATCAAGAGGAACTGTGCAATGTTCCGGTAACACATAAGTTCTGCAATAAGCGAGCGGATCAAAATTAGCTGTGACTAAACCAAGATAACCATTTTCTGTTAAAGCCGCAATTCGCTGAGGATTGATTGCTGCATATTTATTTTTTATGTTCTGGATTAATGAATCTAGAAGACCTTTTACCTCTTTTTGTAAATCAGGATGAAATAATTTCAGAAGTTCATTGATCTGCTGCGAAGTACTTTGAGGGTGACTCAAATAATCTCGAGTAACACGCCATACCCCCACTGGAATTTGTGTCTGGTTTGAAAGTTCGGGAATAGCTTTTTCATCAAATTCATGCCCAAGTTCTAAACTTTCAAAAAGAAATTTTAATTTTGAATTAAACGCTTGATGATCAATGGGAGATTGGCCTTCTAAATGGGCATTTTTCCGCATCAGAAATTGTAAAGATCCGAATAGAAACTGCGGATTGGCTTCTACTTTTTGTTCAGATGGATCTTGTTGATTGGGTAGTGCTGCTGTGAGTCTTAGAAAGGTCATTTTTATCCTCATTATGAAAAGTTACAAATGAGGCCATTTTATAACTTTCCACATTAAGGAATTCTTAAAAAACCTGAAATTGCATTAAAAGGTCATAGGTTCTTTATCGCCAAATGTCATTGCCTGAATAATAATCTTTTTCGAGTTCTACTGTAGGCTCAGCTGCTGGTGGGATAACTTCGCGTCTAAGAGAGAAGATACTTCCAAGCTGTCGGCTAATTCCACGACTGTGAGTTGTTGGTTTCTTATTTGCGGCTACACCATTTGGTGTGGCTGGTTGTTCAACTTTAGCATCTGAAACCGTTTTTGTGCGTCCTTTCAAACTTTGGACTCTAGTAAAAATTGTCTTTTGAAATTCTTTTAATGTGGATGACTTATGTGAAGATGAGCGTCGCAATGGAGGTTTTTTTCTTTCTGCCATTTGTTTTTCAAATGCTTTGATTTGCTCTTTTGGTGCGCGCTTTGGCATTGCTTTTAAAACGTGTTCTACGATTGGCGCAGTCTGCTTTTTCAATTTTTGAAACGCCGCTTCAGCTGTTTGAGCTCTCGCTTCTGTTTCTTTAAGGGCTGCTTTCAAACGTTCATTTTCTTCTTTCGTTTTTGCAAGCGCTCTTTCTAATCGCGCGTTTTCTAATTTCAAACATTCTTCGTTATCGCCTATCATAGCGTTTTCTTGAAGTTTTTTAGCCACTCGTGGCGCATTGAGTGCATCGAATTTTATTTTCAGATGCTCATTTTGAGAGGTGATTGCCGCATTATGCGCTTCTAGTTGGGCGATTTTTTCTTTTAATCGAGCCATTTCTGGATCGTCTTTGCAGTCCAATACCAGCGTAACTTCTATTTTTTCAGGCGCTTTTGGTTCTGGCGCATCTTTAGTTGGAACAACAAGATTAGTTGAAGCTAACATATATCCACACCTCATTTTATAATAATATTAAAGTGTAAATATGATACAGAATGCGGCTTAAGGAATCATTAAGAAACCAATAAACATCAATGCTGGGTCGATTCTCTCCGGCTGTGCAATAATAAATCAATCGCCATTAGCAGCGCCGATTTATCAATGGGTTTTTCAAATGAAACAGTAGCGCCTAAAGATTCGGATAAATCCAAATAACCCGTCGGATCCAACCGCCCACCACCAGAAATAGCGATAATTTCCATTTTCGGATGTTTATCTTTGACCTCAGAAATCAGCGTAATTCCACTTTTTTTCGGCATAATCAAATCAGTGACCATGATATCCGGTTCTAACGTCTGTAAAATTTGCACGGCTTCTTCACCATTGCACGCGCTTTTCACTTCGTGTTCAGCGCGCGAAAGGGTTTGCTCCAACATGTCTCGAACCAGTTCATCATCTTCCACTAATAAAATTTTTGCCATTGCATTCTCCCTGAAATTAACTTTGCACGCCATTTACTACTGGCACGGTAAGCATAGGTAACACGATAGTGAATGTTGTGCCAACACCCAGTTGACTGTCCACTAAAATCGTTCCCTGATGTTCTAACACAATTGAGTGGGCCGTCGATAAACCTAAACCGGTTCCGCGGCCGACTTCTTTTGTTGTAAAAAAAGGTTCGAAAATACGCTCCATGGTACTTTTATCCATCCCATGACCGGTATCACTCAGGGTCAGTTTGCAATAATCCGAACCATTCCGCGCGGGGACTTGATTCAGTAATTCACTGCCATTCGAAACTTTTTCGAGTTTAATCGTGATAGCCCCTTCGCCGTCCATCGCATCCACTGCGTTATTAATGATATTCACAATCACTTGATGTAATTGCGTTTGATTGCCGGTGATTAAACAATCTTTTATGAGGGGTTCAAATTTTAAAATGACGCTGGCCGGAATGGTGGGGCGCAATAATTCCAGCGCGTTTTCAATCGCATTTTGTAAATGCAGCGGTTTAAAATCCATGTGCTGACGACGACTAAAACTTAAAATTCTCGCGACCAGTTCCTGACCGCGACCGGCGGCTTCTAACACTTTGCCGAGATTGCGATAAATCACCGTGTTTTCTTGCAAATCTTCACGTGCCATTTCGACATATCCAATGATGGCATAAAGCAAATTATTAAAATCATGCGCGATGCCGCCAGCCAAGGTGCCGACCGCTTGCAATTTTTGACTTTGGAGTAAGGCCATTTCCAATTTTTGTTTACTTTCCTGCGATTGTAATAATTTGATGGATTCTGCTTTAAAATTTTCATTGGCAATTTGGAGGGAACGCAGACGTTGATTGAGTAAGCGACTAAAAAAAAGCGTGATCACAATGACTAAGGTGAGCCCTATGCCGCCGACCAAAATAATCCAGGGCAGGGCATTTTTCAGGGAATCGGTGATCGCAATGGATTCACTAGAAATGAAGTAATACCAAAGACCAATAGAGGCAATAAGTCCCAAACCGGCAATAACCCCAACCAGCCAGTGACTGAGTAAAAAAGATCGATCAGGACGGGTGTCTGACATAGTTATAGCTTAAACGATTTAATCTTTGATTGCACATACAAATCAGCGTAAAAGTAGGCTATAATTCCAGGCAGTTTTTCAGGGACGAACGTAACCTTAGAGAATAGAGAATATGCAACTTCAAAAAATCAAATTATCCGGTTTTAAATCCTTCGTAGACCCTACAACCGTTCCCGTCCCTAGCCAGTTAGTGGCTGTTGTGGGGCCCAATGGTTGCGGGAAATCCAATATTATCGATGCCGTTTGCTGGGTCATGGGCGAGAGTTCAGCCAAGTACTTGCGTGGCGAATCGCTAACAGACGTCATTTTTAACGGCTCCAGTGCCCGTAAACCGGTGGGTCAGGCCGCGGTCGAGCTTATTTTCGATAACCAGGACGGTTCTTTAAAAGGCGAATATGGCACTTATTCCGAGATCGCCATCCGCCGCCAAATTACCCGCGAAGGCGATTCCAGCTATTTTTTAAATGGTACTCGCTGCCGTCGTAAGGACATTATTGATATTTTCTTAGGCACCGGATTGGGGCCTCGAAGCTATTCGATTATTGGTCAAAATATGATCTCTCGGGTGGTTGAAGCTAAACCGGACGATATGCGCGCCTATCTCGAAGAGGCCGCTGGTGTCTCCAAATACAAAGAAAGACGCCGCGAGACCGAAAACCGCATTAACCACACCAAAGAAAACCTGGCCCGATTGAATGATCTGCGCCTGGAATTAGAAAAACAATTAGGCAGCTTAAAACGCCAAGCCAACGCGGCAGAGCGTTACAAAACATTAAAACAAGAAGAGCGCAACCTGCGTGCCCAATGGTTAGTCATTCAATGGCGCCAATTGGATGGCCGTTTGGTCCAATCCAGCTTACAAATCCAGCAACAAGAAACCGGCCTCGAAGCGCACCAAGCCAAATTGAGCCATACTAATCTTGTGCTCGAAGAAAATCGCGAAACTCAACGCGCATTGGTCGAAGCTTATCAAGATGTTCAACGCCGTTATTATGCCGCAGGCAGTGAAATCACCCGCGTCGAACAGGAAATCCGACACACCGAAGAACGTCAAAACCAATGGCAAAGCGATATCCAGCAGGCCGAAGCCGATTGGCAAAACAATAAAAATAATCTGGACGAAATCGAACTGGAATTACAGGAATTAGCGGCCGAAGCCGAAACATTGGCACCGGAATTTGCAGCAGCGACCGCTTCCGTGAATGCTTCCACACAAGCGGCAACTGAAGCTGAAAAAGCCATGCAAACCTGGCAAACCCAATGGGATGAATTTAATCAACGCACTGCGAAAACCGCGCAAACCGCAGAAGTGCAGCAAACACGCATCCAACATCTGGAACAAACTCTTGCTTCATTAAAAAAACGTCAAGAAAAATTACTCGAAGATCAAAAAATCATTAATTTTTCTCAGTTGGATAGCGACATTGAGGAATTGACTCAGCATCTTGCTGAAGTCACAGCAGAAACAGAAAATCATGATGAAAAACTGGCGGCTGTACGCAAAGAAATCGCAACGCTTGAAAATGATTATCAGCAATTTACGCAAGAACTGAATCAAATTCGTAATCAATTACAGCGTTTTCGCGGCCAGCAAGCGTCACTGGAAGCATTGCAACAAACTGCATTAGGTCAGCGCAATAACCAAGTCATTCAGTGGTTGGCAAAACATCAACTGGATAAAAAACCGCGTCTAGCGCAAGAAGTCGAAGTGGAAAAGGGTTGGGAACATGCGGTTGAAAAAGTTCTGGGAATTAATTTACAAGCCATTTGTGTTAGCCAATTAACGGATGTGACATCGGTGCTCAACACATTTGAAAACGGAAATCTTTCTGCTTTTGTGCATGGTGCTGATCAGAAAAATGCGTCTATTAAGAAAAATACTTTATTAAGCAAGGTGAAATCATCGTACTCATTAGATTCGCTTTTATCTGGAATTTATGTTGCGGAAACCGAAAAAGAGGCGCTCGAACTTTGTCAGACACTGGAAGATCACGAATCCGTGATTACACCGGAAGGCATCTGGTTAAATCGTTCCTGGATCCGTGTTTCTCGCGAAGAAAATCCAGAAGCTGGTGTGTTCCAACGTGAGCAAGAATTAAAACAACTGTCAAAACAAATAGCAGATTTGGCAAAACAAGAAGAATCTGCGTTACAGAAAATTTCTGAAAATCGCGAACAATTAAAATCATTAGAACAGCAACGCGATGAATTACAAAAATTAGTTCATGCCGCACACGCCCGTTCTGCTGAAGTGCAAGCGCAACAAAAAATGCAGCAACAACGATTGAACGAATTAAAAGCGCAATACGATCGCTTGAAGAAAGAACAAGATGAAAGTATCGCGCAGCTTACCAAAACTCAACAAGATTTAACCGAGGCGCGTTCCATCTGGCAAGATGCGCTCACCCATATGGAACAACACGGTAAACAACGCGATGAATTCATTCAAAAACGCGATGTATTACGCGAAACTTTACTCACAACACGCGAACAATTAACGGTCGCCAAAGAACAAACCCATCAACAAGAAATCCGTTTGCAAACGACCAAATCGCAACAAGCGTCATTGCAGCAGAATAAATCCCGTTTGCAAGCGCAATTAAATACGTTGAGCGAACGTAAAGCCCATTTGCAAAAAGAATTAGCCGCGATCAAGCCGGTTCAAAACTTGCAAGATTCATTAGAATCGCTGTTAAACCAACGTTTAAGTGTCGAAGAAGAACTGCAACAAGCGCGCACCAAAGTAGAATCCGGCGAACAGGAATTAAAACTGCTAGAAACCAGCCGTCAGGAAGTCGAGCGAGAAATTGCGAAATTCCGTGATTTACTCGAAACCCTGCGTGTGGATTGGCAAGGATCCAAAGTAAAATCCGATACTTTATCCGAACAAATCAAAGAAACCGGTTTGCTGCTCGAAGATATTTTAAAACAATTACCCGAGGAAGCGAATGCAGACGAATGGCATTCACAATTGGAAGACATCGCACAGCGGATTTCACGATTAGGCGCAATCAATTTAGTCGCTATCGAAGAATTTACTGCTTGTTCCGAGCGCAAAGAATATCTCGATAAACAATTTGCCGATTTACAAGAAGGTTTAAACACGCTGGAAAATGCGATTGCCAAAATCGATAAAGAAACACGCGCTCGCTTCAAAGAAACGTTTGATAAAGTGAACGAACGTTTCCAGGAATTATTCCCGAAAATTTTCGGCGGCGGCCGTGCTTATCTCGAATTGACCGGCGAAAATTTATTGGATGCCGGCATTACCGTGATGGCTTGCCCACCCGGCAAACGGAATAGCACGATTCATTTATTATCGGGTGGTGAAAAAGCCATGACCGCTATTGCTTTGGTTTTCTCTATTTTCCACTTAAATCCAGCGCCATTTTGTCTGCTCGATGAAGTTGATGCGCCATTAGATGACGCCAATATTGGCCGTTTCTGCCAATTAGTGAAAACCATGTCGGAAAAAACCCAATTCATTTTCATCAGTCACAATAAACTGGCGATTGAAATGGCAGACCATTTAATGGGTGTCACCATGCATGAACCCGGTGTCTCCCGATTAGTGAGTGTTAACGTCGAAGAAGCAGTGAGTATGGCAGGAGCATAAAATATGGAAGAAATGTTGCAAATTGGAATTGTAGTTTTAACGGTCGCGATTTTGGTTTTTGTATTGGCTGAAAATATTTTAAAACGCCGCCGCGTTCGTGTTTTAAATAATAATCAAATGAATTATGCAGCAAGCTCGCGCACCAGTGCCGATACCACGAGTTGTCAATTTCATTTACCCGTCATCGAAGAGGCCATCCAAAAAAATCCTGAAGATGCATTTTTATCTCTGAGTGTGCTTGCAAAATCCGGTTCACGTTTTGAATCGTATGATTTATTTCAAGCGATTTCTGCTGCGGGATTAAAATTTGGTGAGATGAATATTTTTCACTATCATGATGCAAAAACGATGAAAACTTTATTTAGTTTGGCGTCTGCAACTAAACCAGGTGATTTCAACCTTGACCGCATGGGTGAATTTTCCTGCCATGGCCTCACGCTATTTATGGATTTGAATTCAGTTGCTGATCCGAAGCGCTCATTTCAATTGATGTTGGAAACCGCGGAATATCTGACGGATGATTTGGATGGTGAGTTGCATGCGGCTCCCCGCAAACCCTGGAATGAAAATTTTTCTGAACAATATCAGCAAAAAATTGCACGATATCAAAAATCATGAAAGTACCACAAACGATTATTCATCAGGCCGAAAAACTGCGTGATGAAATCAATGAACATAATTATCGGTATTATATTCTGGATGATCCCCGCATTTCAGATGCGGAGTACGATCAACTTTTTCAGAAATTAAAAAAATTAGAAGAAGAATATCCAACATTAATTACCCCTGATTCCCCAACCCAGCGAGTTGGCGCGAAACCTTTAAAAGAATTTGCCGAAGTCACGCATGATGTTCCTATGTTATCGCTGGAAAATGCATTTTCAGTCGAAGATGTCGAAGCCTTTGATCAGCGCATTCATGATCGATTAAAAACGGACGCAACGATTGAATATGTATGCGAACCCAAATTAGATGGTTTAGCTGTTAGTTTACGCTATGAAAATGGCGTTTTAAAAACAGCAGCCACCCGCGGTGATGGATTTACTGGGGAGGATATTACTGAAAATATCCGTACCATCCGAATGGTGCCATTACATTTACGTGGAGAACACTTTCCAAAGACCATCGAGGTTCGTGGTGAAGTTTATATGCCGAAAGAAGGTTTTAATAAATTAAATGCGCGCGCTGAAGAAAAAGGCGAAAAAGTGTTCGTGAATCCACGAAATGCCGCTGCTGGCAGTGTGAGACAATTAGATCCACGAATTACTGCTACTCGACCCTTGGAAATATTTTTTTACGGTATCGGCGCGGTCGATGGAAAACTGCCTGAAAAACATAGCGAAATTCTCGATCTTTTAAAAACCTGGGGTCTCAGAGTCAATCCCGAAACAAAAGTGGTGAAAGGCTATGAAAAATGTTTGGCATTCCATGATCATCTGCAAAAAAAACGCAGCAATCTTGATTATGAAATTGATGGGGTTGTTTACAAGGTAAATGATATTGCTTTGCAAAAAGAATTGGGTTTTGTCTCGCGCGCACCGCGTTGGGCAATCGCGCATAAATTTCCTGCCGAAGAAGTGATGACGACTGTAGAAGAGGTCGAATTTCAAGTGGGCCGTACGGGGGCGCTGACGCCAGTTGCTCGCTTAAAACCGGTTTTTGTGAGTGGTGTAACGATTAGTAACGCGACATTACATAATATGGATGAAGTGCACCGCAAAGATATTCATATTGGTGATACAGTCGTTGTTCGCCGTGCCGGCGATGTCATTCCAGAAGTAGTGGCAGCACTCAAACAATATCGACCAAAAGATGCGAAAAAAATTCGTTTACCAAGCAAATGTCCTGTCTGCCATTCTGCGATCGAGCACATCGAAGGCGAAGCTGTTGCTCGCTGTACCGGCGAATTATTTTGCTCAGCGCAACGCAAAGAAGCCATCAAGCATTTTGCTTCGCGTCGCGCGATGGATATTGAAGGTTTGGGAGACAAGTTGGTCGATCAATTAGTGAACCAAGATCTTATTAAATCGGTTGCCGATTTATATTCGTTAAAATTAGATGAATTAGCCAACCTTGAACGCATGGCAGAAAAATCTGCGCAAAATATTTTAGATGCGCTGGAAAAAAGTAAACATACAACATTTGCCAGATTTTTATATTCATTAGGAATTCGCGAAGTAGGGGAAGCGACCGCAAAACAATTGGCTCAGCATTTTGGTGATTTACCTGGATTATTTTCAGCAACAGAAGAAGAGTTGCAATCTATTTCAGATATTGGTCCCGTTGTTTCTAAACACATTGTGGCCTTTTTTGCTGAAAAACATAATCGCGATGTGATTCAAAAATTACAGCAGGCTGGCATTCGCTGGGAAAAAGTGAAGAAAGCGGCGAATTTGCCGTTGGCAGGAAAAACGTTTGTGTTAACAGGCACATTAGAAAAGTTGACTCGCGATGAAGCAAAAGAAAAACTCGAAACATTGGGTGCAAAAGTCGCGGGCAGTGTTTCGGCTAAAACTTCCTATGTAGTCGCGGGCGCTGATCCGGGGTCTAAACTTGCTAAAGCGAAAAGTCTTGGGGTATCAGTGATTGATGAGCGCGAATTTTTGGATATGCTAGCTTCATTCTAATGAAATTTTGATGTCATCAACGTGTCGATTCAGGAACGAGGAGCCCTTTCACTTCCTTCCACCCCGAAACCCTCTGCACATTCTTATGCAACGGCACTTTCTGATTCCAAGGATACTCCCCAAACAGAAACGTCTTAATCTCACATTCCGCTACTTCCTGAATATAATGCGGCAAATCATCAATAAAATACTGCGCATTAATATTCTTGCAAACTTCCGATTTTTTAATGGATTTCCCGACGGACGTCCAATGATTGCATAAAATAATATCCGCAAAAATATTCGGAAAATGTCGATTAATCCAGGCTTTGGTATGTCCCTCATGCTGCAGCGGACGTGAAGTCACGAGCACTAAATCAAAATGATTTTTTAAAGCAGAAAGTGTTTCAACCGAGTGATCAATTGGCGAAATCGCTTCGATATCTCGAGTGGTATGAAAGGTGTTGCAAATTTCAACTGATTTTTCGTGCGTAACACCCCAAATCCTCGCAAAATCATACGTCGTAATCTCATGAACACCAAAATCAGTTTGATAAAGTTGGTTGTACCACCTAATAAGATCGGGGACAAAGGGCGAGAGCACTTCATCTAAATCCGTTGCAATAACCGGTTTTGCCATTATCTTACTCCGCGAGCGCTGTCAAAATAGTTGTATTCTTGGTTCCCTATTTTTAATACTTTAGCATAAAGTTCAGTCTGAAAGCGCGTTTTTGGAATGCGTTCATTTAATGCATTATACATGGTTAAACGATCGATCGGCTCCGATCGGATGGTAATTTTGCGCATATTGTAGAGGCTAGGGCGGTAATTCACGAGTGCCTCAGATAAAACCCGTCCATCTGAACCTCCGAATGGTAATCCTAAAATGGCAGCAACAGTAGGTGTCACATCCACATTACCGGACGGAAGCTTATCCACAAAATGTTTACGGAAATCAGGGCCTGACGCCATCAAGAAATTATGCACATCGATCGGACTAAACGATCCATGCATGCCGCGCATGTTAAAATAATCGGAAAATTCAATTCCATTTAATCCATTGATGCGCGCTTCTGCATTATAAGCAAATCCTGCAACCACATCCGGGCTGCGTCCTTGTGGATTTTCAAGTCCCACGGTTTCAAGCGGAATCGCGCCTTTCATTTTTCCATAACGCATACTATCTGCAAAAATTGCATCGTATTGCGTATGACTTGCAAGAAACTCAATCAGTTTTTCCACAATTTTTTTATCATGCGAAGGAACATAAAAATAATCGGAACCGCCATTCGCCGCTACGACTATCGCATCGCTCGGTAAATTTTTTGGAACTTCATAGGCAGGCGTCGTATATTTGGTATCAACTTTGCCGCAGATCGAACCCGTCTTATCAATTTGAGTTGGATAGAGTGGAGTATTATCTTTTTTAATTCCTGATAACACGGGATTATAAATACAACCTGCTCCATCAAACGCATGAAAACCCGCTTTCGTTAAAAGATCGGCTGAACGCACTTCGCCCGAAACAGAATAACCGTTAGGATCTATTTTTCCTATATTCCCATCTTTAATTGCGCGCAACGGAAAATCTTTGAAAGAACCAGAAACACTACTATGAGCATGATCAGACACAATAATAATATCAGTTTTTTGCAGTAAATCTTTACTTTTAAGCGTTTGTAATAATTCACCCAAAATTTTATCGTTCGCCTTTAACGCATCACGATAATCCGCAGTGCCTGGGCCGTAGTTATGTTCAGTAGTATCCGGATTTCGCATCCAAATGACAGAAAGTTCAGGTAATTTTTTTGTTAAAATTTCTTTAAGAAAAATATTTACCATATATTCATTTGGACGATCATAAGGCGAACCCTGTTGGTCGGTGGGATCGGGTGTAACACCATCGGCCAGATAAAAAAGTTTATCCGGCTTTGTTGGATCACCATTTTGCTGAGACAAGACTAATTCACCGGCTTTAAAATCATTGGGCGATAATTTCGGTAGAGAAAAACCGTCTTTCTGCAAATTTTTTGCAAATGACAGGGGATAAACATGTCTTTCATCCAGCGTGTACCCTTGCGATAAATAATCCTGCATAAACGCAGGACCTGACTTGCCAATTGCTGCCGTTGTTAACCCTTTTGCATGAGCGACGTTAAATAAGGTATTTACAAAAAATAATTCATCTTTATTTAAATCCTGCAAAATTTTGTAATCTTCCGTAAAAACCGGCTGCTGAAAATCCACCGGTTTTCCCGCCGCATCTACACCCGTGAGTCCGGGATGCCATAACACATTTCCAAAAAAACTGGTTTTTCCCGCCCGATCACCGGTTGCAAAACTGGCGGCATTCATCATCGTAAAAGTAGGGTAGCTCGAATGATTATCAATAAATTGCGTCCCCTGTTTCATTAATAAATATAAATTAGGGGTATTTTCCGGCGACACCGAATCCGGTCTTAAGCCATCCCAGACATAGATAATGACAGCGTTTGCGGATGTTTTATTATTTGGATTCTCTGTCGCAGAAGTAGCTAAGGCAAAAATAGCTAAACAAGCTCCGAAAATCGTCGCCAATAGTTGTTTCATAGGAGTTCCACTCTTCATTTTTAATGGCTGGAAGTATAATTTATTTGCCTGAAAAAGGCCAAATCATCCCTGCTAGCTTATCTTTTCCTATTCAATCAATAGCTTATATGTGTTAACCCCTATCCTAGTCGGTCAAATTGTCTAACTATTTAAGACTTTCTTAATCTAATTTCTATATCATGCGCACCATGATGACACCACGCAAACGAAAAATAAAGGAATTAGAGGTAAAGGAACCTACAGCAAAAATCGCTAAAACTGAGAAGAGCGCTGATAAACAACGTGAATCAAAAAAAGGGTTAGGCACCTCTGAAATCGGAAAAAAACTGAGTGGTAAAGGAGCTCCGCAAGCTAAACCGCCAACTAAAAACGCTGCTAATGAATCCAAAGCACAAGCATCCGCATCTGCTTCCGAATCCAAAGCACAAGCCTCCGCATCTGCTTCCGAATCCAAAGCTGAAGCTGTGCCACCGCAACCCTTCACTTATACTCAATTGCCAACTGTTCAATTAACCCCAATCCAAATATCGAATGGACTATTCTTTTTTCAACAAAATTTACTTGAATCTAAGTCAGGCGTTTGTGAAAAAGTGCTTGCCCTTGATTTAGACGAAACGCTTGTTAGGGTCAAAGATAACAACTTGGAATTTTTATTTGAGGATGAATGGATTGATACCCTGATCTATGCTCTTCAAAATAAGACAAAGTTAGTCTGCGTGACTGCGAGAAATACTTTTGAACAATTCATGCATGAGCTGGGTGCGCCAGCGATTATTCAGAAATTAAATAAAAAAATACAAGAACGAGCGGCTAATGTTCATAAAATTCAAAATGCAGATAAATTAGGTATTTCAGACATTTTTTATTCGGTTAATTATAATTTCCTTCAGAGAGGTGGTTTTGCCATTCCTAAAGCTGAAATTTTAAAATATTTAAGCGATGCTTGTTGGAAAATACCACGGACAAGCGTTATGTTGATTGACGATCTTCTTCAGAATCTTGCTGATGCTTTTAGGGAAAAATTTACTGTAGTACCTATGTGTAATGAAGTAATTAAAGGTAAAGGTAAAAGTAAAAACGAAAGTAAAAGTCTTCATTATGTAAGAATGTTTATCGGAAAGGGTGCTGATCTTTATAAAGACTCTGGATTTTGCGCTTTTTGGAATGCTTGGCAAGCGCGAGAACATAAAGCGCTGCAAGAAGCTTATGAAGCAGACCAAAGAGCCCAGGCCGCTTTGCAAGCTCAAGAGAAGATGACGGTAAAAGTTATGCATGGCGCATAAATACAAAAATTAGCACATCAGGTCGGGATAAACATCAGCTATCACAAATTCATTAAAACTGGATAAAACGTTATGCAAAGACAAGAAGGTCCAAAGCAAAATAATGGCCAACCAAGCAATGGTGTTGACGCAAAATCAGATGCTCTGCCTAGTGGTGCAATGCGCGGAGATTGGAATAATATGTCTCTCACTGAACTTGAGCGTATTAATGCTTTTTTTTCGGAAGGATCTAAAAGAGGAGGATTTGTTGTTCAGATGAATGACGGACAGTCCGTACAACTTCCCCCGATGAGTTTTGATGATTTTCAAGCAAGATTAAGCATTACTCCAGCGCCCGCGCAAAATCCAGGAACAGTATCTGAAGCGCCTGCGGAACTAAAAGATCGCGTTGAAGTCCTCATTAAAATAAATGATAAAATATATAGAGGAAAGATTAGCCAGCAAGAATTATTAGCTCATGCTGATCCTATTATTGGATTTGTCATTGATGCTGAGCAAGGAACCATTAAAAAAATGGCAAGTCGCGATGGCAAAGGAAATGTTGTTTGCTATCCAAATCATATTGTTCAAGAAAAAATAAAAAAAACACTTCAACAAAAAACCAAACTTTTAGTCTTAGCATCGGATGGTATTTTATTTGATAATTTTGATACCTGTTTGAAGTTATATCCAAAAATTCAAATTTTGGCAGCGGACACACCGCCAGGCGTAGCGCTTGATTTTTCTTTTGTTCCAACTAATTCATCCAATCCTAATCGAGGTTTCGTGAAATTTAATTTGCGTGCTGGAATGTTAGCCGCCTTTCGAGATGCAGGTATAGAACTAGAAAATGATGGCCAATTTATTGAGCTCAATACTTTATTTAATTTAAGGATTATGAAATTCCCCTGTCTCCTTTCAAATTTGGTCGTTCAAGCCCTCTGTGTTTTCAAAGATAAGACAGACTTTGACACGTTGATGCAAAAACCGTTTTATGCTGCCTATTTGCCTCAGAAATGTGTCGCGATTATTCCAACTGATTTCATTAAAGAATGTCATCAACAACGAGAGATTTTTACAGTTGTGCCAGATGTAAAACAAGATCGTTATTTTCCAAGTCGTGATAATACAGAAAAATTGTGGGCAGAATTGAAAGCGCCTGATGCAATGGAAACTCATAAGCGACTTCTAACGGCATTGCCGCCAATGACTTGCGATCCATCCCTTCCTGAGCGAGTTACGGTTCGCAATGATCCTAATCGTTCTCAAGCGAGTATGTTCATGGAACCATTGGCATTACCAAATGCCGCTGATAAAAAACAGGGCGTCGCTTCAGCAAAAGATAAATTATCGAATGAAGTGCTCAAATATGCCGAATTCTTTTCAAATCAAGCTCTTCAAAATCAAGGTAACTCCGATGAAAAAAATACCGTTACTTCTCCTAATAATGCGGTATTTATTACTTTGCTGGATAATGGCGAGACCATTTGTAGTGGCGTGATAACGAAAGAACAATTGAAACACCATGCAGCAACCAAACAAAATTTTAGCTTTCCCCATGCCGAAAAGAAAGAACAAGTCGAAGTTACTATTGATGAAGTCCAGAATGCTTTAGAAGTGGTAAGGAAGGGTCACGGTGCAGATAGTAGCTATTTCCCTCATGTTTTAATCATTGGAAGAAAACCGGCGGTACTGCAAAACCAAGATCTTGCGCTGACTAATACAGCAAGGGTCATAACAATTGTTGCCACTTATAATGGCCAGAGAATTCTTAAGATCATGAAAAAAGATGAGCTTAGAGATAATCTAGCTGCTAATAGAAAGATTGAATTTACTATTGGCCCAAAGAAATTTCTTTATGTTCCTGCCAAAGAAGTTTTGGATGATTTAGCGAAAATAAGAGCAGGTCAAAGGGACCCAGATTATATTCCTGATGGATTAATTCTTCAGAAACCGATTAATACAGAAGAAAATCAGCAGGAAGCGAAGCAGGATCCAAGAGCTCGGGTTAAATGGATTCGTTTTGCAGCTCATAAATACACTATGCCATACAAGTTGGAATCATCTGAAAATGCCAAGGAAACCACTTTGGTTATTGATATGGCGAAAAATATTTGGTTCACACGTGGATTACTCGAATCGGAAATGAAGGCGCAGGGTTATCCTACAAAAGTTATTATTAAGCAGCGTCTGCCAGTTTGTGATAATTCAAATATTTTAGTGGACACGATTAAAGAATATTTAAAAGAAAAATTTGAGTTAACTTGTCAGTTCCATCCCGCTGAATTGCATGATGACTTATTGAGATTAGTTGTAACAGGTTTGCCAGAGCAGGAGCGAGCTAAATTAGACAACAAAGAGAGTAATATTAGATGTATCTCTCTTAAAAAGAGCAAAGTTGGCATAACAGTGGTTGATGCTTATTATTATATGATTAATCATCCGTTATCAGAAAAACCCGCAGAAGAGTCTAAAAGCCAACCGGCTAGACGAAAAAAACAAAAAAAGAAAGCCCCACATGGTAATGGTGAAGAAAAAGATCAGGTTGCAGCATTAGATAAAAACTCTCCTGCACTGAGAGCGCTCGTAGCCCAGGCTAAATCGTTAGTTGATAGTCATCCCGATGGCGAGATTCCTGCGGATGCATCGAATGTAATGGCTGATCGAATTGATGAGGCATTGGACGTTCAGGGTCCGAAAAAATCAAAATCAGGAAATAATAAAAATGGCAAACAATCTCCCGTACAAGCTCAGCCAAAATCAAAATCCAGAAATGGAAAACCAAAAAAACAACCAGCGCCACAACAGAACCCAGAAGAACTAAAAAAACAGCAAGAAGAAAAAGCGCGATTGGAACGTGAACGAGAAAAGCAACGAGAATTAAGAGAAGCAGAGCGACAGGCAGCTTTGCGACGAGAATGGGAAGAGGCTGAAAGATTAGAATCTGCCCGCAAAGCCGAAGCAGAAGAGCGCCGTCGCAAAGCAGAAGAAGAACGCCAAAAAGCACTTGAAGAAAAAGTGCGCGCAGAAGAAAACCGCAAAAAATTGGAAGCAGATAAGCAGCGTGCTGAAGAACTTCGTCGAAAACAGGAAGCTCAAGAAATTCTTTTTGTTGCTGAAGAACATAAAAAAGCACAACTAGAAAAGAATGCAGTATTAGATCAAATTATTGATGATGGTAATGTAGCTAAAGCAGTTAAGGTTAGTGCGGAAGAAGCGAAAAAAGCTGAAGCCAAAAAACAAAATGGCCAATTAATTCCTTCACCAGAAGGAATCCCTAATCCCGGACTATTTCCAATTGAAGGCGCAGTGCTCAATCGACCGCTGGTCGCAAATGATGGTATTCCTCGTGGACCAACCTATTTAGCATTTGGCCCAGCCAATGGAATGCAACCATCACCATCACAAATCCAAGGCAAACCAGTGAGTGCACAACCTGTAACCGATTCGACAGTGCGTATGCTCAGGATCCCTGGTCTATTAAATGGAGAAACATCATCGCCTGTAGAGAGAAAAGTAACGCCCCCAAAACAAACCATTCTTCCTCAAGCAGGAGAATATAAAAATCCTCCCCTTTCTGGATTAACATCCGAGGCATTTGATTTTCGGCACTATTCAGCAATAACTACTCTTCATCAAATTATTCCCCAATTTGATATGTTTTCTGCACGAACAGATGCTTCAGAGCAATTTTTATTGGTTCGCTTAAAGACATCAGAGATTAGTGAGATTAGTTTGAGAGGTATTCGCGTTCTTGACTACGATGGTCCTGGTCATTTTAACGCAAAAATCAGTCTGGCCTTATTGAAATCTCATCAAAAAAGTCCAGAACCCGAACCCGGTGCCAATGGGCAAGATGCTGTTGTCGTCGAAGACCAGGTAGAGGGTGAAGATATTTCTCCGGGCAGTGCTAGGGCTCCTTAATAATGATACTGCACCGGATTATCCGGACATTCATGCGGCCCGCATAACATGAAAACGGAAATCATATTCGATGCAATGAGAAATACCACAATCGCAAAAAACACGTGCGTCAGCCATTTGGAATTTCCATTGGTGCCGTTCGAGTTGCCATTTTGATATTGTCGATCAACTCCCATCATGATCGTTGTCACAACAATCGTTATCATCGAAAACACAAATGACCACGAATAAAGGTGCATTCCTAAAACGGGTTGACCATAGGTACCCGTTCCTGGCACCACATGCAGTGCAATTTGTCGCAAGGCAACAAAACTCGTAAATAATGCGCCAATCAATGCCATTGCATAATGGCTAGGCCGCAAGCCAAATCGTAAATTCATTAAAAAACCAAACGCTGTCGCCAAAAATCCAATGCGCTGTAAAATACAAAGCGGGCAGGGCAATTCATTCATCACTATCTCAAAAAAGAAAGCCAGAAATAACAGCAGCATAATTCCTGACAATTGCAACATCACACAAATCTTTTCAATTTTTTTAATGCTCAGCATGAAGATCTCCTATAGCTGCAATGAAAGCGGCGTCGTAATGTGATGTAAAAACCAAACGACGGCTAAAATCATCGTGATAATATAAAGATAATTGGCCGGTTTTTGTTTGCCTATCCAAGCAAAAATGACCGCCAGCAATAAAAAAACAAAAATCAAAAGCGTCATAATACTGTCCTCATGTAATAATGTTCCCGTCATTGCGAGCCGTCGTAGACGGCGAAGCAATCTCAAGAAAATTGTTTATTCCGTTTGTTCTAGCTGCAAAACCACTTTTTGTTCCGGCAGTGGACGACTGAAATAATATCCCTGCACAGAATCACAATTATGCTCACCTAAAAATTGCAATTGTTCGATGGTTTCAACCCCTTCTGCAACAACTTGCATTCCGAGGTTATGGGCTAATGCAATAATCGCGCTTGTAATCGCAAGATCATTTTGATTGCCTGGAATGCCTTTTATAAAACTCTGATCGATTTTCAAAACATCGATTGGAAACTGTTTCAAATAGCTTATCGAAGTATTTCCAGTACCAAAATCATCAATGCAAACCCGCACGCCAATTTTTTTAATTTCTTCTAATTTTTCCTTAGCGATGTGAATGGCATCCATCATAGTGGTTTCGCTAATTTCAAGTTCGAGAAAGGCAGGATCAAGACCGGATTGACTCAAGCAATTTTTAATTACATTCACAAATTCAGGATGATTAAATTGCGCGGGGGCCAGATTGACTGCCATGGTAATGGGTGTCAATCCTTTATCTTGCCAGGCTTTATTGGCACGGCAGGCTTCCTCCAAGACCCATTCTCCAATCGCGGTGATGACACCTGATTCTTCGGCTTGTGGAATAAATTGGATGGGATTGACTAAACCAATTTCAGGATTAATCCAACGGACCAGTGCTTCAACACCTGTAATCGCGCCCGTAATTAAATTAAATTTGGGTTGATAATGCAGAATGAATTCTTTGTTTTGTATGGCTTTGCGCAACGCTGAATTCAGTTTAATGTGTTTGTGCGCTTCCAAGGTCATCTCTTTCGAATAGTATTGATAAACGCCGCCACCGGCCTGTTTTGCTTTATAAAGCGCTAAATCGGCGCGTTTTTGCAGATCTTCCAGCGTGCTTCCGTCGTTTGGAAAAATACAAATTCCAATGCTTGCTGTCATGTGAAAGGTATTGTCTGCGACAGTAATCGGTTTTGCGCATTCTTGCAGAATTTTTTCCGCAATCGGGCTTGCGAATTTTGGATTATTAATATCGTTTAATAAAATAATAAATTCATCACCGCCTAAGCGCGCGATAATATCCCCGTTGCGTATTACTGCTGAAAAACGATTCGCCATGTCTTTTAAAACTTGATTCCCCACTTTGTAACCGAGCGCATCATTGATTTGTCTGAAATGATCTAAATCAATAAATAAAATCGCAAGAATTTTATTGTGCCGGCTGGCATGACTTAGCGTTTTATTCAGCATTTCATTAAAAAAAATCCGGTTCGGGAGTGCCGTTAAATTATCATAATGCGCAAGTTGCGCGAGCCGGTCTTTGTGCATTGTTAATTCTTTTTCAAAAAACGCCATGTGATCCGTGTCGAGTTCAGGAATAGGGCGTGCTAAGCGTTCTTCAGCGACGTGAAAGGCATCAATAATTTTATTGATTTGAGACGCGATTGCGGTGATTTCATCGTTGTTAGAATCGATTTGGAGATGTTGCGACATTTTGTGTTGGATAAATTGGAGGTTCAGAAATTCAACGCGTTTTATAAAAAAATGATTGATTAAAAAAAATAGGACGAAATAAACAGCGATGCCGAAAATGATTACGCCAACGAGATAAAAGGCAGGTAGAAAAAAATAAAGAAACGTCGCAAGCGCGATCAGAAAAACGGTCCAAAGGAGAGCGGTGCTCGCCAGAATTTTTTGCTTTAGGCGCATGGAAAACTCCTTTTTTCCTTGTCATTGCGAGGCCTGCGGGCTCGCAATGACGTGTTCCTTTAGGTTGACGCAAATTCCCTTTTCATCAAACATTATTGGCCGACTTCTGATGATTCCCCAATAATTCCCGCATTTTCGCTTTAATCAAATCAATCGCAATCCGATTATTGCCCCCGCGCGGCACGATAATATCGGCGTAGCGTTTTGACGGTTCAATAAATTGTAAAAACATAGGGCGAACGGTTTCTTCGTATTGCGCCAAAACACTTTCCAAAGAACGTCCGCGTTCTTTGACGTCGCGTTTTAAGCGACGGATGAGACAAATATCCAGTGCCGTTTCCATAAAAATTCGGATATCCATAATTTCGCGAAGCTCCGCTTCGGCGAATAACAAAATACCTTCGAGTACCACAATGGTGTGTTGACCAATGGTGCGTGTTTCTTTTTCACGGACATGTTGTGCATGATTGTAAATCGGGATCTGAACCGATCGTCCTTCCTGGAGTTCTTTTAAATGGTGGCATAATAATTCATGATCGAAAGCATTGGGATGGTCATAGTTAATTTTGGCGCGTTCTTCGAAGGGGAGATCACTGCGATCGCGATAATAAGAATCTTCAGGAATCACGACCACTTGGTCTGAACCGAGTTCCTTGACGATGGTATTGGCCAATAAACTTTTACCGGAAGCAGAGGCTCCCGAGATCCCGATGATGATGGTATTTTTTTTCATTTATTCTCCCAGTTTTAAACTTTTAAGAGCGCGTATAAGGCCCCGGTGCGCCCTTGGTATTTTGTCGCTGAGCAAAAGGCGAGGACTTGCTCAGTTTGCCGTAACCAATGGTTGACTTTATTTTTTAATATTGGTTTT
This sequence comes from Gammaproteobacteria bacterium, assembly GCA_021325575.1. Classification (GTDB taxonomy): domain Bacteria; phylum Pseudomonadota; class Gammaproteobacteria; order DSM-16500; family DSM-16500; genus JAJPGW01. Next base: position 48,474 of record JAJPGW010000011.1, on the reverse strand, counting down.
TCTGAAAAATGGCCTTTTCCATGGATTATAAGCGCACAACGGACTTCTGTCTCGCGGCATTTTTTTAAAAAATGGGCCAATGCCTTGCGGGCTTCTTCGACCGTCATGCCATGTAAATCCAGGGTGGCTTCGATATTATATTTTCCATTGCGTAAATTGCGAAGCACTTTATGCTGTACGCCCGATTTTGCGTATTCCAAGATATCATCGCCGCCGACTGGATTTAAGTTTTCAAAGTCAGAAAAAGGGTCGAGTTCGGGTTCTTCGGCTTTTTTAGGCTTTACTTTTGGCTTAACGGGTGCCGGTTTAATGACAATTTTGGAGTGTTTAAGTGGCTTAACACCCTGCATGGCACGCTGAAATTCATCATCTGTTTTTGACATATTTGTTTTGTGGACTGGGCTGGTTTCTGATAGTCTAATCTATTATGGGTCTTATGAGTACGACTATCTCAACTTTATGAATAATAAAGACTTAATACAGCGATTTATTTTCGAGAACAACAATGTCAGGGGCGAAATCGTTCGGGTATCCGAATCGTATCTGACCATTGTGAATCAGCACCATTATCCGCCATCGTTACGCCGTTTGATGGGCGAATTTTTGGTGGTGACGGCTTTGTTGAGCGCGATTATCAAATTTAAAGGGCGATTAACGGTGCAATTTCAGGGGCCGGACCCGTTAAAATTAGTCATTGTGCAATCCAACAACCAGTTTGAAGTACGCGGTCTTGCCCAGTGGAAAGAGTTAAGCGAGCAGGATCTTATCAGTACCCTTAAGCGGGGCGTTTTAGCTATTATTATTAGTCCCGATACTTCGACTACACGTTATCAGGGAGTTGTTGCCTGGCAGGGGAATTCGCTGGCGCAATCGATTGAAGGGTATTTTCGCGACTCCGAACAATTACCGACGCGTTTGTGGCTAGCTGTAAATGAGACTACTGCAGCGGGAATGTTATTGCAGCCATTACCGAGAGAAGGTTCCAAAAAATCGAGTCCAGTGCTCGGGGATAATGATTGGGAACACATTGTTCATTTGACCGATACCATTAAACCCGAAGAACTTTTAACGCTGGATAACCATACTATTTTGCATCGACTTTATTCACAAGAAGCTGTGCAAGTTTTTGAGCCCGCTAAGGTCAGTTTTCGCTGTACGTGTTCCGTTGAGCGTGGCGAAAATGCGATCCGGATGCTAGGGGAAAAAGAAGCCGAAGATGAGCTCAATAAAAAACAACGCATTGCCGTGATTTGTGAATTTTGCAACAAAGAATATTTATTCGATCGTGTGGATGTGATGCGAATTTTTAAAGAAAATGATTCGTCGGGATCCGCACAATTACATTAGGGTTTTATTATGCTGAATTTTTTATATGAATTTTGTCCGGTTTTATTATTTTTTATTGCCTTCAAATTTTATGGCATTTATGTCGCAACGGCAGTTGGTATTATCATCAGCGCGCTGCAACTCCTATTGACGACGGTCTGGAAAAAACGTCTGGATCGAAAACAATTGATTACGCTGATTGTTTTTGTTTTTTTCGGCGGGATGACGCTTTATTTTCATAATCCGATTTTTGTAAAATGGAAACCGACCGTCGTCTTCTGGATTTTTGGTTTAATTTTATTAGGCAGTCAATTTATTGGTAAAAAACCCTTAATGCAGCGCATGATGGAAAACATGCTGGATGAAAAGGGCAGTTTGCCGCTGAAAGTATGGAAGCGCTTAAATTTGGCATGGACTGTTTTTTTTCTTTTCTTAGGTTCCATCAATATTTATATTGCTTATACTTTTAGTACGGAAACCTGGGTGAATTTTAAATTATACGGGATTCTCGGATTGTTATTTTTATTTAGTATTTTTCAAGCGCTGTATCTTGCGCGTTATCTTTCGGTTGAAAAATAATAATGGACCGCGTGGCAATTATCACCGAACGATTACAAAAAGCTTTTTCACCCAGCCAATTGCAAGTCATCGATGACAGTGAAAAACACAAAGGTCATGCGGGAAGCGCGGGTGGGGCAGGGCATTATACGATCATCATCAGCGCACCGTGTTTAGCTAATCTTTCCAAAGTCGCGGCCCACCGCAAAATTTACGAAGTTTTAAATGATATGATCCCTCACGAAATTCATGCTTTACAGATTAAAATCGTATAATTCTTTGTTTTTTAAATAAATATTTCAATATGATTACGACCCGCTTTATTGTATAATTTTGGTTCAATTTGTAAAATGGTATTTTTATGCATAGTAGTATGTATGGCGCAACCGGTGTCACTGAGTTAAAAAAAGAGGATGCCTGGGAAGTTGCTAAAAGAAGATGTCCAGAGTTCTGGAATATAGTAAAAGATGCTACCCAAGAAACTTTGCATTATTATTCAAGTAACACTCTTCACCATGTTATGGTATTTGAAAGAATTGGTTTACCGAAAGACATTCATTGTGTCTGGTCATTTTTTAGTGGATATTCGCCAGAATTCCTCGCGCTCGAGCAATACATTGATAGAAAATTTACTTATACCGCTATTGATTGTAATTTTCCGCACATAAGTGCCGCAAAACAAGCGTATAACGGAAATAGTAAAAGCTGTGATACGAATTTTATCAATGATGATTTGGAAAATTGGTTGGAATATCGTAATGTTAAAATTGATCGCGGGAAAAAACATTTATTGTATTTTGGCCATCCTTTTTTTGAAGAAGGCACAAAAGAATTAATTGCGGGTGTTCTCAGAAAATTTCAGGGTTGTCAGTTTTATATTTATGGCGGCTTTTATATCCTGCGTGAGTTGAAGAATTTTTTAGAAGTTCTGGACACGATCGAATTTCTTCCTAAAGAACGGCTAAAGCAACGTATCGAAGATCCGAATGTTAAAAAAGTACCTGCTACCTATGGCAACCAACCAATTATTCTTGTTCAGCCTAATAGTTTCACTTTGCTTGGGGCATCGCCACAGTTACAACATAAACTCTTTCCTGCGCCTAAACTAATTCTTGGTCCCGAAGCTAAAAATTCAGCTAATGAACCGTTACTGCCGCCGGGGCACAAGGGTTGCTGCGTTATTTTGTAATTATTAATAAATGAGCTGTATTGGCTTTTGGCGATAGCATCTTGTGGGCAAACATTTCTGTCAATTTTTTGAAGTGTGTATAAAAATCCAATTTATTTGATTTAGTATTTTTTGATTTTATAGCAATTCGATCAAAAATATGCAGTCGCAACATAATTTCGATATTGCGATCCATGTTGGTGGGATCACTTTTAAAATTTTCCCATTTTTTTACTGCCATATGCGACTCATTTACAACTCCTGCGAATTCTCTTAGGCTCATTGAAAAATAGCTTCTGATAAATTTTATTTGATTTCCTGTTAATCGGCTTTTTTGGGAAATGAGTGAATTGATAGCTAAATCAGCAATTTTTCTTACATTGATTTTTGGATGTAATTCTCCATTCAATTTAATCATTTCAACCTTGCGCAATTCAATGGGAAAACCCAGGCCGTGATAAAGATAGTTTTTTTTAATTTTTTTTGTCATAAAAACTCCTAATTTTCAATTCTAATTGCGGTAATAATTAATAAAAACTTTTCATCGAATGAAATAATAATTCTAATTTTTTGTTCGTCGATATCGTATCCTTCTATACAATAATTCCATTCTGAATATCCAGACAAATAACAATCTTTGAATTTATTCCTCACTCTTTTACAATTATGTTTATTTTCTAGTATATCTAGAACTTCAGTATCCATAATGTTTCGTTCTGCTAATCTTTCTTTTGCATGATTTAAAAAAACGTAATTACCTTTGGTAATATTTTTATTTAATAAAATCCATAATTCATCATCTGATTTTTTAACGGGTTTGTTCATTATCTTTTATCCTTATATTATAGGTTTTTTATAGAGCGATGTAAACCTGGTTTACATCGCTCTTTTTCAAAAAGAGGATGAGAATGCCTATTTAGAATGTTTAGGAATTTGGGACCAACAAGGTGGGTTATAAGGAGCAATCCATGTTGAATAAAGTTTGCTTATTGATTAGAATATTTGCAGGAACAGGTTAGGCTGAGCAAATTCAATGCATTTTAATAAATATAAGCAAAACGAGTGTATTCTATGATTACCAAATCCATTTCGCCATCCTTATATGGCCCATCAGAACTAACAGCGAGATTAACGAACTTAGCTCATGGACTGGGTTTTAAAGAACAGTCTGCGAAAATGATTTCGATATTTAAAGAGCTAACAAATCCTTATTTCAATATTTCGTTAGCACAAATCAAAAATCAAAATTCAGTATTCGCAAACGATGGATCACCGCTGGAATTTTCTGTGGCTGTCTGCGATGATAAGCCGGAGTTAAGATTTTCGATGGAAGTGATTGAGGGTGATTCTTCCATTTCAGGCAAACGATTGTCGGCAATTTTGTTTACAGAAAAATTAAAAAAATTATATCATCTTGATCTTGAAAAATTTAATTTAATTAAAGATATTTTTTTACCCGAAAAAATTCAGGGTAAATTTGCTATGTTTCATAGTGTTTGTTTCTCACTGGACGGTCCCCCTAGTTTTAAACTTTATTTGAATGCGCGAGCGGCTGAGAGAGATGCTCTATCCGCGATTCAATTAGGTCTAGAGCGACTTGGATACCAATCAAATGATGTATTAAAGGAAATATTAAAAAGAGGAGAGCCGTTAGACCAGGTCGTTTATTTTTCTTTGGATATCGATACCCGCTCCGATAGTAGAGTAAAAGTATATTGTTATCATAAAAATGCTACGCTACAAGATATTACGCGAATCAGTAAAACAGCAAAAACCTTTGTAGCCGATGAACAAGAAAATTTTGTACAACACATGACCGGTGGCATGGAAATTTTTTCCAAATGGAATCTAATTTCCTGCACGGCTTTTACTGAACAAGATGAATCGGCGCCACAAACTATCACCACTTATGTTCCGATGTTTGCATATGCGCATGATGACGACGAAGCTTATCATAGAATAATAAAATATCTTACAAACCAAAACTTATCACCAACCCTTTACCGCAATATGATTGATTGCTATAAAAATCGAGAACTATCTGCGGGTGTTGGTATGCAAAATTGGATTTCTTTACAGCGTCGTTCGGATAATAAAATGCGATGGACAGTGTATCTTGCTGCGGAATTACTGAAAGTATTCAGGCCGGGTGAGATTCCTTCTGTTTTAATTCATTCAAATAACTGATCGTTTTTTTCTAACAGAAATAATGTTTCACAATCTTTTTTTAATTGCATTTCATCAGGGTGCGAGAGTAGTGCAATAGCAACGGGGTTATGTAATCCGCTAGGTGATTTAAGAGCGTCCCCTATTTTTTTAATCAGTTTATAAGATTTGAAAGAAGGTAATTTTTTTAATTTTTCTTCTGCAAATGAATGAAATATTTTAGTGTGCCAGGAATGTAAGAGCGCAATTCTGCCGTAAGCAAATAGCGGGGATATGATATCTACTGAAGATAGAAATTTATCTTGATCCGTTAAGCTTTGCACAAATAGGTCTGCCTGGTGGATGCCGGTTGTTAGTTTAGCGAGTTCAGAAACTAATCCGCTTCCGCCGACAATTCTCGGGTTGGTTTCCATCAGGCGGGGGCCATTAGTTGTTAAAAAAAGTTCGGTGTGTGCCATACCATAATTTAAGTTCAAAGCAGTTAATGTTTTTTTTACATACGCTATGCAAGCCATTGCTTCTGAGGATGTGGGATCAATTGTTTCGCACCCTTGGAAAATCAATTTGCCATCATGCTGGATTTTTGGATATCGATATACGCCGACGATTTTATGCTGTCCATTGAGACTGACTGTGTCAACGCTATATTCTGTTCCTGTTATATATTCTTGCGCTACACACTCATTGACTGTGTAACCATATTGACTGGTTGTTCCCATTAGTCCGCGGAGTGATGATTCAATATCGTTTATGGATTTACAAACAGAAAAGCCGAAACTGCCGCATTGTCTGGTTGGTTTTACGATCAAGGGAAATGTCAATTCTAAAAGCGACTGAGTTGTTTCTTTCTCTAAATTAGGACTCAATAATTTAACTTGTTTTAAACTCGGCAAGCCTGCTTTAAAGAGTGCATCCTGCATTTCGAATTTATCCATTCGTTGAAAACTGGTGACAGGGTCATTTGCGTAAGAGGGTGTTAATTGTGCTGCAATTTGATCGGCAATAAAACAAGTTAGTTCATCTCCCGCAATTACTGCGAGTAATGACATGCCCTGTAATTGATTGGCAATTTTCTGAATATCCGGCTGATCACGGTAGTGCAATATTTTTTTGAACTTACTTTCTATAAAACGTTTTTCAAACTCATTCCGAGACAAGTCAGCTTCACCTGTTAAAATGGCAACAGGCCAAATACCGTGAGCCAATAAAGTGTCGCAGATTAATTCTGTGCTTGATCGAAAGGGATCGACAATACAGCAAATTTTAGTTGCGATTGCCATTCTGAGCCCTGTCTCTTAAAAGATGATCTATCATGACAATGGCGATCATGGCTTCAGCGATGGGTGTTGCGCGTAATCCTACACAAGGATCGTGTCTTCCTGTTACTGAAATTTCAATGGCATTGCCGTCTTTATCCACGGAAGGGATCGGGGTGGTAATGCTGGATGTGGGTTTTAACGCAATACTTGCAATGATGTTTTGACCTGTTGAAATGCCGCCTAAAATTCCACCCGCATGATTCGATACAAATTCAAACGGTGGTTGCATTGCATCGCGATGTTCGGAGCCTTTTTGTAATACGGCTTGAAATCCAGCGCCAATTTCAACACCTTTTACGGCATTAATACTCATGAGTGCATGTGCAAGATCAGCATCGAGACGATTAAAAACCGGCTCTCCCAATCCAATCGGAACGTTTTCTGTGACAACGTTAATTCGTGCGCCGATGGAATCGCCATTGCGGCGCAATTCGGTAATCAAATTTTCGAGTGCTGAAATTTTGGAAGGATCGGGACAGAAAAAATCGTTGTTTTCAATTTCGGATAAATCAACGGAATCAATCAAGATATTTCCCATTTGCGCGAGATAACCTTTAATCACAATTTTATGTTGCTCGAATAAATATTTTTTTGCGATCGCGCCTGCTGCAACTCGCATCATTGTTTCACGTGCCGATGCACGGCCGCCGCCACGGTGATCGTAAATCCCATATTTTTGAAAATAAGTATAATCTGCGTGGCCTGGACGAAATTGATTTTTAAATTTGTCATAATCAGATGAACGCGCATCGTGATTTTCGATGAGCAAACCAATCGGTGTGCCAGTGGTTTTTCCTTCAAAAACACCGGATAAAATTTTCACTTCGTCGTTTTCGCGGCGTTGTGATGTAAATCGTGAAGCGCCAGGACGACGGCGGTCTAATTCTTTTTGAATATCTTTTTCAGATAATTCCATTCCGGGTGGGCAACCATCGATAATGCAGCCATAAGCGGGCCCATGACTTTCGCCAAAAGTCGTGACGGTGAATAATTTTCCGATGGAATTGCCTGACATATTAGCCTAATTGCGCATCTAATAATTGTTTTTCGGTCAAGAGGAACACGCCGCCACCGCCGCGTTGGAATTCGAGCCACATGAAAGGAATATCGGGAAAATATTCTCGCAGTGCAAATTCACTATTGCCAACTTCTACAATTAAAATCCCTTGTGGATTTAAAAATCGTGGGGCTTGTTGCAAAATTTTAAAAACATAATCTAACCCAGCGACACCGCCTGCGAGTCCAAGTTTGGGTTCGTGATGATATTCTTTGGGTAAACTTGCCATGTCTTCTGCATCAACATAGGGTGGATTGCAGACAATAATGTCGTAGGTTTTTTTCGGTAAATTTTCAAAAAGATCGGAATGATATAAATGCACTTGATCTTCGACTTCGTGGCGCAAAACATTGGTTTTAGCGACAGCTAAGGCGTCTTCGGAAACATCACTCGCATCGATATTGGCATCCGGAAAATATTGCGCGCAAGCGATGGCGATACAACCACTGCCCGTGCACAAATCCAAAATATCATGCACATTATGTGCATCAATCCACGGTTGAAATTGATTTTCAATTAATTCTGCAATCGGTGAGCGCGGAATTAATACGCGTTCATCGACATAGAAAGGTAAGCCAGCAAACCAGGCTTCGTGGGTTAAATAAGGAACCGGAATGCGTTCTTTGATGCGGCGTTGAATCAGCGCATAAAGAGCATTGCGTTCACTTTGGGTTAAGCGCGCATCCAGAATAACGGGATTAATATCAATTGGCAGATGCAAAGTATGCAAGATCAATGCGATGGCTTCATCCCAGGCGTTTTCAGTACCATGGCCGAAAGTCAGGCCTTCTTCGATAAAACGGCTGGTGGTCCAGCGGAGAAAATCGCGAATGGTCATGAGTTCAGCAATTTCGGACATTTTTTGTTCCTTTGTGAGATCTTGAGAATGATACATTTTACTCATTTCAGGATTAAAAAGGCCAGATGAATTATGTATACTAGCTCACCTCAAGCTAGGAACTCGAATATGACGGGACCTGTGATTCTGGATTTATTGGGTTGTGATCTTTTGCCTGAAGAGGCAGAAATGCTGCAACATCCGTTGGTCGGCGGCGTGATTTTATTTAGCCGAAATTTTGAAGATCCGCAGCAACTCAAGGACTTATGTCAAAAAATCCGTAAAAACAGCCGGCAACCGCAATTAATTACCGTCGATCAGGAAGGTGGGCGAGTGCAACGTTTTAAACGAGGGTTTAGTGTTATTCCGCCAATGGGCGAGCTGGGTAAGGTTTTTGTTTCCGATCAACAAAAAGCGATGGCCGAAGCTGAGCATTTTGGGCATTTGATGGCGTCTGAATTATTGTCGGTTGGAGTTGATTTAAGTTTTGCACCTGTTTTAGATCTCAATAAAGAATTAAATTCGGTTGTGGGTGATCGTTCCTTTCATCAGGATCCCCGTATTGTGATTACCCTTGCGCGGGCGTTTATGAAAGGCATGCATCGCGCTGGCATGAAAACCACCGGTAAACATTTTCCAGGCCATGGCTCAGTGACCGTTGATTCGCATTATGGTCAACCGCTCGATCCGCGGGATTTTGATACGATTGCAGCTAATGATCTCATTCCTTTTATGGAATTAATGCAGCAGGATTTGGATGCGATTATGCCTGCGCATATTCTTTTTCCTGAAATTGATGATAAGCCGGTTTGTTTTTCTGAAAAATGGCTAAAAACCATTTTGCGAAAAAAACTGCAATTTTCTGGCATGATTTTCAGTGACGATTTAAACATGAAAGGTGCGGCCGCATCTGAGGATTACAGCGCGCGCGCTAAAATGGCGTTGGATGCAGGGTGTGATATGGTTTTAATTTGTAATAATCGGCAGGGCGCGCTGGAAATTCTAGATCATTTGCCGCAGGCGTTTACGATCGCAAAAGAAAAATTTCACAAGATGCAAGGTCAAATTTTTAAAAAAGGGGAGTCATAATGGTTACAGTCAATGAAATGCAACAAGTTTTAGATCGCGCCGAATGTATTTTTGATATGAATGATATCAATGAAGCGCTGGATCGGATGGCAAAAGCTATTACGGCAAAACTCGCGAATAAAAATCCGTTATTTATTTGTGTCATGATTGGCGGCGTCATTCCGGCGGGGCATTTAATCACACGTTTAAACTTTCCATTAGAGATGGATTATATTCATGCGACCCGTTATCGAAGTTCAACGCGCGGCGGTGATTTGCATTGGCTAGTTGAACCGCGGCAATCATTAAAAGATCGCACAGTGGTGATCGTTGATGATATTATGGATGGTGGTTTGACGCTGGCTGCGATTATCGATTATTGCAAACAAGCAGGTGCAAAAGAAGTGTATACCAGCGTGATGGTGAACAAAGAGCGTACGCGTGAACCGGGTGTGAATTTTGAGCCGGATTTCACGGGGTTGCATGCTGAAAATCGATATGTGTTCGGGTTTGGATTGGATTACAAAGAATATTTACGTAATGCCCCGGGTATTTATGCGGTGGCTAAACAAGATGAGTAATTTCGCCCGTCATTGCGAGCCCTGCTTTTTAGGGCGAAGCAATCTCTAAAAGATTGCTTCAGCGTAAAAAGCATGCTTCGCAATGACAGCGTTATCCAACATAATCAGGAGGAAAAACATGAAGGAATACGGCTGTTTTCAAGCAATGTACATGTCTTTTTATTCTCGCCGATTGTATCGAGATGTCGCGAAGAATTGGGGAATCGGGGTTGTTTTCTATCTTTTTGTCCTGCTTGCATTATGTTGGATTGCGATGATGTTTAAGATCCAGCCTGTGATCAATACTTCATTTAAAAGTTTCGCCAATCAAATTGCGCCGCAAGTGCCAGAGATAACCATCGTTAACGGTATAGCGAGTACGCCAGAAAAAAAACCTTATTTCATTAAAGATCCAGATAAAAATACCGTCTTCGCCATCATTGATACCAGTGGTCAATATAAAGATATCAGCAGTGCGCCCCAAGGAACGGTGTTATTGATGACGAGTACTACGCTTACGTTTGTCGATAAATCGGATACTCGTATTGTTAAGTTCCCAACCACTTTGAATATGGACATCAAGCCGGAAGTCGTTAAAACCAAAATGATTCACTTTGTAGGTTGGGGTTGGGTATTAATTTTGCCCTTTATGATACTGGTTTCCTTGATCTATCGATTGATTCAGGCGCTAATCTATGCGGTTTTTGGTCTTATTTTTGTTGCGACGACGGGTGCGCGCTTAACTTATGGTGAAACCGTAAAATTGTCGATGATTGCGGTCACACCTGCGATTATCTTGGGAACGGTGTTGTCTTGGTTTGATATCGCTTTTCATTTCCAGATGCTGCTTTACTTTGTGTTAGCGATGGTTTATTTATTTTTTGCGGTCAAATCAAATAAAAATTAAGTCAATAAGGAATGGTTATGGGATGGATTTGGTTGTTAGCGTTTTTAACGGTGATCACGGTTTTAAGTTATAATCGCGCTTCATTAAAAGTATGGACTGTCGGTGTTGCCGTATTTTTATTGCTTTTTTCGCGATTAAGTCAGGCATCACCCACGGGATTAATTGTTTCCTGGGGAATTTTTGTTATCGCATTTTTGCCGCTTTATCTTTCCTCGTGGCGTTACAAGCTAATCACCAAACCCATTTTAAAATTTTATCGTCAATCCATGCCAACGATGTCTCGCACCGAACGTGAAGCATTGGCAGCGGGAACGGTCAGCTGGGAAGGAGATTTATTTCGCGGAAATCCCGACTGGAATAAATTGCTGAATTTTAAAAAACCCACACTGACCGCAGAAGAGCAGGCTTTTATCGATGGTCCCGTTGAAACACTTTGCAAAATGACGGATGACTGGGACATTACGCATAATCTTGCAGATTTGCCGCCGGAAATTTGGGAATTTATTAAAGACGAAGGCTTTCTATCGCTCATCATTCCAAAAGAGTATGGTGGTAAACATTTTTCTTTTTATGCGCATTCCCAAATTTTAACGAAATTATATGGTCGTAGTCCTACGGTTGCGACGACGGTATCCGTACCCAATTCATTGGGACCGGCAGAATTATTATTGCATTATGGAACAACCGAACAAAAAAATTATTATTTACCGCGATTGGCAACCGGCGAAGAAATTCCCTGTTTTGCTTTAACAGGACCGGAAGCGGGTTCCGATGCAGGGGCGATGACCGATACCGGCATTGTGTGCTGGGGTGATTATGAGGGTAAAAAAGTTTTAGGCTTACGATTAAATTTTAACAAACGTTATATCACGCTGGCACCGGTTGCGACGGTGATTGGTCTCGCATTTAAAATGTATGATCCTGATCATTTGTTAGGACAGCGCGAAGAGTTAGGAATTACCTGTGCACTGATTCCGCGAAATACCCCAGGCATTTCCATTGGTCGTCGTCATTATCCTGCGAATATTGTTTTTCAAAATGGTCCTATTCATGGCAAAGATGTTTTTATCCCGCTTGATTGGATTATCGGTGGCCCCGCGATGGCAGGGCAGGGCTGGCGCATGTTAATGGAATGTCTCGCGTCCGGTCGTGCGATTTCCTTGCCTTCCAGTGCGATGGGTGGTGTCAAAGTCATTGATTATGCAACGGGCGCTTATGCACGAGTCCGTCGCCAATTTAATGTGCCCATTGGACGGTTTGAAGGAATCGAAGATGCCTTAGCACGAATTGCGGGCCTTTCTTATATTATGGATGGAACACGCAGTTTTACAGCGGCTTTGATTGATCAAGGCGCGCGACCGGCGATTGCATCTGCTATTACGAAATATCACGTCACCGAAATGGGACGTATGGCTGCAAATGATGCGATGGATATTCATGGTGGCAAAGGGATTTGTTTGGGACCTAAAAATTATTTAGTTCGGTTTTATGAATCCATTCCGATCTCAATTACAGTAGAAGGCGCAAATATTTTAACGCGCTGTCTCATTATTTTTGGACAGGGTGCAATGCGTTGCCATCCGTATATTTTTTCAGAATATGAAGCAGCTCGCGAAAAAGATGACGCGGTTGCTGTGAAAAAATTTGATAAAGCGCTGATGGGCCATCTGAGTTATGTGTTCAGCAACTTTGTTCGAACAATTATTTTAAGTTTGACGAGTGGTTTAGTCGCTCGTGCGCCGCGTGGGAAGATGATGCGTTATTTTCAGCAGGCGACGCGTTTTAGTTCCGCCTTTGCAATGCTTGCGGATGCGTCCGTTCTGGTCTTTGGTGGTTCGTTAAAACGTCGTGAAAATGTTTCAGCTCGTTTAGGCGATATTTTAAGTTATTTATATTTATTGTCTGCCACGCTCAAACATTTTTATGATCAAGGCAAACTGGCAGAGGATTTGCCCTTAGTGAATTGGTCTGCCCAATATTGTCTTTATCAAATTCAAGAACGGTTTGATGAAATTTTAAAAAATTTCCCTAGCCGAATAGTGGCTGCTATCTTGCGTGTCATGATTTTTCCTTATGGGAAACATTTTTCCAAACCCAGTGATCAACTGGGCCATAAAGTCGCGCAATTGTTGCTGTCGCCGACCGATGCTCGTAATCGCTTGTCCGAAGGGGCCTATGTGACCGATGTGCCAAATAACATGATGGCCTTGCTCGAAAAAGCGCTGATTAAATCGATTGATGCGGAACCTATCGAAAAAATCATTCGATCAGCGGTCCAAGATAAAACAATTCGTGGAAGCTCCATGGACGAACAGGCCAAAGAAGCGTATGCTCGCCAAATTATTTCCAAGGAGCAATTGGATACTGTGCTGGATGCCGAAGCGGCGCGCCGCTTAGTGATTGCGGTTGATGATTTTTCAACCGAAGAGATGGCGCGAGTTGTGATTACCAATACAAAAAAAGATAAATATGCATCGTCACACCGAACAAGCTAATGAAAATAAATCCGGATTATTAGGTTATTTATTCATTCTCACGGGATTTTTTATATTACTGCAGATTAGCCTGTTTATTCAGGGCAGTGATATTTATTTAGGCGACTATAAACTGGTCGCCGATCACTTAAAAATTCCCGCGACAGTATTGCCGGGCGTCCTGTATTTTTTGAGTGTACAGCTTTCGCTGCATGTATTGTTTGCGCTAGCAGTTTGGAGTGTTGCAAGCGGTGTCGGCAAAGTATTTCAGTTTTCTGTTAATACCACGGTGAAGCTCGGATTGGCTTTTTGGGTCTTGGCCGTTGTGACGGTTTTGCTTGCAAATCAGCATTTTTTTCCTAATTCCCGCTTTTCCCGAATGACTGAATTTGTGTTGCCGGACAAATTGGCCTTTTTTTTACTGGTTGTTTTTTTCATTGTGCTTTGTTTTGCGACGCTCATTGCCTTGTATGCTATTAGTATAAAAAAATCGTTGCTGACTTTTATTTTAATAGGGTCCACAGCCGGGTTCATTTTGCTAAAACATTTTTGGCCAGTGCCAGTGGTACTGGATGCATCGACGCAAGATAAACCCAATATCATTATTATTGGCATTGATTCCTTGAGGCCTGATTTTCTGGGTTTTTTTGGGGCAGAACAACAAACACCGCACCTGGATCAATTTTTAACTGACGCAACGGTTTTTTCAGATGCGATGACGCCGCTCGCGCGGACGTTCCCGGCCTGGGTGAGTATTTTGACCGGTGAATATCCAAAACACACTGGCATTCGTTTCAATTTGCCCATGGTTGATCAAGCGAGCTGGGAAAATACCTTACCTGAAATTTTGCAAAAACAGGGCTACCGAACCATTTTTGCGACCGATGAAACGCGATTCAGTAATATTGATGAAAGTTTTGGATTTGATAAAACGTTAACACCGCCGATTGGATTTAATGATTTTTTATTGGGCAATTTGAATGACTTTCCGATCGCAAATCTTTTGGTGAATACACCTCTGGGTGAATATTTATTTCCTCATAGTTTTGGCAATCGACCTGTTTTTAATACTTACAGTCCTAATAGTTTCTTGCGTTTTTTAACACCTGAATTAATGACATCGCGGACCAAACCATTATTTTTTGCAGTGCATTTTTGTTTACCGCATTATCCTTATCTTTGGGGCAGTCATCCGGCCGATGACAAAGCCATCAATAATTATCGATTTGCGGTCAATCGGGTCGATCGGCAATTCAATGATTTTCTGGCTTTATTAAAGCGCGGCAATTTGTTAAATCATGCGATTATTATTTTATTATCGGACCATGGTGAAGCCATTGAATTGGATGGCGACCGCGTGACGGATAAAGACCTTTTTATAGCGGGACTGGATAATAAAAAACATCTTATTCCGCATTTTTATCCGAAAAGTTTTGATACCGAAAGTGTGAATCAATCCGCAGGTCATGGGACGGATGTATTAGGATTGACCCAATATCATATTGTGTTTGCTATGAAAACAATTGGGCTGCAGAAAAACCTTCCGACGGTGGTCACAGAACGGGTTTCCTTGTTAGATATTAAGCCTACGCTGCTCGATTTTTTACATATTAAAAAACGTCCAGAAGAAGATGGTGTCAGTCTTAAAGAAACGATTTTGAAGCAGGGGAGTTTGGCGCCAGAGGCCCAACACTTTTTCTTTGAAAGTGATTTTTCGCCACAGGCCGTGCGTTCCATTCATCCTGAAACCCGAAAATTATTATTCCAAGGCATCGATTATTTTCAAATTGATCCGGTGACCGCGCGCATCAATGTGAAAAAGAACATGGTCAAGATGATTATTTCCAGCAAACAGTTTGCCGATCTTTATGGCGACTGGGTGCTTGCGTTATATCCGCAAGATAAAACCGAAATGATGCCGATTTTGGTGAATCTCGATTCCGGTGAGTGGACTAATGATCTTCGCACACCGTTTGCAACAAAATCACCTGCCACAAAAATGCTCGCCGCCTTGAAAAAATTCTATCACGATGATGTGACTCGTGTAGAAAATAGTCCCTCTTGAACGAAAAATTATACACAATTCTATTTTTTAAACATAAGTAATAAATTTTTTAAAATTTGCACTGACAGCATTCTGAACTAAATTCGTAACTTATTGAAAAATAATTAGAGTTTACTTGTGTTCATTTCATGAACTTTAGGAAACAATGCAAGAATGAAAAGGTTTTAGCTCGGTTTTCTATAGGTTAATAACAACGTTATCCACAGAAACTGTGGGTAAGTTTCAATTTTGTTTTATGAACGGGGAGTTACGTGCATTCGATTAAAAAAATTTTTTGGAAACTCTTTTTCTTTCGAGAAAGTGATATATACTCTTTCCGTTTTTAAATGGAAAAAAAACGACAAGGAGTTAGAATGACATTATTAAATGTTTTAGTGTTGCTCGCGACTGCGTTTGGATTAATTTATTTTAATGTGAGAACCATTGTCTGGACCCTGATCATGGGTGTTGTGTTGCTCGCAGTTTCTTTATTTGGCAAACCCCCTCTGTTACTTTTATTTTTCTCCTGGATGTTATATTTAGTTGTCGCCGGATTTGCCAATTTAACCCAGTTTCGAATCAAACATTTTACTAAACCGCTGGTTAAAACATTACGTAAACAATTGCCACCGATTAGCGAAACCGAACGTGAAGCCATTGAAGCGGGCAGCGTCTTTTGGGAAAAAGAAATGTTTTGCGGCCGCCCCAAATGGAAAAATTTGTTGGCATACCCTGAGCCACAATTAACGGCCGAAGAGCAGCATTATTTAGACAATCAAGTCGAGACACTCTGCGGCATGGTGGATGATTGGGACATTGTCAATAATGAACGCAATCTACCGCAATCTGTCTGGGACTATCTGAAGAAAGAACGATTTTTTGGTTTAGTGATTCCGAAAGAATACGGTGGCTGTGGATTTTCCGCGCTCGCCCATTCTTCGATTGTGGTTAAAATTGCAACTCGAAGCATTAGTACTGCTGTTAACACGATGGTGCCGAATTCATTAGGGCCGGGTGAATTATTATTGCATTATGGTACCGAAGAGCAAAAAAAATATTATCTGCCGCGTCTTGCGCGTGGGGAAGAAATTCCATGTTTTGGTTTGACGTCACCTGAAGCGGGAAGCGATGCAGGCTCTATTACCGATTCAGGCGTCGTGTGCAAAGAGATGTATCAAGGCAAAGAAATCCTCGGCATTCGTCTGAATTGGGACAAGCGCTATATTACGCTCGCACCGGTCGCAACGGTCGTGGGATTGGCGTTTCGTTTGTATGATCCGGAAAATTTATTGTGCAAAGGCGAAGATTTAGGTATTACGCTTTGTTTAATTTCAAGCAAAGAGCCCGGTGTTGAAATTGGCAATCGCCATTTTCCATTGAGTCTTGCATTTATGAATGGACCGATTCGCGGCAAGAATGTATTTGTTCCGCTGGATGCGATTATTGGTGGCGTAGAGATGGCAGGACAAGGTTGGAGAATGCTAATGGAGTGTCTCTCCATTGGTCGCGCTATTTCATTACCGGCATTAAGTACAGCTTGTGGAAAAGTCGCCTATCGCACGACAGGTGCCTATGCGCGATTACGTCGGCAATTTAATACTTCGATCGCTAATTTTGAAGGCATCGAAGAAGCATTGGGTAATATTGCAGGTCTTGCATATATGACTGAAGCTTGCCGCATGATGACGGCAGGGGCGGTAGATCTTAAAATCAAACCTTCTATTGCTTCAGCGATTGCAAAATATCACATGACAGAAATGGCGCGCAAAATGGTTGCGCACGCGATGGATGTCAATGCAGGCCATGCGATTCAGGCGGGCCCTCGCAATTATTTGGCCAATTTACATGTCGCGATACCGGTCAGCATTACGGTTGAAGGCGCCAATATTCTCACCCGCAATTTAATTATTTTTGGACAGGGTGCTATCCGTTGCCATCCTTACATCCTAAAAGAAATTGGCTTACTTTCTGATTCAGAAAGTGCAGACAATCTGAAAGAAATCGATCGTACGCTGTTATCGCACATTGGTTATGCAGTCAGTAATTTTGTACGCAGCCTCTGGTTTGGATTGACCGGTGGACGATTGCAGTTATCGCCTGTGAGGGGGCCGACAGCGCGTTATTATCGCCAATTAACGCGTATGAGTACCGCCTTAGCGTTACTTTCCGATATGTGCATGATGATTTTAGGCGGCAATCTAAAACGCAAGGAACGCATTTCAGCGCGTTTAGGAGATATTTTAAGTCAATTGTATCTCGCATCGACGGTACTCAAATATTTTAATGATCATAAACAGCCCGCCTCTGACTTAAATTATGTGAAATGGTGTATGGAAATGACCTTGCATCAAATTCAAGTCACGATTGATGAATTGTTAAATAATTTTCCGATGAAGTGGTTGGGAAAAATCTTGCACTGGGTGGTGTTCCCCTTTGGCGGATCGTATCCTAAACCCAGCGATCATCTTTATCATCAGATTGTGACCTCGATGTTGGCGCCTTCTGATTTCCGGGATCGTTTAACACGGTTTTGTTTTATCGGTGAAGATGATCGGTTTCCGTTACAACGGTTGGATCTTGCGCTGGAACGCATGATGGAAGTCGAACCTATTTGGAAAAAATTTCAAAATGCGATCCGAAGTGGTACAGTGCCAAAACGGGTTGCGCTGGATGAACAAATCCAGACAGCCGTGCAAGCTGGCATTTTAACCGTCAGTGAAGGCCGTGCGTTATCTGAATTCACCTTGCTGCAACGTGAAGTCATAAAAGTAAATGAATTTTCATTCGATTTAAGTTCAGTGCTGTCATAAGTGAAGGAAACAAAAAACATGGAAACGAAAACAATGCGACGTGATGTTTATATTGTGGATGGGGCGCGTACTCCTTTTTTAAAAGCGCGCGGTAAGCCTGGACCTTTTTCGGCTTCTGATTTAGCGGTGAGCGCAGGGCGCGAATTATTAGCTCGTCAGCCTTTTTCGCCGACAGATATTGATGAAGTGGTCTTGGGTTGTATGATGCCAAGTCCCGATGAAGCGAATATCGGACGACTGGTTGGACTTCGATTGGGCTGCAGCAAATCCATGCCGGCTTGGACTGTGCAACGTAATTGCGCGTCCGGTATGGAAGCCATCGATAACGCTGTCAAAGACATTGCGATTGGCAGACATAATCTGGTTTTAGCGGGTGGTACCGAATCCATGAGCCGCGCGCCGCTTTTATTTAATAACGGCATGGTGAATTGGCTGGCTGGAATGTGGGGCTCTAAAAATATTCCCGCTAAATTAAAACAATTAATTAAATTCAGACCGCAATTTTTGGCGCCGGTGATTTCTCTGATGAAGGGATTAACTGATCCCACCATCAATTTAAATATGGGACAAACCGCTGAAATTATTGCGCATCAATTTAATATTTCTCGTGAACAAATGGATGCTTTTGCATTGGAAAGTCATCAGCGAGCGGCGAATGCCATTTCCAATAAACAGTTACCTGAAGTGGCAGCGAGTTATGCGACCACCGGTCAGTTTTTTATAGAAGATGACGGTGTGCGGCATGATACGACGATGGAAAAACTTGGGACGCTCAAACCTTTTTTTGATAAAAAATTTGGGAATGTCACCGCAGGAAATAGTTCACAGGTAACAGACGGTGCAGCGTTATTATTGCTTGCCAGTAAAGAAGCCGTTCAAAAATATAAACTGCCGGTATTGGCGCGCATTGTCGATGTTGAATGGGCAGGATTAGATCCTTCGGTGATGGGATTGGGACCTGCTTATGCTTCAACGGCATTGTTAAAACGTTATAACCTGCACTTAAATGATATTGATTTCTGGGAAATTAACGAAGCGTTTGCAGCACAAGTATTAGGTTGTGTAGAAGCATTAGCTGACGATCAATTTTGTCGAGACAATTTAGGAATGGATAAAGCCTTCGGCAAAATGGACATGAGCCGTTTAAATGTCGATGGTGGCGGTGTTGCTTTGGGTCATCCAGTCGGTGCGAGCGGCGCTCGAATTGTTCTTAGACTCGCGCATATTTTAAAACGAAATAATGCGCAACGCGGTGTTGCATCCATTTGTATTGGCGGCGGCCAAGGCGGTGCAATGTTAATTGAAAATGTATCATCAGTGGGAGTGTAAGCAGGATGCAAACATACAAAAACTGGCGTTTAGAAACCGACAACGATGGCATTCTCTGGGTCTATTTTGATAAACAAGATGCTTCAGTGAATACCTTAAATCCCGAAACCATGGAAGAATTTTCTTCGATCGTGGATTCTCTCGCAAATGATACACAACACAAAGGTGTGATTATTGCGTCTGGCAAAAAAAATGGTTTTATTGCTGGCGCCGATATTTCCCAATTTAACAAATTTAAAGATGTGGCTGATGCGACCGCGATGTTGCGCAAAGGTCAGGATATTTTTGAAAAACTCGAAAATTTAAAAATGCCGACGGTAGCGATGATCGAAGGATTTTGCGTAGGTGGTGGTTTGGAATTGGTGCTGCCCTGTCGTTATCGCGTAGTCGAAGACGGTCCTAAAACACGTTTAGGATTGCCAGAAGTCACATTAGGCATTCATCCTGGTTGGGGTGGAACCGTTCGTTTGCCAAGATTGATTGGCGCATTGAATGGTATGGATCTCGTGTTGTCCGGTCGTACGGTGAGTGGCAAAGCTGCGGCTAAAATGGGTTTTGTGGATGCAGCCGTGCCTAAACGTCATTTAGTTCGTGCTGCAAAACAATATATTCTTTCTAAACCAGCTCGTCACAAAGCAAGCTGGTTCCAAGAGTTAACCAACAGTAAATTTGCCAGAAAATTTTTAGCAAAAATGATGCGTAAAAAATTACGCGCCAAAATCAATCCTGCGCATTATCCAGCACCTTTTCAAGCGCTCGATAATTGGGAAGAGTTTGGCGTGGATGGTGAAATGCCATACGAACAGGAAGCACGTACTTGCGGCAAATTATTTTTCAGTGAAACCTCACGCAATTTAGTGCGTTGTTTCTTTTTACAAGAACGCTTGAAGGGATTGGCCAAAGAAAGTCAATTTTCTCCAAAACACATTCACGTTGTGGGTGCTGGCACCATGGGTGGCGATATCGCCGCTTGGTGTGCTTTAAAAGGCATGACGGTGACCTTGCAAGATCGTGAGCCGAAATTAATTGCGCCAGCCATTAAACGCGCTTACAACCTGTTCAAAGAAAAATTAAAAGAACCACATCTCATTCAACAAGCGATGGACCGATTGATGCCGGATGTTTCGGGTCAGGGCATTGCGCGTGCGGATGTGATTATCGAAGCGATTTATGAAGATTTGGCGGCTAAACAAGCCTTATTCAAGTCGGTTGAATCCAAAGCAAAACCCACAGCCATTTTAGCGACCAATACATCTAGTATTCCATTGGATGATATTAACTCGGTGTTGGATAGACCCGAACGCTTGGTCGGTATTCACTTTTTTAATCCTGTGGCTAAAATGCAATTAGTCGAAGTCGTAAAAGGTGATCGCACAGCGGATGATGTCGCAGCAAAAGCACTTAGCTTTACGCGTAAAATTGATCGATTGCCGTTGCCCGTCAAAAGCAGCCCAGGATTTTTGGTCAACCGAATTTTGATGCCTTATTTGTTAGAAGCGGTGAATATGCTGGATGAAGGCATTCCTGCACCCGTGATCGACAAAGCCATGGTCGAATTTGGCATGCCAATGGGCCCAATTGCATTAGGTGATGCAGTGGGATTGGATGTTTGTTTGTCGGTTGCAAAATATTTAGGAAAATATCTGAATATTCCAGTGCCCCAACGTTTAATCACGATGGTGGAGCAGGGCAAATTAGGACGCAAATCGGGTGAAGGTTTTTATAAATATAAAAACGGTAAGCAGATTAAACCCGACGATGTTTCGACGGATAAATCTCTGGAAGATATTTCTGATCGTTTAGTGTTGCGCATGCTGGATGAAGCATTCGCGTGCTTGCGTGAAGGTGTAGTTGCAGATGGTGATTTACTCGATGCTGGAATGATCTATGGCACTGGATTTGCGCCATTCCGGGGTGGTCCAATTCATTATGCTAAAACCAAAGGCATTCATGATTTGTATCAGCAGTACACACGGCAAAAACAATTGCGCGGAGAAAAGGTAGATGAAACGCGCACGTGGGAAATGTTGATGGAGACAAATTGATCTTCAATTCCCTATTTGTCATCCCGCAAATTGCTCGTTCGTAGTTCTGAAAATATCACAGAATCGTCACGAGCAATTCTGCGGGACCCGGGCTTTTGGGCTTTCAAAGTAGAATGCTGGAAAGTTGTTAAAAGCCCAGGTCCCGCAGAAATGTTCATGTGAAGTCACAACTTCGGTAATTGATGGAGGATGAACATTTTGCGGGATGACAAAGGGTTAGGGTTTTATTTCCATTTAATATTACATCCCACACTCGGCTTTTGATTTTCACTCACCGGTTGGTTTGCCAAAATATTATCTAATGCCGCTGTCAATTCATTTCCCGTCACCGGCGCATCATTCCCCGGCGTCGATTCATCAAATCGTCCCCGATAAACGCATTTTAAATTTTTATCGAAAATATAAAAATCCGGCGTGCAAGCGGCTTGATATTTTTTAGCGATGTCTTGCGTTTCGTCAAAAAGATAAGGAAATGTAAAATCGTGTTCTTTCGCCAGTATTTTCATTTTATCTGGACTGTCCGCCGGATATTTTTGAACATTATTGGAATTGATCGCAATAAAGTGGATTCCTTTAGGCTGATAGTTTTTTACCACATCGATTAACGTATCTAAAATATGCCGAACATACGGACAATGATTACAAATAAACATAATCACAGTCGCTTTATCCGATTTTAATTCATCCAACGTTAAAAATTGATTTGAAATTGTATCAAGCAATTTAAATTGTGCAGCCAATGTGCCGAGTGGCAGCATGGTAGAAGGTGTTTCAGCCATAAATAAAAGCCTCTAAAAATTTGTTGTATTGTATTGTAATTCCGGTATTCTGTCAGTCCCAATAAAACACAAAACCCGAAAATTAACATTTTCTTTCCAGGATAAAAAAAATAAATGCAAGGGAGACCTTCATGGTGAAACGGTTTTATTTTAAACGACTAGTTTTATTAATGGCTGCAGCGGGTGTGACAACGTTTGCGAGCAATGCGATGGCGGCAGCGTTTGCATTGTGGGAACAAGATGCAGCGAGTATTGGAAATTTTCACGCAGGTGCTACTT
The DNA here is from genome assembly GCA_021325575.1 of Gammaproteobacteria bacterium. Classification (GTDB taxonomy): domain Bacteria; phylum Pseudomonadota; class Gammaproteobacteria; order DSM-16500; family DSM-16500; genus JAJPGW01. Next base: position 25,747 of record JAJPGW010000011.1, on the reverse strand, counting down.
CTGAAGCCGATGATGCGAGTACCGCGTGGTATAACCCAGCAGGTTTAGTTCGAATTAAAAACCAACAATTAATCGCCGGTGCTGATCCTGTCTTGACGAATTTTCGTTATAGCGGTTCGGTTCAAACCAGCACCATTGTTGACCCAGATACCGGATTGACTGCCGCTCCCCAAAACGTGATTGCGCAGGGTGGTGGCTTTAACATGGTGCCCTTCGGTCACTATGCCGCGCCGATCTCTGATTGCGTTGTGTTTGGTATGAGTATTGTTGTGCCATTTGGTTTAAAAACCGATTATGGCAATACAACCCTGGCGCGCTATGCTGCAACGCTCACTTCACTTAAAGTAGTTGATTTCACGCCATCCCTAGGCATTGCCTTGAACGATAAATTATCGGTGGGCGCGGGTTTGGATGTTCAACATTTAAGTGCCGAATTGGATCAATACACGACGGAAGGTGTTGCTGGTGGGGTGTTACTCGATACCATTAGTCAAAATTCATTATCGGATAATGCGTATGGATATCGACTCGGTGCGTTATATCAATTTACCCCGGCGACGCGCGTTGGTTTAAGTTTCCGTTCCAAAGTTACCCATCATGCGACTGGTAACAGTTATTTTATCGGGCCATTAGCTGAGAATGGGGTGGAGCAATATACAGGTGCACTGAAAGTGACAGCGACATTGCCTGCGATTACCACCTTAAGTATTTTCCAAAGTATAAATCCGTGTTGGGATGCGATGGCTTCAGCGACTTATACACAATGGAGTGTCATTAAAGATCTTGTATTGCAAAATATTGCCGGCGTTGACGGTGCTGGCGTGAATTCGAATACGGTCATATTTGATCTTGCAGAACATTTTCGCAATACCTGGAATTATTCTATCGGTGCTAATTACCATCCTTGTGACAAGTGGATATTCCGTACAGGTTTGGGATATGATCAAAGTCCTACGCGCGATCTTTATCGAAATTTACAGCTGCCAGATAGCGATCGCATTGCAGCAGCAATTGGTGCGCATTTTCAAGCAACCAAGTGTGTTGGATTTGATGTGGGTTGGACCCATATTTTTGCGATAAATACACACATTAATAATTTAAGTCAGACGGTTGGGCCTGAGACGGTTATCACAAATGGTTCGGTGAGAGCGAATGCGGATGTGTACGGATTTCAAATTAAGTGGGATATCACTTAATTCGTCATTGCGAGCCGCGATTTTTGCGGCGAAGCAATCTTTTGAAAGATTGCTTCGACCTAAAAAGCAGGTCTCGCAATGACGAGCAGTGTTTCCTAAGATTTATTCTTGATCGTTACTAACGTTGGATTCGTTCCGGATGCTTCGATATCATAAGCAGATTTTTCAGCATTGGTTATTTCAACTGCGCCGGTATCTAAATGCAGAACCGCATGTCCAACAGCTGTCGATTTATCACCACAATTATTTGTCGGGAACATGTCAGCTTCGCAGGTGTTGCCGCTGGTTCTGCATAAGAGATTAATTGTACTTGGCGCAATCGGATGATCCTTGCCATCATTTGGTGTAACGCCACCTGGGAATGAAGCAGAGCAGAAATGCAAACTGCCTGAAGTGATTCTGACAGTTGAAGGAGCATTTGAGGTGTTATTAATCGTCAATGAAACATCAGCTTTTGCTATCATTGGCAGCGCAAGTGCTGTCACAAGCAAGATTTTTTTAAATCGCATGGATTTTCTCCTTTTATTAATAAAAAATTCCGAGAATCAAAATGACCTATTCCAATCTTTTTTGCAAGTAGATTTTCTAGTTGACTTTTTGCATACCAATGTGTGGAATCCCGTCTTCTTCATATACGTCGCCATAGGCTACAAATCCAAAGCTTTCGTAAAATTTTTTTAAATAAAATTGTGCGGAGCATTGAATGGCCACCCCTGGAAAGTGATATTCGCAATAGCGTAATAATTCTTGTAAAAGTTGTTTGCCATAACCTTTACCACGTGCCGTTCGCGCTGTGACCACACGGCCAAATACGACATAATTTTCAATTTCAGTTGGCGCAAAGAGACGAATATAAGCGGCCAACACGCCATCTTCGATGCCTAATAAATGATAAGCGTAAGAATCTTTGCCATCCGGGTCTAAATAGGGGCAGTGTTGTTCGACGACAAAAATATCGCAGCGTAGCATTAATACTGCATACAATTGTTCAACGGTAAGATCAGAAAATTGGTACCAATTAAAGTGAATCATAAACACCTCATTGTTATTTCTATGCAGTATACAGCCTAAATAGTAGTTGTTAGAATAGCCTCCTTTCTTTGCAGGGATAAAAAAACATGAAAAATAAAAAAATAGTTTGGACGATGATTGGATTCATAGCATGGATGAGCAGTCAATGTGGTTTTGCGGGTAATAGGCCCGAGGCCGTGACGATTACACCTGGAATTGCTTATTATTTTTATGCCGGTAAGCGCAATTTAGATAATGCCAGCATGCCAAATATTTCGCTCGCATACAATTTTGATCAACACTGGGCAGTGGAAGGAATGGTTGGGGTACAAAATACCAATATCAATCCCCCCGCAGTCGTCACGCCAACTGGCGTGCATGGTTTTCTTTACACAGTCGATGGTATTTATCGTTTCATGCCCCACAAATTATTTGAGCCGTATGTTATTGCAGGTGTTGGCGTTTTAGGATTGAAACCCAATCAATTTGACAGCGAACATCAAGGCAACGTCAATGCCGGTATCGGCGCGCAATATTTTATGGATCCTTCCATTGCACTGAGAGCAGAAGCACGTGACATATACACCATGTCCGGCGGCAAAAATGATTATTTCATCAATTTTGGCGTAAGCTTCTTATTCGGCGGCTGTTGCTGTTAATCTCAGAGGGTAAGAATGAGAAATCAAAAATCTTTTATTTTTAAAGTAAAAGATGAAAATATTGCTGGAATGATTCTTTCTAAAAAAGAAAATATTGATTTGCCTAAATTCGTATATTTACATGGAGCGGGCATTGGCCAAAAAGAAAGGGTAAATAGCATATCATTGCCTATCCTTAATTCCGGAATCAATATACTTGCATTTGATTTTAGCGGTCACGGCGAAAGCACAGGTGAATTAAAAAAGAGCAGCTTGCAAAAACGAGTAAATGAAGCAAAAGAAATAATTGATCATTTTGCTTCAAAAGAGCCATTAACAATTTGTGGTTCCAGTATGGGTGGGTATGTTTCAATTAAACTCCTTGAACATTTCAAGATTGATACTCTAATACTCTTCTGTCCAGCCTTATATGATAAAAATGCTTATAGTGTTCGTTTTGATGAGGGGTTCACTGAAATTCTTAGATCGCCCGAAAGCTGGAAAAATACCGATGTTTTAAGTCTCCTTGAAAATTTCACGGGTAAACTTTTAATAATTATTGGGGAAAAAGATGAGGTTATTCCGAAAGGCGTTATTGATTTAATAAATAATCATACTCCTAATGCTAAAAAGAAAGAGATTTATATTATTCCAAATTGTCCGCATAGAATGATAGATTGGCTCAAAGATAAAGAAGCCGAATTGAATCATCTACATCAAAAAATAACAGAATATTTAATGTAATGAGGAATCAATAAAAAATGCGAATACCCATTATTGATGAAAGTAATTTCATTCAAAAAATTAAATCGCGAAAAAATCCTTTTTTTGCAGAATATCACGCTTTTTATTCTTCTTGGTTCGGTGGGATTGTTAAAAATCCGGAAATGATGCTATTACCTATGGATGATCACATGGTTCATCGTGGTGATGGTATTTTTGAAGCGATGAAAGCCGTTAATAGATCTGTTTATTTAATGGAAGAGCATCTAGAAAGATTATTTGATTCGGCAGAAAAAATCTCGTTAAACTTGCCATTTGATGTGAATCATGTAAAAGAAATAATCCTTGAAACACTCCGATTTGCAAACCAAGACAATGCAAGTATTCGTGTATTTATCTCGAGAGGGCCCGGAAATTTTTCTGTTAATCCATACGATTCAATTGAGCCGCAGCTTTATGTAATCGTAATTCCTCTTAAATCACCCTTACCTGAAAAGTATATTCATGGAGTAACCGTTGGTAAGAGTGAAATCCCCATTAAATCTTCATGGATGAATCAGGTAAAATCTTGTAATTATCTTCCAAATGTTTTAATGAAAAAAGAAGCTGTTGATCGAGGTTTTGATTTTATCATTGGCATTGATTCCGATGGAAGGGTAACTGAGGGGCCTACAGAAAATATAATGATTGTCGATCATAATGAAACGATTATTCACCCCCCTCTCAATAATATTTTAAAAGGGATAACCATGGTGCGAGTATGCGAATTAGCTCGTGAAAATGGAATGAAAACGGAGATAAAATCCATCTCGCTTGCGGATGTAAAATCAGCCACTGAAGTTATGATAACTGGAACAAGTCTAAATGTGATTCCTGTTGTGAAATTTGAGAAGGGTGTAATAGGCACAGGTCACCCAGGAGCTATTGCGAAGAAACTAAATAAACTAATAATAAATGATATTGAGTCGGGGAAACACGGCATATCATTTTAATTTTAATAATAAATTGGTCATTTTTATCGTATCTACTTTCTTGCCTCCACCGGAACATACGGCCGCTCTTTAGAACCCGTATAAAGCTGCCGCGGACGACTTAAACGATAGGGACTACTAATCATTTCATTCCAATGCGCAACCCAACCAATCGTACGAGCCAACGCAAAAATCACAGTAAACATGTTAGCAGGAATGCCAATCGCACTTAATGTAATACCGGAATAAAAATCCACGTTAGGATATAATTTTCGCTGAATAAAATAATCATCTTCAAGCGCAATTCGTTCGAGCTCGAGTGCAATTTTAAAAATCGGCGCATCGTGCGCACCCACTGTTTCCAAAACTTCATGACAAGTTTCGCGCATGACCGTTGCGCGCGGATCATAATTTTTATAAACACGATGACCAAAACCCATTAAGCGAAAATTATCATTGGGATCTTTAGCGCGTGCAATATATTGCGGAATCCGAGAAACATGACCAATTTCACGTAACATATTTAATGCGGCTTCATTGGCGCCGCCATGGGCAGGTCCCCAAAGAGCGGCAATTCCTGCTGAAACACAAGCAAATGGATTTGCACCGGTGGAACCCGCTAAGCGCACAGTAGAAGTCGATGCATTTTGTTCGTGATCGGCATGCAAAATAAAAATTCTATCTAAGGCTTTAACCAAAACAGGATTCGGGCGCGTTTCTTCGCAAGGGGTTGCAAACATCATATGTAAAAAATTCTCTGCGTACGACATATGATTTTGCGGCGGCATAAAAGGCTGGCCGACCGAATATTTGTAGCACATGGCTGCAATGGTTGGCATTTTTGCGATTAAACGCAAAGCAGAAATGGCACGGTGCTCTGGATTTTTTATATCTAACGTATCGTGATAAAAAGCCGATAACGCACCAACGACGCCGACCATAACCGCCATCGGATGTGCATCGCGGCGGAAACCATTAAAAAAATTACGGATTTGTTCGTGGACCATGGTGTGGCGGTTTATTGCATTTCGAAATTCTTTTAATTGAATTTTGTCCGGCAATTCCCCGTTTAAAAGTAAAAAACAGACCTCGACAAAGTTCGATTCCAATGCCAGCTGATCAATAGGATAGCCGCGATATAAAAGAATTCCTTGATCGCCATCAATAAAAGTAATTTTAGATTCACAAGAAGCGGTAGATTGAAACCCCGGATCATAAGTGAGATAGCCCGTATTGCTGAGCAAAGAACTGACATCAATCGCCTCTGGCCCTAGGGTGCCAGTCAGGACATCCAGTTCGGTTTTTTTATCTTTTATTGAAAGCGTCGCTTTGCCTGCCATCATGAATCTCCATTTTGATTCTAGCCACTATAAAAACTCATGAATCTAATGTCAAATTAAGGCAGAAAATTTGATTTGACTCAACAGGATGGCTATAATCGTCAGGCATATAAAAACTAGAGGGAATTAACGATCTTATGAAGCATACGCGTCCTAAGAACCTAAATTTATTCACTATTCATTTTCCGATACCCGCTATCGTATCCATTCTTCATCGTATTTCTGGATTTGTTCTTTTTTTAATCATCCCATTGTTACTCTGGATGTTGAATGCATCATTATCTTCCATGGAAAGCTTTGATGCGCTGCAAGCCTATTTAGCGGAACCGTTTATCAAATTTATCCTTTGGGGTTCATTATCCGCCTTTATTTTTCATTTAGTGGCGGGCGTCCGTCATTTATTGATGGATGGTGGGGTAGGCGAATCGCTTAAAGGCAGCCGAATTGGGTCGTGGAGTACTATCGCGATTAGTTTAATACTTATTATATTGACAGGTATCTGGTTATGGTGAAATCGGTTTTAGGTAGTAATCAAGGATTCAAGGAATGGTTGATCCAGAGATTGTCAGCGATTTTGATGACGATTTATGTGATTGGGTTAGTTATTTTTCTCATGCTGCATCCGCACACGGCCTATTATGAATGGCATGGATTGTTTGGGCATTTCTGGATGAAGCTTGCGACCGCCCTGGTTTTTTTAGCATTGGTTTATCATGCCTGGATTGGCATGTGGACGATATTTACTGACTATATCAAGATTGTCTGGCTCAATTGGTTGTTGCAAGGGATGGTGGTGGTGGGCTTAATCGCTTGCTTTCTTGAAACCCTGCAGATTTTGTGGAGTGTTTAATTAATGAAATTGGCAACGCATACGTTTGATGCCGTCATTGTTGGCGGTGGTGGCGCGGGACTGCGCGCTTCATTAGAAATGGCAGCATCCGGTTTGAAAGTGGCTGTGATTTCCAAAGTATTTCCTACGCGCTCACACACGGTGTCTGCGCAAGGCGGTGTGAATGCCGCATTAGGGAATGTGGATGGTCCCGATGATTGGCGTTGGCATATGTACGATACGGTCATGGGTTCGGATTTTTTGGGTGACCAAGATGCGATTGAATATATGTGTAAGTATGCGCCCGAAACCATTTATGAATTGGAACACATGGGCCTGCCATTTTCCCGATTGGATGATGGAAAAATTTATCAGCGCGCTTTCGGCGGTCAAACGCGTGATTTTGGTGGTGAGTTAGCGCATCGAACTTGTTGTGCTGCTGATCGTACCGGTCATGCGATGTTACACACGCTTTATCAAAAAAATATCGAAGCCAAAACACAATTTTATAACGAATGGTTCGCAATCGATTTAGTCAAAGCGAAAGACGGTATCGCAGGTGTTATTGCGATGAACATTGAAAATGGCGAAGTGGTTTTTCTAAAATCACGCGCGACCATTTTAGCAACGGGCGGTGCTGGACGAATTTTTCAGTCTACAACCAACGCACATATTTGCACGGGTGATGGATTTGGAATGGCACTGCGTGCGGGCTTACCCTTGCAAGATATGGAATTTTGGCAATTTCATCCGACAGGAATTTATGGCGCAGGGGTTTTGATTACCGAAGGCAGCCGCGGAGAAGGTGGTTATCTCATTAATAAAGACGGCGAGCGTTACATGGAACGCTATGCGCCGCACTTAAAAGATTTATCCTGCCGCGATGTGGTAGCGCGTTCTTCGATGATGGAAATTCGTGAAGGCCGTGGTGTTGGACCTAAAGGCGAATATGTTTTATTAAAGCTGGATCATCTTGGCGAAGACGTGATTAATAAACGTTTACCAGGTATTCGTGATCTCGCGATTACTTTTGCAGGCGTTGATCCTTTGAAAGATCCGATTCCTGTTGTGCCAACGTGTCATTATATTATGGGCGGTATTCCTACCAATAAATTTGCCCAAGTGCTGACATTATCAGCGGATGGCAAAGATCAGTTGGTGGAAGGTTTATATGCAGCAGGTGAATGCGCTTGCGTGTCCGTTCATGGCGCAAATCGTTTAGGTGCAAATTCACTATTAGACATTGTTGTTTTCGGACGCGCAGCAGGTTTACATGTTCAACAAAGCGTACGAGAAGGGTTAAGTTTCCGCGAACCTTCTGAATCTGATCTTGAAGCGGCGATGGCTCGCTTAAATCGCTGGAACACACAAGAGCAAGGCGAAAGTGTTGAAGTTATTCGTTCGGAATTACAAAAAGTCATGCAAGAAGATTTTGGTGTATTCCGTGATGCCGATGCAATGCAAAAAGGATTTAAAAAACTCGAAGCATTACAGCAACGGTTAAAACACGCTGCCATCAAAGACAAAAGTTTATGTTTCAATACCATGCGTGTTGAAGCATTAGAATTAGATAACTTGATGGAAACCGCCTTAGCAACTGCGTTTCTTGCTAACAACCGCACTGAAAGCCGCGGTGCTCACGCCCGTTTTGATTATCCAGATCGCGATGATAAGCACTGGTTAAAACATTCGGTTTATTTTGGTGATGGACGAATCACTTATCGTAGTATTAACATGCTGCCACTTGAAGTCAAAGCAATCGAACTTCAAGCCAGAGAACATTAAGAGGGTTAAACCATGCGTTTTTCAATTTATCGCTATAACCCGGAAAAAGATCAAAAACCGTATATGCAAGAATATGACATCGATGTCAAAAAATATAATTGCCATATGGTGCTTGATGCTTTGATGGCAATTAAAAATTTTATGGATGAAACGCTGACGTTTCGTCGTTCATGTCGCGAAGGAGTGTGCGGTTCGGATGGTATGAACATGAATGGTAAAAATGGTTTAGCGTGTACAACGCATCTTTCTACTCTGAAGGAACCGATTGTGCTTAGACCCTTACCGGGTTTGCCTGTCGTGCGTGATCTGATTGTCGATATGTCTCAATTTTATGAACAATACGATAAAGTAAAACCGTATTTACAAAATGATAAACCCGCGCCCGCCAAAGAGCGTTTGCAATCACCCGAAGAACGCGCCAAATTGGACGGTTTGTACGAATGTATTCTTTGTGCTTGCTGTTCAACGGCTTGTCCGTCGTTCTGGTGGAATCCCGATAAATACATTGGTCCTGCCGGTTTATTGCAAGCCTATCGTTTTATTGTAGATAGTCGAGATACTGCAACTGAAACCCGTTTGGCTGATCTGGCTGATCCATTCAGTGTATTCCGATGCCGCGGCATCATGAATTGCACGGATGTTTGTCCAAAAGGATTGAATCCGGCTAAAGCGATTAGTGAAATTAAATTAGAAATGTTAGAACATACCGTGTAATGACATTCGTCATTGCGAGGCCTGCTTTTTAGGCCGAAGCAATCTCCAAAGATTGCTTCGTCGCAAAAAACGCTCCTCGCAATGACGGATATGAGAAAGGTTGCAACAATGAAAACTCAAAAATCAATGCAAGAATTATGGAAAGATTCTTATTTATCCGATGGTAACGATGCTTATCTCGAAGATTTATACGAAACTTTTTTGAAAAAACCAGAAGGGGTATCGCCCGAATGGCGTGCGTATTTTAATGCGCTTTCGCAAAAAGGTTCGGATGTTTCACATTCGGATGTCCGCGATTATTTTTTAGATTTAGCAAGACATCCTGCGACTTATGTCATAGAAGGTAGCGCAAATCCGCAGCACCAGCAGAAACAAGAAAAAGTCATTAATTTAATTTCCGCCTATCGCAGTTTGGGTCACTTGCAGGCAAACATCGATCCGCTCGGATTATACAAAGGCACTGCGAATCCGACATTAGAATTATCTTATTATGGATTTACTGATGCAGATTTAAATGATGTATTTGATACCGGAACTTTTGACGGCTTAAATAAATCCTCCGCCACCTTGCGAGAAATTTATGATGGTTTACGCAAAACATATTGTGGCACGATTGGTATCGAGTACATGCAGATTCCACGACTCGAAGAAGTCGCCTGGATCCAAAAACGTTTTGAACAAACTTGGCCGCATTTCAACCCTTCAAAACAGGAAAAACTACGCATTCTAGATCGTTTAATTGTGGCAGATGGTCTCGAAAAATATTTAGGAAATAAATACGTCGGTCAAAAACGATTTTCACTCGAAGGTGGCGACAGTTTAATTCCGATGTTGGATACCATGGTGAATCGTGGATCTGAAAGCGGCATCAAAGAAATTGTTATCGGCATGGCCCATCGTGGTCGTTTGAATGTGTTAGTGAATATTTTAGGAAAAGAATCTGCTACGATTTTTTCTGCATTCGAAGGCAAAGGCATTAATGAATCATCATCGGGTGATGTGAAATATCACTTAGGTTATTCCACCAACATTAAAACAGCTGGCAAGGAATCCATTCACGTGGCATTAGCTTTTAATCCATCGCACTTGGAAATTGTGTCACCCGTGGTACAAGGTTCAGTGCGTTGCCGACAACGTCGTCGCAAAGATAAAGCCTGTAATTTTGTCATGCCAATTCAAATTCATGGTGATGCTGCCTTTGCCGCGCAAGGTGTGGTGATGGAAACGTTCAGCATGTCACAAGCGCGCTGGTTTACAGTGGGTGGGTCGGTGCATATTGTCATTAACAACCAAGTGGGTTTCACCACCAGTAATCCACTCGATGCGCGTTCCAGTTTATATTGTACGGATCCTGCCAAAATGATTGATGCCTTGATTTTGCATGTCAACGGCAATGATCCGGAAGCGGTATTATTTGTTTCACAATTAGCGATGGATTATCGCAACAAATTTAAACGCGATGTCGTAGTTGATTTAGTTTGTTATCGTCGTCATGGTCATAATGAAGCAGATGAACCGTCTGCTACACAACCTGTGATGTATAAAGTGATTAAATCAATGCCTGTGCCCAGTGCTCTTTATGCAGAAAAACTCATTGCAGAAGGCATTACTAACGAAAAAACAGTCCACGACATTTCAGAACATTACCGCGCAGAGTTAGATGCAGGCAAAAGTGTGGTCCCACTCGACAAAAAAGATTCTTATGAATTTTCGAATGAATGGGAACCATTCATCGGTAAAGACTGGACCGCAAAATACGATTCACGATTGCCAGAAAAAAAATTAAAATCGCTTGCAACGGAACTTGAAAAATTACCCACGAATTTTGTGTTACAAGCCCAAGTCAAAAAAGTCATGGAAGCCAAACAAAAAATGACAGAAGGCGCGCTCCCGATCAACTGGGGTTATGCAGAAAATCTTGCGTATGCGACTTTACTTGTCGAAGGGTATCCTATTCGATTATGCGGTCAAGATGCTGGTCGCGGTACGTTCGCGCATCGTCACAGTGTGCTCTACGATCAAAATACCAATCAATATTACATTCCACTAAGCCATTTATCAGCGGACCAAGCGCAAATTAACATTGTCGATTCACTGTTATCCGAAGAAGCCGTGCTCGCATTTGAATATGGCTATGCATCGACGGAGCCCAACAATTTAGTGATTTGGGAAGCGCAATACGGCGATTTTGCCAATGGCGCGCAAGTCGTGATTGATCAATTTATCAGTTCAGGCGAACAGAAGTGGGGACGTTTGTGCGGGCTTGTGATGTTTTTACCGCATGGTTATGAGGGTAGCGGTCCAGAACATTCTTCGGCACGGTTGGAACGGTATATGCAATTATGCGCTCAGCATAATATTCAAGTCTGCATTCCAACGACGCCTGCGCAAGTCTATCACATGCTGCGCCGACAAATGATCCGTCCTTATCGCAAACCATTGATTGTGATGACGCCAAAAGGATTGCTCAGAAATCCATTGGCCGTTTCAACTTGGAAAGAACTCTCCGAGGGTGAATTCGAATTAGTCATTCCGGAAGTCGATGATATTCAGGCGAAAAAAGTCGATCGAGTAATCCTCTGCAGCGGTAAAGTCTATTTTGAATTATTAGAAAAACGCCGCGAATTAAAACTGGATAATGTTGCGATTATCCGTGTCGAACAGCTTTATCCATTCCCGGAAGAGGCTTTAAAAGCCGTTTTAAAACCTTACCAGCATGTCAAAAAAGTCATCTGGTGCCAGGAAGAACCCGAAAACCAAGGCGCCTGGTATAGCTCACAACATCATTTCATGAGCTGTCTTTCAAAAGATCAAAAATTACTTTATGCTGGGCGGCCAGCATCTGCAGCGCCTGCGGTCGGTTATCCATCGGTCCATATGAAAGAACAAACTAAATTGATATTACAAGCGTTACAAGAATAATGAAGAGGAAAAATCAATGAGCATAGAAGTCAAAGTCCCCATGTTGCCCGAATCGATTGCGGATGCAACGATTGCGAAATGGCATAAAAAAGCCGGTGATGCCGTTTCCCGTGATGAAAACATTATGGACCTCGAAACCGATAAGGTTATGCTCGAAGTGCCATCGCCAACCGACGGAATTTTAAAAGAAATTCGTAAAAAAGAAGGCGATGTGGTGCATGCCAATGAAATCGTTGCGATTATCGAAGCAGGGGCGGCTGCCAAACCCGTTGCTGCTGAAAAAGCAGCTCCCGCGGCTAAAACCGTAGAAGCCGCACCGAAAAAAGCCGAACCTGAAAAATCTGCACCCGCAGGCACAGTTCCCGCAGGTCCCGCTGCAAGACGAGCTGCTGCCGAACACGGCGTCGATGTCTCGCAAGTTCAGGGTACAGGCAAAGGCGGCCGTGTCACCAAAGATAATGTTATTTCCGTTGCCGCAGGCGGTCAGCGCATTGAAAAACGCGTGCCCATGACCCGCATCCGCGCGCGAATTGCAGAACGATTGATGGAAGTCACTCAATCAACTGCGATGCTCACCACTTTTAACGAAGTGAACTTAAAAGAAGTAATGGAATTGCGCGCCCGTTACAAAGACAAATTCGAAAAAACCTATAATGCTCGCTTAGGTTTCATGTCATTTTTTGTCAAAGCTTCCGTTGAAGCGTTAAAACGCAATCCTTTAGTCAATGCATCGATCGATGGAAACGATATTGTTTATCACGGCTATTTTGATATCGGCGTTGCGGTTTCTACTGAACGCGGACTCGTCGTGCCGGTGTTACGCAATGCAGACAAACTTTCCATGGCCGAAATCGAAATCCAGATCGCCGATTACGCGCAAAAAGCCCGCGCTGGAAAATTAAGCCTGGAAGAAATGCAAGGCGGTACATTTACGATTACCAATGGCGGTGTATTTGGTTCGTTACTTTCGACACCGATTTTGAATTCCCCGCAAAGCGCCATTTTAGGCATGCATAAAATTCAAGAACGTCCCGTCGTTGAAAATGGTCAGATCGTTATCCGTCCGATGATGTATTTAGCGATGTCTTATGATCATCGAATCATCGATGGTAAAGATTCCGTGACATTTTTAGTGACCATCAAAGAATTATTGGAAGATCCAGCCAGATTATTATTGGAAGTGTGAAAATATTTTTTTAACTACAAGCGAGCGAAAAAATGAACTTACATGAATATCAAGCCAAAGCCCTTTTGGCGCAATATGGATTACCTGTTCCACAAGGTGAAATCGCCTGGAATGTCGAAGACGCAGTCAAAATTGCCGATAAATTAGGAACCAAGCGCTGGGTTGTGAAAGCGCAAGTCCACGCAGGTGGTCGAGGTAAGGCAGGCGGTGTTAAAGTCGTTTCCACGAAAGAAGAAGTCACGAAAGCGGTGCAAGATCTTTTAGGCAAACGCTTAGTGACCTATCAAACGACAGCTGAAGGTCAACCGGTTAATCAGATCCTGATCGAAGAACCATCCGACATTGCCACCGAACTCTATTTAGGTGCAGTGATCGATCGTTCTAAACAACGCGTTGTGTTTATGGCGTCCACCGAAGGTGGCGTTGAAATTGAAAAAGTCGCCCACGAAACGCCAGAAAAAATCCTGACCGTCGTCATGGATCCACTCGTTGGGATTCAGCCTTTTCAAGCGCGCGATTTAGCATTCGCGTTAGGTTTAAAAGGCGATCAAATCAAACAATTCACTAAAATCTTAATGGGTTTAGGCAAACTGTTTGTAGAACGCGATTTAAGTTTATTAGAAATTAATCCGTTGGTGATTACCAAACAAGGCAATTTAGTCTGTCTCGACGGCAAAATTAACATTGATGACAATGCGCTTTACCGTCAGCCTGAATTGCGTGCCATGCGTGATACGACGCAAGAAGACGAACGCGAAAACCGCGCACGCGATTGGGAATTAAATTATATCGCGCTCGATGGCAACATCGGCTGCATGGTCAATGGCGCAGGTCTTGCGATGGCGACTATGGATTTAGTGAAATTAAATGGCGGCAATCCTGCTAACTTCTTAGATGTCGGCGGCGGTGCAACCAAAGAACGCGTAACTGAAGCGTTCAAAATTATTTTATCCGACAAAAATGTGAAAGCGATTCTGGTTAACATTTTCGGTGGTATTGTTCGCTGCGATTTAATTGCAGATGGTATTATTGGCGCCGTCGCTGAAGTCGGCACAAAATTACCCGTCGTTGTTCGCCTCGAAGGCAATAACGCAGAATTGGGTGCGAAAAAACTAAGTGAAAGCGGTTTAAATATTATTGCAGCAAAAAGTTTTACGGATGCTGCTAAAAAAGTTGTTCAAGCAGCGGGGGCGTAAAACATGAGTATTTTAATTGATAAAAACACCAAAGTGATTTGTCAGGGTTTCACCGGCAAACAAGGTACGTTCCATTCCGAACAAGCGATTGCATATGGAACAAAAATGGTCGGTGGCGTGACACCCGAAAAGGGCGGTCAAACGCATTTAGGTTTACCGGTTTTCAACACGGTAAAAGAAGCCTACAAAGCAACCAAAGCGGATGCTTCCGTGATTTATGTACCAGCGCCTTTCTGCAAAGATTCCATTATCGAAGCCGTTGATGCGGGAATCAAACTTATCATTTGTATTACAGAAGGCATCCCAACACTGGATATGCTGGATGTGAAAGCTTATCTCAAAGATCATCCACAATCGCGATTGATTGGACCTAACTGCCCAGGTGTCATTACACCAGGCCAATGCAAAATCGGCATTATGCCAGGCAATATTCACATGCCAGGTAAAGTGGGTATTGTTTCTCGTTCGGGTACGTTGACTTATGAAGCAGTGAAACAGACATCGGATTTAAAACTCGGACAAAGCACCTGCGTTGGTATAGGTGGCGATCCGATTCCAGGCACAAACTTCATTGATGTGCTCGCGATGTTTGAAAAAGATCCGCAAACCGAAATTATCATCATGGTCGGTGAAATCGGCGGTACCGCAGAAGATGAAGCGGCTGAGTTCATCAAAAAACATGTAACTAAACCTGTTGTTTCCTATATTGCGGGTGTTACCGCGCCTCCAGGAAAACGCATGGGCCACGCCGGTGCAATTATCGCAGGCGGCAAAGGCACCGCAGCAGAAAAATTTGCAACCTTAGAAGCCGCAGGCGTTCATACTGTGCATTCACCAGCCGATATGGGTGCAATGGCCGCTAAAGTGTTACAAAAAGTGGTTTCCTGATGCTTGATCCTAAACTGATTCGGCAAGATGCAGAAACGGTTTCGAAAAAAATTGCAACGCGCGGCGCGGCACTCGATGTCGCGCGTTTTCAACTTTTAGAAGATCAACGCAAAACGTTACAAATTAAATTGCAAGAATTGCAAAATGAACGCAATAACCATGCAAAAATGGTAGGCCAAGCGAAAGCCAAGGGCCAAAATGTCGATGAGTTATTGCAACAAGTCAAAAAAATGGGTGATACCCTAAAAGACACAGAAGAAAAATTCAATCAGGTGCAAACGGAATTGAACCAGTTTCTTGCGATGATTCCCAATATCCCGCATGAAAGTGTTCCCATCGGAAAGAGTGAAAAAGATAATAAAGTAATACGGACATGGCGCGAGCCCACAAAATTGAATTTCACACCCAAAGATCACGTGGATTTGGGTGCACCGTTAGGAATGGATTTTGCAGCCGCTGCCAAAATTTCTGGTGCGCGCTTTGTCGTTTTACGCAATCAGCTAGCCAAATTGCAGCGGGCCCTCGTGCAATTCATGATTGATGTGCATACGCGCGAGCATGGCTATCAAGAAATTTATGTTCCTTTTATTGCAAATGCCGATAGCTTATTTGGCACAGGACAATTACCCAAATTTAAAGAAGATTTATTTGCAATAAAACGTGACGAAAGCGAATGGTATTTAATTCCGACTTCTGAAGTCTCCGTCACAAATATCGTCCGAGATGAAATTATTGAAGCCGACCAATTACCCTTGAAATTTGTTTGTCATTCTCCGTGTTTTCGCAGTGAAGCCGGCTCTTATGGCAAAGATACCCGCGGCATGATTCGTAATCACCAATTCGAAAAAGTGGAATTGGTACACATTGTTCATCCCGAAAAATCTTACGATGCACTCGAAGAATTAACTAGCCACGCTGAAAAAATACTACAGTTGCTAGAATTACCTTATCGAGTAATGGCATTATGCACCGCGGATTTAGGTTTTGCTGCAGCCAAAACCTATGACCTCGAAGTTTGGTTACCCAGCCAAAACTGCTACCGCGAAATTTCTTCTTGCAGCAACACCGAAAATTTCCAAGCCCGCCGCATGCAGGCCCGCTTTCGCGATCCTAAAACGGGTAAACCTGAATTAGTCCATACCCTCAACGGTTCCGGTCTCGCTGTAGGCCGAACTTTAGTGGCGATTTTGGAAAATTATCAGGATGAGAAAGCTGAGATTCATATTCCTAAAGTCCTGCAACCTTATATGAATGGTTTGACAGTCATTAAGCCATGATCTTGTGTCATACCCGCATGATTTAGGGCTATATCCCTCAATTGCCCGTTATTCGTGAGTACAAAACGGTGCTAGCATATTGCAATCAATGCTAGCGCTATGCTATCATTATCATAAGAGGGGGGTAATTAATTATGGCTAATTTAAGTGTTAGAAATTTAGACTCAAAGGCTTACAAACAATTAAGAATATTAGCCGCAAAACATGGGATATCCATGGAAGAAGAAGCACGTCGGATTATTTATCAGGCGGTTTTAGCTCCCGAACGAATTAGTCAAATTTTTACAGAAAATTTTGGCTCCAAAAACGGGGTAGATCTCATTCTTTCTGATCGCCGTAAACCGCATGAGCCTATGGATTTTAATGAATGATAATTTTAGATACCAATATTATTTCAGAATTGATGAGAAGAGTGCCTGATCCTCACGTCTTAGAATGGTTAGACGATCAAGAGGCGGGTGAGTTATTTATTACTACAATTACCATAGCTGAAATAGCCTATGGGATAAATGTATTACCGGATGGAGGACGTCGTCAATTACTTGAATCTGCTTTCAATAAAACAGTTCAGGATGCTTTTCGAGACCGAGTGCTTTCTTTTGATGAAGAATCCTCTCATTGCTATGGTAAACTGATGAGTCATAGAAAAAAAATCGGCAAACCGTTAAGTAGTCTTGATGGTCAAATTGCTTCGATCTCGGTTGCTCATCAAGGAAAAATTGCAACGCGAAATGTAAATGATTTTGCCGATTGCAATTTGACTATCATTAACCCATTTTCTTATTGAATTTTCATCACCGACACGACTCGATCCACACCATCGATTGACTGAGCAAGCATGGTTGCATTTTGCGCTTCGACCAGATTTTTCACATTACCCGATAAATAAACGATGCCATTATGCGTTTCGACATGAATAGCAAAAAAGGGCAGTTGTTTTTTATTGATTAATTTTTCTTTTAAGAAAAATAATTTGGTTTTTAACGTAATCCAGCAGTCTTTAAACGGTTGGCGGCTTTTTTTGATAATTAAATTGGTGGTGTCAACTTGTTTCACGCCGGAAGTCGAAGCGGCTAGCTGTTTTAATTCAGCAATTTCAAATTGAGAATTGACAGCGCCAGCTAATGTCACAACACCATTAGTGGTTGTGACATTCACATCGGAATTATTAATATTTTTGTCCACGGCTAATTTTGTTTTGATAAAAGCGGTTGTAATGCTGTCGCTGACGTAGGAAACAACACTTTGATCTATGGTGTCAGCAAAAATATTGACAGAAAAAATTAAAAAAAACGTGCTGAGCAAAAGGGTAACTTTATTTTTCATCCGTGAACTCCATTTCAAAACGTTATTTACAACTTTCTTAAACAAAAATTCGCAATTTGATTTAACACATACGCCATCGCGCGATTCGCTGCGATCACGCCGCCGCAAGGATTGGGTGCTGCGGGTTCTATGACCTCAAATTCTCGAGAGGCTATTACACGATTGGTAGCAGTATTCGTTAATTGTGCGCTGACTTTCAAATGCACTTCACTGTGGCAGCCACAAAAGACTTGTCGTAATTCGATTAGCTGCGTACTTAAAACATAATCATAGCTTGCAGAAATCGGCGCTGAATCGACTACGTGAAAATAATGCGTTCTCTGTAAGGTTTCGACGAGTAAAGGTTGCATCATGCGAGCGGGTGGCGCGGCCCAACCATTTTTGGCATAAAAACTAAGTTGATAGCAAGAAGTTGAATAGGCCATATCGGTTGTGTTGTAGATAGAGTTCGACCCGGTTGGAAGCACTAAAAGATTAATGGGACGTCCTGGCCATTTTTCATGAGGACATGGGACGGTTCTAATGAGAAAAGTATTGTCAGGTCCTTTGACGGGAGAAAATAACGAACATCCCGTTATCAAAAATAACATGGACAAAAAAGTAATAACAAACATCATTTTTTTTGTTTGCATTTATTCTCCGGGTCCTGGTGGTCTTTGTGCTCTACCGCGAATTAAAATCGATGGATTTTGTTTTAATTGCAGCGATAGATCATTTAAATCTTGCGACATTTGATCAATTCGCATTAATGATTCATTTGCGCCGGGCAACGTTTGGGTTTGCAAAACATGAAATGTTTTTTGACCGGAAATTAATAAGGGTGAAAATTGTTTACTGGCTTCATTTAAATTAATCAGGATTTCTTTGATCGATTGTAAATTTTGTTTATCCAGTAATGAGCGAATGGAATAACTTAACTGGTGGAAACTATCATTTAATTGAGTCAACGCCGTGTCCAAGCGTACTAAAATCGATGGGATGGTGCTAATAATCGGATAATCCTGGTCTTTTTCCTTAACCAGCGGACGCATATCTAGCCCTTTATCTTGAAGTTGGATATAAGCGAGCCCGCTCAGTGATCGCACATCGAGTTTTGCGCGCGTACCCATGGTGATAGGGGTATCGTTTTTTACTTTTATCAGGACTTTTACCAATTGAGGATTGCGATGATTGATTTCAATGCTAGTTACGTTACCCACATTGACGCCATTAAATTCAACCGGAGAATCAATACTGAGTCCCGAAACCGATTCTTTCATGTAAACTTTGTAAGTGGTGTAATCGTAAGTCGATAGACCCGATGAAAGCCAGATAATCGCAAGAATAATAGCTGCCGTGAGACTAATCACAAAGGCACCCACTATCGTATAATTTACATTGGTTTCCATGGTTTATTCGTTGTTCCTTTCGGCCGCTAATTTTCCCCTCGGCCCGTTAAAAAATTCTTGTATCAGTGGATGGGGATTTTCCACTAATTTCTGCATAGGATCTATACACAATACCTTGCCTTCACCCAAAAATGCAACACGATTTGTAATGCGCCATAACGTATCCAAATCATGGGTCACCACGACGACCGTTAAACCTAATGTCGCCTGTAGATTTAATACTAACTCATCGAGGCCCGATGCGCTATCCGGATCAAGCCCAGCGGTCGGTTCGTCCAGAAATAGGATTTCCGGGTCCATAACAATTGCGCGAGCGAGAGCGGCCCTTTTTTGCATGCCCCCGCTTAATTCAGAGGGAAATTTAATAGCTGAATCACTGGGCAATCCGACAGCTAAAATTTTTAATAAAGCTAACTCTTCTATAAATTGTTTATCAAGATCGGTATGTTCTATCAATGGAAAAGAAGCGTTTTCAAGTACATTGAGTGAACTAAACAAAGCATTTTGCTGAAATAAAACTCCCCAGCGGCGTTGTATCGCTAATTGCGTCGCAGGGCTTGCCGTTGTCAGTTCTTGATTAAAAACTTTAATAGAACCCGAATCGGGCCGTAATAACATTAAAAGTTCGCGCAGCAAGGTTGTTTTACCGGAACCGCTGCCACCTACAATGCCAAAAATTTCACCGCGATTCACCGTTAGATTAATACCTTTATGGACGTAAGTTCCGCCCAGTTGGACTTTCACATTTTTAACTTCAATGATCGGTTCTTCAGTCGTCATAGTTTAAATTTACTGAAAATAATGGAAAAGATTGCATCCACAATAATAATAAAGAAAATCGATAACACCACACTTTGTGTCGTCTTTTTTCCAACACTGTCAGCGCTGCCTCCCACTTGCATGCCTTCAAAACAACCGATGCTGCTGATAATGAGTGCAAAGACCGGCGCTTTGCCAAGACCTATGATGAGCGCGCGCAACGGAATTTGTTCTTGAAAACGAATGAGAAAATTATGCCAGGAAATATCCAGCATATTGTTCGCCATGACCATGCCACCTAGAACACCAAATATATTGGCCCACATGGTTAATAAGGGCAGCGCGATCAATAAACCTAGTATGCGGGGCAGTAGTAATACCTCAGCAGGCGTCACACCCATGGTGTCTAGCGCGTCAATTTCCTGATTGATTTTCATGATACCCAATTGTGCCGTGAAGGCAGAACCTGTCCTGCCCGCCACCATAATTGCTGTAATCAAAGGCCCAAACTCACGTAAGACAGATAATCCCAGTAGATCAACAATAAAAATATTCGCGCCATAATTTCGTAATTGAAGCGCCATTTGATAAGCAATCACGATACCAATCATGAAAGAGAGTAATGCGATAATAGGCAGGGCATCAAAACCCGATAAATCTATAATATTGACAATTGCTCGCCAGCGGATATGAGTTGGGCGAGCAATGATTCGGAGAAATTCCATCGTCAACTTACCGATGAATGATAGATACTCCATTACTTCATCGATTATGCCCATGGTCATTTTACCTAATTTAGGAATAGGGCCTAAATAGTGTATGGGTGGCAAGGGTTTTCGATGGGCGATTTGTTTTTCAATCAGGGCTAGTAATTTATTATGTTTTTCGGAAAAATTCTGGAGATGAATTTTTAAGCCTTTTTTACTGATTTGATTCATCCAATCAGAAAGAATGCAAGCGCCAGAACTATCCATTTTGGTAATCGATGCGCCATCAACTAACACATCACCGCTACTTGGAAGCGAAATTTTTTTTAATTCCTGCTGGATAATATTGACGTTAGCAAGATCCCATTCGCCCTGGCAAATAAGCTGGCGTGTTTGTGGGTCAAATTTCACAAAACCATGCGGTTTGGCTTTCATCATTGAAAATTCTATTGTTTAGGCCTAATTAGTATCACTTTATTTTGCGAATAATGCAAATAATCTGCCAGCCAATAACAACCAGTAAATACCCTATTAAAGCAGCACTTAAGGCAATAACAGGTAGACCAATAAAAAATGCTTTACCAAACTGAGTTGATAAGGTAACGAACGATGACCAGATATGATCACTTTTAAAAATATTCCAATTCATTTTTTGTAAAATGACGGATGAACCTTTTTCTCCAATAATAAAATTGCCAATGAGGTAAGTTAAATAAGCCAATGGCAAAATCGTAATGGGATTACTGATCCAGGAAACGGCGAAAGCGATCGCAAAATTACCCCGTAATATCAGGCAAAGAATAATAGCTATGATAGTTTGACAAGGTATGAGTGGAATCATCCCTACAAATAATCCGATGGCCGTTCCAATCGCCACCGACTGACAGTTAAATGTCCATAAAAATGAATGATCCAGAATTCCTTTGAGGCCTATCGATTCAGCGGATTTTTTTAATTTTTTTTTGTCGGAAATTTTTTTTAACAGCTTTTTCACGCCTTTCTCACTTGTTAGTTATTATTTTCCAGATCGCGGGATCTTCAGTGCCAATTCGAAAAAATGATGCGCCGCGTAAATGATATTTGCTCACTAAATTAAGTTTAGCCTGAATGGATGCTGCATCTTCAATAAACATAAATTCATTCAAGCCATTGTGCTCATAAAACGAATAAGGCACTTTAGCATACTTGTCCCAGAAAAGGGGTGCGTTATTTTTATTAATTATTTTCATAGCCGTTGCGTAGCTGAGAGTATCGTTTTGAATTCGTATTTGTCCTGTACTATCTTTGCCGGTGTACCAAAAACGAGAATACGTTGGAATTCCTAGCGAAATTTTATTCTCCGGAATTAATTTCAAAGTGTGTTTTATAGACGCTTCCATCCAGGAGTAGCCAGCAACTGCACCCGGTGTCACACGGCCAAAATGTTGATCGTATGCCATGAGGGTAACAAAATCAGCAGCATTGCCGATTTTTTTCAAATCATAAGCGCCACCGGCATTTTTATATAATCTTTTTTGATAAGCCGTATTAAATGGACCATCTGAAATAACAGGCGGAATAGCGATGCTGACAATAAAGCCATTTTTATGTAACAGATCGAAAGCTTCCTGATAAAAATGAGTCAGCGCCTCTTTATCTTTTTCCCAAACCATTTCAATATCGAGTTGCACACCATCAAAATGATTTTGTTTGCAAATGTCGATTAGGGATTTTAGCGCTTTTTCTTGCGCTTTTTTATTGGTAAAAAATTTATGACTGAGTTCATTGTCAAAAACCGCATTGGTAACCATGGCTAAAAATTTTATATTATTTTTTTTAGCATAATTAAAAAGGGATTGATCATAGTATCCGCTGACGGTGCCATCCTTTTTGATCAAAAAAGCTTGTGAAATAAGCACTTGAATTGCATCATGATGCGCTGAAACCGTATCAACAATTTTTTGTGATTCAGCGGGATTATTTTTGTAATGCAAAACATAAAATACATTCTCAGCTGCAGACAGCGCAGCTGAGAAAAATACGGTTACAAAAAAAATCGCAATTCGGGTCATATTTTCCAGGTAATATTAAAATAAGGGCCGTTCATGCTTAAGTGACTTGTGCTTTGTTCGGACGTTTCGATGGCAATGGTTCCCCCGTTAAATGCGCCAGGCACAAGGGCAGTCGGCACCACTTGATTGATCGCATTAAAATATTCCTGGACCATATAGCCCAGTGCAAAGGTCACACTGGAACCATTCGATTTCAGTGGGATTCGGTAATTGGCTTCCAACGCACCATCCATTTCAGGTACAACTTTATTTAAAGTTTGATCGGCAAGTTTCGTGTTGGCCGTGATAGGGTTACCTGCGCCAAATGAATTAAAATCCGAATCCGATTGCATCGAGCCCACCATTAATGCGCCAGCCATCTTGGCAGTCAAGCCAAAAGCGCAGTTAAAAAAGTAGGTGCCATCGATCCCTAAGCGCGGCCCTAAACCGGCAAATCGAGATTTGTAGTTGGAGGTAATCGAGTAGGGGCGACTAGATGAATCACTGCCGACGTTATTTGTAATAATATCTTGATAAAGATAGGCAAACTGAAGGCCAGCAAACGGATCCAGCTGGATATTATTGCTAATATTGATGAGATGACCAAAAACAAGGTTGACATTATCAATATCAAAATTAGCGGTACTGCTCGCACTGGTACCGACGAGTGCTTGTGCCAGTGGGCCAAAATAATAGGGGGGCGCAACAGAAGTGCCTGGTGTGCTTGTACTGTATGAATCAGAATCGCGGGTATTCAAATGCAGCCAATCGAGATTCGCATGATTTGTTGGATCGCAAAAGTTATACATCAGTCCTAAATCAAATGCGCCGTGATAACTCGGTTTTACCGTCAATTGTTGCCAATTGGGTGTGGTTAGGGGCAGTGGCGTTGTATAAACGGCGTAAGTCATATTATCTGCGTTCGGTTGTAAATAAAGTCCCGAGACGCTAATCGAAAATCCAGGTGTGGTAACTGGAATATCAGCTAATACTGCACCGGACAAAAGAGTAAAAGAACCTGCCGCCGATAAGACTAATAAATTTTTTCTCATAAAATTCCTTTGAATAAAAAAATTTTCCATAACCAAATCAAGGAGTGATATTATCGTAAGGATAACTTCAAGGCAACGTTTCTCAGGATGAGTATGAGCTTAAAATTATATCGCCAAAAACGGAATTTTAAAAAAACCAGTGAGCCGGCTGGTAAAGTAAAAAAATCCTCAAGCAAAAAACGGCTTTACATTATTCAAAAACATGCAGCAAGTCATTTGCATTATGATTTTCGATTGGAATTAGACGGGGTTTTAAAAAGCTGGGCGGTGCCGAAAGGGCCTTGTCTTGATCCTTCTGTCAAACGATTAGCGATGCATGTCGAAGATCATCCGCTAGAATACGGAAATTTCGAAGGCATTATTCCTAAAGGTCAATATGGCGGCGGCACGGTCATGCTTTGGGACAAAGGCGAGTGGGTGAGTGAAGATGCGGATCCGCTTGCGGCTTATAAAAAAGGCAGCATGACGTTTAAATTGGAAGGGAAAAAATTAAAAGGTCTCTGGAAATTAATTCGAATTAGAAGTGATCCTAAAAGCTGGTTGTTATTTAAAATTAACGATAAGTATGCGAAACCGCTAGCTAAATTTGATGTTACACTGAAAAAAACAAAAAGCGTGAAATCTAATCGCACCATGGATCAAATTGCAGAAGGTTCGCATAAGGTTTGGAATTCGTCTGCTAAAAAAACCACATCCAATCTGACGAATCCCGATAAAATTTTATATCCTGAAGATGATATTTCTAAATCACAAATTGCGGACTATTATGCTGAAGTAAAAGATTGGATTTTGCCTTATATCACAAAGCGTCCGCTGAGTTTATTGCGATGCCCCGATGGTTATCAAAAATGTTTTTTCCAAAAAAATCTTCAGGAAAAAAACGCAACTATTTTTAATGATAAATCCTTTGTCTACATTAAAAATAATCAGGGATTGCAAGCATTGGCACAATTAGCCGTGCTTGAAATTCATATTTGGGGTAGCCCCTTGCGAAATATTGATAAACCAGACATGATTGTTTTCGACTTAGATCCTGCTGAAGATGTGCCTTGGAAAAAAGTGGTTGATGCAGCTTTTACGGTGAAAGAGCATCTGGATGATTTTGGTTTAAAAAGTTTTGTAAAAACGACCGGCGGCAAAGGATTGCATGTCGTGATTCCGATCAAACCACTCTATGATTGGGATTACGTGAAAACATTTGCTGGAACGCTAGTGAATTTTTTAGTAATGAGTGATCCGAAAAAATACGTCAGCAAGATGACCAAAAATATTCGCAAAGGGAAAATCTTTCTCGATTATTTTCGCAACATCAAAGGCGCAACTTCGGTTTCCCCTTATTCGACTCGCGCGCGTCTTCACGCACCGGTATCGACGCCGCTTCATTGGGATGAGTTAACGAATAATTATAAAGATACTTTTTTTACGGTAGAAACGGTTTTAAAGCGATTGGAGAAATTGAAAAAAGATCCATGGAAAGATTTTTTTGATTTGAAGCAATCATTAGCAATTAAGTAGTTTTTCATTTCCTCGTCATCCCCCCGAAAGCGGGGATCTTTCAAGAGGTCCCCGCTTTCGCGGGGATGACAACAAGCTCAATCCGGCGAAACCGGCACAATCAACCACATAATGATATAAACCAAAAGCGCCGACCCACCCAGAAAAAAGAACAAAATAAAAATCAATCTAACCCAAGTCGGGTCGACTCCAAAATAATCCGCAAGGCCTCCACAGACACCTGCAATCATGCGATCTCTGCGTGAGCGGTAGAGTTTTTTGTAAGGACGTTCTGTATTCATAATTCCCCTGTTT
>JAJPGW010000013.1 GCA_021325575.1 Gammaproteobacteria bacterium | reverse complement strand
TATGCTGGTATTATACTTCTTTTTTTCCAAAAATAGCTGGTGTTTCTTAAGGATTCCTTAAATCATTTTATAAAAAAGTTATATAAAACAATGATCTTTTAAGACTATTTTAATAAACTTCCTTCAAAATTAGATTATACTGATAATAAGACTGATAATTAAATTTAATAAATTAATATATTCAATAGCTTAAATAAATGTGTAGGAAAAATTTATGACGCAACGTGATAGCAAAATCGTTTCAAATCCAAGGGTAAGTGCATCAAAAGCAGATGCTGAATTCCCCTACAAAGAATATTATGCAAGACTTGAAGAAAATACATTCAAAGCCATTGATCAACTGGATGGTGTTGTCACCACTGTTGAAGAAAGCAAAGACTATCCTACTGGTGTCGCCTATGTACGAGACGCAAGAAAAGCCCTTCCTCTGAAAGACCGTTTGCCACCTGATGATCCAAAAATCGAATCACAAAACATGTTTCTGAGAGCCTTAGGAGGAGCGCGTGGTATTGACCATGTGTTATCAACACGTGCCGAGAAAGGGGACCCGATCGCTATTAAAAGCAGAGAACAAATAAAAAATTATTTAGTAGCATTGAATGGCGAAATTCATGAAGCAATGAAGCCTTCTAAAAAAAATACGAAAGAAAAAATGTTAGAAAAATTGAAAAAAGCTCACGCAAAATTTAATGCAAGTCTCATCGGCGTCCTTCATGAAAATGGTTTAGATAAAGGTTTGAAAGTAAAAAAATTCAGTAAATTGCGTCGAAATCCTTTAGAACAATATGAAAAACTATTGCTTCATTATCGTGATCTTTCAAAAACTATTGAACGAGCCAAATCAGTGGTGACAATAGTATACGATGCAGCACATAAAGCGACCCATACGGATATAGCACATCCGGTGACTGTAAAAACAAAAAAACAAAAAGAACGTATTGCTGTCATGAAACAAGTGACGGATAAACCTGATAAAAAAGGTAATTTTCATACGGTTCAAGCTAATGCTTTCCAAGTCGCAAATGCCGCTTTTGCGGATTTGATTGCAGATGATCAAAGAGCACTTCCTGCTCAATCACGAAAAAATATTGCGCCTACTGCAAAAAACGCTTACCTCTCGTGCTATCGAATAGAAATCAATGGAAAAACAGAAGAATTTTGGTACTTGCGCAGCGGTTCTATGGTTTACGTCGGCAAAGGAAAATTCAGTGATGATGTACTCAAAGAAGATACTCATGAGATTGTTGAACAACTTCGTTTGGCTGCAGCAACAGTAGGTAAAACTGAATTAAATTTCAATATGCTTGCCACCAATTCTTCATTAGAAGGCCAAGCAACTATGCTTAGGGTGAGTGCGAAAGTCTTTGAAGAAATGAAATACGATCATGTGCATGCGCCAACAAATTGGATGGGTCATGTATTACAAAAAATTACTATCACTGAACATTCAAAAGTATCTACTGATTCGCAGTCGGATTCACCAGAATCATCGCAATCAGGACAAACATCGAAAGCTTCAACAGAATATAAAAAACCACTTGTAGCGGATGCGGCACCTTTAAAAAGACTTGAGTCTCAGGAAGAGTTACAAGAGTCAAAAACCCCTCTGGAACCTAAAGCGGTTGAAGAATTTACGGATTCTGATACTGAAGAAGATAGCTCAAGTGATGTTGTTGAGGCAGATGATTCACCAGAATATTCTCAATCCGCTGAATTATTAGATTCTGATGACCCAACTGAATTGGAAGATAAGAGATCCAAAAAAGAAAGAGTATCCGATAATGAGATTGATACAGGTCGACTCCAGTTTAAAAAAACTCGAATTGATAATGGTGTTAAAATTTTATTGCAAAATAGCGAAGCAAAAAATGCGGCCCCAGTGATTGAATGCATGAGCGGTCAAGACCGTTCAGGGACAAAGGCTGAAAGGGTCGCGCAGGTTTGGGGTACCCAGGTATATCGTGAGAATGGCGTGCCAGCCACTGATGCAAGTTCTATAGAAGAAATACGTGCACCAGGCTGTCACAATGCTGTGCTGGCTGCAGGTCCTGGATCTGGTATTGTTGGGATGAAGAACGATTCTAAAGCCTCAGGACTATTCAGTGAGCAAACGGATAAATTTTATTACCGAAAAAGTGCTGAAAACAATAAAAAAGCACCTATCGATAAAGCGGCTTTTGATCAGATATTTGGATTGCGGGCTAGTGTCGGAACCGTAAAACCAGTAGAACTACAAGATGGAAAAGAAGCGAAGTCAGAAGCTAAATTATCACAAGATGCTATAAAACATTTCATCGAAAGAGTTGAGATGGTTTGTGATGATTATGCCAAAAAGCACCCCATTAGTGGTGAACATAAAGGGTATCTTGATGAGCTTAAGAAAGATATTGATAAACATCGAAAAAATAAAGATGGTAAAAATGATGAATCTTTTCTTCTCGAGCTTGCTGGAAAACTTAAAAAATTGTGGGATGAGCGCGAAAACCATTATCGTAAAAAAAATAAAACGATTCTTGATATTCCAACTTTTATGGTTAAAAAAATTAATGCTGAGCAATTAGAGGATAAACATTCAACATTGCGATTAGTGGGTGAATTATTACAAGAGTATAACCACAAATATCCGGCGGTGTTTAAACCATTTAAAATAAATTCAGCTGAACGTGTTCATCCTCATAATGCAGATGAACAATTAAAAGCCAGATTAAAAACCAGATTGGTTGAATGCAAAGCATTGCCTGATTCAAAAGATTATCAAAAACAATTAGACGCAATTATAAAAAAATTGGATAGCGATAAAACATTTATCAATTATGTTGCTGCAATTGAAGAATTGCATAAAAAAGTTTGGCTTAAATGTGCTGACTATTATGTTCCAAATAAAAGCATCTTTGATCGGAAATCAACGACGGAAAAAAGTGATGGACTAATCGCTATTTTAAATAATGAAGCCAATAGAGATCTTCGCTTTGTGCGTGCAATTGGAACGGTCTTGCAGGATATGATGGCCATACATGGTGCTATTTTAAAGCCACCAATGCAAAAATTAAATAGAGAGTTTGAATTTGGATTGAAGGAAAAAAAGGAAGCGCAAACTGAGGCAGCACTGGATCATGCTCAGCAATTTATTAAATAAAATACAATTATCCAGAATGACAGAGCTAATTTAATTTATTTTTCATGTATAATTTAATCAATTGCTCCACCGTCATCGGCCTCGAAAAATAAAACCCTTGCCCCTGATCACACCCATGCGCTTTCAAAAAGTGCAATTGTTCAGGGGTTTCCACACCTTCGGCAATTGTTTTAATATTCAATCCCCGAGCCAATTGAATCGTCGCCCGAATAATCATTTCATCTTTTTCATCTTTAAAAATATCCTGAATAAAACTTTTATCAATTTTCAGCACGGAAATCGGCAAATTCCGTAAATATTCCATCGAAGAATAGCCCGTACCAAAATCGTCTAAGGCAAATTGAAACCCATCTTCTTTTAATTCTTGCATCACATCGACTGTTTTTTTCAGGTTTTTCATCAAGGCAGATTCTGTCACTTCTAAAAATAAAGTAGATTTATCAATTTTTAAATTTTTAATGATTTCATTAGCATATTTTAAGAAGGCTCTGTCTTCCAATTGTTTGACAGAAAGATTAATCGATAAAATTAAATTATCCGGTGTTTGTTCTGACTGAATTAATTTAAAATCTTCACAGGCTTTTTTAAACACCCATTCACCAATTTGTGTAATCAAACCATTTTCTTCGGCAATCGAGATAAATTCACTGGGGGCAACGCGGCCGCCTAAATGATCATTGTCCCAGTAAATCAGCGCTTCGATTCCAACCAGTGCATTTTTCTGCAGATCATGTTGTGTTTGGTAGAGCACATAAAATTCATTATTTTCAATTGCGCTAAACATATAGTGATCGATCTGTTGTCTTCGATGCACCAGTTTGTGAATTTCTTCGTTGTAGATTTGAAAATTATTTCGGCCTGATTCTTTTGCTCGATACATCGCGATATCGGCAATTCGCAATAATTCATCAGGAATTTGACTGCTTTCAGGGTAGAGTGCAACGCCAACACTGATCGTTCTTGTTACCTGAAAGCTGTTGAGTTGAATCGGTTGATTCACAAATTGGATCAACCCATGTAACCAATTTTCCAGATGTTCTTTTGAATAAACATCATTAATAATAATCCCGAATTCATCACCGCCCAAGCGTGCCATAAAATCATTAGCATGCAATTTGGTCCGGATCAATTTTGCCAATTTTTTTAATAATTCATCGCCAGTTGGATGACCGAAGTTATCGTTCACTTGTTTAAAATTATCAATATCCACGAAACAAACAGCAATTGAATTGTGATGTTTTTTCGCCTCATAAACTGATTCTGCCAATTTTTCCAGAAAACTTAGCCGATTTGGTAGTGCCGTCAATAAATCAAAATGCGCGAGTTTATTCAACGTATGCGTTTGTTCTTCGACTTTTTTCTGAATTTGATTTTTTTGGCCATAAATAATAAATAAAATAATATTGATAAAGACACAGAAAATCATGCCGCTCAGCAGTAGCGACCAGGCGTACCACAAATAAATTTTTTCAATGGTTTTTTTTAGGTCTAATTGACTTATATATTGAATATGGCTTAATTGCGTATGGTGAAAGGTAATATTTGCAGCGACTACAATTCCAAAACTTAGTAGCAAAGGTAATACGATAGGAATTATTTTTTTTCGCCATTCGTTAACGGGTTTTGCAAATAAAATTAAAAATACGGGTGTAAAAATCAAAATGCCAATGCTATCGCCCATCCACCAAGTTAGCCAATTGTTAAAAATATTGGATTTTGCAGAAACACCTGCCAGCAAAAGAAAAGCGTCACTCCAAGTTGCATTCACTATGCTGCTAACGGGGCCTGAAAGTAGCGCAAACCATAAAATTTCATTCAATAAATCCAGCTGATTATTGAGATTGATCCATTTGCGGATGATATAAAAACCAAAATAGGCCTGGAGCAGGGCGCCTGTGCCAATGACCGCGCCAATCGCGTATGAAAATAAAATAGGATGCTCTTGTATGCTGAGATAGGCATTGACTACAAATGAACCCAAAAATACGCCTGGCAAAACAGCCGGTCCCCACACTAACACCGCACCTAATGCAATACCAGATGAAGGAAAGATAGGTGTTGCATAACCCGGCGGCACCGCAAGATATAATCCCAAATAAGCAGCAAGGCTATACAAAAGCCCTACAAAGAGGTTAAGTCCAATCCAGGAAAGGATTTTGCGTGCGTTCATAAAATCCTTTTTGCCGACAAATTATACCTAATACTATTATAGCTGCTTTCTTTCTGTTTATTTTTATTGATTAACATCAGTATTAAAATAGAACAGGTCTGGTCGCCTAATAAAACAATTAAAAATACTTTATTATTCAATCCTTTTTGATTTAAAATTACGGTTATTTATTAGGAGATGACATAATGAAAAAATGGATTATCGCATTCTTCATGAGTTTGAATATTATTTGCGGTTCCTGTTATGCCTGGAACGCGTTAGGCCATATGGTTGTGGCTAATATTGCTTATCAAAATCTGACACCGTCAGTAAAAACCAAAGTCGACAAAATGTCCGCTGATTTTGCTAAAGAATATCCAGATGTAAATTCATTCGTGCAAATGGCACCATGGCCGGATACTTTGCATGGACAGCAGATCGAAGTATTTAGTCGTTGGCATTATATCGGCAATGCGTTTAGTGCAGATGGCACACCCGTAAAAGTTTCGATTGATACAGATAATGCCGAATGGGCAATTAAAACCATAGAACCCATTTTAAAAAATGCGAACGCCAATGTATTTGAACATGCGCGTTTTCTTGCGTTTTTTATTCATATTGTGGGTGATATGCATCAACCGCTACATGCAGCCAGTCGTGTTTCAGCAGAGTTTCCGGATGGTGATCAAGGCGGCAATTTGTATTTGATTCAATATCCAGCGGGAACCACGATGCCATTGCATGCATTATGGGATGCCGGTTGTGGACTTTTTGCAGGGGATGCTTCGCCTGAAATGATCACCGCACTAACGCAATCGATTACCTCAACTTATCCAGAATCTTTTTTTGGTGATCAAGTTTCTGATTTGGATCCTGTGAATTGGGCGCAAGAAGATATGACGTTAGCGCAATCGCAAGTTTATCAAACACCTGAAAAACAAGTGCCAAGCGCTTCTTATATTAATTCGGGAAAAACCATCGCAGCCGAACGCGCTGCGTTAGCAGGGTATCGGCTGGCGTATTTGCTTAATACTTTGTTAGCATCGCGCTAAATTAACGCCTGGTGCGGGTGCGGCTTACATATCTATCTGACGAATCGGGTGTTTCAGGTTGCTGAAGCACTCTTTGACTAGGTGGTGGAGTTTGATCACCTGATGTTTGAGTGACTTCATCGCCCTCATTGGATAATGAAGCATTTGTATCGAATGTGGGTTCAACTGCAGGTCCCGAATTGGAATCAGATAATTTCTTAACATTCAATTTAAATTGTATGAGTTGAGCTGTTCTCAATTCCCTATATGCTAATAATAATTTTTCTCTATCATTATATGCATCCTTTTCAGATTTTCCACAGGAAATGATTCCTTCTCTGAGAGTTTTTAAATTTATTTTGTATAAATATATAAACAAATTTATGTAAGAATCTAAATCAATTTCTTCATCTCGTGGTGCTGTTGTAATTTCTTCCCAAGGCTTGTCAACCCATGTGGAGTAATCATAACTGACACCAAATAGAATATTTTCTAATCCTCTTACAGCAAAATCACGGAGTTGCTTTTTGAATTTTACTTCGTCGACCAAGCCATTTTTAAGATCATTGCAGAGTTGAATCTCATCATCCAGAAATGTTTCTAGTGTTGTTTGTTTAGCATCTTCTGACGAAGATGATTGGGGTTGTTTAGACTCAACGGGTGTGGCTGTTCTAGCAAATGCTAAAACAGTTCCATTCGCAACGCCATTGTTTGAATTACTGCTACTGCTCATTGAGTGAGATTCTTGTGCTTGCTGCTGGAACACTGAAAGACCCAGACTCATCGGTTTTAAAGGTGACTTTTGAGTTGAATCATCTAAATCATCTCTTGGTTGAAATTGTGGTTTAAGAGGGTATCTATTTCGATCTATTCGTTGTTGTTTTGATGGTCTTTGCACGACTTCTCCATCCGAATCAGATGGTTTACGCTTCAACGGATTAGGTTCTGGTTCTCCCTCTGAAACAGGTGAATCCGGCAGAACCGCTGCTTCCGGCATTTCCACTTCAGTTTGTAATGACCCAGTTTGTAATGCGCCTAATATACCGCGTTGACTCATGGCAGCCTCGAATTGATTATAATTTAAACAGAAAGTTTAAATGAAACCTGACCAAAAGTCAATCAGATTTAACAAAATAAATCAAATAAAATCAAATAGTTATTTAAAAAAGATCATAGAGTGGATTCAGAAAGCAATTTCACCACCTTTTCAAATCGCTCAAACACTTTTTTGTCTACCACCCATTCCAGGATCCCGATATCAGCTAATTTACGACTCACATTAGAATTGGCTTCGCACAGATACACTTTCACACCGCGATTATGGTAATGCTCAATTAATTCATTAAACGTCTCAAGCCCCGTCAGATCCATAAAAGGCACATCTTTCAGTCTAAAAACAATAATCTTCGGATCCGTGTGGGTCGTGGCGAGCGCATGTTCAATTTTTTCAGCAACACCAAAAAAGAAAGGGCCTTGTATCGTGTAGACCATTGCATCTTTTAATTCAGGATGAAAAGAGGCTAGAGGTTGTTTTTCGATAATCACCGATTGATTCATGCGGCGCACGAAAAAGAGCATCGCCAAAATCACACCCACATTGACTGCTACCACTAAATTTGTGAAAACTGTCAGGGCAAATGTCACCAGCAAAATTGAAACATCATAACGCGGCGCGCGCCGGACAATTCGAATAAAATGCGGAACATCGCTCATGTTGTAAGCGACCACAAACAAAATGGCCGCCAGTGTGCATAATGGAATATCAGCTGCTAATGGGGCTAGTAATAAAAGCACGAATAACAATACAACCGAATGCACAATTGCAGCAATAGGACAATTTCCACCATTACGAATATTAGTTGCAGTGCGAGCTATAGCGCCCGTTGCAGCGAAACCACCGAATAAGGGCGCCAAAATATTCGCAAGCCCCTGACCGAATAATTCTTGATTGGAATAATGTCGTGTGCCTGCCATGCTGTCTGCCGCTGTCGCTGACAGCAATGATTCAATCGCACCCAGCAAGGCGATAGTAAAAGCAGGGCCGATTAAATCCAACGCATGATTTAACGTCAAGCTGGGCAAGGTTAAATGCGGTAATTGTTGGGGTATGCCGCCAAACATACTGCCAATGGTTGAAACATTCGAAAAATGAAAAAACGTTTGTAAAAACGTCACGACCAGCATAGCCACCAACGGACCGGGAATCCGTTTTAACAATTTAGGCGTCAACCACATCAAAAATAAACTAAGGAGCGCCAACCCTGTCGTCGCTGGATTCATTGTTGGAAAAGATTTTATTAAATAAAATAATTTTTGATGAAAATGCGCATCCAAGGGCAGATGCACGGGTAAACCAAAAAAATCTTTCCATTCGCCCACAAAAATAATTAAACCAATCCCACTCGTAAAACCGACAATGACAGGATCTGGAATAAACTTAATGACATTGCCCAATTTAACCAGTGCCATAAAAATTAGAATAAAACCCGCCATCAACGATGCAAACTGCAACCCATCGACGCCATAGCGTGCTGTGATATTCGCGAGAATCACGACAAACGCACCCGTCGGACCTGCAATCTGTACTCGGCTGCCGCCGAAAATGGCGACAATCAGGGCTGCAATGATCGCTGTGTAAATTCCCTGTTCAGGTTTGACACCCGATGCGATAGCAAAAGCCATTGCAAGAGGTAAGGCAACAACGGCAACAATCAAACCGGCAATGATATTTCGCCACCAATTATTACTTTTAAATAAACCCGCACGATAAGAGTCAACAATGGCTAGCATTTCTATGGCCTTATTTTGTTATAATAAAATAATAACTCCCGTACACAGGATGAAGCAATGAATCATTCAAATAATACTACGGATTATTTAAATCAAGTGATTGAAATCCAATCCCGCTTAGGCAGTGCAGATTTTGATGTTGAATCCTTTATGCAAATCGTGGTTGAGGAAATGCAAACCCTGACTCCCGCAACAGGTGTAGTGGTCGAGCTTATTGAAGGCAATGAAATGGTTTACAAGGCGGCAACGGGATCCGTCGCAAGCCATCTAGGTCTCAGACTGGATGCGAGCTCTAGCATTTCTGGTTTGTGTGTCCGCAGTAATAAAGTGTTGCGTTCCGATGATACTTCAAAAGATCCCCGCGTGAACGCAGAAGCCTGCCAGAAAGTTGGGGCGGCATCTTTAGTCGTAGCACCTCTTGTTCATGAAGGCAAAGCGGTTGGCGTTTTGAAAATTCTGTCAAATAAAACTCACGGATTTCAGGAAAAAGATGTCAAAACACTGCAATTAATGGCAGGATTTATTGCATCCGGCTTAGCGCATCAAATTTTATTTGAATCCAATCAAAAATTATTACACCAATTGGCAGAAGTCATGGCTGAATTACAAAAAGCCCAGGAAATGCTAAAACATATGGCTTTGTATGATGCGCTGACGGATTTGCCGAACCGCATTCTGTTAAATGAAAAATTAAATTCAGCGATCGCAAAAACCAAACGTAATAAATCCTTAATGGCTTTCATGTTTCTAGATATTGATCATTTTAAAAAAATTAATGATACCTATGGTCATGATGTGGGTGATGAATTATTAAAAAATTTCGCAAAACGTCTGAAAAATGCGATTCGTCAAGTTGATACAGCGGCTCGATTATCAGGAGATGAATTTGCGGTTTTGGTAGAAGATGTTCCTTCTCGTGAAGATGTGGTTGCCATTGCTGAAAAAATTCTGGAAAAAATACGCGAAAAATTTAAACTTAAATCTCAGCAGCTTGATGTCACAACTAGCATTGGTATCGCTTTGCATAATGGTGAAAATCTCTCAGCAACTCAGTTGATTAAAAAAGCCGACGAGGCACTTTACCAATCTAAATCAGTTGGCAAAAATCGGTTTACACTGGTTTCCTGAAAGTTGACTGGTGCTCCAGCAGCCACCTAACGCTTTGATTAATCCGACTGTCGATGTTAATCGTAATCCTTGAACATCAGCAGCACTTTTTTCCGCATTATTGGCTGTGGTTTCAGCAATGATGACGCTCGCAAACGGCACGGTTCCCGCTCGATATTGATTAAGCACCAAACGCAACGCATGT
The DNA here is from genome assembly GCA_021325575.1 of Gammaproteobacteria bacterium. Lineage (GTDB taxonomy): Bacteria > Pseudomonadota > Gammaproteobacteria > DSM-16500 > DSM-16500 > JAJPGW01. The sequence goes on along the minus strand of JAJPGW010000013.1, from coordinate 131,578 downwards.
TCCGCATCGGCGGCAGCCTGATTTTGCACGACAGATTCTTTCTTTAAAATCCGCACAGAAGCTAAATTATCTTCAACATCCTGAAATGCCGTGAAAACAACTTGCCTATAGGATGCGACGGAAGCTTCATAAGAAGCGCGAGCCGCGGCGACAGTGGCGCAACGTAAACCGCCATCCAGAAATGTTTCTGCTGCTTGCGCGCCTAAAATCCAGCTAATTCCAGGATAGGAAAACCATCGGTTGAAACCGGTTTGCGTAAAACTCGCCGTGCCAGTAAAAGTAAGCGAGGGATAAAAGGCCGCAATGGCTACACCAATGTTAGCATTAGCTTGTGCCATCAATCGTTCTGCTTGCGCGATATCAGGTCTTCTTTCCAGTAAATCCGAGGGAATGGCGGCGGGAACAGTAGGTGCTATTGCTTGTATTGTATTTTTTCTCATACATAAGAAAGCCGGAGGTTCCCCGATCAAAACGGCTATCGCATGTTCATATTGAGCACGCACAATGCCATTATTTATGGCTTGCGCTTCAGATGTTTCAAGTTGTGTTTGTGCTTGAATGACATCGGAACGACTGACGGTACCCGCGCGGTATTCATTTTGTGTGAGTTTCAGAATTTTTTTATTGTTACTGACAATTCTATCTAAAATACTTTGGTCGATATCGGCGTACCGTAATTCAAAATAAAATTGCGCGAGGGATGCTTGCGCTGACAGCCGAGTTAATGCGAGCAGTGCAGCGCTAGATTGTGCACCCGCTTGACTGGCTTCAACTGAACGAGCGACGCTTCCCCAAAGATCCGGTTCCCAACTGCCGTTTAATAACCAGCCATGGGTATTCGTAAATGTAGCACCGGGAGTGGTACCTGTGATTGTTGTGGTAGTGCCCGTTGTCGAATTGATCGTAGAACTGGTTGCGCTGCCACCGCCGGCTCCAATGACGCTTTTTTGTCGCTGGACATTCGCGCTACCGGTGAGCGTTGGGAAGTACGCTGCGCGCGCTTCATCGACTAACGCAAGCGCCTGTCGATAATTGGCGGCGGCATTCAAAATATTTTGGTTGGAAATATTTAATCTTGCTTCCAAGCGATTTAACTCAGGATCATGAAAAATTTGCCACCATTTGCCGCGATCACATTCATCCCGTGGTTTTGAAAATTTCCAACCCTTAGGCGCTTCTTTGAACTTGACTGGCGTCAGGACGCAGGGGCGAGTGTAATTGGGCCCCACTTTGCAGCCTGAAAGCAGTAAAATCAAAAACACTATCATAAAACATTTTTTATTTTTCATTCATGACCCCGTTTGCCGATAACGCTCGCTTTTCCCACCAAGTTTTACATCGTTCAAAAAAGAGATAAATGACTGGAGTAGAATATAATGTCAGTAATTGGCTGACAATAAGTCCTCCGACAATTGCAATACCTAAGGGTCGCCTTAATTCACTGCCAACTCCCAATCCCACGACCAATGGCAGGGCACCTAACATGGCTGCTAACGTCGTCATCATAATAGGACGAAACCGTAAAATGGCCGCTTCATGAATGGCATCTTTAGATGATTTGTTTTCGGTGCGTTCAGCATGCAAGGCAAAATCAATCATCATAATTGCATTTTTTTTCACGATACCGATTAATAAAATAATGCCAATGACCGCAATAATACTTAAATCCGTGCGGGTAAAAATCAAAGCGAGTAGCGCACCGACACCTGCTGATGGCAGGGTAGAAAGAATTGTGACGGGATGAATCAAGCTCTCGTACAAAATTCCGAGAACGATATAAACCGTGAATAATGCGGCTAAAATTAAAAAAGGTTCACTCGATAGCGACGATTGAAAGGCTTCGGCGGTTCCACGAAATGAACCATGAATGCTGGCAGGTAAGTGCATGTTTTCGACTTCTTTCGTCACCTTGGCAACCATATCTCCCAATGCAGCATTGGGCAAGAGATTAAAAGACAATGTGGCAGCGGGTGCCTGCCCATCATGATTCACATTGAGTAGTGTCGAAGAGGGCTCGAAACTTGAGAAAGCGGAGAGTGGTACTTCACCACCTGTAGGTGAGGTTACATAAACTTGTTTCAACGTATCAGGATATTGCCAATATTCGGGTGCCACTTCCATGACGACATGATATTGATTCATTGGCGTATACATGGTCGAAACTTGTCGTTGTCCAAACGCGCTATAAAGTGTTGCATCAATCACTTCTGGTGTCAGTCCAAAACGGGATGCGGTGTCATGATCAATGTTCACATACATTTGTAATCCATGATCGCGTTGATCACTGTTAACATCCGCCATGCCGGGCAATTTGGAAAGTTGTTGAGTGACAAGCGGTGCCCATTTTTTTAAATCCTCCAGATTATTGGCAGAGAGCGTATACTGAAATTGTGCATTGCCCTGACGTCCGCCGACCATTAAATCTTGTGCAGTCTGCAGATAAAGTGATGAACCACTGATTTGTGAAAGTTGACTGCGTAATCGATTGACAACATCATCGGATGACACTTTTCTGATATTTAAATCTTTGAGTGTCATAAAAATGGTTCCAGAACTATTCACATTGCCTCCCACAAATCCAACGACATTTTCCACAGCGGGATCTTTTTGAATAATGCTAATATAAGATGATAGAATTTTTTCTATCGCCTGAAATGAAATATTTTGTTCCGACTGAAGCGAACCAATAATACGTCCAGTATCTTGCTGCGGAAAAAAACCTTTCGGAATCACGACAAATAAAAAAATATTAAAAATAATCGTAAATAGCGTCAAAAACAGCATTAAATTAGGATGATCTAATGTCCAGTACAAACTTTTATTATAATATTCTCTGAAACGATGAGTGGTTTCGGTGTAAAAATTTTTTTTCTCTTCTTTTTTATTTTTTAACATCAGGGAACACATCATCGGTGTTACAGTCAACGAAACAAATAAAGAAATAATAATCGCAATCGACAAGGTGGCAGAAAATTCCCGAAATAATCTTCCGACAATGCCGCCCATCAAAAGGATTGGGATAAAAACCGCGATCAATGATGTGGTCATGGATAATACGGTAAACCCGACTTCTTTTGAGCCAAGAAAAGCAGCCTTCAGTGGATCCATGCCTTTTTCAATGTGACGAGAAATATTTTCCAACATCACAACCGCATCATCGACCACAAAGCCGGTTGAAATCGTCAACGCCATAAGTGATAGATTATCGAGACTATAATTTACTATTTTCATGACAGCAAATGTCCCTAATAAGGACAGTAACACCGCGGTCCCGGGAATAAGCATCGCGCGGAAACTACCGAGAAAGACATAAGTCACTAAGATGACTAAACACAAGGCAAAAATCAGTGTGATTTCCACATCATGAAGCGATGCTTTAATAGTGGGGGTCCTATCCATAACGACAGTCATATCGATGGCGGCAGGAATAGATGCTTTTAATTGCGGAAGCAAGGCATTGACTCGCGCAACCGTTTCGATGACATTTGCACCGGGTTGTTTAAACAAAATAACGACGATAGCGGGTTTTCCATTCATGATGCCGGCATTTCGTAAGTCTTCGACTGATTCATCGACTTCGGCCACATCGCTGATGCGCACGGGATTGCCTTTGTTATAAGCAATAATCAATGGACGATATTGATACGCTTTGAAAATCTGGTCTGATGTGGAAATTTCAGAAACCGTGGGGCCGAGATTAATTCGTCCTTTTGGACGATTGGCATTGGCACTTGCTAATGTATTTGCAACACTCAGTAAACTGATTCCATAACTATTCAATGCATTGGGATTTAATTCGACACGGACAGCAGGCAATGATCCGCCACCCACAATGACTTGACCGATGCCTTCCACTTGGGCGAGTTTTTGCTGCACGATAGTGGAAGCGGCATCATACATTTGTCCGCGAGAATAATGGTCGGAAGTCAAGGCGATGACCATGATCGGCGCATCGGCAGGATTTACTTTTCGATAGAAAGGATTCGTGGGTAAATTAGTTGGCAATTGACTTTGTGCAGCATTTAATGCGGCTTGCACATCTCGTGCCGCGCCATCAATATTGCGCGAAAGATCAAACTGTAAAATGACCCGCGTCGATCCTAAGCTACTAGTGGATGTCATTTCAGTAACACCTGCGATGCGGCCTAATTGTGTTTCTAAAGGTGTTGCAACCGAGGTTGCCATGATTTCAGCGCTGGCACCTGGGAGGGATGCTTGCACGGAAATCGTTGGAAATTCCACTTGTGGGAGTGATGAAACGGGCAACAAATTAAATGCGATCAAACCAGCAATCGCAAGACCAATCGCAAGCAGTGTCGTGCCGATCGGTCGCTTAATAAATGGCGCAGAAAGATTCATTATGACTCCTGCTCTGATCCTTTAGATGCCGCAGTATTTTTGGCCCATTCCGTTCCTTTTTTTGCAAGTCGATCAAACGCAAGATAAATGACAGGCGTCGTAAAAAGGGTCAGCAGCTGACTGACAATCAATCCACCGATGATGGCAATTCCAAGAGGTTGTCTGAGTTCTGAACCCATTCCAGATCCAAATGCGAGAGGAACCGCACCCAACATCGCGGCCATCGTCGTCATGATAATCGGACGAAAACGTAACATGGCTGCATCGTAAATCGCATCTTGCGGGGATTTTTTATAAACGCGTTCTTGTTCCAATGCAAAATCGATCATCATGATCGCATTTTTCATGACAATACCAATTAATAAAATAATGCCGATCATGGCGACCACTGTTAATTCGTCACCAAATAAAAACAGTGCCAGCAGCGCACCCATTGTCGCAGAGGGTAGTGTTGATAAAATCGTAACAGGATGAATATAACTTTCGTATAAAACGCCTAACACGATATATACCACTAAAATGGCTGCGATCAACAACCATCCTTCGTTATTCAACGAATTTTCAAAAATTTTTGCAGCCCCCTCAAAGCTAGTGACAACACTGTCAGGCATGTTTAAATTATTTTTAATATGATTAATCGTATTTACCGCATCACCCAAAGAAGCATTGGGGGTTAAATTAAACGAAAGCGTTGCAACAGGAAATTGACCTTGACGAGTAATTATCAGTGGACTGACTTGCTGAGTGATTTGGGTAAACGTTCGAATAGGAACAGAAGATCCGGTGGCTGTCGTAAAATAAATATTATCTAACGCATCTGTCCCTGTTTGTAATTTGGGTAACGCTTCTAAAATAACGCGGTATTGATTACGTTGTGTAAACATCGTCGAAATTTGACGCTGGCCAAACGCATCATACAAGGTATCATCAATGGTTTGCGGTGAAATACCTAATCGCGAAGCGGTATCGCGATCGATCGTAATGCTGGTTTGTAAGCCATAATTTTGTTGATCACTGGAAACGTCCTGAATATTGGGTGCATTTTTAAATTTTTCTAAAAGAGTATTCGACCATTTATTGACTTCATCTTGGTTCGCAGAACCCACGCTATATTGAAATTGCGAGCGACTCACGCGATTGTCAATTGTAAGATCTTGAACCGGTTGTAAATAGAGACTGGCGCCGGGTATCGCTGAAAGTTTAGGCTGCAAACGCTGAATAATTTCCTGTGCGCTAACTCTTTTTGCAATGGGTTTTAAGGTAATAAGCATGCGTCCGCTATTTAAAGTCGTATTGACACCATCAACACCAATAAAAGATGCAACGTTTTGCACGGCAGGATCCGATAAAACAATTTTTGCTAATGCTTGCTGGGCTTCTTCCATCGCGGAAAATGAAATGGATTCGGGTGCGGCTGAAATTCCCTGAATCATCCCGGTGTCTTGAATGGGAAAAAATCCTTTTGGAATAATCCAAAATAAAAATAAGGTAATAAGCAAAGTGGCTAGCGCAATTAACAAAGTGAGAGGCTGATTTTCCAGGACTTTTTTTAATGACTCGCGATACCATTCCGACACATGATGAAAAAGTTTCCCTGAACTTTTTTCAAATTCACTCATTTCTTTTTCTTCGCGATGATGTAAAAGCCGCGAACAGAGCATGGGCGTTAACGTGAGCGAAACCAATGCGGAAATAAAAATAGTCACTGACAGTGTCAATGCAAATTCACGAAATAATCGGCCAATAATATCGCTCATAAAAAGCAGTGGAATTAAAACCGCCACCAGTGAAAAAGTCAGCGAAATAATCGTAAATCCAATTTGTGATGCGCCTTTGATCGCCGCTTCCATCGGCGTAAGACCTTGTTCAATGTAACGCGAAATATTTTCAATCATGACAATCGCATCATCTACCACAAATCCTGCAGCGATGGTTAATGCCATTAAAGTTAAATTATTTAAGCTGAATCCTAATAAATACATGAGGCCAAAGGTGCCGATAAGTGATAACGGCACAGAAACACTGGGAATAATCGTTGCAGGCAAATTTCTCAAAAAAAGAAAAATCACCATGACGACAAGCGCGACTGAGAGCAGTAATTCAAACTGAACATCATGGACGGATGCACGAATCGTTTCAGTTCGATCAGACAGAACCGAGAGCTGAATGCTTGCGGGTAATGTTGCACTTAAGCGTGGCAACAATTGCTTAATGCGATCTGCAACTGCAATCACATTCGTACCGGGTTGACGCTGAATATTCATGATGATGGCGGGTTCTAAATTTTTCCACGCGGCCAGTTGCACATTCTCACTGCCATCCGTTACATCAGCAATATCAGACAAGCGCACGGGCGCATTATTTTTATAAGAAATAATCAGGGGTTTGTAATCCGTGCTTGAAAGTAACTGATCATTCGCATTAATCATGTAAGCAAGACGTGGGCCATCGAGATTGCCTTTTGCCGCGTTGACATTGGATGCGGCAATCGCGGATCGTACCGATTCCAAACTCAAACCGTAAGAAGCAAGTGAAGTCGGATTCACTTGGACTCGAACGGCTGGACGTTGTCCGCCGCTGATACTGACTAAACCTACGCCGGATAATTCAGAAATTTTTTGTGAAATGCGAGTTTCTGCAAAATCTTCTACTTTGGTGAGTGGCATCGCGTTCGATGTTAACGAAAGCGTCATGATCGGTGTATCGGCGGGATTCACTTTGCTATAAATCGGAGGAAACGGTAAATCCGCCGGTAAAAAATTGGAAGCGGCATTGATCGCTGCTTGCACTTCTTGTTCTGCGATATCCAGTGTTAGGTCCAGCGAAAATTGCAAAACAATAATGGACGAACCGTTCGAGCTCGTCGAGGTCATTTGATCGAGTCCAGGCATTTGTCCGAATTGGCGTTCAAGCGGTGCGGTGATGGATGAGGCAGCGACCGCTGGACTTGCTCCGGGATAAAAAGTTTCTACTTGAATCGTTGGGTAATCCACCTCCGGTAAAGAAGAAACGGGTAATAATCGATACGCGAGAACCCCCGTTAAAAGCAATGCGAACATCAATAACGATGTGGCGATCGGCCTCGCAATAAACGGTCCCGAAAGACTCATGAGAAGAAATGCCTTTTTCCTGTTTTTTCTGATTTAGCCATTTTGGATCCGGGTACTGACACTTTTGATCCATCCACTAATTTATCTGCGCCATCGGTTACGACAGATTGTCCGGGTGTCAGTCCATTTTTAATTAAAGTGGTATCATCAGTCGTTTCACCGGTTTCTACTGTTTTCATACTAACAGTTTGATCTGGATTTAAGACGTAAACAAAAGAGCTATTGCTAGTATGTTGAATCGCTGCGGTAGGAACAACAGTAACATTTTCCAATGTGGTCACGAGCAAACGAATATTTACAAATTGGTTTGGAAATAATTGGTATTTTTCATTGTTAAAAACCGCTTTTAATTTCACGGTTCCGGTTGTAGGATCAATCTGGTTATCGACCGTCAGTAAATGACCGGTATCTAATAATTTGTTTTGCTGGCGATCATAAGCTTCCACCGATAAGTTTTTATCAGGTTGATCACCTTTCATGACATCGGGCAGATTATCTTCTGGAATCGCAAAAATCACATCAATGGGTGTGAGCATAGTAATCACTGCAATACCGGTGGTATCGGTAGTCGATACGATATTTCCTGGATCCACTAAACGTAAACCCACACGGCCGCTGATCGGGGAGGTAATATTGGTATAACTCAGACTGACATAGGTACTTTGAATCAAGCCTTGATCGATTTTGACCGCACCTTCGTATTGTTTAACTAGCGATGCCTGAGTATCTGCCGTTTGTTTTGCTACCGAATCTTCGCGCCAAAGTTGTTGATAGCGTTTTAAATCGATATTGGCGTTGTTAAGAAGGGCAGTATCTCGTAAAAGTTGGCCTTGATATTGTGTTAGCAATGCTTCATAAGGTCTCGGATCAATTTGCGCCAATAAATCACCCGCATTCACCAATTGCCCTTCAGTGAATAAAATTTTCATTAATTGACCGTTGACCTGGGTTTTCACCGTCACCGTATAATTAGCAGTGACTGTGCCGAGCGCAGAAATATAAATCGGTAAATTAGCCGTTTTAACCTGTTGCACAACGACAGGAATAGGCGGTTTATGATCTTTGTCGCGCCCGTGCGTGCAACCGTGTACGGCAAATACCACATAAATCAAGAAAAGAAAAAAAGAAATACGGCGACGTGTTCGATTAAAGGGTTTTATGCCAATCAATTCATAAATTTTTGTTTTTAAAAAATTGGGCATGATTGTTTAAAATCTGCTTTAAAATTAATGGTTATTATAGATGAAAGGCGGCTTGCCAGCAAATAGTAATAGCTCTAAAATGGACAAACTTCTATCAACTCTGGACTAGAAAAAATATGAATCACTCTCTGAAAATTGCTGGAATCAGTATCATTACCTCAACAGCCGAAGCATTTAATCAAAATACTATCGGACAATTATGGGGTGAGTTTGCTAAACAACCCATTAAAGAAAAATTAAAATCAGTTATTTCGGATAATATTTTTGCTGTTTATTCAGAGTATGAAAATAAGCATCATGGAAAATATCGGACGACTATTGGTTTTGCAGTGGATCCTGCAAGCAACATTCCGGCAGAATTTAGCACCGTGATTATTCCTGCAGGAAAATACAAAACGTTTGAACCTAAATCGAGCGCCCCCAATGATATTATCACAATCTGGAGCGAGATTTGGGACATGGATTCAGTCAAACTGCCTAGAAATTATGTGGCTGATTTTGAAGAATATGCAGCAGATGGCCAGGTTAAGATCCATATTGGAATTATTTAAATTATGTTAAAATAGAGCTTTCTTACAGAGAACGAGGAAGCTCACATGACCAAGCCAAAACGCATTTTTATCGTGGGACATTCTGGTGCTGGGAAGGGTGTGCTGGCACAAGGTATCGCTGAAAAATTAGGCTGGAAATTCTTGGATGCGGATTTTGCGTTAGCCGTATCCATTGGCCGTGATTTGGATGAAATTATTGGTTTAGATGGCGTTGATGTTTTTCATCGAATTTTAAATCAGATTTTGTCACATCAGCTCACGCAGGAAAATATTGTTGTTACCACGGGTGATGATATTATCGCTACGGATCAAAATCGAAAAATATTATCCTCTGAATTTACCGTGTATCTAAAAGTCAGTACTGCTGTGCAGATGCAACGTATTTCACATAATCGCCCATTATTACCGATCGGTGATTACAAAGCATTTCTAGATGAGTTTCATCATAAAAATGATAAGTTATTCGAACAGGTTGCCAGTTTAACGCTGAATTCGGATGAAAACGCATTGGAAGAGCATGTGATGAAGGTTGTAAAATCGATAGAAAATAACGCTGGATAGAAAAGGCGCCTAAATGCTAACAAATAATATTATCTTGCTCACGGGAATCGCGGGTTCTGGCAAAATGACAATCGGTAAAGCGATTGTGAAGCAGCATCCTGAATTTAAATTGATTACGACCGATCCTTGGGTTGAACCGATATTAAAATTATTAGGTGATAACGAGCAAGTCTGGTGGTCACTGGATGAGAAAGGATGGAAGGCGATAAATCAATCTTTGGATGTCATGCTTTACACGGTTTCAGAAGTTTGTCCAAAAGAAACTAATTTTGTTATCACCTCTGAAATGTTAGCTGGCAATCCTTATCATCAAAATTATTTTGACAGAATTGTGATGGCCGCAAAAAAACGCGGCGCTAAATTAATACCTGTTCGATTAATTTGTGATTTAGAAGAATTATTAAAACGTGTTCAAAGTAGCGATCGAAGTGCCTATTTTAAAACACAGGATGTAAAACTTATCCAGAAGCGTTTTTCTGAAGAAAAAGTCTTTTTTTCAAAAATGCCTAATGAGTTGACTCTGGATATTACTGAGTTAACGCCGGATAATGTAGCACGAAAAATTATGGAATGGGTTGCAAATATCAGGGATGCTTGATCACAATATAATATTCAACTTTTTCCTTCGTCGGATTAAAAAAATCATGCGGAAGTCCGGATTCAAAATAAAAACTATCGCCTTTTTTCAGCAGGTATTTTTGTTGATTGATGATGAGGCCGACCGTGCCTTTTGTGACTAATACCATTTTTTGGCCGCCAACAATGTTATGACTACCGATTGGTTTAAGACTTTTGAGACCAGCGGGTAATTCGACATGTAGCCATTCTACTTTCAGGCCTTCGAAAACAGGAGAAATATTTCTGCGCACAATATGCTGTGCGTCTTCCCAAACGGCTTGATCGTTCTTCGTGAGATGAATAAAGTTATTCACTTGCGGCGCATGCAGCATTTCGGAAAGTGTTTTGCCTAGTGCTTTTGCAAGCCGGCCTGCGACATCGAGAGTGGGTTGTGTTTCGTTATTTTCGATTTTACAAATCATCGCTTTGCATACATTGGATTCATTGGCCAATGCCTGCATGCTGAGTCCTGAGTCAGTACGTAATTTTTTTAAGCGTTCTGCAAAATAAGTCATTGTTCACCTTAATAAACGATCGTTTAATATATTAAACAAAAAGCTTGCTTTAAAATCACTCGTCGTTTACTATATTAAACATCGTATTATTATAGTGAACAAACGAGGATTTGTCCAATGCTGCAATCGGTCCAAATCGTAAAAACCATCGAAGAAAGAAGTATAAACAAGTACTTAGCCCTTTGTCTTGCGCTTTTTGTCGTGCCGATTTCGGGTCTCGCGATCGATATTTATGTGCCATCTTTGCCCGCCATTACGTCTTATTTTGGGGTCGATAAATCCCTGGCCCAGCTCACGATCACGTTTTATATGGCTGGATTGGGGCTTATGCAGCTCTTCGCCGGGGTGATTTCAGATAGTTTTGGGCGCAAAAAACCTTTTTTAATTGCGATGGCTTTATTTATTTTGGCGACATTCTTAATCCCGCTTTCAGCCAGTATTCAGCAATTGCTTTTATTGCGTTTAGTTCAGGGCAGTGCAGTTGCCATGGTCATTGTGCCGATGCGTTCGGTCTTGAATGATTTATTTGAAGGACCAGAATATTATAAAAAATCCAACTACATGTTTTTGGCCTGGTCCATGGGCCCCATTGTGGCACCTATGATCGGCGGTTATTTGCAGCATTATTTTGGCTGGCAATCGAGTTTTTATTTCCTGCTAATGTACAGTGTGATTTTCTTTATTTTAATTTTTTTCCTGATGCCGGAAACGAGCCAACATCGTCATCCGTTTCGTCTGGCAACTAGTTTATGCCGTTATAAGCAGATGTTGTTACACAAAGAATATATTACGGGTGTGCTCATGAATTGTTTATTGTATTCATTAATAATTCTTTTTGCGGTAGTCGGTCCCTTTTTAATTGAAAATAAGCTGCATTATTCTCCGATCGAATTTGGCAGGGTATCTTTACTCGCTGGATTGGCTTGGTTTTTGGGGGGCTTTACTAATCGATTTTTGATTCACATTGCACTTAAGAAAAAAGCTGTCGCCGTTTTTAGTGCGATGTTGTTTATCTCGGTTGTTACTTTGGTTCTCGGTTTTATCATGCCCATGAGCATTTCTCTCATTGTGCTGCCAACCCTGTTGATGCTTTATTTGGGTGGAATTGTGTTCCCCAATAATTTTGCTCGCGGCATCGCATTTTTTCCAAAAACCACCGGTAGTGCGAATGCCTTATTTGGTTCGCTGGTATTTTTGGGTGCCGGTATCTCATCGGGTCTTGCGACATTTTTAAAATCGGGAACGCAAATTCCGTTAGGTATAGCGTATGTTGGGATCATTTTCATGTGTCTTATTGTTACTTTTATTCAAAATCAAAAACGTGAGGAAACATTATGAGAACCATTTTATGTTTTGGGGATTCTAACTTGCGAGGATTTATTCCCGGTAGTTTTGATGAAACGATTGGATTATCTCGGCGATTTTCTAAAAATAAACGATGGACAGGTTTGCTGCAGGAAAAATTAGGTAATCAGTATCATATTATCGAAGAAGGTATGAATGGCCGAACCACTAATTTGGATGAACTAACACCAGGCCGGCCTTTTCGAAATGGTTTAACTTATTTGCCATTTTGTTTGGAGTCACACTACCCAATTGATTTGGTCATTTTACAGTTAGGTACCAATGATGTAAAAAATCAATATAACCGCTCACCCCGTGATATCGCCGAGGGATTACGTGATTTAATTAAGATGATAAAAACTTCAAAAAAAGGGCCTGCTTTTTCAGCGCCTAAAATATTCATTATTGCGCCTCAACCCTTAAAAGAGATTCCAGGCTTGGAACCCGAATATAGTGGTGAAGCCATTTTTAAATCCGAAGCATTAGCCGATTTATATCGACAATTAGCACACGAAGAAAATTGTGAATTTCTAGATGCGGGGCAGTTATTTTCATCCAGTGAGATTGATGGTGTTCATTTAGATGAAAATGCAAGCCAATTATTAGCTGAAGCTGTCGCTTCTAAAATAAAATTGAGGAGCAGCGATCATGTATATTTGTCATGAACAAATTGATAGTTTATCTAAAAGAGAAAAACAAGTCCTGGAATTATTAATGCATGGACTAACCGCTAAAATGATCGCGCAACGATTGTTTATTTCACCGCGCACGGTGGAGCAGCATGTTGGCAATATCAAAACTAAAATCGGTGTTTCTTCGAAATCTCACTTGATTGATCGTATGTTGCAATATACTCATGAAGAGCAGGGGATTATGGGGTGAAAATTAAAAATGGATAGCTAAGGGAATTCCTTAGCTATCACATCTTGCATCACTTCAATAAAAGCCAGCATTCCGTTACCAATTCTGTTTCGGCAACTTCGTGCTCAAAGTTGTAGTAACAAAATACACAAGGCAAGTCGCCTAATTCTTCTCCTGAATTGGGTACCCAGTTTCGATAAAGAGCATATACTGTTTCGCCAATTTTGTTGCGAGAACCTTTGTGTATCGCTATTGCATAACGTCCAGCCGGTAAATATTTTTCAACAATTTCACCTTCAATCTTGATATTTTCCGGCACTTTAATTCCGAGATCCAAACGGAATTCTGATGCTGGCGTTTTGCCGGGATCATCATAAGCGATACCAAATGATTCTCCCGCTTTGGGTTTAAGGCTAATGGTTTGAGCTTTGGCCCAAGACAGCAATTTATTAACACTTTCCGGAATCAATTTGGGATCCCCTCGGTGTTCTACGATGGCTAATCGTGTTTTATTCATTTTTCGAATATCGACTTTCATTTCAATTTCCCCTGATGTTGGCAATGAATAGGGAAGTGCATCCCAATAAACGCATTCCAAGCCATTTCTATAATCACTTGGACTTATCCCGCACGCTTTTTTAAACGCGCGAGAAAAAGCTTCATGAGATTCAAATCCTGCATTCATTGCAATGTTTATAATCGATTGATCTTTATCAAAAATAAGCTGACGTGCGGCGCGTTTTAAGCGCAACCATCGAATATATTGATGTAAAGACAATCCAGTAAATGCCGTAAATAACCGGTGAAAATGAAATTTTGAAATACAAACAATATCACTTAAACTATCCAACGAAATCTCTTCATCGAGATGTTGCCCGATGTAATCGATTACTTTTTCTAGCCGTTGGTGATAATTCATTGTGTTCATCTTCAGTTAGTGACTTACGTTACAGGGGATACGATACAGGTTCTTTTCTCCGTTCATTTGACCATTCTTGCTGAGTTACAAAAATAGCTTATTTATTGTTTTTTATAGGATAAAACTTTATAAACGCAGTTATGCAGTATTGTCACATGATTTTCATCGGGTAATGGGATAAATGTGAGGGTTAAATTTTTCTTGCCCGAATGATCAAGAATATTCACGAATTTTTTAACCCCTTTCATCATTCTATCCGGTTCAGTCCCGACCGAAACAAAAACGTGTATGGGCTGATGAGTGAATTTGGTTAAAAGGCTAGGTGCAGAAGATAAAAGAGCTTCGTTATTCTCCCAAAGGCTAGGGCTTACGAGAATATATTGGTTGAATAGATCAGGCTTTGTTAATAAAATTTTAGCTGCTAATAAACCACCTAAGGATTGCCCAATTATGGTTTTAGAATTATTCGTCCGATATTTATTTTGAATATAGGGTTGTAGTTCTTTTTCTATAAATGCAATAAATTTATCTGAACCAGTGGTTGTAGCAAAATCTCGATCTCGATCTACATTTGCGATGCCGACTACAATTGTTTTTGGCATTTCGTTAATCATAGTAAGAAACTGCACAATTCCAACAATATGAATAAAATCCTCATTTGAAGAACCATCTAAAAGATAGATGACGGGATAATGTGATGAGGTAGTTTTATCATAGTCTTCAGGTAAGTAAATATTTAAGATTCGGTTCTCTGAGAGTTGGGAAGAATAGAGTTCATCAACTACGCCTAGTTCGAAAGGTTTAGTCGTAATATTCTTTGGCAGTTCATCAGCAAATGAGCTATTGGATATCATTGGAAAGCAAAAAAAGAAAATTAAAGAAATAATTAATACCAATTTTTTTTTAATCATAAGACCTCATTATCGGTTAAATGTTTTATTTAAAAAATTTAATGTTCTTAGCCACGATACTTCACTGGCTCGAGCATTGGCTTCCATTGTTCCACCATACGATAACCACATTTTTGCTACAGGATGATAATACGGCAAATTTGCAGCAGGTAAATCAGGCAGCAAAAATTCATGTCCCGTATTTGCAAAAGGGATAAATGATTTTTCTATTGTAGATCCTTTTTTATTTAGGCGGTTCATCACTAGATGACTGTAATAGCTCGAAGGCCATAATTTATCATCTGCACCCGCAAAAATAATAATAGGACATTGAATTTTTTCTACTGGAATTTCAGACTTTTTAAATTTGGTCGGATTTTTATTATTAATTGCAATAAATAATGCGCTCAGGTCATAGGGATCGTCATAAGTATTTTTATGAAATGGAATTTTTCCCTGTTTGGTAGCATTCATCAAATCATCATTTACCATAAGATTGGGATCATTGCTCGTTAGTCCGCCCATGAACGGCGTAATAGGTTTGTTATGAAGATACCACGCTGGTCGATTTGTGAAGGGAATGCCGCCATACACCACATTGCTAGGGACATAGGCAATCACAGCATTCACTTCTCTGGGAAACATGGCTGCAATTAATAGAGCTAATTCTCCTCCACGTGAGTCTCCCATCACCGCAACTTTATCTGATTTGACTTGTGGTTGCTGCTTGAACCATTGCATTGATTTTTGAAAATATTCGAGGTTAATTTTTTCCAGCGTTTTTGGCAAACCATCCGCACCAAAATAGCCCAAAGCAAGTACTGCATATCCATGAGATGCTAAGAGTGCAGAAGTTTCTTCATCAATTCCACCACCTGATCCGGAGAGGGTGACAATACCCGGTAAATTTTTTGAATTTTTAGGATAAAACAAAGTGCCAATGATTCCATTTTCATTAATTGATTTTCTTTCGATATTATCCGCTAATAAAATACGATGTAGTGTGTTTTGAGCTAATATTTTAGGATTATTTTCAAGTGTAACGGTTAATACAATTGACTGTGCTTGGCCATTGATAAAATAATGTGTCGTTTTTTTATTTATTGGTAACATGGACCAGAAAAGACCCATTGGATCAGCGCTTTTATATGATCCCGCAACAGGAACCTCGGTAGCTACATTGACTGTGCCTTTGTTATCGGCTTTAAATACTGCAAAGGATGCCCAAATATTATTATTTTGATCTGTTAATGAAGCATGGAGTGTTATTTTCTGATTTGGCAATAAATGTGAAATAATAATTTTAACGGGTTGATCAAGCAAGGCTACTTTTGGTGTAACATTGATTTCTGGATGTTCTTCAGCAGCGCTAACACTGCATGAAATCCAAAATAAAACCATGATTAAAAAAACTTTTAACATAATTGGCATCAGAACTCTGATTTGCAATGATAGTGGTAGTATATTTAGTTTACATAAATTATCTAAATTAACAATATTTGTTTTGATTAAAGTGTCAGGGAAAATTTAATCAATAAAATCAATGTGTTTTAGCCAAAAGTGACATGGAAGTAATTACTCTTAGTTGCTACAATTTGTAAAATCTATCAATTCAAAAATAACATCAAACGAATTCAATATTAATGTTATATAGGATTTCAAATGACTAAACGCTGCAGCTGGTGCGAAGGAAATGATTTATATATTGCATATCACGATACGGAATGGGGTGTACCGATTCATGATGATCGGGTATTGTTCGAATTTCTTATTTTAGAAGGCATGCAAGCGGGATTAAGCTGGATAACGATTTTAAAAAAACGACCGGCTTTTCGTATTGCTTTCGATAATTTTGATGCGAAAAAAATAGTTAAATATGATAAACACAAAATAAAAGAATTATTGGCCAATGCTGAAATTATCCGGAATAAATTAAAAATTCACTCTGCGATTGAAAACGCCAATGCCTTTTTAGAAACAAAACAAGAATATAAAACTTTTTCAAAGTATCTTTGGCAGTTTGTCGATGATCAGCCGATCAATAATCATTGGAAAAATAAAAAGGAAGTTCCAGCAAAAACCGAGCTTTCAGACGCTATTTCAAAAGATTTAAAAAAACGCGGCTTTAAATTTGTCGGCAGCACTATTTGTTATGCATTCATGCAGGCCGTTGGCATCGTGAATGATCATACGACAGACTGTTTCCGGCATCGAGAACTTATCGCTTCTCTGAATGCCAAGCAAGTTACTTAAGCTGTATCGTTCGTTACACCTTTTATCAGATGTTCTCGTAAAGCTGCGTGATTACCACTTTTTTCTAATTCCTCAGCTTTTTTTGCCCACATCTGGCCTTGCGGGGACCAGGTTTTTATTCGTTCTTTTGATAGTGGGGTCTTAAGTACGATTGGGTTTTGGCTGGTTGTAGAGTTATCTTTTGGGTCAGTTTTATTTTGGAAAATCTTTTCAATTCTATTGTAAAATTCAGTCACATCGCGTTGTTTTTCTAATAAGGATTTGATTGTAGATAATCGCTCGTCTTTATTTATAAGGTTGCGAAGCAACCATGAAGCGATCTGGGGATCTTTTTCCTCTGGAGGGTAAACCCCAGTGCAAATATCAGGAAGTGGTTTTGCAAAATCACGAAGATGGCGCTCAATTTTTTCAATCATCTCAGCTTTAGTCAGTTTTTCTGCTTTTTTATCAGGGTTTGCTGGCGTAGCAGCGGGGCTGCTTTTTGTTTGAGCTTTCTCCTTCCGACTGAAAAACATTTTTTTTCCCTCTAGGCTAATTTTAATCTTTCAATTATAGGTAACGATTGTTAAAGTAATCTTAAGAACTATTTTAGCGTCTATAAACAGTTGTATATTTTACCTTATTGATTTATAAATGAATTTTAATCGATGGATTTGCTATGCAAAAATTATCTAAATTAAAATCGGGAGATACAGTTGAAATCATTGCTCCCGCCGCCCGTTGTTCTGATAAAAATCTATCGGAATTAAAAGAATTATTATCCTCCTGGGGATTAAATTGCATTGTGCAGGACGATATATTTGGTGCAGATTTATTATGCGCAAATACTGATGAACGTCGTTTTAAATCTTTAAAAAATGCGTTACTAGATCCAAAATCGAAAGCCGTCATTTGCGCGCGCGGTGGTTATGGTTGTACGCGTTTGATGACAGAGTTAAATAAAGTGGCGCCTTCTGCTTCACAAAAAATATTTATCGGTATGAGTGATGTGACAGCGCTTAATTTATTGTTATTGCAAAAATGGCACTGGCCAGTCATACACGGTGCGCTCGCGCCGGATCGGTTTTCAGCCGAATCCATTGCTGCTGCGAAATCGATTTTGCTAGGCGAAATAGATCAGATCGAATTTAGCGGTTCACCCATGAATACATTAGCTGAAAAAAATGCTGTGATTGAAACAACCATCACTGGCGGCAATTTAAGTTTATTACAAACCAGTATAGGTACCTATTGGCAAATAGAAGGTAAAAATAAAATTATTTTAATCGAAGAAGTAGGGGAGCGGGGCTATCGTGTTGATCGCATGTTGGAACATTTGCGACAAATAGGTATCTTTAATTCTGCCTCAGCTATCGTGTTTGGTGATTTCATTAAAGGTGATGAACCCGATGGAACTTCATTAGTTCAACCTGTGTTAAAACGTTTTGCGGAAAGTCTAACTATTCCTGTCGTGAAAATAGCGGGTATTGGTCACGATACTACGAATTTTCCTATTCCTTTAGGTACAAAAGCTAAATTGACGTTGGGTGAAAAAATTAATCTAACTTGTGTTGTATGAACAACGTTTTCTAAGTTTCTTCAGGATAACAAAATTGGAGAGTGATAAATGCAAATTGTTTTTTTATTTTATGATGCAATGACCGCCCTCGATGCCGTTGGCCCTCATGAAATTCTTTGTCGTTTACCAGGGGTTACTGTCAAACGAGTTGCAAAATCAGCAGGTAAAATAACAACAGACTCAAGTCTTATCTTAAATGCGGAATATGCCTTATCCGATGTATCACATGCTGATATATTATTTGTTCCTGGCGCTGGCAATGCTACAACATTGCAAAAAAATCCTGAAACGCTCGACTGGATACGCAAGATTCATCCGAAAACCACCTGGACTACCTCTGTTTGCACCGGTAGTTTAATTTTAGGAGCTGCTGGAATTTTATCAGGAGTGAAAGCCACAACTCACTGGGCTGCGCTTGATAGATTAAGCACCTGGGGTGCATTGCCTATCGAAGAAAGAATCGTAGAATCCGGAAAAGTTATCACGGCGGCAGGGGTTTCAGCTGGGATTGATATGGCGTTAACACTGGCTGCTAAAATTTCAGGAGAAAACATCGCTAAATTATTACAGCTTGGAATAGAGTATGATCCAGAGCCACCTTTTGATTCCGGTTCTCCTAAAAAGGCTGATCCGCAATTGTTAGAAATGTTAAGAAAAAAAATGGTTGCCTCATTTGAAACAAATTAAGTAGGAAATCGGATGTTATTACAATTAGCTACATGGCAAGAAGTTGAAAAATATTTATCGCAATCCGCTGGAATTATTTTACCAATTGGTTCGAACGAGCAGCATGGTCCTAAAGGTTTCATTGGTACAGATGCATTATGTCCAGAAATTATTGCTCATGGCTTAAGTAAAACTCCGAATATCATGGTAGCGCCTACCATCAATGTTGGTATTGCGCAACATCATTTGGGATTTGCAGGATCCATGTCATTAAGACCCTCGACCTTAATTGCTGTCATCAAAGACACAATTGATTCCTTGCTAAAACATGGATTTCGATATTTTTATTTTTTGAATGGACATGGTGGAAATATTGCAACAATTAATGCTGCTTTTTCAGAAATTTTTTACCCTATAAGTATCCAAGCAAAAAAACCGGATATAATTCCTAAATTAAAATTAACAAACTGGTGGGATTTTCCCAATATAAAAAAATTAAGTGAAAATTTATTTGGCGATAGTGAAGGGCTCCATGCGACGCCATCCGAAATTTCCTTGACTTATTATGCTTATCCCGATTTCGTAAAAAATGTGAAAGTTTCGCCGGATATCGCGCCAGATGGTCCAATCAATGATGCTTTTGATTATCGAGAACGTTTTCCAGATGGCAGAATTATTTCTAATTCCAATTTAGCTAGTGTCGAAGCAGGTAAAAAAATATTTGAAACAGCGAAAGCGGATTTAATTGAGGATTATCAGAGTTTTATTGAAACGATTAAGTCCAAAAATTTAGCTTGATCGTTTTAACTATCACTGAGTTTTAATCGAGATTTATTTATGAAGAAATTACTCATTGCGCTAGCGTTATTGATTGCTTCTAACTTTTCTTATGCTGTTCTGCCGCTTCCTGCTAATTTAATTAATTTAGCATCACCCGCGGGCGCGACCTTATTAATGCCAAATCTTAATGTAAACACATTGAAATTGCTGTCGCATTTTACCACACAAAAAACAGTCAGTTTTTGCGGTGTAGCCAGTGTCGTGATGGTTTTGAATTCCAGCTTATTAGATCCCCCAATTGATTCGCTACATGCTCCTTATCACTACCTTAATCAGGATGATTTTTTTAATGATA
This sequence comes from Gammaproteobacteria bacterium, assembly GCA_021325575.1. GTDB lineage: Bacteria > Pseudomonadota > Gammaproteobacteria > DSM-16500 > DSM-16500 > JAJPGW01. Next base: position 111,036 of record JAJPGW010000013.1, on the reverse strand, counting down.
AAGTTATAAATATTGTGAAGCTTCAAGAAGTGCAAAAACACGGGATGACATTGGCAACGCTGAACCGTGTCATTCAAAGTTTTGGGCTAGGGTCAAAACTGTATTATGCAAGCAATCTTGATGAGAAAAAATTTAAAAAAATCCTCATAACAGCCATCGCAAATAATCAATTTATTATTGTCAATTTTTTACGATCGTCATTGCATGAAAAAGGAGGGGGCCATCATTCGCCTTTAGCAGCCTACAATGAAAAAACGGATCGATTTTTATTATTGGATGTTGCCCGATATAAATATCCTGCTTATTGGGTCAAAGCGGAGGATTTATGGAAAGCAGTTAATACGATGGATAAAACAACTTCTCGAGGAATTATTATTATATCTCAGCCTGTACTTGTCCAGAAAAAATAGTATTTGCGCATGGTTTTAACTAAAAAGAGAAATAATTATTTTTCGAGAGTGGGTATTGTTTCGATGCTCCCACAAAAAAATTCCCTGCCAAGTCCCTAAGCTTAATTTTCCTTGCGAAACAGGAATTATCAAAGAATTCTGGGTCAAAACAGTTTTGATATGCGCCGGCATATCATCAGAACCTTCCGCCACATGACGATACAGTGGATCATCTGCAGGAACTAATCGCGACATAAAATTTTCTAAGTCATGAAGCACATCCGGATCATAATTTTCGCAAAAAATTAACGATGCACTGGTGTGGACTAAAAAAAGATTACATAAACCGTCTGACATTGAAAAAGCAGCTGTAATTTTGTTTACTTCATCGGTAATATTAATTAGCGACGGTCCAACCGTATTGATAATCAGTTCAGTGCGTTTTAAAGTCATCTTTAACTCGAAATAGTTATCATTATAATGTGTGGCGATTATGTTAGCAGATTTTTTAATAAGGAAGCAAAGGTAATATGATGAAATTGAAAAGTATAATTTTAACCTTGCTAGCCGTGTTTATAATGAATCTTGTTCAACTTAAAAAATTAATTTCTGACCTTCAATTTCGGAAGGAGTCTAGTGTATTGGCGGAATACACGAGCAGTTTGTTTCGGATTTTCAACCCAAGGATAATGTCCCGCATGTGTAATAGTCCGATAGATAATATTTTTTCTATTAAATTTCTTTGAGTTCATGAAGAATTTTAATGGGATTATTTGATCGTATTCGCCAGCCAAGATCAATGTTGGAATTTTTTTTGGAACCCATTTTGACTTGTATTTTTGATCAAAGTTAACATTAGACCATTCACACGTTTTATAATTAAACGGGAGCTTCTTAAATATAGATATCCCTTTTTTCAAACATTTTTTGGTGAATGAATACGAAGCAGATGCGATGGTTAGTTTTTTTAAAAGACTATTAGTTGGTTTCTTGATATATTGAATTTGTAATTTTTTGGCTTCATTTATTGGGTGAGCTTTCGTATAACGGACAAATTCTTTAAGCCATGAGGCATCCGGTGCGGTATCCATTAAAACCAACCCGATAAGCCTGTTTTCAAGTTTGGGAGTGGCCAAGACATACATTCCACCTGTTGAATGTGCGACTAAAATCACGTTATTCAAAGCAGTCACAGCCTCAGTCAATGCCTCAGACCAATGTGAAAAATATTTCGGATCATCCGGAGTCTGATTAGAGCCATCACCAGGCAAATCAAGATGCCATATTGTTCCAGGTAATTCTAATATTTTGGTTAGTGTCTGTAGCGATTCAGAGCCTAAACCAGGGCCGCCGGGAAGAAAAAGCCAATTATAATTTGCGCCCGACACAGATTTAATAAGCTGTAAACGTGCTTTTCGATTTGTCCAAAGAAACTTATCCATTTTGTATTGACTTCATGATAGTTAATTCTGAATATCGTAATATAACTTACTGATTTATATTAGTGGAATACGCACAGTTCTCGAAAATAATATTTCCAGTAAGGAAATTTACTGGAAATATCAACTTGGAGCAGAATCTCGCGCCAAGTGCATCATTATGACCAATAACCTCTTGATTTATTCAGCCTATAGTTTTAAAACTGTGAATAAACTTGCTGTATCTTGCAGCAAACCTAGCTCAAGTTTTCCTGCTCACTTGCGCTGATCATTATAGCTATTTCTCATGAAGATTTACTAGCTTACTTCATTCTGGAATTGAAGGAAGAGTCGGTACGTGGTCGTTGAGAATATCTTTAAAACGAGTCTCCACCATGCTTTTACAACCTGGATGAGTGAGAATATAAAATTTTCCCATCTCCAATTCTTTAAATAAGCAAGCAGACGATTGCTCTATTGTCATCCCTTGTGTTAATACATGTCGCATATAATCTTCTGTTTGTCGTTGTTCATCAGTTAGTTCTACATTTTTTATCTCTATTTTAATATTTTCTGGGGCATTTCTAAGAGAATCCATGATTCGAGTATTGACAATAACAGGGCAATAAACTGCTGTTTTTATTTTTGATTTTTTAATTGCTAGATCATGAAACAAAGTTTCTGTCAGACTTACTACAGCATGTTTAGTAACAATATAAGGAGCTAACCCTGCTCCTGTAGTTAGTCCTGCTAATGAGGCAGTATTCACAACAAAACATTCTTCATCTTGATTAAGCATTCGTGGGATAAAATATTTTATTCCATAAATAACTCCTTTTAAATTAACGTCAATAATCCAATTCCATTGTGCAATTGAAGTTTCCCATGCTGCACCACCAACACCAACGCCCGCATTATTAAAAAGAAAATGAACGCATCCAAATTTATCAAATGTAATATCCGCTAACTTTTTAATATCATTTTCTTTGCTAACATCAGTTAAAACAGAAATCACTTCACAACCTTTATTGCGCAGTAGTGTTTCAATAGCAAATAAGGGTTTTTTTTCAATATCAGCTAAAACAATTTTCATGCCTACTTTTGCGCAATGTTCAGCAATGCCGCGACCGATTCCGCTCGCAGCACCAGTAATTACCGCAACTTTGCCTAGGTAAGATATTTTTGAACTCATAATTATTTACCCCCATTGGCTGCATTTAACTTTTTATTTAGCCGTAGCCAAGCAGTTCTATCATTTGGCTTAATCCAATCCCAAGCTATTAATTTCCAATCAGGATCGTATGGGTCTAAACCAATGTGTGTAATATAATCCGCATCACAAATGTAAAATTGATTTTTGTAAGGTAATAAAAATCCTCCTGCTGATTCACGATGACTTTTCGCTTCGGCGTAATTAGAAAACCATTTATTTAGAAAACCGCCACTAAATAAATATGTTTGTGATTTTAAGTCGATCCAAGATTTAAATCCATTCTCAAGTGCAATTACAGCTAGTGCATGTTTACGTTTAATATCGCCTTTAAGAATGTCATCATAAGAAAGAGTCGAAAACTCCGGAAGACGTTGAAATCGTTTTAGTGCTTGAGTACGTTTATCATTATCCGTGGAATGGAATGCTTTTAATAGAAAAGACGCTTGGATTTTGTAATCTTCAAAACTATGTTGTTTATATGATGGCTTATTCATTTAAATACCCTCTGTTCTATAGCCATTAACCCACAATATGGCAAAACAAAAAGGTTAAACGAATAATAAATAGATTCGGTAACTAACCTAGGGTGAGATTCTCTTTTGTGGGTGTAGGCGCCCCTGGAGCCTGTGCATATATTAACCCAAGAGAGGAATTATGTAAATAGCCTTTATGATTTACAGCATGCTAAGATCTGGGCGGTGTCGCATGAGATTCTGCCCTTTCTGATTTATGATGGAATTCTTAAACCATAAATCGCTAAATCTTTTTCTAAATCATCCAATCGAGCTATTTTTGGAAGATAGCCCCATTGTTGAAAACCAAATTTTGAAAACAAATTGATACTAGGTGCGTTATGGCCAAATATAAAACCTATAAGAGTTGTAATATTTAGCTTAGGACATTCTTTGAGTGCATATGAAAGAAGATTTTTTGCAATTCCCTTATTTTTAAATTTGGGTTTAACATAAACGCTTATTTCCGCAGTTGCTTGGTATGCTGGCCTGCCATAGAAATTTTGTAAACTTAGCCATCCCATAATTTCACGATTTTCTTCGTATACCCATAATGGTCGTTGACCTTGATGTTCGTCAAACCACTCTAAACGGCTCTCGGTTGTAATTTCATTAGTATCTGCCGTAGCCATTCTATCTGGGATTGATTCATTATAAATGTTGATAATTTCAGATAAGTCTTCTTTCTTTGCAATTCTAATCATTTTTATTTTCCTTAATCTATAGATTTCGCAATAAAACCCCAAATTGTTCCATCGATGTATTTATTTTTTCTATAAATAATGACAAAGGCCAGCCATAACGTGAAGTATTTTCAACATAAGCAAATCCATGAATGGGTTTGCCCTGATAAGTGCCGTCGACTTTACTGATTCCTTCCCAATAAATATTACAATCTTGATGATCGGCAAGTGATGTAATGTGCATTTTTAATTGTAAGGATTGCATTTCAATATCATAAGTTAATGGGTATTGATGTAAATCATGATTAATTGGTTTTACAAAAAAATTGGTAGTAAATAAAAATCTCCCATCCGGCATCATAATATTTGCCATTTTAATTTTGCCAGGTTGTTTAGAGGAATCTAAAACATTCGTTAAATTGATATCGATATTATTATCTAAACGAATGCTGGTCCAAAACCATTGATTATCCGTTGAGAGCATAAAATCTCCCCACTGATGATCCATCCAGGAACTGCTTTCGCTTGGGTTAATTTTATAAATTTTATTGTCGATCTGAATGGATCCTGCTGTTGCAAGGCGTGTAAACGAATAATAGTAACTATTGGTATCATTACCCATTGGAATAATTCCTTTACCGCCAACAAGCAAAGGATTACGTGTTGGTTTCATTGTCAAAAATAATTTAACAGTTACACCCTGCTTAGTCTGCGTTGTGGAATCAATGAGATAAATTCCAGCATTTTTTTTCAGTGTTACTTCTTTATTTTTGCCGAGTGTAATCGCTAATTGCTGGGTAGAAAATTCAGTTTCTTTGTTGGGATAATAAATCTTAGTGCCATAAACTTTATTGTTATCAATATCGGTTAATTGCAATGTGTACAGCGGCACTGTGATTTTTTTACCGAGAACATATTTCGTGATATTAAAAATAATTAAATAATAACCAAAATGGCGATCTTCTTGCGTCGTCAGTTTGCCGCTGTAATACCACCATTCTGATAGATTTTTCACAGGATAAGGGACGTTACTCAGGTGTCCTGCATCATCTCGAGGTAATTGAATGGGATGATAAGGTAGATTTGCAAAAGCGGGAATTGAGACCAATAAAAAAGATAACAACAAAAAATTTTTAAAAAATTTCATAATTCTAATATTTCGCAGTAATAATTTTTAGAGGCTTATATTATAAATTTTAGCGTATTTAAAGCAACCACTTTATTATAATTTGTTGTTTTTTAAACATATATTTCGGTGGTTTCTTCTGATATAGTCATTTCTATGAAAAATAAATTTCTAACAATTGGCAGCCTAGCCCTCCTGCAAATTGTCATAGTGGGTAATTTGCAAATTTTGCCTGCCAATGCGGGTTATGGTGCTGCATTGCCGCTTTTGTATTTGTTGGCAATTATTGGGTTTTTTCTCCCCTGCACTTTAATGGTTGCAGAACTTGCAACAACACATCCTCAAACCGGTGGTGCTTATATTTGGTGTGAGCAGGCCTTTGGGACTAAGGTCGGATTTTTTGCCGTTGCTCTTTTGTGGATTTCTAATTTATTGTGGTATCCATCCATTTTTTCTTTAATTGCTGCGAATTTTGCTTATTTATTTAATCCTGCGCTTGCACAAAATAAATTTTTTGTAGTCGGTTTTGGAATTTTGTTGTTTTGGGGTTCGACCCTTTTAAATTGTTTTGGTATTCAATTTTCCAGTCGAACCAGTGCGATTTGCAGTGTGATTGGGGTTATTCTGCCCATGATTTTAATCATCCTCGGCGGAATTTTCTGGTGGCTTTCAGGAAATCCTGTTGCGATTACTTTCAACAAAACTACCCTTTTTCCTAATTTATTTCACTTAAATAATTTCGGATTATTAATCGCTGTGATGATTTCCTTATTTGGAATTGAATTGACGGCTGTGCATGCGGGAAATGTAGTCAATCCGCGACGCGATTACCCACTGAGTTTATTGATTTCAAGCATATTGCTGGTTCTATTATTGCTCTGTTCTGAATTAACGATTGCAACCATTATTCCTGTGGATAAATTAAGTGTTTTAACCGGTTTATTGGATGCAATTGTCTTTTTCTTTCAAAAAATGCATTTAGCACAACTTTTAACGATTATTTTATTGCTTATTTTAGCAGGTAATATTGGCAGTGTTGCTGCCTGGATGTTGGGATCGACTCGCGGTATGTTTGTTGCCTGTCAAAAAAATCATGTGGCCAGATTTTTGCAAAAAGTGAACCGTTATGAATCCCCAATTGGCGTACTTATTTTTGAAGCGATTATTTTCTCTGTTGCCAGCATGATTTTTTTAGTTTTCCCGCGTGTGACTGATTCGTTTTGGTTGCTGCTTGATCTCGCATCGCAAATCACACTTATTTATTATGTTATTTTATTTAGTTCAGCTATTCGTTTGCGATACTTACCCGTTTCTGTCAAAGGATTTAAGATTCCTGGCGGCATTGTGGTTTTATGGATGGTGATGACGCTAGGCGCCATTACTTCCTTTATTGCATTATGTATGGGCTTTATTCCCCCTGATAATCTATCAAAGCATGATGTATTTCTATTTCATTTTATCATGAGCGTGGGATTGATCATTGCCCTACTGTTGCCGGGGTTGTTGTGGAAATCTGCGCATGAATAAATTACTGTTTATTCGAGAAAATATCGATAATTTACGCCAAAAGCTTTTTCAATTCTTTTGGCTATTGTTTTCCCTATAGGTCTTCGACCATTTTCCATATTGGATAAATTAGCCTGGGTAATATTAATTTTTTTTGCGAATGCAATTTGTGATAAATTTTCCCGTAATCGTAAACCGCGTAACAATACACCCGCTTTAGTATATTCATGTTCAAGATCTTTAAACAAAGTGCTAAGCGTAATTTCTAGTTTATTTTTTTTAGATTTTTTCACTTTATTTTTTGTTTCAATAACATATTGATTTGCAATATTTTGTGGAATTTTGTATGTTTTGGAATGATGTGTCACTAACAAAGAATGACCGTGGGCGTGAGCTTTAATAGGGTGCTTTTTCATGTGTTCCGACATAATAAACCTCAATAATCCTGCTTTTTTTATCGATTACTTCCCAGCAGCAAACATAGGTGGGCTTCCCTTTTTGTAAATGGCAATGTCGTTTATCCCCTTTTTGTCCCTTAAGTTTTCCATAATTAGGCCAATCAAAAAGCGCAGGTCCTCTTATGGATAATTCATTAAATAAAAAATACAATTTTGATAATATATTTTTATTTAATTTTAGAGCTTCTTTATCTACTGATTTTGTTGGATTAACTTGCCATTTTATTGTCATAAGTATATATCATTATTTGATATATATCAAATAATGCCATGTTAATGATTAATATAAGTTATTAATACCTGATTTAGAATAAAACGAGTGATAAATTGATGAAAAAGGTGGGATTAGTCGAAATAGAACTCGAGTTTATTATACTGCTTTAGTAGGAGCAAGATATCTTCACAATATTAATCATTCTCAGGATAAATCACTGAACCTTTATGCGATTCACCCCAAATTTCCTGTTCGCTTAATTGGGTCTCGATAAATTCAACGGGTGCGCCATCTATTTCAACCATGGCGACGCGAAATCCTTCGAAGGGAAAATAAGGTTCTAGAATGACTTTTTTGCCTTTAATGGCTTCATCGATGCTACTCACTTTGAATGCGACGTGCGGAACGGATTGAATCAATGGATGTAAAGGACAACCTTTCTCAAAACGATGCCATTGAATACGAAATGGATTGTTGCCAGAAGTTGTATACATTTTAAATGTAGAGCTATATTTTTCTCCCGCTTGCGGCTGGTCTGTCGGTATGCCAGTATGATGGTATTCATAAGTAACTTTTTTCATAATCATCTCCTAAACAAACAGTGCCGCAAATTATTACATAACTATCACTGAGCTGTATATCCCCCATCAATCACCAACTCACTGCCCGTCACAAATTTTGACTCATCCGATGCAAGATACAGAATCCCATAGCCAATATCATTGGCTTCGCCAACGTGACCTAATGCATGCAGTGAGCCGATTTTTTTTAAAAAAGCATCTTTGCCACCTTCAAATTTGGTAGCAATTCGCTCCACCATCGGGGTCCAGATATAGCCAGGATGAATGGAATTGACGCGTATTTTGTCCTTGGCAAACAACAGCGCATCGGTTTTGGTCATGAGTCGCACTGCGCCTTTTGAAGCATGATAAGGTGGAACATCAGGTGCGCCGATAAGACCATAGATGGAGGATAAATTAATAATACTACCGCCGCCCGCTTTCCGCATATAAGCAATGACATGCTTGGTACAGAAAAAAACACCTTTGACATTGATGTTGTTGACTTGGTCCCATTCTCCTTCGGTTATTTCGTCGGTAGGTTTGTCCGCGCCAGAAATTCCAGCGTTATTGACTAGTATATTAATTCGTCCGAATTTTGTTGCAATCTCTTTAAAAGTGGATTCGACTTCTTTTTCATTCGCAGTATTCATCAGCCAAAATTCAGCAGTTCCGCCCTGTTTTTTGATTGCTTCAGCGACTTTCATACCTTCTTCTTTATTAATATCGGTGATAGCAACTTTGGCGCCTTCTTTCGCCAGCAATCGACAAGCGGCTTCGCCAATTCCCATTGCGCCGCCGGTGACAATGGCAACTTTATCTTGAACTCGTTTCATAAAAATTCCTTTTTTCAGATTAAATTAGTTTTTAAAAAATTCTTGATAGGCTTCTCATCCATTTTCTTTGAAAAATAAGCGATATAATTATCGGGTCGAATAATATAAATCGCAGGTTTTTTAATATTATAGGTTTGATGAATTTGCTGATTGGTATCAAAAATAAAATGTTCCGAATTTTTTTCTACGGTACCGATGATATGAGTTTTAATGACTTCTGGAAATTTTTCCTGCAATTGTTTCTGTAATTGAATCAGTTTGGTAAGACTTTTTTCATCGGCATTTAAGCCTGAAAATAGCAAAATATTGTAACCCGTATTCCGCAAATAATCATAAAGGTGTTGTGAGGCAGTCATTTTTACATTAGGCGCGCGCTCACCTTGTTTGGGCGAATTGACTGGCGTTTTTTCATGATAATCGATGATGGGACTTTTTTGATAACGGATAGCCAATTGAGTGAGCTGCATGCCAATTTTTTTTGCTTGTTTTGGCTGACTAATGCTTTTGCTGAATTTCCGTAATTTTGCAAAAAAAGTTTTATCAAATAACATCATATTCGTTAAATAATCGGACTGGGTCACAATGCGATTGACTACGGGAAATCGTTCTAACTGATAGCTATCTAGCAAGGATCGATCGGCTTTATGTTGAATATGTAGTGCAAGTTTCCAAGCAAGATTGAATGCATCCTGTAAACCGGTATTCATCCCCTGACCGCCCGCTGGAGAATGAATATGAGCGGCATCGCCTGCTAAAAATATTCTGTCTTCCTGCATGTCCTTGACGGTTTTGCTGTGGATCCAGAAAGGAGAAATCCAAGAAACCGATTCAACCGTGTAATTTCCATTAGCACGCTCAGCGACAAGTTCACGGACTTCTTGTTCAGTAAAATTTTGTCTCGGGCTTTCCAGATAAAGATTGGCATTCAGGCGATATTCTTTTTCACCCCAGGGAAACGCGGCAAACATCGTAGCTTTGTCGGGAAAAATAGTCCCTTTATCGAAGAACACATGAATTTCGTGAGTTGAAAGAAATGAACTCATTTTGGCATCCCCAACCATAAATTGTTCTGGAATATCCACGCCTGGAAAATGAATGCCGCATTTTTGGCGCACGGTGCTATTGGCGCCATCACAGGCAATCACCCAATCACTACTAATATTTTCCAGATTTCCATTTGGCATGCGAATCGTTGAGACAAAATTATTTTTATGTTTCTCGAGATTGATTAATTCAATCGATCGCTCGACTTTGATATTGGATTTTGCCAGTTTTTCCGCAAGAATTTTTTCCGTTTCACTTTGGGGCAACATGAGGATAAATGGATAACAGGAATCAATTTGCTTCAAATTCAGATTGCCAATTTGATTGCCATTTTGATAAAAATTAATTGCGTGGCATGGGTGGCCTTTTCTTAAAAAGGGATCTGCCATTCCTAGGTAATCAAATATTTCGAGAGTGCGGCTTTGTATCCAGGTCGCATTGGACCCTTTGCTGGGTTCTGATTTTTTATCAATGATACGAAAAGGAATGTTGCGACGGGCAAGTTCGCAGGCCACCATTAATCCGGTTGGGCCGGCACCTACGATTAAAACAGGTAAATGACTCATGATTCATCCTTAAATACCAATTTCAGTTATTTTAGCATAGCCTCTATGTGGGCGAGAGCGCTTTTTGCCAAAGCATCTAGATTATAACCGCCCTCTAGAGTCGAAACCATGCGCCCTTCAGCAAATTCCTCCGCGATATTTTTTATTTCGCGTGTAATCCAGGCATAATCTTCTTCTAGTAAAAATAAGTTAGCTAGGGGATCACTAGCATGCGCATCAAAACCAGCAGAGAAAAAAATCATTTCGGGTTTAAAATTTTTGAGCGCTGGCAGCCATTTTTCTGTAACTTTATCTCGAAATAATTTGCTATTTGTGCCGGCTGGAAGAGGTAAGCTGAGTATATTGGGATGCTTATTGTCTGTCCCTGAATAGGGATAAAACGGATGCTGAAATGAGGAACACAACAAAACTCTTTCATCCTCTTGAAAAATATTTTCTGTCCCATTTCCATGATGCACATCAAAATCAATAATCGCAATTCGTTTTAAATGATGATGCTCTAATGCATGGGCAACACCCACAGCAACATTATTAAAAAAACAAAATCCCATTGCGCGATTTTTTTCAGCATGATGACCGGGTGGGCGTACATTGCAAAATGCAGCGCGGACTTCTTTTTTCATGACTAAGTCCACCGCCATAATTAAAGCGCCTGCTGCACGCAAAGCAGCATTGAGTGTGTAGGGATTCATCCAGGTATCGGGATCCAAAGAAATGATGCCCTTTTCTGGCGCAATTTGAAAAATTTCCTCCACGTAATTTTTGTCATGCACTCGGATTAATTCTTTGCGAGTCGCAAAAGGTGCTTCATAAAATTCGAGTTCGGAAATAATTCTTGAATTTTTGACCGCTTCTTCAATCACTTTGATACGTGCTGGCTGTTCTGAGTGCCCTTCTCCCATGTCATGCAGGAGGCAAACGGGATGGGAAATAAACGCGAGCATGGGGTTCCTTTTTGGCTATAAGGGATTTTTTTAATTATACAATCAATCAAATATTATATAAATCAATAAGATAACAATTTAACCACGACCCCAGCTAATTGACTTTTATCTGTACATAAATTATACTATTTGCTTTAATTTCGATCGAGAATGAATCATATGAATGTCAGAGAACATCAAGAGTATCAAGAAATGGCAGCGGAGGCTGAATACCAAAGCTGGGTTGAGATGGCAGAACAAGAAGAGCTGGCTAAACAAGAATTCAAAGACTATCTAGCGGCTGAAAATTTGAAAAACAGCACACGCGCTATCTCAGAAGGTTTAGGTTTCTCCGCTGTTTCTCAATCAACTGCAGCATTACAGGATAAAATTAAAAAATACCAAGTCGCTGTTCGCATACAGTTGAAAAATATTCGCAATCTATTTGGTCAAATTAATGATGAGATGACTCAGAAAGATATGTTTAAATTTCTGAAGCAATTTAGCGATCAACATTTTATCTTGGAAGATATTCAAAAAGAGTTACATCGATTGAATGGTGAAGCCAAATTGAATGATGTTGAAGATCAATATATTAATTCTTTTCCAAATCTTCTAACCTTTCCAGACCAACCAGCTACTACCAATTTAATTCATCAAGTGAAGCAAGCGTATTTAGAACTTCAAAATGCTTTTAGTGAAGGTCTTGAAGTAGGGATAAATAATGATGACTTTACGCGCTTTTGTGAAGAAACTAAATCATATAAAATCAGATTATGCGTTTTTTTAAAACAATATTTTGCTGAAAATATTGCGGAAGTGCTGAGCGTGCTTACCGCTAGCTCAACTAGTTCTATGATGCAACTTTAATTAAATATTCTGCACTGAATGCGCCAAACGCTGTGCGATAAGTGCATTCAAACTCAAGCCTGCTCGAGCTGCCTCTATCGCTAATGCGCGATGAACACGTTTATCAATTCTGACATTGAATTGCCCACTGTATTCTTTACGCGTCGGAGCGATAGGGATAGCTTCGTTGTGTTTGCGATAACTTTTTTTCATTGCTTCCCAAGCAATTTTTAATTCGTCAATCGCATGTTGAGGAGTGTCACCGTATGCAGAAACATTCGGGAGTTCAATAAAATGAGCGATATAATCCCCTTCATCGTCGTTGACAATTTGAATACTAAACCCATCAAAATCATTGCGCATTTTTATTCTCCTCTTCTAATCTCGCCAGAAATTGTTTCACTTGATATCCTTTTGCGTTTCCATGTCTATTTTGAACGGATATTCGAAATCCTTGCGGAGAAAACCAAATCTGATGACTGCCGGTTTGATGATCCATTATCCAACCCAATCGCGACATCAGAGTTACAAAATCCGAAAACGACAATCCGTTTGGATTATTAATTGCTTTCGCTAATAATTTTTCTTGTTTTGTCATAGTAACTATATACAGTTACAAATCGATTGTCAATAAAGCAACCGATTTACTGCTGTAATCCTTTGATTTTATTTAATTAAATGAATGTGATAAAAAAAACAGATTATAAAAAGAGAAACGTCCCCTTTCGAATGAAAGGGGTTAAATAGGATTAATATTTCGCCATCTTCGGATCAATTTCATTCGCCCACGCAGTGATCCCACCACGCAGATTAAAAACTTTTTTAAAGCCCTGCCCCATTAAATATTCTGTCGCGCGACGTGAACGGCCGCCGGCGTGACAATGAATAATGATGTGTGCATTGGGATCTAACTCATTAATGCGTGCAGTTAACTCTGCAAATGGCAGCAGATAACCATTTAGATTGCAGACATCAAATTCATTTTGATTGCGGACATCTAAAATAAAAATATCGGCATTGGCTTTGCGTAAGGCATCGAGTTCTTGTACGGAAATTTCAGGGACTGACATTTTTTTTGCTCCAGAATTTTTTTGCAAATTAGCTTATCATAAAACTAGAACACGTTCTTCTTTTTTACTTAAACGATACACTTCTCATTAAATTCTTTCATAAAACCCTGCAATTGATCATTGTTTAAATGAGTCTGACCGTTTTTCTTGTAAGTCGTAACCAATTTGTTAAAGCAGGCTTGGTAGGGTTGGTCTGAAGGGGTGTTTTCACGGGAATAACTGTCTAAATCCACATAATTCATTTTTTCGCTCATGATATTTTTTAAATCACGAGTGAATACGACGGTCGCAGCACAACAGCTAGCGCAGGTTTCAAGATCAGATGGTTTTAGTTGATGCGGATTGATTTTGGTGAGGCGGATGAAATCATAAGGGGTCATATTGACGGTGTAAACTAAACTATTATTTTCATTTTTGACTTGGGTAATGCCGTTATTGCAGCGATCGCCATCATTGATGGGTTCAACTAAAATTTTGTCGCCGGTCCGTTTGACTAAATCAATCGCAGAAAATTGTCCGCTGCCGCCGCCACTGCTTACTACATAAACAATATCGTAATCGTCTGCTTTGCCTAAATAGCGGTAATAGCCATAACCGGTCGCTGCGGGCAAATTGGTATCTGTGCTCCAGGCGTAATCGTAACCGACAAATCCTTTTTTCAGAAAATTGGAATTGTAGTTAGAAATTTCGCGGTTTTTTTCGGCTTCTACACCACATTTTGTCAGATCGCTAATATGCGTGTGCTGGTCCATTTCGACAAAACACAAAGGATCGATGGGGTTTTCTTGATATTGCAATTCATCCGGGATAGGTGTTGTTGACGGAGTTAAATTCAATTCTTCGGCACTGGCCGAAGCTGATAATAGCATTAATAATAAAATTCCTTTGCGCATAATAAGTTCTCCTGACCTTGATGCCAATTGTCCGCTAGTATAAAGCAAAGGAACATTGGTTGACAATTCACGTCATTGCGAGACCGTGTTTTTTACGGTCGAAGCAATCTTCAAGAGATTGCTTCGCGCCAAAAGCGCGCTCGCAATGACGGGTCTATTACTCTTCCAATTTTTTATATTTAATTCGATGAGGTTGTTTGGCCTGCTCGCCTAAGCGTTTGATCCGGTCTTCTTCGTATTCGGTGTAGTTGCCCGTAAAAAATTCGACGTGACTATCACCCTCAAAGGCAAGAATATGGGTGGCCACACGATCCAGGAACCAGCGATCATGTGAAATGACCATGGCACAACCGGGGAAGCTTAATAAAGCTTCTTCTAGTGCACGTAAGGTTTCAACATCGAGGTCATTCGTCGGTTCATCGAGTAATAAAACATTGGCACCACTCGTGAGCAATTTCGCAAGATGCACACGATTGCGTTCGCCGCCGGATAAATCTTTAATAAATTTTTGTTGATCGTTGCCTTTAAAATTGAATCGGCCAACATAAGCGCGGGAAGGCATTTGAAAGGAGCCGATGGTCATAATATCCAGCTCATTGGAAATTTCTTGCCAAACGGTTTTATTACCATTCAGTGTATCGCGGCTTTGATCGACATACGCTAATTTCACGGTGTCGCCAATTTTGATGTCACCGCTATCAGGCGTTTCTAGGCCCATTAACATTTTAAATAAAGTCGATTTGCCTGCGCCATTTGGACCAATAATGCCGACGATTGCGCCTTTTGGAATACTGAAACTCATATCATCAATTAAAATACGATCGCCAAACCGTTTGGTGATGTGATTTGCATCGATGACGAGATCACCCAATCGCGGACCCGGTGGAATATAAAGTTCTTGGGTTTCGCCGCGTTTTTGAAATTCTTTGGAATTTAATTCTTCGAATCGCGCAATACGGGCTTTGCTTTTTGCTTGCCGCCCTTTTGGATTGCTGCGTACCCATTCCAATTCGGCTTGCAGTGCTTTTTGATGCGCAGCTTGTTGGCGTTCTTCTTGTTCTAAGCGTTTTTGTTTTTGTTCCAGCCAAGAAGAATAATTGCCTTCGTACGGAATACCTTGTCCGCGATCTAATTCTAAAATCCAGCCTGCTGCATTATCCAGAAAATAACGATCATGTGTGACCGCGACTACTGTGCCTGGATAATCTAATAAAAAACGTTCGAGCCACGCTACACTTTCTGCGTCTAAATGGTTGGTGGGCTCATCCAATAACAACATATCAGGTTTGGATAATAATAATCGGCACAGGGCGACACGGCGTTTTTCACCGCCTGATAATTTTGTGACATCGGCTTCCCAAGGGGGTAAACGTAAAGCATCGGCTGCAATTTCCAGTTTGCGCTCAATTTCCCATCCGCCGTTAACATCAATCGAATGTTGCAGTTCTGCTTGCTCTTCTAACAGTTTATTCATTTCGTCATCGCTCATGGGTTCAGCGAATTTCATGCTGATTTCATTAAAGCGATTGAGGAAATGAATGGTGTCCCCTAATCCTTCTTCGACGTTGCCGCGGACATTTTTTTTCGGGTCTAATTGAGGTTCTTGTGGCAGATAGCCGATTTTAATATCAGAAAGCGGTCGTGCTTCGCCTAGGAATTCTTTGTCGATTCCAGCCATGATTTTTAAGAGAGTGGATTTGCCTGAGCCATTTAATCCTAGCACACCGATTTTCGCGCCCGGATAAAAAGACAACCAAATATTTTTTAAAATTTCACGTTTAGGGGGAACAATTTTTCCAACCCCTTCCATAGAATAAATATATTGAGCCATAGTCGTTTAATCACTCTTAAATGGGAGCAGAATGATATACTAAAACGAGGTTTTTGGCTTTAATTTTCTTTGCTTAATGCCACGATTTCACGGTTTAAAGTAAAGCTTAGCAAGGTACGGATCACCACGATAATTGCTAAAATTCCAACAGAATAATAATCGGGTGCGGTGGTCGTTCCGATTAAATCGGCGGCTACAATAAATTCCAGCCCTAAAATCAAAACCCTTCCTAATTTGAGACGGATGGTATTAACCGTTTTTTCACTTTTTTTCGTATGGTGAGTGAGAATATAAGAAAGATATTGAAAAAGCGCATATAAAACACCAGAAAAAATCACCAGGACGCCAATAAATGAGATCGAGCGTTGGATAATGACCAAAACTTGATGGAGCTCAAACCAGGCCATTTTGGCTCCTTAAAAATAGCAGTCTGGGCAGCAACCAGTATCATCGAAATCCGTGCCAGCGATATTGCCAAAGACTTCGCAGCATTTTCGAGCGCTGAGGCATGGGTTTCGACCGCAACTGGGTTCTGTACAGTTACAACTGCCGCAGAGATCGTTACAAGAAGACCCGCAACCCTCTCCACCACATCCGCCCATGCAGGTACCCGGCGCGGTATAAAAACAATTGCAACTGTCATTGCCATCTAAATCATCGCAACTATCGGCATTGCAAGCATTTCGATTGGGACAGGCAGGTTGCGCACAAGATTGACAAGGTTGCCAATTTCCAGCTGACGATCCACAATCTTCGCCTTTGTAACAGCGCGCAAACACATTTTGACTGACGAGGATGCCTAAAAGAACTAGAATCATCAAAAGTTTTGCTTTCATGGGCTAGTCTCCTACCATCCAATCAAGAATCCCTTTAGTTTTATTATATATTATTGATTGGATAGGGTTTCAGAAAGATAAAAAAGCAGCCTGGAATCGAGAAACTTTTAGCCAAATTTTATAATTAGTGTATAATTTGAACATGCAAAATTTACCACAAAGCCATTTAAACTGGGCCCATCCCCTTGTTCGTGATTGGTTCCTGGAAAAATTTGGAAATATCACAGAACCGCAAGCGGCGGGTTGGCCCTCTATTTTGGCGGGCAATAACACGCTGATTTCGGCGCCGACTGGTTCAGGTAAGACATTAAGCGCTTTTTTAATTTGCATTGATGAATTGGTACGGAAAGCGCTAGCTTCCGAATTAAAAGATCAAACCGATGTTTTGTATATCTCACCGCTGAAAGCGCTGAGTCATGATATTCAAAAAAATCTGACTGAACCCCTCAATGAAATTGCCGAATTAGCAAAAAAACGCGGACTGGCGATGGCAGAAATTCGCGTAGCCGTTCGCACCGGTGATACGTTACCACGCGAACGACAAGCGATGGTAAAAACCCCGCCGCATATTTTAGTGACAACGCCAGAATCTTTTTATATTTTGCTGACCGCAGAAAAAAGCCGCGTGATGTTATCAAAAATTAAAACAGTCATCGTCGATGAAATTCATGCGATGGCAAATGATAAACGTGGAGCGCATTTAACGCTTTCACTGGAACGGTTAAATGCATTAATGCCCTATCCGCCGCTTCGAATTGGATTATCTGCCACCCAAAAACCGATTGAGCGCGTCGCTGAATTTTTAGCGGGAAATCATCGTCCACTACCCACCATTATTAATATTGGTCATGCGCGGCAGTTGGATATTGCAGTGGAAGTGCCAGGTAGTGAATTAGGGGCGGTCGCTTCCAATGAAATGTGGGATGAAATTTATAATCGCATAGCGGAATTAACTGAAACGCATCGCACTACCCTTGTGTTTGTGAATACGCGCCGTTTAGCGGAACGAGTTGCGCATCATCTCACGGAACGGTTAGGTGAAGATCAAGTGACAGCGCATCACGGTAGTTTGTCTCGAAAATTGCGATTAGCGGCAGAAACACGATTAAAACAAGGTGAATTAAAAGTATTAGTTGCGACGGCGTCATTGGAACTTGGAATTGATATTGGCGCGGTCGATTTGGTTTGTCAGTTGGGCTCACCTCGCTCGATTGCGGTTGCTTTGCAGCGAATTGGACGTGCAGGTCACTGGCATGGCGCGATTCCAAAGGGACGAATTTTTGCGACCACGCGTGATGAATTGGTGGAGTGTGCCGCGCTCGTTCACGCAATAAAAAATCGTGATCTGGATCAATTAATTATTCCAGACCAACCGTTAGATATTTTAGCCCAGCAAATCGTTGCAACTTGCGCGACTAGCGATTGGGATGAAACAGAATTATTTCAATTAGTAATAAAATCTTATCCTTATAAAAATTTATCGCGAGAAACATTTAATTCAATTCTTGAAATTTTATCCGATGGAATAGCAGGATCGCGAGGACGATATGGGGCCTATTTATTTAGAGATCGAGTCAATAACAGGGTTTCTGCGCGACGTGGCGCGCGTCTGACGGCGATGATGAATGGTGGCGCCATTCCTGAAACGGGACTATTCAGTGTGATTGTTGAACCCCATGGCGCGATGGTCGGTACTCTTGATGAAGATTTTGCGGTCGAAAGTAATCGCGGCGATATTATTTTATTGGGTACGACATCTTGGAAAATTATTCGAGTAGAAGGTTCTCAAGGCCGCGTTTTAGTTGAGGATGCGCACGGCGCTCCACCTAGCGTGCCTTTTTGGCGCGGTGAAGCACCCGCTCGTACGGCGGAGTTGTCTTTTTATGTATCTGAATTGCGTGAAAAAATCAGTTCACTGGATTTGAAGGATGCGCTGCTATTTTTACGTGAACAATGCATGCTGGATCAAAGTGGCGCTGAACAACTGGTCGAATATCTGCAACAAGGAAAAGCCATTTTAGGCCGAGTTCCAACGCAAAATACCATTATTGCTGAACGATTTTTTGATGAAGGCGGCGGCATGCAGCTTGTGATCCATGCGCCATTCGGGGCACGCATCAATAAAGCATGGGGACTTGCTCTTCGAAAACGGTTTTGTCGCTCATTTAATTTTGAATTGCAAGCAGCCGCAACAGATGATGGATTGAATATTGCGTTGGCCGAACAACACAGTTTTCCACTCGCAGATGTTTTTCATTTTTTACATCCCAATACCTTAAAAGAAGTATTAGTTCAGGCCGTGCTTCAGTCACCGCTTTTTAAAACACGCTGGCGATGGGATGCAACACGTGCTTTAGCTTTGTTGCGTTTTCGCAATGGTAAAAAAATTCCGCCGCAGATTCAGCGGATTTTATCCGATGATTTGTTAGCGGCGGTTTTTCCAGACGCGGCAGCTTGCCAAGATAATTTAGCAGGTGAAGATATTAAATTGCCGGACCATCCCTTAATCAATGAAACCATGAAAGATGCTTTGACAGAAGCGCTAGATGTGGATGGTTTGATTGCTTTGATTGAAAAAATCCAAGCAAACACGATTCAGTGCGTGGCAGTCGATACGCCACTGCCCTCACCTTTTTCACATGAAATTTTAAATGCGAATCCTTATGCCTATCTTGATGATGCGCCATTAGAAGAGCGCCGTGCGCGAGCCGTTGAAATGCGTCGTGTGTTACCTGAAACAGTATTGCAGGAAATTGGAAAGCTGGACCCTGCGGCGATACAGGAAGTCCAACAACAAGCATGGCCTGATGTCCGAAATGCCGATGAATTGCATGATGTGCTGCAAACATTGATTGCAGTTCCTGAAAATCCAGTCTGGCAATTTTTTTATGAGCATCTGGTTTCAGAAAATCGTGCGGGTCTCGCTGTTTTTCAGGATAAAAAATTCTGGGTTGCGGCTGAAAAATTAAAAAGTTTTCAAATGATTTATAGGGATGCGGTTTTCAAAAATTTGCTTCCCGTTGTTCCGCAAATTGAACCCGATCGTGCTACTGCAATTATAACGATGTTACGCGGCTGGTTGCAGCATTTAGGGCCTGTAACACAAGATGAATTATCCGAAAAATTAATATTAGACCCTCGTGATGTCGAACAAGCATTATTACATCTCGAAAATAGCGGCAGTATTTTGCGCGGTCAATATCGGGTCCTGGACAAATTAGAATGGTGTGAAAGACGATTGCTCGCAAGAATCCACAAATTAACCGTCGGAAAATTACGAAAAGAAATTGAGCCGGTGACCGCAGCGCAATTTGTTCAGTGGTTATTGACCTGGCAGCATGTTTCGCCGGGTACACAAGTTCATGGCGAACAAGGGTTGCTAGAAATTATTCGACAACTACAGGGTTTTGAAGTCCCCGCTAATGCCTGGGAAGAAAAAATATTTGCAAAGCGCGTCGCAAAATACGATAGAGATATGCTGGACCGGTTGTGTTTAAGTGGTGCCATTGGTTGGGGACGGTTATCACCGCTTGCCTCGCAAGGTCAAAAGCGAGTGATGCCAAGCAGTGTTGCGCCAATTACCTTTTTTGTTCGTGATGAGGCTGACTGGATGCCAGAATCTGAGCGAATAGAAACTGAAAATTCGGGGCTAAGCCATGCTGCCAAAACTATTTTTGCCTTTTTACAGCAAAAAGGCGCTTCTTTTTTTGCGGATATTGTGCGAGGGGTGGGTCATTTGAAAGCAGAAGTTGAAACCGGTCTCTGGGAATTAGTGACAGCAGGATTTATTACCGCGGACGGTTTTGATAATTTACGTGCTTTGATTGATCGCAATCGTCGTTTGGATAAAAGACGGCGACGTTCTACTGCGCGTTTTAGTGCAGGCCGTTGGTCGATTTTATCATCTAGTGAATCCATAGATACCACGCGCCGACTCGAAGCACTTTGTTGGCTCTTGCTAAAACGTTATGGCGTCGTGTTTAGGGATTTATTAGCTCGTGAAAAAAATCTGCCGCGCTGGCGTGAATTATTAATTACCTTTAGACGATTGGAAGACCGTGGTGAAATACGCGGCGGGCGTTTCGTCGATGGATTTTTAGGGGAACAATTTGCATTGCCGGTTGCGATTGAGTCGCTAAGAGCGATGCGAAAAAAACAATTAACCATCGATCCTATTGCTATTTTTCCTGCGGATCCCCTGAATTTAGCAGGGATTATTTTGCCGGGTGAAAAAGTCACTGCAAATTCAAAAAAGAATGTTGAGTTATTCGAACGAGACTAATTTTGTCATTGCGAGGAGCGTTTTTTGCGACGAAGCAATCTTTTGGAGATTGCTTCGCCCTCGCTACGCGAGGACTCGCAATGACGATGGAATTTAAGTCAATATCTAAAATAAATTAATGTTTTTTCCGTGCTACTCCCGCTTTCCGCATCGCAATGGCTACCGCTTGTTTCTGTGGTTTGCCATGATGCATTTCAGTTCGAATATTTTGACTGATGGTTTTTTTGGATTTACCGGATTTTAATGGCATGGCACATCCCTCCTGCTTTGTGTGATTATTATTTTAGTATTTGCTTTTTGACTGTTTTTTAACATTAGTGAATGTCTTAATCTAATAAGGGTTTACCCTAATGAAATTCGATAAAAGATGGGTTATTCCCGACACTAGTCCTTACTTTGGGTTGGGCGTTGCAGAGAATGTTACACAAGCGGCAGCCATTGTGGGTCAATGGAACAGAAATCGTGGGAATGGTTCAACAGGCAGTACGGATTTACTTTCTCTCGGTGTTACGGTCTTACTGGCTTAATTCTTTGATTAGGTCTCAAGGATTTAAACTTGAGACCTAATACGTTTGCAAAAACTATTTTTTCGCTTTACGTGAACGACGACGAGTTTTTGCTTTTTTCTTTGCTTTCTTTGGTTTTGCTTTTTCTTTAGCTTGTAACTTTTTAAGCTTACCCATCATTTTTTCAAGATTTTTTGCAGCCTTCTTGACTTTGTTAGAAAGCTTTTTTACAGCGTTAGATTTTTTCATGATATTCCCTTAAAAATTAAAAACGATTGTATTGTGCCACAAAAAAATGCAATAGTGAACCCTCATTATTTTTTTTGCAAAAAATAATTTGAGTAGACCAAGAAAAATTATTTATCTGACATTAAGTCGACACGTTCCCAAGTTTGTGATCGTCCTAACATTGGAATACCGATGTAACCATGTACATCAAGTTTTTTGCCGTTATCGGCCATGCGAGCAGAACAGCTATACGTCTTGCCATTTTCAGGATCAAGAATGCGGCCGTTGTCCCAGCGATTTTCTGCAACGCGTAATCCAGAAAGAATGACCATACCGACAATTGGTTGATTGTGTCTTTCACCCGTGCAGGCGGTGCAGAGTTTTGATTGATCCATTGAACCATCTTTTGGGAAGATTTTTACGACGCGACCCGCGAGAGATTGATTTGATGAGCGCCAGATTTGAATAATGCTTTTCGGTTTTCCTGTCGTATCATCAATGGTTTTCCAATAACCGACCGGTGAATTGTCTTCTGCGGCAAAGCCGGTCAGGGTGAACGCGCTGATTGAGAGTGCAGATAATAACAGTTTGATACCCTTCATTTTTAATTCCTCCCAGAAAATTTGCAGTAATAATTACACTCTAGCTTTTGCTTCCAGCAAAGCAGAAAAAATTCGGTCACTGACGTCTTCGACGGTGCCGGTTCCATCTACTTTAATATAAACGGGTGCATCTTTTTCGGTGCTCTCTGAATAATATTTTACGAGCGGTTCGGTTTGTTGATGATAGATATTCAATCGTTTGCGAATCGTGTCTTCGTGATCGTCTTCGCGTTGAATGAGGGGTTCACCGGTAATGTCATCTTTTCCTTCGACACGCGGTGGATTATATAACATGTGATAAATGCGTCCAGAAGCGGGATGCAAACGGCGACCGCTCAAACGCTTTATTAACTCAGCATCCGGGACTTTGATTTCAATCACATAGTCTAGGTGAATATGATTTTGACGCAACGCCTCTGCTTGCGGAATAGTGCGGGGAAATCCATCGAGCAAAAATCCTTTTTGCGCATCCGCTTCACGGATACGATCTTTGACCAATTGAATCATGAGATCATCAGAAACGAGACGTCCTTCATCCATGATTTGTTTCACTTGTTTCCCAAGCGGTGTGCCAGCCTGGATTGCCGCGCGTAACATATCGCCGGTTGAGACTTGTGGGATATGAAATTTTTCTGTAATGATTTTTGCCTGGGTGCCTTTGCCTGCCCCTGGGCAGCCTAGTAACACTAAACGCATTCGCTAACTCCTAAATTGATCCCCGTATTTTAGTAGAGTTAACGAATCGAGTCGAATTAATTTTAGGCCCCCTTGATGGGCGACCCCTTGGTATATTGGCGCAAAACGGACAAGGCGCGCTGGCTGCCGGTTTCATTCCAGAGCTCATAGGCCTCTAAAGGCAATAAATCGGGGTAAACACTCGAATAACGACGGACGGATTGCAATACATCCATAAGAGGCACGAATTGATGGGCCAGGGAATAATAAAGATCATCCTGTTTTTTGGAAATCGTTTCATAAGCGCTTTTACCGATATTGACAAAATAACTGACTTTAACAAGTCGTTTTGCAGCGATTTTTGGAAAAAGACCTGTAAATAATAGGCATTTATCACCTACGTCTTGTAAAGCCTGTTGCTTATTCATTTCACCAATTCTTTTTAATCCGGTTAAAAATTCATAGGCCATAATGTGTTTCGTCATTTCCGGTTTATTGGTATAGCGAACCAGTAAGAAAACCAGGTAAGATTCGACATCTTCATGCAAGGTGATCGCGCATGAATGTTCGGCTTCATGTATAATGTCATGCCATAAAGCAATGGGGGTTGAATTTACTAGTAGTTCCATAAAGTTGGTCTCCTACTAAAAATTATCCTCTTAATTTAATTATAGAGTTTTATTAATGAATGTCTCGTCTTGACAGATTGAGTTTTTTATGACCAAACTATTTATTTCAGACCTCCATTTAGATGAGCAACGTCCTGAGATAACTCAGCTTTTTCTAAATTTCCTGAAAACTGAGGCTATTAAAGCCGAGGAGCTCTATATTCTAGGTGATTTTTTTGAAGCCTGGATTGGGGATGATGATCTATCCCCTTTTACCTTAAGCATTATCCAAGGGTTGCGTGAACTGACACAAAAAGGCCTGCCAGTTTATTTAATGCATGGAAATAGGGATTTTTTAATCGGGAAACAGTTTGAAAAAATGACGGGCTGCAAATTATTACGTCCGGATGAAAATGTCATCGATCTTTATGGGGTCCCTGCTCTTTTGATGCATGGCGATACGCTTTGTACGCTGGATGTGAAATATCTTAAAGCCAGAAAAATTCTGCGATCCTGGATTTATCGACGTATTATCCTTTTACACACGCTGAAAAAAAGACGGAAAATTGCGGCTAATATGCGCGCTAAGAGTCGCAAACATTTAAGCACGACCGCAGACTATGTGACCGATGTGACACAAGATGAAGTCGAACGCATTATGCAAAAAAATCAGGTGCAATTATTGATTCATGGGCATACGCATCGAGAGGCAGTGCACAAGTTTAAAATGGGTCCGCATGACGCGACACGAATTGTGTTAGGTGCGTGGCATGAGCGAGGCAGTGTTTTGGTTTGTAAGCCGAATGGTGAGCGGATGTTATTGAGTTTGGATGCGTAATAAAAACACGTCATTGCGAGGAGTGCTCTTTACGACGAAGCAATCTTTTAGAGATTGCTTCGTCGCGAAGAACGCGCCTCGCAATGACGGGTTTTTGGATTCATATTCAGACTGAAAGTCTGAAAAAGATTAGCCAGCCAGCAGGCGTAATTAATTATATTTTAGGTCTTAACTGCAATCATAAATATCCGATTAAACGGCAATAAAAGTTTATTATTTGCTTGAAATGGGTATTCTTTTTCAATTGACCTAATATACTTTTCTGCAAATTGAGTTTGATTCTCGCTATCCATGGAAGTCAAAATCGGCCGCAACCCAGTCCCTTTTACCCAATCAAAAATTCCACGATGATCTGACATTTCCTGATAATAAGTTGTTTCCCAAAGCTGTGGCGAAACCGCGCCACTTTTTGTGAAAAGATCGTAATACCAAGAAAGTTTATATAAAGGCTCTGTCAGAATTCCATAAAACAAATTTTTTAATAATGGTTTCCATGCGGGATTCGTTTCTAACACTTTAATAATGACTTGATGTGACGGCAAATGAAAATTATTAGGCATTTGGATTCCTAACACGCCATCTTTATTTAGCATTTGAAAAAGTTTAGGAATCAGCACTGGATGGTTTGGAACCCATTGCAGGGAAGCATTTGCAAAAATACAATCGATTTTATTTGGCGCTGAAAAATCAGCTATATCCCCTTTCATAAATTTAATATCTGGATAGGAATTTTGTGCATCATTCAGCATATCTTCGGATGAGTCCAATCCAATTATTTCAGCTTCGGGCCAACGATTTTTTAATAAAATCGTGCTATTTCCAGGTCCGCATCCAAGATCGTAAACGAGTTTAGGATTTAATGAATCCGGTATAGCTGATAATAAATCTTTTGCAGGTCGCGTTCTTAAATCAAGAAATTGGCTATAAGATTTAGCGTCCCAGCGATCTTCAAGAGTATTTTTCATATAATTTTTAAGTGCCTAAATGATATTTTATAAATGATAATATGCCTTTTATAGCATTATAACTATATTCTTGATTAGCTATGATATCAAATGCATGAGGAGCATTTGTTAGATTGATTAACGATAATGGTAAATTGGAAGCTAATGCGGCAATAATAAAGGTATCAATAGAAAAATTAATGCCAGGCATTTCATCTCGTCCGCAGCGGACAATTAACAAAGGTGTATTCAAAACAAGATTCTCTTTCGATAGAGAGGGAATGGGATTAACAAATTTAAATTGTTTGGCCACCTCTGCAGTAATTTTTGATTCGCCGACATCAGGCATGTAGCCATAACATAGAACAGCGTTTTTAATCGGTAAATCTTGATTATTCATCAAGAGAGATACAGCATTTGGCGTATTACCTGAGCATGCCCAGATGCCTATTTTTTTGATATTAATTCCAAGAGATTTACCGTTATTTTTAATATATTTTAGCAAAGTATAGATGTCTTTCTCTGGATCATTACTAGAATATGTAATAGCAACAAATCCGGATGCAGCGATTAACTTAGCCCAAGAAATATATTGAGCTACTTCTTTCAGTTTATAACCGGTCATCGCTTGAAATCCTGGATCTGGATAACCTGTAATGAAAATGATAAGGGGTTTTAGCTCATGATGATTTGCATTTTGGGGATAATAAATATCCATAGTTAATTCATTATGGGTGGTATTCGCATAAAGAATATTTTGTTTAATTTCTACATTTTTCATCTCATTTATTTTATAAACGAGCTCCTTAGAAAATAGATTTTCTATTTCGTTTGTCATTTCGCATGCCTCATAATGATCACAAAAAATGATTTAAATAATTCATAAATTCTTGAATCGTATTTCCAGAAAGTGGCACATGTCCACCATTTGGAACAATCCATAAAGAACTATTTGGCATACTTCGATACATTTCAATAGAAACTTCAACGGGATATAGCGGATCTCGATCACCTTGCATAATCAGCGTTTTAGTTTTTATTTTAGATAAATCACTGGATGTTAAATTCATATCATCATCGTTTTCGCTAAGAGAGCCGGCTTGTTGCCAAATTAATTCAATTTGCTCATCGCCCTGCAAATGAATTTTTCGCATTCCTTCCCACTCTTCTTTTGTGCGCTTCGCCATTTTAAATTGCTGCATTAAATCTTTAGCCTGCTCTGGAAAATAAGGAGTTGCGCTTATCAGCACCATTGAACTAAGTAGCGCAGGATGTTTAATCGCTAACTGTAACAATAAACAACCGCCACCGCTAAAACCAACCGCGCTACATTGATGAATATCCAAATGCTTTAACAATAAAAATATATCATCGGCAGCCTGACGAAAAGTAAATTGTTTAGAAGGATTGGTAGATCTTCCATGCCCTCTTAAATCGGGAATGATGAGCTGATGTTTCTGAGTCATTGGATGGAACAGTGGCACAAGATCAGCGCCTGATCCTGTGAAACCATGTAACACCAATAATGGTGAACCCTCTCCATGGATTTCATAATACATCTCAAAACCATTGACGGATAATGTTGCCATGAAGAACCTCGATTAATTAAAAACATCAAAATACAAGCGGTTTTCAGCGAAATCAACTGAAAAATTATATTTTTCTTGACGGGAAAAAACTTCTATGATATTGTGCAAGAGTCTTAGAAAAATCCGGATTTCATCTTAATAAAGACACCTCGAAACTCTTCTAAAAAATAAGTTCAAATCTAAAAATATTCTTAAAACCGAAAATTAGATTCTTGAAACGGTATCAGCTTTAAACTCTCGTTTTCGGACATAGATAGTCTTGGTGATGGTCGCAACAATTTCATTTTCACCATTAAACAAATCAACTGTTCGATCAAAAATATATTTGCCCAAGCGATCGGCTTCGTTTTTCACAGACTGAATTTCATCGAGCGTGATTGAGCAATTGGCTCGAATGGTGCCGCGGCCGGGTTTTTTGAAATCGATTTTGGCGGCTTTGTCCCAGACGATGTATTGGCTGCCGAGATTTTTTGAGAACATCAGCATGTGAAAAGGATCAATCATGGAAAAAAGTGAACCGCCGAAGTGGACGCCGGCGTAATTTCGGTTGAGGAGTTTTAATTTCAGGGCAACATCGAAGGAGCGGAAATCGGGGGAAATATTTTTTACTTTGATGCCTGCGCCGCGAAATGGGGGCCAGCGGTTGAGAATAAATTTAATGACGCCGATTGGAAGTCTATCGATTATTCGATTGAAGTGAGTTTTTGCCATTGGGGATTATCCTGCGAGCGTAAAGGCTTGGTTTAAGATCGTCATTGCGAGGATTGTTTTTTAGTCCGAAGCAATCTTAGGGAGATTGCTTCGCCGCGAAATACGCGGCTCGCAATGACGAGCCTACTTTACAATTCGAGCGGTTTGTAGAGAACCACAACGCCGTGTAAATCCATTGTATTTGCTACCTGATTTGATAACTTCAGTGCAGAGGCTTGTTTGCTTTCAGGACCGATATAAACGCGAGTTTGGGTGGCATTGTTATGACTGGATTTCACATCATGCATAAATGCCTTGTAACCCGATGCGCGCAGTTTATCTGCTAAATGACGGGCATTATTTTTGTCTTTGAAGCTACCCATCTGGATAACCCAAGCCGGTTTTTTCAAATCTAATTTATTAAGTTTAGATGAATTCACCGCGGTTTTAGTTCCGTGATTCTGAGCGGTTTTTTTGGTTGTTTTAGACGTGTTTTTCGCTACCGGTTTCGTTTTTGATTTGGTTTTAGAAGTTTTTGAAATCGCTTTTGAGGAAACCACTTTGGTCGGCGTCAAATGCGTTGATTTTGCAGGCTGCGACGGTTTAGCGGGTTTCGCCGATTTCGCGGGTTTTGCAGGTGCGATCATGTCGTCGGAGTCATCTTCTTGGGTGGCATTGCTGGAGTCGTTAGCAACTGGTTTTACTTGGTCGGCTGCATCAGCTAAAGCCATCATTGGTTTTTCTGCTACAGGAGATGGTTTCGAAGGTTCAGAGACTGGGCTTGGTGCTGTCATTGTTGTTGCAGCACTGGCCATTTTCATTGCGGTTTTTGTTGCGTCTTCAGAAACGGGAACTACTGTAGGAACAGGCGCAGGGGTTGCTGCAGCGACTTCTTTCACCGGTTTATCTTGCGCTGGCATGGTATCGGGTGATTTCGCAGCCGCTTCAAAAACTCCAGCAATTTCGGACGGCTGTTGAGTTGTTTGGTTCACTTTGCTCGCAATTT
The DNA here is from genome assembly GCA_021325575.1 of Gammaproteobacteria bacterium. GTDB lineage: Bacteria > Pseudomonadota > Gammaproteobacteria > DSM-16500 > DSM-16500 > JAJPGW01. The sequence goes on along the minus strand of JAJPGW010000013.1, from coordinate 82,141 downwards.
CAGGCGTGATATCAGCTGATAAGGGAGCGGATTGCCCACTGCTGGCTTCTGTTTGATCGGGAAATGGTGGTGCTTTGACGGTGGTGGGTGTTGACGCTTCATTTTTGCTAAGTAACAAAGGCAATAAAATAACCACAAATGCAACTGCTACTAAACTGCCTATAATCCGTTGTGTTGTTTTTCTTTCCATTTTATACCTCACTGGTTAAGATCCAAAATCCACTGCTTTTTGCCGAGTTAATTTTGCCAGAAGTTGCGCGATCGTTTTCCGCATTTCCAGCCGATTGACTATCATATCAATTGCGCCGTGTTCTAGCAAAAATTCACTGCGCTGGAACCCTTCGGGTAATTTTTCACGGACGGTTTGTTCGATGACACGCGGGCCCGCAAATCCAATTAGCGCTTTGGGTTCTGCGATAATAATATCACCCAACATCGCTAAACTGGCAGATACGCCGCCCATTGTCGGATCCGTCAACACTGAAATATAGGGTATCCCCTCGTCAGATAATCGCTTCAATGCAGCACTCACTTTCGCCATTTGCATTAGCGAAATTAATGCTTCCTGCATGCGGGCACCGCCGCTTGCAGCAAAAGAAACAAATGGGATTTTCTGTTGCAGGCTAGTATCAACTCCTCGAACAAATCGCTCGCCAACAGCCGCACCCATCGATCCGCCAATAAAACCATATTCAAATGCTGCAGTGACCACTGGTAATTGATGAAGTTGGCCTCGCATGACAATAAGCGCTTCTTTTTCACCGGTATCTTTTTGCGCGTAAGTCAAACGGTCTTTATATTTTTTAAGATCTTTAAATTTTAAAATATCAACCGGGCCGACCTCGGCACCGATTTCTGTTTTTGAACCTTCATCTAAAAAATATTCCAAACGGGTCCTCGCCGAAATACGCATGTGATAATCGCATTTAGGGCAGACTTTTAAATTGCGTTCGAGTTCGGATTGATAAAGGATCGCATTACAATTGTCGCATTTGGACCAAAGGCCTTCGGGCACGCCCTTTTTGGTAATGGTTTCGGTTCGGATGCGGGAAGGCAATAATTTTTTAAACCAACTCATAATCTCGCTCTTTTCTATGAAAAATATGAGAAATTATAACATTCAACTAGGGTGTTCTAAAGAACTATAATTCACTTTAATGAGATATAGCCCATCGGGCGGGGCGGTTTCGGCGGCTAGGCGGCGGTCTTTGGCTTGTAATAATTCAAGCATCCAGTCGGGTTTTTTTAAACCAGAGCCGATTTGCATTAAGACGCCTACGATATTTCGGACCATGTGGTGTAAAAAGGCATTGGCCTGAATTTCGATGATGATAAAATCGTTTTCGCGTTTTAGCGTGATTTCATGAATATTTCGCATCGGAGTGGTTGATTCACACTGAGCCGATCGAAACGAAGAAAAATCCTGTTCGCCCAGCAAATAAGTTGCTGCAAATTGCATAGGTTCAATCGCAAGTGGATGGTAATACCAAGTCGCTTTGCCAGCGTGAACCGCAGAACGTAATGAATGATTGTAAATGAGATAACGATAACGTCTCGAAATCGCTGAAAAACGCGCATGAAAATCGGGGGCAACTTCCCTCACCCATCGCACAGCGATGGAAGGCGGTAAATGAGTATTAGTACCCAATGTCCAGGCTCGTTCGTTTCGTTCTGCATTGGTATCAAAATGCACGACCTGACCTAATGCATGAACGCCCGCATCGGTTCGGCCCGCACAATAAACTTGAATTTTTTCATCGGCAATTTGAGTGAGGGCTTTTTCAAGCTCGCCTTGAATAGTCGGCAATTTTTCCTGGGATTGCCAGCCATAAAAATTCGTTCCATCGTATTCAATACCGAGTGCAAATCGTTTCATATGAGGTCTGTGATTAATTGTTCGGCTTCGAGCTTTTGGTGGCTATCGCCGTTTTGTAAAACGTGTTCCAGGATTTTTTTGGCTAGTTGTTTTTTATTCATTTCGATATAGGCGCGGGCTAAATCTAATTGGGTGGCCATGACATTGTCACCCGCAATGGCTTTGATGTCTTGGCTGGTAATGATTGTTTTGGGTTGGGCAGTTGTCTTTTTGGGAGCGGTTTTTTTGGTTTTAATTAAAGTCGTCAATAAAAAAATTAACACGAGCGTACTGATGCTCGCGACTAAAATAAGATAAAGATTCATCGAACCGAAATGAGTGAGCGAGGACATAGGCTGTCTTCCTTGGTAATAGTTATAGCTGCTGAGTATAGAATAAAAAAACCGGGTTTTTAAGCCCGGTTTTTTTATATTTTCTTAAGTCTCTATCTAAGGCGCTCCGAATTTATGGCGAGAAAGTTCCGCAATGCGATTATCAAGAAGATCTATGGTATTTGAAATAGATTCTCTATCTTCTTTAGGGCATGTTTTTAAGAAGTCTTTGAGATGGTCTTGTTCTTTTTTTAACTCATCCAGACCAAGAAGCGCTGCCTTAGTTTCGGCTTCTTCGATTTCCTCAATTGTTTTTTTAGTGGGCATTGTTATTGGCCTCTACAGAATATCTTAATAGTAAATACGACTATTTCTCACCCTCTTGTAGGAAATTATACATAGATTAACTTAAAAAAGGCTTAAGAGGAAAGAAATTTTTGAATAGTTAACTTATTGATTTTTTTAACAATACAGAGATTATTCCGATAAACCCCAAGCAGTTTCCTTTCGTCGGCTTAGGTTTGCTGACTAGCGACTGCATTTCATGGATGAAATGCTTTAATACAGGGATGTATGCCCCCGGAGCGCGGGCAGCAAACCTAAGCCGACGAAAGGAGACCTGCGCCACCAACCCAGGCACCTACGCTATAAATACGACTCAACCAACTTTTCTGCCACCTGCACCGCATTTAAAGCAGCCCCTTTACGTAAGTTATCCGCAACTACCCATAAATTAAGCCCTGTCGGATGCGAAAAATCTTCCCGAATCCGGCCAACAAAAACAGGATCTTCACCTGCCGCATCATGAACGGGTGTGGGATAAGGGGTTTTGCCAGTCATGACTTTTAAACCAGGTGATTTGGATAATAAATCGATGGCATCTTTCACAGAAAGTTTTTCCTTGGTTTCCACATTAACCGCAGCGGAATGACCAAAAAAAACAGGTACACGTACGGCTGTTGGATTCACCGCTAAATTCGAATCATTCAGAATTTTCTGTAATTCCCAGATGATTTTCATTTCTTCTTTGGTGTAACCGTTATCCTGGAACACATCACAATGTGGCAGTACATTGAATGCAATTTGTTGAGAAAAAACTTTGGTCTTGATCGGTCTGCCGTTTAAGAGTTTGCCCGTTTGTTCCACTAATTCTTTCACACCATTTTTACCGCTGCCGGAAACAGATTGATAAGTCGCAACATTCACGCGAGAAATGCCAACCGCATCGTAAATGGGTTTTAAAGCCATAGCGACCGGAATGGTATTGCAATTGGGATTGGCAATAATATTGCGATGGGTAAATTCCGCGATTTGCTCGCCATTCACTTCTGGAATAATCAATGGCACATCTTTTTCATAACGAAAATAAGAACTTTTGTCGATGACGACGTTGCCTGCTGCGGCTGCTTTCGGTGCATATTCGGCAGAAACTTCTCCGCCCGCTGAAAAAAATGCAATTTGCGTTTGCGAAAAATCAAAATTTGCCACATCTTCGATGATGTAAGGTTTTCCCATAAAATCACAAGTATCACCGGCGGATCGATGACTCGCCACCATATAAATATTATCAATTGGAAATTGACGTTCTTCCAGAATGGCAAGTGTTGTACTTCCCACCATTCCCGTTGCGCCCACAACCACTATATTGAAACCCATAAAATCCCCTCGTCATACTGTTGTTTTTTGTTCTATGCCTTGTAACCAGACACTGATTGTTTCACCCATTAACATGGGATTACTTTCTTGTGCGTAATGCAGTTCTTCACCAATTTCAACTAATTCGAGATTCGGTAAATTTTTTTTCGCCCAAATCGCATCATCAATGGTTGTAATAAATCCTGGAACCGAATAGAGCATTAATTTAGGTAATTGCGATTGCGTTAATTTTTTCGAATAATTTTCGATTAAGTCATTTATTTTCTTATTATTACTGCCGGGCAATATTTCATTGAGGTATTGCATTAACGCTTTTTGAGAATTTTTTTGTAAAAACGGTTCTTTGTAATGCGTTAATTCTTCTTCGCTTAACGCTCGCAGCATTTCTTGTGGTAACACATTTTCGATGTAATAAATACCATCCATGCTAACGTGAATATTTTTTTGTTGCATCAGCGCATGAAGTTGTTCTTGCATAGGCAGAGAAATTTCATTGCCATGAATGGGTCGCAAATAAGATTCATAAAAAACTAGACCGCGGCAATTATTTTCGTTCCTCATGGCATAATCAAATCCAATGAGCGAACCCCAGCCGTGCATCACGATAATCATTTTTTTTAGACGTAAATTTTTGATAAATTCATCGATATATTTAATATGATCGAAGATCGTATATTCAATGGCGGGTTTGTCGGATTTTCCGCACCCCATTAAATCTGGCACAATGCAACGCCCTAACGTGGAGAGATGCGGTATCACATTTCGCCAGACGTAAGAATGCGTTGGAATGCTATGCAAAAGTAAAATCGGATCACCCTCGCCTTCATCGATGTAATGCATTTTGGATCCCAATACATCGACGAAATTGGATGAGTAAGGAAAATCAGAAGAAATTTTAGTGGTCATATGAATGTCCTATCCATATTAATAGTTTAACCCGCCTGCGCAAAATCCGTTAATTCACGCAAAATAACTGAATAAGTAATAAACCCGACATTATTACTTGATTTAATTTCTGCCAATAAGTTCTGCCAACGATGGACTAATATATTATTTTCTAAGAGCCAGGTATCGATTCGCTCTTCGACCGTTTTCGGTTTTTTATTGGATTTAAATGTTAAAACGCTCACGCTAAGGATGCGCTGGATCCTATCCAAATCGTCCCGAAAACCCGAACGCGCCAATTCATCCCATTGGTTTTCCATCGGATAGGAATTCATTTGATCGCGCACCCAATTTAATTCAAGGTGCGTGCCAAGGGTGTAATAGGTTTTTGCGACATCTGCAATCGGTAACTGATGGTGGCGAGCGGCTTCAACAATATCGGGCGATGTAAATAACGTATTACAAATTGCAATGCGTTTCGCAAGCGACAACGGTACGCCCGCTTCGGTGAGTGATGTAATTTCATTTTCGACAATCGAGCGATCCACTTCGCTTAACAGTTCCGGCAATTTTTGCATTAATTCAGCAATCGGTGCGCTAAAATCCGCGATGGATTTATCAATATCGATATCCGGTTTGCGAGATCGTACAAACCAGCGTGTTGCACGGCGAATTAAATAATAAATTTGCAGCATCATTTTTTGCTGCACAGCGGGTTTTACTTTGTAATCTAAATTTTCAATTTGGCGCCATAATTCTTCCATTTGATAAATATTTTCTGCAATGACAAATGCACGAATAATAAAAGAAACCGCAGCCCCTGTTTCTCGCTGTAGGCGTTCAACGAAATTAATTCCCATGTAATTGGTGATACTGCTAGCCAGTTGGGTCGCGATAATTTCGCGTCTTAGACTATGCTCTTTTAATTGCGGCAAATATTTTTCACAAAGCATGGTTGGGAAAGCCATTTTCAAATGTTTGATAAAATGCGGATCTTCTGGAAGATCCGAGGCTAAAATATCTTGTTTAACAAACAATTTGCAGTATGCAATTAAAATCGCCAGTTCAGGACGCGTGAGTCCTTGACCATTGGATTTTCGTTCCAATAATGTTTTTTCATCGGGTAAAAATTCTAATTTACGTTTCAGTCGGCCAGATTTTTCTAATTCGCTCATGTAGCGACGGAATAAATCTGAAGTTTGGAGTGCAACCGAGGCTTCAAGACTGAGCATTTGGGTTTGTTCGTAATTATCACGTAAAACCAGCCCAGCAACTTCATTCGTCATTTTTTCTAATAATTGATTGCGTTCTTCCAGTTTCATTTTTTTATCTGACACAATGCGGTTTAATAAAATTTTGATATTGACTTCATGGTCAGAACAATCAACACCCGCCGAATTATCGATAAAATCCGTGTAAAGCGTACCGTTATTCAATGAATATTCGATACGGCCGAGTTGGGTAAAGCCTAAATTACCGCCCTCACCGACAACGCGAGCGCGTAATTCATTGCCGTCAATTCGGATGGCATCATTGGTTCTGTCGCCTACATCCATGTGCGATTCTTGTGACGATTTTACATAGGTACCAATGCCACCATTCCAGATTAAATCGACGGGCGCTTTTAATAATGCGCGAATTAATTCATTCGGTGTGAGTTGATCCTTTTCAATTTGCAAACGGGCTTTGATTTGCGGTGAAAGCTTGATGGATTTGGCTGAACGATTGAAAACGCCACCACCTTCAGAAATTAATTTAGGATCGTAATCCATCCAGGTTGAACGCGGTAAATTGAATAAACGTTTGCGTTCTTCAAAACTGTTTGCGGCATCAGGATTCGGATCCAAAAAGATATGGATGTGATTAAATGCACCGACTAATTGAATGTGATTCGATTGCAACATCCCGTTGCCGAAGACATCACCACTCATGTCACCAATTCCAATCACGGTGAAATCATGTGTCGCAGGATCAATATCTAATTCACGAAAATGTCGCTTGACGGATTCCCAGGCGCCTCTTGCGGTGATGCCCATTTTTTTATGGTCGTACCCGGCCGAACCGCCGGATGCAAAGGCATCATCTAGCCAAAAGCCATATTCTTTGGAAAGACTATTTGCGATATCTGAAAACGTTGCGGTTCCTTTGTCCGCTGCGACGACAAGATAAGTATCATCCTCATCATAACGGACGACATCGGTCGGTGGAACCACTTCACCCTCTTTGATGTTGTCAGTGATATCCAGTAATCCGCGAATAAAAGTCATATAGCAAGCAATGACTTCTTTCATGATGGCATCGCGATCGCCTTCGGGTAAATTTTTAGGGAAAAATCCACCTTTCGCACCAACTGGCACAATTACGGAATTTTTTACTTGCTGCGCTTTCATTAAACCTAATACTTCCGTGCGGAAATCTTCGCGACGATCTGACCAACGGATGCCTCCGCGTGCGACTTTGCCACCGCGTAAATGGATCCCTTCAACGCGTGGTGAATAGACAAAAATTTCATACATGGGTCTTGGTAACGGTAAATCAGAAATGGCGTTTGGATCAAATTTAAAAGAGATATAAGATTTGGGTGTGCCATCCGCATTTTTTTGGAAATAGTTGGTGCGAATAGTTGCAAGCATGACTTCCAGAATACGGCGTAAAATTCTGTCTTCATCAAGACTCGAAACTTCATCGAGTGCCGTTTCGATTTTTTTGATTAATTCAGACATATCCGGTTTATTTAAATCCGGTGCAAAACGCATTTTGAATAATGCCACTAAATCGCGCGCAATTTGTGAATTGTTAATAACCGCTTGTTCAATATAGTTTTGACTGAAAGTAAAACCCGTCTGGCGCAAATATTTGGTGTAAGCACGTAAAACTGCGGTTTCATGCCAGTTCAGGTTTCCAGCTAAAATTAAATGATTAAAACCATCATCTTCTGCATTACGGAACCAGATATTGGCAAATGCATCTTGAAAATTGTCTTTGACGTTGTCGATATCAATTTGCTTATTTTTAAGATACACCATATCAAAATCGGTGATCCAAACAACGCTGCCATCTTTGAAAAGAATTTCATGTGGGCGTTCGCCAATAATCCGAAGACCCATGTTTTCCAGTGTCGGCAACACATCTGACAATGCAATCGTGTGTTCAAAACTAAAAAGTTTTAATCTGAGCGCAGTTTGACCTGATTTATAGAACAACATATCCAATGGGTGCGCAGAGGATAATCCTTCGATTTTTTTAATGTCTTCAATGGCTGTGCTTGGAAGATAATATTCAGTATAACTCGCTGGAAATGCTTTGCGATATTTCGCATAAAGTTTCAACCCTTCCGCCTCGCCAATGGATGCAAGTAAATGAGTTTTTAACTCATCAGACCAGGAGCGTGAAACCGCAATTAATTTATTTTCGATGCTGGGCACATCATATTCGATCGGATTTTTTGGATTAACGCGAATAATAAAATGAATACGTGCAAGCACAGAATCTGAAAAATACGTGGTAAAAGACGATTCAATTCCCTGAAACGAATGCATTAAAACCTCTTGCATCGCGTAACTCAGTTCCGTATTAAAAATATCGCGCGGAACATAAACGAGACAGGAAAAATAACGATCGTAAGCATCTTTTCGGACAAACAAGCGAATTTGTTTACGTTCCTGCAGATGTAAAATACCCGACGCAAGCTGTATCAATTCTTCATGCGTTGCTTGAAATAAATCATCGCGCGGCAACGTCTCAAGCACGTGAACAATTTCCTTACCATTGTGGCTGTCTGGCGGAAAATGAAATTCCTGAATCACTTTCGCCACTTTGTGACGCAAAAAAGGAATGTGCCGCGGACTAGAATGATAGGCTGTTGAAGTATATAAACCCACAAAACGACGCTCACCAATTAATTCGCCTTTATCGTTAAATCGTTTGACGCCGATATAATCCGTATAAGCATCGCGATGCACAGTGGATTTTGTATTGGTTTTCGCGATAATCAAAATATTTTTGGAGAGTGCGAGCTTCCTAGCTTGCGGCGGCATGTCTGCATAATTCCGTGAAACAGCGCTCACGGTGTCATCGCGTAATACACCCAAACCACTGCCTGGAATAATTTGTAATGCACGATTGGTTTCATTGCCGATTAATTTGTAATCGCGGCAACCTAAAAAAGTAAAATGATTGTTGATGAGCCAGCGCAAAAAATCTTTGGATTCTGCAATTTCAGCAGGATCTAATGGTGGTGGATTTTGTTCGAGTTCAAGCAAAGATTGTTCTGCCTTGTCGACCATTTTTCGCCAATCTGCAACTGAAATTCGGACATCGCCCAATACATGTTCGATGTTTAGACGTAACGTTTCCATAACACTTGGATCAATTTGGCGGTCGATTTCAAAATAAATCGGCGCTTCATTCAGACTTTCAGGATCACTGGTACCAATCGGTAAAATTTCATAAATGCGGCCTTCTTTGTCACGCTTCACTTTGGTGCCGCCAAAATGGATCGTAAAATGAATTTGTAGCCCGGTGCGATTGACATCCATGCGAATGGAATCCACGAGAAAAGGAATATCATCGTGCGACACTTCAATGATGGTATGGGTGGATTGCCAGCCGTCCTCTTTCAGCGAAGGGTTAAAAATCCGGACTTTGGTCTCGCCTGGCTGTCTTTGATAAGTAATATCCCACATGGAGCGCAGTATGCCTGCCAAATCTTCAGTGCTTCTATCCATTAAATCATTTAATGAAGAAGAACCGTATAATCTTTGAGCAAATATTTTAATTAAGGGGAATTGCGCTTTGGGGACCTTAGGTTTGACTACGTTTATGACATTATTAATAATTTCTTGTATTTCTTGTCGGTGATTCTCAGGACCTGCCATAAAAAAATGATGCCTCCGCGATTTTGTATCTTATATTAAAATTTTAACGCTCTTAGGGGTCTAATACAAATTATTTCCAGTGACTTAACGGTGGCTTTTTTTGGCCACTTCATCTCTAAGATAGGTGGGATGCGCATCTTCTGCTCTCACCCAGTCTTTTTTGGTATATTTTACTTTGGCTATCTGAATAACGCCTGCCGCGGTCGGTAACCTTGAAGCATCAATCAAGCTGGGTTTAACGGGTATTTCGTTACTATAAATTTTCCAGGCATTACCCGCCCCAGACCATTCCCCTAGAGGAAGCTCAATTTCTTGGGGTTTTCCGACTTTTTCTTGCCCCTTTAATTCCATGATTCCGGATGCATTCAGCTCGTAAGCGCCCCAATAAACTTCCTGGATGCGAGCATCAATTGCAGTCACGATTTTTTTCCAATTTAAATCCGTATACGTGGCTTGCGCCAATGCGGCCAAAGAAGAAACGGGAATCAACGGCAATTCCATCGCAAATCCCAATCCTTGCGCCACACTGGTTGCAATGCGCACACCGGTAAAACTTCCCGGTCCACATCCAAAAGCAATGGCATCTAATTGATTTAACGAGGTAAACGATTCTGATAATAAATCATGAATCATGGGCAGAATTTTTTGCGTATGCTGCATGGGTGCTATTTCAAAGCGTGTAAAAAGCTTATCGTCTAGCAACAAAGCCGCCGAACAGCCTTCCGATGAGGTTTCAATTGCAAGTAGTTTCATAAGAACCAAAAAATTCCTGCACTTTATTTAAATCTCGAGTTCTTCGCATCTCTGGCAAGCTTTGTAAAAAGGTTTCGCCATAGCGATTGCCGACGATGCGGGGATCGCAGATCACAAGAATACCACGATCTTCGCTGTCGCGTATTAATCGGCCTGCGCCTTGTTTTAAAGTTAATACGGCTTGCGGAAGCTGATAATGGATAAAAGGATCGACGCCTTGCTTTCGCAGCATTTTAATTCGTCCCTGTAAAATGGGATCATCAGGAGACGCAAAGGGAAGCTTATCAATTACAACACACGATAACGCATCCCCGCGAACATCGACGCCATACCAAAAACTACTGGTACCCAGTAATACGGCATTAGGTATTGTTTTAAATTGTTCGATCAATTCGCGTTTTGGCATGCTGCCTTGTAATAACAATGGAAAGGAAACAGAATCTTTCAATAATGTCGCCGCAAAATCCATCGCTCTATAACTGGTGAATAAAAGAAAGGTTTTTCCCTGAGTCATTTCAAGAATCGGAATAATCGCTTCAATCAGTTTTGTCGTGTAATCTGCTGCGTGCGGATCGGGTAATCCACGCGGAACATACAGCAAAGCCTGTTTTTGATAATCAAAAGGGCTTTTTAACTGTAATTGCAATGCCTTATTTAATCCCATGGTATCGACAAATAATGAAAAATTATTTTTAACAGTCAAGGTCGCTGAAGTAAAAATCCACGAACGATTTTTTTGTTTCATGAACTGTTTAAAATAATCGGCGACAATCATTGGTGTTTGTTGCAAGGTAAAACTTTGCAGATGAGTCTCATACCAATGAATCGTGTCTTCTGCTGTTTTTTCAGTGAGTAAATTAAATTTTTCAATTAGTTTGATGGTGCGACGCGAACAATTTTCAAGTCCTTTGCTGCGCCCCGTGATCATTTTTAAAATTTCATCGAGACGCGCCAGTCGTTTTTTGATTTCATCAATGGCATTTTGTAGATGTTTCGGTAATTTATCCGGCCATGTTGCACGTTTTAATTCTGTGCCGAAGGCAATACGCATTTCTTGCACGGCGATTTGTAATTGCGTCGTAGCGCCGCCAATTTCTGCCATGTCTTTTGCGTGTTGTTCTGCTTCTGTTTCGACATCGCGTGCTAATTCATTAATTTGTCGTCCGGTGATCGCGGTACTGAAAAATTGCGATGCAATATCCGGCAAATGATGGGCTTCGTCAAAAATAACCACATCGGTTCCAGGCAATAATTCGCCGAAGCCTTCTTCTTGTAATGCCATATCCGCAAAAAAAAGATAATGATTCACGACCACAATATCAGCAGCCAACGCTTCCTGACGCGCATTGACGACATGACAAGTTTTGTAAAATTCGCAATCTTGATTTAAACAATTTTCTGCCGTGCTGGTGACATAGGGCCAAATTCCCGAATCTTCGGGTATATTGGACAATTCGGATGTGTCACCCGATTGAGTGACCTTGGACCATTCATGGATCAGTTGTAATTGCGAAATCAATTGTCTCGAACTAAAACGCCCGTCTTCTAAACTGGTTTTTAAACGATATTGACATAAATAATTGGCGCGCCCTTTTAACAGCACGATTTTTTTGGCAAACGATAATATTTTTTTGATGACCGGAATATCTTTAAAAAATAGCTGGTCTTGTAAATTTTTGGTGCCAGTGGAAATAATCGTTTTTTTATCGGCGAGAAAAACTGGAATTAAATAAGCAAAGGTTTTACCGGTTCCCGTTCCTGCTTCAACGACTAATTGTGCATCATGATCAATGGTTTCTTCGATCGCTTCCGCCATTTTTTGTTGAGACAGTCGCGGAGTGAATCCGGCAATGGCTTCCTTTAATAATCCCGAATCGCCAAGAATATCAATGCTGCGATGCATTATTTTTCCAAGTATTGTAATTTATCCGGCTTGTTCGCCCACTCATCCGCATCGGGTGGGGCTTCTTTCATGCGGTTGATGTTGGGCCATTTTTCGGCGAGTTCTTTATTGAGCTGCAGAAATTCCTGGTATTTTTCGGGAAGATCATCTTCGGAATAAATGGCATTGACGGGGCATTCCGGTTCGCATAAGGCGCAATCAATACATTCATCAGGGTTAATGGCGAGAAAATTGGGGCCTTCATAAAAACAATCGACTGGACAGACTTCGACACAGTCCGTGTATTTGCAGCGTATGCATTGTTCGGTTACTACAAATGTCATCGTTATATCCTAGTGGCCATATGACTTATCATACTGGTGCCCGAGGCCGGAGTCGAACCGGCACGGGGTTGCCCCCGAGGGATTTTAAGTCCCTTGCGTCTACCTATTCCGCCACCCGGGCATACAAGGAAAGGCTGGGGTCGGAATCGAACCGGCGTCCACGGCTTTGCAGGCCGCTGCATAACCACTCTGCCACCCAGCCGTAACAATTTGGAGCGGGAAACGAGACTCGAACTCGCGACCCCAACCTTGGCAAGGTTGTGCTCTACCAACTGAGCTATTCCCGCTTACAATGGAGTCGTCATTCTATATGAAGGTCTTTTACTGTCAATAACCTAGGAGAAAAAAATTCTAAAAAAAGTGAATTATTGGGCGTTTAGTTCAGGCCATGCGGCTTTTAGATAAATCACCATGGACCAAATCGTTAAAACCACTGAAACATATAAAAATAAATAGCCTAGAAAAATGATGAATGCATTGGAGGAAGGACTGCAAAAAAGTAAAACAGCAACAGCGACCATTTGAACCGCTGTTTTGACTTTTCCTAGCCAGGAAACCGCAACACTGGTTCGTTTGCCAATTTCAGCCATCCATTCACGCAGGGCTGACACCAGAATTTCACGGCTGACAATAATAGCAGACGGTATCGCGAGCATCGCAGCCGGGACGGTCACAATGGCATTCGGTGCGCTGACATATTGAAATTGAGATTCCCCTACAATCAAAACCAGCGCAATCGAAACCATTAATTTGTCCGCGACCGGGTCCATAAAAGCACCCAAACGAGTCGAAACCTGAAAAGTACGTGCGAGATATCCATCTAACCAATCGGTAATAGAAGCCAGCGTAAAAATAATTGATGCACCAAGATGCGCCCACCAAACGGGCAAATAAAACACAACAACTAATACTGGGATAGCTAACATCCGTATTAGCGTCAGTATATTGGGGATATGTTTTACGTTCATAAATTCACATCATGTAAGGCTGAATAAATCCTTTCTGCTAAAGATTGACTGATTCCAGGCACTTTAGCAAGCTCTAGAAGACTAGCACGATTGATGGCTTGAATGCCACCGAAGTAGCGCAATAATTCCCGACGCCTTTTCGCGCCGATGCCAGGAATGGATTCCAGTGATGAGGTAATGCGTTTTTTGTCACGCCGGTTGCGATGGCCTGTGATTGCAAATCGGTGTGCTTCATCGCGAATTTGTTGGATTAAATGCAAAGCCGGCGAATCCGAGGGTAAATGCAGTGGTTCATGATCCGGTCTATGTAATGTTTCAAGCCCAGGTTTGCGCCCTGCTCCTTTTGCAACGCCAATCAATAAAAGATTTGTGATACCCAATTCTGCTAAAGCATTCTTTGCGGCCGTTAGCTGAGGCTTTCCGCCATCAATTAACAAAATATCCGGAAATTTTTCATCATCTGGATTTAAATGTTTAAAGCGCCGCGTTAAAACTTGTTGCATCGCAGCAAAATCATCACCGGGCGTGATGCCTTTGATATTAAATCGGCGATAATCACTTTTTAGCGCGCCAGAAATAGTAAATACCACGCAAGATCCAACGGTTTCTTCACCCATACTGTGACTGATATCAAAACACTCTATGCGTTTTGGCAATTTTTTTAATTCTAATATTTTTTGTAAGGCTGCAAACCGTTCTTGAGTGTGTGCTTTATCCATCAGTTTACTAGCAACAGATTGTTTAGCACTGGAATCGGCGATTTCCAGCCATTTTTTCCGTTCACCGCGGACATTTTCAGCAAGATGGACTTTATGCTGGCTTTTTTCAGCAAGCGCATCGCTCAACCAATTTTTTTCAGTTAATGACACGTCTAAAATAATTTCTTTTGGAATATTTTGCGGGTCGCGATCAGGTGCTAAATAATGCTGAGTAATAAAAGAAGTCACGACCTCATCGGGCGTAGAATGTGCTGGTTGATTTGGAAAAAAAGCACGACTTCCTAAAACGCGACCGCCACGAATGATGAGTAATTGAATGCAATCCACGCCACCGCTTGATGCAAATCCAATCACATCGACCTCACCTTGATCACCACTAACGTAAGCTTTTTCCTGAATTTGTCTTAACCGTAAAATCTGATCACGAATATGCCCTGCCGCTTCAAAATTTAATTCTTTGGAAAAAAATGCCATGCGTTTTTGTAATTCATCAATCAATAACTGGCTTTTTCCTTCGAGAAATAAAATCGTATGCTGGACATTTTGTTGGTATTCTTCGGGAGAAATTAGATCAGTACAAGGGGCTGTGCAACGGCCAATTTGATGTTGCAGACAAGGTCGCGTGCGCGCTGCGAAATAGCTGTCAGTACAAGTACGCAAATGAAATAATTTCTGAATGATATGGATCGTTTCCCGCACCGCAGAAGCACTTGGATAGGGACCAAAATAACGCCCTTTCATTTTTTTCGAACCGCGATATAAATCCACGCGCGGAAATTTTTCATCAGTAATGAGAATATACGGATAACTCTTATCATCTCGAAAAACCACGTTATAACGTGGTTTATGTTTTTTGATTAAATTGCATTCTAGTAATAAAGCATCATTTTCACTGTGCGTGATCGTGACCTGAATGTCTTTGACATTCTTCATTAAGGCATGCGTTTTAACATCTTTGCCACTTTTCAAAAAATAATTGCTAACACGTTTTTTTAAATTGCGGGCTTTGCCAACGTATAATATCTCCCCTTTCTCACCTAGCATTTGATAAACGCCAGGTTGATTGGGGAGGCTATTTAGAAAGGATTTGATGTTTTGCATGGGTAAATTATAGCTGAAAACTAGGCTAGTTAGCGCGCGTTTTGTTTATGACTAGTAAGGCTTACCCAAAGAAGCCTCAGCCGAACGCGCGCATTGAACTATGACATGCTTTGAGAAGCGGGTCCTTGACGGCGTACACGCAAGGCTTCAGCTAAACCACCTTGTTCGTAACCGGTTAGTTCATCTTCTCTGCATGAATAACCAAAGACGTCTCTTATTAAATCCCATTCAGTCACTTTTTTAGCAGGATCATTGGTAGGACAGCAATGATTTTTCCACATAGAGCAACAGAATGCCATTGAATTACTTGTCCGAAACCAAGAGTCAGAAGGACAGTGTCTTGCTGATGTGAAACATCGAGCGGGTTCATAACAACATAATATCATTGCTATATAGGTAAAGAGACCTATCTGATCCCCTTCCTTTACGCAGCAAATTGTTAATGCGCAGTTTTTAGATGTTTCATGCGACCATCGATTATTTACTCGTCTTAAACAACAGGCTTCTTCAAGTCCATCATCTGTCACTGATTTTTGTTCAACCGATCTATTAGCAGGTAACGGTTTGTCTTCAACCGCGCTATGGTTAATTGATACGGGTGATTCCGACTCGTGGCTACGGGGGTGGCGTTTGTGTTCAGCCGCGCCATAGTTATGTGATACGGGTGATTGAAGTAAGCGTGTATTGTCTGACTCTCGGCTACGGGGATGACTCATTTTTTTACCTATATAAAAATGGATAATGGGGCGAATTATATTGAGAAAACATTAAGAGAGTCTTAAATATAAGCACTTTATCTGAATTAACGGGGTCTTCGATTGCGATTTTCCAACAGGTGATCAGTGGGTTCTGGCTTGATTTCAGAAGATTTTTTATCAAGTGAAGAGATTTGTGATGTTTCAGATAGTTTAGGGGCCTTTACTTCGATATGATGCGAAAATGCTAGCTTATTTCGGACAAACATTATGAAATGTTCGATCCATTTCGGAAATCCGCGATAGATTTTTATGCTTTCTTGGTTCAATCGTTCTTGATTGGAGGGATTTTTAGCTTCCAATCCTTGGGTTTCAATTAGGCGCGTTAAGGCTATTCGGTCAAAGACTTGTTGGGTTTGATCAGATCCAACTGTTTGTTCTACTGTAATGGGATCTTTTAATTCTTTAATATTTTTCTGTGTTAGAACGCATTTTTTAGGAAGGTGTTTATTATCTTTAAAATAGGATTGATATTCGTTTAGTTTTTTGGCTTCATCGGGTGTGCAGGTTTTTTTGAAATTTTCGATTTCTTTGAAAGATAATAACTGAGTTTTGGGTAACGGCGTTTCATTTACCAGATAAATTTTTTCAAAAATAGTTAATTTCTGATTGAGTTGCGGCTGTTTTTGCGCTGCTTTTCGACGATCTCGGACCATTTTTATTGCATCAATTCTTGCATAAAACGAGGGATCACGGCGAAATAGCGATCGTCGGTATTTATTTTTAATGTTTTGCAGTGTTAGTAAAATTCCTTGTCGAAATCCCAAGCGAGAACAGGCATAAAAACTTTTTCGAGAAAGCATTAATGCGTATATCAGCGCGATGAGTAATAAGACGATTCCACTGGAAATGGCGGTGGTATTTGAAAAAATGCTGTCTGCGCCAGTGAGTAATGCAGCAAGTGCGCCGATACCGCCGATGAGTAAACCGCCGGCTAGAGCGAAAGGAAGGCTTAGGACGGCACCGCTGATGAATCCAACGAAGCCGCCTAAAAGGCCTGATATGAGATTTTTTAGATTCATATCCATTATTATATGATAATTTGATTCGATGGGAATTTAATTTAGGTATGTGTCATGCTAGCGGAAAGGCAGCGTCATTGCGAGGAGCGCTTTTTGCGACGAAGCAATCTTTGGGAGATTGCTTCGGCATAAAAAGCAGGCCTCGCAATGACGATCGATCGCATGAAACAAAAGGTATCTTTTAACTTTCAGTGGATTTGTGATTCTCAACAATGCCTAACCGAATCGCAAGTAACGTGAGTTCAACGTCGCTGTTGATCCCCAGTTTTTCGAAGATTCGATAGCGGTAGCTATTGACGGTTTTTGGACTTAAGCAGAGTTTGTCGGAAATTTCCTGGACTTTTTGGCCGCTGGTTATCATCAGCATGATTTGTAATTCACGTTCAGAAAGAATATCGAGTGGTGATTCTTCTGCTTTGGTAAAACGCTTGAGTGCCAATTGTTGCGCGATTTCAGAACTAATATAACGCTGGCCAGAATGA
The DNA here is from genome assembly GCA_021325575.1 of Gammaproteobacteria bacterium. GTDB lineage: Bacteria > Pseudomonadota > Gammaproteobacteria > DSM-16500 > DSM-16500 > JAJPGW01. Next base: position 64,510 of record JAJPGW010000013.1, on the reverse strand, counting down.
ACAGTGCGAATGGCACGAACCATTTCATCGGCATCACAACCTTTAGTGATATACCCTGCTGCACCGGCTTGTAACAACCGAGATGGATAAGGTTCATCATCGAATACGGTTAATGCGAGGATTTTGATGTCAGGATTGTGACGGATCATTTTGCGAGTGGCTTCTAAGCCGCCGATGCCAGGCATCTGGACATCCATTAAAACGACTTCAGGAATGAGTTCTTTGGCAATGCGGATGGCTTCTTCGCCCGTGCTGGCTTCGCCGACGACTTTGATACCATTCACGTCCTGCAAAAGGCGTTTGATACCAATTCGGATAAGTTCGTGATCATCAACCAATAACACTTTAATCAATTGGATAACCTCTTTTAACATGGCGGAGAGAGAGGGATTCGAACCCCCGGAGCCCGAAAGGACTCAACGGTTTTCAAGACCGCCGCTTTCAACCACTCAGCCATCTCTCCCGTTCTATTTTATTTTTGGGATAATTGGGACACATATTAACGCTATTTTATGAGATTATTCAATAGAATCTTATCGCATTTCTCAAAATGTGCTATTATTCGGCATCGTGCGTTTTTAGGAGTTTTGATATGCAAATTAATGAATCGACCCTTATTCGAAGTCAGCAATCCTTGCTGGGTTATCATTCCGTTTTGCGGAATACGTACTTATTACTTAGTTTGACCCTGTTATTTAGTGCCGCGATGGCAGCCTATGCGACGGTGTCGGGTGTCAGTTATGCCGGTTCCATGATGACTTTTATCGGCGGATTTGTGTTGTTATTTGTGACGACAGCCTTGCGCAATAGCGGATGGGGAATTGTTTCCATTTTTGCTTTTACGGGATGCATGGGTTATTCCATGGGTCCGATGTTGAATCATTTTCTGCATGGTTATACCAATGGTGCGCAATTAATTATGATGGCGCTGGGTGGCACTGGCATTACGTTTTTTGCCAGTTCTGCTTATTTATTGGTGACCAAGCGTGAGCTTAGCCATTGGGGCAAGTTTTTGATGATTGGTTTAATCATGTGCGTGGTTGCCTCTCTTGCCAATATTTTTCTGAAAATGCCGGCGTTGCAATTGTCGATTGCGACGTTAATGACGTTTATTTCCACTATGCTGATGATGTATGACACCAGTCGGATTATTCATAATGGGGAAACGAATTACATTATGGCGACGATTAGTCTATATCTGGATATTCAGATGTTGTTTCAGAATTTGTTGATGTTGTTGGGTGTGTTTAATCAGAGGAATTAATTGACTTGTTGTCATTGCGAGCTGCCGTTGTTTGGCGGCGAAGCAATCTTTGAAAGATTGCTTCGTCACAAAAAACGTTCCTCGCAATGACGAGCAATTATCGTTCTTCTTGCCACTCGCATTTGCCTTTTTCCCGCATTTTTTTCAGGATGGCTTCGTGTAACTCGAGTTCTTCACCGCTTGCTCTTTGCACGAATAAATTTTTCACTTGCACTTCTGTTTTTAAAATACTTTCAGATTTTTTAGCAACTGTTTCTGTTTGCTGGGATTCTTCGAATAAGCTGCTTTGACCGCCGGTCATGGCGAGATAAACCTGACAGAGCAAATGGGCGTCGAGTAAAGCGCCGTGTAATTCGCGTTGGGAATTATCGATGCCGTAGCGTTTGCAAAGGGCATCTAAGCTATTGCGTTGGCCTACGTGCAGTTTGCGGGCGATGACAAGCGTGTCGACGATGCGGCAATAATGCGTAATGGGTTTCCATTTTTTGCCGAGTAAACTTAATTCATGATTGATGAAACCAACGTCGAAGGGTGCGTTATGAATAATTAATTCAGCGCCCGATAAAAAATCCATAAGCTCTTCGCTGATCGTAGAAAAAATCGGTTTATCTTTTAAAAATTGATTCGTTATACCATGAACGGCTTCTGCACCCGCTTCAATTTCACGTTCGGGATTAATAAATTGATGATAACGTTTGCCCGTTAATTTACGATTAATTAATTCCAAACAGCCAATTTCAATAATCCGGTGGCCTTGCTCGAATTGCAAACCCGTGGTTTCCGTATCTAAGATGATTTGTCTCATGTTATTTTCTCTGTAAATCGTCTATCGCTTGGTTCGCAAGAGCATCAGCCAATTCATTTTCGGGATGACCTGCGTGCCCTTTTATCCAGTGCCATTTAATTTCATGGCGCACCGTTTGTTTATCCAGTTCTTGCCATAAATCGACATTTTTAATCGGATGATTGTTGGTTTTTTTCCAGTGCTTTTTTTTCCAGCCGGGCAGCCATTCGGTAATGCCCTTTTGCACATATTGTGAATCCGTGTATAAATCGATTTTGCAAGGTTCGCGCAAACTGGCGAGCGCCTGGATGGCGGCCATTAATTCCATGCGGTTATTAGTCGTTTCCGTTTCAGCGCCCAGAATTTTTTTTTCATGTTTTCCATAACGCATAAAAACACCCCAGCCGCCAGGACCGGGATTACCACGGCACGCGCCGTCTGTAAAAATTTCTACATGTTTCATGGCCAATTCCGTATTGAAGGGCCAGGTAAGGTGACCTGGATGCCTGAGAGTTTTTGTTGCCAGCGTACTTTTATAGGTGTTAAAGGAATCACTTTCGCTTGCGCCATTAGCATATAAACTCCGCCAAACGGTGTCCAGAGTTTACTGCCTAGCCATTCCATTATTTTTAATTTTTCATAAAACTTTGCATGATGTTGAATGGGTGGACGAAACAATAATTTATTTTGCTTCACTAATTGAAAATCCGATAGCAGCAACCAATTTTTCACGGTATTCGGTGAAATAAAATTTAACGACCAGGGAATTTTATTATGCTTTTCACTACTTTTTTTAATACCCCATAAACTCAACGGATTAAAACCAAAAATAATAATATACCCTTCGGGTTTTACAATTCGACAAGCTTCTGTAATGAGTTGTTGCGGGTTATCCAAAAATTCAAACGAATGCGGCACCAACACCAAATCCACGCTCGCAGAAGCAATTGCAAGATGGGTATAATCACTTTCAATCGATGGGATAGTTTTATTTTTATCCAATAGCGGACTCAGCAACACTTGTTGCGGGATGGATGTAAATTTCAACAGGCTGACTTGATGCGGCACGCCAATCAACAAAGCATGTCTGCCATAGCAATCCGAAAGCACACTCGGTAAAAATTCCCGTTCTGCTTCAAGTAATTTTTTGCCCAGGCCTTCCGATAGCCAATGGTCCCAATGCTGGATGGTTCGATGGGTGGTGGTCAAGTCCAGATCCTTTGGTTGGTACCGAATTGCTTTCTATTTTACTTTATTATTTTGTGGTATGGTACCGGCAAATTATTTTTCAAAGAGTCAATGGAATGGGACATCGTTGTAAAAAAAATATAATAAAGCATTTTTTATTAGTGATCTGCGGTATTTTTTGCCATATTGCCTCTGCAACACCCGCAATTGATGGCATTCAGGTTTATCAAAAAAATTTACACCTCTCCGAAGAACATAAAGAAAAACTCGCCGATGATATTTATCGTTACAATAATGCCGATAACATGTGGGATGAGTTGCGGCGCGAATTTGTCTTGCCCCATTACGAAGATAACCCATTAGTCCAGGCGCAAATTAGCTGGTTTTTAAATCATCAGGATTTTTTACAGCGAACGGCGTTTAGAGCCGCCCCTTATTTATATTTTATTTTGCAGCAAGTGCATAAAAGACACTTGCCGGCGGAAGTGGTTTTGTTGCCCATGATTGAAAGTGCGTACAACCCGTTTGCGTATTCTTCGGTGGGTGCCGCAGGCATTTGGCAAATGATGCCTGCAACCGCTTCGGGTTTTGGTATCAAACAAAATTGGTGGTATGACGGACGGCGTGATGTGGTGGCATCGACACGGGCGGCGCTGGATTATATTTCTTATTTGGGCAGTTTTTTTAATGGAAATTGGTTGTTGGCGATCGCAGCTTATGATACCGGCGAAGGTAACGTTTTATCCGCGATCAAAAAAAATATTAGCATAGGACGCAGTACCAGTTATTGGGAATTACCGCTTTCGCAAGAAACACGCGACTATGTGCCGCAGTTATTGGCGCTTGCAGTCATCATTAGTCACCCAGAAGAATATCCGATTGTATTTCCACCAGTCCGCAATGCGCCCTATCTTGCACAAGTGGATTTAGGTGCGCAGATTGATTTAAAACGTGCCGCTTTGCTCGCGGGCTTGAGTTTAACTAAATTAAAACAACTGAATCCAGGATTTAGTCGTGGAGCAACCGGACCCCATGGTCCTTTTAAGTTAGTTTTGCCTATCGAAAATGTGCAGCAATTTTCAGAAAATCTCGCGCGGTTTCCTGTTCAGCAACCAACGAACTGGATTCGTTATAAAATTCGCGTTGGCGATACGTTATTTGCCATTGCAAGACGATTTAATATTTCGACGCATGCTTTGCAAAGTGCGAATCCGATGCTAGCTAAAAATTTAAAACCCGGCAAACATCTTTTGATTCCGCGTAACGCGCCGGTTGTTGCCAATAACAATGAAAATATTTTTGATTCTGTGCCCACGAAACCATTTGTACCTCGTGCTGATACACCCATTCAAAACCTTGCAAACGCGCTTGAAACCGTTTCAGGAAATTACAGCATGCAACCTGGCGACACCCTTTACATGGTCCGACCCGGTGATGATTTGCAAAAAATTGCGAGACATTTTCATACCACTGTTAAGACGCTGGTGGCGGTGAATAAATTAAATCAAGATATTTACCAAGGGCAAAAAATTATTGTTCCTACTCATCTTTCTTTTACTAGCTCTACACAAAAATATCAGCTGACATCAGGTGATACGATTTATATGGTGCGTAAAGGGGATGATCTTGAAAAAATTGCTAGGAAATTTAGAACCTCTACTTCAGCGATTCGCGTTATCAATATGCTTTCGAATAATGATTTGCATGTGGGAGATCAGCTGGTTATTCCGACGCATCCTGGCTAGTTAGGCATTTTTTAAAAATGCGAGTTCCGCATCAGTTGATTCTCGCCCCAAAATTTTATTCCGTTGCGGAAAACGACCAAATTCTTTAATCACGCGAAAATGGGCATACGCATAAGCTAAAAATAATTGATACACTTGCGTTGTTTCAGTCATCGATAATGAAACCAACGCTTGAAATAATTGGATGGATTGTTCCTGGCTTTGTACATCTTCGGAATGGACCAATGGCATGTAAAAAAAGACGCGTTCAATTAAAGTCAGTGACTGGTCCACCTTTTCTCGTAATCCTTGGATGCAGAGTTCACGCGCCATATTATCGTGAGCAAAGGCTTCGGGCGAATTACGATGCAGAGAACGAGAAAATTGATCTAACAAAATAATTAACGCTAATCGTCCGCGTGGAGTTTCGGCCCAGTTATTTAATTCACCTTGCGTCGCTTTTTCATAATCCTTTTTGAAGGATTCTAGCAGTGAACTTTTCAACGCCTCATTTTCACCAAACCATAAGTTAGTACGGTCACTCGTCGGTAAATCCGCGTGACCGAGATCGCCAAACCAGAAATTTAATAACTCATGGATTCTGTCAGGCATGAGCAACCACCCCTCTTTTTTTCTGCTCCTCTTATTTTCAGAATAGCATAATTAATGTGATATTTTCTGTGAAAAAGATATTATAACTTATTGAATTGAAAATGAAAAAATATAAAAAATGGGCGCGCCTCGATGATAGGGTACCCTATGATTCGCAACTCCTTGATCCTGTGGCTAACCCGTCAAACAGAAACCGGGTCTAAGTGTAAGCAATGCTTGGCAGTATTAGCCTTTTTTTTTGCTAATATCATACTGGCAAAAAGCTCAGGAATTAATTTTTCGGTTTTATGATCTTTATCTTTGGAGGGATCGAATTCGACGATTTCCATACCGAGGAATTGAGGGTCGTTTTCGATTTGGTGTAGCGCCTGACATAAATCATTAGCATTTAAACCATTTGGAACAGGCGAACCTGTGCCGGGTGCTTCGGATGGATCAATACCATCTATATCCAGACTAATACCATAGCCTGCGGTATCTTTTTTAACAATTTTGAGCGCATCTTGCATCACAGCCTGTAATCCGCGTTGACGGATTTCTTCCATGAAAAATATTTTTACATTGAGTTCTTTTAAGAGCGCTGCTTCACCGCGTTCAAAACTTCGTACGCCAATCAGGCAGATATTTTCAGGTTTGACCTTAGGTCGATTATTCATAATCGTCGTCAATGAAGAAGTACCATATCCTAAAAGACACGCCAAAGGCATGCCATGAATATTGCCTGTCAGCGAAGTATGCGGTGTGTGGCTATCCATGTGGGCATCGATCCAAATCAATCCTAGCGGGCCTGATAAGGCGTTCGAGACACCGCTCCAGGTACCAATTGCGGATGAATGATCGCCGCCTAGAACTGTAAAAAACTTTTTAGCTTTGGTGTAATCGTAGGTCTTGTTTGCTAATTTTTGTACGCACGTGGTAATCAATTCGAGTTTGGAGATATTTTTATCAGAGGGAGATTCAATCATGCCATCCCAGATTAAATCGATTTCTGTTGATAACGCCTGAAAATAGGGAGACTGTTGCAACACTTTAGGGCCTTCGCTGCTTCGGGGATCTGCTCCAGCTAAACCCGTTGCATACCCTAATAAATGAACAGTCTTTGCATCGTGCATATAAATCTCCTTGAATTATTTGCTAGCTTATTCCAGATGTGTTAAATAGTAATTATCTCGTAGAAAAAGATAAAGATAATTTTTTAAGATTTACGCATTTCATTCCATGAATACAATTATTGATCACCAACCGCTGCTGACTCCGCATGTTTTAGTCCAAGAATTTCCCAATTCGCCGGATGCAGAAAAAACCGTTGCGCTCGCACGACATGTTGTTGATCGCATTATGCGCGGATTAGATGATCGTTTGTTGGTAATCGTTGGGCCCTGCTCTATTCATGATCCTAAAGCCGCGCTGGAATATGCAAATTTATTGCAAGAAGCGCAAAAAGTTTATCGCCAAGAAATTTTTATTGTGATGCGGGTTTATTTTGAAAAACCGAGAACCACAATGGGTTGGAAAGGATTGATACGCGATCCTTTTTTAGATGAAAGTTATGATATTAATAACGGTTTACGGATTGCGAGAAAATTATTGCTGGATTTGAATACGCTTGGCGTGCCGACAGCGACAGAATTTTTGGATACAATTATTCCGCATTATTTGCAGGATTTAATTACCTGGTCTGCGATCGGCGCGCGCACTTCTTCCAGTCAATTGCATCGTGAATTGGCATCCGGACTCGCAATGCCAGTTGGATTTAAAAATACAACCGATGGCAATATCAAAATCGCGATTGATGCAGTGAATGTGGCTGCACACTCACATCATTTTATCAGCATTAATCAGCACGGCACGCCCAGCATTGTCCGAACACCCGGTAATCGTTCCTGCCACATTATTTTACGCGGGTCCCAAACAGGGCCTAATTTTGAAGAAAAAAATATTTTAGACGCTGCCGAATTATTAAAAAAACAGCAACTGGTTGCAAAACTCATGGTTGATTGCAGTCATGGAAATAGTTCGAATGGTTATCAACATCAGCGCAAAGTTGCAGAAACCCTCGCTCTGCAAATTCAAAACGGTTCTGAAATCATTTTTGGCGTGATGCTAGAAAGTAATTTAGTCGCAGGAAAACAAACTTTGCAACCAGGAATTCCTCTGAATTATGGTCAAAGCATTACAGATGAATGCATTTCGTGGATAGAAACGAATGCTATCTTAAAATTATTTTCAGAATCGATAAAATTACGCCGAAAACAAATTAGTTGATGCCAGTTCCAGAAAACACCGCTGTCGTCGATAAGGGTCCGTTTAACGTGCATAACACAGTCACATTGACTGCAATTGCTGCTGATGTAATGGAATAACCTGTTGGTAAGATTGTTGTTTGTAAAGCATTTGCAACGTTCGTACAATTCGAAATAGCAACCCCATTAGAGGAATTTAATGTTCTAGCAGCATAATTAACACTATTGGCAGAGGACAACGAGGCCGCCATGGCGCTGGTTGCTGCTATTTGAGCGTCGGTTGATAGGTCGATATATTTGGGAACTGCAACCGCAGCCAAAATTCCCAATAGAATAATGACAACGATTAATTCAATTAAGGTAAAACCTTGTTGCTTCATGCTATTCAATCCTCATGTGATGCCAGTTGCGGTAAAGGTTGCGGTGGTTGAGCTTAATCCTGTTAAAGTACAGGTCACCGTCACATCCACTGCTACAGTGGCTGACGTGATGGTATATCCAGTAGGCAATCCACCCTGCAAGGCACTCGCAACATCAGTACAGTTGGCAACGGCCACACCTTTAGTGGCATTTTCTTTTCGCGAAATATAGTTAATGGAATTGGCAGATGACAATGCGGCGGCAACCCCATTGGTAGCAGCGGCTTTGGCATCCGTGGAAAGATCAATAAATTTAGGCACAGCAACCGCGGCCAAAATTCCGAGAATGATAATAACAATAACGAGTTCGATTAACGTGAAACCTTGAATAGTCTGCTTCATAGTCACATCCTTGTTTATCCGTGATGAGCCATTTTCACCATGTCCCAGATGGGTAGATACACTGAGAAGGCGAGTATCAAAACCACAATGGCCAATAACACTATTAACATCGGTTCTATCATATCATTTAATCGCTTCAAATCATAATCTACCTCTCTTCGGTAATAATTTGCAACCTCGTTCAGCATTTGGCTGAGTTCGCCCGTTTCTTCACTGACGGAGAGCATTTGCAGTTCCAATGGAGTAAATAATTTTGAACCCGCCGCAGATTGCGTGAGATTATTACCGTGGCGAATCGATTCACACATGTCTAGAATTTCTTGTTCTGCGTAGGTGTTATTAATGGTGTGCGCGACTAAGGTAAGCCCTTCTAACAAGGGGATGCCTGATTCAATGGTAATTGCAAACGCTTGTGAAAATCGCAGCAATACTGTCCGTCGCAAAACATCGCCAAATCCCGGTATCTTAAATTGATAACGATACCAGTTATATTTTCCCCGCGGGGTGCGAAAATAATAAATCAATGAGCCCACGATGATGGCAAGCGCAACTAAAAGATAAGGCCATTGTTCGACAAAAAATTGCGAAATAGCAATCATAATACGCGTCGCTGTCGGCAACTCCAGATTCGCCTGGGTGAATATTTTAGAAAAAGTGGGAATGACGAGAATATTAATAAAAATAATTGCACAAATCACTGAAACAAAAACCACGGCAGGATAGCGCAAGGCTGCTTTGACACGCTTCATTCCGCTGGCTTCTAATTCGAGATATTGATTGAGTCGTAAAAAGGCTTCGTCCAGTCGTCCGCTACTTTGTCCTACCCTGACCATGCTGATCATAATAGGAGTAAAGATTTTGGGATACGCACTCATAGCAGTTACTAAATCTTGACCGCCTTCTAGTTTTTCTACAATGCCATATAATGCATTTGCCATCCTGGCGCTGCGAGCATTTTCGGCTAGCTGTCTTAAAGCCGCGGTAATAGGAACACCGGTTTTCACGAGTGCATGCATTTGACGTGAAAAGAGCCCTAATTCTTCGAGGCTCACTTTCCCGCCGCTAAAAAAACCCTTGATTGCATCCAAATAATCCGTTTCTGCATTAATCGGTGTAATACGTATCGGCGTGATACGTTCTTTTAACAATTGCGCGCTTAACGTGTCCGCTGATTGCGATAGGCGTTTACCTATCATTAATTTGCCTTCAGGATTGCGGCCTTCGAAATTAAATGTCGGCATGTCCGATTAATCCTTATTGGATTCTATACTTTCACCTATAATTCGAATGACTTCGCTAATCGTTGTTACCCCTTTCACGGCAAGTTCCAGACCTTGGGTAACTAACGGTTTATAATCCGGATCATCAGTAACTAATTGGCTAAATAATCTTGTATCATTATCTCGTAACGAGTCAATGAGTGGCGGTGTCATTTCCAGTAACTCAAACACACCAACACGTCCTTTATAACCTGTGTTGTGACAATACGTGCAACCGATGCCATGTTTAAAGGGATTTCCTGTATAAGAAAAATTTTTGATGGACGCAAGCCAGGCTAATTCATGGGGAGTGGGTGTGTAATCCTCTTTGCAATTATCACAAATGCGTCTAACGAGCCGTTGTGAGAGAATGGCCCGCAATACCGTTGCAACCAGATACCCTGCCGCGCCCATATCAATCAATCGCACTGCACTGCTCATCGCATCATTGGTATGTAATGTCGATAACACCAAATGCCCTGTCATGGCAGCACGCAAAGCAATTGAAACGGATTCTTGATCCCGCAACTCACCGATCATGATAATGTCAGGATCTTGTCTTAAAACAGAACGCAGAATGCGGGCAAAGGTTAAATCAATTTTCGGTTGTATTTGAATCTGATTGATGCGAGGTAAACGATATTCAACCGGATCTTCGACCGTAATGATTTTATTTTCAGTTTTGTTTAATTCACTTAAAACACCATACAATGTGGTCGTTTTACCGCTACCCGTAGGACCGGTCACTAAAATAATCCCATTGGGATAGGAAAAAACTCTTCGTAAACGCGATAACATATTTTTGGGCATGCCGATCTGGTCTAGTTTTAAAATTTCAGCCGATTGATCAAGTAAACGCATCACTACCGATTCGCCATACTGCACAGGCATCGTCGATAAACGCACATCAAAGTTTCGGTTTCGGACTTTTATGCTGAATCGTCCATCTTGCGGCAGCCTTTTTTCAGCAATATTTAAACCGCCCATTAATTTCAGTCTCAGTGTCAATGCCTGAGCAATTTGCTTTTCTTTCATGACGTGTTCATGCAAAACGCCATCAATGCGTTGACGGATACGCAGTACGTTTTCATCCGGTTCGATATGAATATCCGATGCGTTGATTTGAACGGCATCTTCAAAAATATTTTGTAATAATTTGACGACAGGTGCATCGGAAGAAGTAAATCCTGCTCCTAATTGTGTGACATCATAATCATTGGGTTTTAATTCGGCGGATAATTCTTCAGCGAGTGTGCTGATTTCACCGGTGCGGCGGTACAACATATCCACGACACTCAGAAAATCCACTTCTTTCACTAACGCTGTGCGCACGGGCTCTTTTAATTCGCGTTCGATTTCATCGATCGCTAATAAATCCAGCGGATCTACCATGGCGACGAGATAACCTTGTTCATCATGATTTAAAACAATCGCACGGTAACGACGAGCGGAAAATTCAGATAAAGCGCCTACCACATTGGGATCAAACGAATAATTTCTTAAATCAACAAACGGTATATTTAATTGTTGAGACAGTAATTGCAGTAATTGCTCTTCTTTGACGAGGCCCATATCGATTAGCACTTGTCCTAATCGTTCGCCAGTGGATTGTTGGCGTTTGATAGCCGCTTCTAATTCCTGTTCAGTGATTAACTGATTATCAAGCAAGATCTTGCCAAATTGAATTCTTTTTGTTGCCATAGGTCGTCACCCCAGCAAGCGTGTTGAAATATAGGCACTGAGTTCAGGCGTTAAACCATCGCAATGACTTGCTCGCGCATACGCACCTGCGGCTTCATGCATTCGGCCCTGAGATTCCAGTGCTATCCCTAATCCTACCCACCAGACGGCTTTTTCTGAATCGACATGTAAAAGCTGTTCATATAATTTGGCCGACATATTAGCGTCACCAATCCGTTGATAGAGAGCCGCAATAAATGCGTGATAATTTGGATTTTCGACAATTGAAGGAGAGAATGATTCCAAGAGACTCAGTGCTTCTTTGGGTTTGTTTTCATCTGCAAGAATGTGCGCGCGAAATTCAACAAAGGGGAGATAATCCGGTTGCAGCTTTAATCCGGCCATTACAAAATAATTTGCGCTCTTTCTGTCGCCTTGTTGTAGCAATAGCTCACACAAGGTTTCACGCGCAGCAGCATAAGTTGGATTTTTATCGACGATATTTTTTAAAATATCGATGGCAATGGGATATTTTCCAACCCCTATAAAATTAATCGCTTGCTGATAGGTTTCTTGCACTGTCAGGTTGGTATAAATTTTTTTAAAATTAATAGTTTTTTGTGAAATGACTGGGTTTTCATGAATCGGTTTATCTGTAGTTATTTCAGGTTGATAGGTTAAATCCATGTTAAGTTCAGGATATTTTCCCGATTCATTCATGGTCAGTTGATTCAACTCTGAATTCGCATTCAAGGTCAAAATAATTTTTAAATCGCCATTGGCTTCATTCATCATTTCGATATTTTTGATCGCACTATTCGAATAATTGATGGGCGGCAACCCTGAAATGGCATGCGCATGATCTAAAAAAAGAATAATTTTATTTTGTTTGATGTCGGTATCCACGCGATATAAAGTATCTTGTGTCAGCGAAAGTCTGAGGGATGTGATTTTATCCTGGATTTGCAAAGTAATACTCGTTAATACTGTCGGAACAGAATGCGGTATCGATACGGGATTCGAATGAATTTTTTCCGTCAAAGTAGCAAGATGCATTGAAAGAATTCTTTTTGGCGCATGATGAAAAGGAATTTTTTTCCAACCCGCATAAATGGCCAATCCCAGTAAAAAAACCAGCACGATCCAGTAAAATTTAAATCCCGAATGAGAATACGATGAATAGCGAATACCCGATACGCGAACGGTCTGCCGATTACCGGATTTGGAACGGTTTTCTAAATCTTTTAACATTTGATTGATTAAACTCATCAAATGATTCCGTTATAAAGATAAAAAATAAAAACGATTCCGACCACCATACCTAAAATGACGGTGACCGTGATTAACAAATTATAATTTATTTTCATGGCACTTTCCGTATCCTGAATCGCATTTAACATGGCTTTGTGATTCACGCGACCATCACCACGTCCATAGGCAACCAATAATGCTTTATGACATAGGATATTAACAATACGCGGAATTCCATTACTGGATTGAAATAAAAGGTGGCGCGCTTTTTCGGTAAATAATGTCCCCAAAGTATGTCCCGCAATCGCTAATCGATGGAAAAGATAAATATCCAGTTCTTCGCGCGACATTTGCGGCAAATAATAAGAAAACGTAATACGTTGTTTTAACTGGCGCAAATTAGGCCGATTAATGTGTTCATCGAGTTCCGGCTGCCCGAATAAAACAACTTGGAGCAATTTATTTTTTTCGGTTTCAAGATTGGTGAGTAAGCGCAGCGCTTCGAGACTTTCAACCGGTAAGGCTTGCGCTTCATCAATCAAAAGGACCACGTGTTTTTTTAAGGTGTGCAATTCAAGAAGGCGATTATTGATCGCGGTCAGTAATTCATGTTGGTCTTGCAAGAGCTGTGGTTCAACACCCAGTTCGCGTAACAATGCGCGTCGTAATTCGGTGGGATTTAAATCGGGATTCGGAATATATGCGGTGACGAATGTGTCATCCAGACTGCTTAGCAATTTTCTGCAAAGCAAGGTTTTGCCTGAGCCCACTTCGCCGATAATTTTGATAAAGCCTTCGCCACTCTGCAGCGAAAATATCAGCGTATTTAAAGCCTCCTGATGCCCTTTTAAATCACAATAAAAATCCACATCCGGTGTTAAGGAAAATGGCAACTCTGAAAATTTAAAATGCTCGAGATACATCAAATGGCTCCCTTTCTCCTTCCGTTCCAAAGACTTCTGGAAAACCACCCACATGATACCCACGATCTAGTGTACCAAATCGTTGGTCCGTTCTCTCCATATCTTTTTCTTCAGCACAGTTGGTTGCAAGCACAGGTCGCAGCAAAATAACAAGTTCGCTTTTTGTTGCAATTTGTTGGGTCCGTCTAAATGCCGCGCCGATAAAAGGAATTTTCGAAGCCCAGGGAACACCCGCGACTTCTTCTTGGACGGTATTTTGCATCAATCCGCCGATAACAATAATTTGACCGTTGTGGGCATGCACCACATTATCCGATTCGCGTATGGTGCTTAAGGCCAACGGCAACGACAAGATATTCGGAGAGGTTCCTGTTCCACTGGGATTTGAAACCGTACCCAATTGAATTTCTTTTTGTTGAGTTTTGACAACGCTAACAGTTGGGTGAATATGCAGTACAATTTCACCGCTTTTGCTTATTTGCGGAATCACGTCCAGCGTGACGCCTGAAAAGAATGGGGTCAAACTGACATCCTGAGTGGGGACCGTTGCATTTGCCGTCACGAAATTATTGGTTGAAACACCCGTCACAAAAAATTCATCCTGCCCTACTTTAATCACCGCTTTTTGATTATTGACGGTTGCGATACGCGGGCTAGAAAGTACTTGCACATTGCCTTGTGTTTGCAACAATTTAATTAATGCACCAAAATCGCCTTTGATGTTTAAAGTAAAAATATTATTAAAATCTTTGAGATCGGTATTTTCAAATGTCCTGAAACTAGATTGTGAGGCGCCACCGGAACTGATCACTTCACCGGTGACAGGATCAACGGTAGGCGGCTGGCCTCTGCCAAACAAATTCCAGTCAATTCCCGCTTGAAATTCGTTATTTAATTGAACTTCTAAGACTTTCGCCTCGAGAATAACTTGTCGATTCAAGTTAGCTTGAATGCGATCTAAGTAGCGCGAAATTCGATGTAATTCGGAAGGGAACGCTCTGACCATCACAACGCCCGCTGTCGAGTTCACTACGACAGAATGCCCTGGCGAAGGACTGAGCATGGAAGTTAACGTCGCATCCAATCCATGCCAAAAATCAATGTCAGATTTGGTTTTAACCGTAGCACCACTCGCATCTTCTGGCGATTTCAGATTTAATTGGTTGGTGCTGCCGCCTGAACCACTGGTAAAGCCAGTGACTTGTTCACTAATTTGTCCGGAGGTCGCATTGGTATAAGTTTTGCCGATGCGTTCCATATTGATATAGTTCACATTAAAAATTTGCGACTGCAATTCTTCGGGCAACACTTCATAACCATATGCCGTTCGTCGATATTCGTAGCCATAAGCATCGCGTACCGCTTCCATGGCTTCGTGCACCGTGACATCTTTTAATTGCAAGGTGATATAGCCTGTTATATTGGGACTCACCACCATGTTATAACGTGTCCCTTCGACTAAACTCATAAAAAACGATTTAGCAGGAATTTTATCGGCGGTAATATTAAACCGGCGTTCCGTATTCGCCATTTGATAGGAGTTTGATCCAGCCATTTTCGGAATTAAGGCATTACTGACATTGCGTGGCACGTAAAATTTTTTACCGTTAATGCTGGGATTGCAACCGCCATACAATAATTTGTCATTGGCAATTCCATTTTGCAAGGCTTGATGGGTTTGTTCTAGGGGTGTTGGATAATACGGTGGCTGAGTGCAAGTATTGCTGCAGCCTAATACAAACAGAAATAAAATCAGGGTGATTAAACGAATTTTTTGCAAACATCTTTCCATAGATGACTCTGTCCTAAGGTGCTTGTTTTATTGGAATAGTTAAAAACAACGTAATTCTATCATTTATGCCATTAAGCTGCACACTATTTGTGTCGATTTTTGTAACCTTATTGCCTTCAATTTCATCTCCTACCCGCAAGACAACACCATTAATCACTGCGACCTGATGATCGTTGGTGATGATCTCATTCAGAATTAAGGGTTGAAGGCCATTTTCCGCATTTTGCAAGGCGGCGGCCGGGCGCGTGGGATCTTTTAATTCAGCTAATGCAACCGTTGCGTAACAACCCAGAATAAGAAAAAAAGTAATGAGCTGCTTCATACTGTATTCTTCTCTGTGATTAATACATGAAAAGTAATGGTGATATCCGCTTCGGGGTACTTTGTCACTTTGTAATCTAGGGTATCCCAATAGATTCGCCAGGGTAATTTTTCAAGATTTTCAAGATAGCTAATGGCATTAAAAAAATTGGAAAGAATTTCGATTTGGATCGCATACTTGTAAATGTTTTTCAACTCTGGCGGGATGTCGGGCGTTAAAAGATCTTTAGGAATCCAAGGTTCGGGTGGAAGTTTTTTTATATTAATAATTTTAATATTGCCTGTCGTATTAAGAATGGCTTCCACGACGGCTGAATAATTTTCAATGGGAATCACCGTGGATTTAACACTGTTTAATTGCTGAATAATATTAGCGCCCGATGATTTAAGGTTTTTTTGTTCTGATAACATTTGTTGAAAACGAGGTTCTGTCACGATTTGTAAAATTTCATTGGTTTGGGTTTGTTGGACAGAGAGTTCACCCTGAATTTTTTGGGTTTCTGAAAGATAGCTTACTTCTGACTGATGAATGGGACGTAAAAATATGACATTCCATAAGAAATACAAAATAACGAAAGAGCCGGCAAAAATAAACATTCGCTCGCGCGAATTGCGGCTATATAACCATTTTTTTAATTTCATTATCCATTCGTTCATGGTGCGGCCGTCATTTTACTGGTTGCTACAAAATTTAAATAACCATATACATTTTTATCGGCAGGCGTCGTCTGCGATAATTCCTGCACTCCTAAGAGCACGCCCTGAAAAACAGGCTGTTTGGATAAATTATCCAAAAATTTTTGAATGATAACCGGTTGAATCGAATATCCTTTCATCATGATATTTTGATCCGGATTAGAGATGATCATTTCAGTGAGCCACATGCCGGGTAAGATGGTTTCCCCAAATGCTTTTAAATAATCTGAAAATAATTTTCCCTGATTGACCATACGACTTAATTTAAGCTGGATATTTAATTGCTGCTGCAACTGCTGGACCGAGGCCTCTAAATCTTTTGGATTAAATACCGGATATTTTTTTAACAAATCATTCAGATAATTTTTTTGTTGCACCAGTAATTGATTTTGCACGTCAAATTGTTTCACTGCTTGATGGCGGGTCCAGAGGGACTGTGCCAAATTCAGCAATAAAATAAGAAAAAACCCGGCATAAAATAATATTATTTTTTCTTTTGTGAGCCACACGGTGGGCGCATGCGGCAGATGTTTAAATAAATTAATTTCCTGTTTCATGAAGCTCCGTCGCATCTGAAAACGCAGATTCTCTTAATGCTCCGCCAATGACAGTAAGATATTTTCCCTGTTCTGCGAGAGTCAATTTTTGCTTGCTTGACAACACATCATCTAAATTTAAAGGCTTGACGGGCAGAGATAAGTTTTGCGATAAATACTCCGCAATTTTTTCCGCAGAAAATTTAGTGGTAGCAAGAAAAATCCGACTGGGTGAAGGATTTCGCCATTGAGTTTGAAAATAATCGAATGAACGTTGAATTTCGAGTGATAATCGGGAAATATAAGTATTGATTTCTTTGTCGGTTGCAATCGAAGGATCAAAATGTTCATATTCAACTTCTAAACGTCTTGGAAAATACAATTGTTTCTGTTTTGAAATGATTAATTCGTTTTGATGTTCCTGTAAATAAATTAATGCCGTGGTTTTTTCATCTTGTTCATAGAGTGCGGTAATATTTCTTAATGCCATTTCTGGAATATCCACTGTCGTTAATCTTAACTGGCATTCTTGTAAAGTGCGCGCGAAGGAACTTAAATAGCTCTCACGCGCTACAATGACAATAATTTTATTTTCAGCACCGACGGATTTTTGCGATGGAATGGGAAAGCTGTCAATCACCGCTTCTTCGATCGGAAAGGGAACCGAATCCTTGATTTTCCAACGGATGGCAGATTGAAATTCCGCTTGAGTCACCGGCAAACTTTCGGTTAACAATAATTGATAGTGATGCGACTGCAACATCCAAGAGCATGCTACACCCTCGAGATGATACTTTTTAACGAGTTCTGCGAGCGCGGGCTTTATGGCAGACGGTTTTGAAAAAGTAAATGAATCGCAGAATTGTAATTGCGGAATTCCTGAAACGGGCATGACATAAGCAAGCGCCACTTCTTGCGGCAAGAAAGTGATGCAGCAAAACCCTCGCGCATGCGTGATGACAGTTTGCTTAAAATATTGTTTTATTTTTTTTAACACTGTTCGATATCCCTATAGCACAGTGATCCTTCATCACATTATAATGACAAGGGCCAAGCAATACCACAAGGAAGATTATGCAGCAGAAAGGATTCACTGTTGTTGAACTCATTATTGTTTTAGTGGTGATCAGTATTCTTGCTGTCGGCGCCTTTATTAGCTGGCCGGGAAGAGGCATCAATGTGTATGGCCAAGCGACTCAACTTGCGAATGATGTTCGCTATACCCAAGTTCTTTCGATGACAAAAGGTCAACGATATCGGTTAGTTAAAACTTCTTCAACGACTTATCAGATTCAAAACAGCAGTGGCACTGCCATTATTGGAGCAATGGGTTCTACCACCGTAACGTTAGGAACCGGAATTTCATTTGGCACACTGACTAATTTACCCAATAGTTTAATCGCTTTCGATGGCAACGGTACGCCCTATGTGGATACAGGCTCACCGGGCACCGCCTTAAGTTCAACGGCAACCATGCCGTTAACCGATGGATCCAACACCAATACGGTTTCAATCACACCCCAAACTGGCAGGGTTACTATTCAATGAAAAAAATTCAAGGGTTTACATTGGTGGAGCTGATTATGTTTATCATCATCACCGGCCTGCTTGCGACGACATTGATGTTAGGATTAAGTGTGGGCACGCAAAAAACGCCCATCGCTCATCAACAAATGGTTGCAACTGCAACCGCAAGAAAATGCATGGAATGGTTCATCGGCCAACGAAGAATAAATGGTTATTCAACACTGCCCTGCCCTAATACGACGGTCCCAGGTTTTTGTACCACACCGACTGGTTATAGCATCACTACCAACGTCGCTTGCACGACCCTTAGCGGTGATGCGAATTATAAAACAATTACCGTAACCGTCAGTGGACTCGGTGATGCCAGTTTAACAACTTTAATTGCGAACTATTAAGATGAAAAAAAAATTAGGATTTACTCTGATTGAATTGGTTATGGTCATCATTTTAATTGGAATTATCTCTGTTATTGCAGGAAGAATGTTATCAAGCGGTTTTGGCGCTTATCTCGCTGAAAAAAATGTCATTGATGCCGATTGGCAAGGACGGCTCGCTTTGGAACGCATGGTACGCGATATGCGGGCGATTTATAGCATTACTTCTGCTGCTTCGTCCTCAATCACTTTTACAGATACCACCAATACTGCTATTACTTATCAGCTAAGCGGAACCAGTTTATTGCGTAATGGCACCAATTTAGCAGATGGTATTCAAAGTATGACGCTCAGTTATTTTGATAAAAATGGATCTTCCACTGCGACGGCGAGCTTAATCCGTTATATTTCAATTTCTGTCAATGTTACACAAAATAATGCTAACTTTAGTTTAACAACTGCCGTTTATCCGAGAAATTTAACATGAAAACTAAATCTTCACAGTTGGGGTTTTTAAGTTTAGTTGCGGTGTTATTAATTATGATCATGGGATTTTTAGGATTAGTGATTGCTTATATGGTGGTTTCCAGCGCAACATCAACCAATAATATTCAGCAAGCCGAGATGGCACTGGATCTTGGCGATGCAGGATTAGAACAGGCTGTACATGAATTAGAAACCAGCACACTGAGTAATCGAATTACCTGTTCAGGATTAAGTATCAGTAACACTTTGGGAGCAGGCGCTTACTCAGTGAGTTCAAGCGGCCCATTTTTCGTTAGCTCGCCCACTTCATTAAATGGTGCTCTTACCGCTTCTGCAACAACCATCACCGTAAACAGCACTTCAGGATATCAAAGTTCCGGACGTATCATGATAGATAGGGAATTAATTAATTATACCAATATTGATTCGACCCATTTCAATAATGCAACTCGGGGTGCAGATGGCAGTACCGCTTCGAGTCATGCGACAGGCGCACTCGTTGCACAATCTCAATGTAATTTAACCTCGCAAGGCGGCGTTCCCAGTTTATCACCCGCCTCAACCACTTTAGGCGGAAAACGGAGTGTGACAGAGAATGCACAAGTAGAAGAAGGCTGGGCAGCAGGCTTAACACTGACGGGTCCTGTTTGGAATATGGCACGGTGGAACAATCCGACCGAAAAAACCTGGACTCAGCAAGCGGCAGGGGCTGCATCACCGCAAAACCTGAATGCGGTATCGGCGATCTCGAATGTTGATGTGTGGATTGTTGGAAATAATGCGACTGCACTTCACTTTAATGGATCATCCTGGACAAACGTGAGCTCAGGTATCTCGGGTGCGGAGAACTTAGTGTCAGTCAGTGCGATATCAAGTAGCCAAGCCTGGACAGGGGATGGCAAAGGCAATGTAT
This sequence comes from Gammaproteobacteria bacterium, assembly GCA_021325575.1. Lineage (GTDB taxonomy): Bacteria > Pseudomonadota > Gammaproteobacteria > DSM-16500 > DSM-16500 > JAJPGW01. The sequence continues at coordinate 44,176 of JAJPGW010000013.1, read as the reverse complement.
ACAAATGGACGGGTGGCGCAAGTTGGACCATGGTCGCAAGCCCAGGAAATTCAGTTAATGGACTTTCCATGTTAGACACCACTGGCAGTGGCACTGCGAGTGTAGGTTGGGCCGTTGGCACAAAGAAAACTGCATTTTTATATAATGGTACGACCTGGACTTCAACTAACACAGGCGTCTCAGTTGATTTAAATTCTGTTTCGACCCTTTCTGGGTCTGATGCGTGGGCTGCTGGTCTGACCGGACATATTTTTCAATGGACTGGGGGTGCGAGCTGGAACACCATTTCAACGCCCTCTGCGCTACCCACCCTAAATAGCATTTCCATGATGAAATCAGGCGGTTCCGATATCGGTTGGGCTGTGGGGACGAGCTCAACCGCATGGTTTTATAATGGCACGAGTTGGGCATCCAGTAATACTGGATTACCTGGTAGCTTGACCTTGACCGGCGTCAAAATTGTATCCTCGAATGAAGCCTGGTTAACTGATTCCAATGACCATATTTACGAATGGAATGGCAGCACGTGGACCTTAGTCTTTACAGCGGGCGCTGGATTAAATGGATTGGATATTATTCATCCTGCCACGCAGCCCTTTAGTGCCTGGAAAGAAAATGTTTCTTAACAACATTTGTAAAAATGACATCTACTATTTAGAATGAATGCTTACAAAACAAGGTCGCAAGTCATGAATATCCAAGAAAATCAAAAATTCGTCGAAACATTATGGGACCAATCGATTATCCCTACTCTGCAGGAATATATTCGCATCCCCAACAAATCACCGTTATTTGATCCAGAGTGGCAAGCCCATGGATACATGGATCAAGCAGTAAAATTACTTTCAGACTGGTGTCTTAAAAATGCCGTTGAAAATATGAAACTGGAAGTAGTCCGCTTACCCAATCGGACGCCGGTGATTTTTATTGAAATTCCGGGCAGTTCCGATGACACCGTTTTATTGTATGGTCATTTAGATAAACAGCCTGAAATGACAGGCTGGCATGCAGACCTTGATCCATGGAAACCCGTTTTAAAAGATGACAAATTATATGGTCGTGGCGGCGCAGATGATGGTTACGCGATTTTTGCATCCCTCACTGCGATCAAATCCTTACAAAACCAAAAAATTCCGCACGCGCGTTGCATTATTTTGATCGAAGCTTGCGAAGAAAGCGGCAGCAAAGATTTACCCTTTTACATCGAAGCACTCGAAAATCGCATTGGCAAACCAAACTTAGTGATTTGTTTGGATTCCGGCTGCGGCAATTACGAACAATTATGGGTGACCACTTCTTTACGCGGCGTCATCAGCGGTTTTCTCACCATCGAAGTTTTGAAGGAAGGCGTGCATTCAGGTTCCGGCAGTGGTATCGCACCATCGTGTTTTATGATTTTGCGTCAATTATTAACGCGCATCGAAAATGAAAAAACCGGCGAAGTTGTCGTGCGGGAATTATTTGTGGATATTCCGTCTGAACGATTAGAACAAGTTAAAAAAACCGCAGAAGTACTGGGACATGAAGTTTATAAAGATTTACCTTTTCAGGAAGGCGTTAAACCCGTTCCCGGTTCCACCGTCGAACATATCTTGAATCGCACTTGGCGCCCTGCGCTTTCTATCACAGGAGCCGATGGTTTACCTAAAACTGAGAACGCGGGCAACGTGACACTGCCTTGGCTGAAAATAAAATTATCCATGCGTGTACCACCGACTCGTGATGCAAAAGAAGCCGGTCAACTTCTGAAAAAAATTCTGGAAGAAAATCCTCCCTTCAATGCCAAAATTCATTTTGATCCGAAAGAAGCAGGATCCGGCTGGAATGCGCCGGCAGAAAGCGAATGGCTAAAAAAAGCGGCGAATGAAGCATCCGAACATTATTTTGGCGCCGATGCCGTTTACATGGGCGAAGGCGGTTCCATTCCATTCATGGGAATGCTCGGAAAAAAATTCCCAGAAGCCCAATTTTTAATAACCGGTTTATTAGGACCTGGATCCAATGCTCACGGTCCAAATGAATTTTTACATATCCCTGCCGCCAAAAAATTAACGTGCTGCGTGGCTGAAATTATTGCGAACCAATTTAGGAGTAAAAAATGAAAACATGGATTTTAGTCGCAAGTTCTAATCAAGCAAAAATTTATAATACGAATAAAACCACTTTATTTAATGGCAACGGCAAAAAATTACATTTAGTCAAAGAACTCGCGCACAGCGAAAGCCGCTTGCGCGATATCGATCTCACTTCAGATCGCCAAGGTCAATTCGGCTCGGGAACCTTTCAATCACCGACCGATCCTAAAAAACATCAAGAAGAAGTCTTTGCCATCGAAATCGTCAGAAATTTATCAAAATCCCACGCTGAAAATCTTTTTGAAGAATTAATCTTCATTGCACCCGCCGCATTCATGGGCATGATTAATAAACACATGCCGCATGAACTGGATCGAGTGGTGAATTTGCGAATTGAAAAAGATTATATCAAATGTCCGGAACAAGAATTGGTTGAACATTTGCAAAAGTTTTTATAAATAAATCCGTCATTGCGAGGAGCGCTTTTTGCGACGAAGCAATCTTTAAGAGATTGCTTCAGCCTAAAAAGGAGTCTTCGCAATGACAAATCCCTATCCTTCTTTAGCAAACGATCGATTTGCAATCCATACACCTAACAATGCAATCATTCCGCCAAACAATGAAAGCACAACAGGCACTTCACCCAAACACAACCAACCCAATACCGTCGCAATCACCGGCATAAAATATAAAAAACTCACGCACTGTGATGCCGGCATGCGGGCTAATGCATAACTCCAGGCAATATAGGCAATCGCTGCTGGAAAAATACCGAGATAGACAACGGCTATCGTCGCGCTCATTGATGCCGTTTTTATGTCTCGCAATAAACTGGGTAAATAAACTAATAATACCAATGTACATCCCCAAATAATGATCACTGTCACATCAATCGCATGATATTTTTTTAAAAAAGGTTTTTGCAAGACAGAATATAAACCGCTGAGCAAGGTAGCTATCAACATAAAAAGAATGCCAATATCAAATTTAAAATGATCGCTCTCGCCTATCGAAATTAATCCAACGCCAATAATGCTGATTAAAGCGCCGACCATTGCGCCCGGACTAAAACTTTCGCGTAAAAATGCAATGGCAAAAAACATGCTAATTAAAGGTGATTGGCTGACAATAAAACTCGCGATGCCGGAGGGAATTGAAATTTCACCATAATTTAAAAAAACATGATAACCACCGATACCGATCGCGCCGAACAAAAATAACAAGAGCAAATCTTTTTTGGAAAATTTATTTTTATTCGACCACTTAAGATAAATCAAGCCCATACAAATTGAAGCGATTAAAAAACGAAATAAAGCGAGACTGCCAGGCGAATAACCTTTTAATCCCATGCGTATCCCGACAAAAGCAGATGACCACAAGATAATCGCGACGGCAAGCGCTATTTTTGTTTTCAGGGAAAGTATCGTGGAGGTTTTAATGTCTGACATTAAATTCTCCGGTGAAATAATCCGTCGATTGCATTTCAGATAAACGCGAATGCGTGCGCGTGTATTCTAGAATTTTAAAGCCGCGATTATATAGAAGCTCAACGGATTCAGCCGCCGAAAAAACCAATCGCACGCGGGCATCATAGAGCACATCGATTAAGCTGATAAAAAGACAAATCGTATCTTTCTCATGCTCATCAATGATTGGAATATTGCTAATAAAAACCGTGCGAAATTCTTTGGCGATCGCGAGATAATCTTTTTGCGAACGCGGGACATGACAAATATCGGGAAAATCAAACCACACGACATTGCCTGCTTTTTTAATTACTTTTATTTCTCTGCCATAAATCGTAATCGGTGTCGTACTTACTTCATAACCTTCGGTCAGCGTTTCAAAACTTTTTTCCATATTAAATTTTGCTTTTTCATCAAGCGGCGTATAAAACACACCGGCTTCCTTCAAGTGCCGCATGCGATAATCTACTTTGGTTGGAATATGCAAAACATCGGTTTCTTTTTTCAAAAGCGCAATTGCCGGCAAAAATTGTGAGCGCTGCAAACCATTTTTGTATAAATCATCGGGTTTGCTATTCGAAGTAGTAACGAGACACACACCTTCTGCAAACAAGGCTTTCAATAATCGGCCGAGCAGCATGGCATCGGTAATATCAGACACATAAAATTCATCAAAACAAAGTACGTTGGTTTGCTGTGCCAGTTCTTTTGCGATCACTTGCAAGGGATCTTTTTCCCCTTGATGCTGAGTCAATAAATTGTGAATACGTTGCATGAACGCATGAAAGTGCATCCGCATTTTTTTGGGAAACGGTAAAAAATTAAAAAAACAATCCATCAAAAATGTTTTACCAATTCCGACGGAACCCCAAAGATATAAACCTTTTATTAATTTGGGTTTGCGAAAAATGGCGAGTGGGTTTTCACGTTTTTTATTTTCTAGGATGAGATCGTCATACACGCGTTGAAAATGTTGCATGGCAATCAGCTGTTCTGGATCTTCGACGATGAGGCCTTTTTGGACTTGATCTTGATAGTATTCTGAAGGAGTCATAGATGGGCTATCGTCATTGCGAGGAGCGTTTTTTGTGTTTTTAGCCTGCCCCGGCATGCTTTTAGCCGGGGAAGCAATCTTTTGGAGATTGCTTCGCCGCAAAGTGCGCGGCTCGCAATGACGAGCACAACGCAACTAACTAAATTATATTAATAATCGTCATCACCGGTTGCAGTATCAGCGCTCATATCATCATTGCCGTTGCTGTCACCACTCATTGGGTTTGCAGCGGCAGGATTCGCGGCATTAGCAGCATTAGCAGCCATAGAACCCACATTCGACTGATTCGGAGTCGAATCCATTGGCATCGCCGAAGGATCGCCCGCCTGACTTTGCATCATTGGGTTGTCACTGGAAGGTTGCATGCCGTTCACAGCAGAAGCGCCTGAGTTATCTTCACTCATTTGCATATCATCAGCGTAACAAACGGATACGGAAACTAACCCTGCAAGTGCTGCAGCAGTTAATAATTTAAATCTCATGGAGGGCTCCTTGAATTTTGTAAAAAAAATCAGTATATAATTTGTCTCAGAGAATTGGTAGCCATTCTAATAAAAAAGGTGATTTCAGTAAAAAAAATCTATTTTTCAATTGGTTATAAGATGGTCAATTGTTTTAAATTAAATCAAGGACTTAGCAATTCCCCCTTTTTAATTGATTTTAACCCCCTTTTTGGTATATATTCTTCCTCAGAATAAAGAGGATGGTTACATAAAACCGATAAACTACTCCGCATACGATATGACCTCTTTTTAATTTTTGAGAACAGTGATTTTAATGAATCACAGGCCGATCAATCTCTGAAAAAACTAGAAAAGGAACAATACATGACAACAACTCATCATCGCTATCAGACGGGTTTTCTGAATACGATTATTCAGCCCTGGTTTATATGCGTCATCGGTATGTTTTTTTATTGTTACAATTATTTCCTTCGTGTTTCACCTTCAGCAATGCAAGCCGACCTCACCCAAACCTTTCATATCACCGCCACCCAATTTGGTACCCTCGCCGCATTTTATTACTACGCATACACGCCTATGCAATTACCCGCGGGTATGATTTACGATAAGTTTGGTGCACGTTTTGTATTATTTCTTGCATGCTTAACAGCGGTCCTCGGACTTGGCATTTTTATCTCGGCTGATAGCCTTGGGATTGCCAGTGCTGGCCGTTTCCTGATCGGGCTTGGTACTGCCTTTGCTTATATTGGGGTTTTAAAATTAGCCTCCGTATGGTTGCCACCCACTCGTTTTGCAACGGTTGCAGGTCTTACAACCGCTCTTGGTATGACTTCGGGTGCATTATCACAAAAATATCTCATCAAAATCGTTGAAGCGATTGGTTATAAACATGCATTGCATACCGCATTATTTGTTGGGATTGCATTAAGTATTGCAATTTTATTGATTGTCAAAAGCCGTCCAAAACAAAAAACCGTGATTGCTAATGAAATGCAAACACCCATGACTGTGAAACAATTAAAGAGCGCAGTCGCTATTATTTTCATGAACCCGCAAATGTGGCTGATCGGAATAATCGGCTGCTTACTTTATCTTCCTGCTACCGTCTTTTTAGATCTTTGGGGCATTCCATTCTTAAAATCCGTTTATCAATTGAGTGCTGATCAAGCCGTAAATATTTCTAGTATCACCTTCCTTGGCTGGATTATTGGTGGACCTGTGATAGGTGCATTCTCGGATAAAATTAAACGTCGCCGCATGCCGCTCGTTGTAACTGGCAGTTTAGCTGCGATTTTATTATCAATTATTTTCTATGTGCCTGGTCTCAAATTACATCAATTATACGTGATGTTCTTCGTCGCTGGATTTTGCTGCGGCGCTCACCCACTCTGTTTTGCTTTGGGTAAAGAAAATAATCCTGGCGCCATTTCAGGAACGGCCGTTGCTGTCACCAACATGTTAATCATGGCCGGTGGCGCAATTTTCCAACCGGTTGTGGGAAAATTATTAGATCTGCATACCACTAGCCCATTGGGCGCAAATGGTTTACCTGTTTACACAGCAGGCGATTACACCTTTGCATTAAGTATTATTCCGATTGGCGTGGGTCTCGCAATTTTCTTATCCATGTTCTTGAAAGAAACTTATTGCACATCACAAGCGAAAGAAGCTCATGAAAGAGTCTTTGCGGCTAAACCACGTTTAGTACCGGAACCCCAAGGCGCTAAGTAACGTTTGATATTTTTAAATAAAAATCCCGCGAAATCGCGGGATTTTTTTTAACACGTCGTCCCGTGGGCCCGTCATTGCGAGGAGCGCTTTTTGCGACGAAGCAATCTTCTAGAGATTGCTTCGCCGTCTAACGACGGCTCGCAATGACGGAGCCGCGGGACGAGATGAACCATCGTGATCAAATCCAATTTTTTGCAATCAAAAATTCTTGATAAAGTTTTTCTTCCTCACTCCCTTTTTCAGGTTTCCAATCATATTGCCAACTCACCAAAGGCGGCAAAGACATCAAAATGGATTCCGTCCGCCCATTCGATTGCAATCCAAATAACGTTCCTCGGTCGTAAAGCAAATTAAATTCCACATAACGCCCACGCCGATACCATTGAAATTGTTTTTCGCGCTCGCCGTACGGCATGTTTTTTCTTTTTGCCAAAATAGGGATATAAGCTTTACTAAAAAAATTTCCCACATTTTTCATAAAAGAAAACGATTTTTCAAATCCCCACTCATTTAAATCATCAAAAAATAATCCGCCAATTCCTCGCGGTTCTTGTCGATGTTTTAAATAAAAATAATCATCACAAGCTTTTTTAAATTTGGGATAAACATCGGAACCAAACGGTGCGCACGCTTCTCTAGCCAGCGCATGCCATTGTTTGCAATCTTCGACAAAACCATAATAAGGCGTCAAATCAAATCCGCCACCAAACCACCAAAGCGCATCGCCATCTTTTTTTTCTACCACAATAAACCGTACATTCAAATGACTGGTGGGCGCATAGGGATTCAAAGGATGAATAACACTGGAAACCCCCAACGCTTGAAAGACGCAATCTTTTAATTCCGGCCGTTTCACAGTCGCCGCTTGCGGCAATGCGGCCCCCATCACATGAGAAAAGTTAACCCCAGCCTTTTCAATCACTTTTCCGGTCAATACACGGGTTTTACCACCGCCACCGGTGCTATGCTGCCAAGAATCTTCCATAAACTGGGTACCGGGATCTTCGTTTTCAAGGGCACTACAAAGTTGATTCTGGAGGTCCAATAAATAGGTTTTGACCCTAGGAATGGCTGCGGTGAGATCAATTTTTTCAATTGCCATAAATTACTTTCTTACCCGTTAGAGAGTGCCTTATAATACGCCACAAACACAAAAGGGAGAACTACCATGACATCAAAAGACTCATTCAAAGTACGTAAGACCCTCAATGTCAATGGCGTGAATTATGACTATTTTAGTTTGCCTGCTGCGGAAGAGGCGGGTTTAAAAGGCTTATCCAAGCTCCCTTTTACTTTAAAAATTCTGTTAGAAAACTTATTGCGCCACGAAGATGACATTTCAGTCAATCAAAAAGACATTAAAGCCGTGACGCAATGGCTTAAAGATAAATCTTCTGATCATGAAATTGCCTATCGCCCTGCCCGTGTATTAATGCAGGATTTCACGGGAGTGCCTGCGGTTGTTGATTTAGCCGCTATGAGAAACGCGATTAAAAAATTAGGCGGCGATCCTGAACGAATTAATCCTTTATCGCCTGTCGACTTAGTTATTGACCATTCAGTACAAGTCGATGAATACGCGACGAAAAACGCTCTGAACGTAAATACGCGTCTTGAAATGGAACGCAACCGCGAACGCTATGAATTTTTACGTTGGGGACAAACGGCTTTTCAGAATTTCCAAGTTGTGCCACCGGGTACCGGCATTTGTCATCAAGTGAATTTAGAATATCTCGCTAAAACCGTTTGGACCGAAGAAAAAAACGGCAAAAAAATCGCATTTCCAGACACGCTCGTCGGCACAGACAGTCACACCACCATGATCAATGGATTAGGTGTATTAGGCTGGGGTGTTGGCGGTATTGAAGCGGAAGCGGCCATGCTCGGCCAACCCATTTCCATGTTAATTCCTGAAGTGGTCGGGATGAAATTAACCGGCAAATTACCCGAAGGCGTCACCGCGACGGATTTAGTTTTAACGATTACTAATATTTTGCGTAAACATGGCGTGGTCGGACGTTTTGTCGAATTTTATGGCCCGGGTTTGCATGATTTACCACTTGCTGACCGCGCGACCATTGCTAATATGGCGCCGGAATATGGTGCAACTTGCGGATTTTTCCCCGTTGATCATGCGACCTTGCACTACCTTGCATTAAGTGGACGCGATGCGCAAACTATTGCACTGGTTGAAGCTTACTGCAAAGCCCAAGGTCTCTGGCACGAAGCGGGTTCCCCTGATCCGCAATTCACATCCACACTGGAACTTGATTTATCTTCGATTGAGCCCAGTTTAGCAGGCCCCAAACGTCCGCAAGATCGCGTTGCATTATCCCAGCTCACACAAGCATTTGATAAATTTGTCGATGAAGGCAAACACACTGTTACCAAACCTCACACTCATAAACGCGAATCTGAATTGCATCATGGTGACGTGGTGATTGCAGCAATTACAAGTTGCACGAACACTTCTAACCCCAGTGTTTTAATGGCAGCCGGATTATTAGCAAAAAAAGCTATCGAAAAAGGGCTGGAACGCAAGCCATGGGTGAAATCTTCTCTCGCACCTGGCTCGAAAGTTGTGACACAGTATCTCGAAAAAGCCGGACTCCAAACTTATCTTGATCAATTAGGTTTTGAATTAGTCGGCTACGGTTGCACCACTTGCATCGGCAATTCAGGCCCATTACCCGAACCCGTTGCAACTGCAATTACAAAAAAAGATTTAGTGGTTTCCGCCGTATTATCCGGCAATCGCAATTTTGAAGGTCGTGTGCATCCGCAAGTCAAAGCGAATTGGTTAGCATCTCCCCCACTCGTTGTTGCATTCGCATTAGCTGGCACAACACTCACTGATTTAACCAAAGATCCAATTGGTCATGATAAATCGGGCAACCCAGTTTATTTAAAAGATATTTGGCCCTCGAATGCTGAAATCGCAACTGCAGTGAAACAAGTCAGCGACAAAATGTTCCGCGAACAATATGCGGATGTGTTTACTGGCCCCAAAGATTGGCAATTAATGGAAATTCCACAAGGCCAAACCTACACTTGGCGCAATGATTCGACTTATATTCAAAATCCACCGTTTTTTGATTCCATCAAACGCGAACCCGGCACCATCGGGAATGTTGAAGGTGCGCGGATTTTAGCATTATTAGGCGATAGCATTACTACTGATCACATTTCTCCAGCCAGTTCCATCAAAGCTGAAAGCCCTGCTGGCAAATATTTATTAGAAAAAGGCGTAGCCGTAAAAGATTTCAATTCCTACGGCGCACGTCGCGGCAATCACGAAGTCATGATGCGCGGCACTTTTGCAAACATTCGAATCAAAAATGAAATGGTGCCCGAAATTGAAGGGGGTTTTACCAAATATATTCCAACCGGCGAAACCCTCGCAATTTACGATGCTGCAATGAAATATAAGCAAAGCCAGATTCCACTGGTTGTCATCGCCGGCAAAGAATATGGCACGGGCTCATCTCGTGACTGGGCAGCAAAAGGCCCCAAATTGTTAGGAATTTCAGCTGTGATCGCCGAAAGTTTTGAACGCATCCATCGTTCCAATTTAATTGGCATGGGGATTTTACCACTGGAATTTAAAGACGGTGAAACACGGAAGTCTTTACATTTGAAAGGGGATGAAACGATTGATATTCAGGGTTTAACCGATAATTTGAAACCGCGCACTACCCTGAAAGCGATCATTCATCGTTCTAATGGCAAAAAAGAAGAAATTAAAGTCCTCTGCCGCATTGATACCTTGAATGAACTGGAATATTACCGTAATGGCGGAATATTGAATTATGTGCTGCGAGGAATGTTGACGTAAGACTTTTACAGTCTGCATTCCAAAACAGAAACAGGACTCTCTTTGTTTGCATCTAACCCATCAAATAATTCCTGGGTTTGATGAAGCATTCCTAAAGGCCATGTGAGACTTATCAAATAATTTTTAATTAAAACTCCATTAATTATTGCTCTACCTCTTCGGATCTGGTAACCTTTTGATCATTAAATTATCAAATTAATGTAATGGGAGCTGAAAATGCACAGAAACCAATTAAGCCTAGCGGGTGAAGAAATAGTTATGGGTCGACAAAAGAAGTTTGCTGCGATTCCATCGAAGTCTTCTGAATCAGAATTACCTAAAGAAAAAAAGATTTCAGTCGTGGGGCCTGCTTCCCGAGCACCGTCATACAGCTATGTCGGCAGACGATTGGATAATCAACGATATAAACAAAAAGCAGTTCCGAAACCAGCAGAAAAACCAGTTGTTTATGTTCCTAAGCAAGAAGAGCCGCAATCTCCTATGGATTCAAGTCGAACGGAAGTGCCGTTTGAAACTTTTGTTTTGAAAGCTCGTCGGGGTGAAAATGTTAAAGGAGTGCGCATTATGAAATTGTATAGGGATGCCTATGCAAGCTCTTTTGAAAGCTCTGTAGAAGAATTTGAGACTTCATCAAATCGTAGGGTGATTGTTTAATCTTCACGAATATTGCTGCGACTCACCCAAAAGCACCCCTCACCCGCCGCGCTTCGCGCGGCGACCTCTCCCAAGGCAGTTCCGTCATTGCGAGGAGCGCAGCGACGAAGCAATCTTTCTAATGGAGTGCGAGGTTTTTTAGGATATTGCTTCGTCGCAAAGAGCGCTCCTCGCAATGACGCGTCTTTTGCAACTATTGAGTGATTTTGGGGAAGGACTAGGACTTATCTACTTTCCAGGTTGTCTTTCCAGATCCATCTTCCAAAACCACCGACATTTCCGCAAGCGATTTTCGAATTTTATCCGCTTCAGCCCAATCTTTGCGAGCGCGTGCATCATTTCTTGCCTGAATTAATGCTTCAATTTTTTTAGCATCAATATCTAACGTCCCGGATTGCAGAAACTTTTCTGGATCATCTTGCAAAATCGCCAACACACCGCCTAATTTTTTTAATAATGCCCCAAGCTTTGCAGCGGCTTGAATGTCTTTTTCGCGCAAACGCTGAATTTCATGCGCTAAATCAAATAAAACTGCAAACGCAATAGGCGCATTGAAATCATCATCCATCGCTTCAATGAATTTTTTTTCAAATTCGGAATCATTCGGCGCATCTGCTTTTGGTAAATCACGCAATGCCGTGTAAAAGCGCGTTAGTGCATTTTCAGATTGCTGAATAATTTCTTCTGAATATTGCAAAGGACTGCGATAATGTTTTGTGATCAAAAAGAATCGCAACACTTCCGGTTTATGTTTTGCTAATAAATCACGGATCGTTAAAAAATTTCCGAGCGATTTCGACATTTTTTCCTTGTCCATTTGTAAATAACCCGCATGCATCCAGGTATTCACAAATTTTTTGCCGGTCGCGGCTTCCGATTGTGCAATTTCATTTTCATGATGCGGGAAAATTAAATCTTTACCACCACCGTGAATATCAAAATGGTCGCCCAACAAATCGGTCGACATCGCAGAACATTCAATATGCCAACCGGGACGCCCCTCACCCCACGGCGATGACCAATGCGGTTCGCCGGGTTTTGCTAATTTCCATAGAACAAAATCCAATGGATCACGTTTCACATCATTGATTTCGACACGCGCACCACTTTCCAATTGCTCAATATCACGATGAGATAATTCACCATAATGCTTGCAATGCCGCACGTTATAATAAACATCGCCATTACTTGCAACATACGCGTGATCACTTGCAATGAGCTTTTCAATCATGCGGAGCATGTTGGGAATATATCCCGTTGCGGTCGGCTCATGATTGGGTTCTAATAATCCCAACGCAGAAAAATCTTCATGAATCGCCTGGGTAAATCGATTCACCACTGCAGTGAAATCTTCTTTATTTTCATTCGCACGCTTAATAATTTTGTCATCAATATCCGTAATGTTTCGAACATAAGTCACATCAAATCCGCGCCAACGCAGATATCGAATCACCACATCAAATGCAGCATAAGTTCGCGCATTCCCGATATGAGCAAAATCATATACCGTGGGGCCGCAGACGTAGATTTTTACTTTATTTTTTTCTAACGGAGTAAACGTTTCTTTTTTTTGGGTAAGACTATTGTAAATTGTTAACATAATCGCTTCCTATGCTTCGCAAAATTGCACCGCTTTCGCAAAACGCTCTTGAATTTTAGCAGGGCCGAGCAATGTTGCAATTTGCGCTAATTCCGGACCATGCTGCTCTCCTGTCAACGCTAGACGAACAGGCATAAATAATTTTTTACCTGAGGTGTTTGATTGCGTTTTTAAGTCATTTAAAATCATTTTCAAATCCGAGGGGTGAAGTTTCGCTGCATTTAAGGCTGTCGCAAAAAATTCTGCGCCCGCTTCTTTGATTAAAACTTTATTTTCATCATTCCAAACTAAATCGCCACCAAATAGAATTTCAGCCCATTTTTTAGCTTCCGTTGGAAATAATATATTTTGCCGCATCATTTCGATAAAAGTTTCGCGAGAAGCTTCTGGTACCGATTGTTTAATTTCATCGCCGATCCATTCCCATAATGCATCATGCGTTGATTGCATTACAGCTTCTTTCTGCCAATGCAGCAATTGATTCTGATCAAATCGCGCTGGGGCATGGCTTAATTTTTCCAGAAAAAAACGTTCGGCTAATTCTTCAAAAGACAATAACCGCGGTTCATCATACGCATGACTTAAACGCGCAAGATAATTCATAACAGCAATTGATAAATATCCTGTTGTTTTCACATCGACTAAACTAAAGCTACCATGTCGTTTTGATAATTTGCTGCCATCATCACCGGTAATCAATGAAAGATGCCCGTATTCCGGTTTACGCATTTTGAAGGCATTGAGCAACATCAATTGACGCGGCGTATTTGCCAAATGATCATCGCCACGCAACACGTGAGTAACATTCATCAATGAATCATCAATCGCGTTACAAAATAAAAATGTCGCAGAACGGTCCGCGCGTCGCACAATGAAATCGCCAATATCAGAGCTCATAAATTTTTGTGGACCTTTGACGAGATCAACAAATTCGATGGCTTGATTTTCAGGAACGCGGAAACGCAAGGTCGGTTTTTTTCCGGATTCGAGACGTTGTCGCACTTCATCTGCCGACAGTTTTTGACAAGTGCCAGGATAGCGTGGCGCTTGTCCGCGGGATAATTGAATTTTGCGATTGAACGCCAATTCTTCATCCGTACAAAAACAAGGATAAGCTAAATTTTCTTGCTCCAGTTTTGCAAAAAATTCATCATAAATCGCATGACGTTGCGACTGATAAAAGGGTCCCTCTTGCCAATCGAGACCTAACCAGTGTAAATCTTCTTGCAAAATATCAATAAATTTTTGTTCGGTACGCGTTGCATCGGTGTCTTCGATGCGTAACAAAAAGATGCCTTTGGTTTTTTTCGCATATAACGCGCTAAATAATGCGGCTCGAACATTGCCTAAATGCAATAAACCCGAAGGCGATGGTGAAAAACGTGTTTTAATCATTTTCTGGCCTCCACCATTAATCGTTTCATTTCTCGTACGGCATTTTCAAGTCCCATAAAAATCGATCTTGCAATAATACCGTGACCTATATTTAATTCGTTAATTTCAGGAATTTGCGCAATCGCCTGAACGTTTTGATAATTTAATCCATGACCTGCATTCACAATTAAACCGGCTTTGTGAGCAAATTGAGTTGCATCCATGACGCGTTTTAATTGGTGATGGCGTTCTTCTACTGTTTTAGCATCCGCATATTCACCTGTATGAATCTCAATAACGGGTGCTTCACAACGGACCGCTGCTTCGATTTGTTTGAAATCAGGATCAATAAAAAGTGAAACTTCAATATCGTGCGCTGCTAATTGTTTGCAAGCTTCGTGAATGCGTTTTTCATCGGCTAGAACATTTAATCCGCCTTCGGTAGTCAGTTCTGCACGTTTTTCCGGAACAAAACAGCAATGCGCAGGTTTAATTTTTTCTGCATATTTCACCATAAAATCCGTGACGGCCATTTCAAGATTCAAACGCGTTAATAAAACTTGCTGAATTAACTCAACATCACGTTCCTGAATATGCCTGCGATCTTCACGTAAATGAACCGTAATGCCATCCGCCCCGCCATTTTCTGAAGCGTAAACCGCTTCAACGGGATCTGGATAACGAGTATGCCGTGCTTGCCTTAATGTCGCGACGTGATCGATATTCACGCCTAATAATATGTCTCGTTTGTGTGTCATACTGTATCTACCTCAATAAATAGCTTGCGGCTTTGTAGCGGTTTTGCACCAATTAAAGGGGCAAATGCAAGCCGCATTAATCGTTTAGCATCGCGTAACGATTCCTCGTTTTCTAGGGTATCGTTGGCAAATGCTAATAAACTTTTTCCTGAAAAAATAAAGACTTCGGAAACCGGGTCATTTTGTTTGAGGCATTCAAAACCCTGTTCAGGATAAAAACGGTACACTTTTTCCACTGAAAACCCTTTGCCTTCTGCAATATCATACTGCAATTGCAGCCCGTAGCCGAGCTCTGTTAGCACTTTTTTTTCAAAGAGCCTCAGGGTTTTTTGTAATAAATTGCCCTGTTGTAAGGCCTGTAAAGTTTCCCGATAAACGGCAAAAATTCCTGGGAAAGGGTCATGTTTATGCAGTACACGCATTAGCAACTCATTCAGATAAAATGCGGCTAATAGACTCTGCCCTTTCAGGGCAATGGGAATACCATCGGCTTCAGCTGAAAAAAGGAGTCCGAGTTCGGATTGGTCTTGATAGGAAATTAATAACGGCACACAGGGCTGAAGCAATGCGCGCAAGCGGGAACGCGGTTTTCTGATGCCGCGGGCGACTAGGGAGATTCGGCCGTATTCGAGGGTTAGGCAATCGATTAATAGGCTGGTTTCGCGGTAGGAGCGTTGGTGTAATACGAATGCTGGTTGTAAGTTAACACGCATGATTGCTCCTCTCTATTACACAAGTCATTGCGAGGCCTGCTTTTTAGGCCGAAGCAATCTCCAAAAGATTGCTTCGTCGCAAAAAAACGCTCCTCGCAATGACGTGCACCAACAACAAGTCTGCGCTGTTCAGAACCTGCGATATTATAAATACCCCAAACTCTGCAACGCCCGCTCATCATCCGTCCAGCGATCTTTTACCTTCACCCAAAGTCGTAAAAAAATTTTTTGATTTAATAACTGTTCGATATCTTTGCGGGCCAGTGTCCCGATTTTTTTTAATCGTTCACCCTCTTTGCCAATCACAATGGCTTTTTGGCCTTCGCGTTCGACCCAGATGATGGCGCTGATGTGCAGTAGTTTTTTTTCTTCTTTGATGGATTCAATTTCGACCGTTGTGCTGTAAGGAATTTCCTGACCCGTCGCGCGAATTAATTTTTCACGGATTAATTCAGCGATTTGGAATCGGTCGGTTTTGTCTGTCGTCTGATCATCAGGAAATAAATGCGGGCCTTCGGGCAATAATTTAAAAATGGCTTTTTCCAATTCGGTGACATTTTTCATTTTAGTCGCAGAAATCGGAAAGATATTGGCAAATGAATATTTCGACGACATTTTTTCAATAAAAGGCAGTAATTGATTTTTATCTTTAATGGTGTCTACTTTATTAATCAGCAAAAAAACCGGCGCATGGGCGGATTGTAATTTTTGCAGCACCAGTTCATCTTCTTCTTGAAAGCGACCGGCTTCGATCATAAATAAAATAATATCCGCATCCGGAATCACCGAACTTGCGAGACGATTCATGTAGCGATTCATCGCAAATTTTTCTTGTTTATGAATGCCGGGCGTATCAATAAAAATGGCCTGGATGTTATCGAGTGACTTGATCCCTAAAATTTGTGATCGCGTGGTTTGGGGTTTGCGTGAAGTAATACTGATTTTTTTTCCCAAGATGGCATTTAATAAAGTGGATTTGCCAACATTCGGTCGACCAATGATCGCGATGTATCCGCAGCGGGAGAGGTTCATTTTTTTAGAATTCCTAACATAAGAGTGGCGGCTTCTTGTTCTGCACGTCGACGGCTTGAGCCTTTGCCTAAGACTTTTTCTGCGATGCCTTCGACTTGGCAACTGACAGTAAACGTTTGTTGATGCTGTTCACCTTCTGCCAATTCTACCGTATACACGGGCAATGGCATGCGGCGGCTTTGTAAATATTCCTGCAAGGTGGTTTTTGGATCTTTTTGGCTGGATTTTTCGGGAAGTGATGTTAATAACGGTTGATACCATTTTAAAATCACATCGCGCACCGATTTAAAATCACTATCAAGATAAATCGCACCAATCACGGCTTCCATCCCGCAAGATAAAATGGAAAGACGTTCGCTACCACCACTTTTTAATTCGCCAGGGCCCAATAATAAATAACGTCCTAAATCAAATTCGCGAGCCAGTTCACCTAGCGTATCGCGATTGATCAGCGATGCGCGCAAACGGCTTAAATCTCCTTCTTGCGCGCGTGGAAATTGTAAATATAAAGCTTCTGCGATGACACAATTGACAATGGAATCGCCGAGAAATTCCAGACGTTCATTATTATCATTATCACGACTGCGATGGGTGAGCGCCGTTGTCAGCAAGGTCTGATTATTAAATTGATATCCTAATTTTCGGCTTAACTCATCGCTCATGTTAAAAACTCTTTAATGAATTTTTCGGCCAATTCGGTCCCAGCGAATGGAATGATCATCCGAATTCCAGCTCATCCACACCATGCTGGCTTTGCCGACAATGTTTTCTTCCGGCACAAATCCCCAAAAACGACTGTCAGCGCTATCGTCACGATTATCGCCCATCGCAAAATACATGCCCTTAGGAACTACAAGATCACGAAAATCGGTATCGATGCGAGACGGTGTTTGATAAATTTCATGCTCGATGCCGAGTAAATTTTCTAATTTAAGTTCGACGGTCCAACTATGTCCCGTTTCATCTTCGTCCGTGGTATTTTTGATGAAGGATTGCGGAATTTTTTCGCCATTAATGTAAAGCACTTTGTCGATATAACTAATGTGGTCACCGGGTACACCCACTACGCGCTTGATAAAATCCACTGAAGGATTCGGCGGCCAGCGAAAAACAAATATATCACCGCGTTTGGGCTCGCTCACTTTGAAAATTTTCTTATGTAAAACCGGTAATCGTACGCCGTAATCAAATTTATTCACGACGATAAAATCGCCGACATTTAAGGTCGGCTTTAACGAACCCGTTGGAATACGAAACGGTTCGTATAAAAATGAACGAATCAGAAAAACGATCAATAATACGGGAAAAAAGGAACGCGCATAATCGATTATCATAGGCATTTTTTTATGGGTAATGGATCGATTTTTTGCCCAGAAAATGACATCGAGTAAAACAATCACGCCGCAGACGAGTGTGGCGTAAAACAAGATGAGTTCAAAATTAAAATTCATTCATTATCCCCTATTTTCTTCATCGTCATTGCGAGGAGCGCTTTTTGCGACGAAGCAATCTCTGAAAGATTGCTTCGTCGCAAAAAGCGCTCCTCGCAATGACGGGTTTAATTAGTTATTACTTTTTATCTACCTTCAACACCGCCAAAAACGCCTCCTGCGGAATTTCCACACTTCCGACCTGTTTCATGCGTTTTTTACCTTCTTTTTGTTTCTCTAACAATTTTCGTTTACGGGACACGTCGCCGCCGTAGCATTTTGCGGTTACATTTTTACGTAACGCTTTCACCGTGCTGCGCGCAATAACATGCGCACCGATTGCCGCTTGAATTGCTACATCAAACATCTGGCGAGGAATCAGCTCCTGCATTTTTTCCACCACTTGACGTCCCTTATATTGTGAATGATCGCGATGCACAATCATCGCTAACGCATCCACTTTGTCACCGTTAATCAATAAATCCAATTTTACAAGATCTGCGGCCTGAAAATAAGAGAAGCTATAATCAAGCGAAGCATACCCACGACTACAAGATTTTAAGCGGTCAAAAAAGTCCAGCACCACTTCATTCATTGGAATATCATACGTCAATGAAACTTGATTGCCGAGATATTGAATATTTTTCTGCACGCCGCGTTTTTCAATACAGAGTGTAATTACATTTCCCAAATATTGCTGCGGCACTAAAATATTTACTTTAGCAATCGGTTCGCGAATCTCTTCGATGTAATTTACCGCGGGTAATTTGGAAGGATTATCAATATAAAGTGTTTCACCGTTTGTCGTAATCACTTCATAAACCACCGTCGGCGCGGTCGTAATCAGATTTAAATTATATTCACGCTCTAATCGTTCTTGCACAATTTCCATGTGCAAAAGACCCAAAAATCCGCAACGAAAACCAAAGCCTAATGCTTCGGATGATTCGGGTTCAAAAAATAATGCAGCATCATTCAAGCATAATTTGGCGAGTGCTTCACGGAATGCAGGAAAATCATCGGAACTCACTGGAAATAATCCAGCATAAACCTGCGGTTTAATTTTCTTAAATCCCGGCAAAGGTTCTGTCGCCGGATGTCGCGCGTGTGTCAATGTATCGCCAACGGGTGCACCATTAATGTCTTTGATACCCGCCACGACATAACCCACTTCGCCCGCGCGTAAAATGCCGGTTGATTCGCGTTTAGGCGTAAATACGCCGATATCGGAGACTTCATAATTTTTACCTGTCGACATCACTTGCATTTTGTCGCCGGATTTTAATTCACCGTTTTTCACACGAACTAGCGAAACGACGCCAAGATAGCTATCAAACCAGGAATCAATGATCAGCGCTTGCAAAGGCGCTTTAATATCACCTTTAGGCGCCGGAATATCACTGATGATTCGTTCAAGTAATTCATCGATGCCAATCCCTTGTTTTGCGCTAACCCGTAATGCATTTTGTGCTTCAAGACCGATGATTTCTTCGATTTCCTTGATCACGCGTTCAGGCTCAGCCTGAGGCAAGTCAATTTTGTTTAAAACAGGGATGACTTCAAGATTTTGTTCTAAGGCGGTATAACAAACAGCCAGCGTCTGCGCTTCGACGCCCTGGCCAGCATCCACCACCAATAATGCCCCTTCGCAAGCAGACAAGGACCGAGAGACTTCATATGAAAAATCCACATGCCCCGGGGTATCAATAAAATTCAATTGATATCGTTGGCCATTTTTGGCGTTGTAATAGAGCGTCACACTATGCGCTTTAATGGTAATGCCCCGCTCTTTTTCGAGATCCATAGAGTCCAAAACTTGAGCAGACATCTCCCGCTCCGTCAAACCGCCGCAGATCTGAATTAACCGATCCGCTAGCGTGGACTTTCCATGATCAATATGGGCAATAATTGAAAAATTACGAATATTTTGCATAACTAACCAAGCACTTATCGAAGGGTGCCATAGTACTATATTAATGGCATTTTAGATAGACCAATAATTTTCGATAATCGTCCTGTTTCAGGGAATCCCGAAAAATCACACAGCTTTGCGCTAAAAAATAATCAGGCGTTTTGTAGCGCAAAATACAACAAAATCGGGACACCACTGAATCACCCAATAGTTTAACTGGATAAGAATGAAGTTGATCGGAGAATTCACAGATATCGCCTATTAATCTTATTTTTCGGATCGATTTTTTCATTTTTAAAAACCCACTTAATAATAATGCATGGCCGCCGTAACTTAAAACAAACAGCCACAAGAAAATTTTAATCGATAATAAAATGCTTAAATTCGCGATAATAATGAGACAGGCGACCATGGCCAGCATAAACAACATAATAAATTGCTTAGACGGATTAAGATCGAGCTCGAGTTCGGGCATGTTCACGGATTTTTTTCACCATTATTTCAATTTCAGGGTCGGTTGCCTGTTTTTTATCGGTTAACCATTCAAATAAATCTTGATCGGATTGATCCAGCAATTTCACGAACAACGCTTGTTCGCGCGAGTCTGCCTTAGGATAAACCTCATTGAGATAATTTCCCAATAAAACATCCAGTTCCAGCATACCACGGCGGCAAGCCCAGCGTAATTGGGGTGGAATTTCTGACATGAAAAATCCTCGATTTTGATGTTGCGAAAGTTAATATCTCACAGTATGCTTAAAGTATAAGAAAGCGCAAAACGGCCTACCACGGACGGTTAGAATAAAACAGATAATTAAGGTGGGCAATATGGCTTTAACAAAAGTGTTACCTGCTCAATGGATTAGTGCTATTCAATCCAATCCCCTCTCTGTAGATGATTTTGCTGGGCGTTTTCAGCGCCTTGTGTTAATGCGCGCCGGGATGCCTGAATTGCAAAACAATAAAGATTTTGAAAAAGAATTTAAAAAAGTCCAAAATGCTCTGCGCAAAAAACCTCATGGTCTTGCGGAGATGGATGCAGCTCTGAAAGAAGTGATTGATTTTCTCGAAAATGAAGAAAAAGAGCTGACCTTTCGCAAATCGTTATAACATTTTGTCATCCTGATGACAGCCTGATAAACAATCTCCGAGTGTTAATTCTTTTTTTCTGATAAACTTTTAAAAATTAAAAAGGACTTTGAATGCACCGCCGACGATTATGGCTTGGAACAGCCTTATTACTTTTACCATTATCATCATTCGCTTCATTTATTGAATCGACAATTGGTACTGCCGTCGTCAATGATGCGACTGCGGTTGACTTTAATCCGGCAGCACTCACTCTTTTGAAAAATCCGCAAATCATTGGCCTCGGCAGCGTTGCGTATTTTCATACTCAATTTACTGGCCAATCAACACAGACTGCCACAGGTCTTACCCAAACTGGCACAACCAACACCAATACCAATTATTATTTACCGTCATTCTACTTTGCGTTACCCGTCACTAAAAACATCACAACAGGTATCGCTGTGATTTCAAATATTTTTGATCGCGAACTCGACGAGAATACTTTATTGCGATATGTTCAAGCCACTAACAGCATCAAAGACGTTGATATCGTTCCTGCCATTGGGGTCAAAGTAAATGACGTGCTGTCGGTGGGTGCCAGCATCACTTATTCTTATGCTAATTTTCTGCTGCAACCGATTTCGGGTTTTCCGAGTTTAAATATTCCAGATGTTCAAAGCCGCAATGATGCCAGCAGCAAGAGTTTTGGCGGTGATGTTGGTTTATTGTTACAACCTGCCAAAGCCACGCTGATTGGTTTTAATTATCATACGGCGATTAGTTATCACTTAAGCGGTACTAGCACCCTAGAAACCATGACTCCTCTCGTTTCCAATAATTATTCTTTTAATTTTTGGACGCCGGCGCGAAGTGTTTTGACTGTCAGCCAATTTGTCTCGCCTAAATTAGGATTCATTGGCACCGCTCAACGAGTGCAATGGAGTATTTTTAATACGGTCACACTACATAATGTTGCAACCCAGGTCGGCCCTACTGCCCAGATTGTTCCCAGTGCAACAATCCCGTTTCATTGGCATAACACCTGGATAGTAACGGGCGGTACGCAATATAAGATTACGCCTAAATGGATAGTTCGCGCGGCCGCAACCTACAATGAATCGCCTGGCAATAGCAGTTATCAAATTACCAACGGAAACAGCGTGATTTTAGGCGCATCTGCGGGTTATGAAATTAACAAATATTTTATTATTGACGGAAGCTATGCTCACGCTTTCATTCAGAATAAAAGTATCAATGTGACTACCGGCACTTTTTTAATTAATGGTATTAATAGAAGTATTCGAGACTCCTATTCTTTAAAACTAACTGTGAATGTGTAATAATAAATAAGCCCTAAATTCACATGGAGTGTAATCAATGAAATTTTTAAAATCGATCATCCCATTATTCATCTTAGCTCTTCTGTCTTCTAGCACTTTTGCGGGTGCAATTGATGCTGGCGTGCAGAGCAAACGATTGCAGCAACAACAACAGCAACAACGCCAAATGATGCATCAACAACATCACAACCAGCATCAGCAACAAATGATCCAATATAAAAATCATCCGCAACAATAATTTTATCCAATTCCCGCAGAATTTCTGCGGGAATTGGATTTGAATCTTCTTTCCAGATATTCCATAATGCACCACCTTGGTAAAAAATAAAAAGGGATAAAATATGAAACAAGCTTTTATTAATCATCTTGCGCATGAAATTGAGCAATTAAAACAAAATGGACTTTACAAAAATGAACGTGTTATCTCTTCCCAGCAACAAGCAGCCATCAAAGTACAAGATAATGCAGAAGTTTTAAATTTTTGTGCCAATAATTATCTTGGATTAGCCAATCATCCTGAATTGATTAAAGCGGCACAAAAATCCGTAGAAAAATATGGCTTTGGCATGTCCTCCGTGCGCTTTATTTGTGGCACGCAAACCGATCACAAAGAACTCGAAAAACGTATTAGCCATTTTTTAGGAATGGAAGATACTATTCTCTACTCCTCCTGTTTTGATGCTAACGGTGGATTATTTGAAACATTATTAGGTCCGGAAGATGCTGTTATCAGTGACGCACTCAATCATGCAAGCATTATCGATGGTATCAGACTCTGCAAAGCCAAACGCTTGCGTTATGAAAATAATAATATGCAAGATCTTGAAGCTAAATTAAAAGAAGCTAAAGACTGCCGCTTCAAATTAATTGCAACGGACGGCGTTTTTTCCATGGATGGCATTATCGCCAATTTACCTGCGATCTGCGATTTAGCCGATAAATATGACGCGATGGTCATGGTCGATGATTCACACGCTGTCGGTTTCATGGGAAAAAATGGCAAAGGCACACATGAATATCACAACGTAATGGGTCGAGTGGATATTATCACTGGCACACTCGGCAAAGCCTTAGGCGGCGCATCCGGCGGCTACACCAGCGGCAAAAAAGAAGTGATCGACTGGTTACGCAATCGTTCACGCCCCTATTTATTTTCAAATACGCTTGCACCTGTCATCACTGCAACATCAATCAAAGTGATCGACATGCTGGAATCCAGTCATGATTTAATTAAAAAAGTTCATAGTAACAGCGCCTATTTCCGCGCTGGATTACAAAAACTCGGATTCAAATTAATTCCCGGCGAACATCCTATTATTCCTGTGATGTTAGGTGATGCGAAACTCGCAAAAACCATGGCCGATGAATTATTACACGAAGGCATTTATGTCATCGGATTTTCTTATCCTGTAGTTCCACATGGACAAGCACGAATCCGTACACAAATTTCTGCAGGACATGAAAAAGAACACTTAGACAAAGCCATCGCCGCATTTGCTAAAGTCGGTAAAAAATTAGGAGTGATATCGCATGAAAGCGCTCGCCAAACTCAAAGCTGAACCCGGCATTTCACTGTTTGATGCGCCGATGCCGAAAGTCGGCAACAATGATGTTTTGATAAAAATTAAAAAAACCGCAATTTGCGGCACCGACATGCACATTTACAAATGGGATGAATGGGCCCAAAAAATTATTAAAGTGCCGCTCATTATCGGCCACGAGTTTGTCGGCGAAGTCGTTGAAATGGGCAAAGAAGTGAAAAGCCACACCATCAAAGTCGGCGCTCGAGTTTCAGGTGAAGGTCACATCGCCTGTGGTTTTTGCCGCAATTGCCGCGCTGGTCGTCGTCATTTATGTCGTCGAAACGAAAGTGTTGGCGTCACTCGCACAGGCTGTTTTGCAGAATATTTAGTGATTCCCGCTGAAAATGCTTATCCAGTCCCAAGTGATATCCCAGATGATCAAGCATCTATTTTAGATCCTTTTGGAAATGCAGCGCATACGGCTCTTTCATTTAATTTAGTAGGCGAAGATGTCTTGATTACCGGTGCAGGCCCCGTCGGTATTATGGCCGCTGCCATCGCGCGTCATGTTGGTGCACGACATATTGTAATTACAGATGTGAATGAATATCGTCTCGCGCTCGCCAAAAAAATGGGCGCAACCCTTGCTGTTAATCCACAAAAAAAATCATTAGACAATGTCATGCAAGAATTAGGCATGCGCGAAGGTTTTGACGTAGGCCTCGAAATGTCAGGAAATGCAACTGCATTTGATGAAATGTTAAAACACATGAATCACGCTGGAAAAATCGCTCTCCTCGGATTTTTACCTCGCGAAACACAAATCGATTGGAATCAGGTCATCTTAAAAGGCTTATTCATCAAAGGCATTTATGGCCGTGAAATGTTTGAAACCTGGTACAAAATGATAACCATGTTGCAAAGCGGCCTAGATATTAAGCCCGTCATCACGCATGAATTCCAAATTAAAGATTATGAAAAGGCGTTTAAAATCATGGAATCCGGAGAAAGTGGTAAAGTCGTTATGAGCTGGGATTAGATAGATAATTTTCCAATTGACGTAGTTTATGAATATATTTTATACTCGCTCAAAATTAAATATAAAATACGACGAGGAACAATATGCAGCTACGCGATCCATCTTCACTTTATGAGCGCCAGCCAGGTGATTCTGATCCAGGTATTCCTTCATTACTCGATCAACCAGTGGATCAAACTGGTATGTTCGGAGCTTTTGGAGATGGCGCAGCCCCACTTTTTAATTATCAGCCTGAAACTGAAATCCCGGAGTTGCAAACATCCCTAGCACAACCTCTTGCCGCAGAAGAAGCTCTGCAAACTGCAACGCCAATAGAACCAAAGTCTGATGCAGCATCGATGGTTGCTAACACACTTATTGCTGAGCATGAATCTAAATCTGCGACTCCTCAGCAAGGCACAGAATCGGGACCAGAAAAATCGGACGATTCAGAATATGGGAAAGCACCTAAGATAAAAAGCATTCGAAAATCTAGAAAAACAGAATATACCGACGTATCGAAACCACGGAAAACGCATAAACGAAGTAAGTTGGATAAAGAACGTGTGAGCGAATTAACATTCGAAGACCTTCCTTCCTTAGATTGGAAATATTCTCAAGCGGATATATTGAAAGCCTTCGAAAAGGCGGGGAATTTTGAATCTAACAACGGCGAATCCAAAGCGCAAGCAATGAATACCGCCTCCACCGAACAATCCGCACAAAATGCCGTACTTTTTTCACAATCAGCCATTGATCTTTATTTAGGTGTATCGGCAACCACGCTTAAATTAGCAGAACAAAAACTTCCTGCAAACATGAGCCAAGAACAACAAAATAAACCCGTGATTTTGCATTATCTCGAAACCTGTCAGGATCAGCTGTTAAGAAATGATGTGATTCAGTTGTTGAATACTGTTGAAACACTTGCTCATGCAAAAATAGATGAACTACAGAATTTTTTAGCTACTCCCCTCGTATCATTACAATATGCCGAAATGAATGTGGCAATGTTTAATAATATGTCGGGTCAATCTGAAGATCAGTTTTACTTAAAAAATTTATATAGTTATTTAACCAATTTTTATGATGCAATTGTTACTTTTGCTGCACACTTAAAACAAGGCAAATTAGTAATAAAGAATCCAAATCAAGATTTTATTCAGTTTTGCATGGAAAACGCAGTCAATAGTCCGTTGAAAGACTTAATGAATCGCGTAATAAAAAATTATGATGAAATAGTCAAAATGACACGATTGCAGATCGATCAATTAAAACAGGATGCGACACTGATCCAAACGCATAATGATTTATGTCGCTTATCTAATTAGTGCTAGCGATACTTTCGTTGCAAATAAGCAAACAAAGCTCGCAAACTTTGCGCTTCTCCACCCTGCGGTCGTCCTGGCCGCGGGCGTAAATTCCAGGCCATTAAGTCGAAATGCACCCAAGATACATCATTTGGAACAAATTCTTTTAAGAAAAGCGCCGCGGTGATTGCGCCCGCATATCCATCTGCTGTTGCGTTATTGATATCCGCGAATGGCGTATTTAATAATTCACGATAGGCAGTAAATAATGGCAGATGCCACACGGGATCCATTACTTCAGTTCCGCTTTGCACGATTTCTTTTGCTAATTTATCTTGATTGGAAAATAAGGCCGGCAAATCCGTACCCAATGCAACACGTGCAGCACCCGTTAAAGTCGCGATATCAATCAGCAAATCAGGCTTTTCACTACAAGCTTCGCTCAAAGCATCCGCTAAAACAAGACGACCTTCTGCATCGGTGTTACCAATTTCAACGGTAATGCCTTTTCGACTTTTAATAATATCACCCGGTCGATAGGCATTGCCTGAAACGGAATTTTCTACCGCAGGAATCAATACTCGCAATTGCACAGGCAGTTTGGCTGCGATAATCATCTGCGCCAAACCTAATACGTGCGCCGCACCGCCCATGTCTTTTTTCATGAGTAACATGGCAGAAGAAGGCTTAAGATCAAGACCGCCTGTATCAAAACAAACACCCTTACCCACTAAAGTCACACGCGGATGTTTTTTATTGCCCCAACGCAAATCAATTAAACGCGGCGCATCATCTGAGGCTCGACCGACTGTATAAATCAGGGGAAAATTTTCTTTTAATAAATTTTCACCGATAATTTGTTTGGTTTTGGCTGAATTTTTTTTCGAAAATTCAGTCACTACATTGCCTAATTCAGAGGGACCTAAGTGATCCGTTGGCATATTAATTAAATCTCTCACGAGATAAATCGATTCAACAATATGTTTGACTTCCGCTGAGAGGGTTTTGGTTAAAACTAATTTCGCAGGATTGCGTAATGGTTTTTTGTAACGCGTAAATTGATAAGCACCCAAACCCCAAGCAATCGCCATGCGTTGCATATTGTCATGCGAAACATTTTCAATATGGTAAATGCCTTCCGGTAAAAGATACGGCAAATTTCCGGTGCACCAAAAATTTTCATCGAGCACACAGCTGATGACGGCTTGTAATTCGCCCTTTTCGTTGGGAACAAGACTGACATTCCCCGGTTCGCCTCGCCAACCATTGGATACGAGCCAAGATTGAAAAAATTTCGGCTGTTTTTTAATCCATTTGGGAAAATCCGTTTGTGAAACGATATAAACCGGAACAGAATTTTTTTTATCTTCCGTGAAACAATTTAACATAATTCACCTGCTCTAAACGATTAGGCAACGACTTCTTCGGCTGGTGTATATTGCTGTTTTAACGCGCTAGCGACAGCTTTATGTGTCAACTTACCATCGCAGACATTCAAGCCATCTAATAAATGATGGTCTTTGCGCATCGCCTGTTTCCAGCCCAAATTAGCGAGGGCCAGAGTAAATGGCAGGGTCACATTATTCAGTGCAAACGTTGACGTGCGCGGCACCGCGCCCGGCATATTGGAAACACAATAATGCACGATACCATCCACCACATAAGTTGGATTTTGATGCGTAGTCGGACGACTGGTTTCAAAACAGCCGCCTTGATCAATTGAAATATCCACTAAAACAGAACCGTGACGCATTTTACTGAGCATGGCTTTAGTCACCAATTTTGGTGCTGATGCACCCGGAACTAATACGGCACCGATAATCAAATCGGCCGTCGAAACATGTCGTTCGATGGCATCGGCCGTAGAATAAATCGTCATGATTTTTGAACCAAATTGCATATCTAATTTGTTCAAGCGTTCCAGTGATTTATCAATGATAACCACACGCGCGCCCATTCCAATGGCAACTCGTGCTGCGTTCGTACCTGCAACGCCACCTCCTAAGACAACAACTTTTGCTGGTGCAACACCTGGTACACCGCCTAATAAAATTCCGCTGCCGCCATTGGTAATCTCAAGACTATTGGCACCCGCTTGAATCGACATACGACCCGCGACTTCACTCATAGGCGCGAGCAATGGCAAACCACCGTGCTTGTTCGTAACGGTTTCATAAGCAATCGCAATACAACCCGATTCCTGCAGCAGACGTGCTTGCTCCGGATCCGGTGCTAAATGTAAATAGGTAAAAAGGACCTGCCCGCGACGCAGCATTTTGCATTCTTGCGGTTGGGGTTCTTTTACTTTGATGATCATGTCAGCGGTTTTAAACAGTTCTTCGGCGGAATTAATGATTTTAGCGCCTGCTTGTTCGAACGCCGCATCATCAATACCAATCGCTGTTCCTGCATCGTGCTGCACGAGCACCTGATGTCCATGCCCTACTAACTCCCTGACACTACTAGGAATAAGGCCTACGCGATATTCGTTATTTTTAATCTCTTTTGGGACACCAATAATCATTCAGGATTCTCCGTAAGATAGATGGCGCAATTATATGACTCTATTTCTCCAATAACAATCGATTCACGCGCTGAACGAATGCCGCAGGGTCTTGTAACTGGCCGCCTTCGGCCAATAAGGCTTGTTCAAATAATAGATAAGTCCATTCTTGGAATTGGTTTTGATCTTTTTCTAATTGCAGTTTTTTCACTAAATCATGCTCGGGATTTAATTCAAAAATAGGCTTCACTTCAGCAACGGCTTGACCCGCCGCTTTCAGTAAACGCTGTAATTGCGCACCCATGTCATTTTCATCAGCCACCAAACAAGATGGCGAAAGTGTCAGACGATGCGACAAACGCACATCTTTTACTTTGTCGCCCAAAATGGTTTTAACTTGTTTGATAACCGCATCAAATTCTGTTTTGAATTTTTCTTCTTTTTGTTTTTGTTCTTCCTGGTCTTTTTTGCTTTCGATGTCATTTAAGTCAACATCCCCTTTTGCGATCGAATGCAAGGGTTTGCCAGCAAATTCAGGCAAATGACCAACCAACCATTCATCAATGCGATCGGAAAGCAATAAAACTTCGATATTATTTTTGCGGAAAATTTCAAGATGCGGGCTAGATTTTGCTGCATTGAAGCTATCTGCAGTAATAAAATAAATTTTCTTTTGTTCGGGTTTCATGCGTTTCACATAATCTTCAAGCGAAACGGTTTGTTCAGGCATATTGGTTGCGGTTGTTGCAAATCGCAATAATTTCGCTAGACGTTCACGATTAACAAAATCTTCGGCGGGGCCTTCCTTCATCACCGTGCCAAATTGGTTCCAAAATGTTTGATATTTTTGCGCATCGTCTTTCGCTAATTTTTCCAGCATATCGAGCGTTCGCTTAATCAATGCCGCGCGTAATTTTGGAATCACAGGATTATCTTGCAAAATTTCGCGTGAAATATTGAGCGGCAATGCTGTTGTATCTACAATTCCGCGCACAAATCGCAAATAAAACGGTAAAAACTGCTCTACCTGATCCATAATAAAAACGCGCTGAACATATAACTTTAAACCACGCTGATGTTCACGCTGCCATAAATCAAATGGCGCATGCGAAGGAATATAAAGCAAGCTGATGTAATCCAGATTGCTGCCTTCGGCTTGATTGTGCGACCACAACAAGGGATCTTCAAAATCATGCGAAATGTGTTTATATAATTCTTTGTATTGTTCATCTTTGATAGTATTTTTCGGCAAAGTCCAAAGCGCAACGGCGCGATTCACTTTTTCCCATTCGGAAGATTTTTCCTCTTTTTTATCGGGATCATATTTTGGCATCATGATGGGTATATTAATATGATCAGAATATTTCATGATAATGCTACGTAAACGCCAATCATTTAAAAAATCTTTTTGATCGGGTTTTACATGTAAAATGACATCGGTGCCGCGTGATTTTTTTTCTACATTTGAAATTGTATATTCACCTGCGCCATTTGATTCCCATTGAACCCCATGCTCAGGTGTTAAACCCGCGCGACGTGTAATAACGGTAACTTTATCAGCAACAATAAATGCCGAATAAAATCCCACACCAAATTGCCCAATTAAATGCGCATCTTTTTTCTGATCGCCTGTTAAATTCGCTAAAAATTCCCGCGTGCCTGATTTTGCAATCGTGCCTAAGTTAGCAATGACTTCATCACGGTTCATGCCAATACCATTATCACTCACAGTAATGGTCCCAGCTTTTTCATCAAAAGAAACCTGAATTTTCAGCTCAGAATCCTTTTCATATAAAGCAGGATCGGATAAAGCCTCAAAACGCAATTTATCTGACGCATCGGATGCGTTTGAAATTAACTCCCTGAGAAAAATCTCTTTGTTACTGTAAAGTGAATGCACGACGAGGTGCAAAAGTTGTTTGACTTCAGCCTGAAAATTTAATGTTTCTTGACGTGCATTCACTGACATATGTTAACTCCTAGCTAGTTTTTTTGATGTCCATGGTGACATCGGGGTTGAATTTAAAAATACCGATCGTAAAGGTCGCAGTTCCTGTGACATGGGAGGTGTAATCTGCATTGATTGTACCATTCAGATTTGCGATTCCAGGATCAGCGATGACGATTTTATCATTTGCACAAGTGCCCTGTAATGGATCTAATACTTTATGAGATGGGCAAATTCCACTGGATTTTTTCGAAGGATCAAGATCTAACGTGAGATTGTTAATGGTAATTTTGCCATCGGCAGGGCTATCAATATCCATCTTACCCGTGTAGTAGCAATCAATCAGTCCCCATTCGTCCGCTTCGCCTACTCCAATCCATTTGGTGCCTTTTAATTGAGTGCAAAGATCACCTTTCGCCATATAGGGCGCTTCAATGATGATATCCGCATGGGCAATCGGCGATAATAAAGCAAGATTAATGGCGGCGAGCAGGGAAATTTTTTTCAATGTCATAACGATTCCTTTTGTTGAGTTTTTGAGGGTTCAAGGGTAAGACCATGTATCGAATACGTCAAGAGGTTATCGGGGGCTGTTTTCTTCTGCTCCGAGGTGCTGGGTTTGCTTCACTCGCTCGGGGAGCGTACGTCCATGTACTAAAGCATTTCATCCATGAAACGCAATCGCTCCTGAAGCAAACCCAGCACCTCGGATCAGAAGAAAACTGCTTCCCCCGAACCCGTTTGAAAAAATTTTCCCAATATAGTACCGTAATTCCATGAATCGACTTTCAAAAGAAACCAGCCCCTACCTACTTCTACACGCAGACAATCCCGTAGATTGGTATCCATGGAACCAAGAAGCCTTAGACAAAGCGAAACAAGAAAATAAACCCATCCTACTCTCGATTGGTTACGCCGCTTGTCATTGGTGCCATGTGATGGCCCATGAATCATTCGAAGATGATGAAACCGCCGCTTTAATGAATAAATTATTCGTGAATATTAAAGTCGATCGTGAAGAACGTCCCGATCTCGATAAAATTTATCAAACCGCGCATTATTTTCTCACTCAACACAATGGCGGTTGGCCATTAACTGTTTTCTTGACGCCCAATGATTTAGCACCTTTTTTTAGTGGAACCTATTTTCCGCGAGAAACTCATCAACAATTACCTTCTTTCAAAGATGTGTTAGTAACAATAGCGGATATTTTTGCCAAAAGCCCTGATGAAATTAAAAAACAAAACGAACAATTACTAGCGATTTTACGCAGCGAAAATCCTCAACCTGAAAAAATGGAATTGAGCGACAAACCATTGCAGCTCGCCAATGATTTTTTAAAACAAAAATTTGACGAAAAATTTGGCGGTTTTGGTCCCGCTCCAAAATTTCCTCATCCACCTTTGCTAGAATTATTGTTACAAGAAAAATCACCAATGGCTTTTTTCTCTCTGGAAAAAATGGCAGATGGCGGCATTTACGATCAAATTGGCGGCGGTTTTTTTCGATATTCTGTCGACGCCAAGTGGCAAATCCCCCATTTTGAAAAAATGCTTTATGACAATGCTCAATTATTACAAGTCTATGCAAAAGCAAGCGAACATCATCCGGAATTTGCGCGCATTGCAAGAGAAACTGCTGACTGGGTCATCAAAAAAATGCAAGCACCCGAAGGCGGCTACTATTCCAGTCTCGATGCAGACACGCAAGGCAAAGAAGGCCATTATTACATTTGGAACAAATTTGAAATCGCTGAACTTTTATCGGAAACCGAAGATAAATTTGCCGAAATCTATTTTGGTTTATCCGAATCACCCAATTTTGAAGGCCAATGGCATTTGCATATCGCTGAATCTCTCGAAAATACAGCCAAAAAATTAGAGATGTCACTCCCCGATGCCGAAAAAATGTTACAAACGATCAAAACCCGATTATTAAATCAACGTGAACAACGCATTCCACCTGCGCGTGATCAAAAAATCCTGACCAGTTGGAATGGTCTCATGATTAAAGCAATGTTGATCGCAGGCCATAGTTTAAAAGAACCCGTTTATGTTGATTCGGCAAACCGTGCTATTCAATTTATTCAAAATAATTATTGGATGAATAATCGCTTAAAAACGCCTGCATTTCTTGATGATTATGCTTTTTTACTGGATGCGTTGATGACATCTTTCCATTTTTCAGAAAATAAAAACCATCTGGAATTTGCAAAACACCTCGCCGATGACTTGCTACAAAATTTTATGGATAGTACAAATGGCGGTTTTTACTTCACAAGCCGCGAACAGGAAATCGTTTTGTATCGCCCCAAAACCCTGATGGATGAAGCAATTCCCTCGGGCAATGCGAAAGCTTGCGATGGCCTGCTCGCACTTTTTAAAGTCACTCAGGATGATCGATATCATGAAGCCGTAAAACAAACGCTGCGAACGGCTTATCCCCTGCTTTATCGATTTCCAGGGGAACATGCCTCCATGCTGATTACTTTAAGAAATTTTCTGAAAAATTGACGATAAATTTCAATTAAATCAAATAGTTATAATTGTATTTTCATGCTTCTTTCTTGATCAGAAATGGAGTAAAATTAGACTCCCTTAAATTAAAATAGTTAGGTTTTATATGGCGTTTTCTCAATCTATTGTGTTTCACTTTAACTTAACCCCAGAAGAAAAATTGCCCCAAGAACAGCGTGACCACATCACTACCTTAGCTGTTCAATATTCTTTAACTACACCACAAAAAGGCCTACTCGTCGATTTAGCACTAGAACAAAAAGCAACCTGTCCGGAATTAACGTTTGCAGCAGATTCAATCAGGGAATTCCGAACGATCACCAAAGTACAACTGGTGGGTTTGCATCAACTCTATACCAAAAAACTGGTTTCCAATGTAAACGAAGTACGCGAATCCAATTTTGTTGAACTCACAAAAAATTATGAAAAAATGTTCCTTGTTGAATTTATGCAAACCTATCGATTAACATCGTTAGTAGAGACCAAACCCTATTTAGAATTAGCTGCAAACCTACTTGCACTCCTTCGAAATGAATTAGCCTTGCAACAAAAACTTCATCCAGGTGACGCACCTAAAACTCATGAAGATTTCGTACTGACTCATCCTGTCATTCCAGATTATCCATTATTTAGATTAATCCATCATGCTTTTCCAAATACACCTATCATACAAATGATTCCTGATTTTAAAGCCGGAGTTGAACAAAAGCGCATTACTGTCGAAAAAGTTACTCCAGAGCACATACTAGATACTTTTATTTGCGCCCTGATGAATCTCAGATCTTATTTAAAAAATCGAGCTATCTGGCTGCATGAGACCAATTATCTCAAATTATTTTTCACCAGTTTTTTACTAACAGCGAAAATGGAGAATGATCGATACTACAACAATGAGTATCATCGAACAATATTTGAGGTCGAAGATATTCAAACGATGAACCGAATGGAGGAAGAATTTTTTAAAGGGGTTGGTCACATCCTATTTAGCGTCGTCCAAAGAGATGATGAACCTGAAAACATGAATTGGCATGAATTTGTAAGAATGCAGTTTTGCTTAAAGACGGCGGCTAAAGATAGCCGGGTAGGATTTGATTTTGACGAATTCAATCCAATGGAGAGAACAGAGATTATTAGTGGCCTCATGAGAGACCAAACGTCAGTGATGGGAGATTTAGGAAAATATAAACCTGCTGTTGCCAGGAGTGAAATGAAAACCACTCGAGCGACTGTACATTCTACTGGGAAGACATTAGCCGTATTAGGCACTCCAGAAACCAAACAAATTTCAGAAGCAGAAAAAGCCGCGCTCGATCAGAAAAAAAAGCAAATTGAAGAAGCTCTTTTTTCTAACATTGACAAACGATATACAGAAAAATTTAATCCTAAAGCAACACACCTAACCAAATTAGAATTTGCGTTATTAGCTACTTTGAAAGACAGCAAAAGCGATGAAACCAAAAAAGTGTTAGTGGCCATTCAGGAATGTCGGGCAATTGAACGTAGAAAAGGCACACCGGAAGAAGACATCCGGCCTTATGTGAATTTTGATGATACCAAGGGCCTCACACCGCTCTGCCACGCGATGAGGAAAAAGGATAATACACTGGTTATGGAATTGCTTAAGGCCGATGCGGATCCCTGTAATGCATCCTATGAGCGTTTTGGGGAAGATAAAGGCGTGCAAGAAATACCACTAGTTAATGCAATTCTTTATATGCCTTCATGCATGGATGCATTTCTTGAAAAAAAACCGGATATCAATGCTTTCAATGCAGCTTTAAATCTTTTGAATGAAAAACCTTACATGTTAAGAATTCAACCATTAAACATTTCAGCATTATTAAAATTGCTAAACTATGCATTTGATCACAACATGATTCAATATCCTGAGAAAATACAAAAACTATTGAAATATGTACAAAAGCGAATCGTGGAACCTTCAGAAGAATGGACCCCTGCTTTCAAGACAGCAGATGAAATGATAAAAAAATTAGAAGGAAAAAAAGACCCTGTATTTAAACCTAAAGTCTTTTGGGATGATGTTGCGGTGAGCGCCACTCCAGAAGCGGTTACTTCCGTTGCACAGGTAGCAAAATTAACAGGCACAGGCTCCTAGGAACGCTCACAATCTGCAAGTAATGTCATCCTGAGCTTCGCTCAGGATGACAGTTGCTAGTCAAATAAGCTAATATAGCCCTATCGTGGCTGAAAGACATCAACATGCATACTTTTTCCAATGAAACAAAGACCTATGCCTTAAAGCTAACCGGTTTTAGCTTCGCCGAATTATTTCGCGCAGAAGGCTTAAACCGTCTGGATGAGACCTTTTTAGACGAGTTAAAAACCGTCAATTCCAATCTTTATAGTGATTTACTCGCCTATCGCGATGGCACGAAGACTTTTTCGCCTATCGAAACCAGTGATTTATTAATCGCCGCAGCGATGGTACTCGAACCCTTTTTAGCTAAATTATTTAATATCGAGGAAGCGGTCAGTATCGCCCAAATTCGCACCACCTCCGACAATCCCTTATCCCTTTTTAAAAAATTTTTCATCCTAAAACAGGCGAAAAAACAATTACAAAAAAATGAATTATTGCCGAGTTTTGATGAATTGAATTTGTGGTTAGCGGCTGAATTAAAAAAAGCGCCGTTAAAAGCGGAAGATAAAGAACTTTCTATCGCACTGCTTGGTAATCACTATTTAGAAAATCCAGAAAGTTATGCGGGTGAAATCGAAAAGCTCACACAATGGTGTGTGCAGGCAATCAAATCCAATGATCCCGAAATCAGACATTGGTCCAGTTTTCACATCCCAGAACGGGTAGAACCCGCGCAACTTGTCAAATACAAAACGGCAGAAGACAAACTCAATCGCATTACTAGCGATGATGCTGAATTGCGTTTGCGTGATGGATTCAAATTAACGGATCCGCGCATGAATGCACGCGAAGTGCAAGATCAAGTGAATTATTGTATTTATTGTCATGATCATGATGGTGATTTTTGTTCAAAAGGTTTTCCTAACAAAAAAGGCGTTCCCAGTTTAGGCCTCAAAAAAAATGCGCTCGATGTGACGCTCACCGGCTGTCCGCTTGAAGAAAAAATTTCCGAGATGAATTTCTTAAAACGCGATGGTCACACGCTCGCATCCCTTGCAATGGTCATGGTTGATAACCCCATGTGCCCTGCTACTGGCCATCGAATTTGCAACGATTGCATGAAAGCCTGTATTTATCAAAAACAGGAACCCGTCAACATTCCGCAAATTGAAACACGCGTTTTGATGGATGTGTTGAATTTACCATGGGGTGTTGAAATTTATGATTTGCTAACGCGCTGGAATCCGCTCAGACAAAAACAATGGATCATGAAACCGTATAATGGTTTGAAAGTCATGATTGCTGGCATGGGGCCGGCTGGGTTTACGCTCGCGCATCATTTGTTGCTAGAAGGTTTTGCAGTTGTTGGTTTTGATGGATTGAAAATCGAACCCTTACCGGAAAAATTAATCAAAGAACCGATTCAGAATTTTGATGAAATCAAAGAATCACTCGATGAACGCTTAATGGCTGGATTTGGCGGTGTTGCTGAATATGGAATTACCGTTCGTTGGGATAAAAATTTTCTGAAATTAATTTACATTAGCTTAATGCGCAGGCCGTATTTTCAAGTGTTTGGCAGCGTGCGTTTTGGCGGAACGATTAAAGTTGAAGATGCTTGGGATTTGGGTTTCGATCATTTTGTCGTGGCTGTCGGCGCAGGGTTACCGAAAGCCCTTTCTATTCCAGGCAGTTTAGCGCCCGGCATGCGTCAGGCAAATGATTTTCTGATGGCGCTGCAACTTGGAAATGCTGCGAAATCCAGCAGTTTAACCAATTTACAAGTGAGATTACCGGCCGCAGTCATTGGCGGTGGCTTAACAGGAGTTGATACTGCAACTGAAGTTCAGGCTTATTACATCCGTCAGGTCGAAAAAATCTTAGCGCGCCATGAAAAATTAGTTAAAAAATACGGTGAGGAAAAAGTCCGTAAACGTCTCGACCCTGCTTCTATCGAAATTCTCGAAGAATTTTTATCTCACGGAAAAGCCGTGAGAAAGGAACGCGAAAACGCTGCGAAAGAAAAACGTCCCGCGAATTTTATCAAATTAATTCGTCAATGGGGCGGCGTCACCATTGTCTATCGACGTTCCATGCAAGAATCCCCTGCTTACATCAACAATCATGAAGAATTACAAAAAGCCTTGCACGAAGGCGTTTATTATCTTGAAGCGTTGGAACCATCATCGGTTGAACGTAATCAATTTGGTCATGTCGAAACCCTGATTTGCAATCGCAGAATGCGTAAAAATAACAATGAGTGGGAAACGATGACGGAAGAAGTCCGTATTCCTGCGCGTTCGATTTTTGTTGCGACGGGCACACAGCCGAATATTGCTTATGAATTTGAACATAAAGGCACATTCACACGATTAGGTGTGCAATATCAGCATTATGAAGATATTGGCGGCGAATTGAATATTTCACCGGGTGCGTTGCATTGCAAAGAAAAAGAATTTGGCCCTTTTACTTCTTATCAACGTCATGACAAACGCATTAGCTTGATTGGCGATACGCACCCAGTTTTTCACGGTAGCGTGGTGAAAGCGATTGCATCGGGTTTAAGAACCTATCCGAAAATTTTATCCGCATTAGAAAGCAAATTAGGCCACAAAGGCGATCAAAAAGAATATGAACAATTTCATCAGCAGATGCAAAAAATATTTTCGTCTAAAGTCACGCAAGTAGAACGTCGCGCTGACAATATTTTAGAGTTGACGATTGAAGCACCGCTGGCTGCTAAACATTTTCAGCCCGGTCAATTTTATCGTTTACAAAATTACGAAAGCTTTGCGCCACATATTGATCATACTTCACTGCAAATTGAACCTATCGCATTAATTGCAGCTGATCACGATCATGAAACTTTAAAATTTATTATCATTGAAAATGGCGCGAGCTCAAAACTCTGCGCAACCTTCCGCCCTGGCGATCCCGTTTCATTAATGGGCCCAACCGGTGTACGTGCGAAAGTTGCGTTAGAAGGCGAAACTATTTTAATTGTCGGCAATCAAATTGGACTTGCTCTATTGCAAAGTTACGGTAAAGCCCTGCGCGCCAAAGGCAATCGCGTTATTTTTCTCGGTATTTTTAAAAATAAAGATGAAGTGTATTGTCAGGACCAAATTGAAAAATCCTCCGATGTCGTTATCTGGGTAACAGAATCGGGTGAAATGATCCACGCGACGCGCCCGCAAGATTATTCTACCCAAGGCGATGGAATAGATATTTTATTGCGTTATGCTCAAGGAAAATTAGATCCGCAAAAAAATCATCCGGAAATTCCGCTGACCGATGTTGATCGAATTTATTTGATTACCGCTACCGATTTAATGCGAAAATTTCAGGATGCACGTAAAATTCAGCTCAAAGATTTCTTTATCAAAGATCCGCGTATTTTTGGTTCGGTTTATAGTACGATGCAGTGCATGCTAAAAGGCGTTTGCGCGCAGTGTTTGCAATGGCAAGTGGATCCCGAAACGGGTAAGCGCACGAAAGCAGTTTTTGCGTGTTCTTGGCCGGATCAACCATTAGAGCTGATTGATTTCGACAATATCGATGAACGGCAAATTCAAAATCGATTGCAGGAACAATTGAGTAGTTTGTGGGTGGATTATTTGTTTGAAGAATTCGCCATTGCTCGGATTTAAAAATTACAATATCTCTTTGTCATCATAATTTTCGCATACCCTTCATCGGTTGCTCTGGCTTCGATGGTTGTTTAGCCAAATCTTTATTCTCACCAAGCAACTCAATCGTCGTCAGTACTTGAAAATCCAGAATAGCTTGTGCAGAAGGCAACTCACCAAAGGGTTTTAGCTGGGTAGGAGTCGCCCAACTTTTATTTCGGAGAAGCCATTTATCGTGAGTCTCGGGGCCTGCTGTTTCAAGCAACCAGATTGTTACATCATCACCTGAAACTTTATGCTGAGGACCTCTTTCCTCGGATAAAAAACGATTAACCAACTCTACAGCAATACCAGCAGCCGTGTCATTCTCTGTCTTATTCTTGGATTGAAGGACCGAATAATCCAGATTTAAAATATCTTCTTGCCAGCCACTTTTATGAGGTTCTTCTTTATTTTCTACATATTTATAAAATTTATTGAAATCTTTTAATATTTCTCTTTCCAAGACATCTTTTTGCTTGTTTGCATTATAAAATTGATCGATGTCTTTTATTTCAGGATGAGCTTTTTTTAATTCTTCTTTTAATTTTGCTTCGGCTTTTTCTGCTTTTAGTTTTAATTCTGCCTTTAACTCTGTTTCGCCTGCCTCTTTATTACCTGGCGCTAAACAAGGTTTAAAGCGATCTTTTTTGCCATCTTTCCTAGCGCCGGCTTGCCATTCTCGATGCATCGCATCGCCCATTTTTTCCTGGGCATCTTTTAATTCAGACGCTGTCAGCGATCGCATGCTTTGCAAAATGGCGGCCTTATTATTCATATCATTATGTAATTCGACTAATCGGTTCAGGCATTTTTCTACTATCGGTTGGATGACTTCTTTAGGACCTAATTTTAAAAAAACTTCTGTCAAAGCCGCCGCTTCTTGCTCATTAGGAAATTTTTTTCTCGCCATGACTGCGCCCCAAATTATTTCGCCAATGCGCTCGGATAAGGCTTCTTTTGCGGCTTCATTCATTTTTTGTTGCTGATTTCTCAGAGCAGCGAGAGCAAGATGCATTCGAGAGGTGATGGTCTCGACATGTCTCGGTGAATAAGGCCCTTCTAATAGATTTTTTCGATGGGCGTCTACAAGGGCCTTAGCTTCTTTCTCATCAGGCAATTTTTTTATCGAAATGACAGCGTCCCAAATAATCCCTTTAACAACATTATCCAAATTGGCTTCTGCTTCTGCCTTTTCTTCCTTGCTGCTATCCATTTTCACCACTTTCACCACATTAGACGCTAGCTGCGCGTGCACATGCAGATCGAAATTAGGTGGATTATCAAAAGTGCGCCCTTGTTGGGGAGCTTTTTGTGCGGGTTTTTTGGTTTGCTTTTGCTGAGGTCGAAACATACTCATCACACTGATCTCCGATATTATTCGGTTCTGTAGCATTTTTTACCATTATAGCATTAAACTACCTAATTTTTCTCACTATTTTCACGCTTAAGTGCTATAATTTTCGCGATTATTTAATAAAAGAGGAATGAGATATGGCAACTGACAGGCAGGTTTTCCAACGATTAGAACAAACATTAACCGCCCAACCTGCATCCCAAGCAGACCTGGGCCAATCTCGACCAGATGAAGCAAAAGTACCCTTAATACAACCTGATGCCGAAAGACCACAAGAGCCTTTAAGTTGTGGAGAACAACTCAAATTTTATGTTCGCGGAATATTTTTGGGTCGGTTATTTTGTGATAGACCTGCCGATCCCGATGCCGATGCCGCTGAAGGTTTTGGCTGCGCGACGACGGCGTGCCTTGGAGCCGCCACACTGGTAGCAAGAATCTTGCACGGGTTTTAAAGAATTGCTGTAATACTTATTTTTTCAGGGCTAAAGTAACTCCATCGCGTATCGGTAGCATGGTAATAAAAACACGTTGGTCCTGAAAAATTTTTTGATTGAATTCGCGGATAGCAAGGGTATTTTGATCTTGTACGCTTTCATCTGCCACATCCCCGTACCATAATACATTGTCAATCAGGATCAAACCGCCTGGGCGCAAAAGGGATAGGGATAATTCATAATAATTCCAATAATTTTTTTTATCGGCGTCAATAAAAACGAAATCAAAAGTGCCCACTCCACCCTGGTCGATTAACTCATTCAGGGTATCAAGAGCAGGCGCAAGCCTTAAATCCACTTTCTCTGAAACGCCTGCCTTTTCCCAAAAGTCTTTGGCAATTCGAGTCCATTCAACATTGATATCGCACGCGACAATTTTACCATTGGGGGGCAATGCCAATGCGACTGCCAATGTGCTATAGCCTGTAAAAACACCGATTTCCAGCGTTTTTTTAGCATTGAGTAATTTGACCAATAACCCCATAAACTGGCCCTGTTCGGGCGAAACCTGCATATGGCCCATGCTCATTTTATGAGTCTGAATACGCAATTTTGAAAGAATTTCAGGTTCCTGCACCGAATTTTTTAATAAATAATCATAGAGTTCCGGGGATAAAGTTAAGGGAATATCTGACATATTTCATTCTCGGTGGTATAATTATTATCATTATATAGGAGTTAAAAAAGCATGAGTACCGGTATGTTAATCCTGATTATTTTAGCCGCTGTCGCTGTCTTTATTGTATTAACTTACAATAGGTTAATCGCGCTAATTGAAGCGGTCCGCAACAACCAGAAACAAATCGATATCCAGCTCGACCGCCGATTCAAGGTTTTTGAATCATTGATTGAAGTTGTTAAAAAATACATGAATTATGAGCAAACCACGTTAAAAGATGTGGTGGCACTCCGTAATCAAGCTCAACAAGCAAAAGCACAAGGTGATGAAAAATCCCGAATTGCGGCTGAAAATGAAATTTCCAAAATTGCATCCAACATCAATTTGGTTTTCGAACAATATCCTGATTTAAAAGCCAACCAAAACGCGATCCAATTACAGGAAGAAATCGTCAACACAGAAAATAAATTAGCTTACGCAAAGCAATCGTTTAACGATAGCGTCGAACAATACAACGCAAATAAAAAATCCTTTTTTACCTCCATGATTGTCGGCATTTTCAAGGGCAAATTGGATTTTGATTTCCCCTACTGGCAATTAAGCGCAGACAAAGTCGCAGAACAGGAAAATTACACGGTAAAATTATAATTTATGAACGCATTAAATCCTCTTGGCACCGCCGATTGGCGCCGAACATTACGTATTAATAATCGCAGAACATTTTTTGTTATTACGATTTTTTTTCTGATTTATATTGCATTGGGTTTGCTGGTTGATACGTATATTGATTCAGGAAAATATCCGCAAGTGCCGCTTTCCGATATTTTTACTGGATTAGTGACATTGCAACTTTTTCCTCTCGCGACCTGTGTGATGTTTTGTGTTGCTGCGGTTTCGTTATTTGTGACATTCACTTTTCACGATCAATTAATGCTGCTTGGCACTGACTATCACGAAGTGACACCTGAAAATGCGAAATCGCTCGAAGAAAAACAACTTTACAATGTTGTTGAAGAAATGAAAATTGCCGCCGGCTTAAAATTCATGCCCAAAGTTTATATTATTGATGCGGATTACATGAATGCATTTGCCAGTGGTTACAGTGAAAAATCGGCCATGGTTGCAATCACGCGTGGATTAATGCAAAAACTCAATCGCGCTGAGTTACAAGCTGTGATGGCGCATGAATTAAGCCACATTCGTCATCTTGATATTAAATTAACGCTGATGGCATCCGTGTTGGCGAATTTAATTATTATTATTTTAGATATTTTCTTTTATAACGCGATGTTCAGCAGTCGTTCCGATGATAATCGTAGCCGCAATGGGCTCGCTGTCGTGATTATTATTTTGCGTTATCTCCTGCCTATTATAAATATTTTGTTACTGCTCTATTTAAGCCGCACTCGCGAATATATGGCAGACGCCGGTTCTGTGGAATTAATGCGGGACAATCATCCACTGGCTTCCGCGCTCTTAAAAATTCAGCAAGATCACACGGATAATCAAGATGCCTACAGCGCTGCTTATCAACAAACTCCACATGAAAATGTGCGGCGCGAAGCTTATATTTTTGATCCGGTGCAAGCTGGCATTGAGCCCATTCGTTCATTGAGCGATGCCTTTTCCACTCATCCCAATATCAAGGACCGATTGGCAGCCTTAGGTTTTAAATATGGCGACAAATGAGATTGGCGTATTGCTTACCAATATTGGCTCGCCGGATTCAGCAACGCCTGCTTCTGTCAGAAAATATTTAAAGAAATTTTTGTCAGATCCCCGCGTAGTGGAATTGCCAAAATTAGTATGGCTGCCAATTTTATATGGGATTATTCTGCCCTTTCGTTCTAATTCTTCAGCAAAACTCTATCAAAAAATCTGGACAGAAAATGGCTCGCCATTGAAAATTTATTCTGAAAAACTTGCTGAAAAATTATCAGCAGAGTTAAATTTATCGGTAGCCATTGGTATGCATTATGGCAATCCTGATATCGAATCCGCGCTGAATCAATTAAAGCATTGCAAAAAAATTCTAGTGCTGCCACTTTATCCGCAATATTCGGCAACGACGACCGCAGCTTCATTCGATCAAGTGGCGAATATTTTAAAAAAATGGCGAAAACTTCCAGAAATTCAGACGATTTCAAGTTATGGCGCCCAGGAATCCTATCTTCAAGCGATTGCCGATTCAATTAAACCGCATGCTTTGCAACATTTATTATTTTCATTTCATAGCATTCCAGAAAAATTTAGCAAAAAAGGTGATCCCTATTTTGAAGAATGCCAGACAACCGCGAATCGTATCGCTGAAAAATTGCAATTATCCAAAAATCAATGGTCGCTATCATTTCAATCCCGTTTAGGTCGAGCAAAATGGCTTTCGCCCTACACACAGGAAATGCTTGAGACACTGCCGAAAAAAGGCATTACGGATTTACACGTTATTTGTCCCGGATTTGCAGTGGATTGTTTGGAAACGCTGGAAGAAATTAATATTCGCGGGCGGGAGCAATT
The DNA here is from genome assembly GCA_021325575.1 of Gammaproteobacteria bacterium. Taxonomy (GTDB): domain Bacteria; phylum Pseudomonadota; class Gammaproteobacteria; order DSM-16500; family DSM-16500; genus JAJPGW01. The sequence continues at coordinate 96 of JAJPGW010000013.1, read as the reverse complement.
TTTGCAGGCGGGCGGGAAAAAATTTCAATACATTCCGTGCCTGAATGATTCTGATCAACAGATCTTTAATCTACGTGATGTTATTATGCGCGCGGC